>NZ_CAKKMW010000007.1:0-245610 GCF_918698255.1 Pedobacter sp. Bi27
GATAAAAGAAGATACGGTTATATCTTCAACTGGCAAAATGCATTCAGATTTGTTAGGAACAGCCTAATTGAGTTAGTAATGGGATCAAAACTGAAAACAATAATTAAACAGCTAATAGAGCAAATTTCTAAAACTGTAGTTGCGGTAAAGCCAACAAGAAGCTTTCCCAGAATTAAAGTTCGGCAAAATAAAAGCAGGTTGCACCAAGCATATAAATAGCTTAACTTAATAGCATTGGAGACGCTAAGACCAGGTGAGGGACAATGTGACGATTGAAATCTGTGTTTATCTGTGCGCATCTGTGGTTAAAAGGGCTTAAGTTAATGATATTTTTGTTCCGTCGACTAACGCATTTTGGTGTTATTTTAAGATTGTTGTATTGTATTATAAATATTACAACGCCACAATCTCTTTCCTGTCTGATATTTTGTTTATTTGTGTCATTTATTTGCCGATACGCTCTACTTTCTTAATAAAACTGGCTACCTACAGCCAACCGATCATCTACATTTTAACCAAATATTACGCTCATGAGATTATTCAATCTATTGAAGGGCTCTTTACTGATCTTTTTAGTTTTTGGCCTGTCCTTGTTTTGCCTTGCCCAGACTACCTATAATTTTGATGCAGGGGCAACTATAACAACGCCTTCAGGTTCTCCCTGGGCCACACAAGCTGTTATTACTATTGCTGGCGTAAATTATAAACTTACCTCGGGAGGAAACGGAGGTTTTAGCATTAGTGCAACAGGCGGAAGCGGCAATTCTACTTCTTTGTGGAAAACTGGCGCCGGAGGAGACACCTTCAGATTGGAGCGCGCAGATGGACAGCCTTTTAATTTTTATTCGATGTATGTTAGGCACGAAGGCTATAACAGTTACAACGGCCAGTTTGGTATCGTTATCCCGCCATGGTATATCGTTACCTATAATAAAGTTGCAGGAGCAGCCGAAACGGATCAGGATAATTCTCCTATAGTTGGAGGATCGAACGCAATTACCACTACAACCAATACTTTCACTAGAACATTGGCAGTAAATAGTGTTGATATCTATTTCAAGGCAAATAACGGTTATTGGATCGATGATATAAGGGTTGGAATAGCTACCGGAACAGAAGTGGCCCCAACCGTTAGTACTACAGCGGCTACCACTATTCAGACGAATTCGGCTGTATTAGGCGGGAATGTAACAGCCGATGGAGGTGCCACTGTAACCGAAAGAGGTATTGTATGGTCTACCAGTGGTGTTCCAACAACTTCGAACAATAAGGTGCAAAACGGAAGTGGTACGGGTAGTTTCAGTGCTACGGTTTCTTCCCTTCCGGCAGGTACCCTTATCAATTATAGGGCTTACGCGATTAATTCAGAAGGGACCAGTTACGGTGCGAACAGCCCATTTACCACTTTGGTACAGCCTACTATAACTTCAGCGGCTTACAATGTTGCGACTGGAGTATTGGCCGTTACCGGTACAGGCTTACAGGCTAAAGCAGGTGCTGCCAATGATGTCGATATTTCTACCTTAACCCTTACCGCTGAGGGCGGTAGTACTTATACGCTCACAAGTCCGGATGTGGAAATTACCAGCGCAACAGCCTTTAGCGTGACTTTGAATGCCACCGACAGAACGGCGTTGGGTATGATTATAAATAAGAATGGTACAACCTCTACAGGAAGTACTGTTTATAACCTGACAGCCGCGAACGGCTGGATGGCCAATGTAAGTTTAAATGCAGATGCAACCAATGCGGTTACCGTGAGCGGGGTAGCTATACCGACCATTACTTCGGCTACCTACAATGGAACAACAGGAGTGATGGTGGTGAATGGAACCGGCTTTCTTATCAGAAGTGGTGCGCTCAACGATATTGATGTCACTAAGCTGACCGTTAAAGGTCAGGGCGGCGCTACCTATACCTTAACTTCGGCCGGCGTTGAAGTCACTTCCGGACAGTTGTTTTCTGTTGCATTGAATGCTGCCGATAAAGCTGCACTTATTCCTGTTTTAAACAAGAATGGTCTTTCGGCACAGGATGGCAATATCTATAACCTGGCTGCTGCGGATGACTGGAACAGGGGCGCGGATCCGGCATTAACTACAGCAGATCAAACCGGAAATAGTATTCAGGCCACACTTCCAATTTCGCTTTTTCCGGTAACACTGCCAAACCCGGTATATGGGGCGGCTTACAGCCAGAACGTTACTGCTTCAGGCGGTACAGGGGTTTATACCTTTACGTTAATTGCAGGCAGCTTGCCAGCGGGTATGTCAATGAGCCCGGTGGGCGTTCTTTCAGGAACTCCTTCACAGGCCGGAATTTTTAACTTTACTGTCCAGGCTACCGATGGCAATTCGGTAACTGGCACACGCGCATATAACATATCGATTGCATCGCCCACGGTCGTAGTCAATCCGGTTACTTTGCCCGATCCGGTTATTACGGTCGCCTATAGCCAGCAACTGTCTTCTACAGGGGGGATAGCGCCATACACCTATCTTGTTGGTGCCGGTGCATTGCCTGCGGGCCTGTCGCTCAGCAGCACAGGTCTTATCTCGGGAACACCAACAGCCTCTGGTACCTTTAATTTTTCTATATTCTCCAGCGATATTTCTCCTTTTAATGGGGTAAGGGCCTATTCAGTTACTGTTGCACCGGCTGTGATCACCATCAGCCCTGCTACACTTCCTGATGCGGTGGTTGGATCGGCCTATAGCCAATCTCTGTCATCTACCGGGGGAGTATTACCTTATACTTATTCGATTACTGCCGGTGCGCTGCCTACAGGTATCACGCTGAGCGCTGCTGGAGTACTGTCGGGAAGTGCCACAGCAGCTGGAAGCTATTCCTTTACCGTAAAAAGTACAGATGCATCTTTGGGCAGTAAATCTCAGGCTTATAGCATTAATGTTGCTCAGGCCGATATTACAATAAGCCCTGCTACTTTGCCTAATCCTACTTTGGGCGCCGCATATAGCCAAACCTTCTTATCTGTGGGCGGAACAGCACCTTATACTTATTCGATTACTGCCGGCGCGCCCCCTACAGGTATCACGCTGAGTGCTGCTGGAGTATTGTCGGGAACGGCCACTGCACCAGGAAGCTATACTTTTACGGTAAAAAGTACTGATGCGTTTTCGAGCAATAAATCAGTATCATACACCATAGCGATATCGGCGCTAACAATTTCTGCCCCTGCCAACTTTCCTGTGGGCTTAAGCACTACTTATGGAACGGCATCCGCTACAACTAGTGTAACTGTATCCGGTACCGGATTATTGGCAGGAATTACGGCTACCCCATCATCAACCACCAATTTTGAGGTGAGTGCCGATGGTACAACTTTCGGTCCTTCTGCCATCATCGGTAGTTCTGGTACGGTGTCCGGGACTGTATATGTAAGACTAAAAGCAACTGCATCCGCTGGTACAAATTTAGGAAATGTGATATTAACAAGTGCAGGTGCAAATAGTGCTACGATAAACATACCCTCGAGTACAGTTTTAAAGGCAACATTAACTTATACTTCAAATGCGATATCAAAAGTTTATGGGGCAAGTGTTCCGGTTTTAACAGGAACAGTAACCGGCTTTGTAAATTCGGAAATTATAACAACCGCAACAACCGGCACTATTAGTTGGTCAAGCTCTGCTACAATAAGTAGTGCTGTTGGTTCATATAATATTAATGGTGGAGGACTAACGGCAGCAAACTATAATTTTGTACAGGCTGCAGCTAATGCCTCAGCTTTAACCGTTACACCAAAACCATTAACTGTATCAGCAACCGGGAATAATAAACTGTACGACGGGACTGCAACTGCAACGGTAACCCTTAGCGATGACCGTGTAGCAGGCGATGTATTTACCGAAAGTTACACAGGAGCTTCATTTGCATCGGCTGCTGTAGGAATAAATAAACCGATAACGGTTACGGGCATTACCATTTCTGGTGGTGCATCGGGCAATTATACATTAGGCAATGCAACCGCATCAACAACAGCAAACATTTCGGTTAGAACAATTACAATAAACCCAACTGTAAATTCGAAAATTTACGGAAACGTAGACCCTGCGCTAAACTTTACCGCTACACCAGCTTTAGCTACCGGTGATAGCTTTAGCGGATCACTTACCCGTGCAGCGGGGGAGAATATTGGTACTTATGCCATTACCCAGGGTACGCTTTCGGCTGGAAGCAATTATGCAATAACTTTTACCGCAGGTACAAATTTTACAATCAATAAAAGAGCAATTACGGTTACGGCTACTGGACAATCAAAAGGATACGGTAATGTTGATCCCTTCCTAACCTATACGCTTGGCGGATCTGGCTTGGCTTTCGCCGATACCTTTAGCGGCAGTTTATCACGCGCACCAGGAGAAAATGTTGGCAGCTATGCCATCACCCAGGGTACCTTAGCACTAAGCACTAATTATGCGATCACCTTTACTCCTGGAATAAATTTTACAATCAATCCAAGGACGGTAACGGTTACAGCTACTGCACAATCGAAAGAATACGGTAGTGTTGATCCCTTCCTTACCTTTACGGTTGGCGGATCAGGCCTGGCCTTTGCCGATACCTTTAGCGGAAGCTTAAGCAGACTGCCAGGTGAAAATGCAGGTGATTATGCCATTATTCAGGGTACCCTTGCATTGAGCAGCAACTATGCTTTAAGCTATGTTGGTGCGGATTTTACCATCGGCAAGAAAACGATAACGGTAACCGCGGTAGCCAAAAGCAAAAGTTATGGTGATGCCGATCCGGCGTTAACTTACACTTTCGCCCCAGCATTAGTTACGGGCGACAGCTTTAGCGGGTTTCTTAGCCGTTCGGCAGGAGAAAACGTGGGCACCTATCCGATCGATCAGGGCAGCCTGGCTTTAAATGCAAATTATAACTTGAACTATGTAGGAGCTGATTTTGTGATAGGCAAAAAGATCATTACGGTAACCGCATCTGCCAAAAGCAAAACTTATGGTGATGCAGATCCGGCACTGACTTATACTTTCAGCCCGACGCTGGTAGGTACTGATACTTTTACGGGAGCATTGAGCAGATTGCCTGGTGAAAATATCGGAACCTATGCCATTAACCAGGGTACACTTACACTGAACAGCAATTATACCTTAAATTATGTGGGCGCAAATCTCACTATTGGCAAAAAAACAATAACGGTAACAGCAATAGCGAAGAGTAAAATCCAGGGCGCTGCCGATCCGGTACTGACCTATACTTTTGCCCCGGCTTTGGTAACAGGCGATAGCTTTACGGGATCCTTGAGCAGGGCAGCTGGTGAAACCACGGGTACCTATGCCATTACCCAGGGTACACTGGCATTGAACGGAAACTATATCCTGACTTACATAGGAGCCAATCTGACGATTGAAGCGAAAACCGTAATTACGGTAACGGCGGTAGCGAAAAGCAAAACCTATGGTGATGCAGATCTGGCATTAACCTATACTTTTGCTCCGGCACTACAGGCTGGCGATAGCTTTAGCGGAAGCCTGGACAGGTTGCCGGGAGAGCATACCGGTACCTATGCAATTGGCCAGGGTACACTTGCCCTTGACGGGAAGTATACCATAACTTATGTTGGTGCTGATCTGACCATTGGCAAAAAAACAATAACGGTGACAGCAGCAGCAAAAAACAAAACCTATGGTGATGTTGATCCGGCTTTGACCTATACTTTTGCCCCGGCGTTACAAACAGGAGATAGTTTTACGGGATCTTTAAGCAGAGCGTTTGGTGAGAATATTGGCACTTATCCCATCAATCAAGGTACACTTGCACTGAACAGCAATTATACCTTAAATTATGTGGGCTCAAACCTCAATATTGGCAAAAAGACAATAACGGTAACCGCGGCAGCGAAAAACAAAATCTATGGTGATGCTGATCCGGCGTTGACCTATACTTTTGCCCCGGCATTAGTAACAGGCGACAGCTTTAGTGGATCACTTAGCCGTGTGGCAGGCGAAAATGAAGGCAATTATCCGATCAACCAGGGCAGCCTGGCTTTAAATGCAAATTATACCCTGAACTATACAGGAGCAAATTTGATAATTGCTAAGAAAACCATTATGGTAACCGCTGCCGCTAAGAATAAAAGCTATGGTGATGCAGATCCGGTGCTGACCTATACTTTTGCCCCGGCATTAGTAACAGGCGACAGCTTTAGCGGATCACTTAGCCGTGTGGCAGGCGAAAATGTGGGCACCTATCCGATCAACCAGGGCAGCCTGGCTTTAAATGCAAATTATATCTTAACTTATACGGGAGCCGATCTAACCATCGCTAAGAAAACCATTACGGTAACTGCCGCTGCCAAGAGCAAAACTTACGGAGATACCGATCCGGCGCTGACCTATACTTTTAGCCCTTCGCTAGGGACGGGTGATGGTTTTACAGGTGCGCTGAGCCGCAGTCCAGGCGAAAATGTAAGTGTATATGCTATTGCCAGTACCTTGAGTGCGGGTGCTAATTACACTATAGATTTTAAAACAGCTGACCTGACGATTAATAAAGCGGTGCTAAGCGTAACTGCAGATGCAAAGCAGATGTGCCAGGGAGCCGATCTGCCAGCATTTACTTTGAGCTACAACGGTTTTAAATTTTCTGACAATGCAAACAGTTTAACCACAAAGCCATCGGTAAACAGCACCGGAAGCAGGTCTTCTGCGGCTGGAGATTATGTGCTTTCGCCGGTTGGCGGCGTATCTGCCAATTATATTTTTAATTATATCAACGGTGCATTCAAGATCAATCCCCTTCCCCTTATCACTATCAATAGCGACAAGGGAACCAGTATCAGCAGAGGAGAAACTGCTATCCTTACCGCTACAGGGGCTACAAGTTATGTATGGGCGACTGCCAGCGGCATCTTAAGCGGTCAAAATTCTGCCAGTCTTACTGTTAGACCAAAAGAAACCACTACTTATACAGTTACGGCTACAAACAGCAGCGGATGCAGCCAGAGCCAGGCCATTACCCTGACTGTGGCCGAGAATCTTTCAAAAATCAAGGCGAACAACATTCTTACCCCAAATAATGATGGCTTTAACGATAAGTGGGTAATCGAGAATATCGACTACTATCCGAACAATGAGGTTAAGGTATTTGATAAGGCCGGTAGGATCATTTATAGTAAAAAGGCATACGATAACAGCTGGGACGGAACAGTCAACGGAACGGCACTTTCAGAGGGTACCTATTATTATATTGTTGATTTCGGTACAGATAAGATGAGGGTAAAGGGTTTTATCACACTGGTAAGGGAAAATTAGTTAAATTAAAGAGAAGATCAAATGAAGACTTTATATAAATTATTGATGTTACTGGCCGTATGGATACCTGCAGCCAGTGTTCATGCACAGCTGAATCCGCTTTCCTCACAATATTATACCAACCGTTATGTAATCAATCCCGCATTTGCAGGTGCAAACAATGGCCTGCGCATAAACGGGGCCTACCGTAAACTTTGGGATAACGTTCCGGGCGCTCCCGTAACGCAGAATCTCACCGCAGACTATGGTTTCGGTAAAGTTGGTGTAGGACTGAACATGAGCAATGAAAGTGCGGGGCTACAGCGGCAGACCCGCATAGTGGGCAGTTATGCCTACCACCTGCCTTTAAACGCAAACAACCAGCAGCTTCATTTTGGCCTGTCTGTAGGTTTCATGAACCAGCGTCTTGAAAACGCAGATATTTATGGCAATCCGAACGACCCGATGGTTGGGCTTTACAATGACCGGAAAACCTATCTAGATGGGGATTTCGGTATTGCTTATACTTCAGATAAACTGAGCATAGAGGGATCGCTGCCCAACCTGAAAAGCTTTTTCAAAAAAGATGTGATCAAGCTGGCCGATGTGGCCACTTTTTATACGGCCATAAGTTATAAGATTACGCTGAGCGAAGGAATGGAGGGGATAGCGCTTGAACCAAAAGTAGCCTATCGCGGGGTGAAAGGCTTCGATAATATCTTTGATCTGAGTGCACAGGCCTGGATTGCAAACAAACAGGTGTTTTTGATGGGGGTATACCATAGCAGTGAAAATGCCACATTTGGTATTGGTGTAGACTTTAAAAGAAAATACCTGATCAGCGGGATGTACACCACACAGACCTCGGCCTTAAGTGCCTATACCAACGGCAGTTTTGAGCTGAATCTCCGGTTGAGCGTACTGTAAAATTTTGGCGGAAGGAAAATCTTGGGTATTTGAACGCATGAAGGAAATGGTGGTATCTTCTTGAAGCGTTAGCATAAACCTCTCTATTTTTACATGGAATAATGAGCATCTTTAAAGATCAGCTACACAATTTTGAAGTAATAAATGTGCTATCATTTAACTTTTAGAATGTAGCCCAGGCCATATACGTTTTCTATACTAACATGGCCAGAGGCCTTAAAGAGCCGCCTTAGCCTTGAAATAAAAACTTCAAGGCTTTTTCCATTAAAGTAATCGTCGTTTCCCCATAACGCCAATAAAATATCTTTCTTTTTAACTACCTGATTTATATTGCCAGCCAAATGGTCTAATACTTCCGATTCTCTAACGGTTAAGGAAACTTCTTTGCTGTCGGGCATCCGCAGAAACAGCTGATCTTTTTGGTACCTGATATCACCTATGTTGATAAATCCTGAACTGGATAAAGATTGTGCAGTTGGAGCGCTTGAAAACTTATTGATGATATTTCCTATTCTAAGCACCAGCTCCTCAATTTCGAATGGCTTTGAAATATAATCTATTGCACCGATCTTGAGGCCGCGAAGACGGTCCTGTTTTTCGTTATGTGCCGTTAGAAAGAAAAAAGGTTGATTGGAGTTGATCATTACCATCTCTGAGGCCAGGTCAAAGCCATTCATATCTGGTAGCTGTACATCCACAATAACCAATTTGTTATCAAGCTGGTTTGCGCTATAATATGCCAATGCTTCTGAAGCAGTTTTGAACCATAGCACACTGAATCCCCTCAATTTCAGGTACTCTGAAATTACATTGCCCAGGTCTATTTCATCTTCAATTATTACGATATCATAACTCATAAAATTCTTTGATTAATGATTTGTACTAATTAGGGTCTGCTCCTTAGGGATATGAATCAGAAACTCGGTCCCTTTTCCCAATGTTGTTCTTACATTGATTTCCCAGCTGTGAATATCAATACATTGTTTAACGTAATATAAGCCCAGTCCCAGGCCCGAAACGGTATTGTCTTTGCCCGCACGGAAAAACTTATCAAATATTTTTTCCTTCATCGCGTCTTCAATTCCTTTTCCATTATCTTTAATATGGATGGTATATCCGTCAATATGCTCGGTAATGAAGAGCACAGTCATTTTTATATCGCTATGATTGTGCTTAAAGGAGTTGTCGAGGATGTTTTGTAACATGGTGGTAAACACAAAAGGA
The DNA here is from genome assembly GCF_918698255.1 of Pedobacter sp. Bi27. Taxonomy (NCBI): domain Bacteria; kingdom Pseudomonadati; phylum Bacteroidota; class Sphingobacteriia; order Sphingobacteriales; family Sphingobacteriaceae; genus Pedobacter; species Pedobacter sp. Bi27. The sequence goes on from NZ_CAKKMW010000007.1 coordinate 9,426, forward strand.
TCAATCATGATCATTATTTCCGAGCCATGAGGATCAAAAGTAAGACTATTTGGCTCTTGAACTTTTATTTTATAATCATTAACCAAAGTAAGAATGGCATAATTAAGATCTGTTTCCTCCAGGTTAATGTTGCTGTTGATTTCCGAAATTTCCAGCATCTGGTTAATGTGGGAGTGAAGTCGCCGTGCCTGTCTCTCTACAATATTTACGAGTGCATTTACGCGTGTCCTGTCATTGAGCACCTCATCTTCGTGCAGGCTTTTGCTTGCCACTAATATAGTTGTAATGGGGGTGTTAAATTCATGTTTAATACTGTTTAGGAAATCAGATTTAACATCCGTTTCTTTTTTCTGCCGCATCCAGCTGATATAGGTGTAATAATTAATGCCTACAATAATAATAATGCAAAGCGCAACCAATAAAAATGTTGGTAGCATTTGATAGGCAACTTTTAAGGTGCGGCCCGGAGGATCGACAAAAAGATTAAAGGTAACTCTATAATCGTACACCAGTTTGCCACTAACAGAGAGGTTAGTTACCCTATTCTGAACGCTCGGATTAGTCAGTGTACCATCAATGATAACGCCAAACGGTGTTTTTTGGCCTGCTTTGAACAACGTATCGGTACTGGTGTCAAATACGGTGATGTCGCCTATATTGGTGTCGAAGTTAATCTCAATTGACTGGAAAGTGAGCAGATACTGCAGATTGGAATCTAACCCATTCCTTTTAACGATCGAGCGGAAAACACTGTCCATAGTACTTTCTTTTCGCAGGTCTTTTAATAGTGTATTACTAATGCTTTGTGAGCGTTTAACAAATTCTTTCTTGTTGCTTAAGTATGCTTGTTTAAGCGCGGGCATATTTCTCGAGAGGATCGAATCGATAATCTTTCCGCCGCCCTTATAAACTTTGTCTTCGGATATACTGCGCCCATATTCATCATTAATCAGCGTTTTTTCTTTTAAACTATAGTCCCTGTCTCTCAGAACGTAAGAATTATAGGTTAACCTGAGCTGTACCAGAAGCAATATCAGAAAACTGACCAATACTACTGACTTATATATACGATCTTTCATTTTATCCTTTAAAAATAGCCGTATTATTTCATAAATACCATAACGTTAAGCTTTTGTTAGGTTTCTGTTACGTTTTCGTTCGACAAATTCTTTCAATGTCGGCTGTAGCTTTGAATAATTGAAAGCAGATCTCAATGAAAACCAGATCAATTGATCGATTGGAATTAATAAGTATCTGTAACCCAATAAGTCTTTTAAATAAATAACACAAATCACATAACCAAAAAAAGAGAAATGACCTTTAAAAGGATTTTATCATTATTGCTTATCGTTTCGGGAACGATAGCTATTTATCCGGCAATGGCTCAGCAAAAATCGGCCAATAAACCACTGACTGAACTTCAACAGGATTTTGTTGACCTTGGGTTGGGTATGTTTATCCACTATGGGATGCCAACTTTTATGGATCAGGACTGGTCTGACCCTGATGCCGATCTTTCATTGTTCCAATCGCCAAAGCTGGATGCAGACCAATGGGCAAAAGCTGCAAAATCTGCTAACATGACCTATGGTTGCCTTACCACCAAACACCATAGTGGTTTCCCGATCTGGAATACCAAAACTACAGCCTATAACGTAATGAACACGCCACTAAAGCGCGATGTAGTTAAGGAATATGCAGATGCTTTCCGCAAAAACGGATTAAAGGTAATGTTGTATTATTCCATATTGGATACCCACCATGGCATCCGCCCAAACCAGATTACTCCAGCCCACATTAAGATGATCAAAGATCAGATTACCGAACTGCTCACCAATTATGGCGAGATCACAGCGTTGATTATCGATGGATGGGACGCGCCATGGTCGAGGATTTCTTATGATCAGGTACCTTTTGAAGATATCTATTACCTGATTAAATCATTACAGCCAAATTGTTTGGTGATGGATTTAAATGCAGCAAAATATCCTACACAGGCGCTATTTTATACCGATATCAAATCTTATGAGCAGGGCGCAGGCCAGTTTATTTCTAAAGAAAACAACAAGCTTCCGGCACTTGCCTGCCTTCCTCTGCAGGCCAACTGGTTCTGGAAAACGTCTTTTCCTACCACTCCGGTAAAAAACGTACCTGAGCTGGTGAATAAATTCATCATTCCTTACAACGGTGCCTATTGCAATTTTATTCTCAATGTAGCGCCCGGTAAAAATGGTTTAATAGACGATAATGCTTTGGCAGCACTTAAAGAAATGGGCCAGATTTATAAAAAATCTACAGATCTTCCACGTATTCCTGCGCACGCTGCACCGATTATTTCGAGCAACATCGCCAAGCACATAAAAAGCAACAGCAGCTGGGGTGATGATATGAATATCATGGATTTTGCCAATGATGATGATTTTGGTTCGAGCTGGTCGTCCAATCACACCGTAAAATCGCCATGGTATGAACTGAATTTCGAAAAAGCTGTTCCCTGCAATATGGTGGTGCTAACCGCTGGCAATAACAGAAAAGCTACCTACAGTTTACAGTATTATGCAAATGGTAAATGGAATGCTTTAGCTGCCAAAAATGAGGGAGAGAAAAAGGTAAGTATTTTTAGATTCGAGCGCATCTGGTGCGAAAAAATAAAGGTAACCATTACAGACTTTGATAACCCGCCCGCTATTGCTGAACTAGGGGTGTTTAACGAAAGAAAATAAATAGGATAGCCGGATCATTTTTGGCCCGGCTAATTTATTAAACTATTCAGAAAGTATATAAATGATAGCTTGTCGAACGACCTGTTTATAAAATTACAGGCATTTCGACAAGCTTATTGTGACAGATTTATAAAAACTTTACGATTTAATAAAGGCTAAAATATCCTTGTTAATTGTTTCCGCCTCTGTTGTAGGCATACCATGAGGGAAACCTGGGTAAGAGATCAGTTTTCCATTTGGCAACAATTTTGCCGCTCTTTGTGCCTGGTTAAAAGGAACTATCTGGTCGTCTTCTCCATGCAATACCAATACCGGAATTTCCACACTTTTTAGATCTTCAGTGAAATCTGATTCCGAAAATGCTTTAATCCCCTCATAATGTGCCAATACAGACCCCATCATGCCCTGGCGCCACCAGTTGTGTTTTATTCCTTCCTGAACGGTTTTGCCATCACGGTTCCATCCGTAAAATGCTACCGGGAAATCGTAAAAATATTGGGCTCTGGTAAAACCCGTGCCCTGACGGATTTCATCAAATATCGCCAATGGCACACCTTCCGGATTGCTTTCGTTTTGGATCATAATCGGCGTTACTGCACTGATTAGAACTGCTTTTGCAACGCGGCCTTTTCCATGTTTCGCCACGTAACGGATTACTTCACCACCACCTGTGGAGTGGCCAATGTGGATCGCATCTTTCAGGTCGAGTGCTGCTGTTAGTTCTGCAATATCGGCTACATAGGTATCCATATCATTGCCATTGGCACTTTGACCTGAGCGGCCATGCCCACGGCGGTCATGCGCAATCACCCGATATCCCTGTTTCAGGAAAAACATCATTTGTGTATCCCAGTCATCTCCAGATAATGGCCATCCATGATGAAAAACGATTGGTTGTCCCGTTCCCCAATCTTTGTAATAAATTTCAGTTCCGTCTTTTACTTTAATTGTACTCATAGCTTTTTTATGATTAATTTTAATTGTTTAAAGCAGTTTTTGCGAATTACCCAAAATTAATAATTGATGTTAAGGTAATCACTAAACTGTATGTTAAGTTTCGTGCTGACTTATTACAATTTGCGATCCATTTTGTTAAGTATTTGATTTTTAGTTATTTGTTATTTATTTGTTGATTATTTATTTGCTTTATTTCGTTAATTTACGGTAGTTGTTTGGTAGGATTGATTTCTACTTAATGATTTTGATTATGCTTTGGCAGTGAGATAATCGTATTGATTAAACCAACATCTGGAGCATTAGTTTTTGGCATTATCGTATTACCCATTTATTGTTTGCTTAGCGGATTTTAGCAATTATTTCAGGTAAAATCACGTTATATCGTCAATTGCTTTGTTGAAACAACAACCCTTTAAAGCTCAAATAACTGGTTATTTGTTGATTATATTTGTGGTTTATTTTTTGTTTTGAAAAAGCTATGCACTATACCCTTCTTCAGTTCATTATTTTACTTTCAGCAGCTTTTCTGTTGATTATGCTGGCGCAAAAGGTAAAAATTTCCTATCCTATATTTTTAGTAATTGCCGGTCTAGGTATCAGCTATATTCCGGGTATCCCGCCAATGTCTATAGATCCTGAAATTATATTTCTGATTTTTCTTCCTCCGCTGCTTTATGAGGCTGCCTGGTATACCTCATGGAATGATTTCTGGCGCTGGCGCAGGCCGATCAGTTTGCTTGCTTTTGGTCTGGTTATTATCACATCGGTAGCCGTTGCATTTTTAACCTCTTCCATGATTCCCGGTTTTACACTTGCCATGGGATTTTTGCTTGGGGGCATTGTTTCGCCACCTGATGCCATTGCGGCAACATCGGTATTGAAGAATATTAAAGTGCCAAAACGGATTACCACCATTTTGGAGGGCGAAAGTTTGGTTAACGATGCCTCAAGTTTAATTGTGCTCCGTTTTGCCTTGGCTGCGGTAATTACAGGGCAGTTTTCGCTTTCAAATGCAGCAGGTGACTTTTTCTTAAGTACCGTTATGGGCATTGTAATCGGATTGGCCGTGGCTCACGTATTATATCTTATCCATCGGTTTTTACCTACTACACCCAGCATCGATGCTGCCATCACTTTAATTTCGCCCTATTTTATGTATCTGGCTGCTGAGCAGTTCCATTTTTCGGGCGTGATGGCTGTGGTAAGCGGCGGTTTGTTTTTATCGTACCGGTCGCACGAAATTTTTGTAGATGGGCAAAGCCGCTTGCAGGCCATCAATGTATGGGCAACATTAACCATGATCCTAAATGCCCTGGTATTTATTTTGATCGGACTGGAATTACCGATCATAATGGCCGGCTTAGAAGGTTATTCAATTTGGGAAGCTTTTAGTTATGGACTGATCATTAGTGCACTTGTAATTGTACTCCGTATCGCCTGGATTTATCCCGTAGCTTTTATACCAAGGTGGTTATCTGCCAAGGTAAGAAGGAGTGAAGCCCACCCAGGCTGGAAAGGCCCGTTAATTATCGGATGGGCTGGAATGAGAGGAGTAGTTTCTTTGGCCGCGGCACTCTCATTGCCCATTACTACTGCTGCCCACATTAATTTTCCACACCGCAACCTGATCATCTTCATCACGTTTGTGGTTATTTTGGTTACCCTGGTTTTTCAGGGCCTTACTTTGCCTTATATCATCAAGGCGATCAACATTTACGAAATCGATCCACTGGTACCTGATGAACAACAAGAGGCCAGCATTAAACAGCGGCTGTTAAATGTTTCATTAAACCACTTAAGGGAAAACTACGTAGAGGAGATTGAAGGAATCGGATTGGTAAATGGTTTGAAGAATGAACTCGAGAACAGCTTAAACCATACCTCCAGAAGACTCGAATCGATGGAGTGTGAAGCAATTGAAAATGCAGAGATGGAAGTTTATAACCATATCTTAAAAGATATTTATCATATCCAGCGGCAAGAACTTCACAAAATCCGAAAGGAAAAGCAATTTAGTGATGAGATGATCAGGAAGCAGGAAATGCAGATCGATTTATCAGATACTAAAATTCAGCATAAGAAATTGCAGTAAAAAGTAATGGCTAAATGGATTATAGAGTAGTGGCTAGGCGCTGCGAAACAAAATCTTTAACATTGTTCAAAGATCTCTCCTCCAAAGGAGATGACGATTTATCTTAACCTAGATCACAGTGCTTAATCGACTCCAGACTTGGCACTACCGACTCCGGACTAAACTTAACCTAAAGCCTACTTAACAAATTCAAATTTTATCCCTAGTTTTTTAATTTTAGAGTTTAATGTAGTAGAGGGGATATTAAGGATTTCTGCCGCGCCGCCCGGGCCAAATATTTTGCCTTTACACATCTGTAAAATGCTCATAATATGCTCTCTCTCCATTTCTTCCATGGTTTTGATTTTGAAATGATCATCTCCAGAAAAACCTGTAACGGATGTCGAATTGGGAAGTTCAACTTTAGTAATCATTTCCCCTTCAGTTAACAGCATACTTCTTTCTATCAGGTGCTCCAATTCCCTTACATTTCCAGGCCATTGATAATCCTGCATTTCATTCAATGCATCCGTAGATATTGAAGTAACTGATGATGATCCTTTTTTGCCATATTTTTCAATAAAATAAGCAGTCAGAGCAGGTATATCTTCTTTTCGGTCTCTCAGCGAAGGTAATTCTATCGGAAAAACATTCAAGCGGTAATATAAGTCAAGGCGGAAACGGCCTTCTGCGACTTCTTTCTCCAGATTTCTGTTGGTGGCCGTAATGATCCTAACGTTTATCTTTTTGGTGTAATTTCCACCCAAACGTTCAATTTCTTTTTCTTGGAGCACCCTTAATAGTTTTACCTGAGCTTCTAAGGGAAGTTCGCCTATCTCGTCCAGAAAAATCGAACCTCCGTCGGCCTGTTCAAACTTGCCGATGCGTTTTTCGTTCGCGCCTGTAAAACTTCCTTTTTCATGCCCGAAAAGTTCCGATTCTATCAAGGTTAAGGGTAAGGCAGCACAGTTTACGGTAACCAGCGCTTTGTTTTTTCTGGGAGATAATTTATGGATGGTCTGTGCAATTTTTTCCTTTCCGGTACCACTTTCGCCCAAAATAAGCACCGAAGTATCGTCGGGTGCCACCAATTCCAATTTCTTAAATGCAGCGTGCAGTAAAGCACTGTTACCAATAATGCCATTAAAATCCTTTTGGATTATTATAGCTTGTTCTTTTTTGATGATTGGCTTTTCAACTACAGGTAAGCTCATAGCTGGAGTTTGAGCTATACTATCCTTACTTAAAATAATTTTATCTAAAATGAGTTCAAGGCTTTTCTTAAATTGGCCAATAATACCCGAATGAACTTTTGTGTAGATATCTGAAAGCTGGTTGAAAAAAACGAACTGAAATACATCTCCGTCTATTTCAATTTCGGTAATCAAGGCTGATTCGAGTTTGTAATGGTCTGAAAGCGCTTGTACCGATAGACTTTCCATTCTCAGTTTTCGAAAATCATATCCGTTAAAGATGGCTTTCTCATTATGAGCAAGCGCAGTGCTGTTCCATGTTTTAAAATCACGATCTGAAATATTGGTTTCTTTCAATAAAGCGTCGGTGTTGAGGATATCGAACGTTCCGTCGGAAGCGCGGCTGATGTAAACATCTTTTGTAGTTGTGCGTGGTTTTGATCTGGTAATCCAGAGAAAATCAAAAGGTACAATGGGGTGCATCGCGGCACTGATCTGTTTCAAACGCTGCGAAACCGTTTCCTGCTTTTGCGCAATGTGTTCAATCTGTTTATGTAGCGGTGGTTCTTTATGATGGTTATATTTCAGGTTTTGTTCATGTCTGTAACGGGCAATATCCAACATTACCATCAGGTCTTTTTCGCGGAAAGGTTTAACCAAAAAGCCATAGGGTAGGGTTGCTTTTGCGGCTTCTAAAATCCCCTGATTGGTGTTTGCGGAAATATAAATAAAAGGGATTCCCATTTCGGTAAGCTGACCAGCCAGATCAATTCCTGTTTTGTCGCCCTGCAAAAAAATATCCAACAGTATCCAGTCGGGTTCTTTGGCTGCGATCAACTCAAGCGCCTTTACCACCGATGGGGCTACCCCACACACTTTATAGCCAGCTTTTTCGAGCATAATCCTAAGATCGTTGGCTACAATAAATTCATCTTCTACAATTAAGATTTTCTGTTTCATTTTCTATTTCGGGCGAGCATTAGATATAAATCAACGGCCAACAAAGGTCCCCTTTTGATTAATACAGTCTATTCAAATCAAGAAAAATACCAATCTTTAAGTTTTTGTTTATCAGTGTTTTATTGTGTTAGTTGCTTTTTGTAATTCATGATATATCGTCGATTTACTAAATATCATTAACGTTTTATATCCAGCTTTTTAATTTTAGAACTCAAAGTAGTTGCCGGAATGCCCAATAATTCTGCCGCACCACCGCTGCCTGCAACCTTGCCTTTGCAGAGCTCTAAAACCCTGATGATATGGTCTCTTTCATTGTCAATAATCGTTTTAATTCCATTTTGCGAAAGTGGTTCCTCATTTTTAACTCCAAGTTCCAAATGAGCGGGATTAAGTTTTCCATTCGATGAAAGCAATACACTCCTCAACATTACATGTTCCAGTTCTCTGATATTGCCTGGCCAATCATATAACATTAGCCGATCCATAAAATCAGCGGGAATTTCAGTAATATTTTTACCTACTTCCTTTGCATGTTTCTGAACAAAATACTCTGCCAATAGTGGGATGTCGGTTTTTCGTCGACAAAGCGGAGGAACATGTATTGGAAAAACATTAAGACGATAGAAAAGATCCAACCTGAACCTGCCTTTTGCAATCTCTTTCTCTAAATTGAGGTTAGTAGCAGCAATTATTCTTAAATCGACTTTAATAGGTTGTTTGCCGCCAATGCGCTCAATTTCTTTCTCCTGCAGGGCCCGAAGTAGCTTTGCCTGCAGATCGAAAGGCATTTCTCCAATCTCATCGAGAAAGATGGTGCCACCGTTCGCCTCTTCAAATTTTCCGATTCTGGTGTTCACAGCGCCTGTAAACGAGCCTTTTTCATGGCCAAATAGAATGGATTCAATTAAATCTGCAGGTAGTGCAGCACAATTTACGGCCACAATTGGTTTTGTGTTTCGATGTGATAAGCGGTGGAGGCTTTTGGCAACTTCTTCTTTTCCTGTTCCACTCTCCCCGGTTATCAATACAGATGTATCAGTTGGTGCAACAATTTTTATCTTGTCTAAAACACTGAGCAAAGCAGTACTTTTGCCAATAATATTTTCAAATTTTTTTTTCGCTACAGGATAGTTACCGCTTTCCTGATGTAAAACTGTTTCCGTTCCCGCTTTTTCAAGCTCGATAATATGGACCAACTTTTTCTCTAAAGTGCCTGATAAAAAGTTAAGCAGCTCCATGTGTGCGGGCTGGTAAATGTTTTCGGTTCTACTGTAAAACGAAAAGCTGATCTGATCGCCATTTTCCAGGTAGAATGTTTTTACCAGATTGGAATAAAGATGATAAGTGGTGGCGATTAAATTTTTCATGGGGGCAGCCTTTTTTACCCCCTCAAAATCATCACCAATGTAAATGGCGTCGGCTGTTGTTTCGGGTACCAGTTGATTGATGGTATCATATTCTGCCCTGCTTAAACCCGCGTATTTTAAGAACTCATTTGCTGTAAATAAGTCGTACTGGTCAAAATTTTTTCTGGTGATTCCAATTTCGCTATATCGTTTTCCATCTTTTGCAATACCAGAAAGTGCAATAAAATCAAAAGGAATATATGGCTGAAAGGCAGCTGCAATGGCTAAAATTTTCTTTTGCCAGGTTAACGATTTCATCGAAATATCTACAATGAAATCCTGCATAAAGCGCTCACTGCTCATCTTCATGTTATTGCTATTTTCCTTACGGTACCTGGCAATATCAATGCTTAATAAAATGTCCCGCTCACGGTAAGGTTTAACAATAAACCCGTACGGGCAGGTAGATTTTGCAGCCTCCAGCACTTTTTCATTCGAATTTGCAGAGATATAAATGAATGGGATCTGGCTTTTCATCAAATCGTAAGCCAGATCAATGCCGGTTAACCTGCCTTTAAGGTAAATATCTAAAAGAACCAGGTCTACCTGGTGTTTTTCCAGTAGGGCCTGTGCATTTTTAACAGAATCGGCAATGCCAACAACCTTGTAGCCGGCACGCTGCAAAATCATCTGCAGATCGTGCGCAACGATAAATTCATCTTCAACAATTAGAATTTTTTCTGTCCTCATCTTCAATTAATCTTTCAACAGCAATAAATCTTCACCTCTATTTATAAAAATTAAGCTTAACGAAACACCATCTTTGCTTTCCATCGTAAAAACACCATCAATTTGGGCACTCAGTCCCTTCATTAAAATAATGCCCAGTGTGTTGCATTGTTCATAATCAAAATCGGCGGGTAATCCGATGCCGTTATCTTTAATAAACAGTTTATAATGATCTGCCTGGCATTCTTTTAGGCTAATGATCACTTTTCCGCCATGACTATTAGGAAAAGCATATTTGAAAATATTGGTAATTGCCTCGTTAATAATTAAGCCAAGCGGAACAGCTTTCGAAATGTCCAGTTCGAGATTTAAAATATCCAATTCAAAGCTGATCTTTTTATCATCGTTCAGGCTTTCCTTTAAATATTCAACCAATTCTACAATATAAGGCTGAATGTTAATGGTAGCCAGATTTTCTGTTTGGTAAAGCTTTTGATGAATCAATGCAATACTTTTCAAACGGTGCTGACTTTCTTTTATGGCCTCAATTGCCGATAAATCTTCAAGGTAATAACTTTGGCTGTTCAGTAAACTCATTGTTAACTGCAGGTTGTTTTTAACCCGATGGTGCACTTCCTTAATTAAGCTTTCTTTCTCTTCAATTAAATTATTTTTTTGTTGAATATTTACTTCAAGTTCAGCGTAGGCAAGATCTATATCTGCTTTTTTCTTTACCAAAGTATCATGAAGTTTCTTTTTCAACCGGAACCTGCCATAGATTAAAACAAGCACGATAGTTAAAAATGCCAGCCCGGCGATAGTGGCATTTTTGATCCATTGAATGCGGTTAAGCTCCTGACTTTGTAATTGTGATTTCTTCCTGAGGATTTCATTTTCATTCTCCTTTTGCGAGGCCTGGAATTCAATCTTCAAACGCTCAATGGTATTTAAATTCTCCTGGCTAAGCATCGAATCTCTAAGCTTATGAAAGGTTTGCAGGTGAATAATGGCCTCGGCAGGACGATCTGTAGATACATCTATTTTGTAAAGTATTTCATTTAATCTGATCTGCCTTGGCAAGGTCATGCTGATCTGGTTTTCTCTCGCCTTTTCGGCGAATTGTAAAGCTAGCTCGTATTTGTTCTGGGCAAAGTAAAATTCGCTTACCGAGAAGAAAACTGAAGTTTGGAAAGTGTTGGAATATGTTTTTAATGTAGCATCTTCCAGCAGTTTATTGAAATACTTTTTAGCCAGATCGTACTTTTTTAGCGCAGCATAACATTCGCCAAATGCCAGGAACATAAAATATTCATGTCCACTTGATGGATTGTTAACCTCGCTCCACGTTTTTTCGAGTATAGCCAGTGCTTTTTTGGCTTCACCCAGTTTGATCATTTGGCTCGTAATGGAATAAGCCGTAACAAAGCGGAACGGATCTTTTTTATCGCTACCATCAAGGGTTTTATGGTACCAGGCAATACTTTCTTTAGCTTTGCCCATGGCCTCATACGCAGAACCTACTCTGTTTAAATAGGTGCCTAGTACTTCCTCGTGGTTGTTTTGTGCCGTTTTTACACTCAGTAATGCGTAATTCAATGCCTTGCTGAGTTCTCCTTTTCTTTCATAAACTGCCGAAAGCAGATCATAGGCCATTGGCAGATCGGGAAGTTTGAATTTTTTATCCAGCGCTATAACCTCATAAAGCTCTTTTATCGATAAATCAAATTTTTCTTCCTCTAAATGGAAGTCGGCCATTGTTTTTAGAAGCGTTGCCTCTCTGTATTTTTCCTGAAAAGAGGTGCCGATTTCTTTATATAAGGCATGTGCAGTGGCTGCCCGGTTATAAAATGTTTTGTTTTTATAATCAGAAACCGTATCGGGAACATTAATGTAATACGAATACCATGCGCTGGCTTCGAAGCGCTTGTTGCCTGCTTTTTGTGCAATAGCGATAGCCTTTTCATAGGTGAGTGCCTGCTGTACTCTTAAATGTTTTTTGTTCAAAAACCGGGCGTAAGTCATAAGGGTACGGAATTCCCAGTTTGGAGATTTAAGTTGATTATTTAAAATATGTGCTTTTTGCAGATAAGGCATTGCCCTCGCTAAATTTATGCTTTGGTTTTCTTGTTGATTGATGAAATGATCGGCAATTTTTAGCAGGTATTGTATGCGGTTTGTATCGGGTTTTGAATCAGCCAAAAGTCTCTGCAGCTTTTGAAGGGAATCTGTAGGGTTTAGACTGCCTACCTGATTTCTGGCTGAAGTATTACTGCTCTTAATGAGCGTTAAACTGAAAATCGCAAATAGTATGATGAGCACGATCATTTTATTGATCTGCTTTACTGCCGCAGTTTTTTTAAACAGTTTGTTTAATTCTATCATTAAATGTTACTTATTCAGGATATGTTCCCGTTTAATCTTAAATTTTTTAATTTTTGAGTTAAGGGTGGTAGCAGGGATATTTAATATTTCTGCAGCTCCACCAATACCCGATATTTTTCCCTTGCAACGTTTTAAAACCGATAGAATATGGTCGCGCTCGTTTTCGTGGATGCTTTTGATTTTTTGCTCATCCGTATTGTTAATTGCCTCATTTCTATCTGTTTTAGGTAAGTGGATTTCTTTTAATATGTTGCCGGATGTTAATAATATGCTCCGTTCAATCAAATGCTCCAGTTCCCTCACGTTTCCCGGCCAGGGGTAGAGCATGAGTTTGTTCAGCGCACTTTTGGAAATGGCGTTTACCTGCCTTCCTGTTTTTTTTGAAATGCGTTCAATGAAGAATGCCGTAAGATGGGGGATATCATCCAATCTATCCCTCAACGGGGGGATTGGAATTGGAAATACGTTTAACCTGTAATATAGGTCGCTCCTGAAACTTCCTTTTTCTACCTCTTTTAGCAGATTCCTGTTCGTGGCAGCTATAATTCTCACATTTGTTTTAATTACATCCCTGCCGCCAATCCGTTCAATTTCCTTTTCCTGTAATGCACGGAGCAGTTTTACCTGAAGTTCTAATGAAAGTTCGCCAATCTCATCCAAAAAAAGCGTCCCATTGTGTGCCAGTTCAAACTTGCCGATGCGCCGCTCAGTTGCACCTGTAAAGCTGCCTTTTTCATGACCGAAAAGTTCACTTTCGGCCAAGCTAGCGGGGATTGCGGCACAATTGATTTTAACCATCAATTCATTGCTGCGAAGTGAGGAATTGTGTAATGCCCTTGCAATGAGTTCTTTTCCTGTACCTGTTTCCCCGGTAATAAGTACAGTACTATCGGTAGCAGCCACAGCCTCAACCAGGTGGAAAATGTCTTTTAACGACTTGCTTTGCCCGATGATTTCTGTATGGTTGTATTTGTATTGGATCTCCTCCTGCAGGTAGCTTTTTTCGTCCTCTAATTTTTGTTTGTATGCATTGATTTCTAAGAGCTGTTGCTCTATTTTTTCGTTTGCAAGGATGTTCGATATCGCAATTGAAATCTGCAGCGAAATGCCCTGCAGCAGATCAAAATAGATGTTCGATAATGAATTCGTATTCTTAGTGTAGAGGTAAAAGAAACCGATACATGCTGATCGGTCCACCATTTTCAGGCCAATCATTTCTTTGATGCCTTTATTGTGCCAAAATGATAACCAGGCAGGTGCGTCATCCCACTTTAAAACTTCTTCAACGTTAAAAACGATTGGTTTTTCTGAAGAAATCATCGCCCTGCACATGCCATCATCGAGTGTGTACTTCTTCGATGATTCTGGTGCTATACCGGCTGTTTTAAGAAAATCCTCTTTTTGGTTATAGATGAAAGCACTATGGGTCTCCTGATCGTCATTAATCAAACAGATTACAAAGTCATCAAAATCAAATAATTTTTTAAGTTTTAGATCTATAACATCGAAGAGATCAAGTTTATTCCTGATGGAAGCAATGGAGTTGCTTAACGATAACAAAACTGCATTTTCCCTTTCTTTTTGGTCGAGTTTTTTAACCAAGCGTGCATTTTCGATTTCAAGTACTGTCTCTCCATTAATATTTAGGATGGCATGTTCTTGATTTTGAATTTCAGATAAATTGCCCTTGCTTTCCATGTCGCTAAAGTAGGGTTTATAAATTTAATTAATGAATTTAGATTCGTTAAATTGGTAACGAAATTTCGTTATTAGTTTGTTTTTACTGCTGATTTTTAGTGAGTTATATTGTTTTTTGATGTTGGTGTTTTTTTATTTTTTTTCGTTATTATATAAGGTGTCAACCCGTGTGTCGTCTTGCTGAACTTGTTTCAGCATCCATCTAAACAAATGATTTTGGCTAAAACAGCTCCTGAAATAAATTCAGGATGACGATCCAATGGAGTACTACTACTTTAAAGAATAATCGATCAAATAATAACAAATTCCAAAAATAATTCGTCATTACGAGGAGGAACGACGAAGCAATCTTTCATGTTCGCGAGTCCTGCCATAAAGATTCCGTCGCCGGTTGAAAAACCTTCTCGCATCCCATAGCTATCGGATAACGATGCCTTAATCAAATCGCTGTTCGGAAAAATTAACTAAAACCCCAAATTGTGCGCTCGGTGTATTTCCTTCATTTTCTCTGTGGTTAAAACACACACGCTTCTCCCTCTACTTCCTTTGCGGTAAAACAAAACATAAAATTCGTAAATCGACGATATATAGTTAATCATATTTTGTATGTTTTTTTGTAAGGTTCTGATTTATAGATATTTGTTTGGTGGTATGTTTCTTGGAACAGTGAGGGAAACAAAAATATTTAATTATGAAACCATCACCAGACTTATTATCTCCGGAAAATCATGCATTAGTATTAATCGATTTCGAGGGACAGATGGCTTTTGCAACAAAAAGCATCTCTATTACCGAACTTCGTACTAATGTTGCCATTGTTTGTGGCGCATCTAAAATCTTTAACGTACCCACTATTGTAACCACAGTTGCCGAAGAGTCGTTTGCAGGCCCTGTTTTTCCAGAAATTGAAGAATTTTATCCCCAGGCTACCTCAAATTATATCGATAGGACTTCGATGAATACCTGGGAAGATGAACCGGCTTACAAAGCAATCACGGCAACCGGGAAAAAGAAACTTGTATTGGCTGGTCTTTGGACAGGTGTTTGTATCGTTGGTCCGGCTTTATCGGCCTTATCAGAAGGTTTTGATGTTTTCGTGATCACTGATGCCTGTGGTGATGTAAGCAATGAGGCACACGAACGGGCCATTCAGCGGATGGTGCATGCAGGTGTAAAACCGGTAACTTCTGTGCAGTACATCCTTGAACTTCAAAGAGATTGGGCCAGAACCGGAACCTATGAGCCTGTAACCACATTAATGAAAAAATACGGTGCAGGTTATGGCCTTGGTATCCAGTATGCACACAAAATGGTAAAACACTAACCCTCATTTACATAAAATGAGAACTGATTATCCCCATTTGGCATTCGTTGTTGCAATCTGTTTTTGCTTATCAACAACAGTGGCTTTCGCCCAAGGCATTAAGCTAATGCGCTACGATGAGGATTATAGCAAGCTGAAAGATTCGGCCAGGAACCCCTACAATACGTTAAAGTTCCTGCCGCTTTCGGTAGATAAAAAAGTTTACCTCAGTTTTGGTGGCGAAATCAGGGAGGAATACGGAGGGAAAATCAATGAAGATTGGATCAAAGATCAGGGTTTCAATTATTCTTTTTTACAGCGCTACTCGCTTTATGCTGATTTAAATGTTGGAGAAAGACTGCGGATTTTTGCCCAGTTAAACAGTGCGCTCGAAAATGGCAGTAAATATGGACCATCTCCGGTTGATGAAGACCAGCTTGTAGTACAAAATCTGTTTGCAGAATACAGGATTCTTAAAGATTCACCCAATAAATTAGCCCTTAGGTTGGGTAGGCAGGAAATTAATTACGGTTCCGGGCGGTTAATTTCTGTAAGAGAGGGGACAACCGTACGGCAGTATTTTACCGGAGCAAAACTAATGTATGCAACACCACGGTTTTCACTGGATGCATTTGTTTTAGCGGCTGATGAAGTGAATTTTGGGGTATTCGATAATCGCCCCAGCCATCAGGCCAACCTTTGGGGTGCTTATTCGAATCTCAATATCCAACAAGGGGGAAACTTCGATTTCTATTATTTAGGCATCAGGCGCGACAATGCAGAATTTGAGGAAGGCGCTGAAAAAGAAATCAGGCATACCGTGGCTACCCGGTATTGGAAAAGTGGCGGTGGTTTTATCTATAATGTAGAAGCTGCCTATCAGTTTGGCAAGTTTGGAAGTGGCAACATCGATGCCTGGACGATGGCTATTGAATTGGGTTATACTTTTGAAGAAACCAAGCTTAAGCCTTCTGTAAACCTGCGGAACGATTATATCTCAGGTGACCAGAAAGCAGGCGATGGGAAACTCCAAACCTTTAATCCCTTGTATCCTAAAGGAGGTTATTTTGGATTTAACCCACTCATCGGACCTTCGAACCTAATTGATCTGCATCCTTACTTAACCCTTAGCCCAACCGATAAATTAAGCATTCAGGCTGATGTAGTTTTTAACTGGAGGTATTCTACAAACGATGGGATCTATCGCCCCAGCGGAAATTTTAATACCGCAGGTTCACTTTCTAATCATCGCTTTATCGGTACCACTTATCTGCTCAGTGCAGATTATAAATTCAATAACAACCTTTCATTCAGTTGTGGGGGGCAATATTTCAGGGTAGGCGATTTTATAAAAGATATCGTACCACGCTGGGACAATTCAAAGTTTTTTAATGCTCAGGTATCATACAAATTTTAAATAATAAGAAAATGAAAAATAACTTCACTAAACAGTCAATAGCTGCTATCCAAAACTTCAGGCTGGCCATTATCATATTCTCTGTATTTGTTACGGGAACAACATTCGCACAAACAACTACCGCAATTGGAACGGCCAAAGTTTGGGGTACGGTTGATGGGATTGCAATCGAAGGGGTAGTTCAGGGGCCATCAGCGCAGGTTAGCGATTTGCAGATTGCCTGTGTTTTTGAGTACACCGAAGGCGATATTTTTAATTCGCCACCTGCACTTCCGCCAGCATTAAATGGTTTGGTACACCTAGATCAGGATATGAAAGGTTTGATCACCGAAATCCGTAAAAGTGGGAAATTTCTTGGTCACGCCAACGAAACCATTTTAATTTCTCCACCAAAAGGTACCATAGGTGGCAAACGCCTGCTTTTAATCGGTCTTGGCGATCGGAATAAATTTACACCAGAATTCATGACCGGAGTAGGCAGCATCGCCATGAGAGAAGCGCTTAAACTTGGTGTAAACAACTTTTCTTTTGCAAGTGATTTAAAAGATGCAGGGATCGACTCGCCAACGGCATTGGTTGCTGGAAACGTTGTAAAAGGCATTTTCGAAGCCTACAGAACCCAAACCTGGTTAAAAGAAAAGAATATGGCAACCTTTAAACCAGTGGCAAAAGTGATCCTTTTGGCAGGACCTGCGTTTTTTACAACAGCCGGAGAAGGCATTCAGGAAGCAATTGCTGCCATTAAAAATTAAGATCTCAAATCTAAAAAGAAGACACCATGACTGCAGATATAATTTTATTCAATGGTAAGGTTCATACCATTGCCAAGCAAAAGGAAGAAATAACAGCCGTTGCCATTAAAGATGGCAAGTTCATCGCCGTTGGTCGTGATAGCGACATCATGAATTTTTCGGGTTCTGCAACAAGACTGATTGATCTGGGTAAAAAACGGGTTGTTCCGGGGATTAACGACTCCCACATCCATTTAATCCGTGGTGGGTTAAATTTCAATCTGGAATTACGCTGGGATGGTGTTCCGTCACTGGCTGATGCTTTACGGATGCTTAAAGAGCAGGTAGATATTACCCCATCACCACAATGGGTGCGCGTAGTTGGGGGCTGGTCTGAGTTTCAGTTTGCTGAAAGACGAATGCCAACGCTGGAAGAAATAAATGCCATTGCGCCCGAAACGCCTGTGTTTATTTTGCATTTATACGACCGTGCTTTTATGAACCGCGCTGCGCTTAAAGCCGTTGGATATACAAAAGATACGCCTGCGCCTCCGGGTGGAGAAATCCAGAGAGATGCCAATGGGGAGCCTACGGGACTGATTATCGCCAGCCCAAACGCGATGATTTTATATTCTACACTGGCAAAAGGTCCGAAACTTTCTTATGAACATCAGGTAAATTCTACCCGTCATTTTATGACCGAACTGAACCGTTTCGGGATTACCAGTGTAATTGATGCCGGTGGAGGTTTTCAAAATTTTCCTGACGATTATAAAGTTGTAAACGAATTGAATGAGCAAAAACAACTTACCGTTCGCATTGCTTATAATTTATTTACACAGCGCCCAAAGCAGGAATTTGAGGATTTTGACAACTGGACCAATACCGTAAAACTTTATCAGGGAGATGATATGTACCGCCACAACGGGGCGGGTGAAATGCTGGTTTTCTCTGCAGCAGATTTCGAAGATTTTCTTCAGCCAAGGCCAGACCTCTCCGATAATATGGAGCCCGAACTGGAACGTGTGGTGCGTTTACTGGTCGAAAAAAGATGGCCTTTCAGGCTTCATGCCACTTATAATGAAAGTATCGGTCGTTTTCTAAATGTTTTTGAAAAGGTAAATAGAGATATTCCTTTTGCTGGCCTGCCCTGGATATTCGACCATGCCGAAACCATCGACGAGCGGAACATTGAACGTGTAAAAGCCCTGGGTGGCGGCATAGCGATTCAGAGCAGAATGGCTTATCAGGGCGAATATTTTACCGAACGTTATGGTGCAAAAGCTGCCTTGCAAACACCACCGGTTAAAAAAATGCTCGAAATGGGAGTTCCTGTTGGTGGTGGTTCTGATGCCACCCGCGTAAGCAGTTACAATCCATGGGTTTCCATGTTTTGGTTAACTGCCGGTAAAACAGTTGGTGGCTTAAAAATCTACAGTGAAGAAACCGTTTTATCAAGAGAAACCGCTTTAGAACTATATACCAGGGGCAGTGCCTGGTTTTCGAACGAGCAGCAAAAAAAGGGTGATATCGAAGTAGGCATGCTTGCAGATTTAGCCGTTTTAAATCACGATTACTTCGAAGTTGCCGATGAGCAGATCAAAAGTATCGAATCTGATTTAACCCTAGTTGATGGCAAAATTGTGTATGCCAAAGGCGATTTCTCTTCTTTTTCTCCACCAAAAATCCCGATTCTGCCAGACTGGTCGCCAACAAACAGTTACAACGGATATTATTCTCCGGCGACGCACAAAACAGATCAACAGGGAAAAACAAAAGGGGCAAAGGGCGCCGGTTCGGTTTTAGCAATGGTGCACTCTTGCGTAGGTAGCTGTAATGTCCATAATCATAATCACGATGCAGTGAGGACCAGCAACCTTCCTGTAAACAATTACACCGCATTTTGGGGCGCGCTGGGCTGCTCATGCTTTGCTTTTTAATCCATGGAAAATATCATTAAATACCTGCTTTATTCTGATTTGGGATCAGACTTTAACAACTGGGCCGTACTTATTTTTAGGCTGCTGCTCATGCTCGAGCTTTTCAGGGTTCATGGCATGAAAAAGTTCCGTGTACAAAACGGAGAGAAAGAACATGTACCCAATCCCCTGGGGTTGCCAGATAAACTGAATGCCCTGGTTGCCACTTTTTCTGATACCCTTGTGCCATTTCTGGTTGCCATAGGTGTCGGAACCAGACTTTTCTTATTGCCATCTATAGGTGTAACGGCCATCGGCTATTTCGTAGTACATCGTAAAGATTCGATTGAAGTGCGTGATGTACCTTACATGTACACATTGGCCATGCTTTTTTTATGGTTAATCGGACCCGGGACTATTTCAATAGATCATTATTTATTCAATACACTTTTTAATTAAAATAAACATTAAATCACAAATTATGGAAGCTAAAATTGGAATCAGCGCAGAAAACCTCGCCGAGGTTGCACATTCATTAAGCAAAATTCTTGCAGATGAATACGTTTTATATACCAAAACAAGAAAAGCGCACTGGAACGTTGAAGGACCAGACTTTTACAACAAACACAAATTTTTTGAAGAGCAATACACCCAACTGGAAGATATTGTTGATGAAGTTGCAGAACGTATCCGCAAGCTTGGTCATTATGCGCCCGCATCGCTTAAACAGTTTCTGGAATTAACTCACTTAACTGAAGACGACCGCGGTAAAAACGATGCACCAACCTACATCAAAATGTTATTGGCAGATCACGAAAGTATCCTGATCCATTTAAGAGAAAACATCGATAATTATGCAGGGGCGCTTAAAGATGCCGGAACAAGCGATTACATCACAGGATTAATGGAAACACACGAAACCATGGCCTGGATGTTAAGGGCTCATTTATCGTAAAATCAAAAACAAAATGGAAGAAAAACAGAACAATATCTGGTTTGTAACCCTTGTATTAACCATTATAGCGGGCTATTGCGATAGTATTACCTTTGTTGCTGCCGATAAGATTTTTTCGGCACACGTTACAGGAAACTTTATCGTATTCGCTTATCAGATGATAAAAGGCTCTGATGGCGATGCATGGATCAAACTGCTAACTTTCCCAATATTTATGCTCTCTGTTATGGCTGGCGGCTGGATATCGGCGAGATTTTCGAACAGGCATTTTCTGCTTTTATGTGAGGGGCTTATTCTTTTACTTGGCGGTGCAATAGCGTATTCTTTAGGCTATATAGACAATGGTGAAGTTACATGGCCAATGTACCTGGTTACCATGATCGTGGTTTTTGCCATGGGGATACAGAATGCCTTTGGGAAACTTTATGCCAAAGAAACCTATGGACCAACCACCATGATGACGGGTAATGTAACCCAGTTTGCGCTTGATATCAGGTCGTTTTGTAATTCGGGTTTCAAAAACGCCGACTTCCTTTCAGGGATAAATAAAGGTTTAATCACATTGGGCGGCTTTTTAATTGGCTGTATCCTCGGCGCCTGGATCGGACAGCTGTTTGGCTTAGTGGGCATCGTGCTGCCTGGTGTTGCCATGTTAATCTGCTATTACAGCACAAAGGCGGATAAAAATGATGCTAAAATTTAAAGATGCCAACCATAAACAAAATAGCTAATTGTTGCTGGCCGGAATTCAGGTTCCTGTTAATTACTTTCATGCTGATCAGTCCTGTCCTTGCAAAAGGGCAGGGCATCAGGACTATCAAGGAAGTTGAAACAGCGGAAATTAAACTCCGCAGGCTTGGCCAAACAGAAAGTAAAGTCGATTTATGGATCGATCTGGGTACCTATTACCTCAATTTACCAGGCGAATTAAAAGCCGACCTTGCCCGGGCGATGCAGCTCCGCGAACAGGCTTTTGCTTTAGCCGGCAAGATCGAATATCCAAAAGGAATTGCCCGAAGTATGGTGCTCAAAGGAAATATCATCCGCGAATCGGGAGATAAGGTTTTAGGGACAAAAATTTATGAACAGGCCATTGCCTACGCCTCGAAGATGAATCTGAAAGATCAATTGGCAGAAGCATATTCGGCCATAGGGAATCTTTTTGGTAATGAAGGAGCGGATCTCGAAAAGAAAATTGCTTACAATGAAAAATCCCTGGCCCTTTACCGCCAGGCAGGAAATAAATTAGAAGAAGCCAATTCGCTTAAAAACCTGGGCGATTATTACAACATAGAAGGGCAGCCAGCCTATGCCATTCAACTAATGGATACCTCGCTTGCTGTTTACAAGGCTATTAGTTTTAAAGAGTTGCAAGGCGTGTACAATAACATGTGTATTACCAATATCAGCCTCGGCAATTTTTCGGAAGCGCTAAAATACGGTTTACTAGCAGAGAAAACTGCCAACCAGTTGGCTGATACAAGTTTGCAAAGAAGTTCTATAAACAACCATTTAGGTTTAACCTATTATTACCTGAGGAACGACCAGAAAGCACTTGACTATTGGTTAAGGGCAAAAAACATCGCTGAGCGTTACAAAGACCCAGGTTACATGCAGACCATTATTGCCAATGTAGCCACCATCTATGTTCGCATGAAAAGGTTTGAAGAAGGAATAGCTGAATTGAAAGAGCTGATTAAAAAATATCCGCCAACTGATACCCAGATGAAACTGCGCATACCTTATATTTTGTTCAACACTTACTACGATATTGAACAATATGGCAAGGCTGAACCATTTTTCAAAACTTTAATTAAATTCCACCACGACCTGCCCAAAGATGATCCGAACCAGATTTATCTGTATCGCAGTATCATCCGGAAACTGATCCGTGAGAAGCAATTTCAAGCTGCCGACGGTTATTTAAAAGAACATGAAAAGCAAAGTTTAGCGCAGAAAAACTTACTGGCGCTGTCTCAGTTGCACAGGCTTTGGTTTGATGTAGATTCTGCACTGAACAAACCCTGGTCGGCTGTGGCGCACTATAAAACTTATAAAAGGTTAACGGATTCCATCTGGAACAACGAAAAGAACAAACAGATTTCGGGATTGGAAATCGAATATCAAACCGAGAAAAAAGATAAGGATATTGCCCTGCTTCATCAAAAAAATCAGTTGCAGCAGGTCAGGATCGGGAATGAGGAACGGGTGAGGTATTTTTTTATCGCAGGACTTATTATCGCGGCGCTGTTCGTAGGCCTCATTTATAACCGTTATCGTTTAAAAAGGCGTAGCAATCTTATCCTGGAGCAAAAGCAGGAAGAAATCAATACGCAGAACGAACTGCTTAGGAAAATACTCGGCGAAAAAGAATGGCTCCTTCGCGAAATCCATCACCGGGTTAAAAACAACCTGCAGATTGTAATCAGCCTGCTTAATACCCAGTCGGCTTACCTCGATAATGAAGATGCTTTAGTGGCCATTAGAAATAGCCAGAACCGGATGCATGCCATGTCGCTTATTCACCAAAAGCTTTATCAGTCTGATAATCTGGCTGAAATAGATATGAAATGGTACATCAAAGAATTGGTAGAATATATGATCGAATGTTTTGGTACTGATAAGAAAATCCAGTTCACTTTAGAAACAGAGGCGATTAAATTAGATGTTGCACAGGCGGTTCCGCTTGGTTTGATCCTGAACGAGGCCATTAGTAACGTGATTAAATATGCCTTTCCGGATGATAAAAAAGGTAAAGTGCACATTTCTTTCTTGCTCACGGGAGAGGAGCGCTGCGAACTGAAAATTGCAGATACGGGGATTGGTTTGCCAGCAGGCTTCGATCCTGATCATACCGAATCACTTGGAATGAGCTTAATGACCGGCCTTACCGAACAGCTTAACGGAGAAATAAAAATGTGGAATGATGATGGCCTTGTGCTTGATGTCATCTTCAAACGCCACAACGAATTAATTACAGAAAGCTCAGCACTATTAATAAACAAAAATTAAACGATATGAATAATAACATTTTAGGCTTGCACCACATCACGGCGATTGCAGGCAATGCACAGCAAAACTTCGATTTTTATACTAAAACACTGGGTTTAAGGTTGGTGAAAAAAACGGTAAATTTTGATGACCCGGGTACTTACCATCTCTATTATGGCGATGAAAGTGGATCAGCAGGAACCATTCTTACCTTTTTTCCATGGGATGGAATTGGGCAGGGCACTGAAGGCGTGGGGATGGCAACAGAAATCGGCTATTCTGTACCTGTGGGCAGTCACCAGTTCTGGTTGGAAAGATTCGGTGCCGCAAACGTTAAAACAAAGGAGATTACCGAGCGTTTCGGCGAACAGGTACTTGCTTTTAAAGACCCAGATGGTTTATCGCTGAGTTTGATTGTACCTAAAACTACAGATGCCAGAACGCCCTGGGAAACTGCTGATATCAAAAAGGATACTGCAACCAAAGGTTTCCACAGTACCACTTTAACCCTGCAAAGTATCGATGGAACCGCAAAGGTATTAACTGATTTATTTGGTTACCGTTTACTGGGACAGGAAGAAAACCGATATCGTTTTATTACCGATACCGTAGAAAATGCGGCTATTGTAGATCTGTTGGAAGTACCATCTGGCCACAGGGGAAGAAATGCTGCCGGTACCAACCACCATGTGGCATTCCGTGTTAAAAACGAGGATATTCAAATGGAATTGAGGGAGCAGATTTTAAGTAAAAACTTACAGATTACGCCTAAAATCGATCGTGATTATTTCTACTCTTTATATTTCCGCGAACCAGGGGGTGTACTTTTCGAAATTGCAACAGAAAATCCAGGTTTTACCGTTGATGAGCCTTTAAATGAACTGGGGACACATTTAAAATTACCGCATCAGCACGAGCATTTACGCGAAGATTTAGATAAATTACTTCCAAAATTAATTTAAAAAGATGGCAGAGGTAAAATTAAACATTCAGGAAGGCGAACCAAGTTCGTTCGATATTTATGATGAAGACGGAAAAGTTGGCGAAATGATTTTCGATATTAAGGATAACGATTTAACCGTTTACCATACCGAAGTAGATCCTGCAAAAGAAGGAAAAGGATATGCTAAAATGTTGCTCGATGCAATGGTGGCCTATGTCCGCGAAAACCGATTAATGGTTATCCCAATGTGCCCTTATGTTCACATCCAGTTCAAACGGCACGAAGATCTGTATCGCGATATCTGGAACAAAATAAAAGAAGAAGAATAAAATGAAAGAAATTATAAAAGCTGGAAAAAGCCTTGATCAGGCAGGAAAAGTGCTGATCATGATCCACGGTCGTGGAGGAACTGCCCAGGATATATTATCAATGGCAGAATACCTGGAGGTTTCAAAATTTGCATTGATCGCCCCGCAGGCGGAAAATAATACCTGGTACCCTCAATCATTTTTGGCGCCACGGGCAGCTAACGAGCCTTCACTTTCCAATGCGCTAAAAACAATAAACGATATTGTAATTGATCTGGGAAAAGAAGGTTTTACAAAAGAGCAGATCTACTTTTTAGGTTTTTCTCAGGGCGCCTGTTTAACCCTTGATTTTGTTGCAAGCAATGCTGCCCGTTATGGTGGTGTGGTGGCTTTCACAGGTGGCCTTATCGGCGAACAGGTGGATCACCGCAATTATCATGGCGACTTCGACGGTACTCCTGTTTTTATCGGCAGCAGCGATCCCGATATGCACGTTCCGGTATCGAGGGTTAAAGAATCAACTGCTTTACTCGAAGGTATGGGCGCAGAGGTTACCGAGATTATTTACCAAAACATGGGGCATACCATCAGTCATTCAGAAATTGCACAGGTAAATAAGCTGATTTTTAACGGTTAACGGAGCGAATGGAAAAGGAAACAGAAAGAATAGAGGCTTTTAGCGATGGAGTTTTCGCCATATCAGTAACACTCCTGGTGCTCGAACTTCATGTGCCCGAGATAAAAAACGGCGACACTTCCATTCATTTGCTGGAGCAATTAAAACTGCAGTGGCCGGGCTATGTCGCTTTTGTCATTTCCTTTTTTAGCATTTTTATTATCTGGGTTAACCACCATAAAGTTTTTAAACAGATTTACAAACGAAACACGGGGCTGATGTTTGCCAACGGACTCATACTGTTCCTGGTTTCGCTTGTTTCTTTTCCCAGCGCACTACTGGCCAGGTTTTTTCTAACAGATTCCAAGCAGCTTTCAGTTACCATTTACACCGGACTGTTCGTTCTGATTAATCTGGCTTTCAACCTGCTTTGGCAACAGGCTACCTCGGATAAAAAACTGTTGCGTCCCGGAATAAGTGATGCTGCCATTATGCAGCTCAGAAACAACTATCTGTATGGATTCCCGACCTACTTAATCGCTTTTGTCCTTTCGTTCTTTTATCCCGATCCCGCTTTGCTGATCTGTGTTTTGCTTTGGATATTCTGGGCGGTATCATCAAAGAAAATTAACTTTATCCAAACATAGTGGTTGTAATTGCAAAGGATTTAAATTTATAAAATATGTCGAAATATAAAATTGCGGTACTTGATGATTACCAGGATGTAGCGAAATCATTTGCCGATTGGACGGTACTTGCCGAACATGCCGATATTAAGGTATTTACCGATCATCTTCATGGGGAGGATGAACTTGTAGCACGCTTAATCCCTTTTGATATCATTTGTGTCATGCGCGAGCGCACTCCATTAAGCGCTGCTTTACTCATGCAGCTGCCCAACCTGAAACTGATCGTTTCTACAGGTGCCAGAAACCGTTCCATTGATGTTGCTGCAGCTGAAAAATTACAAATTGAAGTGCGCAATACAGGTTATTTAGGTCACGGCGCTTTAGAGCTTACCTGGGCACTCTTAATGGCCATCGCGAAACACATTCCACAAGAAAATGCCAATCTGCGTGCTGGTGGCTGGCAGCATATGGTGGGTAACGATTTAAAAGGGAAAACCCTTGGCATATTAGGACTTGGGAATTTGGGTGCACAGGTTGCTGCCGTGGCAAAAGTTTTTGATATGGATACCATTGCCTGGAGTGAAAATTTAACGCCTGAAAAAGCGATAGCTGGCGGTGCCAGGTATGTAGACAAAAAAACTTTATTCCAGGAATCTGATTATCTAACCGTTCACATGGTGCTGAGTGATAGGAGTAAAGGCATTGTGGGTGCCGAAGACTTAGCACTGATGAAGTCTACTGCCTACCTGATCAATACTTCCAGAGGGCCATTGGTTGATGAAGATGCATTGATCAAAAGCCTCGAAGAAAATAAGATCGCCGGAGCGGCTTTAGATGTTTTTGATAAAGAACCACTCGATGAAGGCCATCCTTTCAGAAAATTGAACAATGTACTGGCTACGCCGCATATCGGCTTCGTTACCCAGGATACTTATAACCTTTTTTTTAATGATATTATTAAGGTTTTGCTGGACTGGATTCCTCAACATCCAAAAAATTAGTTCCATAGTTTCAGATGTTACCATCTGACACGAATAAATTAAGTGCCTCATTTGTCACTCTGAGGGGGTAATTTATTTCATAAAGATCAATATAAATGACGTTGAAATATCAGTCGGTATATAATTCCCCTCTTTTAGAGGGGTGTCCGCAGGACGGGGTGTTTTATTCGTCCTGGCCGGACAGGCCTTTTTCTTTTGGCACCAAAAGACCAGCGTAGCTAGCTTGAATGCCGTTGAAAACATAAAAGCCCGTGAAAAAACAAAAGTGTCGGCTGAAAATTTTTGTATTGAAGTTTCTGCATGGGCTTGGCCTGTGGATTCCCAAAAATTTGTTAGGCCGATTTAAGTAGAACGGGGATACCGTGCTATGGCTTAGCTGGATGGAAATGCGAAAGTAATTAAGGTGTTGATTAGTAATTATTTGTAAAATAACGTCAATGGTAGCGTAGTCGAAGACTTCTTGAATTTATAATCGCAAATAAGCCCTTCGGCTACGCTGCTATGGACGGACTCCAATAGAGTGGTCCGTCTTTCCCGCGCAGGCGGGAATCTTAAAGCGCTTGTATTACGATTATTCATAAGTTTTTCCTTTTTTTTATAGGCATTCATGAGCACTCCGCGGTTCCCAATCAAGTTGGGAATGACGGCCCCCGTAATCTAACATTTGCAAAAAAAATCAGTTATTTAATTGGCTTTTATACAATAAATTAACCCTCAGGGTCACATCTTCTTGAGATTTATTTCCTAACCACAAAAAATAACCGAATCATAAATTAACGAAATAAGGTAAGCTTGAAATGTGTATTATTTTGTTATTTATTTAATAATCAGGTAATTGCATGGTGGCTTTTGTTTTGAATGATAAGAGATGACCACTAAAAATAGTGGCATGATCAATTATTTAAAATACAAACAAATTATGATGAAGTACAATCAACTCATTGCGGTCACTTTATTCGTTTCAGCAATTGGTTTAGGCTCATGTAAGGAACAGTCTAAAGAAAGCAAAGAAGAAAAACAAACAACAGCAGCTACCGAAGGAAGAAAAGAATACTATGAGGTTGCGCCAAATGTAAAACTGCATGTAACTGATTTAGGCAATGGTCCGGCAGTGGTGCTGATCCATGGTTACCCATTAAGCGATGCATCCTGGGAGTATCAGTACCATGCCTTGGTTAAGGCCGGTTATCGGGCAATTGGGATTACTTTAAGAGGCTTTGGTCAGTCTGATAAGCCATTTGGTAAATATGACTATGATCAGTTTGCGGATGATATTAAAAGTGTTTTAGATCAAATGGACATTAAGGACGCTGTAATCGGCGGACATTCCATGGGTGGCGCAATAGTGTTACATTATGTAGCCAAATACAAAGGTGCACATATTAAAAAACTTGGTCTGTTCTCGGCAGCAGCCCCCCGTCACACTAAAACCGCCGATTATCCTTACCCATTGTTTACCAAAGATGATATCAGCCAATGGGTAGCACTTAATAATTCAGATCGCCCGGCATTATTAGCTGCTGTAGGGGCTAAATTTGCGCTAACGCCTAGTTCACTGTCGCCAGGCATTGGCCAGTGGTTATATTCTATTGAACTTCAATCATCAGCCTATGCAATGGAGCAGGCACTTATTTC
Source organism: Pedobacter sp. Bi27 (assembly GCF_918698255.1). Classification (NCBI taxonomy): domain Bacteria; kingdom Pseudomonadati; phylum Bacteroidota; class Sphingobacteriia; order Sphingobacteriales; family Sphingobacteriaceae; genus Pedobacter; species Pedobacter sp. Bi27. The sequence continues at coordinate 37,933 of NZ_CAKKMW010000007.1, forward strand.
GCTGAGAGATGAAGATTTGAGGGCTGATCTGGCAAAAATCAAAGTCCCAACTTTAATCATGCATGCAAAAGACGATCACATTGTAGCCTATGCCTTAGCGCAACAAATGAATAAAGGAATCGTGGGTTCTAAACTCGTAACCTTTGATAAAAGCGGTCATGCCTCTTTTCTCGAAGAAAAAGATAAGTTCAGTGAAGAACTGATCAAATTCATTAAAGAATAACCAATTGGTGGATATCTGCACATAACTTTGCGGATATCCACTATTAACACCGTTGGTTTAGCGTCTGGGTAAAAATAACCAAATATAATACTGCCTTGTGGTAATCTTCATCCCATCATCTTCTCACTCATTCTCTCTACTATATTTCGTTTCCAAAATCGCCTTTTAGCGAAATATCGTGAGTCATTTATGGTCATGATATTGATTGCAGTGCATTAACGCCATATTCTTGCCTTTGGCATATTCTTTGAATTCGCGGGTTTGAACATTAACAAAAAAGTCCTTATCGGATCAATCCTCAAACGCTCAGTGATGATGAATAATCATCCGGGTGTTGTTCGTTTTGCGATTGCGTTAAAGTTCATTCATCCAATTCCCGGATAAATATTTTGGGAAAGGTCAATTATAAAAAATGAGAAAGCAGGAATCAGATTATCGCTCCGTAGCCAATGTTTATGGCAATGATGTTCAGCCTCACGCCAATTCTTATTTTGCAGCGCGGGCAGAAATTGTAGGGGAACAAGAAAAGGACTTTAGTTTAAAGGAACTATTTCAAGGTATATTTTCTAAACTAAATCCATTATTTTCTATTGATTGTGCTGCATTGATTCTTTATAACGATGAAATGGACCACATTACAAGAGCATATCTCACAGAGGCTATTTTAGGCAAAATATCCTGTACAGAAATTATTTCCGATCCGACCAGTCTTTCGCTTGTTACAAAAGAAATTTCGGGATTTGATTTTCCGGTGCTTAAGTCGAGGCAAGACTGGATCGCTGATTTTGGCGAGAACCATTGCTTAGCTAACCATCCTACAGAATATCATTTTCATTGTTATATACCTTTAACGCACAACGGCCGCATACTGGGTACTTTCGAACTTCATAATCAAAAACGCGAATTAAGTGCGGAAGGATTGACTTTTTGCTGTAACATTGCCGATTTCATAGCGGGACTGCTCGCTACAATTGAAGAAAAAAATGTAAACGGCCCTGGTTTTGCAAGGTCAGATGCCTCTCAAATTATAAATGGGTCTGAAATATCAGCCTTTGCTGAGGAGAAAATTAAACAGTTAGAAAAGGAAATTGAAAAACTAAGTGCGCAGCTTGCTGAATACCTGATTTTTGAGCCAAAAGAATCATCTGAAATCCTCGCACATCCTGAAATTATTGGCTGTAGCCCTGAAATGAAAGATGTTTACAGACTGCTCAACCGGATTTCTGCTACCGAAACTACAGTTTTAATTTTGGGCGAAACCGGAACGGGGAAAGAGCTGATCGCCAAAGCCGTTCACGATGGGTCTTCAAGAAGCAAAAAAACAATGGTTAAGGTCAACTGTGCCGCCATTCCACCTAATTTAATCGAATCTGAACTTTTTGGTCATGAGAAAGGAAGCTTTACGGGCGCTACAGAAAGACGGATCGGGAAGTTTGAACAAGCGCATAAGGGTACAATCTTTCTGGATGAAATTGGGGAGTTACCACTCGATTTACAAGTTAAATTGCTTCGTGTTTTACAGGAAAAAGAAATAGAACGTGTTGGGGGCAAAACAACTATTGTGACTGATGTGCGCATCATCTCGGCCACCAACAGAAATCTTTTAGAAGAAGTGGAGGCGGGGCGGTTTAGGCGTGATTTATATTACAGGTTAAATGTTTTTCCGGTTTCATTGCCTCCACTTCGAAATCGAAAACCGGATATACCTTTGTTGGCTACTTTTTTCCTGGCGAAATTCGCCAAAAAGTCGAATCGAAATCTTCATGGATTTTCAAAAAAGGCAATTTCCACGATGATGGCTTACAGCTGGCCTGGGAATGTAAGAGAATTGGAGCACCTCATCGAAAGGCAGGTGGTAATGGCAGAGGGTAATGTGATTAAGGATATCGAAATTCCGGAGAATAACAAACAATCCATATCGTCAGCCAGGTCTGTTAAAACCATATTTGAAAATGAACGCGAGCATATATTCACTGTATTAGCGTTATGTAACGGGCGGATTTCCGGTCAGCATGGCGCTGCAAAATTATTGGGTGTTCCGGCAACTACGTTAAATTCGAAAATCAAAAAGCTTGGCCTGGCCAAAAAACACATTTATTGATCATCTTGAAACAATAGTGTTCGTGCTTATTCTTTTGAGCATACTTACTGAAATGGCGATATCTCCTGGAATTTCCAAAGATATCGCCATTTTTCCTGTTATAACGATTGGCCTAAATATCCAATTCGAAAGATGAGCGGGAGGCCTTGTCTGCCTGATCCAACAGATCCGAGTCGTGTTCGGCGGCCCTTTCATCACTAATAATTGTACTTTGATTTAACGCATCTTCCTCGCTGGTTAATGCATCTTCCTTATCGTCAGAAAGTTCTTCTTTATTTGGGTCTATTATCATGGCTTTTTTATTTAAAGATAACCATTTAAATTAGCTTAAGCCGCTCTTTTTTGCTTTTTTATACATTGAATAGCTTATCTTTTGTTCATCTATATTTTAAAAAAAATAAATATGCCGAATTTTATCATAAATTCACTTTATATCGTAAATATTTATTGTTGATTTGTTTTTAAAGTTTTGTTTTACAGTGTGTTGTGTGTTGGTTTGTTTTTTGGTAAATTAACACGTCATTTAAAAAGAACAAATAATTATGGATAACGATTATTTAAAACATATCGGAGAAATGACTTCACTTTCAGAAGTTGTAAATGCCCTCGTTAAACAGGGTTATATTGTCGACTTCAATTTAAAAAGTAGCCAGTTAAGTAGCGGAGAAAACCCAATTCAGGCGTCTCCCGAGCAATTTTTGATCGATAAACATTATCGTTTTGAAGGAGAGTCTGACCCCGATGATGAGGCGATTGTTTATGCCATTTCCTCTATTGATGGTAAAATAAAAGGAATCTTTGTAAACGGTTACGGAACTTCATCTGAAAGCGTCGGTGATGAAGTGATTAAACAATTAAAAACCCGAACTGATTAGGACTGCCCATGAACAAACTTAAACTATATGGTAAACCAGATTCTCCTGAAATTTACCCCATCAGAGATTTTTTAAAACGAAGTGTTATCGATTTCGAATGGTTCGACATTACGCATGATGATTTGGGCTGGGGCCAGGGAATTACCTCATTTAATAATCCGGATAAGCAACCTGTAATAGAGTTCCCTGATGGCAAAGTGATCGTAAATCCAAGCTTAGAACAGATTGCCTGTAACCTGGGCTGGATCACCGAACCCAAATATGCAGAATACGATCTGTCGATTTACGGTGCTGGTCCTGCGGGATTAAGTGCTGCGGTTTATGCTGCATCAGAGGGACTGAAAACTATCTTGATTGAACGTGAAGCCATTGGTGGACAGGCTGGTACCAGCTCGCTGATCGAAAATTATCTGGGTTTTCCTGAAGGAATATCCGGGGCAAACCTTGCTGAAAGGGCCAGGCAGCAAGCGCTAAAATTCGGTGTCGAGATTTTGCTTTTAAAGGAGGGGATCAAAGGCTCGTTTTATGATAATAGAATCCATGTAGATTTTGCTACCGGCGAAAAGCTGGTCGCTAAAACAAATATTTGTGCAACAGGAGTGGAGTATGCCAGATTGAATCTCCCTGATGAGGACCGGTTTTTTCATAAAGGAGTTTATTATGGTGCTGGTGCAAGTGAGGCTTTTTTCTGTCAGGATAAAGACCTTTATATTGTTGGCGGCGGAAACTCTGCCGGACAGGCTGCGACCTATTTTTCTGGCTTTGCCAAACGCGTTTTCATGGTGATCCGAAAAGGTAATCTTGCAGATACCCTATCTGAATACCTGATTCAGCGGATAGCATCGATTAAGAATATTCATGTCCTGTATTATGCTGAAGTAGCGGCACTGGAAGGTGATGATTATTTACAGCGCATCAAAATTGTAAACAGTCAGGATGGAACAGAGGCATGGCACGATACCTCAAAATTATTCATCTGTATAGGTGGGAAACCCAATACCGAATGGGCTGTTGAAACTGCAATCTGCAGGGATAGAAATGGATACCTTTATACAGGTAACGATCTGCTTAGTTTGGATCAATATAAGATGTGTTGGGAGCTGGAACGGCCGCCTTATCATTTAGAAACCAGTGTTCCGGGCTCTTTTGCTGCTGGTGATGTCAGGTTTAATTCGGTAAAGCGGGTTGCATCAGCGGTAGGCGAAGGTGCCATGGCAGTAACTCAGGTTCATCAATATTTATCAAAATTGTAATTATGGAAAACAACAGCATCTGCAGCCACATTGAGGCTGTAAAAGAATTAAAAACTGCAAAAGAACGTGTTTGTGAAACCTGTATAAAACAAGGTACAGATTGGGTGCATCTTCGTACCTGCCAAACTTGTGGCATTACCTTATGCTGTGATTCATCGCCAATGCAACACATGTCTCATCATTGCCGGGCAGAAAAACATCCTGTTATCATCTCATCAGAACCTGGAGAACGGTGGATGTACTGCTTTCTGGATAATGAAATGGTTGAATACTGATTGAATATTATAAAAAAGGCTTTTGGTTAAAGCGTATGGAATTAATGGTAACCTGGCCAGATATAAATAATTAAGAAAAGAAATGCTTTCCGTGGTGACATGGTACATTCGTCCCACTGTTTTCCGGTAAAACTATTTGACCTCATTAATGTTTCTGACAATTACCCCGGGCATCTTTTCGAAAATGTCCTGCATATATTTGCGATGGTTTGCTCCGGCCATTACAACAACCCGCTTAACTCCTTTCTCTTTTGAACGGTTCAGTACGTTGTTGCACATCCCTTCATTTCTCATTAGCCACCAATGTATCTTGGAAAGCATTTCTAACTTATTGATTAAGTGTTAAGATTCAGTTTCATTTTTCATTTCTGCGTAGATTAGTCAACGGAGCCACCTTGAGCCGAATAAAATAATATCGGTGAACAGCAGATCGTAATCAATCAGAATATAATCTGTTTTTTGATAACGCTGGTGCGGAATTTACCGTGACCGCTGTAGGTGAGGGTATCACCAATTTCATTCCGTTTCATGGCTTTAAAATCAATATAACCATAAAGGCTGTCCCCGATGTTATAACTGGATTTGTCAAGGCTAAGTTTTTGATAAACTACCCAATGTAATGGCTCATCCACTTTTCCCTGATAGACCATATCAGAATAGCGGTAGCCTTCAGTATAAAAGCGGTTGTTGTGGTATTTGATTCTGAATCCAGATCCGCCCAAAAGTCCGTTAAGGCCAATGTGGATGTGCAGGGTATCTGTGCCCATAAAGAAGGCTTCGCAGTTATTGTCCTTGGTACCTGGTGGATCTTGCCGGCTCGGGCCTTCCCTGACCAAAAAAGCTACTTCGCTGCTGCGCTTTAGTGTGCTGTCCTGCCCGGGATAAGGCATTATCTCCGGCTGTAAGCCCATTTGAGCAAAGGTTTTATCCTTGGAAAGCGAATGATTAACGGTTACCTCGTCCCATTGCTCGGCAATTTTGTTATTGCAATTGACAAGAATGATGGTGATAAAGAAGAGTGAGCAAGGTAACCTGAAAATGTTCATACGCATTTTTAAAACTGGATGCGGTTTGGGGACCGATTCCAGATTTCTGGTTTTCTATAGGCCTGGCTTTTTGATATCGAAAATACTGATTATTTTTTTTGCAAAATGATGTTTTATTTGTGGCGTTAGTCACTAGTGCCAAAATCGATCAACTGAGCATTAGATCCGTTTGCCAATAAGTTAAACGTTTAACATTTTCATCTCAGATTGCCTTTATTTTAGTTGGATCTTTACCTGGAGAGACAACGGTTATTTTTTCTACTTGTAGATATGATCCAAAGGCAGCCAGTCCAGGTTAGTAATGCCGTAGAAATACCCAGCTCTGGATCAGCTAGTTTAAAAGAAGAAAAAATAGCAATAATGGAGATCGCTGTAGCCAGAATATATGGGAATGCCTTTTTCATAATAGGAGTAATCTTTGATAATAAGTTACCTAAGTCTAGGCAAAAACTAATCCAATGATACTGGAAACATTACTTATGACACTATTATTTCTTTTAACTGACATTTCTACTAAAAAAGTCAGGTTTATATAATTTGACTTTACGCAAAAGCAACTTTAAGATTCAGATCTAAATAATTTATTATATTGATTTCTTGAATATAGGACAATGAAAGATAAAATATTCACTAGGAATCAGTAAGTTTTTTTCCAGAACAGCCTTGGCTGTTCTGGATTCTTCTTTGCACCAAATTAGCTCATCTGTGAATAAAGTGAAGAAACACTCTTAATCAATATATAGCCAGAGCGCCATGCGTCTATCTTTGCATCAGAATCAAAAGAATCCCTGAATATTTGAGGTATTGCCTCAGGTGTTTTAAGGCAGTAGTAAGTTGGTTCTCCACTGTGCGTTTTGAAATATTCAGTTTCACGGCAATCTCAATGATACTCAGGTTTTCCTTTCTGCTCAGCAGGTAAATCTCCCGGCACCTTTTTGGCAGTTCGTTGAGCATTAACATAATCTTTTCATCGAATTCTTCTTGCCCAATTTTTTCTTCTCCTTTATTGGTGGTTGAAAGATTACCCAGCGCAAAAGTATGTTCATTCTGGCTGTAATCCTCGATATAATTTATGGGCACTGCTTTTAGCTCCTGTTTTTTTCTGATCCCACGGTAACTGGCACTGGTGAGTACATAGTTCTTAAATGAGCCGATATTCAACTCATGCCTTCTCTTCCAGATGTTAAGGAATATATCATGGGTAATCTCAAGCGCCGCTTCCTCGTCTTTGACATACCGGTAACACACTGCATACACTTTCGACCAATAGCGATCAAACAGGGCGTTGAATGCTTTTTCATCATCTAAAAGTATAAGCTGCAATAATTCGGGGTCCGTATGATCGCTGGTTGGCATAAGTTTGTTTCAAATAAAGCTATGATTTAAAATCGAAATAAAAAATCGCTGCACACTATGATATTCGACTCTGAACAGCTTGTTTTATTAAACTTTAATTTTTTTATTTTTTTTATGTGTGTGGCAATCACAATCCGTGTCTATATATTAAAGGACCAAATTTAAACCCTACTTGCCCGGTATGACAGAAGACCAATATCTTTCCCTTTGTGAGAAATACCTGAACGGAACAATTACGCCCGAAGAAGAAACTACGCTTTTGGCTTATCAAGATGCTCAAGGGCTTTCAGGCCTTTCCATTACAGCAGGAGAAGAGGAGCGTTTAGGTAAAATCTTAAGAACAAGGCTTCATCACAGTATCAGCGCGCAGTCACCGGCAAAAACCTTCTTTGGCATCAGAGGCCTGAGCTGGCAGGCTGCAGCAGCATTAGCAGCATCGCTCTTAATGGTAATTTATTTGGGGAGGGGTATTTTTAAAACAGAAAAATCTAAACAAGGTACCGTACTTGTCAAAAAGAAGGAAAGCAGTGACAAAGATATATTGCCGGGTTGTGCTAATGCAGTACTAACACTGTCGAACGGAGAAAGCATCAAACTTGATGGCTCCACAAACGGTGTGATCAGCAGGCATGGAAATACTGCGATCTCCAAATCAGGCAATGGACTCATCGTTTCTTCCAATGGCGTAAACCAAAAAAATGGTGTTCTGAACAAGATTACCATTCCGCGGGGCGGTAAATATGATATCACCCTTCCCGATGGTACCCGGGTATGGCTGAATTCTTCCTCATCGTTAAGCTTTCCCACAGTATTTGCTGGTGGGGAGCGTAAGGTTCTTCTTACCGGGGAAGCCTATTTTGAAGTAGCAAAGAACAGAGAAATGCCTTTCAAGGTTGATGTGAATGGAAAACAGGTAGTAGAGGTTCTAGGTACACATTTCAATATTACTGCTTTCAGCGGTGAGGGGGATATTATGACCACCCTACTTGAAGGGTCTGTAAAAATTAATTACAAAAAGTCATCAATTCTGATCAAACCTGGACAGATGGCTGTCAATGACCTGCAGAATAACTTAAAGGTTGTGCCTGCGGACCTGGAAGAGGTAATGGCCTGGAAAAATGATATGTTTATTTTCAATAATGAAAACATCAGCTCGATCATGAAAAAGATATCACGGTGGTATGATGTAGATGTTGAATATAAAGGTGATGTATCGGGAGTTAATTTTGATGGAAATTATTCGCGCTCAAAAGGTCTTAAAAGCCTTCTTAGAAATATTGAATTAACAGATAAAGTTCGGTTTGTAACTGAAGAAAGGAGGATCATCGTTATAGTAAGATAAATACTTTAGCAGATCCAAAAACCGGAAGTGCTTGAGACCACTCCCGGAATTGATTAGTGTAAAACTAATTTGGATCGCAACAATCATTCAAACAACAACTATTTAATCCTAACCAAATGTATAAAATTTTTACTGCACTTCAGTGCGGGGATATCTCTTGCTATACGCAAAAAATCCTTCGAGTTATGAGACTTACAGTCATTTTGATAATGGTCGCCTTTTTACACGCCAGTGCCGGGAGTTTTGCCCAGCAGGTGAGCATAAATGTTAAAGACGCCCCGCTACGGGAAGTTCTGAATCAATTGACCAGGCAGACCGGATACAATTTTATCTGTGATGCAAATGTGATCAGTGGTTCTGCCCCGGTTACTGTAAGATTCAAAAAAACACCGCTTCAACAGGTTTTGGAAGCCTGTTTTTCCAGCCAGTCCGTAGAAATGGTATTTGGCGATAATTCAACTATTGTAATTAAGAAAAAGATCCAGGTTGTGAAACGCCCACTACAGGTTATTTTGGTAAGTGGCATGATTACCGATGCGAAGGGAGTAGGTTTGCCAGGTGTTAGCGTACTGGTAAAGGGGACCAAGACCGGGGTGGTTTCTGATAATGGCGGGGCCTATTCCATTAAAGTAGCTGATCAGAAATCCGTCTTGGTGTTTTCCTTTATCGGGATGGTAAGCCAGGAAATAAGTGTAGGTAGCAGAACAATAATTAATGTGACCATGGCCGATACGCCGCAATCACTCGGTGATGTAGTTGTGGTAGGTTACGGAACACAGTCGCGCACTACTGTTACCTCATCAATTACAAAGGTAGAAGGTAAGAATATAGGAAACCAACCGGTCAGTACTCCGGGTGAAGCTTTGGCAGGACTTGCTGCCGGTGTGCAGGTACAATCTGATCAGGGTGGCAAACCAGGTGCGGCCCCAACCATCAGGGTACGTGGGGTAAGTTCACTTAGCTCATCGAATGATCCGCTTTATGTCGTAGATGGTTATCCACTGGAGACTGCTGCAAACTTTAACCTGATCAATCCCAGTGATATAGAATCGGTGGAAGTACTAAAAGATGCCGCATCGGCTGCTATTTATGGTTCAAGGGCGGCAAATGGAGTTGTTATTGTTACAACCAAAAGAGGAAAGGCAGGGAAAACGGTGTTTTCGGTTTCAGCCTATTCGGGTATACAAGAAGTAAATAAGTATATTGATGTTTTAGGCAAAGAGCAGTATGTGCAACAGGTAAAAGCCTTAAGTCGGATTAAAAATTTGCAGTATCCGGCAATTTTGGATGGTGACATCTCAGCACTCCCTGATGTAGATTGGCAAAAAGAAATCTTCAGAACTGCGCCAATACGCAGCTTCGAATTTAATGCATCCGGTGGTAGCGAAAAAGTTCGTTTTAGTGCTTCTGCAGGGGTGTTTAAACAAAAGGGTGTTTTAATCGGTACTGAGTATACAAGATACAATACCCGTTTAAATCTTGATGCAGACATTGTTAAAAACGTAAAGTTTGGCTTTTCAGTTTCTCCGTCATTTTCAGAGCAGTACAGACAGCCATCTTCAGGTCAGGCCAGTGGTGCGGGAGCAAATCCAAATGATTTTATTATTGGTGTACCGGGACTGCTTGCAGATCTGAATTTGCCCAGCCCGCTTAACCAGGCCTTAACTTTTCAACCAATTGTGCCGGTATATCGGGCCAATGGTGATTTTGCGCAACCCTACGACAGGGAATTAAACTATAATCTTTCTCCAACAGCTGTATTCTCAGCATCCAATTTCTATAATCCGGTGGGCATTCTTAGCCTATCTGTTAACCGGTCGAGAGCTTTTAGGACTTTAAGCAATGCTTTTTTAGAATATACACCGATTACGGGTTTAAAAGTTAAAACATACATTGGTGCAACTTTGGAAAACGAACAGGTTCATGGTTATATTCCGGGTACAATGGCATACAGTTCTGCACCTACAGCATCAGGAGCGAATCCCCAGTTGGCCGGTATTTTTGCCTCAGATAATGTACGAAATAGTTTCGATTGGGTTTGGGAGAACACGGCAACTTATGATAAACAGATCGGGAAGCATCATTTTAACCTATTAGGATTGTTTTCCGCTCAGAAATATGAATCGCAAATCAATTATACTGCGGGTTTGCCGGGTACTTTTATCACTACTTCTGTTCAGAGTCCCTTAGCTTCACCAAATACGGTTGGTACCGAGCTTTTTGATGCTAATACCTTTGTTTCATACGCAGGCAGGTTTACTTACGATTACAATAAGAAATACCTGTTCACCGCTGCGGTACGCCAGGATGGTTCATCCCGTTTTGGTTCAAATAATAAGTTTGCCGTTTTTCCATCTTTCTCAATGGGCTGGAGGCTTGCCGAAGAACCTTTTTTGAAGGAATCGTTACTGAAAATAGGTATCAATGAGTTTAAATTAAGGGGTGGTTATGGCCGTACGGGCAATGCCAATATCGGTAGTTTTACTTACATAAATTCAATCGCCTTAAACCGTAACTATGCCTCGGGTAATTCAAGGATTTTTGGTACACAGCAAACTGGCTTTGCCAATCCTGATTTAACCTGGGAGAAAAATGACCAGACCAGTATTGGAACTGACATCGGCCTATTGCAGAATAAAATCGTTTTAACTTTCGATTATTTTGTCCGTAACTCTAACGGAATGTTGCTTAACAAAGCCTTGCCCTTAGCTATTGGTTATACATCATCATTGCAATCGAGTGTTTACAACTCAACTTACCAGGCCAACTTGGGTAAGCTTCAAAATAAAGGTTTTGAGTTTACGGCCAATACCAACTTTAAGCTTGGGCCGGTAACCTGGACTGCCAACGCCAATTTTTCTACTTACAAAACAAAAGTACTGGATCTAGGTGGGCCTAGCGCATTGCCTGCGGTAAGGGCTATCAATGGCTGGAACAATGTGTATCAGGTTAAAGTTGGTGATCCTTTGGGTATTATGTATGGCTATGAGATTGTTGGTGTGTTCAAAAATGCCGCCGATCTGGCCAATAATGCAAAAGCTACCTCGGGTAATAATATCGGAGATCCAATTATCAAAGATCAGAATGGAGATGGAAAGGTTGATGCCAGTGATGTAACTGAATTAGGGCATGGATTACCGGATTTTACCTATGGACTGACCAATAGTTTCCAATATAAAAACTTCGATCTGAGTATTTTAGTTCAGGGTGTGCAAGGGGTGAATATTATTAATGGTAACAACAGGCAAACCATTACGGGTAATCACAACCAGAACTCATTGGCTAAATATTTTAATAATTATTATGATCCTGCATTTCCCGACAGGGACGTGCTTTATGCCAGTCCTATAGCTACCGGAGCATTGCCAGGACCTGCATTGACCAATTTAGCTGTCGAAAATGGTTCATACTTACGTGTTAGAAACATTACCTTGGGTTACAGGCTTAGTGATAATTTATTGCGTAAGCTATCTATCCAGTCTGCAAGGTTTTATGTAACTGCTCAAAACCCATTTCTGATAACTAAATATTCTGGTTATAACCCTGAGGCGAACATTATGGGGGGAGATCCTACAACACCTGGCGTAGATCAGGGTACATATCCTACTGCACGCACATTTATTTTAGGTATCAATTTTGGCTTTTAACCGCACTAATAAAATGATCATGAAAATTAATAAAATCATCATATGCAGTATATCCGTGCTTATCTTAAGCATGGCCATTACTTCCTGCAAAAAATCCTTTGTAGAATTAACACCTAAAGGAATAGTTCCTGTAAATACTTTTTACACCACCGAGATTGATATAAAATCGGCCCTTACGGGGGCTTACAGTAGTCTGCGCCCTATTTATAATGAACAATATGGTTTTGGCGAACTTCCTTCAGATAATGCCCAGACTTATGGAGAGAGCGAAGTGCTTTACGGTGAACAGGATAAGCTAACCTGGACTGCCAATTCTACCAATTTACAAAATGCATGGGGCAGGTTCTATGCAACCATCGCTTATGCCAATATTGTTCTTGACCATGTTGCTGCACCACCGATGACTACCGCTAACCGTAATGCCTATATTGGGCAGGCAAAGTTTCTTCGTGCTTTGATGTATTTTAATTTAGTTAGGATGTTTGGTGGGGTTCCGTTGGTATTGAATGAGATTACCTCAGAACAACAGGCCTATACCTACAACAGGGCAACTGCTGATGCTGTTTATGCCCAGATAGAAAAGGATTTAACGGAAGCTGCTGCATTACTGCCTGCAAATTATACCGGTACTGATATTGGCCGCGCTACAAGTATTGCCGCCAATGGACTGCTGGGTAAAGTTTATATGTTCCAAAGTAAATTTACCCAAGCTGAAAGCATTTTGGCAACGGTGGCTGCAAGTGCAGGTACTTTATTGCCTTACGATCAGATTTTCGGATTGGGAAAAGATAATAACAGAGATATACTTTTCTCCGTTCAATATCTTGGCGGCGGTTTTGGCGAGGGAAATACTTTTGCAAGAAGCTTCGTGCCGCAACCATCGGGCACAACAATTACTGCTGTAACCGGTAACAGTAACAACAGTGGGACAAAAGATTTATATGATAGTTTTGAAGCAGGGGACAATCGCTTAAATACGGCAATTGGCGTATATAGTGCAGGGACTTTGGTGTATTATTATGCTAAAAAGTTTGTATACCAGAGCGTTGGTGCCAATAGTGAAGGAGATAATGACTGGCCGGTTTTACGCTACAGCGATATCGTTTTATTATATGCCGAAGCTTTAAACGAAAATGGTAAAACCCCGCAGGCACTTACGCAACTAAACCTGGTCCGTACGCGCGCTAACCTAACTGCTAAATCTGGACTATCCCTGGCTGATGCAAGAATTGCTATCCAGCATGAAAGAAGGGTAGAGCTTTGCTTTGAAGGGGAGAGATGGTTCGATTTGATCAGATGGGGGATAATGGTCAATGTAATGCAGGCCCATAAAACCAATTATGTATCGGCAAACGGTTTAATTGGAAATGTAGTGCCAACATTAGCATTATATCCTATACCCACCAGAGAAATTCAGCTCAACCCGAATTTAAGACAGAACCCAGGTTATTGAGCTTAGTCAGTAAATCAATTCATTGTAGATTGAGGCTGATATTTATTACAAGGCTGCAATGAGATCATTGTAGCCTTGTTGTTTTGTGTTTTTCTTTGGCGTTTCGTGCATAAACGTCCTCTGCATGACCGCTATTGGTAACTGATTAATGCCTTCTATAGGTCACCCAGTTGATCAGATAGTGAAAACGGATCACGCTGAAAAATATACCGTCAGGCTTGAACATTGTTCGTTGCTCCTGATGAAAGGAGATCTACAGACCATGCCGATGGGGCCAGGGGTCAATTTGACTTTTGAAAAATCATTGAGACTTAAAATTCATATGTAATTGCAGAATTATCTTTATATCGCCATACACTATGAATAACCAAACCAAAACACCCTGATCTCCTAATAGCAAAATATAAATCAGCGCTGCCCCGAACCTTTCGCGGAATAAATTGTTGAACCATAAAAAGCACTATGGAAACCACAGGAGATCGTGAACAGCCAAAAAAAGAAACGGGAGAGCAAAAGGTTCTTCTGGATCCTGCCATCACCGCAGAGACCGACGAACTGGACCCCAGATTCCAGCAGGATCAGACAATTAATGACAAGCCGGCAGAAGAAAGCAATAATATACCTAATCAATAACAGAAAATGGAACAGTTCAGAATAGAAGTGGCAGTAGAGAACCAGGGTAGGTTTTACGACATCCGCCCTTTGGGAAATGCCAGGTATGAAATATCAGAAAACGGCCAGGTAATCGGCACTATTCAATTGGATGAGAGAGATCATGCCCGATGCGAAAGCCAGGGCTGTGAACTGGATCTTCCGGCATTGCATGCAGTCCGCGAAGGCATACAGGCTCATGAAGGCTGGGATGAGGCTATAGGGCACGCCTAGCAAAGCCTGGCCATTAAGGTAAAGTGGCTGTGCAACTCTGGGTTAGCTTTCCAAGTTGACTTGCCTAAATAATTTCTTGGTAATGAGTTTCATATTTTCACCAAGCTGGTCTAGTCTGCAGTTCAGTACAGATTTATGAATAAGATTTCATAAATCCTTTTCGGTCAAAATGACTTTCTGATTTTTCCATTCCGTAATCTTCCTATATCTTTCCCATTAGGACAGTTTAGCTGACAGGTAATCAAAGTTATTACAGCTTTGCCACAAGGTCTTGTTGCCGATGACGTAGAAGTGTTTTTTTGCTCTGGTGAGCGCCACGTTAAGCATATTGGGTTTAGCTGATGCCCACCTTCTCGCGCCTTCACTTTTAGGGTCGCTACCGAGTACGAGGAAGACAGTGTCGGTTTCTTTGCCCTGAAAGGTGTGTATGGTTCCGCACTTTACTTTGGGGTACTTTTTGTTGAGTTCCATACGGCATTTATCGGCTACGGATTTGAATGGGGAGATGACGAAGATATTGTCTGTATCTTGGATGATGGCTAGTTTTTCTTTTAACAGTTCGATTTCTTCCCTGATGACCTGTTTATTTTCAATGGTTTTTCCCGCAATATGGAACCAGGTGGATGGGCCGAGTGCTGTGCTGTTTTTATCATCATGAGTTGCTTTGACCATTTGATCTGAGTAAGCGATATGATTAGCGATGGAGAACATGGGGTCAGCGCATCTGCGGTGCGTACGAAGTGGGAATCCTGTCCAGATTTTCTGTTCGTCGCTCTGTTTCATCTCTGTGCCATAAAGGCTGATGCGATCGGCGAGCTGCTGGGCGGAAGATAGCTGTGGGAACCAGATAGGTTCATTTTTATAGGGACGGTTGAGTATTTCAATGAGCTTTGCCGGACTGGTTACTACAGGTTCGATCTGTAGCGGATCTCCAATAATGATGGATCTTTTTGATCTGTTTATGATTCCTGCTGCCGATTGTACAGTAGCCTGTCCGGCCTCGTCCAAAAGGAGCCAGCCTATGCTGTCCTCTTCGAGGTTTTTAAACAGGCGGCTGACTGAGGCAAGCGATGTGGATACAACAGGAACCAGAAAGAAAAAGGTTTTCCATACACTGGAAGCAATTGTTTTGGAAACAGCGGCTTTGCCATCAAGCATTTCAAGTAGTATATTGATGTTGTTGCGAAACTGTTTGGCATTGCTAAGTACAGCATACTCATGGATCTTGAGGCTTGTTAAGAATATATTGGACCTTAGGGTATTGAGTTTCTCTGATGACCATGGATTACTTTTATGAAAAGCAGATCTGTCTTCGGTATAGGCTTTGTACAGGTTTTCATCAGGTAGGTTGTTAGATGCTATTCCGTAGTCCTGTTGAAGTGTCTCTTTTTTTGTTGTATATGCTTTAATCCTGCTTTCAATTAAAGCAAGTTCTTTCTTAATATCTTTTTGCCCTGCCTCATTTTTATCCAGGTTGGTTCTTAATTGCTGCTCTTCTTTCCCGGTTTCCGAAATGCTTCTACTAACTTTATTGAGATCGTTTAGATACTGTTGTAAAGGCGGGTTCCATCGTTTAAAGGACTTGGTATTGAAAAGCTTTTGAAAGAAGAAAAAGGAAGGCTTGCCTAGCTGGTGAAGGGCGATAAGTTCTTTGGTCTCTTTTAGCGCTGCCTTTAACCTGTTCAAGACTTCTTTTAGATCTTTGATCTGGTTTTCGAAGGTTATGGCTTTTTGCTTTAGATCATTGAGATTGCGTTGTAGTTTCGTTTCTTCCTTTATGTCAGCTAACTGTTTTGGTAGCGCGGCATGGAATGCGCTGGCTAATTTGCGGAAGGCCTCGAATTCCTGGATTAACCCTGTAAGTTCTGTTTTGGTCTGTTCAAATTTTCCACGGTAGCCAAGGGTATGATCGATATCTTCTGGATTATTGTATAAAGAACCCAGGTAATGGCTGAATCTTTTCTCTTCTTTGGAATTGAACCAGAAGTTTGATTTGAAAAATCCTCTGTTCTCTGAATTGCCCAGTGCTACGGCCAGCAGTCCCCAGCTTTCCTTTTCGATCATGGACTTTGTATGGGCGATGAAATATCCAGCCTCGGTAAAGCTGGGGTCTATCTTGTTCCTTTGTGGAAGTTCTTTGGATATATTCTCCACGGCTGCATTGTTGTTGCTGGCCACAACGATCCCTGTGTCCTCAAATAGTGGGGTTTTGATAGGGAAATGGGTAAGGAAATCTGATTCGCGCTGGATGCGTTCGCCAGGCATAAACATCAGGATATTGTTTGCTTTGATGAGTTTTTGCACGCGCTGTACAATAACATCTGCTATTATATCACTAAGCAATGTTGTCTTACCTGTACCTGGAGGACCGTTAATGCCCATGATCCCACCGTCTTTTAAATCTTCAAGAGCGATGTTCATCGCACCTAATTGGGCAGCGTATGCGCCAAATTGCGGATTAGAAGGCCATCTTCCCATCGGCATCTTATTGGGATCTATTGTTTTAAAGAATGCACCGGCCTCTTTTAGAAGATCGGTTCTTTGCCTGGGATTGAGCTCCGGGATCAGGTAGTTGCTCAGTCCTTTGTTCCATTTTTTTGGATGGTTGATAAGCTGGTTTAGATCATCCAGATAAAAGCTGTTGAGGAAACTGGTGTCCGCATTTTTGATCTTTTTCGATATGATAATGCGCTGGCAATAAATGGTAGCTTCACATTCGAGGTCTTGGATGTTTAAACTGTTCAGTACACTGACCTCTCTTTTCAGCTCCTTCCAGCCGATAAAATGCTGTTGCACAGGTTTATCTGGTTCGTCAGAAAATGGCTTTATGGTATGTCTCTCTGTAAAAGCTTCCTGTACTTTTTCCAGCTTTTCTACTACTGTTTCCATTTCTTTACCATTCTGGAGGCATTTTAATCCATGAAGGTAAGAAGCCTGTAGGTATGCGCCCTCCTCGCTCAAGGTTCCCTCTTCTTCTATTACGAGTACAGCCATGCAGGTATCACCAGTAATTTTTTCCATCCAGTCCGGTTTTTCATCGCTTTCGCCAGTAAACTTTTCGATCAGTCCGGTAACATGCAGTTTTTTCTGCTTTCCAAAATATAGGATATACCTTCGTTTGGCATCTTCCAGAGATTCCTGGGGAATTGTCCATGGTAGGGGCGAACCGGCTTCTAGATAATTTAGCTTATCTGGCATGTCTGGGAGATTGAAAATTTCAATGTCCCTCCAGAACTGGAGAATGTTTTTCTGTTTTTCCAAGAGCATAATCTTTATGTGCTTAAAATAACCAAATTTTTCAGACAATTAAATTTTAATACCGCTTGACGCACCTGGCATATGCGTTATTTGGTCAAAAAAGCCACTAAATACCAAAAACAAAAGCCTGCAAATTATTGATTTGCAGGCTTTTATTGTTTTTTTTGGTGAATTTTGTTACTGATTCCAGTGGAGCCGAAGGGAGTCGAACCCTTGTCCAGTTGTGAGATAAATTATACCTTCTACATGCTTATTTTTCAATTGATTTTCGGGAAATAAACGGGCTGAAAACCGACCTTATTTAAATCCTTAGATACTTTATCTCACTTTAAGTCGTATCTCCTTAAAGCCAGCTTTGTTGTTTCGATGCCCCAGATTCTAACCCAACAATGCAGCAGTTAGAGGGACAAAAGCTAATTAGTTCTAAACTAAGCAGCTAAGGCGTAAGTATTTTCGCCAACTAAAATGTGAACGTTCACTTTAAGTGCTCTCCGTACAACGCACTGCATGCTAACATAACCTTCGCCACCCTGTCAAATCCAAGAACGGCCCCTTTTCAGTTTACAGTTTTAAGTAATCAATTTTGTAAACCGGATACAAATATACAAATAAAATGCCAAATAATAGCTTTAAACTGTTATTTGGCATTTAAAACCGTGAACTGAAAACTGTGAATTGAAAACTGTAAACTATACCGTTCTTCCCGGATATTGTTGCAACGCTACTTCCAAACAGTCCATAGCTGCATTTAAATCCGAAATATTTAATACATATGCCATACGCACTTCGTTTTTACCGGAACCTGGAGTAGAATAGAAGCCCGTTGCAGGTGCCATCATCACCGTTTGGTTATTATGGGCAAAATCTTCTAAAATCCACTGACAGAATTTGTCAGCATCATCAATCGGGAATTTTGCTACCACGTAAAATGCACCGCCCGGATTAGGACAGAAAACACCTTCGATATTATTTAACCGATTAACCAAAGTATCACGACGTAAAGTATATTCGGTATTTACTTTTTCAAAATAGCTATCCGGCGTATCTACAGCCGCTGCACCAGCAATTTGTTCAACCATACCCGGACTTAATCTTGCTTGTGCAAATTTTAATCCTGATGCAATAACTTCTTTGTTTTTGGTAATTAAACAACCTAAACGTGCACCACAAGCGCTGTAACGTTTAGAAACTGTATCCATAATCACCACATTTTCATCCAAACCATCTAAATGCATTGGAGAAATAAACTCTCTTCCATCATAACAGAATTCGCGATAAGCTTCGTCAGAGAATAAAAATAGATCGTATTTAACACAAAGTGTTTTTAATGCCTCTAATTCTGCCCTTGAATATAAATAACCAGTTGGGTTATTAGGGTTACAAATGATGATCGCCTTCGTTTTTTCTGTAATCAGTTTTTCGAATTCCGCAATCGGAGGCAAAGCAAAACCATTTTCAATATAAGAAAGGATGGGTTTTACCACTACGTTGCTCATGCAGGCAAAGCCATTGTAATTGGCATAAAAAGGCTCTGGAATGATAATTTCATCGCCCTCGTTTACGCAGGTTTGCATGGCAATGGTGATGGCCTCAGAACCACCAACTGTTACCAATATATTTTCGGGTGTAATATTATAACCCAGTTTATTGTAGTATTCGGTAAGTTTTAAGCGGTATGCAAGTGTACCTTCTGATGGAGTATAGGCCCAAACATTAAAATCAATGTTTTTGATGGCGTTTAACATTCCTTCAGGTGTTTCGATATCTGGCTGACCAATATTTAAATGGAAAACTTTTTTACCATCTTTTTTAGCTTGATCTGCAAATGGAGTTAACTTTCTGATTGGCGATGCAGGCATCTGCACACCTTTTTGTGAAATTTTTGGCATGGCACAAAAATAAAAAAGTCCCGATGAAAATCGGGACTTTTTAAATATTATCGTTTAAATAATTATTTCGAAGCTGCAGCAACCGTTTCACCTTTAATGTAAAGCACTTTAATTGGTGTTTTAGCATTTGACGTAATGGTTACAGCTTTTGAAAAAGTTGATGGACCAGCAGCAGCGTTAAAGGTTACTGAAATTACACCAGTTTCTCCTTTTTTCAATGGGGTAGAAGTGTATTTAGGTACTGTACATCCACAACTTGCTTCAGCTTTGGTAATAATTAATGGCTCTTCGCCAATATTGGTGTATTTGAAATCGTAAGTTACTGGTTTGTTTAAAACGATTTTACCGAAATCGTGAGTTTCCGATTCAAATTTAAACTCTGCAGGTTTAGTTTGTGCATTTACAGCAATACCTAAACCTAAAACAAAAGCGAATAATACTAAGATCTTTTTCATGTTATGTGGTTGTAATTTATTTTTTTAATTCCAAAACAAATTTAATGTTTTCATATTAAAACAAAAACTATTCCAAATATATTTTACAAATCCATATATAATTTTACAATCTAGGATAAAGGCAAACTTTTAATTTTGTATATATTTGCCGCAACCAATCTTTGATTACTATGCCGAATGAAAAATTGATGACCAACACTATTGATGCTTCCGAACTCAGTTTTAACGATTTTAAATCTATCGTTATAAACGACTATAAAATAGCCTTTGAAAGTAGGCAGGCCAGTGTTTTAGGCCGTAGAGAAGTATTAACAGGGAAGGCTAAATTTGGTATTTTTGGCGATGGAAAAGAGGTGCCGCAGGTGGCTATGGCGAAAGCTTTTAAAAACGGCGATTGGCGCTCGGGCTATTACCGCGATCAAACTTTTGCTTTTGCAACTGGGATTTCTACCATTAAAGAATTCTTCGCACAGCTTTATGCCAATCCAACCGATGGAGCCGATCCATTTTCAGGTGGAAGGCAAATGAACTGCCATTTTGCAACAAAATCAGTTAACGAAGATGGAAGCTGGAACGATTTAACGCAGATTAAAAACTGTTCGTCAGATATTTCTCCTACCGGTGGCCAAATGGCCCGTTTGGTTGGCTTAGCTTATGCTTCTAAATTATTTAGGCAAAATAAGGAACTGGATTACTTAAAACACTTTTCGGTTAACGGAAATGAAGTTGCTTTTGGTACCATTGGTAATGCCTCGACTTCTGAAGGCGTGTTTTTTGAAGCCATTAATGCCGCAGGTGTATTGCAGATACCCATGGCCATCTCAATTTGGGATGATGCTTATGGCATTTCAGTTCCGGCAAAATATCAAACTACAAAAGAAGATATTTCTGAAGTTTTAAAAGGTTTTCAGCGTGAGCCTGATCAACCAGGATATGAAATTTATAAAGTAAAGGGCTGGGATTATCCAGCTTTATGCGAGGTGTATGAAAAAGCAATAAATGTGTGCAGAGATGAACATGTACCTGTTTTAATTCATGTTACCGAACTTACTCAGCCTCAGGGGCACTCTACCTCTGGCTCGCACGAAAGGTATAAATCAAAAGACCGTTTAGCTTGGGAAACCGAACACGATTGCATCCTGAAAATGCGTGCCTGGATGCTCGATTCGGCAGTAGCAACCGAAGAGGAAATTGCAGCGGTTGAAAAAGACGCAAAGGTTTTTGTACGCAATGCACAAAAAGAAGCTTGGAATGAGTTTTTGGATAGCATTAAACCCGAACAAAAACAAGTGGTTGATTTAATTGGTGGTGTAGCTAAACATCAACCGGAACTGGCTAGAATCGCTGCAAATCTAGCCTCAACTGCCGATGCACAACGCAGGGAAGTGTTCACGGCTGTGCGAAAAGCCATCCGTTTATCGGCTAGTTTTAATTCTCCCGAACGCAATGAACTGTTAGCCTGGTATAAACAGCAGGCTAAGGCTAATCACGACCGTTATAACTCTAAACTGCATACTGATGGCAAAGAAAGTCCGGATATGATTGCAGTCGTTAACGCGGCATATGATGAACAATCAAAAATGGTCGACGGTAGGGAAGTGCTTAATGCCTGCTTTAACGAAAACTTTGCCCGCGATCCACGGTTAGTGGCTTTCGGAGAAGATTTAGGAAATATTGGCGATGTAAATCAAGGTTTTGCAGGTTTACAGGCCAAATATGGTGAGTTGAGGATTACCGATACTGGAATTAGAGAAATGACCATTATGGGGCAAGGCATTGGTTTGGCCATGAGGGGCTTAAAACCAATTGCCGAAATACAGTATCTTGATTATTTAATTTTTGCACTAAATGTACTCAGCGACGATTTAGCATCACTATCATACCGAACCAAAGGAATTCAAAAAGCACCTGTTATTGTGCGTACCCGTGGCCATCGATTAGAAGGAATCTGGCATTCAGGTTCACCAATCAGCATGATTTTAGGTGCTTTAAGGGGGATGCATTTATGCGTACCAAGAAATATGACTCAAGCTGCAGGCATGTACAACACCCTTTTTAGGGCTGATGAGCCTGCTGTAGTAATTGAGTGCTTAAATGGTTACCGACTTAAAGAAAAACTACCAACTAATGTTGGCGATTTTACGGTTCCATTAGGTAAAGCAGAGGTTTTAGAAGAAGGAACGGATATAACAGTAGTATCTTACGGGTCTTCGTTAAGAATTGTTCAGGAAGCCGCAGAAGAATTGAGCTTATTGGGCATTTCTGTAGAAATTATTGATCCACAAACATTATTACCTTTCGATACCACTCAGGTTTGTGTAAACTCCCTTGCCAAAACCAATAAATTACTGGTTGTAGATGAAGATGTTCCTGGAGGTGCATCTGCATATATCCTGCAAAAAGTACTCGAAGAGCAAAAAGGTTATTTCCATTTAGATGGTCAGCCGAAAACATTATCGGCTAAAGCACACCGCCCGCCATTTGGATCTGATGGTGATTATTTCAGTAAACCATCGGTTGATGATGTAATTGAAACTATTTATCAGATGATGCACGATGCAAATCCAACTAAATACCCCGCATTTTTTTAATAAAGCAATCGCTGAGGCATAAGATTTAACTGTCTGGATAATTTAAAGGTTTACAAATCAGTTTCTTATTTTGTTTATGCTTAGATGATTGGGATTCTTGATGAAAAGGTAAAAAACTGGTCACCTATTGATCAGTTTTTTAACTACTTTTATAAACCAAATTCTATTTTGTTATTTCAGTATGTTTTATCTCAGCCCGGACATGAAACGCTGTAATTTTCAAGATTTTTTATGCGTATTATATAGAAGAAACAAATCATTGGTTTGATCTGAAAATGAAGCGCTATCTTGTAAATGCTCAGTTCGTTAGTAAAGCGTGTTTTTCTAAAAAAGGCATGCTGTTTCTCTTTTTCTCATTTTTATGCATGGCTAGTTTTAGCCAGGTGAGTGCGCCGCAGAAAAAACTGGATAGCCTTTTAAGTTTAAATCAAAAGAATTTAAAAACAGATTCCACCAAAATCAAAATATTGACGGAAGTTTACCGCCAATACATGAGGATGAAAAATGTAGATAAAGCGGAAGAATATGTGGATAAAACCATTCAGCTTTCGCAAGAGAAAAATCTAAAAAAATTCTCTGCAATGGCTTACTATCGTAGGGGTTTAATGTATCACGGTAGGTCTAATTATCAAAAGGCAGAAGAGAATTATAATCACGCAGCTGCTGAGTTCTCTTCAGTGGGTAATTTAGATATGGTTGCGGGAACTTATCTCAATTTAGGGGCTTTATATGGCAGCATTCCCGATTATGTAAAATCTTTAGAAGTTAACCAAAAGGCAATAAGTATTTACGAAAAAATGGGCAACGAAACCGACATGGCAAGTTGTTATACCAATATTTCTACTATTTACCAAAGTTTGGGTAATCAAAGTCAGGCCTTGGTTTACATGAACATGGCGCTGAAAGTATTTGCTAAAGGAGGCGAAAATACAAGAGGCGTAGCCGTTGTTTACGGCTTGATCGGTACCAATTATTTCGAGGCTTCAGATCGTGAATTAAAGGAGATGGATGTATTGCCTAACCAGAAAATAAAACTGGCCTTAGCGTATTATAACAAATCTTTGCGGGTATCAGAAGCCATTGGAGACATAGGTTTAATAGCCACTGTTAAACGAGATCTTGCCGATTTATACAGTTCAATAGGACAGAAGGATGCGGCGTTAAAATCGTATCAAAAATCAGTTGAGTTAAATAAGTCGGGAGAAGATAAAGAAGCCTATGCCTCAAGTTTATATGCCTTGGGAAACTTTTACCAAAAAGAGAACGATTTTGAAAACGCCACCCTATTACTCAATAATAGTTTAAAAATTGCCGAAGAAAACAGCTTATTGGATATAGAAAAACAAGCTAGTTTAGGGTTGAGTACGGTATATGAAAAACTAAAAGACTATAATAAATCGTTAGCCTATTACAGGCAATATATTACCGTTAGAGATAAGATTTTCGATCAGGAAAAGGAAAAGGAAATTACCCGAAGGCAGATGCAGCTCGATTTTGGTATTAAGGAACGCGACTATTTATTGAAGCAAAAACTTACAGAAGGCGAGTTAAAAAGACAACAACAAGAACTTGAGCTAAAAAGGCAACAATTAGTGTTGAGTGATAAAGAAAAAGCATTGGATCTCCTAACTTTTCAAAAGGCAAAAGCTGATCTCGATATTCAGCGTTTCGCTCAGGATAGTAAATTTGCTAATGCCAAATTTGAGGCAAAGTTGGCCGCCGGGATAAAGGATAAGCAGATTAGTAAACAGGTACAACAGATTAAATTTGATGAACGTGTAAAATTATTCCTCACCATAGCCACCACACTGATTCTGATTATTGCCGTGGTTATATTTTTTAATCAGCGGAAAACAACCAGGTTAAATAAGATTATCAATAGTCAGAAACGGGAGTTGGAGCAGTTAAGTAAGGTTAAAGACCGTATTTTTAGTGTGGTAAGTCACGATATGCGTACCCCTGTAAATTCATTAATTTCCTTTATGCAGTTGTTAGAGGGCGGTAACATAGAACAGGAAAAATTAAACAGATATGCTGCATCACTAAAAAACAACCTCACCTATACCTCTACAATGATGGAGAATCTCCTTAATTGGGCCGCCAGCCAGATGCAGGGGTTTAACCCGTATTTAGAATCGTTGGATATTCATGAGCTGATTAATGAAGTTATACTTTCTTTGCGGGATAACGCCAACGAAAAAAACTTAACTATTCAGAATTTAGTGTCAACCAAAACATTTTGCAAAGCAGATTCGAATATGTTCATGCTGGTTATTCGAAATATCATCAGTAACGCCATTAAATTTACGCCGGATGGTGGTACAATCACAACTAGTGCCATTCATAACGGAAATGTGCTTGAGATTAAAATTTCAGATACAGGGATCGGTTTAACACCTGTACAGGTTGAGCATTTTAATAAGCCAGGCTATTTAGGCGCGGGTGTGAGTACATTAGGAACCAATAAAGAAAAAGGTACAGGTTTAGGTTTATTGCTCTGCAGAACCTTTATTAGCTTGATGGATGGTAAAATCAGCGCCGATATTAATCCTACAGGAGGAAGTTGTTTTAAAATAATTCTGAAAAAATAACTTATTTTAAAAATCTCGACAGAATTTTCTTGTCAATTGATTTTTCCAATAATTCCTGCCTGTTAGAAGCACTTATCGGAACAAGAAAGTTATGATCTAAATGAACCTCATGGTTGGTTAAGGTTACAATGTGGTTTATATTAATGATGTACTGTTTGTGTACTCTGGAGAAAATTTTTGAAGGCAACTGCTTTTCTAGATTTTTTAGGCTTACTAAAATAACATGTTTATCGATACTGGTAAACAGCTTTGAAAAATCGCCCATACTTTCAATATAAATTACATCATTATATTTCAGTTTGGTTATGCCTTTGGTCTCTCTAAAAAAGAAATAATCGTCGTCTTTTTTATCGTCGTTGTTTAAGTTTTCGACGGGAAGTTTATTTACCTGTTTCCTTAATTCAATATACTCGATTGCTTTATTTGTGGCTTTTAATATACGTTCGAACGTTGCGGGCTTAACAATAAAATCCAATGCATCCAGATTAAAGCTCTCTGCCGCGTACTCACTAAATGAAGTGATAAAGATGAATAGCGGTTGTTTTTTCAGGCTTTTTAATAAATCCATGCCAGAAAGCTCCGGCATATCAATATCAGAATAAACAATATCTACAGAAGTAGTTGATAAAATTTGCGAAGCTTCTATACCATTACTACAGACAGCGATAATATTTAATGATGGGATTTTTTTTAGATGCATTTCTATGGCATCTCTTTCAATTTCATTATCATCAACAATTAAACAGCTGTACGTCATTTAGGAATGGGTTATGTAATTTAGTTAGAGAACACGTATTTTTACTTAATGTTTGTAATTTACGTTAAAATGTGGATTATAATACAATCAGGTATCATTTTGTGGATAAACGTAACATTAACTTTTATTTCTGGTGTTTCTTTTCACCAGTGTATAATTTCTCGCCAGCTTTTACCGCCAATTGCAGGTCGTTTTCTTCTGGAGGAACTGGGCAACGGTACCCGTCACTGTAGGCACAGTAAGGATTGTAGGCTTTATTAAAATCGATTTCGATGTGATTATCTACAATTTCTTTTGCATCCAGATCAATGTACCTGCCACCGCCATAAGTTTCCTTATTGTTGGTTTCATCAGTAAAGGGCAGAAAGAGGTGATCTTTATAAACCGGGTTCGTTGATAAAGAAACACTTTTATATAAAGTCATTTGGATTTTTTTGCCATCAAGAACGAAGTTTACATGTGCATATTTATAGTAATCGCTGCTAGAGCCATTAAAAGTAGGCATTTTGAAAACTTTTTCATTCTTCAGTATTTCTACATCGGCCAAGATTTTATAAGCACTGTCTGCCTCATAAAAATGAAGATTTTGCAGGTCGCTCTTCTTAAGAGGTGAGCGTTCATCTTTAATAAAATCCTCTTTATAGGTTTCACGATGTTTGGCGATCTGATCAGCATAACTTTGTGCAAAGCTATTCATGCTGATCAATAGAAATAAGAAGGTGATGATTCTCATTAACAAAAAATTATATAATACTTGCTTTGTTTCTTAGAAACTGATCAGCTAAAACCAATGCAGCCATGGCCTCAACAATTACTACTGCTCTGGGCACTACACAAGGATCATGTCGGCCCTTGCCTTTAATCTCCGAAGCTTCACCAGCAGCATTGATGGTTTGTTGGTTATGCATAATGGTTGCAACAGGCTTAAAAGCTACTTTGAAAGTAATGTCCATTCCGTTAGAAATGCCACCTAAAATACCACCGGCATAATTGGTTGTGGTTTTAAAAACTTTCGAATCGGCTGCTTTTGGCTGAGGAATATCATTGTGTTGCGATCCTCTTAATTCACTTCCGGCAAAACCAGAGCCATATTCGAAACCATGAACAGCATTAATACTGAGCATAGCTTTACCTAAATCGGCATGTAATTTATCAAAAACAGGCTCACCTAAACCTGCAGGGCAGCCTTTTACTACACAACCTATTTTTCCGCCAACGGTATCGCCATCTTTACGAACGGCATCAATAAACTCAATCATTTCGTGTGCAGTTGCAGGATCAGCACAACGCACAATATTTTCTTCCCTAATTTGCAATAAAGCGGATAAATCATTGCTTTCTAAATTAGGGGCTTCTATTGTACCTACCGAAGTTACGTGTGCGAAAATTTCAATGCCCTGTTGTTTTAAAAACAGCTTTGCAATAGCACCAGCAGCTACACGGGCAGCAGTTTCGCGGGCAGAAGAGCGACCTCCGCCACGGTGATCGCGGATGCCATATTTTGCATCATAAACATAATCGGCATGGCTGGGACGGTAAACATCAACATTATGACCGTAATCTTTTGATCGTTGATCCTCGTTTGGAATTAAAAGTGCAATTGGCGTACCCGTACTTTTTCCTTCAAATACACCCGATAAAATCTGAACGGTATCGCTTTCTTTTCTTTGAGTGGTGATTTTGGATTGACCAGGTTTACGTTTGTCAAGTTCTGATTGGATAAAATCCATATCGATATCCAATTGCGCCGGACAGCCATCAATAATTACCCCAATGGCTACGCCATGAGATTCGCCAAAGGTTGTGATGCGAAATAGTTGTCCGAATGAGTTGCCTGCCATTATTTTTGATTGAATTATAGATTGATTAAATTATTGAATGGATTTTAACATCCAATCTTTATACTTGGTTCTTTAAACTTGGTTCTTGATACTTTTTACTTGATACTAATATCAAATCCCGCTTTTTTCAAATCTTCCCAATAATACGGATAAGATTTTTCTACTACCTGCATTTCTTCAATTTCAACTTCGTTAATCAATAAAGCAAGTGGTGCAAAAGCCATCGCCATACGGTGGTCCTCGTAGGTTGCAAAAGTAACTTTATCCGGAAAATGAAGGTTGTCTGTATTTAAGGTATAAACCAGATTATCTTCTGTAAAAGTAACGCCTATTTTAGCCAATTCATTCTGAAGCGCTGCAATACGGTCTGTTTCTTTAATTTTTAAGGTTTCTAAGCCTGTAAAAGACATATTTTTGCCCAATGCGGCTGCAATAACTACAATAGTTTGTGCTAAATCCGGACAGGTTTTTAAATCTAAAACTTCTTTAGTCTCTAAAGAAAGGCCTAAGTTGCTAATGGCGATTCCTTTATCAGTTTTGCTGGTAGCGATGCCAAAAATCTTCATGATATTTTTGATCTGGCTATCACCCTGCAAACTTTTCTCTTTTAATGCAGGTAAACTAATTTCTGCTTCAACAGCTAAAGCTGCAATGCTATACCAATATGATGCTGCACTCCAGTCGGGCTCAACAACCAAAGTACCAGGTTTAAATACCTGTGGTTTGATGGAAATTGAATTTCCGTTCCAGGAATGTGCAATGCCAACTTCAGCCAACATATCTAAAGTCATATCTACATATGGTTTAGAGGTAAGCTCACCTTCAATTTCTAAAGTTAAACCCTGAGGTAGGATAGGAGCAATCATCAGCAAGGCCGAAATATATTGACTGCTGATATCGCCTTTAATTTTAACTT
This sequence comes from Pedobacter sp. Bi27, assembly GCF_918698255.1. Lineage (NCBI taxonomy): Bacteria > Pseudomonadati > Bacteroidota > Sphingobacteriia > Sphingobacteriales > Sphingobacteriaceae > Pedobacter > Pedobacter sp. Bi27. The sequence goes on from NZ_CAKKMW010000007.1 coordinate 66,687, forward strand.
CAGCAGTTTTTTGATTTAAAGGGCCAACAATATTCAATGGAGGGAAACCTTCAGCTTCTGCATAAGAAATATCGGCGCCGATGGTTTTTAAAGCCTCTGCCAAGATACCAATGGGGCGCTGTTTCATCCGTTCGGTTCCGGTAAGTAAGAAATTGCCGTTTTTAGCCGAAAGATAAGCCGATAAGAAACGCATAGCGGTTCCTGCAGGACCAACGTCAACCAGTTCGGAGTTTGCAGCTTTCAGTTTAGAGTCTGCTCCCAACTCACTAGTCTCAACTCCCAACTTGTTTAGGATGCCATTTAAGGTTACCGTATCGGCAGCATTGGAAAGGTTTTCAACTTTAACCAGTTTCTTGCTTAAAGCACTAATAATTAAAGCCCTGTTGCATTCGCTTTTCGAGCCTGTTAATTGGATTTCCGTATTAATATTCTTGGTTCCTTTAAAAGAAACTAAGGCGTTTTTCGACATTTTATTCTGTTTTTATTCTTAAATGTAAGTGTCAGATGGAAACACCTGACACTACATTATATTTGTTTTTAATATCATATTGAGTTAGTCGAAAACTATCGTAAGTCCTTCGACAGGCTCAGGATGACACCACTGTTAAACTTAGCTTTCAGCTTTAGTCTTTCAGCTTATAACCTCAATTACGCTTTAACCTCAGTATGTTGCTCAGCAGCAATACCTTGTTCAGCTTTGCCAGCATTCATAATTTCAGTTTGTTTACGGATTGATTCCCCGTGCATCAATTCTAAGAATTTCTCAGTAAAGTTTAAGTCTAATTTTAAAGCTTTTGCAAAAGCATGACCTTTTTTAATGATGGCATCCCAACGGTTAACCTGTAAAATAGTTACCTGGTTATCGCGTTTAAACTCACCAATTTTCTCTACAATAGCCATACGCTCGCCTAATTTCTGTAATAAGATATCGTCAATTTTATCGATTGATTTACGCAGGTCGGCTAATTTATCAGCGAAAGCTTCATTTGGTGCTTCTGGTTCACGTACAGTTAAACGGTCAACCAATTCAGCTAAAGCAGCAGGAGTAACTTGTTGTTTAGCATCTGTCCAGGCAACTGAAGGATCTACGTGAGATTCGATCATTAAACCTTGCATATCTAAATCTAATGCTTTTTGAGAAATGTAAGGGATTAACTCACGGTTACCGCAAATATGGCTTGGATCGTTGATGATCGGTAATTCAGGGCAAAGTGTTTTTAATTGAATAGCAAGTTCCCACATTGGTTCGTTACGGAAAGAACTTTTCTCGAATGATGAGAAACCGCGGTGAATAGCACCGATTTTAGTAATTCCAGCGCCATTGATACGCTCAATTGCACCGATCCATAACTGTAAATCTGGGTTAACTGGGTTTTTGATCAATACCGGAACATCATGGCCTTTTAAAGCATCAGCAATTTCCTGAACAGTGAAGGGGTTTACAGTAGAACGTGCACCAATCCAAAGGATATCTACACCAGCTGCTAAAGCCTCTTCAACGTGTTTTGCATTTGCAACCTCTACAGCCGTTGGTAAACCAGTTTCTGCTTTAGCACGTTTTAACCACTCTAAACCGATACTTCCGATACCTTCAAATTCTCCCGGACGGGTACGTGGTTTCCAGATACCGGCTCTCAATACCGATACTTTACCGGTAGCAGCCAATAAATGTGCTGTAGTTAATAATTGTTCTTCAGTTTCTGCGCTACAAGGACCAGAAATGATTAATGGTTCGTTGTTTACGTTTAACCAGGTGTTTAATGGTTGGATGTTTAAATTAAGTTTCATGATGATGGGGTGTTTAAATTCCGTAGTTCTTTTTGGAAGTCCGGAGTTATATTTTAATTATTTTATATTATGAGTTGATTTGTTCTCTTATTTGTCTTCGGACTCCCGACTTAGGACTCCCGACTTTTATACTTTATCGTTCTTCTGGTACTCTCCCAGAATATTAAAGTTCGAGGTGTATTTTAATGCCTTTCTAATGGCCTTATCATATTTTTCTGTACTTGGCCATTCTAAGTCGACGTAAAAGTAATACTCGTTTCTTTTACCTAAAACCGGCATAGATTGTATTTTTGTTAAGCTTACATCCTGTTCGGCGAAAATATTTAACACAGTTGCCAATGAGCCTGCTTTGTGCCCAACCTGAAAACAGATTGATGCTTTGTTTATTTTCTTTCCTTCGTCTGTTTTATCCTTTTTAAGGATCAGAAAACGGGTATAGTTTTTCTTGTTCGATTCTACACGGCGTTCTAAAATGTTTAAGCCATAAAGTTCTGCAGCTAAACTGTTTGCAATGGCCATGGTATCCGTTAATTGCTCTTCCTGGATACGTTTTGCACAAGCAGCAGTATCGTTGCTCTCCACGATTTTAATGTGTGGATAATCGTAAAAGAAATCGATACATTGGCGGATGGCGATAGGATGTGAAGTAACCACTTTAATATCTTCAAACTTTACGCCTGGTAGCGCCATCAAGTGCAACTGGATAGGTAAATAAACCTCGCCTACAACCGAAAAACCAAAATCTCTGATCAGTGTGTAGTTTGGCAATAAACTGCCTGCAATAGAGTTTTCGATAGCCATTACTACGAAATCGGCATCGTTTTTCTCTAGCTTGTCGCAGGTTTCTTTAAAAGAATTACACTCAACAGTTTCAATGTCTTTACCAAAGAATTTGTAGGCGGCCTCCTCGTGGAAAGATGCTTTAATACCCTGGATTGCTACTCGTTTTGTCGTTTCCATTTTTGCGTTAAAACAAAAAAGTCCCGGCTGTTTGCCGGGACTTTTTTATACATTTTAATATTGTTATATATCTTTTTGCATATTAGCCCCGGCTCTCACTAAAATAGTAAAAGTAACCAAAGTAATATGTGTTAAAATTTTTCATCCTTTTTTTGTTGAGCCAAATGTAGCAACAAAATTTAATTTGTCAATAGGAAATTGAAAATATTTTTAATAAAATTTAATTTTGTTTAAAATGGACTAATTTCTTGATGGGTCTTTTTGTTTCTGGAAATAGCTTAAAAACGGATTTTTATATGGTTTAGGTATTGTTAACCACAGATGAAAAGGATAAACACAGATAAGTTGTCATGCTGAGGTACGAAGCATCTACAGGCGAAGAAATACCAGTTTACTGCAGTCAGGGATTCTTCGCTGTGCTCAGAATGACAGCATTTTTTCGAATAAAACATCATCTGTGTTTATCTGTGCACATCTGTGGCTAAAAAACAATTGATAAGGTATATCAAAAAAGGTCTGTGGAGACACAGACCTTTAGATTAAACAAATTAATATTTTTTATCCTGTAGAACTTAATTCTCCTCTATCGTTAAGCCCTTTTACTTTGTCCTGTTGTAAGGCTTCGTATTTTTTCTGTTCCTCCTCACGCAATTCCTGTTGCATAATTTTAGCAATTTTAGTGCTTCCATCATGGCTCCATCCCGGCGGGTTAAAAATGTATTTCACTTTATCTATAAAAGTTGGTGCTTTTTTAACATCAGCACTCAATGCAATAAACTCATGGAAAATAATGTTAACCGCACCAGTATCTTCAGGCTGAGTAGTTAAACCATATTTAACCACATCTTCTGGTAATTCCTCCTGAAAGGTACCGAACCATCTATCCCAAAGAATTAAAACCATACCCATATTTTTGTCTAGGTAACGTACATTGCTGGCATGGTGCACGCGGTGGTGTGATGGCGTTACGAAAATATACCCGTACCATTTTGGAAGCTTAATATTGTACTGTGTGTGCACCAGGTTGCCATAAATTTGGGTTACCAGGTAGGCAAAAAGAATATCAACAGCCGTGAAACCCATAAATGCTAAGGGCAAATAAAAGAAAACACGGTACAAAGGTTCGAAAACGGTTGAACGGAAACCTGTGGTTAGGTTAAAGTGTTCAGACGAGTGATGTGTAACGTGCATCGCCCAGAAAAAGCGTACGTAATGGCCAACTGTATGCAAAAACCAATACAGAAAATCCTGCGCTAAAATCAAAACAAACCAATAAAGCCAAATATTAGGGATTTGGAACAAACGGAATTGATAACAGTACTGCAGTAGAAAAAAAGTACCTGTTTTTGTTGCTAAATTAATCACAATAGCAGCCGTCATCAGGTAGATATTGGTCCACGTATCGCGTTTGGTATATAATTTTCTGTCGTGGGCATAGCTGAAATACATTTCAACCAAGGTTAAAACAATTACGAAACCAAATAGGCCAACAACAGAAATATCACTTCCGGTAAAATTCATTTTATAAACTGTTATAGTAATCTAAACTGCTCAAAATATCGGCGGTACTTACACGGCAGTTAAACGTGCATTTACCTGTTGTTTCTAAAAGTGAAAAGAGAATGTTTCCATCTTCATTCTTTTTATCACTTTGCATCAGTTCTAAAAGTGTATCGAAACTTTCTTTTTTAATGTGGTATTTAGGGTATAAGGATAAAATATATCCACTAATATCCTTTAATTCCTCCTGAGTTAACGTACTGTTTTTGATCGATAATGCAGCCTCACAAACAAAACCTATGGCAATGGCTTCACCATGTGTTAATGGGTTTTCATCATTTGCCAAAGAGTAACCCTCTACAGCATGTCCAATGGTATGCCCAAAGTTTAAAATCTTACGCAGGTTTTTTTCATGCGGATCGATGGTTACTACTTCATTTTTAATTTCTACAGATCTGTAAATATCTTGTGCCGAAGGGCTTAAGTAATTGCTTTCTTTTAATTTTTCGTAATATGGCTTATCATAAATCAGGCCATGTTTAATCATTTCGGCAAAACCTGATAAAAGCTCACGTTGTGGCAAAGTTTTTAGAAAGGCTGTTTCGATAAAAACCATTTGTGGTAAGGTAAAGGTACCTACCATGTTTTTTACATTGTCGATATCGATTCCGGTTTTACCACCTACCGAAGCATCAACCTGCGATAAAAGGGTAGTAGGTACATTGATAAAATCGATTCCTCTTTTATAGGTAGAGGCAATAAATCCGCCCATATCGGTAATTACACCACCACCTAAATTGATCATTAAACTTTTGCGGTCTGCTTCAAAATCCAAAAGCGTCTTCCAGATTCCGATACAAAAATCGATGTTTTTGTTTTCTTCACCTGCCGAAGTTTCGATCAGGTCAAATTCGGCATAATCATCTAAAAGTGATTGAAATAGGGGCAAGCAGATTTCGCTGGTATGTTCATCAGCAAGTACAAAAACTTTGCTGTATTTGTTACTTTCCAAAAGTGTTTTTAGCGCTGCTAAATTACTTTCGAAATATAGGGTGTGACCTGCACTGGTTAGTGGTTCCATTAAATAACTTCTATTTTGTTTTCTCCAAAAGTAATAATATCGCCAACCCTAACCTTATAACGTTTACGGAATTCGACCTCACCGTTAGTTTTTACTAAACCATCTTCTACCACGGTTTGGGCATCGCCGCCGCTCCCAACCAATCCGCTTGCTTTTAACAGTTGGATTAATGGAATAAATTCGCCCTCTAATTTGAATTGTATCATTTTGTGCAAAAATACGATTATTTAGAGGTTTTTAGTTTTAACAACCAATGCTTTTTATAATTTTGCACCAATCTGACTTATTAATAGATAAAAATGGATTTATCCCCCAACAAACAACCAAATTTCGACAATACGGAAATTGCTTTCCGTCAAAAATCTAACAATGAATTAAAAAAAGCATATTGGCTTTTTAAAATGATAGGGAGTAATTTCCTTACCAAAGTTGGTCCTGCCATTACCAATTTCTTTTTAAATATTGGTTTACCAATCCAGGGTGCAATAAAAGCCACTATATTTCAACAATTTTGTGGGGGCGAAACCATTGCAGAATGTGATAAAGCCATTGAACAATTACATAAAGGTGGTGTAGGTACCATTTTAGACTATTCGGTTGAGGGGGAAGAGGAAGAACAGGTTTTTGATGAAACCTGTGCAGAGATTATCCGTACGATTGTTCGCGCGGATGGTGATGCCAAAATTCCGATCACGGTTTTCAAAATTACCGGTATTGGCCGTTTTGCCTTATTGCAGAAGCTTGATGCTAAAGAAACCTTAAATGATGCAGAAAAGGCAGAATACGAAAAAGTAAAACTGCGTTGCGAAATGATCTGTAAAACGGCTTTCGATAAAGATGTGCCGATTATGATCGATGCAGAAGAAACCTGGATCCAGAATACCATTGATGAACTGGCTTTGGATATGATGCGTAAATTTAACCGCGAGCGTATTATTGTTTACAATACCTACCAAATGTACCGCCATGATAAACTGGCCGATATGAAAGCCGACCATTTAATCGCCAAAGCTGATGGTTTTATTCTGGGTGTGAAAATGGTTCGCGGTGCCTATATGGAAAAAGAACGTAAACGTGCAGTAGAAATGGGTTATCCTTCGCCAATTCAACCGGATAAAGCAGCATCTGACCGTGATTATAACGAATCTTTACGGTATTGTGTAGATCATATTGAAGAAATTGCCATCGTTGCAGGAACGCACAATGAAGATAGCAGCCGTTTATTGACTTATCTTTTAGAAGAAAAAAATATTTCCCACAATCACCCTCATGTATATTTTGCCCAGTTGTTAGGGATGAGTGATAACTTGAGTTTTAACCTTGCCGATTCAAATTATAATGTAGCAAAGTATGTTCCTTACGGGCCTATTAAAGCAGTAATGCCTTATCTGTTCAGAAGAGCACAGGAAAATACATCAGTTGCTGGGCAAACAGGTCGTGAGCTGGGTTTGATTGAAAGAGAATTAAAAAGAAGAAAACTGTAGTTCAGCTTTCGGTTAACAGTTGGTGGTTTTCAGTTTTGGGTGGTAATAAATACTGTTAACTGAAAATTGCCAACTGTTTTTGTTTTCGTATCGTCATGCTGAATTTAGTTCAGCATCTCATGTTTTATAGTTTTTTTCATTGTTTTTTGAAATGAACATGCAGCAGTTCTTCGGGGCATGCAGCCTCGCTTTGCGCTGTATCTTTTTGGCTGCCCTTCGACTACGCTACCATTGACGTTATTCTGTAAATAACTATTAATCAATATTTTAGCCGCCGTCGAATTTCCATCCAGCTAGGCCATAGCACGGTATCCCCGTTCTACTTAAATCCGGCCTAACAAATTTTTCGGGCTCCACCGACCCAGCCTACACACTAGCTTTGAAAGAAAAATTTTCAGCCGGTGTTTTTTGTTTCTTTTTGACAGCAAAAAGAAAGAGCCCCATCGGCGGCGGCGAGCCGAGGCAAGGACGAGCCTCTGGGCAAAAAAAGATATGCGTCATTCATATTGATTTTTATACAATAAATTACCCCTCAGGGTGACAGCCAAAAAGGATGCCGCTTCATCCGATAGCTATCGATCGAGTTTAGGCCCAGTGGTCGTTTTTAATTACGCCGAATTATTTCTTCACTACAAAAGATTGTTTCCCGGTCAAGAGATCATAGAACAATATAAAATCGCTTACTAAACTATAACCCGGATATTGAAAAGTAGCGGGTTTGTTTTTTTCGAAGAAAAAGTGACCAACCCACGCAAAGCCGTATCCAAGTACAGGAATAGCCAAAAAGAAATGCCAGTTGTGGAAAAGAAAGCCTGTAAAAAAAGCGAGGCAAACCAATCCGGTACCAATAAAATGTAAAATACGTGATGTAGTATTGGTATGTTCTGACAAGTAAAAAGGGTAGAACTCTTTTAGCGACTTAAACTTTTTTTCTGACATACACTAATTTACAAAATTCCGTTTGCTTTTAAAAAAGTTTCCAGTTGAGCTGGTTTTTCGGTCATTAATAAGGCATTTAAACCTACTTTTTTTGCGCCTTCAATATGCTGTGGACTATCATCAATAAATAAAGTTTCGGCAGGGTCTAAATTATTGTCTTTTAATACCTGTTCGAAAATATTGGTGTTGGGTTTACGCAGTTTCATGTGTTGAGAAAAATAGGCTTTCTCAAAATAAGCATCGTAATTATTGATTTCGAAAGTGGTTTTCAGGTAATTGATAATCCAGTCGTAATGGATTTCGTTATTGTTGCTCAGCAAAAATGTACGGTATTTTTCTTTTACCCGAAGTAATAAATCGTGATTTTCCTGGATGGTACCGATCAATAAGCTGTTCCAGGCATCATCAATCTGTTTATCGGTTAAGTCTGGTTTGCGCGCTGCCTTTCTAATTCCTGTCCTAAATTCGGCAGGAGAAATTGCTCCGGTTTCAAAGTCATCAAATAATTGATTGTGTGCTTTATGGGCAAAGAAATTTTCGATGTCGGTAATGCCCAACTTTTGAAAAGATGCTTGCGCAATTCTGAAATCGATATCAAATATTACGTTTCCGTAATCAAAAATAATGTTTTTAATGTTTTGCATGGAAATCCTTTAGCATTTGTTGCAAAGATATTATTGCTGATTTAATGGAGGGTATTAAACGGCATTTTTTTACAATAAAAAACCCGAAGTACTTAATTGGAGAGTAATATTTTATAGATGCGTCATTCCCAACTTGATTGGGAATCTTAATGCTTTAGTGGTATTTTCTATTCGCATTAAGATTCCCGCCTTCGCGGGAATGACGCAACATCAAAATAATTTTATTTATAGACACCTATTTAGGTTCTACCGTGATCGATTGAATAATCGGTCTGTTCTTTTTGTCGCCGGTTTTTAGCTCTTTGAACACAAAATAAATTGAATGGAATTTTCCATCTGAAAGCATATTGATCGGGATACTTTTCCTAAAGGTAGATTTGCCAATCATAATGCCTCTGCTATCATCTAACCTGATCTCGATTTCACCATCTGATCCAGGATCAAGATTTAAAAATGAAAAACCAAATCCTGAAATGCCAGTTAAATCAACATTTTTAATGGCTATCCAACCATTTGCTTTGGTCAGAATAAGTTTTTCACCACCATAGATATCTTTTCGTTCAAAACCGCCAAAATCTTTGATATCATCCGCATCAATTACATTACTTTTCAGGTTGATTACTTTTGTTGTGGTTAACGGTTTTTTAAATGCTGTACCTCCTGCATCTGTATAAGTTGCCTTTAAAGTTAAAACCGATTTCTTCTTATCAGCAGCAGCTGGTGGAATGATTTTGCCTGCAGTTGGGAGTGATGCTTTGACTGCTTCTTTATTGCCTAAAGTCATAATCCACTCCGTAATTTTTTTCACTTCAGCTTCTTTCATCGCAGTATGCGCAGGCATGGGTACTTCTCCCCAAACACCCTGACTGCCGCCAATTACCTTCGAAGCCAGATAATCAACCGCTTTACTATCGTTTTTATATTTTGCTGCGATTTTATTAAACGCAGGACCAATGGAAACAGCAGCCTCTTTGTGGCAAGTGCTACAATCAGATTTTAACATAATCGTTTTACCCACAAGGGTTTGTGCTGCTTGTTGGTGGCCCAATTCTGCTCCAGCTAAATCTGTCCCTTCTGTATAAGTATTTGAAATGTATATGCGATTATTATTCACTTTAGCACCTTTATCGCTTACTAAAACTTTATAATCAACTGGTTTATTCGGAAAATAAAAGCTTTTGTTTCCAGCTAAGTCAATAGCTACAGTTGGGTGCTCGTTCCCTGCATATACCGGTACAACCTGGCTTTTTGCAGAAGCTTTACTTTTATCAATTACGGTAACGCTAACCGGATATTCGCCCGCTTTAGTAAAGGTATACTGTAAACTTGGCGTGGTTGTAGTTTTGGTAACTCCTTTTCCCAGGTTCCAAATGTAAGTTAAAGCATCTCCGTCTGGATCTTTAGCCTTAACCGTTGCGGTTAATTTGTAAGGAAGTAATCCACTTGTTTTAGCAATATTTAAACTTTCAACTGATGGTGGTCGGTTACCTTTTAAATAATCGATCCTCGTAATTGCTGCGTCAGGGTTTTTGGTAAACCAGCCTTTGCCATACTCCAGAATGTATAATTTTCCATCAGGCCCCAATTCCATATCAATAGGTGCAGCTAAAGAAACATTAGACATAAAAGGTTCCATGCTCAGGTAATCACCCTGTGCATTCATCGTAACGGCTTTAACCCATCCACGTACCCATTCGTAAATAATCAGTTTTCCATTATAGTAAGCGGGGTAGGGTGAGTTTGCAGTTGCATAATAAACTGGTCCGGCCATTGCGGTACGCCCGCCCGAACCTACCTGTGGAAATTCTTTCGATTCGCCATACGGATACCAGATATAGGCAGGTTGCGCAGGTGGCAGTTGTTCTAAACCTGTATTGTTTGGCGAATTGTTAATTGGCTTTTCAGGATCAAAAGCGTTGCCATTGGCTCCATTCGTGTAATCGTAAGCTTTATATGGGTAGTTATTGCCTATAAATAAGGGCCAGCCAAAGTTACCAGCCTTTCTTGCCTGGTTTACTTCATCATATCCTCTGGGGCCTCTTAAAGCGTCGTCATTGGAAGCATCCGGACCAACTTCTCCCCAATATAAAAAATTAGTTTTTTGATCTACTGAAATCCTGTAAGGATTTCGATCACCCATTACATAAATTTCCGGTTTAGATTTTGGATCATTTTTCGGGAAAAGGTTACCCTCCGGGATGCTGTAAGTACCATCTTCATTTACCTTGATCCTTAAGATTTTACCTCTCAAATCGTTTGTGTTTCCAGCCGATCTTCTGGCATCGTATTGTTCAAAACCTTTTCTGTTATCAAGCGGCGCATAACCTTTATTTACATATTTCTGTTTTGGGGCATCAAAAGGAGTAGAATTATCACCAGTAGATACATAAAGTAAATTGTCTGAACCAAAAGCAATAGATCCTCCGGTATGGCAGCAGATTTCGCGCTGAGAATAGAATTCTAAAACGATCTTTTCTGATTCTTTTACAATCTGATCGTTTACCAGTTTAAACCTTGATAATCGGTTTACAGATTTATCAAAAGGGCTATAAAAAAGATAAACATAATTGTTTATGGCAAATTTTGGGTCGGCAGCCATGCCCAATAAACCTTCTTCCGCATTAACATTAGGGGTGTTGGTTTTAAAATAAACATCAAGTTTACCAGCTTCTTTGATTTTTTTGGTCTGGTTTTTATAAATCAATACTTCACCTCTGCGTTGTGCTACCAAAATATCCAGGTTAGGGAGGATGGTCATTTCTGTAGGTTCTGTAAATTCTCCTTGAGCAAGGGTCACTTTTACAAAACGATCCTGATCTGGTGTGTCTATTTTATATTTTGGGAAAAAATCGAAAGCCCTGCTTTCGTAAATGTTTTTGTTCAGTGTTGTTGCCGATATTAATACAAATGCAATGGCAGATAACAGTAGCGTAAAAGTTGTTTTCATTTATTTGATTAAGGTATTTTGAATAAATATAGGATATAGTTTTATAGCCTGAAGTATTGTATCAAAATTTATGCGAATAATGTTAAAATAGAATTAGTTATTTATAGGGCGGTTGAATTGTATATTGAATGGATCCAAAATGAAATTATAAAACGTTTTTGGTCAAAATACATACATCAACAGATTTATTAAGGTTATCTATTTTTTTGTTAATAATCTCTACTGTTTAATAGGTATTGTACTGGTAATGTTAGCTTTATGTAGGTATGCACGCTAACAATACTACGATGACTGGAGTAATAACAGCTTACAATAAAGAAAGAGGTTTCGGTTTAATCTCTCAATATTTGGTTTTAGAAAGCATCTATTTTGATATAGTAGATTGCAAAGCTAAAGGTTTGTATGTTGGAAGTACAGTCGAATTTGATACTGCTATTACGAAAAGAGGAATAGTTGCTAAAAACATAATGGGTATAGTTAAACTTAAGGCGAGGCCCAAAATTTTAATATAAAGATTTCGATTTTAAAATTCTGCTTAATCTCTTCTAAGAGTGTCCCGTTTAGGCGATTTAAAATCAGTTATGATAAAATAATTGATTTCATACGCATGGCAAAGGGAACCATAGTCGCATTTCATAAGGATAGGCCTATCTGTTTTTTAGAAGATGATCAGCTTAAAAAGCGGGTTCTGGTTCTTAGGCTCAAAGGACTAAAAATTGGTGATCGGGTCAGTTATCAGCTTATCTCATCATCAACCGGACTCATCGGAATTAGTGTGAAAAAGCTATAAAAATTGAAAATCATACAACTTTAAGTTGTTTTTTTAATTATTTTGTGTCAGCCTATTGTCATTCTGATTTTAATCTGTAACTTACAGAATGGGCGATAAAGTAAATTTGATTCTTGGAATAGTTTTCCTTTTGGGTGGTTTTAGTGTTTTCTTTGTGATTTTTAGCGGAAAAAAGGGTTAGTTTCAACTTTCAAATACTTTTTTCAAGAGAAATTTTTCTCTTCGAATGGTTTATTTTGATGATGCGGCAAAATTCGGTATCCGGATAAAAAAAGAATTCATTTTCTGGTATTCACAACAGCCTTGTAGCATTTAGGGTTGTTTTGCAATGCGCAATAATAATGTAAGGTGAGCGCTTATTAATAGGAGCAGTTTTTACAAATTTCTCTATTAAGGACTTGTATTCCTTATATTATGTCAATCGTAATATCAATTCTGGTAAAGCGTGTCTGTTTTTGTTGGTTTTTTGATCCAAATTCGCTTAGTCAATACTTAGTGTAACGGAATAAAATAGCTAAGTTGCTGATTCAGTCTACGACTTTTTTTTGTTTATATGTGCTTTGTTTGTTTGAATATTAAAATCATCATTAATTGTCGCTTGATCTATAGATTTGGTATAGAAATCTATTTAATTGCTAAAACTTTTTGAGTTTTTGTATGTTTATTGTATTAAATCTAAATTAAATGCAAGGAACAGTAAAATTTTACAATGAATCTAAAGGTTTTGGCTTCATTATAACAGAAGACGGAGAAGAAGTTTTTGTTCATGTAACAGGCTTGGTTGATAAAATAAGCCAGAATGATCGGGTAGAGTTCGAAATAGCACAAGGGAAAAAAGGCCCCAATGCGGTTGATGTAAAACTGATTTAATGGTGCAATGAGATTAGGTACCGTAAAGTTTTATAACCCTAAAGAAGGTGTTGGCAGTATTACTCCGTCAAATGGTGGGCGCGAAGTGAGTGTTTTTGCCCGCGGCGTAATCGATCCGATAAAGCCCAATAATATTGTTCAGTTTGAAATCGAATTTACACAAAGTGGTATCGAGGCCATTAAAGTGATGGTGCTATCTGCATAGGTAGGCCTTACAGTCGGTTCTTTTTATATTATATTACGGTCTATTTATTATTTGGCACAGTTTTTTGGGTTAACTATGTATTAGTTAACGCAAAAGTTCGAAATGGTGACAAAAGAAATGGGAACAATAGATTATTATAATGAAACTGAAGGCTTTGGGAAAATCAGGAACGATATTGGAGAAGAAGTTCTGTTTTATCAAAGCGGCCCAATAAATGGATTTAATCTAAAAAAGGGTTTAAAGGTTTCTTTCGAATTGCATCAAACATTATCAATCGCAATAAATTTGTTAATTATTGAGCCGAAGGAATAATGATTGGTTGATGCTTCGATTCTTATAGCCTGTATTACAGATGGAATTTAATCGTTATAATAGATTATTTTAGCAACTTGTAACCAAATCTGATAACTTTGGTCTTACTGTTGTTTATCCTTAAGTTTATGATACAGCTAGAGCCAATTACCGGTTTTTTTAAAAGAGAACGTGCGTTGCAGGCAATATACCCTATGCGTATGTTGATTGTACGTGAGGGGAAAGGCTTTTTGTGCATGAATTCTGGCGATTACCCCTTGTTAAACGGCAGGATATTTTTTATTCCGGAGGAGGGCCTGGTTAGGCTCGAAGGAGAAATTACCTCAGGTTATTGGCTCAGTTTTAGCAGTTTATTATATGCAGAATTTTTACTTCAGCACTTGGATCCACAGGCTAAGAATCTCTTCTTAAATTTGTCTTTAAGGGATCTCGATCCGCATAAATCAACTAAAACTTATAGTTTGCTCGATCAGCTAAAAAAAGAAATCAATATTAAAAAAGATATGTCCTTTTTAGCGCAATACTTATCATTATTTCTGGGTTTTACGGCTGGTTTAGACGGTTATCTCGCTGCTTTAACCTTAGATGATTTACAGCAGGTATTGCGGTTTAGGGCTATTTTGGAGCAATTTTATAAGCAAGAAAGGTCAATTCAGTTTTATGCGGAAGGTATGGGGATGAGCCCTGGCAAATTGAATAAATTTTTAGACCGTGTACTTGGGAAAAGCTTAACAGTGCTCATCAAAGATCGGATAATGCGCGAAGCGGAAGAATTGTTGCTTCATAGTGATTATACGGTTGATGAAATAGCTGAATTATTGGGTTTTGAACAAACCACTAATTTTAGCACGAGTTTTAGGCGGCATAAAGGCATATCGGTACTTCAATTTAGCCGCCTGACTTAAATTGAATGAAAAATTGGTGCGTCTGCCAAAGAAATGTTCGGCAGTTCGATTTCATCTCTTCTAGAAAACAGGTTTTCCAGACCTCACTACATTAATTGCTTTCACGCCTAACGCGTAAAGTTTTGCTTACTGCATCTATTTTATCAGCCGCACCAATTTTGCCTCGGCTAAATTATAAAATCTTAGCTTAAAGAAAAAAAATATTCCTAATAATGTTACGAAGTTGTATTTTAGTATTTACAAGCAAGCGTCTGCGATAATCTCGGGCAGGTAAAATAAAAAGTCTAGTAAGTTTAGCAGCTAAAGAACATGAATATTTCTATTGGCAGTTTAACTAAATTAATTTCAAGGTTAGTGTCTCACCAACTTTTTTTTTTGAATTTGATATTGTAGCATAGCGAGGAGATAATTTTTTTATTAATATTAGAAAATGAACGCGCAGTTCTTTTGGCGGATTGCAGCCCCGCTTTACGCTTTATACCTATGAAGAATCGGTATGTCCGCTCCAATCGGGTTTAGGAACAAGGGTTTGTGCGCATCCTGCAACCACAAAAATGAAATACTGTTTTGGCCCAATAGCCCCGGTTGAAGCGTTACCCTGCAGCAACGAGGTAGGAGGCAGCGAAGCGTAAAAGCGGAAAACGGGAAGGAACTGGGTGGTTTGCACAGATCCTGCGCTCCAAATCCAAATCAGCATTCTTCTCCTCGGCCTATGACCTATGCAGACAGTGCTGCTATATTGCAGATTTATCTTTAATCCTCAAATAAATAACCGCTATACGCCAATCCTTTTATGCTATCGGTTGGTGTCTCACCGACCGAAATAGAAAACCCTTTATTAGGTTTTGGAATTGGGAAATGAATGACTGGTGGTTCTTGGCGGCTGTCAGCCCCGCTTTACGCTTTATACCGATGAAGAATCGGTATGTTCGCTCCAATCTGGTTTAGGAACAAGGGTTTGTGCATCCTGCAACCCTAAAAATGAAATACTGTTTTGGCCCATTAGCCCCGGTTGAAGCGTTACCCTGCAGCAACGAGGTAGCGAAGCGTAAAAGCGGAAAACGGGAAGGAACTGGGTGGTTTGCACAGATCCTGCGCTCCAAATCCAAATCAGCATTCTTCTCCTCGGCCTATGACCTATGCAGACAGTGCTGCTATGTTGCAGATTTATCTTTAATCCTCAAATAAATAACCGCTATACGCCAATCCTTTTATGCTATCGGTTGGTGTCTCACCGACCGAAATAGAAAACTCTTTATTAGGTTTTGGAATTGGGAAATGAATGACTTGTGGTTCTTAGCGGCTGTCAGCCCCGCTTTACGCTTTATACCGATGAAGAATCGGTATGTTCGCTCCAATCTGGTTTAGGAACAAGGGGGAGTGGAAACCTTAAAAATGAAGGGCTATGGGCTAAACAATTTAATCGTTGTAAACGATTGACTATTCAACGCTCGTTAGAAACGAGCGTTAGCATAAAATAAAGTCATTTAGGTTTATAGGTTTTGATCTGTTAAGATAAAGACCAAAGTGTAATAAAATTAATTCAGATAAACAAAGCGAAAATTGGCACCCAGCTCTGTTCTCTCTGCGCTTTATTCTTTGTGCCCTCTGTGGTTAAAAACCAGTCGGTAGCAAATTTGAACTTGGCTGCTGCAGATTCTTCATTACATTCAGAATGACAAAATGCTAATTTTCAAATAAATAACCGCTATACGCCAATCCTTTAGCCACACTTTTGAAATTATCGCCAGAGTTTAATGGAATGTGCGGGAATTTGGTTTTAAACAAGTTTTGTACGGCCGAAACCATCGATGTTCCTCCGGTTAAAAACAAGCAGTCAATGTCTTCTGGCTTGATTTTGTATGTTTCCATAAACTGATCCAGATAAGCATCGATTTTGTTGATGTCTTTTTCGATAATCGAATTATACTGTTCGAGTGAAATATTTTCATCAATCTCAATTTCCATATTGTTATAGGCAAAGGTAGAAACAGGCTGGTCGGAAAGTTCGATTTTCGTTTTCTCAATCGATCTGAACAAAGAATAACCGAGGTTATTTTCGATCAAGGTGATCAGGTTTTTAAATTTCGGATCGTTGCCTGAGTAATAATAATATTCCTCAATCTCTTTCTGGATTTTTAAACCGTTAAAAAAGTTCATTTTATCCCAGGTGCAGATATTGGCAAAAAGCGATTTCGGCACATTTAAAATTTTGCCGGGTGTAGCCTCATACATCGTGTTTTTTCCAAAGTAAGGAGTGCCTTTATCCCACATAAAAGCAGAATCCAGACTATCGCCACCAATGTAGATACCACCAGAGGCAATCATATCGTTTTTACGGTCTTTGCTGCCAACTTTATCCGGATCGAGAATCAGGTAGGTGAAATCTGTTGTACCCCCACCTAAATCGGCCACTAAAACACGTTCTTTTTTCTTAATTGTTTTTTCGTAGGCAAAGGCGGCCCCAATAGGTTCGAATTGAAAACGCACATCAGTAAAACCCGCGCTTTCGGCAGCTTTTTTTAACCTGGTCTGCGCCAGGGTATCTTTCATCGTATTATCATCATCAAAGAAAACTGGCCGGCCGATAATGGCTTTGTGGCAATCATCGCCCGTAATCAGATCGGCTTTTTCTTTCAGGTCTTTAAGAATGAGTGTAACCAGATCGGAAGCTGTATATCGTTTATTGTGAATGCGGGTTTCAGTAAAAGTAGTTCTCGAAAGGATCTGTTTAATGGATTTGATAAAACGGCCTTTCATACCATCGTTCAGGTAAGCGTCGATTGCTTTTTCGCCAACAATATGACTTTCACCATCAATAACGCTTTTTACTTCTGTAAAATAGATTAATGAGGGGATAGAAATCGTATCTACAATTTCTTTCTTTTCTTCATCATAAATAGAAAGTGCCGAATTGGTTGTTCCAAAATCGATTCCGTATAAAAACTTACTCATGGCTTGGTATGCTGTGTTTGGCGACTAAAATGGGGTTGCGAAAGTATTAAAAAAAGAGCTATTGAACTAAACTTTTTTAAAATAACTCACTTGTACCCAAATGGGCGTTTACAATGCGTGTAATTTGCTGGCCAAGTTCTTTTGCATTGCCAATTCCTACGCTTTTAAGTGCTGCCAGTTGATCGGTAGTTCTGGGCATTTTTTCGGCAATGGAAAGTAGTGCTAAGTCTGAAAGTACCGCATAATCTTGAGTACCCCGTTGCAGCGCGATTGTTTTGCGCCATTCGACCAGATTTTTATAAACCTGTGGATTGGAAACCTCTTTCGGCTTGATGCTCGATTTAACTGGTTTTTTCTCTGGCTGTTTATTGCCTGCCGCATGTAAAGTATCGATATAATCTTTGATCGAAAATGGATTCCACGAAATTTTAAATAAAGCCAGTTTTATCTGGAGTGCATCTTTACAGTCGTTTAATACCGTAAGGAGTTTGTCAGAGTGGGTATCATTATAAAAATTGATGGCTACAATTCTTGCCATTAAGGTAATGAGCTGTTCAAGTTTTGGAACGAAATAATCAGATGCCTTCTGCAAACGTTCCATAAAAGCACTTTCATTTGCCGGATTTTCATCGGTACTTATTTTAGAAAATTCTTTTGCGATAAAATTCCTGGCCACTTTAAAGATTTCGTGCTGAAGGATCTGGCAGCCTTGTTCGTAAATTGATAAAAAGGCATTTTTCTCGTCCTTGTCGATCAGTTTGGAACGCCCGAGTTTCTCCCAGTCTTTGGCAACCAGTGAAAAATCCAGCAATTCATGGATCAATCCCCAGGCGTATCGCTGCGTATAACGTGCCAGCAGCTCTGGCGTAGGTTTATCCTGGTGAGCGGCCTTTGTGAAACTGATTACCTTGGCATCGGTAATGATGTTTTCGGCAACCACAGGTGATTTTAAGATAAGCCCTTCCAAACTTCTGCAGCGACTGAGTGCTACGTAGGCCTGTCCGTGGGTAAATGCGGTGCTTACATCAACTATCGCCTGATCAAAGGTTAATCCCTGGCTTTTATGTACGGTAATGGCCCAGGCTAATTTAAACGGGTATTGCGAGAATGATCCAGTGCTGGTTTCGTCGATTTTATTTTCTTCGTCACTCAGGCTATATTTAACATTTTGCCAGATTTCTTTTTCTACTTCGATTTCCCTGCCACCATTGGTGAAGGTTACTTTTATCGAATCTTGACTAATAGCCGTTATTTTTGCCGCTTTTCCATTGTAAAACTGCTTTTTGCCCGAAGAATCATTTTTAATAAAGATAACCTGCGCCCCGAGTTTTAACTGGAGTTTTTCATCGGTAGGGTAGGCATCCTTCGGAAAATCGCCGCTTACCTCCGCATTAAATTCGAAAATTTCTCCTGGTAATTTTTCTAAACAGCCCTGGTTGATTTCGTTAACCAGCTGGTTGTGTGTGGTTAAAGTAATGTAATCATCTTTCCATTCCTGATCTAAAGATGGATCGTAACGCTCATTCAGCTTCGCTAGTAAGCCAACATCAAGACTGTTTTCGCGCATGCCGTTCAAAATATCCAGAAATATGGGGTCTGATTGGCGATAAACTTTATCTAAGGTAAAGGTAAGCATTGGCGTAGACCTGAAAATCAGGCTATCGAAAAAGTAGGGGCTGGAATAATAACTGCCCAGGATATGCCAGGCATCGTGAAAAATAGGAGAGAGCTGGTAAAGATCGCCGATCATTAACACCTGAACACCACCAAAGGGACGGTTAGAGCCTTTAACACGTTTTAAAGTACGGTCGATAAAATCAATTAAATCAACCCTTACCATACTTATCTCATCAATAATCAATAAATCAAGGCAGCGTAATAACCTTGTTTTTTCGTCTGAATATTTGAAATTCGTTTCCGCATTTTCATCAACAACAGGAACCAAAGGACCGAAAGGAATCTGAAAAAAGGAGTGAAGTGTTACGCCACCAGCATTTATTGCGGCCACAGCAGTAGGTGCAACAATGGCAAAATTCTTTTTGGTGGTATCTCTAATCTTGCGTAGCAGCGTAGTTTTGCCCGTTCCAGCTTTACCTGTTAAAAAAACAGGCTGGTTGGTGGTGGCTAAAAAATCTAAAAGAAGTTGGTTGTCCGGGTCGGGCGTATTCATATCAATTACAAAATTAACCTATTCGAAATGGATTTGAGGATAGATTAATCGGCGTTTTATCCACAATTTTTAGTTAGAAAAGACTGCCCGTAAAATGAAAAGTAAAATTAAGCACTTGAAAATGAGTTTATATTCTTTCTTTTTATGAAAAAATGCCGAAAACATTTTCGAAAATTCAATTCAAATTTGTAACATTGCACTCGCAAAAAAGGATAACCTTTTTTCCGGGCCTATAGCTCAGCTGGTTAGAGTAGAAGACTCATAATCTTTTGGTCCCTGGTTCGAGCCCAGGTGGGCCCACTGCTTTAAACCCCTTTAAGGATGACTTGAAGGGGTTTTTTGTTGCTCAAAAAAAATATGCTATAGGTGGTTTAAAGGCTGTTTTCTGTAATAGTAGCAAACTGCTGCAGTTTCAAAATCTAACCAATTCCAGTTACAAACGTAAGGTAAAAGACGGCACAGTCAAATCTGTAAAACTACCTGGTGGCGATCGTTTTTACCTGAAAGATTTACTGACTGCCTACTAAAAAAGCCGGCGAAATGGCCGTATTTGACTACCCCTGCTATACCTGTTCTGTACCCTTTGTTGCTACCAGGTTAACCCCAAGTTAACCCCAGGGTTACCCCGGCTTTACCTTTTCTTTACCTAAAAGGTAAAGCCAGCGCCTGCTTTCGCAGAATGGCACCACCGCTTACGGTTATGCTGCCCTTAAGCAGGCCGCCACCCAATGTCATTATTTAAGCGTTTTTAACCACAAATGCGCACAGATAAACACAGATTTTTATATCTGTGTGCATTCTTTTCTATCTGTGGTTAAATTATTTTTTGTGCCGAATGGTTCAACTTAATGATATTGGGCTGCCATAATGCCTTGGCTTTTGCACCGCCGCCCAAACAGTAACGGTCCATTTTAGCTCAATAACGGTCTAAATTAGCTCAATTTAGCTCATTTTAGCTCAAAATGACATGGCAATGCAGCTAAACCGCTAGGTTTGAGCATGGATTTAAAATATACCGGTATAAACAGAAATCCTTTTATAGAAACATTCTTTCAATAAAAAACAAAAATTATGGCAATGTATTCAAAAGGCGCAAATGACGCATTTTCGGGCAAAGTAGGTAGTGTAATCGGGAGTAAATGGCTGAGTAACACCCAACCAAAGAGGCTACCCTTTTTTTGAGATAGCCTCTTTTTTTTAATTAAGTATCTAAAAAAACAGAATTTTAAAAGATGTATCCGGGTTGAAATGATTTTTTTATCGATGCCGTATTAAAATTGATCACACGACTTCAGGAAAGACGGGGTTACTTGCGAAAAAATTCGTATAAAGCTTACTCCCTAAAGGAATTGCGGAAAAGGGTTATTCATCTTAATTCAGTTTTTCCTTTTTGAGGTCTTTGATAATGTATTCAACCCACTGATCGGCTGATATGTTGAGCTTAACATCTGGACGGAATCCTGTTGCATCAATTGGCTTTTTATCGGTCCAGCTCGATTTCGATACTGGCATCATAAGTATCAGCATTTTGCACGGAAGTGGCGTTTGTGATGTTGGCCCTTCGTAATCCATCATGCCTACACTATTCCTACCATATCGTGTTGTCTTTTTGCTCTGTTTCATTAAATGAAAAAAGTATTCTGTAGAGCTACCGCAAAGTTCATCAGTAATTAGTGCAACTTTAGCAGGACTGCCAAGAACAGAATCAAGAGGGATCGTCAATCCGGGGATCTGATAAAACGTGCTTTTGGCAGATGGGAGTTCTTCGTAGATTTTTTTGAGCTTAGCCACATATTGATCCGGATAGTATTTTTTTAGATCTACAGGTACTGGATTTTTGACGAAATACTCAAGCTCTGATCTTTTGAGCCGGACATTGTCCTGGGAAATCCGAAGTAAAGGGCTGTCCTGTTTGATGGGGTTGGTCATCACGTAGGGTAAGAGAAAGTTCCAACCGGAATTGCCCCCTCCGTTCCCACGCAGATCTATGATCAGGTACTTACTATTCCTGATGGTTTTATCATGGGCTGCAACTAATTTCTCGATTTTACTGTCGTTATTAAAGAAGGTCGGAATTTTGATATAGCTGGTTTCCTTGTCCAATTGATAATAATCGAGTCCATTGTTGCTGTTTTTCCATGTACCTAACTCCTTTTTTTCTTTGGCAGTCATTTCATTCGGAAAAACCCTTCCAAAAAGTGAAAAATTCCACAGTTGTAGCAGGCCACCTCTTTGCTGGGCATAAAAATCTATACTGTTAAATACATTATACTGGTTTAGGAGATAGCCTTTTTGATGCGGTTTTAGTGTGAAATAGACAAGCCCCTTATGGAGCATGCTATCTTTTGCACTAAGTACAATAGCCTTGTATTCATTGCCCGGGAATTTTTTTATGCCCAGCTTAATTGAACTGTCTGCGTTTATCCAAATGCCTTCAGTGCCAATACCTGGTTTCAGTGTTTTAAAATAAGATTCGTCTATAGTTATGGTCTCTTTTTCGTAATCATCTTTGTTGAGGTATGTCAATGAAAAATGTTTGTCTGCAAAAAAACGAACATAATCTTTAATAAGATAATAGCAGTTTTTAGGATTGCTTTCATTCTCTGCCTTTGCGCGGAGACTGGTTACCAGATTTTCATAGGCCGGTTTTGTCTTAGCATATACTTTTTGTGGAAATCCGGCATAGTTGAGCTCAGTTTTAACAATTGCCTCATTTAAATTCTGCAGGCAGTTACATGGTATCTGTTGTGCTATAAGGAAAAAGGGAAAAATAGCGGTAATAAGGAGGATACATAGTCTTTTCATCACAGTAATTTGATTGAACACTAATATATTAAAGTTCTCAGTTTTTTGATAGTATGGCTCCCGATTTAATAGCATAATCAAAATTGCAGCAAATTTATGATTGGCAGGGCAGTATATTATAATGTAAGGTTGGACTTGGCCAGACAGCTATTATTGTGTTGAGGTAAATGTTACCTTGAAGAATCCTTATGTTTTGATTAGCAGATTCTTCAATTGACTTAATATAATTGCATGTTTAACGTTTAATGCATCCATGCTTTTGACAGACTTTAAATAGTCTTTTTAATAATTTTAAAGAAATCTAAAATTTTGGATCGAAGTTAAAATAAATCGGATTTGATAAAGCAACCATATTTTCACTTAAAGCCATAGATTTTGGTACCTGTGGATACGGTGTATTTATGCCCTCAACAGTTACCCGATAATAGCTTCTCCCTTTTGTTTCTGGTGTATCTTCAAATTGAACCGTTGGTATTTCGCCTTTAGCATGGTAAGTATTCAATTTCTTTCCATTTTTAATGATGGTAATAGTGTAATCTACATCAGGCAAAGTATTACCAATTAACTGAACCAAAAATTTTACAGGTTTACCTTTCGAAATGGCATTGTCGCCCATCATCATCTCAAATTTCCCATCTTCATTTGCATCTGCATAAAATTCTACTCTTGGTGCAAAAGGATTTGAACTCACAGAAACCTTTCCATGAGTTAGCGCATCAACAATTGCCGTTAAACTTTTTTCCTTTGCAAAAACCCAGGTTGTTGGCGTACCAACATAATTATATTCAGCTTGATAGGTGTTTGCACTTGGTTTTTCAGCTCCTGTAGGTACGCCGTGATGTGTATCACTTCCTCCTCTTCCCGTCATCATCCTTCCTGATGAAAGCATATCATCCCAGATCATAATTGCATTTGCATTTTTTGACCAAACTGACGAATTCCAAACTTCAATCGATTGAACCAGATCATAAGAAAAACCAAAATTGTCTTTTCCGCTTGGATGGTTTGCCGATAAGTGAATATTAAGAGATTTCTTCACTTTACCAATATTAACATCACGTTCGTCTCGAACATCAAATAAGTGTTTATGATGATATGGTTTATCAGAAAATACATTTCCATGCCCTCTGGTTGTAGTCCATTCTGCACCATATAACAATAGAAGCGAGTCTGATTTAAATTCTGGATCTGCCCAGGTATGGTGTTCCACATCACCGTCTACATGATTATCGTGATCTGTAATGCACACATAATCCATTTTAACAGATTTAGAAAAATTAATGATTTTTGCTATCGAATTATTCGATGATTCTGTACTATGCCGTGAGTGCACATGTAAGTCGCCTTTTAGCCAAACACCATTTTTATTTATGATTGCCGGAGGATTAATAGTTTCCTGTGCCTGGAGATAGCCTGCATTGAGCATTAAAATGAGGCAAAATGAAAAACGAAAATATTTTAATTGAATAGTCATAACCTAATTTAAAATAGAATTAAAAAGCACCTGCAATGCAGGTGCCTGATTATTTATTTGCCCTGTAATTAAGATTAAGCTTTTACTAAAAACGCTTCAGGCATTTCTGCTGCCTTGAGCATAAAGTTATGCAGCTCGTAGTTTTTAACGAAAGGCTTCAAATTTTCCGAACCCGGGCCAAACATAGTTAGTTCCACGTAGTCACCGGTATGGTTCATTCCGGCCCATTGTACATCGGTATATTTGCCCAAAATTTTACCATACTCGTAAAATGGCAGGTTCGATTCGTTGTAAAGCTGACCAGGAACAATATCCTTGAAATGCACTAATAAGGATTTTACATCTTCAGATTTCATTTCGAAACCTTGGTTTTCTTTTATCAGATCAATTATTTTCTGTTCGCTAAAGGATTGGTTCAATTGCGCCAACAACCAGGTGTTGCTATGCTTGAAATTCTGTAAACTTTCAAATTTTTTATCAGCTTCATCAGCATAAAATAAACCAGGATTTGAATTCCCGTGATCAGTAGTGATGATAACCAGCGTTTCTCCATCCTTTCCTGCAAATTCAATAACCTTACCAACCGCTTCATCAAAAGCAAGCTGGTCGAATATTAATCCACTTACATCATTAGAATGTGCGGCCCAATCTACTTTTCCACCTTCTACCTGCAAAGCAAACCCGTCTTTATTATCTTTCATCAAATCGATAGCCTTCATCGTCATTTCTGCTAATGATGGGGTAGATTTCATTAGGTTTTTATCGTACTTTCTGTCTACTTCATAAGGCAATCCATCTTCGGCAAATAAACCTAAAACGGGCTTATAATTATTCAAAGCCAGCATTTCGTCTCTATTTTCAGCTACTTTATAACCTTGGGTTAAATATTTAGGAATCAGGTTTCCTCCGGCACGTTTTTCTCCAAAATACTTTTGTCCGCCACCCATCATCACATCAAATTTTAAGCCCAGGTAGAGCTCTGCAATAATATCCTGCCCCCCACGGTTATCTATGTTTATACAAAAACCAGCAGGTGTTGCATGTGTTATGGGAACAGTGGTTACACAACCTACCTTTTTACCTTTTTCTTTAAATTTCTGAAGGATCGGTTGTGGTTTTTCGCCTTTCATGCCTACATTAAGTGAACCGTTTCGAACCCGCATACCACCACCCCAAGATGAACTTGCCGCGGCAGAATCGGTAACCAAAGAACTTGCGGAAGCCGTATCCATTAATGCCCTAACAGCCTTGTTATCTCTATAAAGCCCCAGCCACTTACTGCTTTTGTCAAATATGCGATTGGAATAGATATCAGCCATATTCAGCGTTCCTATACTCATGCCATCACTTACCATCATAATGATGTTTTTAGCTTTCTTTGAACCGCCAATAGGTTTAGCGATAACATCACTTACACCTGTAAATGGAATAGTTAAACCTGCTAACAATCCACCTTTTAACAATGACCTTCTATTCATATTCTATTTACTTTTAAATAAGGGATTAGCTCTGTAATATTTGCCACCAGCAAAGCTGACAGCGTAATCGGAATTAAAGTGTGTACTTTTTAAATAATAATCTGTTGTGATAACCTGTGCGCCAGAATTACAAGCCGCATTAAAATCACCCTTATCGTTTTTACGGGCCTGTTGCGTATCGTTATCGCCCCGTGTTCTAACGATGTAACCTTTTTTTACCATTTCAGAAATCTGTTTGTCTTTCGGGTTATTTCTAATCATAAAAGCAGCCTCAGGTGTGCCGGGATCTGAATTCGTAAACATTACACGGCCTTTTAGTGATGGATGATTTAGAATATAAGTTTCTCTTTTTTTGCCGGTAGCATCCAGTACAAAAATAAATTTGCCTTTCGCCTGGCTCAATTTTGGCCAGTTCTGATGAAGTACAGCACCTTCAAGCGAACTATATTTACCTCTTACTAAATCAGGAAGAATGATATGTTCTTTACCTAAATGCTCTAAAATCACTTTATCCAATTCATCAAAAACCTTTGGCGTAAATAATTCCGGTGACGTAAATCCAGGTTTTTTTATCGAATCATCTTTAGCCTCAAGTGTAATAAAAACCGGTGTATGATCTGCATGTGCTTCTGACCAGGTACGCAACACTTTTAAAGCTTCGACAAAAGTTGGTGTAGAACTTCTAAAATCGAGTTCGGGGATGTGTAAAACCTTAAAACCAGGTTTTCTCATTTCTCCGGAAGCATCAAAAGCAGGTTGATCTTTCGCCCAATCTAAACCTTTTGGATGCGCATAACGACCACCAGCAGAATCAGCATAAACATCAATCTCCAGGTTTCTTAATCCCATATTTAATTGTTCGGGAATAGAAATGTGCTCATAATCAATCTTACTCGCAGATATCGAATCCGTTTTCTTAAACATCGTAAATAATGCCGGATCGATGGCTTGCTTATAACTGTTGTGCGAACCAATTACCTGAATCTGATTGATGGTTGGATCTTCGTGAACCGTAATAAACGCTATTGCTGGCAATACCAGCAATAGACTAATGCAACTGATGATTCTCATACACCTTTTTGATTGTTAATACCCAGGGTTTTGTTTCAGGTTTGTATTAAGCTTCAACTCGTTTGCTGGAATAGGATAAATTCTTCTGGTTATATCCTTATTCATGAAAAGTACATCGTTTGGTAACGGATATTCAGTTTCAAATTGTCCGAAACGGATTAAGTCATTTCTTCTCCAAGCTTCCCAGCTAAATTCACGGGCTCTTTCATCTAATAAATTCGTTAATGTTGCGGAACTTGCCAATTCTGCACCTGCACGGCTTCTTATTTTATTTAAAAGCACCAATGGAGTTTGCAGCTCGCCATTAACAGTAGTAGCAGTTGCTCCTCTTAATATCGCTTCTGCTTTCATGAGCATTACATCTGCCAAACGGAGTAGGGGCATATCGTTGCCATTTAAACGTGTCGCCTGAATTGCATTTACATCAGGCCAGTACTTCACCGATCGAACACCTTTAGCCTGATCTGCAACGGTATTACCTAAGTCCATTGGCTTGCCTGGTTTCAAGATTAAATCTGGCGTAATTTCTATTTGTGTAGTTGTTCCTGCAACAAAAACAGGTTTAGTTAGATCAGGCTTACGATTAGCATCTGGCGCATATTGTTTGCCAATTAACCAGAAACTGTTTCGGATATCATTGTTTAAATTAAAACGATTATAATATTCGGGAGTAGTGCTCATTGCAATACTGAAACCTACGTTAATTCCATAAGCTGCCGCTAAAGCAGGGTAGAAACCAAATCTTGTCATCTGGTTACCCGGAATCTGCTGGTCGTAAGGAATAGCGAATATAGTTTCATTAATCAAAGGACCGTTGTTTACATCAAAAATATCTGAATATTTGTTATCCAAAGCGTAGTTGGTGTTTTTTAGAATATTATCAGCCATAATTACGGCATCTGCATATCTCGGTTTGCCAGTATAGACTTCAGCATTAAGGTACATTTTTTCTAATAAAGCATAAGCCATTGCCTGGGTTGGTCGGCCATAAACCAATACACGGTTATTATTATCTTTTATTGGTAATTGCGGAATAACGGCTAAAAGTTCTTTCTCAATAAATTCAAATACTTTATCTCTGGTTTGGTTTCCAGGCAGCGTACTTACCGGGAAAGTATCGATAATCGGTACATTACCATATAAATCCATCATAAAGTAATAGTATAAGGCCCTCATTGCTTTTACTTCTGCTAAACTGCTGCTTTTTACTGTAGCAGAAACTGAAGATTCACTAGTTAGGTTGATTAAGCGGTTGCAGTTATTGATTCCGCCAAATCCCCACTGCCAGATATCTCTCACATTCGGGTGATCAATCGTCCAGGTATGGTAATGGAGCTGTCGGTATTGACCGCCATCATCAAAGTTTCCATCACGTGCCGGAATAATTGCGGCGTCTGTAGAAAGCTCTTGCATTCTCCAATATGGAACGCCATACTGGGAAGAAAGGTTAGAATACATGGTGCCATAAAGTGCCGCATAATCTGAATTGGTAAAAGGAAAATTATCTTTAACATATTGCGATTCAACATCGACATCTAGCTTACTGCACGATTCTAATACCATCAGGCAAGCAAGGATATTAAATAGGATTATAATCTTTTTCATTTTTATTTTTTTAGAATGATGCACTTGCACCGAAACTGAAGGTTCTTGTTTTTGGATAATAATTATTGTTATCAATTCCCGGTGTTAATCCTCCGATGTTGATTTCTGGGTCTAAACCACTGTATTTAGTGATTACAAAAAGGTTATTTGCCGTAACATATAATCTAATGGCTTTGATGGCCGGTGCTTTAGGCTTTAGCGTATAGCCAAGTGTAGCGTTATCCAAACGCAAGTATGAGCCACTTTCAAGGAAACGGTCTGAAATCAGATATGCATTAATATCATTGAACGATTCGCTCAGAGTAAAGGTCGGGATGTTTTGGAGTTTTGCATCGGCAGGATTATTTAAAGATGCTTTTGTAGCATTCAAAATCTTATTGCCCAAAACGCCTCTAATTAAAAAGTTAAAATCCCAGTTTTTATAGCTGAAACTATTTACCCATCCGTAAATTAATTTAGGCTGGGCGTTGCCAGCAATTTTTGCATCAGTGGTTAAAGGCTGTGTGGCAATAGTTTGACCGGCAGCATTGATGTATGTACTTACACCTGCAGCATTTTTACCTGCATAATTCCAAAGGTTAAAAGTACCTAATGCATAACCTGGCTGAACTAACTGACTGAAATTGCCCGACTGGCCTTTACCACCAAGCTGAGCTGTTTGAATGGCTGCGATTTTATAGAAATCATCAGATAAGGTTTCTACTACGTTTTTATTGTGCGCAACATTTGGCGAGGTTGTCCATCTGAAACTAGCTGTTTGGAAAACTGTAGCATTTAATGAAAATTCTACTCCTGTATTTTTGATTTTACCAACGTTGGCTGTAATGGTTGGTAAGAAAAACTGTGTTGTAGATACTTCGTAGCGGTCGTAAATCAAATCTGATGTTTGTTTCACGTAGAAATCTAACGAACCTGTAATTCTACCTTTAAATAAACCAAAATCTAAACCTATATTGGTTGTTGCTGTACTTTCCCATTTTAAATCTGGATTCGGGTTTCTCACTGGCCCAATCGCATTACTGATAGAACCGTTGTTTAGAAATTTATTACTTCCGGAAAGTGTTCCATAAATCAATAATGAAGAGAAAGCATTGAAACCTAAACTATTACCGGATACACCATAACCGGCGCGAAGTTTTAGATCACTAATCACCGGAACCGACTGCATAAAATCTTCGTTAATAATTCTCCAGCCCGCAGAAACAGCAGGGAATAAGCCCCAGCGATTATTTTTTCCAAATGCGGAAGAACCATCATCTCTTAAAGATGCCTGAAATAAATATTTCTCATTATAGTTGTACTGAACTCTACCGTAATATGAAATTAACCTTAAAGTAGATATTGGCGCATCGTTAAAGGTGATTTGGGAGAGTAAACTTGGGTTAGATAAAAACAGGTTGTTATAGCCTAAATTATCATTTGAAAAATTTTGTGTAGTTACGCCGAAACCATCATTGGTTCTATCTTCTTGCCATGAATAACCACCAAGCAATTTTAAACTGTGTTTTCCAAAAGTTTTATCATAGTTAAAGTAGCCCTCTAAAACCTGGCTTTTGTTTAGGACATCAATTTTTTGCGCTTGCCCGTTAACGCCTCTGGCCAATCCGGATTGGCTATTTAAATAAGTACTGTAGTTATTTTGGTCTCTTTGAGATGAAACGCTGGCTGTAAACTTTAGCCCATCAATAATATTTACCTGAGCCATACCATTAATCAACGTTTTATTATTCAGGTTATCGATAACGTTATTATCAACAATTGATAATGGATTTCTTGTTCCACTTCCGGTACGGTTGTAGTTCTCTTTATAGCTGCCATCAGTATTAAAAGGATTTACTGTTGGTAAATAGAAAAGCATATTGGGAAGTGCCTGTGATTGATATACATCAGAACTTTTTGAATTACTGTTAGTTATGGTTAAACCCAGTTTAAGCCTATCATTAAAAAACTTCTCGTTAAGGAAAGCGCGAACAATTGTTCTTTTTAGCGATGTATTTTTAAGAATCCCTTTATTATCGAGGTAATTCACACTTGCACCATAATCTGATGTTTGACCAGCGCCGCCGTAAGAAAGATTATGATTTTGAGAATAACCTGTTCTTTCCAAAAGTGATTGCCAGTTTGTGTCCGAACCATCATCATCTACAGCGTTTAAAGTTTGCTTATTATCTGCAAGGTATTGTCTCAACTCAGGAGCTGAAAGCATATCATATTTTTTAGAAACTTTCTCTACGGCAGCATAACCGCTATAATTTAAGCGAGATTGGCCGCTTTTAGAACGTTTTGTGGTTACAATGATTACGCCGTTTGCGGCTCTTGACCCATAAATCGCAGTAGAAGATGCATCTTTTAAAATGTCGATATTTTCTATATCGGCCGGAGCCAATAAATCAATTGAAGCGCCAGGAACACCGTCGATAACGTAAAATGGCTCTTGTGCAGCACCTTCTCTTAAAGTAGATGGACCACGTAAAATAGTAGAGGGTTTAGCATTTGGATCGCCACTTTTAGTAACGTTTAAACCCGCAACTTTACCTTGTAAAAGTTGTGCTGGGTTAACCAAAACGCCCTGATTAAATTCTTCTGACTTTACAGAAGTTACCGCACCTGTTAAATCTTTTTTGTTAGCGGTACCATAGCCAATAACCACAACATCTTTCAGGTTTTGATTATCGGAAGCAAGGACTACATTTATTTTAGATTGGTTATTAACCAGAATTTCTTTGGTTAAGCTTCCAAGTAGAGAGAATGTTAGTATATCAGATGGTTTTGCCTGAATGGTATAAACACCATTGGTATCTGTTGATGTTCCTAAATTGCTGCCTTTTATTTTAACTGTTACGCCTGGTAATGGCTGGTTGGTTTCATCAACAACTTTACCTGTTATTGTTTTACTGCTCTGAGCATGGGCGTTTAATGAAATGAAAAGCAGCATTGCAACAAGACATTGCCATCTGCCAATCAAAGACAAGTACGTCTTTTTGTAGTTTTGTTTCATGAATGATTGGTTATGATTGTTTTGGATCATTCACAGAAACAAACGATTGTTCTTGCCCTGTGAATTTCCCACAAAGATGCCTTAACCCGATTATGGATTTTGTCAGTTAGAATTAAGAAATCATTAAGAATTGTAGGGCCAACTGAAAATAATGTTAAGGATTTTTAATTAATAGGTTCAGAATTAAGGATTAGATTTAACACAATGAAGTGAGCCATATGTTATTATTTAAAAAATGGCTATTTTTTTTCTGAATTACATTGTTTTTTGTGTTTGCTCCGTGTTTGTGTTTTTTTAAAGGGCTATTTTGTTAAAAGCGAAAAAAAATATATTCTTCCAGTCTTTTCAGTTCAAAAAAAAAAAGAGGAAGACTTTTCAGCTCCCTCTTTTTTATCTGATCTATACTTTTTTATTTGATCTGTATTTGGTTTATTTATAAAGGTAATTCATTGCAATTACATCATTTGCATTAAATGTACGGTCGCCTCCGTTAGAGCAAGCCAGCATAAATGATTCTGCATCAGCTTTTGATGGTGTACCTGGGATTTGTATTGCGCCAACTCCTGCTGCTCCTTCATTAGAACGTCTTCCTCCACAGCTATATGCTCTGTTCATATAGTCTGTATGACGGAATCCTATACAATGCCCAACTTCATGTTGCAGCACTGAGGCTACATATAATAAGTTAGGATTAGTTCCGTAGGCATTAACATTCGTATTCATTTTAACCTGATTAAATGGTTCGCCGCTTGAAGTAGGAAAACCAGATGAGCCTAAAGTGATGTAACCACCACTTGGTCCTTCGTTAAATCCAAATACATCAATGTTACCTGTAGTGCCAGTACTTGCCCTTTGAAAAGTCATGCGAAGGCCCAATGAGTTGTATCTTGAAATCATCAGGTCAACCGCATCGCTATACACCTGTGGTAAATTTGTAACTGAAATTGTAATCACACGTGGTAGTGCTTTAACAACATTTGTTGTGCGGTACTGCTCGGTTTCAGCAATATTTAAATTAGGACTTAAAGACTTTTCATTTAAGTTGGCATCTGTTAGAACGATGTCGCCTTCTACCAGGTAACCATTATCAACTTTACGTGCATTTTCGACGCTAAATCCTAAGCTTTTTATTTGTTGTAAAGTACTTGCTGATATTTCGGCTTTGTTGTCAGTTTCTTCTGAAGTTTTGTTTTTCTTACAAGAAGATATGCATAAAAATAAAGCGCATACCATGGTTAGTGATAAAAATTTTGTGTTTTTCATGTTTAAGTTAGTTTAGGTTAATCGTGTTGATCAGACGAATCTAATATATAAACAAATTATATGTAATCAAATAGTTACAATATTTTTCTGACTATTTATGTTTTTACTACTACGCGACGGGTTGCTTTAAACCTTAAGTCTTCATTTAAACATCCAATCCATTTGTATCGTCACTTATTTAAAAACTAACACCCACCTGTAAACCCGTGGATAGTGATGCTGGTAAATTGTTGCCGAATCTTACAGGGAAAGGCAATGCAAGATACAGGCTCACATCTTTTCCTTTTTTTACAACCTGGTTCAAAACCGGTGTAAAGCCATAACGGCCATTGGTTTCAAATGCTGCACGACCTATAAAAGTAAAGCCATGTTTGAACCTGAACATTGCCCCCGGATGAAATAATACTGAACTGACCTTAGAAATATTATTTTCGGTACGGATACCCGGGGCAATCTCGAAACTGACCCCGAATTTATCACTCTTTAAAATGTTTATTCCAAATGGAAATATAAGTGTATATGCATTCGAAAAGTTATCGTGGAATCCATTTTTATCCCAGGAACCGATGGGGTGAAGCAAGCTGAAATAACCGGTTATCTTCGGATAAGCTTGGTTTTGACCTGTTTGTTGCGCTTTTGTTGATAAATTTAGGAACGTAGTGAAAATAAGTAGAAATATACTGTGCTTAATAGGCGATTTTGTAGAAATTTTATGCATAATGAGAAATTAGAAGAATTTAATGAGTAGTCCTATCGCAGCCGCTACACCAATGATGTAGGGCTCTTGTAATTTTTTGATGTAGATAAGTGAAAGTATAGCTGCTACTGCGATTAATGCTGTTGGAATGTCTTTTATCGAACGCATACCGATCACAATTACTGAACCAACGAGTGCGCCAATCACAGCCGCAGTAATTCCTTCAACGAATGTTTTAACACTATTATTTTTTGCAACCTTTTTGAAAGAGGGTGCTAAAGCTACTGTGAAAATGTAGCAGGGCAGAAAAGTAGCTAGCGCCGCAACACAGGCCCCTGGAAACCCTGCGACAAGATAACCGATAAATCCTACTGTAATTACTACGGGTCCAGGTGTGATCATGGCAACTGCCACCGAGTCTACGAACTGAGCCTCCGTTAACCAACCAAATTCCTTTACCACACCACCATGCAGGAAAGGTACAATGGCCAGTCCGCTACCAAATACAAATGCTCCTGCCTTAACGAAAAACCAGCTAATATCTTGTAAGGTCTTGCTGTCATAGTGCCAAAAACCAGTACTGAACAATATTCCTGCGTGTAGATTTGAAGGCTTTTTAACCCATTGTGGTGGGGCCTTAATAAGCATATATAAGATGCCGCAAGCTAGAAAAAGTAAGATTTCCTCTTTTTCGGTAACAACGGTGATCACGATTCCAATGATATAGAACACCCATAAAAGCCATTTGGATTTGATGGCAGCAAGTTCCAATTTGCTGATTGATTTAATGGTTAATTTATAAGCACTCATGGTAATGATACCGATTACGGCAGCGCCTACACCATAAAATACTGCTTGCATCCATGCCAGCCCACCATATTGTTGGTAGGCCATACCAAGCAAAACCACCATGATGAAGGATGGCAGCACAAAGGCTAAACCTGTTAAAGTAGCGCCAATTAAGCCATAGTGTACAAAGCCGATATAGATCCCCAACTGCGCGGCAAGCGGCCCGGGCGCCAATTGCGCAAGCGCTAGCCCTTCTTTATATTCTTCCTCGCTCAGCCAGCCTTTCTGTTCAACCAGATCACGCTGCATATAGCCCACCAGCGCAACGGGACCGCCAAAGCCCCAAGTGCCCAATTTTAGGAAATACGTTGTAATTTCGGTTAGTGAGTATAGCGGTTTGGCTTTATCTGTTTGTTCTTTCATCAGCAAATTGTATTTTATTACAATATTGCTTATTCGTAAGGCGCTATAATTGTACGGATTTAACTATTTGTATCCGTTTTACCTTTTTGGTGTTTTTTTCTGTAAAACGACGGGTTTTCTCCGGTCTGTTTCTTAAAGATTCGATTAAAGTGGCTCTGGTCTGAAAATCCGGTAAGATAGGCAATCTCGGTTAATGAGTATGTTGTTGTTTCTATCAACAGCATAGCCTTTTCAATCCTCATCTTCCTTATATAATCTCCAAAAGACAGATCATCAAAATACTTGGAAAACTCGCGGGATAAATAAGCTGGATTAATTTCCAATTCATCTGAAGCCTGCTGGAGACTCAAAGACATATTCGTATCCATCTGATCCTGTATCATTTCCCGTAATTCATTCGCCCAGGCCGGTGCTTTCTTTCCTTTATTTTCCCGAAGGTACCTGGTGTATATGTCGAGTAACATTTGTTCAACTGGTCCGGCCTGTGTATGTGTTTTGTGGTAAAGGTGTTTTGCCCAACTATACAGGCCATCATAAATCTGCATACCTAAAGCCAGTAACTCCTGATCATTTGAACTGTGGTAAGCTAAACCCGAAAATACAGCTTCTAGCCCTGCTGCCTGTGGTGCGAAGTCATGGCGATCAGTATCTGCACCGCGAACGATAGCCGCAATGCGGTCGAGAGCAGAATCTTTTAACTGATGTTTTTTGATGAAATAATCAAAAGTGCATTGATCATTGTAATGTGTATATTCTACATCTGGCATGTCGAATGGTATGGCTCCGAATTCCCTGGCTTTAATCATCACCTGATCTGAGGGGACATAAATAATTTCTGCATCGGGATCGATAAAACGCCTGATTAGCCAGGGGCAGGCAATCCGGTCAATTTTTGGATGTTCACGGGTAATCCATTTTGTCATTTTAATAGGGAAGTAGTATGCAAAGTTAACTATCGTACCTGATTTTAATAACAATAATTCGGTGAAGTGAAACTTTTGTTTATTACATCAAAAAAATGGTTAGCTCACTTGGAATAAACAGCTAAGTTTTTAAGTGACCTTCTGGCATGGTACAGCATAAGTTAGGCCGTAAAGCCCCTTCAACATTGTCGTATATCACCACTGGCAAACTCGAATTTACATGCCATCTTTGTATAGTCAGGAATTGATATAAAAAAAAGATAAATTAATGGAGCAGCTACCATTCCAAAAACGGGCGAAACCGAAAAGCCTTAAGAGTAGGAAATTAAAAAATGATTTTATGTCGAACAACACCGTTTCATTGCACAGAGTTTTAAAAGCATCGCCAGAAAAAGTATATCGTGCATTTACTGAACCTTTGGCAATCGCTTCATGGTTACCTCCATATGGCTTTCTTTGTACTGTTCACGAAATGACAGTAGCATTAGGAGGTTCTTTTAAAATGTCATTTCAGAATTTTTCTACCGCTAATGGTCATTCGTTCGGCGGAAAATACCTTGAAGTAACACCAAACGAGTTTTTAAAGTATACCGATCAGTTTGATGATCCAAACCTGCCTGGTGAAATGATTACTTCAGTTTGGTTGAAAAAGACTTTAGTGGGTACCGAAATTAAAATTACTCAGGAAGGAATTCCCTCAGCTATCCCTGTTGAGATGTGCTACCTGGGTTGGCAGGAATCGCTCGAAAAGTTAGCCAAGCTGGTCGAACCAGAAATACCAGATGCTTAATTAAAGGGATTATATTTTTGAAATACATAACTCCAGCTAATCTCACGGCTTAAATAAGGTGAGACATGGATATGAAGTAAAAGGAACGCGGGAGAATTATTTATAGTGTTCCTAGGTCAGATCAACTAGAAAGCGGCCTGCGTTAGCGGCCGCTTTTATATACTTATTTCCATTTTAATATATTAAACTTATGCCCATCAGGGTCGGCGAAAGCGCAGCCGCACATGCCTTGAAATTCCTCTGGTGGCGAGAATACTGAACCGCCGGCATCTTTTACTTTTACGGCCCAGTCATCTACTTCTTCCTTTGTTTCGGCCGAAATGGTAAATATAACTTCATTGCCCTTGCTCAAATCGGCTAACTCGCCTTTCATGCCCTTTTTTAAACTATCTTCCTTAAAAAAGTGTATCACAAAATTATCCTCGCCAAATAAAAAGCTGGCCAGCTCATCGCTCTCGAGTCCTGCATTTTTTTCAAAACCTAGTTTGTTGTAAAAGGCTCTGCTTTTCTCTACATTTTTAACGCCTAAATTGGCCCAGATTTTTGTTTTCATAATTATAGTATTTAGATATTGATTCTTAATTATAGTGCCTCATCACTCAATAATACGTCTGTTGTTTTATCTGTTACAAATCTCTATAGATTATCGATATCATTTAGGCGGCATAAATGACAACTTAAGGGCGTGAAAGTGACAACTAAAATGCTTAATTTAGTTAGGATTAAAATAACGATTTGAGCATGTTAAAAGTTTGCCTTTATATTTTCGACGAGGCTGTTCCTTCATCGGTTACCGGAGTAGTAGATTTATTGAGTGGTGCCAACCGTTATATGGAGCGTGCTGGTAAAAAGCCTGTATTTGCGCTAAGTTTGGTTGCAGAGAAAGGTCACGAAATTCCCTTTCACTTTAATAACGTCAATATTGAGCAGTTAAATTATGAGGATATTCAACAAGCTGATCTGATTATTATTCCATCATTTAGTGTTGGTAACGATGGCGTGTTGGGCCGAAACCAAGCGGCTGTTAAATGGATCAAAGAAATGTACGCCAGTCGGACAGAAGTGGCCAGTTTATGCGTAGGCAGCTATTTTTTGGCAGAAGCGGGTTTGCTTGATGGTAAGGAAGTAACCTCACACTGGGCTGTAGCAGCCGATATGCAGAAACGTTACCCTAAAATAAGAATGAAAAGCGATTTGGTAACCACTGATCAAGACGGGGTTTATACCAGTGGCGGAGCATTCTCTTCTCTTAAATTGATCCTCTACCTGATCGAGAAATTTTGCGGTCGCGAAGCTGCGCTGTGGATCAGTAAAATGTTTGCCATTGAAATGGATCGAACCAGTCAGGCGCATTTTAAGGTATTTACCGGCCAGCATCAGCATGATGATAAAGACATTTTGAAAGCCCAGCAGTATATTGAAGAAAACTATAAGAACGAAATCGCGATGGACGAGGTATCCGGGCTGGTTAACATGAGTAAGCGTAATTTTATCCGTCGGTTTAAGGCCGCTACCCATAATACACCATTCGAATATCTGCAAAGGGTACGAATAGAATCAGCAAAAAAAGCCATCGAAATGAACCATAAAGATTTGCCATTTATTATGGAAGATACAGGCTATAACGATTTGAAAGCATTCAGGAAAATCTTTAAGCGCATTACGGGGCTTTCGCCTATGGAGTACAAACGAAAATATGCGAGGGCTTAAATCATCATTTAGCGAGATATGCAGGGGAGAAAAATAAAAACAATAAAACCATAATCAATAATAAGAGTCCATTAACCCAATAACGGTTTTTCCAGGGCTTTAAATCAACAACCTGTTTGTTCTGGGCTACATAGGCAGTTTCCAATGGGTATAATCTTCCTATAATGAGCATAATGGCGGTGGTAACAACAAAAAGAATAGCCAGTACATGCAGGAAGTGGATGCCGGTATCAAATACCATTTGTGTAAGTATATAGGCTACAAAGCAAAATCCCAGGCCTATTTTTGCGGCAATTGGCGGAACTTTTTTGGTTGCAAAGCCAACAAACATAATGGTAAAGATGGGGATACTGAATGCCGCATTTATCTTTTGCATGAAGGTATAAAAGCTATCATTTGAAAATATAAATAAGGGCGCTATGAACATGGCCAATAAGGAGGCAAACATTTCAAATCTTTTCGAGGTTTTTAACATTTTGGCCTCGGTAACCACAATTCCTTTCTTTTCTTTGGCTGGTTTGTAAATGTTGAGGATAAACAATGTACTGGCGCTGTTCAGTCCCGGAGAAAATGAGGTAATGGCAGCGCCAAAAATAACGGCAGCAATAAAACCGCTGAGTATAGGGGGCGATACATCGCTTACCACCCTCGAAAAAACTTCAGTCGTATTTTGCATGTTGCTGTACATATGAACAGCAATAATTCCCGGCAGCATAAATAATAAGGGGCCAAGAAGTTTGCCCGCACAGGCCAGTGCAATTCCCTTCTGGCTGGTTTTAAGATCAGAAGAAGCCAATGCCTGTTGCACAATTACCTGTTCCGTACCCCAATAAAAGAGGTTCATTAAAATCATACCGGTAAAAATGGTCGAAAACGGAATGGCATCACCTGTTTTTCCTATTGAATTAAAGTGTTCGGTTTTTGAGGTAAGAATAGTATGCATACCCTGTTGCAGATCTCCATTTCCTACATGCCTCACCCCAAAATAAGCCAGTAACAATGCACCGGTAAACATACAGGCACCCAATACCAGGTCAGAAATAACGATGGCTTTTAAGCCGCCCAATATAGAATATAAACTGCCTACAAGCCCGATGCACCAAACCAAAATCCAGATGCTGCTGCCATAACTGATGTTCCAGATATCGGAAAAATGAAACAGGCCATTTAGCGCAACTGCACCACTATACAATACAATAGGCAAGAGGTTAACGAGGTAGCTGATCAAAAAAAGAAAGGAGACAAGTTTTTTGGTTTGCGGATCGTACCGGCTTTCCAAAAAATCGGGTGTGGTAGACATGGCGCCCTTCAAATAAACCGGAATCACAAATTCTGAAACCAATAACATAGCAAATACAGAACTTACACCCCAGGCCATTACCGTCATATTGTTGATGTATACCGATTCGCTGCTGCCTACAAATTCGGCGGCACTGATGTTGGTGAAAAATAATGCACTTCCCACAGCAGTAAAACTTAAGGTGCGATTGGCCAGAAAAAGCCCGGCTGAAGTCGTGATTTTATGCTTTCGGGTTTTGATCCAGGAAATCAATGCAACCAGAAAGGTTACCACTATAAAAGTAACGAGCGCCGTAGTATTCATGTGCTTTAGCTTATAAAGAATTTCTTCTGATGAGTACTGTTGGAATAATTTCCTGGATTTTTTCTTTTTTCAGCACTGCCTGTGCAACTTTTTTGCCCATTAACGAAAAATCGGCCGAATAAGTGGTAATGCCTCCACCTATAAGTTCTTTTACAACCTCATCATTATGCGAAAGGATTCCGATATCTTTTCCTACCTGAAGCTGCTTTGCTTCGCAGTCCTTCAGGATTTTCCAGATTTCGGAATTGTTTAGTGTAAAGTAAACCTTGCCTTTTTCTACACTTCCAGGCTCATATTCATTTATTATCCGGGTATTTACGGCAAAATCTTTCGAGAATTTTTTAAAGGCCCTGATAATTTCGACAGGATCTAACGAACCGGGGACATGAAAGAAAATCATTTCATCGAACTTTTTTATGGTATCGGCAAGTTCGGCCAAAACTTGGTAGGTAGATTGCTCAAATTCCTGCGTTACATAATTAAATTCACCTTTTAAGGCTTCGTAGCGGTCGAACATGATGAGTTTATTGTTTGGCAGGCTATCTAACAGGTGTTTGGTTTTAGGATGTGGAATTGGCGAAATGACGTAAACTCCATACTTTCCTTTGATCATATCCAGCATGGTTTCGAAGATGGTGATATTGCCGTGATGAAAAAAAACATCGATATGTACATTTGGTCCAAGTTCATTCCTGAAATTACGGTAAAATTGCTCCTGGAAGGAATCGATCAGGTACATCAGCAACGCTACCTTTAAGGTTTGTTCGGTATCGTCGTTAGCCACAAAATACCCTAAACGCTTTTTCGATTCCACTATGCCACGGCTAATCAACTCGCGATAACCTTTCATTACCGTTTCGCGGGCAAAACCAAGTTCTTTAATCAACACATTGATAGAAGGAAGCGCTTCTCCTTTAGAAATAATTCTTTCATCAATAGCATTAATAAAGCCCTGAACGAACTGCTCATGTTTTGAATAGGAGGGTATTTCTTCTAGTTCCCGTATTT
This sequence comes from Pedobacter sp. Bi27, assembly GCF_918698255.1. Classification (NCBI taxonomy): domain Bacteria; kingdom Pseudomonadati; phylum Bacteroidota; class Sphingobacteriia; order Sphingobacteriales; family Sphingobacteriaceae; genus Pedobacter; species Pedobacter sp. Bi27. Next base: position 106,874 of record NZ_CAKKMW010000007.1, read on the forward strand.
TTTCGAAAATAGTTATCATAAAGTAGATTGGGCTACACTAGTCTATAGGTTTGTAATATGAGTTGCCTTTTAATTTACAAGGTAATAAAATTCAGTTAATCAACAATTGAAAAAAAAATATTCCACATCTCATTTTTCGCGTAGTGATTTGTAAAGATAGTTTTTGTAACAATAAAGGCACAAAATCGACTTTTTTTTGTTGGGGGCAGCCAGGTGCTGAACATGTTTTTTACAAAAAGCAGAAAATAAGTTTTGCAATTCTAATAAAAGATCGTTTATATTTACAACATAATAGAACAGAATAGACTAGATTAACTTGACTATCTTTTTTATTTCCAACCAAAATAAACCAAATATGAACTTAAAACTTACTTTTCAAAAGTTAGGCTATTCCGATCTGCTCTGGAAAAAGCTTATTTTATTACTGCTCTTTTTTGCTGTTTGTGTTCCCTCGTTTGCTCAGCAAATGGTTTCGGGCAGGGTAACAGACAATGGACTGGGATTGCCAGGGGCTTCGGTTAGGGTAAAAGGAACCCAGCAAGGCACAAAAACAGATACCGATGGACGATTTAAATTAAGCGTTCCGGCTAATGCCATTTTAATATTTAGTTATGTGGGCTATACCGATCAGGAAATTACTGTAGGTGATAAAACCAACATTGATGTACAGCTGGCAGAAACATCAGGTTCTGGCTTAAATGACGTAGTGGTGGTAGGTTATGGTACCAAGAAGCGGGCAAATTTAACGGGTGCCGTTGCCACAATAAGTGGGGCTGAACTGGCAAAATCACCTTCAACCAATCTTACCAATTCTATTGCCGGCCAGGTTCCAGGGCTTATTGTAAATACAAGAAGCGGTGAACCGGGCAATGATAATGCCGATGTGTTTGTTCGTGGAAAAAGTACTTTAGGAAGCACGGGCGCCCTAGTCGTAATTGATGGGATTCCAGACAGATCAGGCGGCTTCGCCAGGCTAAACCCAGCTGATATCGAATCTTTTACGGTGATCAAAGATGCAAGTGCTGCAATTTATGGTGCTCGATCGGCAAATGGGGTTATCCTCATTACCACAAAAAGAGGTAAATCTGGTCGGCCAGTATTTTCGATTGGAACCAACTGGGCTACAACACAGCCTACGCGTGTACCAGAAATGCTGAACGCCTACCAATATGCACAGGCTACAAATGAATACGATGCTTTAGTTGGGCAGCAATTAACTTGGAAAGCAGAGGATATTGAAAAATTCCGTAGCGGATCTGACCCGCTCGCGTATCCAAGCAACAACTGGTGGGATGCGGTAATGAAAAAACGTGCATTACAGCAAAACCACATTCTTTCGCTTAGCGGTGGAACGGATAAAGTGAGTTATTTCTTTTCAGGTCAGCACCAGAAACAAGATGGTATCTATAAACGCGATGCCGCTTATTATACACAAGACCAGGCGAGGGCAAATGTAGATGTGAATGTGACCGATAATTTTAAAATGGGTGTAGATGTGAGTTATCGCAACGAATTTCGCAATGCAGCCAAACGTGGCTATGATGCTGGTGGAATTTTTAGAGAGTTGTGGCTAGCCTATCCTTACCTTACCCCAATATACGACAATGATCTTGTTGGTGTGGGAATTGGAGGCGGTCCGGATAACAGTATGGTTTACATTACTTCTGGAGAGGCCGGGTACCAAAGATTCACCACTGATTACCTGCAAACTAAGGCATCTTTTAGCTGGAAGCTGGATAAGGTGACCAAGGGACTTTTCGTGGATGGATATTATGCGTTTGACAAAACCATATCGAAAACAAAATCGTTTACCAAAACACCACCTCCGGCATTCCGTTATAATCCTGTAACAAAGGGATACACCCAGGTGCTTTCTTCGATTACGCCATCGCTATTTGAGCAACGCGGCGATATTAATCAAGGTTTATTAAACTTAAAACTAGGTTATTTAAAAACAATCAACGATCATACTTTTGATGCTTTTGTCGCTTTCGAAAGCTTTAAAGGCAATACTGATATCATTAATGCCAACAGGTCAAATTTCCTCAGCAATAGTTTAGATCAGCTTTTTGCAGGAAGCCTTATCGGTCAACAGAACAATTCGAGCGCTGCAAAGGCCGCACGTGTGAATTACATCAGCCGGTTTTCTTACAATTATAAAGGTAAGTACCTGTTAGATTATACCATGCGTTATGATGGTTCTCAGAATTTTCCACAGGGAAAACGTTATGGTTTTTTTCCGGGAGTATCAGGAGGGTGGCGTATTTCGCAGGAAGATTTCTTCAAATCGGATGTGATCAACGAGCTGAAATTGAGGGCGTCGTGGGGTAAGACTGGTAATGATGCCGTTTCTGCCTTTAACTATTTGCAAACCTATTTGCTTGGTAGCGGCTATGGCTATTCTTTGGGTTCTGGCGCTTCGCAGGTTTCTTCACTGGTATTGGGTCCAACCCCAAATCCGAACATTACCTGGGAGCTGGCCAATACTACCGATATTGGTTTGGAAACACAGTTTTTTAAAGGAAAGTTAGGCGTTAATATTGATGTATTCAGATCGTTGCGCTCTAATATTCTAATCACCAGAAGTGAATCTGTTCCAGGATACACAGGTTTAACGCTGCCGAGTGAAAACCTGGGGAAAGTATTAAACCGTGGAATAGAAATGGAGGTTTTATACCACAACACTATTGGCGATTCTTTTAAATACAACGTTAGGGGTAATATCACTTTCGCAAGGAATAAGGTCATCTTTATGGATGAAGCCGCGAATATTCCGGATTATCAACGCAAAACCAATATCCCGATTGATTCGTGGTTCCTGCATCAGAGTGATGGTATTTATCAAAATCAACAGGAAATTAACAATACGCCGCATCCGGCAGGTACGGGTATTGGCGATATCAGATATAAGGATATAAACAATGATGGTGCAATTAATGATTTGGATAAAGTGAGAACGCCACTTACCCGTACACCGGAGATTATGTTTGGTACTTCTTTTGGCGCCAGCTGGAAAAACATAGATTTTACGGTTTTCTTTCAAGGACAGGCAAGGGCCAAATCTTACCTGGCGCCAGCGGGTTTAAATATGGTTCAGGAATTTTTTGAAGAAAGATGGCAAAACCCAGGAGATAATAAATATCCAAGAAACTTTAGCGGTCCAACTGGCAGAACATTCGGTGTAAATACCCTTGAATCGGATCTGTGGTTACGGAATGCGGCTTTTGCAAGGTTGAAGAACATGGAGCTGGGTTATACCTTTTCAAAAACATTGATTGAAAAGATAAAAATGCAAAATGTAAGACTTTATATCAGCGGAACAAATCTATTTTCTATCGATCGTTTCGGGCCATCGTTCGATCCAGAAACCCCAAGTAATTCAGGACAGTATTATCCACAACAGCGTGTGATCAATGTTGGCGCAAACATTACCTTCTAAAAAAGTATATCATGAAATTGAACATCAATAATTTAAAAATAAACAGTACAGTTTTACTCATCTGTACACTGCTGCTAATCGGAGGATGTAAAAAGGCGCTCGAGCTGCAGCCTTTAAACGCTTACTCAGAAAAGGATGTGTGGACCGATCCAAAACTGGTTCAGGTTTTTGTAAACAGTATTTACGATCAGACGGTGCTGGCTTACCAGGATGGTGGGCTAGGCTGGGGCGCGCAAACTGATGAGCTTTATGGAAACTTTAACTGGACAAATGAAAACCTGTATGTACGGGGGGAGGCCACGCCTGATAACCAAAGTTCAGGATCGCTGAACCATTGGAACAAAATGTATGCTTCTGTCCGCTATAGTAATATATTTTTCACAAATATTGATCAGGTAACAGCAGGAGGCGATGCGGTTAAAACCATGAAAGGTGAAGTACACTTTTTACGTGCTTTGGCTTATTTCGAACTCCTAAAAAGGTTTGGTGGCGTACCGCTTGTTGTTAAGGTTTACGATGTGAACGACAAAAGTTTTAACGAAAAAAGAGCTACATGGAGCGAAACGAAGGATTTTATACTTGCCGAGATAACGGAAGCTTTAAAAACCCTGCCAACAGTTTATGCAAGTGCAAATGATAAAGGCCGTGCCACTGTAGGCGCAGCTTTGGCCTTAAAATCGAGACTTTTGCTTTATGCGGCGAGCCCGTATTTCAACAAAAGCAATGACAAAAAATTATGGGAAGATGCAAAACTGGCAGCCAAGGCTGTAATAGATTTTACTACGCCTAAATATGCTTTATACGGCAATGCAGCTAACGGAAGCTATAATAAAACCTATCTCGATTTTTTCAATTCTGAAATTATTTTTTCGAGGGTATACAGCGGCTTGGTAAGAGCAGATCGTTATAATACCGTGAGCAGAGATTTAAGCCCAAATGGTTATAATGGTTATAGTGCTTATAACGTTGTTCAACAAATGGTTGATGATTTTGAAATGGCCGATGGTACAAAATTTAGCTGGAGCAATCCTCAACAGGCAAAAGATCCGTATCTGAATAGAGAACCAAGATTTTATGCAACAATTTTGGCCAATAATCAGCAGTTTAAAGGACGTTTAACCAGCTTTTTTGAAGGTGGTGACGACTCTCCCCAAAGCCCTTATTCTCCGTGGAATGCTTCGAAAACCAGATACTGTGTGAAAAAAATGGTAAATGAGGCTTTCGATTGGAACGTTCAGGATTACGATGCCAGCCAGTGGGTGGTTTTCAGGTTATCGGAAATCTATTTGAATTATGCCGAAGCCTGTGCTGCGCTTGGCGAAGAGGGAGAGGCCCTAAATTACCTGAATAAAATAAGAATTGAAAAAGCGGGTATGCCGGCCGTAAGTGGGTCTGGAGCATTACTAATGGATCAGATAAGACATGAACGCAGGATAGAACTTTGCTTTGAAGGACACCGTTATTTTGATATCAGAAGATGGGGAATAGCAGAAACAGGTTCAGAAGATGCAAAAGGTGTAACGATTACCAAACAGGCAAACGGTACTTTTACCTATGCATTAATGACTGTTCAGGAGCGTACCTGGGTGCCAAGTTTTTATTTCTACCCAATACCAAGAAGTGAAATACAAAAGAACCCTGCCATTGTGCAAAATCCAAATTATTAATTAAATGCTGTTTTTAATGAAGTGTGGACAAAACGTTCATACTTCATTTTTTCCTTTTTTGATATGAAATCTTTCCCAATAAAATGTTTACCGTTCATCTTAATTTTGCTGCATTGTTTTGATGTAAACGCTCAGGATTTACGCTGGCACCTGCAAAAGAACGGGGGCATCGAATGGACTGTTAAAAAAAACACCAAACATACCGATCAGATAGAAATGAGCGGGAAACAAATTTCCGCCATAATTACCTATGGTGTAAACGATAAAAATAACCTGGTCTTAAAAAGAAAACTCGTATTCCCGATGCTGCGGATTATCCCAAACGATACCCGTGGAAGCCTGATTAAAGATTTTGATCAGTTAATACCTCCTGTTTTGATCGACGGAGCAGCCTTGAACGAACAGCCCATGGCTTTTTCTATCAATGGTTCGGTAAAGGTGAGGTCTGAAATTGGAAATGTGAACGTACTTCGCGAGCTCTTCCCATCAACCGATAAACCGGCATTTATTGAACACACGATATTTAAAAATAGGGGATTGAAACCAGTCGAAATTGTTGTTCCGGAGTTTGATCAAACAGATAGTACTGCACGCAGTAAAGGCGTTTATGGTACTTACCTGCTCAATACAAAAATATTTGGGACGGGTAAGTTTATTTTAAAAGCAGGAGAAGAACAAACCTATGCAATTGTTTATTCGGCACGGAAAACAGCCGACCAGCCTTATACTTTTTCTTCAGTATACGAATCATTAAAACGACGGAATTTCGTAAGCGAAATTACGCAGCAACTGGTACTGAAAACACCAGATGATACCCTGAACCAGATGTTTGCTTTTTCCAAAATCAGAGCTTCTGAAAGTATTTTTGATACGAAAAATGGTTTAATGCATGGTCCGGGTGGTGGATCTTATTACGCTGCAATCTGGGCAAACGATCAGGCCGAATACATGGACCCGTTTTTCCCTTTTTTGGGCAATGCTGCAGGGAATGAAAGTGCTAAAAACAGTTTCCGGCTGTTTGCCAAATACATGAATCCCGAATACAAACCGATTCCTAGTTCGATTATAGCAGAAGGAACTGATAAATGGAATGGAGCGGGCGATCGCGGTGATATGGCTATGATTGCTTATGGTGCATCGAGGTTTGCACTGGCTTATGCAGATACAGCCGAGGCCCGACAATTGTGGCCACTGATAACATGGTGCCTGGAATTTTCAAGAAGGAAAAAAAGTGCAGATGGGGTAATTGCTTCCGATTCGGATGAGCTGGAAGGAAGGTTTCCGGCGGGTAAAATTAACCTATCAACCAATACGCTGGTTTACGGCGCATTGATTAGTGCTGCAGACCTGTCAGCAAGTCTTGGCGATAAAACAACTTCAACAAATTTGCTTAAAGAAGCATCAGTACTAAAAATAGCCATAGAGAAATATTTTGGAGCAAAGGTGCAAGGATTCGATACTTACCGTTACTACGATGGAAACGATAAGCTTAGATCATGGATAGGAATGCCACTGGTAATGGGTATTTACGACAGAAAAGAGCAGACTGCCAAGGCGCTTTTGTCTGATTACCTGTGGACAAAGGACGGGATGTTGAGCGAATCGGGATCAAAAGTATTCTGGGATCGTTCGCTTTTGTACGCTGTGCGTGGTTTGTTCAACGCGGGTGTGACCGATACCACCATGAAATACCTGAAATACTATACTGCCAAACGTTTGCTGGGAGAACATGTGCCTTATGCTGTTGAAGCCTGGCCAGAAGGAGATCAACGACATCTTTCGGCTGAGAGTGGATTATATTGTCGTGCCATAACCGAAGGATTGTTTGGGATACAACCTACTGGTTTTAAATCATTCCGGTTGTGCCCTTATCTTCCAGCAGGCTGGAAACAAATGTCGCTTAAACACATACGTGCATTTAATAGCGATTTCAGTATTACGGTTTTCGAGATTGGAGGAAAGATCAAAATTTTGGTAGAACAGGAAAGTGGCAAAAAACAAGAAATCAACTGGGGCGGAAAACAGGCTGTAGAAATTAACTTATATTAAACACATGAAAAGAATCCTTTTTGTACACATTTTTCTTTGCCTATGCTGCGGCGTTTATGCCCAGGGCGGAGTAACTTTCAAATCAACCGATGCCGCTTTGCAAACCGCATTTGTTAGGGCCAAAGAAATGGCATTAAGTTATAAAGGCAAGCCTTCTGATCCGGTTGGTCCCTGGTACGAATCTGCTTTACCGCCACGATCGGCGTTCTGTATGCGCGATGTAGCCCACCAGAGCATTGGTGGCGAGATATTGGGCTTGAATAAGGAAAATAAAAATATGTTCAGGCTATTTGTTAACAATATATCCGAATCTAAAGACTGGTGTTCTTATTGGGAAATAAATCATTTAGGTAAACCCGCTAAAGATGATTATCGCAATGATACAGCATTTTGGTATAACCTGAATGCGAATTTTGATGTGCTTAATGCCAGTTGGAAATTATATTTATGGACAGGCGACCTTGAATACATCAATGGCGCAGGTTTTAAAAACTTTCACGAAAAATCAGTAACCGAATATATCAACCGTTGGGTATTGCAGGCCGATTCTTTGCTTAAAAGGCCAACGCATCCAAATGCTCCAGTGCCTTTTAATAACAACGATTCATTTCATCGGTGCCGTGGTTTACCTTCTTATTCGGAGGGAGTGCCCAATATTAAAATGGGGGTCGATCTTGTGGCCGCAATCTATAGGGGACTAATGTCGTATGCAGCAATGCTCGACCTAAAAGGGCAGCACGATAAAGCAAAACAGTTTAAAGAAAAGGCTGAAGCTTATCAGAAAAGTATCGATGCTTTGTGGTGGAACGACAGCGCTTCGCAATACCATACTTTTTATTCGAACGACCATAAATTTGGTATGGATGAAGGGGAAACTTTTCTACTTTGGTTCGATGCTTTAAAAGCCGGTGAACGCAAAGAAAAAACCATTCAACATCTATTATCGAAAAACTGGAATGTAGAAAACCTGTCGTATTTTCCTTTAATTATGTACCAGAACGGGCAGTCAGAAAAAGCCTACGGTTATTTATTGCACTTAACCGATCCTGCAACAACCAGAAGGGAGTACCCCGAAGTTTCTTTCGGTGTAATTAAAGGTTTTACAGAAGGGTTAATGGGGATAGAAGCGGATGCCCGGTTTGATCAGATCACAACTTTGTACCGTGGTAAAAAAACAACAAGTTCCGAATTAAAAGATTTACAAGTTTTAATGACTTCTGTTACGGTAAAACATGAGGGTAATATTGCTACGACGCTAAGTAACAATGGTCAAAAGAAAATTCTTTGGCAGCCTAAATTTTTAGATGATAAGGGAAAAACCATTGTGAAGAAAGCAGTTTGGGTAAAACCGGGAAGCTCAGTTAAATTTAAAAGAGCCTAACAACATCTAGCTTTTTCCACCATAAGTTTAATTTGTTTTTTTAATGGCGTGGCAATGTGATTAAGTTAAGTGCTATGCCGTTGTCAGTCTGAGCTTGTCGAAGACCTTTCTATGGTCAAAAACCCAAAAAAATGTTCTTCGACAGGCTATCATTGACAGATCTTTTAAGAAGGGTCGTCATTGCGAGGCACGAAGACAACCGAACGAAGCGAGCTCATGAATGCCTTTAAAAAACAACTGCAAAAATGAATAATCTTAAAGCGCTCGCTACTAGCGATAGTTGTAAGATTGCTTCGTCGGCTGAAAAAGCCTTCTCGCAATGACGATAATCTGAGGGGATTTAATTTTTTAAATTCTCCTGTCATTAATATTGATTTTTATACAATAAATTATCCCTCAGGATGACAAATGTTTTTTGTTTTCTCCTAAAAAATAAATGACATTGGGCGTAGGGGTAAATACAAATGTTGTTGTCATACTTTCAAAACACAATAAATATTCAATTATTTAAAAACAAAAAAGTATGAAAATGAACAGGTTTTATTTATTATTTGCTGTTATGGTTATTACAGCGGGAGTGGCAAAAGCACAAGATGCTGACGTTGTATTTGGTGTAAAAGCCGGTGTAAACTATGGAACATTGCCAACAAGTTTAAATGCCATAACAGATAAAAAAGGAAAGGTAGGTTATAATTTTGGGGTATTTGCACGGGTTGGGAAATCGCTATATTTTCAACCAGAATTGAACTATGTTAGCTTTAAGAGTTCATATGTTTATGCAGCTAACACTTATACACCAAAATTTAACCAACTTAATTTACCACTTATGGTGGGCTACAAACTGATCGATACCGAAGCCTTAAATTTTAGGGTTTCTGCTGGGCCTGATGTTAATTATACCCTTAACGAAGCAAAAGGGCCGGTTGGCTTTGATTATAAAAAGCTTAATTTCGGTGGAGTGATCAATGCAGGCGTAGATATTGGAAACATCAGTATTGATGCCAGATACAGCAGGGGCCTTGCAAAAATTAATAAAGGACTAGGTGAAAAAAGCGGTTTGTTTAATTTATCTGTCGGATTTAAATTGTTTTAAGGCACTTCTAAACTTCTGTATTCTTCTTACTGGTAAGTTTGAATACCGCAAGAATATAAATCCATTTTTCGCTAAAGAAAAATGGATTTTTTTTGTTAACTTCTTAAATAACATTCCGTTAATTTAAGAAACTAAATTAGTTTTATTACTTTTGTTGCCAAACGAACTATTTAAGTCTTGTGTCATGTAATATCATTTGCATATAATGTTGAATGACCTTTCCCACCCGGGGAGGGAGTAATTACTATTTATTTTTTATTTTACTTATTACAATATGGCTATTTCACAAAAATATGGTCGTACTTATCACTATCCTTTTTCGCCGGGAACAACCAGCGATGACAGGATACAGCACGACTATTGGGAATATTTACAAAAAATCCCTACACTTATACACACCGAAAAACTTGATGGCGAGAATAATTGCCTGTCTAAACACGGGGTGTTTGCCCGCTCGCATGCAGCTCCAACAACATCACCATGGACCGAAAGTCTTAGGCGTTTTTGGCAGCTTGCGAAACATGATTTAGGAGACTTAGAAATCTTCGTAGAAAACTTATATGCCATCCATTCTATTGAATACCGTAAGCTGGAACATCATTTTTATGTATTCGGTATCCGCGAAGGCGACCATTGGCTCAGTTGGGAAGAAACGGAGTTTTATGCAACTATGTTAGATCTGCCAATTGTCCCAGTAATTAAAATAGAGCAAAAACCAGAAAATCAACAACAGTACGAAAAAGAAATACTCGAGTTGGTGAAGGCACCAGGTAAATTTGATACCTATGATGTTTACGATAAAACCCAGGTTACTATGGAAGGAATTGTTAGCAGGAATGCTGATGGGTACGCTGTTGATGATTTTGCCCAAAATGTGTTCAAATACGTACGCAAGGGGCATGTTAAAACTGATGAGCATTGGACCAGAAGCTGGAAACGCGCATCACTGATAAATGAAGGAGGTAAGCATGTGGACATTAAGTGAAAATAAACAGTGGGCGGATCTTGAAATTCGCTTTGACTGGATAAAACGCATGGCAGATGTTCAACAAGATTCACGCTATCATGCAGAAGGCAATGTGGCCATACATACGCAAATGGTATTAACAGCTTTGCAAAATGAACCTGCTTTTAAAGATTTATCTGAACAGGATCAGGAAATTTTATGGGCAGCTGCTTTATTGCACGATGTTGAAAAATACAGCACTACTGTTTTTGAAACAGACGGAAGCATTACCTCAAAAGGACATGCGCGTAAAGGAGCTCAATTTGCAAGGCAATTACTATATCAGGTTGAACCTACGCCTTTTGCCATTCGTGAACAAATTGTAGGGCTGGTAAGGCACCATGGTTTGCCAATTTGGTTATTCGAAAAAACTGATCCTGTGAAAGTTTTAGTTAAGGCAAGCATGGAAGTTAATTTGCAATGGTTATGTTTATTGGCAAAAGCAGATATGCTTGGCCGTATCTGTGATGATCAGGAAGAGATGTTATATCGTATAGCTTGCTTCGAAGAATTTTGTAAGGAAAACGAATGCTGGGGAAACTCCTATCGGTTTAAATCAAATGCTGCGCAAATGTATTTTATGCAACATGAAGATGCTTATTTAGATTACATCCCATTTGATGAGCCAGTAACGGAAGTTATTTTGATGAGTGGTTTGCCTGGTGCCGGAAAAGACACCTATATTAAAACACATTACGCAGATTGGCCGATAATCTCTTTAGACAGTATCCGTAAGGAAAAGGGAATATCTCCAACGGATAGAGCAGGTAATGGGAGGGTAATACAAGAAGCAAAAGAGCAAGCCAGGGTTTATCTGCGAAAACAGCAATCATTTGTTTGGAATGCTACCAATACGACGAGCCAGATGCGCATGCAATTAATTGATCTGTTTGGTATTTACAAGGCAAAAGTAAGTATTATCTATATTGAAGTGCCTTATCAACATTTGCACGTTCAGAATAAAAATAGATCTGCTATTGTTCCTGCAGGAATACTTAATAAACTAGCGCGTAAACTCGAAGTGCCTGTACAATGGGAAGCGCATCAAGTAGTTTATCAGATTCGATAACAAGGTTTTTTTAAATTCGTAATTAATCGAGCTAAGCTAAAAATCATTGGAAAAACATCCAATTAAGGTAGCCCTTCAGTGTATTCTGAAGGGCTTTTTTGTGCTTTTAAAAGTATTTTGAATTGTTATTTCCATTGATTTATAAATGAAATCACCTTTTAATATGAGCTAAATTCGTTAAAAACTAAAAATGTGTAACTTCAATCCGTAAAACATATCATATGAAATATAACCGGCGCGATTTTATTGGTGGTAGCATGGCACTCACATCAGCTTTATTTTTAAAACCAATGGAAACATATGCTACACCTTCTTCCGGATCTGAAAAATGGACAAATGGTTTCGCCCTAAAAATCATGGCGCCCTATTGGGGGTTTAATGGCTCGGTAACTGATTTTTGCAAAAAGGCAAAAGATTCAGGCTATGATGGAATAGAAATCTTATGGTCGCCAGAAATTGCAGAAGAGTTATTTAAAGCGTTAAAAAAATATCAATTAGAAGTTGGTTTCCTTTGTCGTGGAGATGAAGCCTTTCCGGTGCCGCACTTTGCAACTTTTAAAAAAGTACTTAAAGAAGCTATTGAACATCGGTATCAAAAACCTTTGTATATAAATGTTCACTCCGGAAAGGATTTTTTTCAATACCAGGACAATAAAAAATTCATTGATTTTACTGTTCAGTATGCCAAAGAAACAGGAGTTCCAATTTATCATGAAACCCATCGGTCGCGTATGCTTTATTCAGCTCCGGCATCATTACAATATTTAGAGAAAAACCCTGATTTAAGGTTAACCCTCGATATTTCTCATTGGTGCAATGTGAGCGAAAGTTTACTCGAAGATCAACCAGAAACTGTGGCACTTGCCATTTCACGTACCGATCATGTTCACTCCAGGGTTGGCCACGCAGAAGGACCACAGGTAAGCGATCCGAGAGCGCTGGAATGGAGGCAAGCGGTTGATGCACATTTTGCCTGGTGGGACAAAGTTGTTGCCATTAAAAAACAACAAGGTAAAATCCTCACTATGTTAACCGAATTTGGCCCGCCCAGTTATATGCCAACCATTCCGTTTACCAACCTCCCAGTTGCCGATCAATGGGAAATAAATGTATTTATGATGCAGGTTTGGAGAAAAAGATATTTGTAGTTTTTCTAAAAAAGGAGACTGCTTATAGCTAGCTCGGTGGGTTATTTTTAAGCGAAATATGTAATATAGTAGGAAAAAACTGCTTAGTGATGAAGATTTAGTAGCCGTGTGCCCCAAACTGAATAAGGGTTTAGCTATTCGCTGCATTCCTCACGCTTAAAAGTATTACGTTTATGGCTGTGTTGCCTAAAAATGATTACTGTTAAGTGTATATTTCTCTTTTTAATCAATATTGAAAGGTTTTGAGATGAAATCTAACGGGCAAAGGCTTATCGGATTCAATTTTAGCCTATATTAGATTCGAATATAAAATGATATTAAAAAAACATGTCCAAAAAAGAAATGCAAAAAAGATTTAAACTAGGTTCTATATATGATTATTTTAAATAATTTCAACATGGAACAATCGTATGCTATCGGAATTGATGTGGGTGGATCTTCACTCAAATGTGGAGTAGTAAACCAAAAAGGCAAAATTTTATATTCCATTATTGTATCGCTAAAGAATGCAAAAACTCAGGGTGCAATTATTGCAGTTATTGTGGAAGCGATCAATACCTGTGCTAAAAAATTTAAAAACCCTATTCTGGGGGTAGGTATAGGTTTTCCGGGGACTATTTATAACAACAAGATTATTGCCGGTGCCGACAATTTACCCGGGTTTAAGCAATTGGCTTTAGGCGAAATTCTGCAAGAAGTAACACGTTATAATATTGTAATGGATAATGATGCCAATTTAATGGGGTTAGGAGAGATGACTTACGGGGCGGCCAAAGATTGTAGCGATGTGGTTTTTCTTACCGTTGGCACGGGAGTTGGAGGCGCCGTGATGATTGATAACAAGCTTTATGGAGGATTTAGAAATAGAGGTACAGAGTTAGGGCATATTGTTGTACAACACCGTGGGGTTGCATGTGCCTGCGGGGGTCGCGGTTGTTTAGAAGCTTATGCGTCGGTATCTGCCCTGCTTAACCATTATCAGTCTATCAACCCTAATTCACCAGAAGAGATTGATGGTAAATATATGGTAGAAAAATACCTGGCTAGAGAAGAATACGCCGTTGAAGCTATGGAATCGCATTTCGATTACCTGGCTACGGGCATTATTAGTTTTATAAATGTGTTTAGTCCGCAAAAAATTGTAATTGGTGGCGGCATAAGCGAATCAGGTGCCTTCTATGTCCGGGAGATAGAAAGAAGAATAAAAACATTAGCGGTCCCTATTACACCTGGTAATGAATTGGTTGTTGCGGCCAAGCTGGGCAACAAGGCTGGTTTGTTAGGCTGTGCAGCAAATGTTTTCCAAAAGTTTAAGGCATTTGATTATGCAACGGAATAATTTTTCAGAAAAAATAGCACTAGTTCGAATGCTTTTCAGCGGATCAACAGGAAACGAAAAATATTGAATTTAAATAGAAAGGATATTCTGTTTTTTAGAATATCCTTTTTTCTTCAACATGTATTATGGGTCTATAAAAAAAGAAGGCGAAAAGCTACCCTTAATACCATAAGTTTATGTTTTTAACAGTTTATATCGCCTGTACCTTTAAAACCACGCTGGTTCTGTAAGCATTGGCTTCTGGATTAAAACCTACCTTCATTAAAAAGTCGCCAGAGTAAACTTTAGTGCTGTCAATTGGCGATTTAGCACCAGGGTACAGATTAATTTCTTCTATTTTATACTTTTTGGTGGGATCCAATCCTTTTAGTTTAATAGGTAATATTACACCATTGGTGAAAAGGGTGGCCACATAATAATTAAAAACGATAGCCTGGTCTTTTGCTTCGTTTACGTAGGCAATTGAAGCTATTTTATTTTCATAAGGATCCTGCAAACGGTACTGCTGGCCATGCCAGATAATATCTTTAAAGTTATTATAGGTTTTAACGGCATTCTGACTAAAAAGTAAATCATTTTTACTGAGCTCATTTACACGTACATCATAACCGAGTTTTCCCATCATGGCCACATCTGTTTTAAATTTAATAGGCTGTTTACCCATGTCGGTAATGTGGTTATCTACAGCAATAGAAGGGAAATAATACGAATATTCCCACTGAATAAAGATGCGGTCGTAGGGATTGGTATTATCGCTAGGCCAAAATTCGGTGAAATGTTGTAGTGCAGCATAATCTACTCTCGAACCACCTCCGGCACACAGCATCATTGGTGTTTTAGGGTATTTTTTTCTAATCCGCTCCAATACGCTATTTAATCCCCTGATATATTCAAGATAAAAATGATCCTGATTTTTTAAAGTAGGAGAGTTGGCGTTGTATATTAAGGAGTTACAATCCCATTTAATGAAAGCAACTTCTGGCACTTCCTTAAAAATATCGTCAACGGTTTTGTAAATAAAATCCTGAACCTTGCGGTTGGTTAAATCCAACACCAACTGGTTGCGCATGTAATATTCTTTTCTTTCAGGCTGTCTGATAATCCAATCGGGATGGTTTTCGTATAACTCACTTTTAGGATTCACCATTTCGGGCTCGATCCAGATACCAAATTTTACACCGCTTGCTGTGGCTTCTTTACCTAATGAACTGATTCCATTTTTTAGCTTTTGCTTGTTATACTGCCAATCTCCCAGGCCAGAAGTAGAACCGTTACGTGGGTATTTGTTGCCGAACCAACCATCGTCCAATAAAAAAACATCAACCCCTAGCTTTTTGGTATCTTTTGTTAATTCGTTTAATTTTTCATCATTAAAATCGAAATAAGTAGTCTCCCAGTTGTTTAAGATGGTAGATCTTTCGCCTTTTCCATCTAATATTTGATAGTTTCTGGCCCAATCATGTAAATTTCTGCTGGCTAAACCTTTTCCTGCCGATGAATAGGTATAAATAAAGCGGGGAGTAATGAAGTTTTCGCCAGCCTTTAAAGTATAGTTCGAAGAAAAATTATTAATCCCGGCCGTTATCCTGAGGTAATACTCATCAAAAGTTTCAAAATCTAACTTAAAGTTCCCTGTCCATGCTAACGATCCGGCAATTACTTCGCCCGTATCCTCAGTTGCAGGCTGATCTATCGAAACCATAAACGAAGAAGAATGAAGCAGGTTTGTTCTGGTTCCTAGTTTAGAATCGATGGTTTTTATGCCATGCAGCAATTGCTGTTCTTCCGATCGCATTTCGCGTGTAGCACCACTATATTGGTTTTTAAGGAAGAATTTTTTTCCACTCAGGGTAAGATTTGCCGAAGCATATTTGTTTAATACTATTGTGCCTTTTTCTTTATGTTCAATTTCGGCCCATTGCTCAATTACATTTTCATTAAAATAGGCCAGGTATTTTAAAGTAACCTGAAAGTTGTATTTTAAGTCTTTAAGAATAATACTGGTTAATTTTCTGTTCTGATCCAGCTGTTCAGTTTTTACATCCGAAAATGTTAATACAGTAGATTTGTTTCCATCAGCATGGGTTACGGTTAATGCCGGTTCTAATAAATTAAGCGAGCCGGAAGCAATGTAAGCTTCACGTTTATTTAAAAGGTCATCAGAGCCGGGTTTGTATTTATCTAATGCTTGTATACTTGGGTATTCGCTTGCATTATCTAATTTTTTGCCCAGGTATGTCGATAATAAAGTGTTATCACGATCTGTTTCTAAAATCAGTACATTGTTTTTTGTAGCAATTTCTATCGTTTTTTGCGCTAAGCTGTTTAAGCCGATTGTCATTGAGAGTAAAAAAAAAGTAGTTTTTCTTTTCATTATTTATTCAGGAAATTTTGAGTAGTATATGGTGTTTGTATCTTTTATATTTGGTTTTGTAAAATCGAGGCTAGTTTTTAGAATAAGCAAATCAACTTTTAAGCGCTAAGATGTATTAACAATTATAAATACCATAATTGCTATCATTCAGGCTATTAGTGCCAACTCAAAATACTATTGCTTATCAACTACAAGCTAATAAGCGCAAATTAGAATTTTCCGGAGTTAATAAATGTGCTGTTTATATCAGATTATAATCTTTTTTTAACAAGAAATAACCTGGTCGCGGGAGATTATAGTGCTAAATTTAATCATTTCTAAATCTAATTGTAAAATAAACAAGGCATTATTATTGTTAAGGGGAGATCAGCGTTGTTTTTAAAAAATTAGCGTAATTTTATAATCATAAAAAAAATAGTACAATTTTCAGCTTTAAACATTTTCAAGAAATGCATTTCCATCGTCATAATAAATTACCGCAACCCCGAATACACTCATGAACTATAAAAAATTGCAGGAAGATGTAGAAAAGCACGTTGGCGATTACTTCCATACCCATAACGATCCACGCTTGGTTTATCATAACCTGGAACATACACAAGAAGTGGTAAATGCTGCACAGCAAATTGCCAATCATTATCAGCTTAATGAACAGGATTTTTTCTCTGTAACTGTTGCGGCCTATTTTCACGATACGGGATATTTTGAAGATGCACTAAACCACGAAGCAAAAGGAGCAGAACTGGCTGATAATTTTTTAGCGAAACATCAGGTCAGTCAAGAAATCCGTGACCATGTTAAAAGTGCAATATTGGCCACTAAAATTCCTCAGAACCCTAAAAATGAAATTGATAAAATCATTTGCGATGCAGATCTGTTCCATTTAGGTTTGCCCGATTTCCGCGCAAAGGGGAAATTGATGCACAAGGAAAATGAACTGATTTATAAAAAAGATATCAGTAAGCTTGATTGGCGTAAAAAAGATATCCAGTTTATGGAATCGCATCACTACCATACCGATTATGCCAACCTGTTGCTGAGCGATCAGAAACAGAAGAATATCAACAAACTGAAAAGTAAATTAACACCGCAGGAAGAAATTAGCACCGAATTGGCAGAACCCGTAAACTTTGCCCCTGTCATCGAGAAAGAGAAAGAGAAAGATAAAAAGAAAAAGGATAAAGACGATCGGCCGGATAAAGGGATCGAAACGATGTTTAGGATTACCTCAGCCAATAACCAACGCCTGAGTGACATGGCCGATAACAAGGCTCATATCCTGATCACCGTAAATTCGATCATGCTTTCCCTGATCGTGAGTTTATTGTTAAGGCGATTGGAAGACCATGGCAACCTGATTATTCCCACATTTATTTTGTTAATAGTGAGTTTAACCTGTGTGGTGGTTTCCATTTTATCAACCCGTCCGGCTATCCCTAAGGGAGAATTCACTCAGGAAGATATGGATAATAAAAAGGTAAACTTATTGTTTTTTGGTAACTTTTATAAAATGAGCCTACCCAGTTATACCGATGGTATGATTAAGGTGATGAACGATAAAGACTTTTTATATGGTACCTTGATCACCGATGTATACTCACAAGGTGTAGTTTTGGGCAGAAAGTATAAACTGATCCGCCTGGCTTACAATATTTTCATGTTTGGTTTAATTGCAGCAGTATTTGCATTTGTAATTGCTTACGCAGCTTACGGTAAACTTTAATGGAACAGATAGTTGAAACCTCTTTTTTTAATAGAGATTTAAGCTGGTTAAAGTTTAACGAGCGTATTTTAATGGAAGCCGAGCGAAGTACTGTTCCACTTTTAGAACGCATTAAGTTTTTGTCGATATTCTCTTCCAACCTTGATGAGTTTTATCGTGTAAGAATGCCCGTGTTACTCGCTTTAGAGAAATTGAGCAATAAGGAAGATAATGATATCCAGATTGACGATAATTTGCTCAATACGGCCAATTTGCTTATTTCAGAACAGCAGCAGCGTTACGGTAAGGTACTTAAATCAGACCTTATTCCCTTGCTTAAAGAGAATAAGATAAACTTAATTTATGGACAACCATTCCCTGCAGAAATTCAGAAAAATATAACCCGATATTTTTTGAGTCAGGTAATGGCCTTTTTGCAGCCTGTTTACATTAATGCTGATACCAACTTCTTTCCCTCAAATAATGAACTGTACTTTCTGATTACGCTAAAAAAGAAAGAAGATGCTGAAGTTGTTATTTTAAATATTCCTTCCAACCAGTTACCCCGTTTTTATAAGGTAGAATCAGGTGATGAAACCTTTATTGTTTTTCTGGATGATATCGTGCGTTTTCATTTAGACCGTATTTTTCCGGAAGCTGAAGTTACAGGATGTTATAGCTTCAAAATTACCAGAGATGCCGAAATTGATTTGAAAGATGAATATTCGGGCAGTTTATCCGAACAATTGGAGAAGCAGTTGCTCAAACGCGATTCGGGCTTGGCTACACGTTTTCTTCACCAGCCAGGCATACCGGCCAACGTTTTCGAATTGCTCAAAAAGCTTTTCAATTTAAAAAAAGCCAATAGGATGGAAGGCGGACAATACCATAACCTGAAAGATTTTATGGGTTTTCCAATTAATTCGCCAAAATTATCCAACCAAAACTGGCCAAAAATCTGCAATACCGACCTCATAGATGGATCTTTAACCGAGGCCATTTATAAAAACGATATTATAGTGCATACACCTTACCAGAGTTACGATAGTGTATTGCGTTTTTTTAACGAAGCGGCTATTGATGCTGAGGTTCGGGAAATCTATGTTACGCTTTATCGTGTAGCCAGCGATTCGAAAATTGTTAACGCTTTAATCAGCGCTGCAAAAAACGGTAAAAAAGTAACTGTTTTGGTAGAGCTTAAAGCCCGTTTTGATGAGGCCAACAACATCAAATGGGCCAAGAAAATGAAGGAGGTTGGCGTTGATATTATTTACAGTGTAACCGCTTTAAAAGTTCATGCCAAAGTAGCTTTGGTAAAACGCCAGACAGGTGACCGCATGCGTTATTCTGGTTTGTTTTCTACCGGAAACTTTAATGAAAGCACAGCAGCTTTTTATACCGATCATATTTTAATGACGGCCAATAAAGAAATGCTGCGCGAGGTAGAACTGCTTTTTATCTTTCTGGCAAAAAGGGTTAAACCTACTTCTGCGGACCTGATTAAATTTAATCATTTATTGGTAGCACAGTTTAATTTACAGCAAGTTTTTCTTGACTTGATAGATCGCGAAATTGAACATGCCAAACAAGGCAAACCATCGGGTATTACCATTAAAATGAATAATCTCGAAGAAAAAGTATTGATCAACAAACTTTACGAGGCTTCGCAGGCAGGGGTAAAGATCGAACTGATTGTCCGGAGTATTTGTCGCTTAATTCCAGGCGTAACAGGAATGAGCGAAAATATTAAGGTTACCCGTATTGTAGATCGTTATTTAGAGCACGGACGTGTTTTTATTTTTCATAATCTAGGCAAAAACGATGTATACCTAGGCTCTGCCGATTGGATGAACCGTAATATCTATCGAAGAATTGAAGTTTGCTTTCCGATTCATAACGAGCAGATTAAGCAAGAAATGATAGATATTATCGAAATCCAAAAACAAGATAACGTACAGGCGGTTTGTATAGATGAAAACATGAACAATATTCCTGTTAAAGGTAGTGGGGCTCTTGTCGAGTCTCAATACGATATTTATCAATTATTAAAAAATAAATAGTGCCGTGGTCTGTGTCCTCACCGTACGATCGTTATTTCGACTGGAGTGCAACGGAATGGAGAAATCTATAGAAAATGATCTTTGATAGATCTCTCCTCCAAATGAGTTCCTTTGTAACGCTACGGTCGAGATGACGGCTATGCTGTTGAGATAACGATTAATAAATAAACAAGCATTAAATTTTACCCTTATGAAATACAATAAAACTTTCCTCGCCTCTAGCTTGCTAATTTCAGTTGCCTTTTTGGGCATTTCGTGCGTAAATGGTAATCGCGATGATAAAAAAGGTGATTCTACGGAAACCGTTTTTAATGGTGGAGCAGAAAAATCAAACCTTCCTTACGATTTAGCCAATCCTGTAAAATATAAGATGCCGCAAAATTTATTCGAAATTTCCGGAATTGTATTTCATAATGGTGATCCTAAAGAAGTATTTGCAATTCAGGATGAAGATGGAGATTTGTTTCATCTGGGTTTAACCGATAAAGAATCGAAATTTACCAAATTTGGTGGCAAAGGCGATTATGAAGATCTGGCTATCTTAAATAACACTGTAATTGTGTTAAAAAGTAATGGCGAACTGCATAGCTTTCCCATTAGCGAGATCAATAAACCTGAAGTTGCAGATGTGGTTAAAACCAAAGACCTGGTTCCCAAAGCCGAATATGAAGGACTAGCTGCTGATGAAAAAACAGGCCAGATGTATGTATTAACTAAAGAAATTAAGAAAAATAAAAGCGATCAGACGGATATTTATGCCTTTAAATATGCTGATGGTAAATTTACCGAAAGTGGAACTTTTGCCTTGTCTTATAAAGAAATAGCTGACCTATCAGGCGAAGCCAAAATTAAGTTCCGTCCTTCTGCTTTGGCTAAAAACCCATCAACTAACGAGTGGTATGTGCTTTCATCAATGAATAAACTATTGGTTGTTACTGATGCAAACTTTAAAATTAAAGCAACATATCCGCTAAAAGGAGATTTTTTTAATCAACCAGAAGGTATTGCATTTGATCGCGATCAGAACCTTTACATCTCTAACGAAGGTGGTACATTATCGGCAGGAAACATTTTAATGTTTAAATTGAAAAAGTAAATCCTGTTTTCATTTGGCGACCGTCATCCTGAACTTGTTTCAGGATCTTTCCTGCTATATAGATGCTGAAATAAATTCAGCATGACGGTGCAATGGGAAAAATCCTCAAGAAATAAAATAAATTTTAAAATACCTATCTTTATACAAACGCTGAGTCTATGATTAAAAGATTTACCCTTTTTACCATCTTATTTTTAATCAACTTCATTGCCCTTGCGCAGGATGATGTGAAATATCGTGTAATTCTTTTTGGCGATGCCGGCGAAATGAACCCTGCGCAGATGCAGGATTTAAAAAATGCTGCCAAACAAATACTTCCCAAAAAAACAACCGTTATATATTTGGGTGATAATATTTATCCAACAGGGATGGGCCTGCCAGGTAGCGTTGAAGAGGAAGAAACCAAGAAAATCCTCCGTTCCCAATTCGAGCCTATGCGTAAAATGGGTGCTGCGGTTTATTTTGTACCCGGCAACCACGATTGGGATAAATCTGGCCCCAAAGGTTTAGCCAAAATCAAAGCGCAGGATGATTTCCTTAAAGCACAGAACGATCCATTACTGAGGCTAATACCAGAAAACGGATGCCCTGATCCTGTGGCCATTAAATTAACTGATAAATTAACCATCATTGCTTACGATAGTGAATGGTGGGTTTTTCCATACAATAAATCAAACCCTAACGGCGAATGCGAATGCCGTACCAAAGATGAGGTTTTAGTGAAAATGGAACAGTTACTCGAAGAGAACAAAGACAAGGTTATTCTTTTAGCCTCACATCATCCATTTCAGAGTTACGGCCCACATGGCGGTTATTTCAATTTGAGGAACCACATTTTTCCGCTCACCTCGCTGGATAAAAATCTATATATCCCATTGCCTGTTTTGGGCTCTATTTACCCGATGTTGCGTTCCACTTTATTAAGTCCTGAAGATTTAAATCACCCTGCTTATAAGGATATGATTAAATCAGTAACAGGTGTATTTGGCGATTATCCAAATGTAACCTATGTAGCGGGGCATGAGCATGGTTTACAGTTGATTAAAGGCAAACAATTGCAGGTTATAAGCGGTTCGGGTTCAAAGGTGTCGCCAAATAAAGAGGGTAAAACTTCTTTGTTTCACGAAATGCAGCAGGGCTACGTGGTTGCCGATCAGTTGAAAAACAATGATATGCGCTACGAATATTACATTTATTCGGATACGAGCGTTAAAAGAGTTTACAGTTACATTAAAAAGTTCGAAACCATCCCTAAAATAATAAGGAATAGAGATAAACCGATTACCGCTGATAGTATTTTTGTACGTATTAAGCCCGAATATGATAGCGTTGGGCGTTTTCATCGTACTATTTTTGGCGAAAATTACCGTAAAGAATATGCTGCAAAAACAAAGGTTCCTGTGTTACGGGTTTCTCAAATGATGGGTGGTTTAAAAGCGACTCAGCGCGGTGGAGGCAATCAATCGCGTTCTCTACGATTAGAAGATAAAAACGGTAAAGAATATGTATTGCGTAGTGTGGAGAAATACCCTGAAGTACTTTTGCCTGCCGCACTGCGCGAAACTTTTGCTAAAGATGTTATAAAGGATAACATGTCGGCGCAGCATCCCTTTTCGGCACTGGTAGTTCCCGAACTTGCTAAGGCTGGCGGTATTGCGCATAGCAACCCGATTATTGGCTGGGTTTCTCCTGATGATAATCTTGGAGAGTTTGAATCTGCATTTGCCAATACTTTGTGTTTGTTCGAAGAAAGAGAACCCACAGGAGAATCAGACAGTTCTCCGAAAATGGATAAAAAACTAACCGAAGATAACGACAATAGATTAGACGGGCCTGCCTGGGTAAAAGCCAGGGCGTTTGATGTGTTATTGGGCGATTGGGACAGACATGAAGACCAATGGCGCTGGAAAGAAACCAAAACTAAAGATGGTTCGCTTTATTCGCCGGTACCAAGAGATCGCGATCAGGTATTTTTCAGATCTGACGGCCTTTTACAGCGATACACACAATCTTCGTCATTATTACCCATGATGCAGGGTTATGAACGTGGTATAAAAAATATCAATTGGTTTTTATGGGAAGGAAGAGAAATCAGCAGCCGCTGGACCGCTAATATTGATGAAGAAGAGTTTGATAAAATTGTGAAAGATTTCTGCGCAAACTATAACGATGCCGTTTTCGAAAAAGCACTAAAAAAACTCCCTGAACCAAGTTATTCATTACATCACGATGCCTTTTTAGCACAGATGCGTAACCGGATAGCCACTTTGCCAAAGTTAATGAACCAATATTATCATTTCTTTAACCGCATTGTAGATATCGAAGTAAGCAATAAAAATGAACTGATTCAGATTACCGATGCTGAAAACGATGGGTTACGCGTTAAAATCAATAAAATTTCTAAAGAAGGTAATATCAAAGATGAACTCTTCGATCGGAAATTCGATCCCAAAGTAACCAAAGAAATCAGGGTGTACATGCACAATGGTAATGACAGCTTGATTCTAAACAATAAAAATTCAAATATTAAATTGCGGATTATCGGGGGCAAGGGCGCTAAAGTTTACAATTTTGCAAACAGCAACGGATCTGTAAAGTTATACGGTAGAACCGATAAAGCAACTTACAATGGAGAGGATGCCAATAAAATAAGGAAAATTATTTCTAATGATACCTCGAACTTCAGTTATATACCAAAAGATATGTACCGCCGGAGTTCGTGGTTGTTAAATGCAGGTTACAATCAAGATGATGGCCTTTTATTGGGTTTGATCTACAAACAAACTAATCCTGGTTTCAGAAAACAGCCTTATGGCAATTCGCAGACTATTTCTTTTTTACATTCATTCTCTACAAAAGCTTTTAGGTTTAACTATAAAGGCGAATGGCTAAAAGCTTTAGGTAAGGGCGATTTTGTTTTAAAAGCCGATGCTTTTGCACCAAATAACACACAAAATTTCTTTGGCTTGGGCAACGAAACACCTTTCAATGATGGAGACAACATTAGGTACTACCGCGCACGTTTCAACCTTTATCAGGTTGATGCTTCAATCAGGTGGCGCCGCCCGAAATCTACCTTTAGCGTTGGCCCGTCATATCAATATTATAAATATAATCAGGAAGATAACGATGGCCGTTTTATCGAAAATCCATCACGCTTACATTCATCTGATTCAATAACGGTACGAAACGAAAAGATGTTTGCAGGTGCATTTGTAAATTTCACCAACAATACCCGCGATAATGATTTGTTACCAACCTTGGGCAGTTATGTTGATTTTAAAATTTTGGGTTATAAAGGCGTTAACAGATATTCAAATTCTTACGGACAGTTTACGGCCAGTATAGCCTTGTACAAAAACCTTGATGGCAGGAAAAACTTCATTCTGGCAGATCGTTTTGGCGGAGGGGTAACCATTGGTAAACCAGCTTTTTATCAGGCTTTATATCTGGGCGGGCAAGGTAATCTCTTAGGTTACCGCCAGTTTAGGTTTGCCGGCGAACATACTTTTTATAACAACTTGGAGCTTAGGGCCAAACTTGGCGACCTGGTTAGTTATGTTTTACCCGGACAAGTTGGCCTGCTGGGTTTTTATGATGTAGGGCGGGTTTGGAAACGTGACGAAACTTCTACATTATGGCACCACGGTGTAGGAGGGGGCGTTTACTTCGCTCCGGCATCACTTACAGTTGTGCGTTTTGTGATGGGACACTCGTCTGATGGCTGGTATCCATACGTATCGCTTAATTTTAGGTACTAAATTTGTGTAACATATTAATAGATGTAATATCCAAGTATTACGTTCAGCAGACGAACATTGCTTTAACGAGTATGTATCTTTGCAATGAATTAATAATTAAATAGATAACTATAAAATTTACACTATAGCAAAACTTATACAATGAATACCAATGTAATACAACTACATAAAAACGAATGTATACATTGCCAGGTAGAATCATCTCTGTCTTTCCGCCCACTTGTGGAATATTTAAAAGGCAGATTGAAAACAGAAAAATCGGTAAAATCTGAATTTTACAGGTTTTTACTTCAAAAAATTGAAAAAGACGATGTGCTGCTTGGCAACATCAGTGCAGAAGATTTATCCCAATATAAAGATACCTTAGAATTAATTTTTACAATCCTAACCCCTTTAATGGATAATGAAGATGATTTGTTTTGGGCTTTAAGTACGCCAATTCCAGATCAGATTTTCTTTAGCACCAATGCATTCTATAAATTTTTTAAGGATCATGATCCTAAAAATAAGGTAACGAAAGACAACGAGCCTATTGAGAAAAAACAACTAAAGTTTATCTACAATGTTATTTTAGGCCGTTTTTATAACTTTACTTCAGTGCTGAAAAATGAGATCATTTATGCTCATATTAATCAGGAAACAAAACTGACACAATACTACAATATCCAAACCGATACGAAGTTTGTAGATATTATGCATAAGGGCGATTTACCTGAACTTAATTTTGAAGAACTGGGCAAGCATTTTCAAGACGAAACCGAACTGGAATACCTGGTAAAGCACCTGCCTTTACAAGATTTTCACTTTGAAGGATTCAGCATCATCTCAATAACAGATGTGACCTTGCAACATGCTATAGATGGTATCCGCGATGCGCTTGTTAATCACAATTATCAAACCGAAGCCTATACACATGTAATCCATGCCTTAAAAACCCTTAGTGGAAACGGAAAACTCGAAT
Source organism: Pedobacter sp. Bi27 (assembly GCF_918698255.1). Lineage (NCBI taxonomy): Bacteria > Pseudomonadati > Bacteroidota > Sphingobacteriia > Sphingobacteriales > Sphingobacteriaceae > Pedobacter > Pedobacter sp. Bi27. Next base: position 133,019 of record NZ_CAKKMW010000007.1, read on the forward strand.
TTGGTTTAATGCCTTTTTTAACCGTTAACAATAAGTTGGTTTTCGATAACCAGGAGTTTTCACAAAGTATGCTGATTAATTCGGCAAAATCATCCAATCTGGAAGAAGAAGTTTTCTATTCGTTGGTTGATAAGTATAAAGAAAACCCAAGGGCCATTTTTGTAAGCTCAATTAACGACGATCAGATCGATAAAGATCCTTTTTTGAGGGTTTTAAAAGCTGCCGGTGTTTGTTCTTACTCCGTACTGCCTGTTTACTACAATACGCAGTTGGCTGGTGTTTTAGAAGTTTATTCTAGCGAGGAAGTATTGGTTGATGATAAACTTTTATCGAGGTTACGTCCGGCGATGCCTTTAATCGGTCAGCTTTTCCAATACAGTATTGAAGAATTTGATGCTAAAATGGACGAAGTGTTGATGGATAAGTTTACCGCCTTGCAACCATCGGTACAATGGAAGTTTAACGAAGCTGTTTGGCATTTTCTTCAGCAGAATAACAGTTACCATAAATTAAAGGAAATCGAAACGATCACCTTTAAACATATGTATCCGCTGTTTGGTGCAATTGATATCCGTAATTCTACCATAGAGCGGAATAAAGCTTTAAAAGATGATATGGAAGTACAGTTAAACAGTTTAATTGATACTTTAAAGGCTATCCGTAAGCATGTTTCTCTAGAACTTACCGATAAACTATTGTTCAATTGTAAAGATTGGATTAAACGCATCGGCGATTTTGCTTCATCAAACGAAGAAAATAAACTGAACGAGTTTTTAGAAATCGAAGTTTACCCTTTCTTATCAATTATAAAAGGAAACTACCCGATAACAGCTGAGTTTGTAGATCGTTATTTCGAAGTTATTGTTCCGGAAACCGGTGCTGCATTTGCAAATCGCAGGCAGTTGGAAATTTCGATGCAGCTGATCAATACCGAAGTGAGTCAGTACCTGGAGAAATCGCAGGCTAATTTACAGGCTTCGTACCCTTGTTATTTTGCCAAATTCAGGACTGATGGCGTGGAGTACGATATTTACATCGGACAGGAAATTGCACCAGATCGCCCATTTGATTTGTTGTATCTCAAAAATATTCGTTTATGGCAGTTAACTTCAATGGTCGATATCGCGCGTTTATCGAAAGGATTAATTGGTGAAATGCCCCGTGCATTAGAAACCACACAGCTGATCTTTATCCACTCTAATGCAATTGATATTAGCTTTAGGAACGATGAACGCCGTTTTGATGTAGAAGGTGCTTACAACATCCGTTACGAAGTAGTTAAAAAACGTATCGATAAAGTATTGGTTAAAGGTACAACCGAACGTTTAACACAGCCCCATAAAATCGCAATGGTTTATTTCAATCCTGAAGAAGCCAAAGAATATATGGAGTACATTAAATATATGCAGGTTCAAGGCTATTTAAACGACGATTTAGAGCAGCTTGAACTAGATGAACTTCAAGGTGTTTCTGGGTTAAAAGCTTTAAGGGTAGGCGTAAAATATCTGGAAAGTAAAGTAGCAGGTAAAACAGATGCTGCTAAAAAACTTAAACCTAAAGAGATCAAATCCATCGAGAAGGAAATTGCGAAAGTGTTACAGCACTAAAACTACAGGTCAGCGACGCTACAAGTTAAAGGCAGTATCATATTGATTCCATTCGAACTTGTCACGTTGAGCTTTCGAAACGCCTTGCGGAGCATTTAAACAGGTCCTTCGACAGGTTCTCCGTAGGAGTCCTTTGGACAGGATGGCAACCTATATTTATGATAAAGCCTCCTTAGAAGTTTGTACTATATTATGTTTAATAACAAAAGGCTTTCTGATCAGATCAGAAAGCCTTATTTCATTTGTGTGTTTTATATTATTTGATTGCAGCAATTTCTTTTTCAATTGCAAAAGTTTCTACAGAGCTGATGTTCGTTTTTAAAGCAGCAAATCTATCGATGGTTAATTTTTGTGATTTACCCATAACCAAAGTATGTTGATCAGTTGAACCACTTAATTTTAAATCTGCATTATCGGCAATTACAGTGTACAAACCCTCTGAGCTGGTATTGATTTCGGCATGTGCATTTCCTTTTAAAAAGATCTGAAGATATTTAGTTTTTAGTTTTCCTTCAGTTTTAACAATTGCATTTTCTGATGCTTCTATTCTGTAAAAATCGTTTACATAAACAGTTAGTTTTGCTTTTTCAGTACTGGTTGAAGTGATTTTTAAATTATCACCATCCTGCATCACTTTTGCTGTTCCTGTATTATCATCAGTATAAGAAATGCCTGGGTTACTCCGCTGGATAATGGTTACTTCTACATTTCCTTTTACAGAAATTCTTTTAAAAGCTGATATTTTTAAAATTGCATCCGGCTCTTTTTCTGTTGCAGAAACGCTTGTAGTAAACAGAGCTGATGATAGAACGATTGCGGTTAATGAAGTGGCGATTAGGGTTTTGATTGAGGTTTTCATAATATTTTCATTTAATAATTAAATGTTAATTAATTGTTATTTAAATGTTTAAGTCTTTTTTGTTATAGTTTTGATGATAAGACGCAGTGAAATGAAAAACGTTGCAGGCAATGTTGCGTTTTTATACAATCGATAGTTAATACTCGACGAACAGGCATTAATTCAAGACGAAAACTTGAAACTTTTACCAAGCATTTGTAAAATATTTTAAGATCTTTTATTGATCTAGTCTTTTTCTTTATATTTAATGAGAATTTTAGTCTGTTTATTTATGAAGAAAAAGGTTGTGCTTGTTCAGGATAATAAAGATATCCTTGATATAATGGACCATGTATTGGAAGAGGAGGGATTTGATGTTACGGCATCATTGACAACCGAGCCTATAGATAAAATAGATGAAATTGAACCTGATGTAGTGATTGTAGATGATCACATTAAGGGAAAAAAGAGAGGATCACAGGTGATTAAAGAACTTAAATCTGACCCTGAAACAGAAGATGTATCGGCTGTGTTAACTTCTACATCAAATAATTTACCTCAGCAGGCAGAAGAATGCAAAGCCGATGACTATATCGAAAAACCGTTTGATCTCGATCATATGGTTGAAGTAGTGAAGAAAAACAGCTAGATTTTCTTATACAATCGAACAGTCGTCATTTCGACTGGAGTGCAACGGAATGGAGAAATCATTAAAATTATTTTATAACAACTATCAGATTTCTCGGCTACGCTCGAAATGACGGATTTTTCTTGAGGGATCACTTCCTCTACAGCATCATAGATAAAATCTTAATGTTCTTAATTTCTTAATGGTCAGTATTGATCACGCAATGAGGAACCAATATTCAAATAACTTATAGATTATTCCTCTGCGCTGTAGAAATGATGTGTTTACACATTGATATTAGGCTTAAATGTATCTGTTTTAACCGTTGCTTTTAATTCATGTAATATCGTATACAGCCCAAAATTAGTCCGGTTAACATAAATAAAATGTTTTACGCCGCGGGCCTGTTTAAATTCTGGCATTTTAGAAATTTTTTCGCCATAGACATACAGTTGCTCAAAAAAATCAGGTTTACTAAAATCGAAAAATTTACTGGTATAGGGTTTGGCAAACAGACTGATCATCTCCCTATACGATTTATGGTAAAACTCAATCTGCTCAGGAGAATCGTCGGCATGGATCATATCCAGTTTTCTAAATGCATCTATCGTTTTATTTTTATCATTAATTACATCAGTAGAAATTAAGGCGAAAAACGGGTAATAGAAATCATCAGGCATTTCTTTAATACAGCCAAAATCTATTACGCCAAGGTTTTCATCAGGCGTAATCATAAAATTTCCAGGATGTGGATCTGCATGCACAGCCCTTAGCTCATGCTGTTGGAAATTATAGAAATCCCACAGCGCCTGTCCGATTTTATTACGTAATTCCTGAGAAGGATTCGTTTGTAAAAATTCTTTTAAATGCAAACCATCAATCCAGTCCATGGTAATGATCCGCTTTCCTGATAATTCTGGATAGTACTTTGGAAATACAACATGATCGAGGTTTTTACAGGCTTCTGAAAATTCGATAGAACGTTTAACTTCCAGTTCGTAATCTGTTTCTTCGAGCAAACGTTCTTCAACTTCTTTAATATAGATATTCAATTCTCTTTCCGACATGCCCAATAAACGGAAAGCGAAAGGTTTTACCAGTTTCAGATCAGAAGAAATACTGTCTCCAACACCAGGGTATTGAATTTTAATGGCGAGTTTTTTACCATTAAGCATCGCTTGATGCACCTGTCCAATAGAAGCTGCATTGCTGGAGCTTAAGTTAAAACTATCGAAAATATTTTCAGGTGTTTTACCGAAATTTTTGGTGAAAGTTCTAACAATTAACGGACCTGAAAGGGGTGGAGCATTGTATTGAGATTGGGTAAATTTATCAACGTAAGATTTAGGCAGGATATTCTTATCCATACTTAACATCTGTGCGATTTTTAAGGCACTGCCCTTTAATTCGCTCAGCGATTTATAGATGTCGGTTGCATTGTCCTCGTTAAGCTGTTCTCGGTCCATTTCAGGGTTAAACAGTTTTTTCGAATAATGTTTAATGTAATTGCCCCCGATCTGAATACCTGTTTTAACAAATTTTGCCGAACGTTCTACCTTTGTTGTTGGAATACTTTTTTGTGTCTTCATCTGGTATTTAAAACCTCATCTTTTCTGCAAACTTCCCATTCCTGGTTAAAAACTTCCCGTATTCCAATAAATTATCAATTGGCGAATGCTGAAAAAGATCGAAAGTTACATTAATGCCTTTTTCGATGGCCTCATCGCTTTTTTCGAAACCTTCACTATCATCGTTGATCCAAAAATTAACAATAAATGCAAACTGGATCCATAAGGCATCTTTGTATCTTTTACTTAGAAAGCGGCGCTCGGCAAGCTCCCCGCTATCTAAACCTTCTTCAATAATTTCTTGTGCAAAGTTTTCGAAAATAGGTTTTACGCCAGCAAGTACATCAGGAGTGGAAAATTTACCACGGTGATTCTTTAAGCTGTAAATTACAAAACTGCGTTCGTTCTTCAGGTTTTCGAGGTAACTGTAAAAGAAAGAAAGCATTTTTTCCCTAGCTGTGTACTGGGGCCAAACTTCCTGCTCTTTAATTTTGTTAATGGTTTCGAAAGTAAGTTCGAACCAGATTGTTTTTTCAATGCTTTCAAAAGAAGAGAAAAACTGATAAAAATCGGCTTCCGCAATTTTAAGCTTTTTCACAAAAACATAAACCGATTTTGGTTTTTCATTGTTTGTTAAAACATAATCTAAATATGCTTTTCTAATTTGCTGAGCAGTTGCCATATACCTGTTTTTTACAAGTATAACGTTTAATTTATTGGCTTGTTTTTATAGTTGGTTTTTTGTTGATCATGAAATTGTAATAATAGCTTTCAAAATATTTGAAAGTTGGTTTTTGACTAATTATTTTAGTTTTTTCCAAATTATATTGTTGATATTTTTTTATTAAAAAACTAAAATAATTAGTATTTTTGTTTTTAATTATTCCTTATAACTAAATAAAGCAAGATGATCCAGGTAAACGATTTTTTATATGGCAAAATGGAACTGCCAATGGTATTTTCTGATCTGTTAAATACCGATGCTTTAAAAAGGTTAGGCGGAATTCATCAAAGCGGTGCTATATTTTTGGTCAATCCAGATATCTGCCATTCGCGGTTGGAGCATGCCATAGGAGTTACCATGTTGATCAGGATGCTTGGTGGTTCGGAACTGGAACAAATTGCGGGGTTGCTACACGATATTTCGCATACCGCTTTTTCTCATGTGGGCGATTATGTTTTCGACAATACAGATGAAGACTATCATGAAAAGGTTTTCGCTGAAGTTTTATGCAGATCGGAAGTGCCTGATGTGCTGTTGAATTATGGATACAATGTTAACCAGATTCTGTATGGTACGTTTGATATTTTAGAACAGCCACTGCCAGGGCTCTGTGCCGATCGTTTGGACTACACTTTGCGTGACGGTATTCATGGTGGGGTAATTTCCCGTCAGCGTGCCCGCGAGTTTTTGACTTCCATTGTGTTGAAGGATGGGAAAATAGCGGTGAATGCAGAAACTGAGGTGGCTTGGATTAATGAAGCTTTTGAAAAACTGAATAATGACGTGTTTAAACTACCGCTTCACCTTTACGCCAACGGCAAAATGGCCGAATTAATTAAGAAATTTCTGAATAAAGGGGTGTTGGTTGAAAGTGATATGTTTAAAACAGATACCATGTTGCTAAACAAAATCAGAACTTCTTATGAAGGATATGAAGCCATTAAATCAATCAAACAGTTAAAAGGTTTCGCCGAATTTATGCGTCATGGAGCGGTGCCAAAGATAAAAACAAGAACTTTGAATGCTTTGTTGGTGTAACAGTAGGCAGTTGATGTTAAGGGGATGGCGGCAAGCATTAGTATCTTTAGTTCCGTCTTCCTGTCCCGAATATTTGGGGTCAGAATCTTCTTGCGCACATAAAGAACTAATGAACAATGAACAAATTAACCGATAAAACTATTCGTATATTGTGAAAAATATAAAGATATGTCTGCAATAGAAATTATTTTAATAGGAGTGGTTATTCTGCTTATTTTTGGTGGCAAAAAATTACCTGAATTGATGAGGGGAATAGGGAGAAGTGTGAAAGAATTTAAAGATGCCAAAGACGAACCTCCGGTTAAATAATTGCAACAAACAAAACTTTCTGTTAGTGGCGCTGTTTTAACTAAAATAAACGCCAACATGGAAAATCAAAAACAAGATCTGGCTAAATCAAAATCCGATTTTACAGCAGAAAATGCAAAACATCCGGTTAAAGGAATAAATGATTGGAATGACCGATTAGATGAAAACCTGGAGCCTGAAGAGCATAACGATAATGCTGCAGACGAAAAAGCCAAAGATTTCTCCGCAAAATACGGTAGCGGTGATCAGTCAGATCAGGGTAGTAACTGAATTTTTATCATTTAGCCACTTTTAATAGTGGCTTTTTGGTTTTATCTTATTAATTCTTCTCATAAGAATTATACATTTATGTAAAACTTTTTTACACCACTGCCGTGGTTTATTACACGAAAGGTGATTTTTTCCGCTTAAATTGTTAAAATTCTACCAATTGTTTTTTCTTGTGATTTGATTAATAGTATATTGCATATCTAATCAAACAAACATGTATAACGTTTTCAAATTAAACTGATAGGTAATGAGCAGGCATTGGTTATTGGTTTTGCTTATCTTGCTTTTTGCAACATCTTTATCTTTTGCTCAAAACACATCAAATAAGGGAAAAGATTTTTATGTTCCTTATGCCGGCCATATCGATGGGGATAGGTCAAGGTTAACCTTATTTTTATCTGCAGATCAGGCTACTGAATATAAAGTTTATGTCGGTAATACTTTAATTTCTCCGGCAGGCGCTACAGTACCTGCCAATACCTGTTTACCATTTGTGATCAATCCAAATGATTATGCAGTATTAATGAGTAGCTCCAATTTAATAGAATCCAATAAAGCCATTCACGTGGTTACCACTAAAGCAATATCATTGTATAGCATTATTTCTAATAATGCCCGTACGGGAGGTACTTTAGTATTGCCTACCAATACTTTAGGACAAGAATATTATGCTTTTAGCTATGAAAACCATGGAAATCAACAAGGCTTTTCACAATTTACAATTGTGGCGACGGTTGATAATACAGATGTCGAAATTACCCCTAAACAAAACGAGAGATATGGGGGAAGGGCGGCAAATACGACATTTACCATTAAGTTGGATAGTGGGGATGTTTATCAATATCAATCAGTTGGTGATTTAACAGGAAGCCACATTAAAGCCTTAAACTGTAATCCTGTAGCCGTATTTACAGGTAATACCTGGGCAGCATTTTGCAATGAAGGTAATAGCCGCAATCCGGGTGGTGGCGATAACCTGTATCAGCAGGTTTTTCCAGTTTCTGCATGGGGAAAAAATTTTGTAACTGCACCTTTTTATAATACACTTCATGGTAATACCGATATTGTGAGGATAATTGTAGCTGACGATAATACTATATTAACCGTTAATGGGAGTACTACTAGCGCCAATGGAACCCCGCTTTCTAATCCATATAATAAGGGAGTGGTAGTTACCTTTTTCTCTACTTCAGCAAATGTAATTTCTGGTTCTAAACCAATTGCTGTGGCACAATACCAGACTTCTCAAACTTGTAATCTAAACAATGGCAGCAATACCAACCAATATCAATTTCCGGGTGACCCTGAAATAACGGTGCTTAATCCTGTAGAGCAGACACTAAATAATATTACGGTTTTCTCGGATTTGGGATCAGTAGGAGTGCCTACCCAGATCTTGAAATACTACCTGAATGTAATTATTAAAACAGCAGATATAGCTTCGTTCAGACTGGATGGGAATCCGGTGAATAATTTTATAGCTATTGATAACACTTTTAGTTATGCTGTAATTGATGTAACCAATACGCAGCCCCAGCACAGATTATCTGCAGCAGGTGGTTTTTCGGCGATTTCATACGGTTATGGGCCGGTAGAATCTTATGCGTACTTAGCTGGTGCAAATATTCAGAACTTTACTTTTCAGCCTACCAGTATGGTTACGGGACAACCCATTAGCAGCGGTTGTTTAGGGGAGCCCATCAGTTTAACTATAAACTTGCCCTATCAGGCCATTAAAATAGATTGGGTGATTGAGGGAGCGGCAAACTTTACGGATGATAATCCGGTGGCAATAAAGACCTTTACGAGGCCAAATGATAATAATACGTATTACACTTATAAGTATCCTAACGACCTGAATTATCCCAATCCTGGCGATTATCAGTTTAAAGTAATTGCCACTAAGCCCAACGCAGATAATTGTGGTAATACAGAAGAATTGATCATTGATTTTTCAGTTGATAATCAACCTACAGCGGCATTCGAATTACCAGCCACTGGTTGCCAATCCAATGGTGTTCAATTTACCGACACAAGTGCATCCAATTCAAATTCGAGGAGCATTACACAATGGTTATGGGATTTTGGTGACGAAAAAACATCTACTGAACAGAACCCTATTCATGTTTACGATCGCCCAGGTGCTTATAATGTAGTTTTAACCGCTACAACAGATTCGAAATGTTCAGGAACATCTTCCGCATTTCCAATCGTGATTAATCCTCAGCCTGTATCCGATTTTGATGTGAAAGGTTTATGTGTAGGCAGACCGATAATTTTAACCGAAAAATCAACGATTGAAAGCCCCGGAACTATTGTGAAGTGGACCTGGGATTTTGGGGATGGAAGTACGCCTTCTACTGAACAGCACCCCATCCATCAATACGGTGCTATTGGTTCTTATACCATTACACTAACGACAGAAAGTGATAACGGATGTGTAAGTTTAGTGAAAAGTAAAATTGTAACCGTAATTGATCCACAATCTGCTGATTTCGAACTTCCTGATTTTTGTTTAGCCGATGGCGTGGCCAGATTTAAAAATACCTCCAAGAATGCAGACGGAAGTACAACCGGTTTAACTTTTGTATGGCAATACATGGATAATAACAATAATGTAATAGCCACTACAACGGGTGTCGATGGTGCTTTTACGCCGACAGCCACAGGAAATTATAATGTAACGCTGATTGTGAAGAACCCGGATGGTTGCGAAAGCTTTAGGCCAAAACAGTTTACCGTTAACGGTGATGTTAAAACAGCAGATTTTGAAATTATTAACGACCATAGCTGTGTGAGCGAGGATATCATGATCAAAAATATGTCTACTGTATTTACAGGCAACATTACAAAAATCGAGATTTACAGAGATTTTGGTAGGGAAACTTCCATTTATAAAACAATCCCTTATCCGGATAATAACGAAGTTTTTGTTCTTAAGTACGACAGTTTTGGTGGCACCGCAGATCGTACATTCAACATCAGGCTTGTGGCTTATTCAGGAGAAAATTGTTCTAAATTTTCGGATAAAACACTTATCTTAAAACCAGTACCACAATTGGTGTTTGATGATATGGCTCCGGTTTGCGAGGCCGATGGCACCGTTTTAATTACACAGGCAAAACAGAAAGCTGAAGAAGAGGTGACCGGAGGTGATGGCAAATATTCTGGAGATGGCATAAAGGAAGATGGTACTTTTAATCCGAAAATTGCAGGGCTTGGGCCGCATACCATCACTTATACATTTACGGGGAGTAATGGTTGTCCTAGTTCCATTGCCAATACAATTGAGGTATATAAATCTCCTGTGGCCAATGCAGGTACATTAATTTATATCCTGGCAGGCGGACAGATCGAGATCCCCGCCACTGCAGAAGGTACTAATTTGAAATATAATTGGTCGCCTGCAACAGGTTTGAATAAAACGGATGTATTAAATCCAATTGCATCACCAGATAACGATACTGAGTATACGCTTACAGCAACCACACAGCCTGACGGATGCGCCACAACATCGACGGTATTGGTAAAAGTTTTGCAAGTATTAAATCCACCTAATACCTTTACGCCAAATGGCGATAATGTAAACGATACCTGGATCATTAAATATTTAGACTCTTATCCAAATGCTACCGTCGAAATTTTTAACAGAAATGGAAACAGGGTGTTTTTTAGCACTGGATATAAAATTCCTTTTGATGGGAATTACCGAAATGAACCGCTTCCGGTAGGTGTTTATTATTATATTATCAACCCGCGTAACGGACGAAAAACAATAACTGGCCCGCTCACTATAATCAGATAAATTGAAGAAGCTCATCATCATATTTGCACTTTTTGCAACATTTAAGGGGTTTGCACAACAAAAGCCACAGTATACCCAATACATTTTTAATCAGTATCTGCTAAATCCGGCGCTCTCAGGAATTGAAAATTACGTTGATTTTAAAGCCGGTTACCGTAAACAATGGTCAGGTATTACCGATGCGCCTCAAACTTCATTTGTATCGGCACATTGGGCATTGGGCGATAATCAATTGTGGAGTAATGCGCTAACTTCTTTCCCCGAGCAAACAGGTAATCCGATGGACCGTAATTATATGCAAAACTACATGTCGTCGCCATCGCATCATGGAATGGGGGTAACGGCCGTGTTGGATAAAACTGGCCCAATAAAAAGACTGGACGCAAACGTTACTTACGCTTACCATCTTCAATTGAGTAATAATTTTAATCTTTCGGCAGGTGTTGCTGCGGGCATTTCGAGTATTTCGTTAGATGTAAATGCACTTACTTTCGACACACCAATAGATCCGATTATGAACAGGGCGCTGATTAACCAGGTGAAACCCGATTTGAGTATTGGTTTATGGTTATATGGCGCAAGGTTGTTTGCCGGTTTATCGGTACAGCAGATTTTACCACAAAAATTAAGCTTCACCGGCGATAATAGTTATAATTTAGGCAAAGAGGCACCACATTATTTTGCTACGGCAGGATATAAGTTTTTCTTTGATGATGAAATTGCTGCAATACCATCGGTGATGGTAAAATACGTATCACCTGCACCGGTTTCTGTTGATTTAAACCTTAAACTGGCTTTTAAAGACAAAATATGGTTAGGAGGGAGTTATCGTAAAGATGATTCGTTTGCAGCAATGGCAGGTTTCAATGTTGGGAAAATGGTTAATTTAACTTATTCGTACGATTTTACCACTTCACAATTAAATCAGGTGAGTAACGGCAGCCATGAAATTGTATTGGGCCTATTGTTGAATAATATCTATAAGGTGCCATCGTATATTAAAATGTGGTAACATGCTGGTGTTTAGGCTTCTGCAAAATATTCAGCTTGTAAATCGGAGCGCAAAACCTGTATAGAACAGGAAGTTTCCTCCCGTCTTTCGCTTTTACGCTTCGCTTCGTCGTACCTCCTCGCTGCAGGGTAGCGCTGCAACCGGGGCTAAATGGCTAGGGCAGTTTTTCATTTTTGAGGTTGCAGGGTGCACCAACTTTGTGTTTAAACCTGACAGCAGCGGCAGCTCCCGATTTAAGCACTATTTTTCGCTTTTTATGGTGTGCTTGCTTGTTTCACAGGTTTCATCGGGACTATAGCGAATGGCAGGACTGCAGACGGCCAAGCACACAGAACTGTTCATTTCCCAGTCACAATAAATACACTAGTTATATTTGGCTCGCAACGCTTTCTTTGGCAATTTACAATTCAATAATTTAAATAAGTAACTGTAAACTTGAATTGTAAACAGATAACTGCCAACTGGCTAAAGTTCTTTTCTTAGCCTTGCTACCGGAATATTCATTTGTTCACGATATTTTGCAACGGTTCTTCGGGCAATGTTATAACCTCTATCTTTTAAAATTTCGGTTAATTTTTCATCAGCCAAAGGTTTGCGTTTATCTTCGTTCCCAATACAGTCTTCCAATATTTTTTTAACCTCTTTATTCGAAACTTCTTCACCATTTTCGGTTTGTATTGCTTCTGAGAAGAATGATTTTAATAAGAAAGTACCAAATTCAGTCTGCACGTATTTAGAATTTGCCACCCTTGATACGGTTGAAATATCCATATCAATTTTATCGGCAATATCTTTTAAGATCATTGGGCGCATTTTACGCTCATCGGCTGTTAAAAAATATTCATATTGGTAGTGCATAATGGCATTCATGGTTTTTAACAAAGTTTGTTGTCTTTGTTTAATCGCATCGATAAACCATCGGGCGGAGTCTAATTTTTGCTTTACAAACTGCACGGCCTCTTTCAGCTTTTTATCTTTTGATGAAGCTTTGTCGTAATGCTCAAACATCTCCTGGTAAGATCTGCTTACCTTTAGTTCTGGTGCATTTTTCGAATTTAGCGTCAAAATCAATACGCCATCATTATTACTGATATGGAAATCAGGAATAATCTGCATTTGTTTGGTGGTAACCTGATTGGCATCACCTGGTTTTGGGTTTAAACGCAAAATTTCGTTTACAACCTCTTTAAGTTCTTCACTATCTAAACCTAAGCTTTTTTCTAATTTATCGTAATGTTTACGCGTAAACTCATCCAGATAGTTTTCTACAACATTCATTGCTTTTACTATAATCGGATTGTTCGGGTCTTTCCTTTTTAACTGGATCAACAAACATTCTTTCAGGTCTCTTGCACCAATGCCTGGAGGGTCGAAACTTTGAATCAGTTTTAACATTTCCAGTACATCCTCTTCCTCAACCATAACATTCTGAGAAAAGGCAAGGTCATCAATCATGGAGCCCAGCGGACGGCGTAAATAACCATCATCATCTAAACTCCCGATAATCTGTTTACCAATAATGAAATCCTGATCGGATAATGGAATAAGGTCTAATTGCTCCTGTAAACTTTCAAAAAAAGTACTTTCAATGGCAATTGGAGTTTCTTTTTTCTCTTCATCGTCATCGCCATTATTATAGTTGGTGCTATAATCGTTGGTAGAATCGTCCTGTAAATAATCATCTACATTAAATTCATCCATGCTGGTATCTTCTGATGATTGTTCGTAATCTTCGGGCCCGTCATTCAGATCATCATATTCACTCTTTGGCTCATCCTGAGTCATTAAGCTTGGGTCTTCAAGCGCTGGGTTTTCTTCAAGTTCTTCTTTTACACGGGTATCTAAAGCAACGGTTGGCACCTGCAACAGTTTAATAAACTGTATTTGTTGCGGTGATAACTTTTGTAATAATTTTTGTTGTAAGTGTTGCTTAAGCATAGTAAATATAAAAGGATGGGGCAAAAATAAACAATAGATTTCAGATATTCTGCTGAATTGACTTAAATGCTATCGATATGTTTGGTTTTAAAATTATTTGCTAAACGTTTGTATTGAGTTTAATGTTTGCTACTTTAGTAATAAAAAACTAAAACTTAATGAAATATGGGCATTATTAAAGAATTTAAAGAATTTGCAGTTAAGGGAAATGTACTCGATTTAGCTGTGGGTGTAATCATTGGTGCTGCATTTGGCAAAATTGTTAGTTCTCTGGTTGAAGATATAATAACTCCAGCGGTTTTGGGGCCGGCACTAAAAGCAGCAGGACTGGAAGACTTAAGCAAACTTACCATTGCAGGTACCGCGATAAAATATGGGAATTTCCTTTCGCAGGTAATCACCTTTATTATTGTTGCATTCGTTCTTTTCCTTATTATTAAAGGTGCCAATAATTTAAAAAAGAAAGAAGAAGCTGCGCCTTCGGCTCCTCCCGTACCTACAAAAGAAGAAGTGCTTTTAACCGAAATCAGAGATTTATTAAAAGCAAAAGCATAATATCAATAGCCGTCCCAGATGTAAAAAGGGGCGGCTTTTTTGCTTTAATAACTTCTTTTTACACTTGGATCGGTTATAATGATATAATCGCCAAGATTTTTAAATTTTTCCCAATTGGGATTGGCAAAGCTTTCGTCAGAAAATGACGAAATGTTCAGGATTTTTAATTTTGGATTTGATTGTGCAAGTTTTGCTAATGTTCCCAGTTTTTCATCGCTATGGAAACGGCCATTAAGCTGAAAAACCTTAAAGCCTCTGTTTGCCTTAAGAAACTTATTTATAGACCATGCCATGGTCGCATCCCATAAATTTTGCGTTTGGTAAATCTTCATCGAGCCCATGCTGTGGCCACCCAGAGTTTCTGTAAATTTTTCATAATACCTACCCTGAGCCGTATCAATGGGTAAGGGTGGTAAAAAATTAAATGATGTTTTTGGGAAATTTTCTAAAACTTTAAGCCCTCCCATGGTAACGGCATTGCTGTAACGCGCAGCGGCATTTGCAGCAATAACTTTTAGCTTATTTTGTTTGGCGTACTCCATTAAAGGTTTATAATCTTTGTAATTGCCCCAGGCCCTGCCTTCTTTGATAAAGTTCTTTTCTGAAATTAATCCTGCCAGGTATTCGTCTACCTCAGGTTGTACATCGGTATGGAACATTTCTAAAGACAGTACCGTTTTTAATGGATATTTTGAATGAAGTCTTTTAAAAAGCGCTGCTTCCAGATAATGACCTATAGAATCATTATGATCTTCGCCAAAGAATAAAACATCAGCCTTGTCCATATCAGTAACAATATCGTTCATTGAAATGGATTTCTGTTTTTTTACATCGTAAATCTTATAATGGTTACTTATTTCCTGTGCATATAAGCTGGTAGAAATAGCAAAAACAAACATTAATAGTGAAAATTTCATACCATCAAAATAACAAAATAATTTTCACCGATAAAATAAGGGCACTTACCGTCTTTTACCGAGTTCTTGCACCTTGTGTATATTATGATGTATTGTTTATCAATACTTTTGGATTATTAAATATGAACACACATGGATAATCTTAATAAAAACGATAACAACCACATTAAAAACTCAGGACGAGTTTGGAGTGGTTTCATCATAGTCATCATCGGATTTGCATTTCTATTGAACAACATGGGACTAAATATTCCGAGATGGATATTCAGCTGGTCTAATTTTTTAATTGCACTTGGTGTATTTATCGGCGTTCGTCGTAACTTTAAAGGAATAGCCTGGCTAATTTTGATTTTGATCGGCGCTTACAATACCTTAAGTAATATACCTGGGTTAGATCTTGATTTATCTAAATACGCTTTAGGTATTGGTTTGGTTATAGTAGGTGGGTTTTTAATCTTCAGACCAAAGGATGCTTTTGTGTTTAAGAAAAAACCTAAAGATAAGCATAAAGCCGATTTCGATTTTGATACAGCTGCCGATCAGAAGACCACAAATAATAATGATCTTATTGATGTAATGGCCGTTTTTGGGGGAAGTAACCAAACGGTCTACTCTAAAAACTTTCAGGGCGGCGATATTACGGCTGTATTTGGAGGAGCAGATATTGTAATGACTCAGGCTGATTTCCCTGAAACGGTGTCGCTTGATGTAACGGCAGTTTTTGGAGGAATCAAATTAATTGTACCACAAAACTGGGCAATAAAATCGAACGTAACGGCATTATTTGGTAGCGTTGAAGATAAAAGATCGCATGTAATGCCGGTTGCAGAGATGAAAAAAACATTGATTTTAGATGGGACGGCTTTATTTGGAGGGATCGAAATTAAAAGTTTCTAAACATTTATTATAAAACATCGCCTATGAAATGGTTTGCAGTAAATTGTATCTATCAGGTAATTTGTGGTGAGGGAAAACATACGCCCCAGTTTAATGAACAAACGCGTTTAATCCAGGCAGAGGGGATTGCGCAGGCTTTAGATAAAGCCAAATTAAATGCTGTACATTTTAACCCATCTTTTAATAATTGTAATGGTGATAAAGTGGTATGGAAGTTTTTAGGTGTAGGTGGAATATCGGCAGTGGAAGAACTTGCTGATGGTGTAGAAGTAAGTTCCAGGATTGTTGAGCCAAAATCGGTTGCGCAATACCTGGAAAAGCTAGCGCACCGCAATAAATCATTAACTAATCAAAACCATTTTGACAACTAGACCTTTATCCGTTCCGCAAATACAGAAAATATCGCTTACCATAGCAATAGTGTGGACTGTTTTGTGTGGTGCAGGATTGCATTATGTAGTTAATTTTTCCTGGTGGATATCAATAACCGATAGCTTAACCAATAATTTTTTATTGGCTTTGGCCTGCATTGGCATCAGTAACATGCTTGGGTATTACCAGCCAAAAAATGAGCGGATACTGTACGTACTGATCATCACGCTTGCGCTTACTTTTGTGATTATTTTCGCTTCAAAATATGTGGTGCTCTATATTTTTTCTGATTATAAGGAATATAAAGATTTTTATAATTTCTCTTTTGCCTTTAGGGGTTTAATTTCTTTTATGTGTTTAGCCTGGTGTGCTTTGGCTAATATTTTATGGTATAGATTAGAAGAGCAATCAGAAACACACGAAAGACTATCGGCAGCTAAAAGTTTAGCCAAAGAGGCCGAGTTAAATAAGTTAAGACACCAATTACAGCCGCATTTTCTTTTCAATAGCTTAAACTCGGTATTTGCACTTACCATGGTTAATCCGAAAGAGGCAGGCGTAATGATAATGAAATTAGCTTCTTTTCTTCGTGGAACCCTAAAACGTGATGACGAATTGTGGGTTTCGGTAGAAGAGGAAATGGAGTACATCCAATTGTATCTTGATATTGAGAAGGTGAGGTTTAGCCACAGGTTAAATATCGAAGTTAATGTGGCTGAAGATACTTTAAACCTTTGTTTGCCAGGTACACTATTGCAGCCCATTGTAGAGAATGCTATTAAATTCGGACTTTATAACACTTCCGCAGGCATTACCATCAAGATAGATGTTACCGTTGAGTATAATATTTTGCAGATCCGGGTACAAAATCCTTTTGATCCAGAAATGAAGGCTGCCGGAGGAACAGGATTTGGTTTAAGTGCCATTAAACGCAGGTTATATCTGTTATTTGCGAATACCCATCTGTTGCAAACCGATATTGAGGCAAATAATTTATATATTACCACCCTAAAAATTCCACAAAAAAATGATCAGAACAATACTAATTGACGATGAGCCTTTAGCAAGAGATATTGTAAAATATTACCTTTCAGATCATGCAGAAATAGAGATTGTAGCCGAATGTGGTGATGGGTTCGAAGGTTTAAAAGCCATTACCCTGCATAAGCCTGATTTAATTTTTCTGGATATCCAAATGCCTAAAATAAGCGGTTTCGAAATGCTCGAGCTCGTTGAAGATAAACCTGCAGTAATTTTTACTACAGCTTTTGATGAATATGCCATTAAAGCTTTTGAGGTTAATGCAGTAGATTATTTGCTTAAACCCATCGATAAATCGCGCTTTGATGCGGCCATTAAAAAACTGCCGAACAAATTAAATCAAACCGAAAATACGGAGGCTGTTTTGGATGCAGCGGCTTTAAGTCCGGCACAAAACAATAGGGTAGTGGTTAAAAAAGATGGTGTAATTAAAATTATTCCTGTTGCCGATATCAACTATTTAGAGGCTGATGATGATTATGTGAAATTAAGTACTGTTGACGGTGCTTTCTATAAGAATAAAACGATGGCTTATTTCGAACAAACGCTCGATGTGAGCCAGTTTATCCGTATCCATAGGTCATACATCATTAACCTGGCCCAGGTGACCAAAATAGAACTAAAAGAGAAAGATAGTTATGTTGTGTTATTAAAGTCTGATATATGGCTGCCTGTAAGCAAAACCGGCTACGTGAAATTGAAAGCCGCGTTGGGCTTGTAATTTACCCTTCGAATGAATCTATCGGTTGGTGTCTCACCGACCGAAATGATATTACTGAGTTTTTTGTTGGTTGATGAGATGGCAACTGATAGGGAAAATGAAGATCTTTTTTGGAAAGCAATTGAGTGCTAAAATTATTGTTGGCCCTGCTTTCCGTTACAATCTTTTTGCCCTTCGACTACGCTACCATTGACAGACCTCCCTAGAAAGGTCGTCATTGCGAGGCACGAAGATAACCGAACAGAGTGAGCTCATGAATGCCTTTAAAAGCAACTGCAAAAATGAATAATCTTAATGCGCACGCTAGTAGCGATCGTTGTAAGATTGCTTCGTCGGCTGAAAAAGCCTTCTCGCAATGACGATACTTGGAGGGGATTTAATCTCTTAAATTCTCCTGTCATTAATATTGATTTTATAAAATAAATTAACCCTCAGGATGACATTGCATCGGATAGATCATGGGTGGAAAAAAAATATTTATATTTCGTTCTGTAGGAGGTTTGGTGAAATAATAAAACATACAAGCACATATTTTAAGTACCCACTGGGCATCTTTTTCAAAAGAATTATTACATTTGCACTTAAATAGAAAAAATAATAATTAATCACTCTTGCATTTGTAGAGAAATCGCTTTATATTTGCACCTCTTAATTTTACAATAGATAATATACAGTCATGAAAAGAACATACCAACCTTCGCAAAGAAAGAGAAGAAACAAACACGGCTTCCGCGAAAGAATGGCAACAGCTAACGGCAGACGAGTATTAGCATCACGTCGTGCTAAAGGAAGAAAAAGATTAACGGTTTCTGACGAACGCAAGCATAAAGCATAATTTTTGATTGCTTTTCCGTTAATTCGGGATCGGCAGATCAAAATCTGCAGTTATCAATCAAAAATATATGTACACATTCAGGAAAGAAGAACGGTTATGCAGCAGGAAACATTTAGACCTGTTGTTTAAAAACGGTTCTTCTTTTTTATTATACCCCTTCCGGATTTCTTATCTTTTTGTCGATCAACCGGCTGATGTGCAAGCGCAGGTGGTAATCAACGTTCCTAAAAAAAGATATAAACGGGCAGTAGATCGCAATCTGCTCAAGCGCCGCATACGCGAAGCTTATCGCCTAAATAAACAAGATAAATTATATTTGCCTTTACCTAATGATAGGGGATTGCTTTTGATTTCTATTCAGTTTGTGGGTAAAGAAAAATATGATTTTGCCTTTATCGAGAAAAAACTGATTGCTACTTTTAAACGTTTTCAAAATTTAATCCAGCCAAATGAAATTCATCAATAAAATTTTCGGATGGTTTTTTTTAGGTTT
The DNA here is from genome assembly GCF_918698255.1 of Pedobacter sp. Bi27. NCBI lineage: Bacteria > Pseudomonadati > Bacteroidota > Sphingobacteriia > Sphingobacteriales > Sphingobacteriaceae > Pedobacter > Pedobacter sp. Bi27. The sequence goes on from NZ_CAKKMW010000007.1 coordinate 152,587, forward strand.
AATCAAGGTGTATCAATATGCCATTTCGCCAATGCTGGGTGCAAATTGCAGGTTTACGCCAACTTGCTCGCAGTATGGGATAGAAGCCATTAAAAAGCACGGCCCATTTAAAGGTGGCTGGATGGCACTGAAGCGCATTGGTCGTTGTCATCCATGGGGCAAACATGGTCACGATCCTGTTCCTTAGATGGGTTTATTAGTTCAGTTGTTCATTAGTCATTAGTTCATACTACATTCGTCGTTTCGAGGCAGGGGATATGAGCGAGCTGAAGAATCTTTTAGATTGTAAGTTGGTTAAATTGAGTCGAAATTCGAGTAAAGATCCTTCGACTACGCTACCATTGACGTTATTTTACAAGACTTTATTAATCAATCTTTTAACAGATTTTGTATTTCCGCCCAACTAGGCCGCAGCACCGTATCCCCGTTCTACTTAAACCCAGCCTAACAAATTTTTCGGGCCGCACTCCTCAAGCCAACCCACTAGCTTCGAAAGAAAAATTTTCAGCCGGCATTTTTTGTTTCTTTTTGATGCCAAAAAGAAAGAGCCCTTCGGCGGCGGTGAGCCGAGGCAAGATCGTGACGTATGGCAAAAGACATCAATTGTACGTCACTCATGTTGATTTTAAACAATTAATTAACCCTCAGGATGACACACCACGATGGATAATTGCCCCAGTTAATTGTTTAAATCGGTTAATTGACTCCAAACGCCAAACTCTCAACTCTAAACTTATCTTCTCTTTCATTTTTACTTATCTTTGCGCAATGGCTAAAATACTTCAAATAGAAACGGCTACTGCAATTTGTTCTGTAGCGCTATCTATCAACGGCGAAACGATTTCATTTAAAGAAGAAAAAGGACAAAACCTACATGCTGCTAATTTAACCCTGTTTATTGATGAGGTGCTTAAAACGGCAGGCGTAAGCTATCAGGAATTGGATGCTGTTGCGGTAAGTAAAGGCCCAGGGTCTTATACAGGGCTTCGAATTGGTGTTTCTACGGCAAAAGGACTCTGTTATGCGCTAGATAAGCCATTAATCGCTATTGAAACGCTAGAGATGATGGCTGCAGGTTTCTTAATTGAAAATCCTGATTATTTTGGTTTAATCTGTCCAATGATCGATGCCCGCAGAATGGAAGTGTATACCTCAATTTTCGACCGTTCTCTAAACGTAATCACGCCAACTGAAGCAAAAATTATTGATGAAACAAGTTTCACTGATTATCTTTCACCGCAAACTGTTACTTTTTTAGGCGATGGAGCAGCCAAGTGCGCTGAAGTTTTAACACACCAAAATGCAAAGTTTGATGAGGCTAATTTCAATGCTGCAACATACATGTCGCGGTTAGCTAACAAAGCTTTCAGCAACGGTAAATTTGAAGATGTAGCCTATTTCGAACCTTTTTACCTGAAAGATTTTGTCGTTACGCAATCTAAAAAACAACAAGCACAGGGCTAAGTCGGTTATCTTCTTTTAAAGATCGAAAACAAACTTTTAAAAAAACTTCCGCCTTCATTATCATTTATGCCAGGTATTACATCGGCAAACTGCGGATGGTTAACCACGTTACCGAATTTAATGCCCACACCCATATAAAAAGAAGCGCCATTTGGACCGCTGCCTACCGTAGCATCATTTTTAATCATGCCCATGGTTTGGAAACTGGTAGCCATTAAATTGTCGGTGCCTATAAATAATTCGAAATTCGGAGTTTGGTATTTTGCCTGCAGTCCAACCATAAAAACACCGTTTAAGTTATACAATGGGGTAATACTTCCCGAAAAATCATTAGCAATAAAAGTATTTACAAAAGCAATATCTCCACCTTTGTAAAACAGATTTTTCGAAACGGCCAACCCTGGTTTGTAAAATCCATAGCGTTTAGATAGATAAATATCCAGTTTGGCATTGGTAGGTGCTAAAAACTTTTTGCTCTGTTCAGAAAGCAGAAAAATGTCCTTTATTTCCTGGTTGGTATTAGATTGATCCTCTAGATTTTCAATTATTTTAGATTGATTTATCGTAGTGCGCTGTGTGTTGCTCCGCCACCAGATAAAACCTAAATCTTTAATATTGGCCATTAAAAACAAGCCTTTTTTAGTGGTATAATTCGTTCCAAAACTTAATGATACGCCAGGATTTTTAAAATTGGGAAAGAAGTTTTTCTTGTTTACCTCGTCAAAATCAGAAAAATTGCTCGAGTAGTTACCATTCAGTCCGATCAATAATGCAGAAGCAGCTGGATCAATAAATAAATAAGAATCAGCTATATCGAGTTTGTTGTATAAAATTCCGCTCAATAAACTCGCCTTTAGCCCAAAAGCAAGCCTCTTGTCCCAGTTTTCCCTGTAGGTAAAGCTAAACTGATGGTAACTTTGTTCATACCCTTTAGAATCGAATATTCCGGTATATTGCTGTCCTTTGTTAAATCTTTCAAAAGAATCGAAAATAGCAAGACTTTCATTTGTGTAATCTATATGTGCATCAGACCTGATCTGCCACGAAAAACCCATCTCCTTTTGATACTTATAAGATTTGAAAAGTCTGAATGCAGCTACATAAATATTGCTGTTTTCGAAAAAATGGTTCACTTCTCCGGTACCAATCGGTAAACTTCTTGTATCAAAAACACCTTCCTGTGTTAATTTTCTTATCGCAAATTTAGAGCTTCCTTTGTTAATGGCATTTGTTCCAAAATAGGGCAGGAAAAAATTGGAAGAAAATCTTCGCGATGAATCCAGGGTGAAAGATTTTTGAGATGGGTTTTCGAAGGCATCAAACATTGTTTTGGTGCCAAAAAGTGCATATTGTTGTGCATTTGCAACCCCGAAGCTGGCTAATGCCAGTAACGCAAGTAAAAGTTTCTTCATGTAAAATAGTTTTTCTGGGCTTGTTTCCTTATTAACGGTTACTTAACGAATCTGGTATTTCTGGCTTTAAATATTTGTTTAAAAGCAAGTTAGTGATAAACTTGTTTTTGTCTGCACTCATTTGGTAATAAAAAGTATCGAAATTTTTTAAACCGCTATCGGCCCTCAAATGTTTATAAAATGGAAGCTGAATATTGTTCCTGAAAATATCTGCCGAATTTTTGGTGTTGATGTAATAACTCACATTCGAAGTAGTTGAAATCTGGTTTACTGCATCTAAATATTGTGGGGTCTGTATTAAGAGCCTGTTATGCTTATAATCATTTAAAAATGATTGAACTGTACTCGCATTATTGGCCACAACCAAGTTATTATCTACAATAGTATAATATGGCCTGCTGAATTTTTTAAATGGTTCGCCAAAGTAACTATATAGGATATCAGACGATTTAAAGAGCTTAATCTCTTCATTGTAATCTGCACTTACATCAAGCAACAACTGTTTTACTTTTTCCCCATCTGATAATATAATTGCACCCAGTTTTTCGCTGGTGCTTAACTGAAAAAGAATAAATTGATTTTTAGTATAAGTAGTAAAAATCAGATTTAAATCTGTTCTGTATTCATCTTTTACCTTTTTTATTACCGCATTGGTTTTGGGAAGTATTTTCGTTTGTTCCTGCCAACCATTCAACTTTTTGAGCCATTTACCGTAATCATCATAGGCATAAAGTGCATAGTTTGCTGTATTATCAGGCAGGATATTTTGGATAGATGTATTTTGTGCAGTGGTATTTTCGAATAGTTTAAGGTAGTTATACTGATCTTTTAACTCTGTATTGCCGCTGAAAAGGATTTTTTCTTTACTGAAATTATAATTAAGCACGGCAAAACTGTTCTGTTTATTAAAAATTGAAATTTCTCCATTAATGTTGCCGGCTATAATATTTTTGAGTAGTAAGGGCGCCTGGTTAAAATTGATATAAACATGGGTGAGCACATTTTTAATTTGACGGTTATTCTGCTTAATATATTCGGTAAAGGGATTTTCTGTTAAACGTACATTGGCATCATTGATCAGTTTGAGCGATGTTGAAGCTGTTAATACCTGGTCATGAACGCCTAAATAAACCGATAAGCTGTCATTGAGCTTCACCGTGTATAGGTCTTTAGCCTTTTCGCTAATCGCTTTTTTTAATTTTAACTGTTCGTAAAATTTTTTGATGTCATTATCACGTTGTATCTGTACGGTGATTAAGAAGTTCAGGGTTTTGTTCGAGTCGGGCAGTACACTAATATAAACCTGCTGATCTTTCAGGTATCTGTTTAGCAGATTATCGTCGATGATACTTGTTTTTAGCTGTTTTAACAGGTTCATTTTATCCTTCCCTAAAACCTGTTGGATAAGCTGTTGCCCTTCAATGATGTCGTAAAAACCTTTATCGTTCTGAAAAGAAAATACCAATGCGGCATTATTGGTTGCCGATTGCAGCGCCAGATCTTTCGCATCATTATCAATTCCCAATTTCGAAAAATAGACGTAGGCCATAAAGGCTACACCTAAAAATAATGCACTTATTAGAATTACGATTTTTTTCATCTGCTGTGCAACAAATTTAATTTATTACATTGATTAGTGAGAAGTTCTTTGTCAATTTATTAATTTAGCGATTGCTACTAGCAAATAACTATGAATAAACGAATAATCCTTACTGCTTCTTTTTTTGGTGCTGTTGCTGTTCTGCTGGGTGCATTTGGTGCTCATGGCCTAAAGGCCCTAATTGATGGGCCATCATTAGAAATTTGGCAAAAAGGTGTTGATTATCAGTTCTATCATACATTTGCACTATTGTACCTTTCTACCTTTGCACGTTACAGAAACAAGCTCATTAATATCGCTTATTTCTGCTTCACGTTTGGGATTATCCTTTTTTCAGGGTCGTTATATTTATTGGCTACCCGAAGCATATCGCATTTAGGATTTACTGAATTTATTGGTCCAATAACGCCAATTGGTGGGCTTTTATTTGTATTGGGATGGATAATGCTCTTTTTTGCAGCATTTAAAGATAAATAATGAATACTTTCGAAAATGATATTTTTGCAGAAAGAGAAACACTTTTTGTTGAAGTTATTTTGCCATTATCTTTGGCGAAAAACTATACTTATCGGGTACCTTTCGATTTAAACGATCAGGTTGCCGTCGGAAAACGTGTGGTTGTTCAGTTTGGAAAGCATAAAATTTATACCGCTTTAATTAGCGGCATCAGCACTGTACCCCCAACGGTTTATGAGGCAAAATATATTATCGATGTAGTAGATACTGAGCCTGTAATTACACCCATGCAGCTTAAATTCTGGACATGGATGACCAATTATTACATGTGCAATGAAGGTGATGTAATGGCGGCTGCTTTGCCAGCAAGTTTAAAACTGGCCAGCGAAACGATCTTGATTCTTCGCGAAGATTACAATGAAGATACCGAACTTACCGATAAGGAAGAAATCATTATCAATGCACTGAAACAGCAACAGAAACTTACTGTTAATGATGTTTCCAAGCTCCTTGGACAGAAAACAGTATATCCGATCATCAATCATTTGCTCGATAAAGAATTGATTCTCGTAGCTGAGGAGGTGGTGCAAAAATATAAACCTTTACTTAAATCGTTCATCATATTAAATGATTTTTATAGTGATGAAGAAAATCTGAAACAGCTTTTTAATGTTTTGGATAGGGCACCTAAACAATTAGACGCTTTATTGGCTTACCTGAAACTGCAAAAATCAAATCTTCCGATCTCTAAAGAGCAGCTTTTAGAGGAAAGTAATTGTGGACCAGCAGCATTAAAAGCTTTAACCGACAAAGATATTTTTGTGGTGATGAAAAGGCCGGTTAGTCGCCTGGCCGCTCACGATGAAGAATTCAGTGTGAATTTCGAACTGAACGAAGGGCAACAGAAGGCATTGAGTCAGATTAATCAATATTTTGAAGAGAAGGAGGTGGTTTTGCTGCATGGTGTTACCGCATCTGGAAAAACACAGGTTTATATCAAGCTGATTGAAAAGATTATTCAAGATACAGATGGTCAGGTATTGTTCCTGTTGCCCGAAATTGCCTTAACGACACAGATTGTAGAACGGATTAAGCGTTATTTTGGAAATTCGATCGGGGTGTACCATTCTAAATTCAATAATAGCGAAAGGGTAGAAATCTGGAATAAAGTGCGGACAGGCGCCTACAAGGTAATTCTTGGTGCTCGCTCAGCCGTTTTTCTTCCTTTTCAACACCTTAAATTAATTGTTGTTGATGAGGAACACGAACCATCTTACAAACAATACGATCCTGCACCACGCTACCAGGCAAGAGATGCGGCCATTTATTTAGGTTATCTGCATCAGGCCAAAGTGGTTTTAGGCTCTGCCACACCATCACTTGAGAGTTATTATAATGCCTTACAAGGTAAATATGGACTTGTAGAGATGAAGGAACGTTTCGGTGGTGTTCAGCTTCCAAACCAGCAGGTGGTAAGTATTTCGGAAGAAACGAAGAAAAAAACAATGAGCTCGTATTTTTCGAGTGTCTTGATCAAAGATATCGACCTAGCGCTTTCTAAAAAGGAACAGATTGTGTTATTTCAGAATAGAAGAGGATACGCTACTATCCTGATCTGTGCTACCTGTGGTTATACTCCAAAATGTGTAAACTGCGATGTAAGTTTAACCTATCATAAAAGCAGTGGTAAATTACATTGCCATTATTGTGGCTATCAACAAAGTAGCGTAAATATCTGTCCGGCCTGTGGTTCGGTGCATGTAGAGCAAAAAGGATTTGGTACTGAGCGTATTGAAGAAGAACTCAGGTTGCTTTATCCTGAAGTTACCATTGCCCGGTTGGACATGGATAGTACAAGGACAAAAAATGGGCTCCAACAGATCTTAAACGATTTTCAAGAAAAGAAAACCGACATTTTAATCGGCACACAAATGGTAGCTAAAGGGCTGGACTTCGATAACCTGAACCTTATTGGGGTAATTAATGCCGATACGCTTTTAGGTTATCCTGATTTCCGTGCCTACGAAAGGAGTTTCCAGTTATTGGCGCAGGTTGCAGGTAGGGCAGGGAGAAGGGCTGATCAAGGGAATGTCTGTATTCAGACTTATGATGCCGAAAACCGTATTATCAAGCAAGTGGTAAACAACGATTATGAAGGCATGTACAACGACGAAATCGTAGAACGGGAAAAATTTTTATATCCGCCTTTTTCCAGAATGATATTCTTGTATGTAAAACATAAAGATTCTCATGTACTGGATCATGCGGCATTCACGCTTGCAAATATCCTTAAAGGAAAATTTGGCAAACGGGTTTTAGGTCCAGAGCAACCTCTGGTAAGTCGTGTTCGCAATCTTTATATCAAACAGATCATTATCAAGGCTGATAAGCATACTGCCATTCAAAAAGTTAAAGATGCATTGAGAGAAACCCTGACTCAATTTAACGCTACCAAAGAATTTAAAGGCATTTTTACTCAAATAGATGTGGATCCGTATTAGAAATGAGTGAATGACTGAATTTTGAATGATTGGATGGGTTTGTTCAATCTCTCATTCAATAATTCGCTCATTCAATCCTTCTCAGATGTGGATAATGTATCATTCTCTAACTCAGGTAATCATTATTTAATAACCCAATAATTGAAACAATCTCTCATTTAATCATTGTATCCCCCGTTAAAAAAAGCTAATTTTGAAGCTCATGGCGTATAAATTTGTTGATAATTACCGGGAACGTGGAGCGAGAAAAAAACTGGTTGAGTTGTTAAAATCTCGCGGAATTGAAGATGAAAATGTGTTAACAGCCATAGGTAAAGTTCCACGTCATTTCTTTTTTGATGAAACTTTTTGGAACCAAGCCTACAAAGATATTGCTTTTCCAATAGGTGATGGGCAAACTATATCCCAGCCTTATACGGTTGCTTACCAAAGTGAACTGCTACACATTAAAAAAGGAGATAAGGTACTCGAGATCGGAACGGGTTCAGGCTATCAAACCTGTATTTTAATGGAACTGGGCGCAAATGTTTTTACCATCGAAAGACAAGAGAATATCTACAACAGAACCATTCAGGTTTTACCCGGAATGGGCTACCGGCCTACTTTTTACTGTGGTGATGGCTCGAAAGGAATTGCTGCTCATGCACCGTACGACAAAATAATCGTTACCGCTGGTGCTCCTTTGGTTCCAGAAATCTTATTAAAGCAATTAAAAATAGGTGGCATTCTGGTCATTCCGGTAGGAGATGAGAAAACCCAGAAAATGGTTACTGTCATCCGCGTAAGCGAAACCGACTACGAAAAAATTGTGTTGGATACCTTTAGGTTTGTGCCTTTAGTGGGCGACCAAGCGTGGTAAACAAGTTTGGAGATAGGAGTTTAAGTAAAAATTAAACTCCTAATTTTAAATGTGCAGTCAGATGTTACCATCTGACTAATAAGTATATTAAGAAAAGATTGACTATTAGGTGAATAAAGCGCAAAAATAGATTTAGTGTCAGATAAGAATATCTGACACCACGAAAAATAGCTCCAAACTCTAAACCCTCAACTCCAAACTAACCTATCTCTTCATCGCTCTATCTAACTCACGTTTGGTATCTCTATCTTTAATGCTATCGCGTTTGTCGAATTCTTTTTTACCTTGAGCCAGTGCAATTTCTATTTTAGCGAAACCTCTTTCGTTGATAAAAATGCGCAATGGAACTATGGTATAACCTTTTTCTTCGCCTTTAAGCTTTAATTTTCTAATTTCTTTCTTCTGCAGTAATAAGGCGCGGTCGCGTTTAATATCGTGATGATAGAAAGAACTGTGTGAGTATTCCGAAACATGAAGGTTGCGTACATAAAGGTTCCCCCCAATAAACATGCAAAATGCATCGGTCATATTGGCTTTACCTTGTCTGATTGCTTTTATTTCAGTTCCTAAAAGGGCAATCCCTGCTACGTATTTATCTAAAAGATTGTAGTCGAAATATGCTCTTTTATTCTTTATGTTGATGTCGTTTTTCAAAATTGTAATAAAGTATATGTTGTTGTAATATTCGGCAATGGCATAAAATATATATGCCGGATTGCAAATATCCTAAAAATTGATGTGATAATTTAGTTTTAATCACATTAAGTTAAGGCTTGTAGCGGTCACAGTTTATTTTTTACGCAAACTGCAATATTTTTTAGGGTCTTATGATTTGGAAATGTATGGACAGTTCTTTTGGCAGCCTCAGTCCTGCTTTTGCTCCAACAAAAGCAGAAAAAGCTTTTGGTTTCCGCGTCAATCAGGTTTATTTAAGATGGGCCCGTGCAAGAGACTCAAGCCCTTCATCCCGCCCATAGATAAGAATGGCCCCTGCTTAGCCCTTTCATCCGCCAACCAGGCTCTTGTTTTATGGGAGAAGTGGTAAGAGGTCGTCATTTCGAGCGAAGTGCAACGCAGTCGAGAACCCGAAGGCTCAGCGAAGCTAAATCTGTCTCGATAGATCTCTCTCCCGAAAGTTCGGGACTGCGCTTCAGTCGAGATGACGACGATTTTTAAACTAAAACCCCAGGTTAGGAATCAATAAAAATGTTCATCTGTTTGTAAAAGCTAAGGATATATTATTATGTTCGTATTTATTCGTTTAAGTTTGGACTTTAAATCTCAAAAATGAAATTCAGGAACCTACTTTTAATCTTATTGTTAACCGTTACTTTTCAGGTAAAAGCACAGCAACCTACTTTATTGCCACAATTCACTTTTTACAAACTGGATGGAAAACCATTTTCAAATAATGATATTAAACAGGGAAAAAAGAACCTTTTTATCTTATTTGATTGTACTTGTGAGCATTGCCAGAGGGAAAGTAAAAACCTGAACACCAATTACGCCAAGTTTAAAGATGTTAATATTTACATGATTACCATGGATGAGGGCTATATCATTCCGCAGTTTTTCAATTCTTACGCCAAAGGTTTAAACACCAAGCCCAATGTATTGGTATTGCAGGACAAAAAACGCATGTTTATCCCAACCTTTTTGCCAAAACAATACCCATCAATGTACTTATATTCTTCAACTGGTAAATTGCTGATGTACCAATCGGGAGATGGTGGCGTAAAAAAGCTAATGACGGTAGTAGGTAAATAATCTTATTTTTTAGCCACAGATTATACTGATAAGCACGGATTTTGATATCAGTGTTTATCCTTTTGATCTGTGGTTAATTATATTACAACAATGAGTAAGTTATAAGCTAAAGGACAAGTCTAAATTTTACCGGATAATCAAAACCGGAATATTTACCTTATGCCGTACAGAATCAACCGTAGTGCCGAAAATAAGGTCTTTTAAGCCTTTATGACCATGCGCACCCATTACCAATAGCTCCATCTCATTTCTGTTGCTGATATCGGCTATGGCTTTACCGGTACTTCCAAAACCAATAAAAGGCGTAGAATCATATCCAAGATCTTCCAGATTAGCCCTGTATTTCTCCAGGTTTGCAGCATCACTCTGCGTTTCATGGTCCATTACTTCATTGCCAAGATAGCGGGCTGCAGCAGTCTCTACGATATGGATAAGGTAATAGTGTGCCTCTTTACCACCCTGAATTAAAGCATGCCTGATGGTGTTTCGATCGTTTTTAGAGAAATCTACGGCAATTCCAATCCGCTTATAGCTGATTTTGTCTATTTTTCCAATATCCAAAGCATTTCCATGTGGTACAAGCTGTTTTGAAGCATTCCTTTTCTCTTCTAATAATGGGTGGAAGAAAACATAAAGCAGGAGTAAAACGATTAGGATTAATGCTGGTATTACAATCACATAAATCCACCAGGTGTTGGCCTCTTTTGCCCAGCCACTTATCTCTTCAATTACCAGTTTAACATTCAATGCGATAATAGCTAAAGCACTTGCCCATGCCAATACTTTAACCCAGGGTTTAATTGCAAAATCTTTCATCAGTTTTTTATCTGATGTAAAATGAATTAATGGAATAATGGCAAAACCCAATTGCAAACTTAATACCACCTGACTCAATACCAACAAGCCACCAAGTGCATTTTCGCCATAATGTAATATAGTGAAAAATGCAGGAATAATAGCCAAAAGACGTGTAATCATGCGCCGTAACCAAGGTTGAATCCTTAAGTTAATGTGACCTTCCATAATAATCTGTCCAGCTAAAGTTCCGGTAACAGTAGAGCTTTGTCCGGCGGCGATTAACGCTATCGCAAATAGGGTTGGGGCAACATCGCCGAAAATATTGGAAAGAAGTTTATGTGCATCCTGAATTTCGGCTACCTCGTGCAATCCATTTTTATAAAAAGCAGCTGCAGCAAGAATCAGTATGGCGGCATTAACAAAAAAAGCAAGGTTTAATGCAACCGTTGTGTCAATGAGGTTAAATTTTAAGGCCTCCTTAATTCCTTTATTGCTGCGCTCAATCTTCCTGGTTTGTACTAAAGATGAATGCAGATATAGGTTATGTGGCATCACCGTAGCACCAATAATCCCAATAGCAATATAAAGCGCATCACCATTTAGTATAGAGGGTTCAAAACCTTTGGCCACTTCTTTAAGCGAGGGTTCTACAATAAACATTTCAACCAGAAAGGAAATTCCGACAATAAAAACCATCGAAACGATAAAACCTTCCATGGCGCGCATACCTTTATTGAGTAAAAAGAGCAATAAAATGGTGTCGAAAATGGTAATTGAAATACCCCAGATTAATGGCAATCCAAAAAGGAGCTGTAAACCAATGGCCATCCCGATAATTTCGGCTAAATCGCAGGCTATAATTGCGGTTTGTGCTAAGCCAAATAATGGAATATTGGCCCAGCGCGGATAAGCTTGTTTAGAAGCCTGTGCTAAATCCAGTCCCCTTACTATCCCCAAGCGGGCACTTAACGATTGTAAAAGTAACGCAATGAGATTCGACATCAGTAAAACCCAAATTAATTGGTAACCGAATTTACTGCCACCTGCTAAATCGGTTGCCCAGTTGCCTGGATCCATGTAGCCAACACTAATTAAATAAGCAGGACCAATGAAAGCTAAAATTCTTCTCCAGCCTTTTCTTTTATCTGTATTTACACTTTGATGTACTTCACTTAACGATTCAGTTTTTGCCATTACTGCTGATTAAAATATGTTTTGCAACTTCTCTACTAATATTAATTTGTTTACCGGATAACAGGATTTCTACTGAACCATCGAAATCGGTCACATCGCTGATCTGGATTTTTTTACCTAAGGTTAAGCCTAGTTTCTCCAAATGTTTTAAAAATGCCGAGCTATGTTGGGTAACACCGGTAATGGTGCCATGATCACCTATTTTTAGTTCGATTAATTTAATAAACTGGGTTTTGGCAAATCTTCCGTTTTTATCGGGAATGGGGTCGCCATGAGGATCGGCTTTCGGAAAGCCTAAAAACTCGTCTAATCTTTCAATCAGTTCAATTGATTTAATATGTTCCAACTCTTCAGCCACATCATGTACCTCATCCCACTTAAAGTTTAATTTATCAACCAGAAAAACTTCCCATAAGCGATGTTTACGTACAATATCTATCGCTGTATTTTTTCCTGTTTCGGTTAAAGTAACGCCTTGGTATTTAATATAATCAACTAAGCCCTTCTCAGCTAATTTCTTAATCATGTCGGTTACAGATGCCGGTTTGGTTTGCATTTGCTCGGCAATGGCATTGGTTTGAACGTTTGTAGTTTTCTCTGCCAGATGGTAAATAGTCTTTAGATAGTTCTCTTCCGTGTAACTTTGCATTTATGTTTATCTAATTTTATTTTTAGGTAAATCTAAAAATTTTTATTTAAAATATATATGATAAATTATGTTAAAATTTAGAATATAATTTGGTTATGTTTGTATTCTCAAATACCTTTAACACCATATGGCATCTGAATTAGATAAAATTGACTTTAAAATTTTAAGAATTCTTCAAGAGAATGGAAGAATTACCAACTTGCTTTTATCCCAAGAAATTGGTTTATCACCTGCACCAACTTTAGAGCGTGTACGCAAGCTTGAAATGGCTGGATATATTAAAAGTTATCATGCCTTGGTAGATGAAGAAAAACTGGGTTTAGGTATAAAAACCTTTATTCAGATTCAACTCGATTTTCATAAAAATAACACCATTCAGATCTTTTTGGATGAAGTAAATCAAATCAAGGAAATCACGGAGTGTCACCACGTTACTGGTCAGGCCGATTTTTTGTTAAAGGTTTATGTGAAAGACATTAAAGCGTACGAACGTTTAATCATGGATAAAATCAGTAAGATTTCTGTGGTTAAAACTTTCCAAACGATGATGATTATGTCGACCACGAAAAAAGAACCAATTGTGCCTTTGGAGTATTAACACTAAGTAATTACGGCAACCTAAAATGCTAAGGTGTCCTGAGGTGACTAAGGTGGTCCACTATTTTTTTTCCACCTAAGCCACCTGAGATCATCTAAGTTGGGCGTTCATGCTTTTATGTTTAAGGGTTTATATCGTACATAAATTCATTAACAAAACTCTTTTTTCCGTTATGAACTATATTGGTCGAATTGAAATTGATCAATAATCCTTTTGGTATTTTTAGTAATTTCATATAGGTTAAAATCTGTGCTTCATGAATGGGTAATATACGCTCAACTGCTTTTAGTTTTAATACCAGGCAGTTTTCAATCACCAAATCTACCTTGAGCTCTGTGTTTAGTAGCACATCCTTATAAGAAAGTATAATAGGATGTTCAGTAGTAAAATTTATGTTTTGTAGCTGTAGTTCTCTCATTAAGCACTTCTGGTAAACACTTTCGAGAAGGCCAGGGCCGAGAATTCTATTTACTTCTATACAAGCACCTGTAACCTTGTATTCTAATTGGTCGAGAAAAGTTTTATTGATCACAATAAAATCCATTAATTAGTTAATAATGTTTTTAGGATGATTTTTAAGTAATTCGTTAGTTGGTAGAATTACAAGAGCAATTTATCAATAATTCCAGAAATTTCATCAGCATTTTGATAAACCATAAAGTGTGTTCCGTTTTTAATCACAAAATCTGGCTGAGCAATTTTCGAATACAAAATTTTATCATTGGTACCGTGGATATGGTAGATGTTTTTAGGTCTGATTTTATTTTTCCAGCTTAAAATACTCCCTATTGCCCATTTCAAAAAATAAGGATCGGTATCTTTTATAATTTTGCTCAACAAAGTTTTCTCGCTACTGGAACGCGTACCGAAATAATAATTTTGAGTGAGCTTGTTCGATGATTTTAAAAACTGAGCGGGGATAAATTTCAGTAGACCTAGCTTGCCTGCGAAACGGTATAATGCTGGCAGATGAGTGCTTAACATGGTGCTCGAAATGATAATCGTTGTTGCAGGTTTTAGTAATTTGGCCATTTCCACTGCAATCATCCCTCCAAAAGAAACGCCAACCAAAGCAAATGGTTGGCTTAAGTCAATCACCTTACTTAATCGTTCGGCGTAAGAAGCTAATGATTCGTTTTTATTCGGACTAATCCAATCGATATGAATCATATTGATGTTTTCATTAAGCTTTAGCTTAGAAAAAATCCTTTTATCGGCACCTAAACCGCTGATAAAGTAAGTATTCATTAGGCTGGTAAGTTCCAGTCGATAGGGCTTAAGTTGTTCTGTACTAAAAGCTGATTTGCTTTAGAGAAGTGTTTCGATCCAAAGAAGCCATTGTAGGCCGAAAATGGTGATGGATGGGCAGCCGTAAGTACATAATGTTTTTTCTGATCAATTAAAGCCGCTTTTTGTTGCGCATATTTACCCCACAACAGAAATACGATATGTTCGCGTTTTTGAGATAGAGCTTTAATAATTTCATCAGTGAAAATTTCCCAGCCACGGTTTTGATGCGAGCCTGCTTCCGAAGCACGAACGGTTAAAGTTGCATTTAACAACAATACGCCTTGTTCTGCCCAATGCGTTAAGTTCCCATGGTTTGGTGTTTTAAAATCTTCAATATCAGTTTCCAGCTCTTTGTAAATGTTTTTTAACGAGGGTGGAACGGCTACACCGCGTTGTACTGAAAATGACAGGCCATGCGCCTGGCCAGCACCATGATAGGGGTCTTGACCTAAAATCACGATCTTTACCTGGTCAAATGGTGTGGTATTTAATGCGTTGAAAATATCAGTACCTTTTGGGTAAACCGTGGCTCCTTTGTTTTTCTCCTCCTGTAAAAAAGATTTAAGGCTTTTCATGTAGTCTTTTTCAAATTCTTCCTCTAAAACGGCTAACCAACCTGGTTCTAATGCTGCAGACATGTTTTTTATGTAAGATGTTTATGTAATATGGTTGATGGTTTGATAGTTTATGGTCAATGGTTTGGGTGTTCAGTTTAGACCATGGGCCGTTATCTATAAATTATTAAACTGAGTCCGTAAGTATTAAGCTATTAGGTCTGAACTCCTTGGCCATCGACCATGGACCATTAAACTATGAACCAAAATCTTCTTAAAAAGTTTAAGATTTCTTCTTATATATCGCCAGTAAATCACCCTCGAGCGTTGTTTTTGGTCCCTCTATAATCCGTCCCAGTTCTTTTCCTTTTTTATCAAGAACAATAAATGTTGGTACCCTTACAATATCCAGGCCGTCTAGGATGCCGTTTTCAGCCTTTTTATTTCCATCTACTGCAATAATTTCTACGTTTTTCCCTTTAAAGTGTAAGGCATCTAAAATTTTAAGAAAGTTTGGTACGTTTGCTTTGCTATCGCCGCACCAGGTGCCCAAAACAATTTTTATTTTTTCGTTTTTAACCAGTTTTTTCAGTTCGATCATGGTTGCTGCATCCGGTACATACGCCGCATAAAGTGGATCATACATTTCTTTAAACTCAGGAAAAGCGGTAATTCCTTCACGCGTACAGGCGTTAATCAGAATATCTTTATTGTGGACTTGATCGTGGATTTTTTTATTAACTTCCTGTGCAGAAACATTCATTGCAAGTACGATTAGGGTGATGGATAATAGGATTTTCATATTTAAGAGACGGTTTTTGTGAGCTTTTAAATTTTTAATGAAATTATTGTTTTAAAATCTAATTTCTGCCATTTAAACACGATATTTGCAAAAAAAATAATTAGAATAAAATTTATGCCAAATATTATCAGATTAATTGCGGGGTTTGCTTTACTGGGTGGCGCAGTAGCTTTATTTATCTTCGGCTTTTGGCCATGGGGCATTGTTGCCATTTTATTGGGAATAATTGTACTTGTAACTTATTTCTTTAATGAGAACATGCTTTTAGCACAATGGTTTCTTAGAAAAGATAACATGCCTAAAGCAAAAATGTTTTTAGATCGGATTACCAATTACGAAACGCAGTTGATCAAAGTTCAACATGGTTATTATAATTTATTGATCGGATTAATTGAAAGCAGAACAGCGCCGATGCAAAGTGAGAAGTATTTCAAAAAGTCGCTTGCATTAGGTATGCAAATGGATCATAACATTGCTTTAGCAAAATTAAGTTTAGCGGGTATTGCAATGGCTAAGCGTAACAAACGCGAAGCAACCATGTATCTTGCTGAAGCGA
This sequence comes from Pedobacter sp. Bi27, assembly GCF_918698255.1. NCBI lineage: Bacteria > Pseudomonadati > Bacteroidota > Sphingobacteriia > Sphingobacteriales > Sphingobacteriaceae > Pedobacter > Pedobacter sp. Bi27. The sequence continues at coordinate 169,087 of NZ_CAKKMW010000007.1, forward strand.
AAAAAGCGGATAAAAATAAATTACTGGCCGATCAGATTAAACAAATGAAGGATCAGATGGGCATGATGGACAAGCAGCAGCAAGTTCGTTACAGATAAAATTTTAAAGCCATTTCTTAACCGGAATGGCTTTTTTGTTTCAGCTCAATTTTGTTTGTTGAAAATTACACTGTATAAATTACTATTTTTATGGATAACTAACTTTAAATATTCATGAAAAAAGTATCTTATTTACCGATGCTGGCCTTCTTTGCCATTCTAGGTGCTTGCAATAACAAAAAAGATGCTGAAGAAAGCAATGAAAGCTTCTCATCGGCTAATCCTTTTTTTAAAGCAAGCGAACTTGCCTTTCAGGCGCCTGCCTTCGGCAAAATTAAAAACGGCGATTTTAAACCCGCACTGGAGGAAGGGATGAAACAGCAGATGAATGAAATCCAGAAAATTGCTGATCAGACTGATGCACCCAGCTTTGAAAATACCATTCTGGCCATCGAAAAAAGCGGACAACTGCTGAACCGGACAAGTATGGTTTTTAACCTGCTTACAGGAGCCAATACCAATCCCGAATTGCAAAAGGTTAAAGAAGAGGAAGCCCCTAAATTAACTGCAAATACCGATGCCATCTATTTAAATACCAAACTTTTTAACCGCGTAGAAACCCTTTACAAACAGAAGAATCAGCTGAAACTGGATGCCGAATCCTTGCGCTTACTGGAGTATTATTGCCAAAAATTTGAACTGGCAGGAGCAAAGCTATCTGATGCTGACAAAGGCAAGCTTAAAGAACTGAACAAAGAAGAAGCTACCTTGAGCGCAAAGTTTACCGCACAATTGCAGGCAGCAGGCAAAGGTTTAAAAAATACTACCCAACAACCCGAATTGCAATCAATGGCTGATCGTGCCAAGCGAGAAGAACTTTTTAATAAATCATGGAACAGGGCTGAAAAAGGTGATGCAAATGATACCCGTAAAATAATTTCAAGAATTGCGCAGATCCGTTCTGCTCAGGCTGCATTGCTTGGCTTTAAAAATTATGCGTCTTGGAAATTACAAAATCAGATGGCTAAAACACCCGAAGCAGTTGAAGATTTTTTTAGTAAAGTTATTCCGGCTGCTACCGCTAAAGCAAAAAGTGAAGCGGCGGATATACAAGCCGTAATTGATCAGCAAAAAGGTGGCTTTAAATTAGCCCCCTGGGATTGGGACTATTATGCCGAGCAAGTTCGCAAAGCAAAATTCGATTTAGATGAAAACGAGGTTAAACCCTATTTCGAGTTAAATAAAGTACTCATTAACGGTGTTTTTTATGCTGCAACACAACTTTACGGCATTACTTTTAAAGAACGTAAAGATTTACCTGTTTACCAGGAAGATGTTCGTGTTTTTGATGTGATAGACAAAGACGGAAAACAGCTAGGTTTGTTTTATTGTGATTACTATAAGCGTGATAATAAAGATGGTGGTGCCTGGATGGATAACCTTGTTCCCCAATCTAAGCTATTCGGCACGATACCGGTTATTTATAATGTCTGCAATTTTACCAAACCCGAGACCGGAAAACCAGCATTAATTAGTTTTGATGATGTTACAACCATGTTCCATGAATTTGGGCACGGTTTACATGGTCTGTTTGCCAACCAGCAATATCCCAGTCTTTCGGGTGCAAACGTAGCCCGCGATTATGTAGAATTTCCTTCACAGTTTAATGAGCATTGGGCTTCCGATCCAAAAATATTAAAGAATTATGCCCTTCACTATCAAACCGGAGCACAGATGCCACAAGCTTTATTAGATAAAATTAAAAAGGCGAGTTCGTTTAACCAAGGGTATATTTTTACTGAAGCATTGGCAGCAGCCGATCTGGATATGCAGTGGCACACGATTTCTCCGGGTTCACCATTACAGGATGTCGACAAATTTGAAGCCGAAGCTTTAAAGAAAACCAATCTAAATTTATCATATGTGCCGCCACGTTACCGCTCCAGCTATTTTCTGCATATCTGGAGTAATGGCTACGCCGCAGGTTATTACGCCTATAGCTGGACTTCTATGCTTGAAAATGATGCCTTTTCTTGGTTTCAGGAAAATGGGGGACTGACCAGGGCAAATGGTCAGCGTTTTAGGGACATGATTCTGTCCAAAGGAAATACCGAAGATCTTGGCAAAATGTTTTTTAATTTCAGGGGACATAATCCTGATATTAAACCAATGCTTAAAAAACGCGGATTGTTGTAAAACAAAATTATAGTACAAAGGACAGTTACCAATTGACCTTTGTACTATAATCAATAAGGGCTAACATTGACGTTATTCTGTAATTGTATATCAATGAGTGCCTTGAAGTGCCCATATATTTCCGCATAGCTAGGCCGTAGTACTGTATCTCCGTTTTACTCAAGTCCGGCCTAACAAATTTTTCGGGCTATACTGTCCTAGCCCTACCACTGGCTTCGAAAGAAAAATTTTCAGCCGGTGGTTTTTGTTTCTTTTTGGCAGCAAAAAGAAAGAGCCCTTCTGCGGCGGCAAGCCGAGGCAAGACTGTGCTGATGGATAAAAGCAAAATCAGTAGTTCGTTCAAACTTAGGTTGGTAACGTTGTAACTATGGCACTATTTTCCATTAAAGTCCATCTCTGCCGATGAATCTTTCTTTACCCAAAAGAAACTGAATCGCCTTTTTTACATTGCGGTTTACCGATTCTTCCGTTTTGAGGTTGGCAATGTAACGTATAATTTCCTTCTGTAAATGGGGGGCAAGGCCGTCAAATACATCCCTAGCCTGTTTATTTTCTACTAAAGCCAGTTCCAACTTAGGGTTTATCCTTATTGTTCGTTCTTCAGTATCAAATTCAATTTCGAAGCTTGCGGTATCTCCAATAGCTTTGCCTGCGGCTTTTCGCATCGGCGTATTCAGGTACAAACGCCAATCGCCCGCATATTTTACCAAAGTTTGTTTAAACTCATGCCCATCAATTTTCATTGTAATTGGAAGCTGACCTTTGTCTTTCCCAGCTTGATGGAAAACATAGTTTAATGCTTCTTCCGGTACAAATACAAAAGGATTGATGCCAATAATCTTGATTTCAGCAGTAAAGGGTTTCGGTTTTTTTGTGTCCATTGGCTTTCTATTAAATAAAGATATTGGCTTTGATTAAAACTCCATAATTTTTAGTCAATAAATCATACACTATGCGCGCTACTTAACGCCATTCGCCAACCGCTCTCGCAAAAAATCAAAACCAAACGCTATTTTCCATTGTAGTTTATATAAAATCTAATACTATGGCAACATCACAAGAAGGGAGTACCAACAATACTCAGGAAGAAAATAACATTAAAGATTTAGGCGGCAAAGAAGCTATAGAAAAACTTAGGAGTTTAGCCGAAAAGGCTGAAAGCTGTTTTTTCTGTACCAATATTAAAACTGGTGTACCCTTGTCGGTAAGGCCAATGGCTATTCAGCAGGTCGATGATGAGGGGAATATATGGTTCATGAGCATGAAAGACAGTCATAAAAATGATGAGATTTCAACTGATCCGTTTACTCATTTGCTGTTTCAGGCCGGAGCACACTCGGGTTTTGTAAATATTTATGGAATTTCAGAAATCAGCAGGGATCAGGCTAAAATCGACAAGCTTTGGAGCCCGTTTATCAAAACATGGTTTCAAGGAGGGAAAGAGGATCCTGATATTACCTTGATTAAGGTTATCCCTTCGGAGGGATACTATTGGGACACCAAACACGGCACTGCCGTTGCATTTTTAAAGATGGCAGCGTCGGTAATTACAGGAAAAACAATGGATGATTCGGTAGAGGGAACTTTGGAGGTGGATTAGTGAGGTTAATTGTTTTAGTTGGTTAACTGGTTAATTGTTAAATTAACTGTTAAGTGGGAATTACCAACTGAAAACTGACTACTTATCTCCTAAATAATCAAATCCTTCAAATTCTTCTCTTTGAGCTCTTTTGCTTAAGATATCTTCTTCTTCGGCTTGTACTCTTGAGAAGAATAAGGCCTCGGCCTGAATTCTTTTTATTAACTGACGTACCAGCGTTAAATCAAAAGCATCTTTGCTTAATTTAATGCAGTATTCTCTTTCGTTGATTTCTAAACTTGACGTATTCATATCGCAATGATTTTAATTATCGATTGCCGTAAATATAGAAAAGGCTTGCTAAATAATTGTTAGCAAGCCTTTTAAGTTTATGTTATGTTTTTGTTAAAACCAAATCCAGAATTCCCTTTTTCGGGGCTCAGATTGATTATTTATGAGATAAGAATAAGCCGTCGTCTGTTTTGGCAACTTTTAAAATTCCTTTTCCTGTTAAAGCTTTTAAGGTTGTATCCCATTTTTTGTTACTCCAATCGACCAGTTTTCCTTTTACTTCAGTTAACAGATATTGTTCGCCTTCTGAAACCAATGAATATAATTCTGTTTCTTCAGGTGTCATTTCTATTTTCTTTTTCTCCGGGCGCATCTGCGGGAAGAATAAAACTTCCTGGATGGTACTTTGGTTGGTCATTAACATCACCAAACGATCAATACCAATGCCCAAACCTGAAGTAGGTGGCATACCATATTCTAATGCGCGTACGAAATCATCATCCATGGCCATGGCCTCGTCATCACCGCGGGCAGCTAACTTTAACTGATCTTCTAAACGCTCTTTTTGGTCAATAGGATCGTTTAATTCTGAATAAGCATTTGCAATCTCTTTACCATTAACAAATAGCTCAAAACGCTCTACCAAACCTTCTGCCGTACGGTGCTTTTTAGCAAGCGGTGTCATTTCGATTGGGTAGTCGGTAATGTAGGTTGGCTGAATTAAATTCGCCTCAACTTTAGCACCGAAAATTTCATCAATTAATTTACCGCGGCCCATTGTATCATCGATTTCGATGCCTAAATCTTTACAAGTCTGCGCAATTTCTTCTTCCGTCATCGCCGAAACATCAATTCCGGTATATTTCTGGATCGACTCGTACATGGTTAATTTTTCGTACGGTCCTTCAAAGTTAATTTCGTTAGCCCCAACTTTAACTACACTTGCACCAGTTGTTGCAATAGCTACTTTTTCTAAACATTCTTCAACCATTGCCATCATCCAGATATAATCTTTATAGGCAACATAAATTTCCATCGAAGTAAATTCGGGGTTATGCGTACGGTCCATCCCTTCGTTACGGAACATTTTACCGAATTCATATACACCATCAAAACCGGCAACGATTAATCTTTTTAAATATAACTCATTTGCAATACGCAAATAAAGCGGCATATCTAAAGTATTATGGTGTGTGGCAAAAGGACGCGCAGCAGCACCGCCATGAATAGGCTGGAGGATAGGCGTTTCTACTTCCATCCAACCCTGGTTATCAAAATAATTGCGCATGGTGTTAATCACCTTGCTACGTTTAATGAAGATCTGTTTAAAATCAGGGTTTACTGTTAAATCTACATAACGCATGCGGTAACGCAATTCCGGATTGGTAAATCCATCATAAACATTGCCTTCATCATCGCGTTTAACGATTGGTAGCGGGCGCAGTGACTTAGAAAGCACCTTAAATTCAGTAACATGTACAGAAATTTCTCCTGTTTGCGTAGTGAATACATATCCTTTAACTCCAATGAAATCGCCAATATCTAAAAGTTTTTTAAATACTGTGTTATATAAGGTTTTATCATCACCAGGACAAAGTTCGTCGCGCTTTAAGTAGATCTGAATTCTGCCGGTAGAATCCTGTAACTCCGTAAAAGACGCAGCACCCATAATATTGCGGCTCATAATTCTACCTGCTAATACTACGGTCTTGTACGCTGTCTTATCTACTTCATAATTAGCTAATATATCTGCAGCATATGCATTTACTTCATAAGCTTCTGCAGGATAAGGCTCAATGCCTAACGCGCGTAATTGTTTTAGCGACTCACGTCGTAATACTTCTTGTTCTGATAATCCTATACTCATTTCAGGTATTTTTTGCAAAAGTAATGCTCTTGCATTTTTTGTTATTGTTAAATTTTGGCGCTTTAATGAAAAGAAATAATTAGCTGATTAAATTTTGAATTAATATTGGAAAAAATTCAATTTTCAGTACCAATTAGCTATCCACTTAAAACAGATGGTTGCAAAGATAAGAAAGCTATTGTAATTACTAAATGCTTTATAGATATAACATCGCATTTTAGCATGTTAAAAGCAATTGGATAAAAATTGATGCGCAGAAACTTTACCAATAGTATTTATTCCAAATCAATTAATGGATCCCAGAATACCTTTTTAAGGTTTTGAACTTTCAGGTTTTTAATTTCAACGCCTTCGTTTTCGAGGAGTTCCTGTCTTTTAGCTGTAGATGATGGATCGCCGCTGAGCAAGCCGTTGCTGCTGATTACCCTATAATAAGGAACAGGAGGCTGTGCTGATCCACAGGCACCAATTGCTCTGGCAACCATTCTTGATAGATTAGGTGTACCAATGGCTTTTGCAATTGCTCCGTATGACGTTACCCTTCCTTTGGGTATTTCTCTGGTTAAATCCCAAACCTGTTCAAAAAATAAATCGTGTTTCATCGTTCTGGCAAATGATACATAAAGCTATTAAATATATCTGTTTCATAATTCGTCATTGGGAATTTTTTTATTAAAGACTTTTCTATAGTTTCAATGGTTTAGAGCCACTCCATGGTCAGATCCCTTCTGAAATTTTTAAGTATTTAATCGAGTAATTTTTCAGCGATATGGATTTAGTGTTTTACAGATGTTATATTTGTTTGGATGTGAATAGCCATCTAAAAAACGATGCCCGATATAAAACAAATACCACCTTCTAGTTTTGAGTTTTTAAGGTTGTTAAAAAATAACAACGAACGTGAGTGGTTTAATGACCATAAAACAGCTTACCAGAAAGAACTGACATACATAGAATCTTTTGCCCAGGATTTATTAGATCTCATGAATACCCATGATGTAATTGAAACACCATCGGGAAAGAAAAGTTTATACCGGATTTACAGGGACACGCGTTTTTCAAATGATAAAACGCCTTATAAAACACATTGGAGCGGAAGTTTTAAACGGGCAGGTAAACAAAGAAGGGGTGGCTACTATTTTCATATCGAACCAGGCAATAGTTTTGTAGCTGGTGGCTTTTTCGGTCCTTCTCCACAAGATTTGAAATTGATAAGGGAAAATATAGCTTTTGATGCCGAACCCTTGAGAGCAATATTAAGTGATAAAACTTTTATGGCTTCCTTCGGAACTTTGAAAGGCGAGCAATTAAAGACTGCTCCAAAGGGTTTTGATGGAGATCATCAGGATATCGATCTGTTACGTTATAAGCAATTTTTGTTAGTTCATCGATTTACCGATGAGGAAGTTTTAAGTAAAGATTACTTAGGATATTGTAATCGGGAATTTAAAAACATGCGACCTTTCTTTGATTATATGAGCGAAATATTGACAACCGATGCAAATGGAATGGATCTGTAGTTGATTTTTAGGATTGCCGGAAAAAAATTAAAGGGTCATCATACTTATTTTGTAATGATGACCCTTTGTTTAATTATGATTCAGCTTCTACCTTCCTCATACATTTCGTTAATGGCTTCGGCATATTTCTTTTCTACAATCCGGCGTTTAACTTTCATGGTAGGGGTAATTTCTCCTTCATCTATATTGAAAGGATTACGCTTGATTTTAAAGTTTTTAATGCGCTCAAATTTGGCCAGCTCGTTTGATATTTTTTTAATATCCTGTTCCATCCAATCTATAATTTCCTGATCGCGGATAAAAGGATCAGCCTCTTCAAAAAATGATGGTTTGAGTTTGAAGGTTTCTTCTAAAGTTTCTTTGTTCGGGATAATAATTGCTGTAATAAACTCACGTTTATCTCCGATTAAGAAAAGCTGATCAATTTTTGGGCTTTTCAGGTAAATGTTTTCTACCGGGGTAGGGTAAACATTCTTGCCATAGGCATTTACGATCATGTTTTTTAAACGGTCTGTAATCTGCAGATTACCTTTATAAAAACGGCCAATATCTCCGGTATGGAACCACATGTCTTTATCTATCGCTTCGGCTGTTTCTGCTGGCTTGTTAAAATAACCTTTCATTACGCAGTGACCGCGTACAATTACTTCCCCTTCAGCGCATTCAAATTCTTCATTAAAAGTATTGTGCGTTTGGATACTGAGCATTTCTTTAGTTTCGACATCTTGTATACCCACTTCAATACCAGGGATTACGCGACCAACAGTGCCATAAACCTGCCTGTGGTATTCGGTAACCGACATTACGGGCGAAGTTTCTGTTAAGCCAAATCCCTCCAATATTTTAATGCCCAGATCGCCAAAAAATTCACCCACATTTTTAGGCAGGGCGGCACCGCCTGAAATCATAAACTTTAAACGTCCACCGGTTTTCTCTTTAATTTTACTGAAAACCAGTTTCTCTGCTATTCCTTTTTTAGCTGATAAAATGAAGCCTGGGTTTTTTCCGGCCTCTTTTGCTAAACGGTATTTGTTACCCGTTTCTAAAGCCCAGGTAAATATTTTTGCTTTTGTGCCCCCACCAGCTGTTCCTCCTTTTATGGCTTTATCGTGTATCCGCTCCAATAAACGTGGAACGCAGCTCATTACCGTAGGACGAACTTCTCCCATATTTTTGGCCAATAATTCTAAACTCTGCGCGAAGGCAATTTTACAGCCTTGTGCGCAACAAACATGGTAGGTTGCTGTACGCTCGAATACGTGGGATAGCGGTAGAAAAGAAAGAAAAGTTTCCGTTTGATCGATCACAGGGATCTGTTGCAAGCAAACCTCCACATTCTTAACAAAGTTAAAATGGGTAAGCATTACACCTTTTGGAGTTCCTGTTGTTCCCGATGTATAAATTAAAGAGGAAACATCGTCAGGTAAAACCAAACTTCTGCATTGGTCAATGTCAGCCCTTTCGGCGGCCGTAACCTGATGTTTAAGTGCCAGAATATCAGAAAAGGCAATAACTTCTACATGTACGTCCTCTGGAATAACAACTTTTTCAAAATCTTTAAAGGCAGGAATAATATATTTTAACTGTTTGCAATTGGCTGCAACCTTTAATACTTTACGGAATAGAAAGTTATTCCCAATAAGAATAGCTTTTATGCCAGAATCGTTAATGATATAAGCTACTTCCTGTTCAGAAAGTGTAGGGTAAATGGAAACATTAATTACACCAATCTGCTGGATTCCCTGATCATAATATACGTATTCAGGAGAATTCTCGATCATTAATCCTAATCGGTCACCTTTTTTTATTCCTTTCTCTAAAAAGAAGGCAGAAACAGCGTCGGCTCTTTTTAAAGTATCTTCATAAGAAATTTCAGTCCATTCTGCACCTTGTTTATGAATCAAAAAGGTTTCTTGAGGTTTATGGATGTTTTTTACAACATTCCGCAACAAGGTAGGAACGGTTGAAAATTCGTTTATTAATGGCATGCTCGTATTGGTTCGCTAATTATAATTAACAATTATAAGGCTTTTTGGTTTAAAAATGCAAAAGGGCCCCGAAAATTTCGGGGCCCCTTAAATATACGTTTTATAAGATTTTAAACAGAGAAGCTTTCGCCACAGCCACAGCTACGGCTGGCATTTGGGTTTATAAAGTTAAAACCTTTTCCATTTAAACCGTCAGTGAAGTCGAGTTCAGTTCCGGCTAAATAAAGGAATGATTTCATATCCAAAGCAATTTTGATTCCCCTGTCTTCAAAAAACTGATCGCCTTTTTGTTCTTCGTTATCAAAATCTAAATTGTATGATAAGCCAGAACAGCCACCACCTTTTACCGAAACGCGTAAAAAGTAATCAGAACCCATTTCCGAATCCTGCATTAAGTGGGTGATTTTTTCTTTTGCTTTATCTGTTATTGTGATCATAGTATCGAGTATTTAGTATCTAGTATCAAGATTGAATTATTATAGTCTTGATACTAGATACTTATGTCTTGTTACCTATTAATGGTGCGATTTTTCTAACACAATTGCTTCTAAACCATTTTTAACGCGATAATCGTTAATGGCCGATTTAATTGCATCTTCTGCCAAAACCGAGCAGTGAATTTTTACTGGAGGTAAAGCCAATTCTTCAACAATATCCATGTTGTCGATAGACAAAGCCTCATCAATTGTTTTTCCTTTTAACCATTCTGTAGCTAAAGAAGAAGAAGCAATAGCCGAACCACAACCAAATGTTTTAAATTTAGCATCAGTGATTACGTTATCTTCTCCAACTTCAATCTGTAAACGCATTACATCGCCGCACTCAGGTGCACCAACTAATCCTGTTCCTACAAATTTGCTGTCTTTATTTAAAGTACCTACGTTACGTGGGTTATTGTAATGGTCAATTACTTTTTCTGAATATGCCATGATTTTATTTTTTAATCTCCTTTACGGAGCAATTTTATTTTTAGTTTTCAATTACCAATTTTCAATTGCCAGTTCGCGTACTCCAAACTGTTAACTGCCAACTCCAAACTGGCTTAGTGTTCCGCCCACTCAATTTTACTCAAGTCAATTCCTTCTTTAAACATTTCCCAAAGTGGAGAAAGTTCTCTTAAGTGATTAACCGCTTTTTGAGTCACTTCAATAGCCTGATCGATTTCTGCTTCAGTTGTAAACCTTCCTAAACCGTAACGGATAGAAGAGTGCGCTAAATCATCAGATAAACCTAAGCTTTTTAAAACGTATGATGGTTCTAAAGATGCTGAAGTACAAGCTGATCCCGAAGATACTGCTAAATCACTCATCGCCATCATTAAACCTTCACCCTCAACATATTTGAAAGAGATATTGGCTACGTGTGGTAAACGGTGTTGTGTATTACCATTAACATAACTCTCTTCCATTTTGTTCAAAGTAGTTTCTAACTTATCACGTAAAGCAGCTAAACGAACTGATTCGCTTTCCATTTCTAAACGGCAAAGTTCGCAGGCTTTACCTAAACCAACAATACCTGGAACGTTTAATGTACCAGAACGCATTCCGCGCTCGTGGCCACCACCGTCCATTTGTGCAGTAACTTTAACTCTTGGGTTTTTACGGCGAACGTAAAGTACACCAACACCTTTCGGACCGTACATTTTATGTGCCGAGAAAGCCATTAAGTCAATACCATCAGCATTTACATCAACCGGAATTTTGCCAACTGCCTGCGTAGCATCAGTCATGAATAAAGCACCATGTTTGTGTGCAATAGCTGCAATTTCTTTAACTGGTTGGATTACGCCAATTTCGTTGTTGCCATACATAATCGAAACTAAAATAGTTTCAGGAGTCATGGCAGCTTCTAATTCAGCTAAATCAATTAAACCGTCTTCTTTAACACCTAAATAAGTTACACGTGCTCCGTTTTTCTCTAAGTGTTTGCAGGTATCTAAAACTGCTTTATGTTCAGTAACCGCAGTTATAATGTGGTTACCTTTTTCTTTGTACATTTCAAATACACCTTTAATAGCCAGGTTATCGGCCTCAGTTGCACCTGATGTAAAAATGATTTCTTTTTCAGTACAGCCGATTAGTTTGGCTACCTGCTCACGGGCATAATCTACACCCTCTTCAGCCACCCAGCCAAACGCGTGATTACGACTTGCGGCATTTCCAAATTTCTCTGTAAAGTAAGGTAGCATTGCTTCCAACACCCTTGGATCTAACGGGGTAGTAGCATTATTATCTAAATATATCGGCTGTTTCATCTCTATTCTGTTAATTATAACACAAAGATACGAAAAAACTTATTTAACAATTATAAATAATAGCTATGACCTTATAGAGAAAAGCCGCATTTTTACATTCACATAACCTTATAATCTATGAATAAGATAGAACACATCGGCATCGCGGTAAAAGACCTTAACAGTTCTATAGATATTTATCAGAAACTATTGAATACCGATTGCTATAAAACTGAGCAAGTTGCATCCGAGTTTGTAAATACGGCTTTCTTTAAAACTGGCGAAAACAAGATCGAACTGCTGCAGGCTACGGCTCCGGATAGTGCAATTGCTAAATTTATCGAAAAAAAAGGAGAGGGGATTCATCATGTCGCTTTTCTGGTTGATGATATCCTGGCAGAAATGGAACGGCTGCATAAGGAAGGTTTTGTATTGCTCAGCGAGTCGCCAAAAAAGGGTGCAGACAATAAAATGGTGTGTTTTGTACATCCAAAAGATACCAATGGCGTACTGATTGAGATCTGCCAGGAAATTAAATGGATATAATAGATTAAACGGAAGATGAATTTAGTTTTCGATACCGTCATCCTCGCGCATGCAGGGATCTTAAAGCGGTTAGTAACTCCATTATAATTTTGAAAACGAAAGATCCCTATTCCATGGCCTCTTCAGTCCTGCTAACCGCTATAGTCCCGATGAAACCTGTGAAACAAGCAAGCACACCATAAATAAAAGACAAAATATAGTACTTAAATCGGGACCTGCCGCTATTATCAGGTTTATTTAATTTTGGCCTGTGGTTCTTGGTTAAGCGCATAAAAAAGGTAATCTTAAAGCCCTGATCCTAAAATCCTATAATCCCAAAAAATCCTAATTCTATGTCATTAATTAGTATCATCAACAAAGATTTCGATATACCAGATCATCTTTCTGATAATCAGTTGCGCGATGCATTGGTTGATGCCTTTGCTTATTTAATTGATAACGACTTTCCAAAACTGATCCAGATCTTATATAAGGCAGATGTAGATCAGTATAAATTAAAGGAACTGCTGGAAACTGTTGAAGGCTCGAGTTCGGCTGAAGTAATTGCTGATGCCTATATTGCCCGCCAAATGGCTAAAATAGAAACATGGAAAAAGTACAGTCAGAAAAAAGATTAAGCGCCTGTTTAAATAATGCAATTATTTTACCTATCTATATTTCTGTCACACTGAGGGGTAATTTATTGTATAAAAATCAATATTAATGACAGGAGAATTTAAAAAATTAAATCTCCTCAGATTATCGTCATTGCGAGAAGGCTTTTTCAGCCGACGAAGCAATCTTACAACTATCGCTAGTAGCGAGCGCTTTAAGATTGCTTCGTGCCTCGCAATGACGACCCTTCTTAAAAGATCTGTCAATGGTAGCGGAGTCGATTGCCTTTAATAAATCAAAAAATGGGTCTTCGACTACGCTCTCCGTAGGAGTCCTTTGGACAGACTGACATACGAATAAATTCTGATAAAATTTAAACAGGCTCTAAATTTTGAAAGCTTATCCTTGCGAAGGATTAAAACGGTTGTACATATCCATATCAAAAAACGAAACGGAATTGATCTTATCCGCTTTTAGTACGAGGTCGGTTTTTAACTCATCTGTATTTGCAACCGAGCCATCTTCAATATAACTGGCATAAACCGTTAAATATTGAGTGGTAAAAACCAGTTCTTTATCGTCAGCCTTGCGGTAGCCGCTAAAGGCAGGGGTAATGCGGATATAACTGGTGGTAAAGGGTTTTGGCAGCTCTTTAACCCAGCCAATGTAAAATTTGCCGCTATCCAAGGTAAACTGTAAAAGATGGGCATCAAAAAAAGAAGAACTCAGTAAAAGCTCAAATTCATTTCCTGAAGTAGCTATCGCTCTTTTAATAGCCTTAAGCCTGTTAATGAAAAGATTTGCGATTTCTGTTGCACCTACAGCCACAAATAACGACATGCTCGTGGTTCCGAAATAAGGAGTATGGATAGGGAGTAGTTTACTTAACTGTTCAACGGTTTCAGGAAAAATGGCAATGAATAATCCTCTTAATAAAAAGCATACACCTAAAAGCAGGATGCCTGCAAAAGCAGAATTTAACAGTACACGTTGGTTTTCTAGCCGATATTGTACGTATCTAAGGTATCTGAACCTAATAAGAATGTAATAGCCGCCTACAAGAGGGAATAAGAGCAGGTTAAAAGGCATCTATATCGGCTATTTCTTGTTTTTATCCTTTTCTATTTTTTTGAAAATACTCGATTCCATTAAAGCACCCACCATTTGTCTGATCCTTGGCTGCGCAAAGAAATCGGGGCTTTTAATGTAGAGCTTTCCGCTACTGCTAGAATGGATAATTCCATCAAACTCGCTATCTTTTCTCATATATCAAATTTATATATATTTTTTAAATATCTGAAAAACAATATTCAGTCCAAAAATTTTAGATTTGTTGCATTATATGTGGATGGAGCAATCGTTTTACAATAAACATTGTTTAAATCAGTTTTACTAAAACAGATGCCTGGAAATCTTATAATTAAAATTTTAATTTAGGCTTGTAAATCAAAAATAAAATTAAGATATTTGCATCCTCTAAAATAGAGGTAGAAAGACTAATAGGAAATGTCATAAGCGTTGTTGCCAGCAAATTGCAAAAATGTTCTTGATGCTTTCACACAAATAACTTAAAATAATATTCAAATGAAAAAAGATTTGCACCCAACAAGCTACAGACCAGTTGTTTTTAAAGACATGTCTAACGAATATGCTTTCTTAACAAAATCTTGCGTAGATACTAAAGAAACAATTAAATGGGAAGATGGTAACGAGTATCCTCTTTATAAATTAGAGATTTCTCACACTTCACACCCTTTTTATACTGGTAAAATGAAATTGGTTGATACAGCAGGACGTATCGATAAATTCAAAAACCGTTACGCTAAGAAATAATTTTAGCAACAAAAAGCATTTTTTGAAGTCCCTTTGCCAAAAGCATCGGGACTTTTTTTATTTTTGTTGCTTATGACAATCAATCTTTTTGATGATGCTTCTTGGATGTCCCTACGTCCGCTTACGTTTACTAGGCCTGTGGCCGATTTACGCATAGGAATTTTAACCATTGCCGAGAAATGGGCTAAATATTTAAAAGCCGATTTTGGCTTTCATACCCAAGATTACCTTTCTGTAAAGTTTGCGCCAAAACCCAATGCCGATTTGTTTATAAACGGTTCTGTTTGTCCGGATGAGGCTTTGCTAAACGCTGTAAATAAACTTAAAGCAGGTGAAGTGCTTTACAAAAGAGATGTCATAATCGCATATATCGCAGATCAGCACGACTTAGAATCGGTTAAATCGCTAAAGCCGATAGAATACACAGCTGATTTTATACAGATTGTTTATCCTGAACATATTTTTGGTAATAATCCCGGCGAGATCAGAAAAGATTTTAAATTATTGACCGAAGGACGCAGTTCGGCAAGGTTAAGTGGTACCAATCAG
The DNA here is from genome assembly GCF_918698255.1 of Pedobacter sp. Bi27. Lineage (NCBI taxonomy): Bacteria > Pseudomonadati > Bacteroidota > Sphingobacteriia > Sphingobacteriales > Sphingobacteriaceae > Pedobacter > Pedobacter sp. Bi27. Next base: position 184,321 of record NZ_CAKKMW010000007.1, read on the forward strand.
CTACTCGGAGATGATATTTTTTTAGAGGAGGGGGCAAAAGCCGAATGCAGCGTATTTAATAGTACTTACGGACCGATTTATATCGGTAAGAATGCTGAGGTTTGGGAAGGTTCTTTAATAAGAGGATCCTTTGCACTTTGCGAAAATTCATCTATAAAAATGGGTGCTAAAATATATTCAGGTACTACCATAGGTCCGAATAGCCGTGCAGGAGGTGAAATTAACAATTCGGTAATTTGGGGCAACTCTGCTAAAGGCCATGAGGGTTATTTGGGCAATTCGGTAATGGGCGAGTGGTGTAATATAGGTGCCGATACCAATAATTCGAATTTAAAAAATAATTATGCCGAAGTAAAACTTTACGATTACGAAAGCAAAAAAATGCGAAACACCAATTTGCAGTTTTGTGGTTTAATTATGGCCGATCATGCTAAATCTGGCATAAATACCATGTTTAACACCGGTAGTGTGGTTGGTATTGGAGCCAATGTTTTTGGTGCAGGTTTTCCTCCAAATCATATTCCTGATTTTAGTTGGGGAGGCACCAGCGGTTTTGATACCTATAAACTGAATAAAATGTTCGAAACAACAGAAAAGGTATTTGCCCGAAAAAATATAGCTTTCGATGAGGTAGAAAAAGATATCATTACTAAAGTATTTGAATTAACTGAATCGTATAGACGATTTTAATATAAAACCCGATCTGGAAAGATCAACCAAGCATTAAATAATACAAAATGAGAAAAAAGATTGTTGCCGGTAACTGGAAAATGAACTTAGATTATAACGAAGGTGTTTCGTTGTTCAGCGAAATCGTAAATATGGTTAAAGATGAGCGCAAAGGCGATCAACTGGCTATTATTTGCTCACCGTTTATTCACTTAAACAGCTTGGCAAAATTGGGGGGTAACGATGTTAAAATTGGCGCTCAAAATATTAGCGATAAAGAAAGCGGAGCATATACAGGCGAAACTTCAGCTAAAATGGTGAAATCTGTTGGTGCAGAATACGTTATTTTAGGCCACTCAGAACGCAGACAATATTTCGCTGAAAGCGATGCTTTATTAGCTGAAAAAACTAAAGTTGCCTTGGCGAATGGCTTAACACCAATTTTCTGTATTGGCGAAACTTTAGACGAACGTAACAACGGTAGTTATTATGAAGTATTAAAAAAACAGTTGGTAGAAGGTATTTTTAGTTTAACTGAAGAAGACTTCAAAAAATTGGTTATTGCTTACGAGCCAGTTTGGGCTATTGGCACAGGTTTAACTGCTTCTCCAGAGCAAGCGCAAGATATTCATGCTTTTATCCGTAGTGAAATTCAAGCTAACTATGGTTTTAATGTGGCTGATGATACAACCATTTTATACGGTGGTAGCTGTAACCCGGGCAACGCTGCAAGTTTATTTTCTCAGAATGATATTGACGGCGGCCTAATTGGTGGTGCATCGTTAAAATCACGCGATTTTACAGATATTATTAAAGCATTAAATAGCTAAATGCAATACACAAAAGCAATATTTACATTCAAAAGTATCGAAGATTATCAACAGGATCTGCTCATCAGCGATCTTGCCGATCTAGGCTTCGATACTTTCGAAGATAGTGAGGGTGGTTTTACGGCTTTCGTAATCAAAGACAACTTTAACGAGCAGGAATTAAAAGATCTCTTGGCAAATTATAGCGAAGAATTTGCAACCGATTATACTTTAGAAGATGTTGCCGACGAAAACTGGAATGCTGAATGGGAGAAAAATTTTAGTCCGCTGATTATTGATGATGTATGTTATGTAAGGGCAACCTTTCATGAACCTCAGCCATCATATCCGTATGAGATTGTAATCGATCCTAAAATGGCTTTCGGTACTGGTCATCATCAAACGACCACAATGGTAATGCAGTATATTTTAGCGGCTGATTTAAAGGATAAAAATATTCTGGATATGGGCTGTGGTACCGGGATTTTAGCAATTCTGGCTGCAAAACTTGGTGCTAAAAGCTTAATGGCCATTGATTATGATGATATCTGTTACGAAAGTACCATCGAAAATGCTGCGCTTAACAATGTCGACAATCTAAAGGCGCTTTGTGGTAGTAAGGAGGTGATTCCTAACGAGGAATACGATGTTATTTTTGCCAATATCAATAGAAATATACTTCTGGATCAGATTCACCGTTACGCCGAGGTATTGAAAGCTGGAGGCAAAATTTTCTTCAGTGGATTTTATTTAGATCCTGATTTAGGAATGATTACCGCTGAGTGTGCTAAATATGGCATCAAATACGTCGATCATAAACAAAATGGCGATTGGGTTGCGGCTCAGTTTGAGAAAAAATAATGATTGAATGTTGAATGAGAAAATGATTGAGTTTAAGACAATACCCATTCTTTCATTCAACCCTTCTCTCATTCAATAATTAACTTATATGCACATACATTTTATTGCGATTGGTGGAAGTGCAATGCACAATCTGGCCATCGCCTTACATAAAAAAGGGTATCAAATTTCGGGATCTGATGATGTGATTTTCGAGCCTGCAAAATCCCGTTTAGATAAATACGGACTCTTGCCTGCTGAAATGGGTTGGGATGAAAATCGCATCTCAAGCGACCTGGATGCTGTAATTTTAGGCATGCACGCCCGTATCGATAACCCAGAGTTATTGAAAGCACAAGAATTAGGTGTTAAAATCTATTCTTATCCTGAATATATTTACGAGCAAAGCAAAAATAAGTTACGCGTAGTAATTGGCGGCAGTCATGGTAAAACAACCATTACCAGTATGATTTTACATGTGCTAAATTACTATAAACGCGATTTCGATTATTTGGTAGGTGCACAGCTGGCCGGCTTCGAAACCATGGTAAAGGTTACCGAAGAAGCACCGGTGATGATTATTGAAGGAGATGAGTATTTAGCTTCACCGATTGATAGAAGACCTAAATTTCATCTTTACAAGGCAAATGTGGCTGTAATTAGCGGTATTGCATGGGATCACATCAATGTTTTTCCAACCTATGCCGATTATACTTCGCAGTTTGATAAATTTATCGATACGATTGAAGATAACGGAACTTTAATTTATTGTGAAGCAGATGCTGATTTAAATGAAATTGTAACACAATCAAAAGCCAACGTTACAAAGATTGCTTATGCTATTCCAGCGCATGAAATCAGAAATGGAATAACCTATCTGCTTCCAGAAGAAACAGCTTTAAAGATTTTTGGCGATCACAACCTGATGAACCTGAATGCAGCTAAATTGGTGTGCAAACAATTGGAAATCAATGCGAAAGAATTTGATGCCGCCATTTCTTCATTTACTGGTGCAGCTAAACGTTTAGAAGTGATCTCAGCTGATGAATCAACCAACGTTTACAAAGATTTTGCACATTCGCCGTCAAAGTTAAAAGCTACTATCGATGCTGTTAAAGCGCAGTTTACCAATCGGAAATTAGTAGCCTGTATCGAATTGCATACTTTCAGTAGCCTGAATAAAGATTTTTTAAAAGAATATACAGGAGCAATGGATAAAGCCGATGAGGCAATTGTTTTTATAGATATTAAATCTTTTGAACAAAAACGGATGGAGCCTTTTTCTGAAGATGATGTTCAGCAGGCCTTTGCTAATCCAAAACTGAAGTTTTTTAATGATGCAACTAAGTTAAAAGCTTATTTATTGAGCTTGAATTATAAAAACACTAATCTACTCATGATGAGTTCTGGCAATTACGCAGGTTTCGATCTGCCTGAGTTGGCAGCTTCTTTAAAGAGATAGATATTAGACGTGAGATATTAGATATGAGACGGATTCAGATTCTCTATCTCACGTCTAATATCTCAAATCTAAAAAAAAAGTATGAAAAGCATCGGAGATAACATTAAGCAAAGTAGGTTGGCCTTAGGTCTAAGTCAGGCGGATGCTGCTAAAAAACTTAATATTTCTACTCCTGCCTTTTGTAAAATAGAGACAGGCCAAACCGATCTCAATATTTCCCGTTTACTCCAGATTTCCAGAACATTTAAGGTTCCGGTAATGCAGTTGATATCTGGCCAATCTGTAATATCAGATTCATCAGAAGAAGAACTTCTTGCACTTAAAAAAGAACTGATCGAAAAGGAAGAAGAAATTAATAAGCTCCGTAAAAAGGTTATCGATCTGTATGATAAGCTCGGGATATAAAAATCGGTTTATCTGTTCTTTTACTGACTAATTATCATTATAAAACAATAAATAAGAATAAAATTCATTTTTAATTAAATTATTATGAATTTTATTCTAAATATTTATATTTATATAGAATGGTAATCGAAAGCAATTTTAGTTTAGATCATATCGATCTGGCTATACTCAGACTTATGCAGGATAACGCGCGGATCTCGAATGTAGATTTAGCAAAGGCATTGGATCTGGTTCCTTCAGCTGTGTTGGAACGGGTAAAGAAGTTGGAAAAAAAAAATGTAATTACCCAATATAATGCCCGGATAAACCCTGTGGCACTCGATTTAAAATTACTCGCCTTTATTTCAATGAAATCATCTCAAAGTTTGGGCTGTAGTGATACCGCAAACGAACTGGCAAAAATACCTGATGTACAAGAAGTACACGTTATTGCAGGAGATGATTGCTTTCTGATTAAGGTGAGGACAGCAGATTCGGCCTCATTAATGGCTTTACTGCGGGATGAATTTAGTAAGATTCCGAATATTTTATCGGTTAAAACCACGATTGTACTGGAGACCGTAAAAGAGCATCAAAAATTAGTAATTCCTGAAAAATAAGCATATGGCAAATTTAAACAAAACAGCATCGCCGGTAATGGTTTATCTGGCTTTTGCTATCGTATATATTGTTTGGGGTTCTACCTATTTTTTTATTCAAAAGGCCTTGGCGGGTTTTCCACCTTTTATTTTAGGTGCATTCCGTTTTTCTATTGCGGGAGTGCTGATGTTGACTTGGTGCAAGATTAACGGAGAAGATATTTTTAACCTAAAAACCATCAAAATTGCTACTGTAAGCGGGATTTTAATGTTGGGTTTGGGTAACGGAATCGTAATTTGGGTAGAGCAGTTTATTCCGAGCGGTTTAGTAGCCATTATGGTCGCTTCGGCAGCAATATGGTTCGTGATTCTGGATAAATCGCATTGGAAAGAAAACCTTAGTAATAAATATATTATATCGGGTTTGGTAATCGGCTTTTTGGGCGTAGTGCTCTTATTCGGCGATCAGATTGTACAGGCGCTTGATAAACCTCAAAGCAACTTGCAGATTATAGGTATGGTATTACTTGTTTTTGGACCAATAGCCTGGGCTGGAGGATCGCTTTATTCGAAATATCATCCCACTACCGGTAGTTCGGTTTCTGTTAATACAGGCTGGCAGATGTTGATGGCCAGCTTGGCTTTTTTACCCGGAGGGTTTTTCAAATCTGAGTTTAAATTACTCGATTGGGGTAACATACCGCTTGATGCCTGGTTATCTATCGTTTACCTTATTCTATTTGGTTCAATTGCCGCATTTAGCGCTTATGTGTGGTTGTTAAAGGTGCGCCCGGCTACGCAAGTGAGCACCTATGCTTATGTAAACCCGGTAGTGGCTGTTTTACTGAGTTTAACTTTTACCAACGAAGTGATAGGCCTTACTCAGATTATTGGTTTGGTGATTATTTTAGGTAGTGTGCTTTTGATTAATCTGCCGAAATATAAAAGTGCAGGCTAAGTTTTCGGCAAATCGTCATTGCGAGGAGGAACGACGAAGCAATCTTTCAATTAGATAAATACTATCGAATTAAGATTGCTTCGTCGGCTGAAAAAGCCTTCTCGCAATGACGATTAATTTAAAATATCTTACGCATAGTAAGGTGTTTTTTACCAAAGGTAGCACCCGTGGCTTTATGGATAGCAATCATCTGTTCGTTAAAATCACCTACCCAACTCAATTCAAGCTCTTTGTACTGATTTTTAGGAAGTACGTATTCGCCTAAACGGATAAAAAGTACCGATTCCAGGCCATGTTTTTGAAACTTGGGTTTGGTACCCATTACAATTGCCCTCATACGGGTAACGCCCACCCAGCGGCGGTAAGCAAACTTTAATTTTTCAATTAAACCAAGTTTTCCATCAAAGCCTTTAATCATCTGGTTTGCATCTGGAATCAATACTACAAAAGAGGCTGGTTCGCCATTAAAGTAGGCAAACTGGATCAAATGTTCATCCATGATGGGTTCCATACTTTTAAAGCTTTCCTCGAGCGTTTCTTTTTTAATAGGCACAAAGTTTTCGAAATCCTGCCAGCCATCATTGTAGATTTCCATTAAATCATTAATGTATTTGCTCGAATTGGCCTTGCTGAAATATTCGAAAGTATAACCCGGTTTATTTCTTACCCAGTTGGCAATTTTTGTAAAACGTTCCGGGAAGGGGATAGTTAGGTTAATATGGTTGGTTAATTGTTCATATTCGGTAACAAAGCCATATTTCTCGAAAAATTTCTGATAGTATGGAAAGTTATAGTTCATGCCGAAAGAAGGAGGGGTAAAACCCTCAACCAACAGGCCCCAGAAGCTATCGTTTTCACCAAAATTAATCGGGCCGTCCATGGCTTTCATTCCATTTTCGGCTAACCAGGTTTTTGCTGTGTCGAATAAAAGAAAGGCCGCTTTTTCATCATCAATACATTCAAAAAATCCCATACCACCGGTTGGCTGGTCGTAGTGGTAAGCTTTTTTCTCATTAATAAAAGCAGCTATACGGCCAATCAGTTTTCCTGCATCATCTTTTAAAACCCAGCGTGTACATTTTCCATGTGCAAAAAAGGTATTTTTCTCTGGGTTAAAAACATTCTCAACCTCACTATCCAACGGACAGATCCAGTTTTTGTCGTTTTTATATAGGATTTTGGGTGTGTTTAGAAAGTCTTTTTTTAGTGATGAATTGCTTACTGGTATAACTTGCATGGGCAGATTTTAAAATTAAAAAGCATCCTACCAAGCGGGCGGATGCTTTTTCAAATATATGTTATTTTAAATATTAATAGTCGTCGTCGTCATCGTCGAAATTATCGAAGTTGTCAAGATCATCTAATGGCAGATCAAAATCATCATCGTCGTCATCTTGAGGCTTCTTTTTCGTTGTTTGAATATCGTCATCTTCAAGATCATCATCTTCGTCTACCTGTTTCTTGGCAGTCGGCTTAGTTGGGAGTTTCTTTGGCGCTTTCATAACACAAAAATAAAAATTGCTTTTATAGTTTAAAAATACAAAAAAACTTTTTTTAATAACAATCTGGAAGCAAAGAAATTAATTTATTTATTCCACATTTTCTCCAACGGTATTTTCCTCTTTTACGATGTCTTTTAATTGAGGAAGCTGGTTTAAGTTATTTAAACCAAAATAATCCATAAATAATGTGCTTGTACTGTATAGGATAGGCCTGCCTGGCGTTTCTGCTTTTCCGTCGATACTGATCAGCTCTTTTTCCAGCAGGCGTTGTACTGAATAATCTGAATTTACACCCCTGATCTGTTCGATTTCCAATTTGGTTATTGGTTGGCGGTAGGCAATAATGGCAAGTGTTTCCATCGCGGCCTGACTTAATTTTTTCTTCGAGCGGTGTAACTGAAGTTGATTGACCGTTTCATGGTAATCTTTTTTGGTGAGAAACTGGTAACCATTGTTTAAGAATACCAATTCAATGGCAAAATCATTATGGCCATATTTTTCCTTAATCTGCTCTATGCTTTCGAATACCTGTGTTTCGGTAAATTCTTCGTTAAAAACGGCATTTAGGGCAAGTATAATTTCTTGTGTACCTATGCTTTGGCTGGAAGAAAATACGAGGGCTTCGATGTGCCTGGTGATGTTGTGATTGGGCATATACAAAAATAGAATTTTTGGGCATAAAAAAAGCGGTCTCGCTTTTAAAAACAAGACCGCTTTCAACACACAAATGAAACCTGAATTAAGATATAGTTTTAGGTTAGGTTATTAAATATCTATATCAATTCTATAAGAACGTCTTTGATAAACACTATCGTTTATTTCTAACACAAGTTTAAGGCTAAAGCGGGTTCGATCAAGATTCTATTTAGTGAGTGGTATTAATAATTGAGTAAACGGTAAATTTTCTATTTTAACGGTATAGAAATCGATACTGTTGTACCATTTGTGGTATTCTGTCTAACGTTTAAGTGTATAGGTTTTGCTCCAATCTGACCTAAAAGGTGCAATCTTTCTTTGGTTAACTGCATTCCTTTACTAATGTGTGTTTCCTTTTTATCCTTTAAAGAGTTGTCAATTCCGATCCCATCATCAATAATTTCGATGTTAAGATAGAATTCATCTTTCAGTTTAATGTTGATCAGGATTTCGCCACCTGTTTCTTTTGGCATAATGCCATGCCATATTGCATTTTCTACATAAGGCTGTAACAACATAGATGGGATAAAGGTTTCTTCTTTATCAATTTCTTCATCAATATTAAAAATGTATTTTAATTTATCGCCAAAACGGTTCTTCTCTAATTTCAAATAAAGATTCAAGTATTCCAGCTCTTCCTCTAAAGAGATATAACTTTTGGTACAGATCTCCAGGTTCTTTCTGATCAATCTGGCAAAGCCCGTTAAAACCTTATTTGCTGAAGCCGTATTTTGCGTATTGATATAATGCTGGATCGAATTCATCACGTTGAAAACAAAATGTGGATTCATCATCGCCTGTAAGGCTTGTTGCTCGAGCATCAGCACTTTGTTTTTTAACAACAATTGCTCTTGCTCTTTATCTTTTTGCTTACGGGTAATGTAAACAGCCACTTTATAAAAAATATAGGCTACGAGCAGTATCAAAATAGATAAGAACCATAAGCTTTGCCAAAAATGCTTTTTAATGGTAAAAGCGATTTTTGCCGGTTCACCCCAATTACCATTTTGGCTTTTGGCACTCACCTCAAATATGTAATCACCTGCTTGTAGTGAAGAAAAATCTAACCGCCTTGTGCGGGTTTCTACCCAAGCTGAATTCTCATTTAAACGGTAACGATAAGTGATATCACTCGTGGTAAAATCGACTGCACTAAAGGTAAATAGAATGGTATTGTTACCTGTTTCGAAAGTAAAATTACCTTGATCAACCGGCAAACGCTCATTGTCCTTAATAATAGAAGTAACGTAAACCTTAGGAAGATTCTTAACTCTGTTTTTATTGTTGTACTTAAATAGGATCAGGCCTTTGTTTGTTGCAAAATAGGCCGTGCTATCATCAATAAACAAGCTGTTGATGTCATCACTCAAAAGATCCTTACCATAGTCAAAATTGGTCACGGTGAATTGATTGGGATAATCGGCTATTTTGTTTACACCTTTGTTTGTTAATACCCATATTTCGTTGTTTTTTACAAATATTTTGGTGCAGATATTATTGGTTAGGCCATCTTTTTGGGTAATCTGTCGGGTAATCTGCCTATTCTTATAGAAAATTAAACCGTAACCATCTGTTGCCAAAATCAAAGTGCCGTCTGCAAGCTGCTGAATATCGTTTATCCTTTTGGTAAGCAGGGGATGATTTTCGTAATGTTTAATTAATTTACCTTTCGAAAATTGAGACAGCCCATTAATATTCGAAAACCACAAATTCCCTTCGCGGTCGTAAAAAACGTGATAAGATCTGTCTTTAAAAAAATCTTCTTTTTCGCGGTACTTTGCGGCATTAAACTCAAATTTGTTTCTTCTATCCGATAAAAAAACAACACCCGATGAAAGGGCCAGCGCCAAGTGGTCGTTATTCTTGCCAATGCTAAAATGTTTGATTACAAACATGGAATTGTTCGATTCCTTTAAATAACTTACTTCATTCCTGCTGTTATAGATATTTTTGAAAACACCCATTCCATAATCGGATGCAAAATATATCGATTGATCTTTTGGGTCGAAAGTAACCTGTTTAATTGTTTTGTATTTCTTGAAATCGTCTAAACCAATTTCATCAACCTGGTAATTGTTGATGGTTAATACGTCGATTACAGCATCATCGGTACCCAGCCAGAGGCGGTTTTTTCCATCTTTGGTAATGCTTTTAATTACGTTGCTACTCAGGCCCGATTCGGCATCAATGATGGATAAACGGTTATTTGCATTAGGAAGCATATAAATACCCTGATTGGTGGCAAACCACATGTTTTGGTTACTGTCTTTAATGACTTGATTAACCGGTATATCCTGTAGATACTGGACTGTTTTTCCGCTTTTATCTAAAGCAAAGGCACCATTGGCATTCGATAGCCAAACTTCTTTACTGGCAATGTCGTAGTAAAAGTAACCCGACATGTTCTTGATCAGATTCTGAGGAATAGATATGAGATCGTTGATGCTTCCATGTCTATATTGTTTTAAGCCGCCAGCATCTAGGTAAAATAAAGATCTGTGCGTAGAATTAACAGCAGTCATGTAGGAGATGGGCTGCACTTTCGAACTGACCATGGAAAAAGTTTTCCCATTAAATTTCTGTACACTTAAATCGCTATAGGCAAATATGTTACCTTGCTCATCTTCGTGTATAAAGGCATTGATAAATTGATCATTTGGATTAGGCGAAATGTACTTTTTGATCGTTTTTCCATCCCAGCAAACAATGAGGTTGGCATTGGTTCCGAGCCAAATCCGCCCCAGTTTATCTACTAAAAAGGAAACAATTACCGTATTAAAGTTTAGCTTTTTAAGCAGTTCGTCATTATCCTGGTTGTAAAACTTTCCCTCCTTTAAGTAGCTGAGCTGACCATTTAAGGCAAAAAACCACAGCCTACCCTCTTTATCCTCTTTCATCTGGAGGATCTGGGTATCGGGAAGTCCGTCTTCGATCGTAAAATTCTGAAAATTTGTACCATCAAAACGGCTCAATCCATTATCCGTTGCAATCCAGATAAAGCCTTTTTTATCCTGTAAAATGTAATAACAGTTGTTGCTGGCCAGCCCATTTTTAGTATTATAATGGGGAAGGTAAGTGGTTTGAGCAAGCAGGGTTTTTGGAGCGCTAAATAATATAATAAGCCCGAATAAAAAAGCAATAAAAGAGCGGCTGAAGCTTAACTTCAGGATTGCTTTTTCAGCAAATAAAAACACTTTTTTGCCTAGTTTAATGATCACTGTTCGCCTTTGTAAATAATTTTATTTTTTCAAAAAAATCGCTTGCTCTTCTTCGCGAAATATTAATACTTTCTCCATTTTTTAAGAAAACCTGAAGTCCGTTTTTAGAATTATACTCTTTTAAATGGTTAAGATTGATAATGCTCGACTTATGGATCCGTACAAATTGGTCGCCCGGTAAAAGCTCCTCAAATTCTCGTAAAACTTTCGAGACCGTTATTTTATCATGGTTATTTAAGTGTACAATAGAGTAATTGCTATCGGCTTCGATATAAATGATATCATCTATATCAATCATTTTAAAACCTTGGCCATAGGGAAGGGTAAGCTTCCTGATTTCGGATCTTGAGCTTAAACTGGAAGCCAGATTATTGATTCTTTCATCGTTCTCATTCTGACCTTTAAAGCGCTTAATGTGCTGAAAAACCTTATCTACAGCTATTTTAAGCTCATCGATATCAATTGGCTTTAATAAATAATCGAGTGCGTTAGCCTTAATTGCTTTTAGCGCATATTGATCATAAGCGGTAGTAAATATAACTGCTGCATTATGTTTTTGAGCCTCAGGAATTAATTCGAAACCATTCCCTCCGGGCATTGCTATATCCAGAAAGATTAAATCAATAGGATGGTGTGCCAGAATATCTTTCGCCTCCACTACAGATCTTGTAATACCGGTAATTTCTACCTGTGGACAGTTCTGTTGCAGTAAAAAAAACAATGATGACCGGGCAAACTCCTCATCATCAACAATAATGGCTTTTAATGTTGTCATAACTATAGGTTGGTGAATGTATTAAAATGCGCTTATAAAAAAAAATGCAAATCAAAAAAACCAGTGTTCTGATTGTCACGTATGTATCATCAAACGAATTCAAAACCACTAAACATAGATTACTATGAAACACAATGAACTAGAAACAAAAAATGAACTTCAGGAAAAAAGTTTATTTGACAAAACTGTAGGGAGAAGATCTTTTCTTCAGTATGCAGGTGCAGGTGCTGCTGGCATCGCCTTGGTTGCAGCCGGTTGTAAAAAAGATCGCGGTTACGACAATCCTACTATGGGAGGCGCGACCTTAGATTTTAAAGATGACTTCGGTGTATTAAATTATGCATATGCTTTAGAGCAATTAGAAGCTGCATTTTACATAAAAGTTGCTTCAGCTCCTCCTGCAAGTTTCACAGCTGCCCAGAAAGCATATTTCCAGGATATTCAGTTCCATGAGATTGCACACAGGGAGTTTTTTAAAGCCGCTTTAAGTACAGCCGCAATTGGAAGTTTGGAGGTAGATTTTTCATCAATTGATTTTACCAGTTCTGCTAGTGTTTTAGGTGCGGCAATGGCTTTTGAAGATTTAGGCGTAGCAGCATACAATGGTGCCGGACCAAGAATTAAAAATGGTACTTATTTATTGTTGGCAGGTAAGATTGTTTCGGTTGAGGCTCGTCACGCAGCTTATGTTCGCGATTTAATCTCAAACGGGTCGTTTGCTGATCTTAATAGCCTTGCTCCATTGGGTGCCAATAACGCAGCTGGTTTAGATGCAGCTTTAACACCAGATAAGGTCTTAGCCATTGCTGGAAAGTATATTAAAACCAAAATTAATGTTATCAATCTTTAATTTTTAAAATCAGAAAATCATGAATATCGTAAATATATTAGAAGAAATTGAAAAAGTTGACGGTGAAATCTATGAGAGATTAAATCCAAGAAGAGCCGCAATGAAAAGCTTTTTCAACATGGGGAAAAAAATCTCTTTGGCTGCTATGCCACTAGCCCTAGGTTCAATGTTTCAAAAAGCATATGGGCAAACAGCTTTACCTGCTGCGGTTGTTGATGTATTGAACTTTGCATTATCGCTGGAGTATTTGGAATACCATTTTTATAATCACTGTATTGTAGGCAAAACTCCGGGATCGGCAGTAACTGATGTTACTTTTAATTTTCCTAATGCAGCCAGTCAAGCCGCCATTACTACCATTCGTGATCACGAAAAAGCACACGTTGATTTACTGATAGGTGCCTTGGGAAGTTCTGCCCGTGCACCAATTGCCTATGCGGATACCGATTTTAGAGCAGGTGGAACGTTTTCTACTGTATATTCTGATTATGGTACTTTTTTAGCAGTAGCACAGGGTTTCGAAGATACCGGAGTTAGGGCATACAAAGGTCAGGCAGGAAACTTATTGGTAAGTCCGGGCGTGTTGCAAACCGCTTTGCAGATCCACTCGGTGGAGGCACGTCATGCTTCACACATCCGTCAAATGCGTACAGCGGCTGGTACAGCAATATATAAGCCCTGGGTTAGTCTTGGTGCTTCAGGTCAGGCAAATGATTCTGGAGTTCCTCAGGTAGATGCAGTATATGCTGGCGAAGATTTAACCGTACAAGCTGGTGCAAATATTGTAGGTTTAGGTGGCAATGCAGGCATAACCAAAGCTGTAGCGGTAGAAAGTTTTGATGAGCCTTTGGATAAAGCCAGCGTAATCACAATTGCTAACTTGTTCTTGAAAGACGGCAAAAAGTTATCATAGCAAAAGTTTTTACATTATTAATTAGGTAATGTTTTGTTTAAGGTAGGGAGGTAGAACTTGGTTTTACTTCCCTTTTTTGATTAGGATTTAATTGGATGTAAGGATTTTAGGATCCAAATTAGTGCGATGTGATTTGGAAAGCAAGGTTCTGTTTTTCAATTAACGTTAGTCCCGCTTTACGCTAAATCTTTTTAACTGCCCTTCGACTACACTCAGGATGACAGCTAAAAAGTATATCGCTGCAATCGGGTTTACTTACCCAAATAATACGGAATAAACTTAAACATTCATTAAATTCTATCACGCACTAATTCAATCACTAATTAGTAAGTAATCACCTGTTCTTCCAAATGCTCAGGTAAATCCCTATAGTTATATTTCTGTCCGCGTAACTGAGGTTCGAAACCTGCAGCTTTAATAGATTGCTGAATACCATTCGCAGTGAAACGGTGTGGTGCACCAGCAGCCGATACCACATTTTCTTCGATCATAATCGATCCAAAATCATTCGCACCTGCATGTAAGCAAAGCTGTGCGGTTGCTTTACCAACGGTTAACCAACTGGCCTGAATGTTTTTAATATTAGGCAGCATAATGCGGCTCAGGGCAATCATGCGGATATATTCATCAGCTGTTACATTGTTGCTGATGCCGCGGAGTCTTTTTAATAAAGTTCCGTCATCCTGGAAAGGCCATGGAATAAAAGCCAGGAATCCGTTTGCATCGGCAGGTTTTTCGCTCTGTACCTGACGGATCCATACCAAATGCTCAAAACGCTCTTCGATGGTTTCTACGTGACCAAACATCATTGTTGCTGATGTGGTAATATCTAATTGATGGCATGCACGCATTACATCAAGCCATTCCTGTCCACCGCATTTTCCTTTTGAAATTAAACGCCTTACGCGGTCATTTAAAATTTCTGCACCTGCACCAGGAAGCGAATCCATTCCTGCTTCTTTTAATGCTTTTAATACTTCAGTATGCGTCATTCCTTCCAGCTTTGCAACGTGTGCAATTTCCGGCGGGCCCAAAGCATGTAATTTTAAATCTGGATATAATTCTTTTAGTTTTTTGAAAAGATCGGCATAAAAGGCTAAACCTAAATCCGGGTGATGACCGCCCTGTAATAATAACTGATCTCCACCTAAACGGAAAGTTTCTTCAATTTTTACCTTATAAGTTTCGATATCAGTAATATAACTTTCATCATGACCAGGCCTGCGGAAAAAATTACAGAATTTACAGTTGGCAATACAAACGTTGGTCGTATTTACATTACGGTCGATCTGCCAGGTTACTTTGCCACTGGGTACCTGAATTTTCCTTAATTCATTCGCTACAAACATCAACGATGCCGTATCGGCATGATGATATAAATGTACTCCTTCTTCAAGGCTTAAAAAATCGAAGTGTAATGCCCGTTGCAGTAAATCGGCTGTATTCATACCACAAAGATAAGGAAAAGGGAGGGAAGGTTGAGGGGCTAAGGTTTAAGGTTTGTCAAAAAAAATCATGGTAGGCGTTAGGCGATTGGCGAATAGCTGGAAATTGCCATCATTCATTTTCCGTCTTACATCATGGACCATCCATTTTCCATCGTAATTGTCCACAATTTGCCATTTTACATTCTCCATCATTTTCCATCTTCCAATTTCCCTTAAAACAATATCTTTACGGTTCTAAAAATTAATATGGTAGATTTTAATCGTTTTACACTTGCCAATGGTTTAAAAGTTTTGGTGCATGAAGATGCGACAACGCCAATGGCAGTTTTAAATATTTTATATGATGTTGGCGCCCGTGACGAGGATCCTGAAAAAACCGGTTTTGCGCATTTATTTGAGCATTTAATGTTCGGCGGATCGGTAAATATTCCGAATTATGATGAGCCTTTGCAGCGTGTAGGTGGTGAGAATAACGCTTTTACGAGCAATGATATTACCAATTACTACATCACGCTGCCTGCAGAAAACATAGAAACGGCATTTTGGTTGGAAAGCGACCGTATGCTGAGCCTGGCTTTTTCTGAAAAGAGTTTAGATACGCAAAGAAATGTGGTGAGTGAGGAGTTTAAGCAACGTTATCTTAATCAGCCATATGGCGATGTTTGGTTAAAGTTGCGTCCGCTGGCTTATAAAAAGCATTCTTACCGCTGGGCAACTATCGGAAAAGAGCTTTCGCATATCGAAAACGCCACGATGGAAGATGTGAAGGCGTTTTTCAAAAAACACTATACACCACAAAATGCAATTTTGGTTGTGGGTGGAAATGTGAAAACCGAAGATGTAAAAAAACTGGCTGAAAAATGGTTCGAACCGATCCCTGCGGGAGAGAAGTATAACCGTGATTTAGTTCAGGAAGAACCGCAAACAGAAGCAAGACAAGAAACAGTGAAGGCAAATGTGCCTTTAAATGCGATTTATATGGCTTTTAAAATGCCAGGGCGCTTAAATCAGGATTATTATGCCTTTGATTTATTATCTGATATTTTATCACGTGGGCAGTCTTCGCGCTTGTACAATAGTTTGTTGAAAGAGCAGAAACTTTTTAGCGATATCAATGCTTACATTTCGAGCAGTTTAGATCCGGGTTTGTTTATAGTTGAAGGTAAACTGGTAGGAGGAGTAACAACCGAAACTGCAGAAAAAGCAATCTGGGCAGAACTGGATAAATTAAAAGCCGAACTGGTTTCTGATGCTGAATTAACAAAAGTAAAGAACAAAGTAGAATCGGTACTTGTTTTTTCTGAAATGAGTTTATTGGATAAAGCGATGAACCTGGCTTATTATGAGCTTTTAGGTGATGCCGCTTTATTAAACCAGGAAACTGAAGAATTTTTAAAGGTTAAAGCAGAAGATATAAAACGGATCTCCAACGAAACTTTCCAACCAAATTCATCATCAACTTTATATTATTTAACTGAAGAAAATGCTTAACAGACAACAGGCGCCTGATTTTAAGCAGGTATCGACAATAAATTTTATCCACCCAGAAAAGAAAGTATTGGATAACGGTGTGCCCGTTTTTACAATCTATTCCGGAGAACAGGATCTGGTACGTATCGAATTTATTTTCGAAAACGTAAACTGGAAGTTTGAAAAACCGTTACAGGCCATTGCGGTAAGCGCATTGATCAATAATGGAACAAATAAATTATCGGCGAAAGAAATAGCCGAACAAATTGATTTTTATGGTGCATTTTTTCAGACAGAATATGTTCAGGATCAATCTTCGGTTACACTATACACTTTAAATAAACATTTACGCTCGGTACTGCCGATTGTGAAGGATGTTTTATCAGAAAGCCAGTTTCCACAGCATGAACTTGACATTTACATTCAAAACCAAAAGCAAAAGCTACAGGTAAACCTGAAGAAAAACGATGTTCTTTCGAGAAAAGAATTTGCACATGCTTTATTTGGTGATACAGCTTATGGGGTAAACATACAAGCAGGGCATTACGATGCATTGAAGCGCGAAGATCTGGTTGATTACTTTAAGGCCGCATATGCACCAAATAATTGTACCATTATTGTTTCAGGTAAGTTTGACGATGTTAGCTTTAACCTGCTGAACGATACTTTTGGACAAGGTTGGGAAAAAAGTAATGCGGTAAAGAACAGTTTCAATTTCACGACAACAGAAAAGCAGTTTGTTTATACGGAAAAACCAGAAGCTTTACAGTCTGCGATAAGAATTGGTCAGTTGGCCATTAACCGTAAACATGAAGATTTTTCTGGTCTTCAGATTTTAAATACTGTTTTAGGTGGATACTTTGGCTCGCGTTTAATGAATAACATCCGTGAAGATAAAGGTTACACTTACGGTATTGGTTCTGGGATTTCTTCGCTACAACAGGCCGGTTATCTTTTTATTGCTACTGAAGTTGGCGCCGATGTTTGTTCGGCTGCATTAACTGAGATTTACAAAGAAATAGAGCTATTGAAAAATGAACTGGTAGGAGAAGAAGAGCTGGATCTTGTTCGGAACTACATGCTGGGTTCGATGTTGGGCAGTTTAGAAAATGTATTCTCACACGCCGATAAATTCAAGAACATTTATTTCGCAGGGTTGGATTACGATTACTATACCAAATATATAGAGAAGGTTAAAACCATTACTGCCGAAGAATTACTTGCCTTGGCGAATAAATACCTAACAACCGATCATTTTACCGAGGTGGTGATAGGGAAGAAATAGTTATAAATATCCCCGCTATTCGTCATCTCGACTGGAGCGTAGCGAAATGGAGAGATCTATCCAGATAGATTTTGCTTCGCAGAGCCTTCGGGTTCTCGGCTTCGTTACACTCCGCTCGAAATGACGACTTTTTCGGTTTGTTATTCTTTTATTAACTACCTGTACTGGCAAAGATAGGTCGTTTGAACGCTGGCTTTTACTTTAAAAGAGGAGTTTGCAGGTACTTCAAAATTACTACCAGCTTTAATACGCTGCCAATCTGTAGTATCTGGTAAAAGCGCTGTTAGTTCACCCTCTATAACATGCATAATTTCTTTCTGAGCTGTTCCAAAAGTATATTCTCCCGGGTTTATAACGCCGACAGTCGATTTTCCTTCAGCGGTTTCATAGCCTAACGATTTAACGTTGCCATCAAAATATTGGTTTTCAGTAATCATATGCTAATTTATAAAGAATTTCCGTTAACTCATCTTATGAGTTGAGCATTTCAGTTTTGTAGTTTTTCAAATATTCCGATCTCACTATTTTAGCCGTTTTATGGTCTTTAGTATGGCTCCATCCCGGTGGCATAAAGATATATAGAAACTTATTTTTAATGCCAGGTGCACGCCAAACATCTTTGGCCAAGAGAACAATTTCGCCGAAATAAGCATCTAAAAAGCTGTTTTTTTTCATTTCCCGGGTAATACCATATTCAATTTTTATTGTTTTGTCTTCTTCCTGATAGGTTTTAAAGACATGATCCCAGATGGGTAGCAGGTTGCAGAAATTGGTATCCATATACAAGGCATTCTTGGCATGGTGTACACGATGATGAGAAGGCGTAAGGATGATTTTATTTAAAAATCCAAAACGGCCATCTTTAGAAATGTTTTCTCCAATGTGGATAAAAGATCCCCAAAAACCGTCGATGAACATGATTAAAAAAAGCAGGGCAGGGCTTACACCCAAAAGGATGCACGTTGTAGTTCTAATCAGGTCTGCATAAGGTGCTTCAAGAAAAAAATGTGCAAAATTTACCGATAAATTCATGGTTTCGGGTGCGTGATGGGTGGAGTGCAAACACCAGAAAAGCCTTACTTTATGTGCTAAAAAATGATAAATAAAATGGCCGAATTCCCAGATCACATACCCGTATATCAGCCAGTACCAGGTAATCTCTGTTTTAAAAATGGCGTATTTGCCAAATAAACCGATACAGATAGATACCATGCCGATAGAAATAATGCGGCCAATAAAAGAATTAATCACCAGTGAAAAGAAAGAAATCCGGTAATCAACCACTTTAAAACGGCGGTAAAATGCCATCCTGATGATTTCAAAAACCAATAAAAAGGGAATCAAAGGCCCCATAAGCGCACTAATGCCATTCCAGCTCATAAACTGGCTATAGTCATTGGTTTGCAGTAGTTTTAGCAGTGCTGGTAAGCCGAAAAATCCTACAAGCCATTCCTTTACGCCTTCAAGAAAATCTATCATCTTATTATATTTGGTTTGTTGAAATTATATAAAACTAAAATTTTATTCAAATAATTTCGCTAAATAGCTAGGTCATTGTTACCAAATACTTATTAAAGCTTAGTTTTTGTTGTGTGATGATTGCGATTGTCAGACAAGCTCAATATTTAAGCATTTTTATTATTATACTTTTATATTCCCTCAATTTTCGTATCTTTGCCTGGCAAATAATAAATCCTAATTTATTTGCTATGCAACTCGATTCCACAAAGTTTATTGCCACAGGTTTAACGTATGACGACGTACTTCTAGTACCTGCATATTCCGAAATTCTGCCCCGTGAAGTAAATACATCCACTTTTTTAACAAAAAAAATTAAACTTAATGTTCCATTGATTTCTGCAGCGATGGATACTGTAACAGAAGCCGAACTAGCCATTGCCATTGCGCAAAATGGTGGTATTGGTATGTTACATAAAAACATGACCATAGAAAGACAAGCCGAAGAAGTACGTAAGGTTAAACGTTCTGAAAGCGGTATGATCCAGGATCCGGTTACCTTATTGGAAACAGCTGTTGTAGCCGATGCTTTCAAGATTATGAAAGAGCATAAAATTGGTGGTATTCCTGTTGTAAGCAGCGACAATAAATTGGTGGGTATTATTACAAATAGGGATTTACGTTTCCAAAAGGATATGAAAAGACCAATTTCTGAGGTAATGACTAAAGAAAATTTAATCACTGCACCAGAAGGTACTACTTTGGTTCAGGCAGAGGAAATTCTTCAGAACCATAAAATCGAGAAACTTCCTGTGGTGAGCAAAGACGGTTACTTAAGCGGTTTAATTACTTTTAAAGATATTTCGAAGGTTAAAAATTATCCTGCTGCCTGTAAAGATGAACGCGGTCGTTTACGTGTAGGTGCTGCGGTTGGTGTAACAGCTGATACTATTCAACGTGTTGATGCCTTGGTTCATGCCGGTGTTGACGTAATTACCATTGATACTGCTCATGGCCATTCTAAAGGAGTAGTTGATAAATTAAAAGAAGTTAAAGCTAAATATCCTGATTTACAGGTTATCGTTGGAAATATTGCTACCGGTGCTGCTGCTAAATTCTTAGCCGATGCTGGTGCCGATGCTGTTAAGGTTGGTATTGGTCCTGGTTCTATCTGTACAACAAGAATTATTGCCGGTGTTGGTGTTCCTCAATTATATGCGGTTTACGAATGTGCCAAAGCTTTAAAAGGCACAGGTGTTCCTGTTATTGCCGATGGTGGTATTAAACACACAGGTGATATTGCCAAAGCAATTGCTTCTGGAGCAAGCACCGTAATGGCAGGTTCGTTATTTGCAGGAGTTGAAGAATCACCAGGCGAAACCATTATCTACGAAGGACGTAAATTTAAATCTTACCGTGGAATGGGCTCAATTGAAGCAATGGAGCAGGGGTCTAAAGACCGTTATTTCCAGGATGTAGAAGATGATATTAAAAAGTTAGTTCCAGAAGGTATTGTAGGCCGTGTGCCATTTAAAGGTACCCTAGCAGAAGTAATGTATCAGTACATTGGTGGTTTACGTGCAAGTATGGGCTATTGCGGTGCAGCAAATATAGAGGCATTACAAGAAGCACAATTTGTGCAGATTACTGCGGCAGGTATGCGCGAAAGCCATCCACACGATATTACGATTACTAAAGAAGCACCAAATTATACCAGATAAGGTATAATCCTTTCGAATAATCGTCATTGCGAGGAACGAAGCAATCTCATTAGCAATATTTTTATAATTCAGCGGGGCATCGTTTACGATAGCCCCGTTTTGTTTTTAGACCTTATAGGTTTTTAAAACCTATGAGGTCTGGAGAATTGATAATAAAGATAAAAATCACAAAATAAAATTTGGCAGCTAAAATTTTTTAATATATTTGTCGACTAAATCTATAGGATTTATATAATAATTATGAAAACAAATCAAAAAACACGCTCGTATTGTTGTTGTAGCCATTCTAAAACAGTAATCGCATACTTTCGAACGAGTCATTAATCAACAACATTTAAACAAACTATATAACTAATCATGAACAAAAGTTTACTTATCCTCTTTTCATTTTTACTTTCGGCAAGTTTTGCCTTTGCCCAAAGCCCAGTAACCGGCGTAATTAAAACAACAAATGGCAGTACAATACCACATGCTACTGTAAAGGTAAGAGGAACAAACCAAGCCGTAGTGGCAGATGATAATGGTGTTTTCAGCATAAATGTAAAACAAGAGACTCCATTTTACCTTCAAGTGAGCTCAGTTGGCTATAAACCACAGGATTTTCAGATTTTAAAACTTCAGGAAACGCCAATAGAATTGGTTCTGGTAGAAAATGCATTATTAGATGAGATCGTTGTAACGTCGAGAAGACGTTCGGAGGTTTTACAGGACGTGCCTATTCCAATTACTGTAATCGGTGGCCAGGCAGCAGAAAATGCAGGTGCTTTTAATGTTAACCGTTTAAAAGAGTTAGTGCCATCTGTACAATTATATGCTTCGAATGCAAGAAATACAACACTTAATATTAGAGGTCTGGGTTCAACATTCGGTTTAACTAACGATGGTATCGACCCAGGTGTAGGTTTTTACGTAGATGGTGTTTATCATGCTCGTCCGGCTGCTACCTCAACCGATTTCCTGGATATCGAACAAATAGAAGTAATCCGTGGTCCTCAAGGTACGTTATTTGGAAAAAATACTACCGCAGGTGCATTTAACATCACCACTACAAAACCAACCCAAACACCAAGTGCCAAAGTAGAACTAAGCGTTGGAAACTATAACTTTATCCAGGCAAAAACGTCAGTTTCGGGCGGGGTAGCAAAAAATCTTGCTGCTAAAATATCAATCTCCGGTACCCAACGAGATGGTACAATATGGAATACCAGAGAAGAACGTAAATATAGCGGACAAAATAACCTTGGTTTTAAAGGCCAGTTGTATTTTACTCCTTCAGATAGGCTACAGATATTATTGAGTAGCGATGTAAGTGTTCAGCACCCTGCGGGTTACCCATTGGTAATTGCTGGTGTTGCGCAGACAGAAAGAAGCGCTTACCGTCAGTATGCCAAAATTGTTTCAGATTTAGGCTACCAGCAACCTAAAATTGATCCTTTTTCCAGAGAAATAAACACCAATACTCCATGGAGACATAATCAATCAATCGGTGGTATATCCTTAAATGTGGATTATAAGATTGGTGGCGGAACATTAACTTCTACCACTGCATGGAGATTCTGGAACTGGGATCCCACAAACGACAGGGATTTCTCTGAACTGTCTGCATTAACAAAATCTCAAGGCAACTCCCGTCATGATCAATATTCACAGGAAATTAGATATGCTGGTAATATCACTGATAAATTAAGTGGTGTAATTGGGGTGTTTGCCCTTGCTCAGAACTTAAAAGGTTTGGCCCAAACGGAAGAAGTAGGTAAAGATCAATGGAGATTTGTGCAAACCAGCAATACGGGTAATCAGGCATTATATTCAACCCCTGGTTTATTAGATGGCTTTGGAATCAAAACCAATTCGACCATCAAATCGTTAAGTGCAGCTATTTTTGCTCAGGTAGACTGGGAATTTTTAGCGCACTTTCACGTATTACCTGGTTTAAGATACACCTACGATAAAAAAGATGTGGATTACGACAGGGTAACTTATGGCGGATTGCAGACTACAGATGCCACTTTACTTGCACTAAAAGCCGCTGTGTATAGTAATCAGCAGTTTACTACCAAAGTAGATAACAATAACCTATCGGGTAACTTAACGGTTTCATACCGCCCTAACACAAAGTTAAACGTTTATGGAACTTTCTCTACTGCTTATAAACCTGTTGGTGTTAACGTAGGTGGCTTGCCAACTACTTCAACCGGACAAGCAGACTTGTCGCTTGCTGTTGTAAAGCCAGAATATGTTCAACATTACGAATTAGGTTTAAAAACAAAACCGGTTAAAGGTGCCATATTGAATGTTACCGCTTTTAATACCGACATTAAAGATTACCAAACCAATGTACAATCTCCACAGCTGGGGGTAAATAGGGGGTATCTTGCTAATGCAGAAAAAGTTAAAGTAAAAGGTTTAGAAATTGATGGAACTTATCAATTGGAAAGATTCTTAACTTTAAATGCTGCGGTAGCTTACCTTGATGGTAAATATGTGAAATTCACCAATGCGCCACTTCCTTTAGAAGAAACCGGCCATACCGAATTGGTAAACGGTGTGGCTACCCAAGTGGCATTTAAAGATGCTTCGGGAGGCAGATTGCCGGGTATTTCTAAATGGAATATCTCTGGAGGTTCTGAATTTAGTACCCCAGGTAATTTAGCAACCAGGGCTGGTAGATATTTTATCGCCGGCGATGCGAGTTACCGTTCAGAATATTCGTCAAACCCAACACCATCAAGCATTTTAAATGTTAAAGGTTATGCTTTATTTAATGCAAGGTTAGGATTTAAATCGGATAAGTTCTCTTTGTTTGTATGGAGCCGAAATATCGCAAACAAAAACTATTATGAACAATTGCAGGCTGCAGCTGGTAACTCAGGCTTATACGCAGGCGTACTGGGCGATCCAAGAACTTATGGTGCTACAATCCGTTATGCTTTCTAATCTCTAAATTAATCTTTTCTCTCTTATATTTGGTTAAAAGGAGTGGTGTAATGCCACTCCTTTTTTTAGTAAGAGGCTTTATTATAAATATAGAATTGTCATCCTGAGGGTTAATTTATTATATAAAAATCAATATGAATGACGCATATCCTTTTTTGCCCAACTGCTCATTCTTGCCTCGGCTCACCGCCGCCGAATGGCTCTTTCTTTTTGGCATCAAAAAAGAAACAAAAAATGCCGGCTGAAAATTTATTCATTCGTATTATAGTTTTCAGCTGCATTCATGAGGGCTTCGCCGTTTTCTTTTGAAGCTAGTAGGTTGGCTAGGTCAGTACAGCCCGAAAAATTTGTTAGGCCGTATTTAAGTAAAACGGGGATGGGGTGGTATGGCCTAGCTGGACGGAAATGTATATAGTTGCAAATGTCTTATTAGTAAGCAATTGCAAATAACGTCAATGGTAGCCTGTCGAAGGACCTGTTAAATTTCCCGAAAAGCGTTTCGACAAGCTCTCCGTAGGAGTCCTTTGGACAACGTAACAAGTTCCAATGGAAATCATCACTTAAGATACAGCACTTGTTAACGAAACAACTAAAACTGTAACAGCTTTGTGCAGAATTAAAATTTACAGAAAGCCGATAAAGTCTTAACTTCGGTAAATTTTAACTAAATGAATAAGCTTAAATCAGTTTGTGTGTATTGTGGCTCAAACTTTAATGGCGATGTAGCGCTGCGTAACGCAATAAGGCAATTGGCAGAAACACTTGTAAAACAGCAGATCAGATTGGTTTACGGTGGCGGAAGTGTAGGCGTGATGGGTGTATTAGCCAATGATGTACTTGAGTTAGGTGGTTTAGTTACAGGTGTAATCCCACAGTTTTTAATGGATAAAGAAGTTGGTCATAAAGGGATAACCGAAATGATCGTAACCGAAAATATGCACCAAAGAAAACAGAGAATGGCCGACTTAAGTGATGGTTTTGTTATTTTGCCCGGTGGTTTCGGCACCCTTGAAGAGTTTTTTGAAGTGTTAACCTGGTTGCAGCTCTGCCTGCACACAAAACCAATCGGCGTATTAAATGTAAGTGGTTTTTACGATCCCTTATTTGCCCAAATGGATATGATGGTGCAAAGTAAGTTTTTGAAACCGGCCAATCGCGATTTAGTTTTTAATGAAGCAAATGCCGAAACTTTAATTGATAAAATGGATGATTTTTCTGCCATTCCAGACGAGGTTTGGTTTAGAGAGCGGAACCTGAGTTAATTATAGCAAGATGCTTATGGTTAATAGTCAATAGTTCATAGTTAGGGTGCTTATATCATCAGGCCATTAACCATCTACTATAAGCTATTAACCCAAAAATGCCTCTTAACCAGAATTAAAAAAATAATTATTAATTCGCCGGCCGCATAACGCTTGGCGCTAAAAATATACCGAAATGCAAATCATTACTTCCCACGCAGAATTTGAACAATACCTTGGCAAGGAATTAGGCGTTTCTTCATGGCACACCATTACACAAGAACAGATTAATAAATTTGCCGATGCCACATTAGACCATCAATGGATTCATGTTGATGAAGAAAGAGCCCAAAATGAAGGCCCTTTTAAAGCAACCATAGCGCATGGCTATTTAACGCTTTCCTTAATCCCTTACCTATGGAAAGAAATTGTTGATATCCAAAAATTAAAAATGGAGATCAATTATGGTATCGAAAGTTTAAGGTTTGCGCAGGCAGTTACCGTTAACAGCAAAGTACGGCTAAAAGCAAAACTGGCTTCTATTATTAATCTCCGAGGCGTAACCAAAGTAAATATGGCTATCGAAATGGAAATTGAAGATCAAAAGAAACCTGCCTTTAGTGGTGAGGTTGTTTTCTTGTATCATTTTGTGAATTAATAGCTTACAATGTAGTGCATTGTTTATCTTTAACGTTAAATAAGAAAAAATAAATGCCTCATGATCGTAAACTGGAAATCTTTAAGTTTTGTTTTAATTAGTCTGTTTATCCTATCCTGCCAAATGAATAAAGATCAAAATTTGGCAGCCGATTCGTTTTTGCCGATGCAGATTGGCAATTTATGGTATATGAATGCTCAATCTTATACCGAAATCAAGGATACTGTTCGCATCAATAAAAAGCTTTTTTTCAAGTTTTATTCATTGTTAGGAGGCGATGCAGTGAGTACAGTTTATTTAAGGATCGACGAACAGAATAAATTGATTGAGGGCTATCCCGATAGTCCTTTGAAAACTTATACCAGAGCTGATTTTAATGCAAAAATGGGCGATAAATTTTTTACAACTGGAGAAAAGGATGAAAATGATAACGAAGTCACTGTTATTCAAAAATCGGATACCGAAATGACTTTTTCATTTGATCCGATTTATCATCCAAATTTAAAAGGATACCCATCGCAGGTAAAATACATAAGAGGTAAAGGCTGGGCCGAAAAGTTTAAAAAGCTGAAGATTGATGGGGTAGTTTATCAAAATTAGCCTTTACGTTTATATACTTTTTCATATTGTTCAATCCATTCTGCAGGTGTAACCTTTCTGATAAGCCCGGCAATTAATGCGTATGGAATATCATCAGGCTTTTTAAAACGGACGCAACCTTTACCCATATCCAATTTGTATTTGCTGTGTTTAGGATATTCTGCCTGAAACCATTCCAGTAAATCAGTAAATGCGTATAATCCCAAGTGGTGCATAACAATAAAATTCTTTTGTGAACCAATATTGATAAAAGGTAAAGCCTGTTCTGGTGTACAATGGTAACCTGGAGGATAAAGCCTGAGTGGAATAACATATCCCAGCATACCATACGTAATCTGTTCTTCGAAACCTGCTGGCAGATTCTCTAAAATAGTATCTCTCAATTTCGAAACTGGCGCTTTCCTTTCTTCAGGGAGGCTGTTTAAATAGTCTTCTGGCGTATTAACAGATGGTTGCATATCAATCTTTATCAAATTTCTTTTTAAATCTACTTACAATTGATGGATTATCGAGTTCTTCTAAACTGCTCAGCTCCAGCTCCAGGGCTTTTGTACTGATCTGGATTTCTATTAACGAAATGATTAACGATATCATGAAAAATATCAAACTCAGGGCAAAAAGAATTTCAGCAACGGTATTCCACTCCAAATAAATAAAAAACATACAAAAAAGGCAGCTGGCAAAGCTAAGTACACCAAAAGCCTGCATGTTTTTGATCAATCTTAAGCGGTAACGCAGGTTTTCGATCTGTTTATGCAGCGCTGCATTTTTATCGCCATCCTCATATTTCGATTTCAAACTTCTCACTAAACTTGCCAAAGCCAGGAAACGGTTGGTATAAGCCAGCATAATTAAGCTGATGGCAGGAAACAATAGGGCAGGAATATTGATGGTTAGTTCCATTTTTCGGATTTACCCAAAAATATCATTTTAAACGGATAATTAACCC
This sequence comes from Pedobacter sp. Bi27, assembly GCF_918698255.1. Lineage (NCBI taxonomy): Bacteria > Pseudomonadati > Bacteroidota > Sphingobacteriia > Sphingobacteriales > Sphingobacteriaceae > Pedobacter > Pedobacter sp. Bi27. The sequence goes on from NZ_CAKKMW010000007.1 coordinate 211,763, forward strand.
CAGCGGGAACAGCGTTTTTACACAGAGGTAAACTGAGAAAGTACTTTAGTTGTCACTCAAATTGTAGGTAATCTAATCCTAAATAAAAGCATTCAGATCTCTGTGCCCTCCGTGATTTCTCTTATTTCTCTGTGGTTAAAATGGATAATTAACCACAGCGGGAACAGAGTTTTTACACAGAGGTAAACTGAGAAAATACTTTAGTTATCAATTAAGTTGTAGGTAATTTAATCTTTAAAAAGCATTCAGAACGCTGTGCCCTCAGTGATTTCTCTTGTTTTCTTTGTGGTTAAAAATCGCTTTGTACCAGAAACCGTTTTGGTCAATACTGTTTTTCTAAAATTAAATTTAAATTGCCACCATGAATATCGAATTCAATAAAAATGAGGATGTAAATAAACAGTTGGTATACGAACTGAAAACCAGACTCAAAAAAATATATTTAGGTGGCGGTGAAAAAAATGCGGCCAAACAAAAAGAAAAGGGAAAGCTATTGGCCCGCGAGCGGATTGCCTATTTAATTGATAAAGATACCAGCTTCTTAGAAGTTGGTGCTTTTACGGCTGATGGTATGTATGCCGAGCAAGGTGGCTGTCCTTCCGCAGGAGTGGTGTGCGGTATTGGCTATGTAAGCGGAAGACAATGTATGATTGTGGCCAACGATGCCACAGTAAAAGCAGGTGCCTGGTTTCCCATGACTGCAAAAAAGAACCTCCGTGCTCAGGAAATTGCTATGGAGAACCGCCTACCAGTAATATACCTGGTTGATAGCGCTGGTGTATATCTCCCGATGCAAGATGAGATTTTTCCTGATAAAGAACATTTTGGAAGGATGTTTCGTAACAATGCCATCATGTCGTCGGAAGGAATAGTCCAGATTTCTGCCATCATGGGGGCTTGTGTTGCCGGTGGTGCCTATTTGCCCATTATGAGCGATGAAGCGATGATTGTTGATAAAACAGGATCGGTTTTTTTAGCGGGGTCTTACCTGGTTAAATCGGCCATAGGTGAAGAGGTTGACAATGAAACTTTGGGTGGAGCCACTACTCATTGCGAAATATCAGGTGTTACCGATTATAAACATCCCAATGATCAGGCCTGCTTAGATAGCATCAGGAACATCATGAGTATGTTGGGCGCGCCTCAAAATGCCGGTTTTGATAGGATTAAACCAGCAAAACCAAAAGAAAATGAAGAAGAATTGTATGGTATTTTACCCGAAAACAGAGATAAACCTTATGAAATAATGGATATCATTAACCGTTTGGTTGATGGATCGGAATTTGAAGAGTATAAAAAAGGCTACGGACAAAGCATTGTTTGTGGTTTAGGCCGTATTGATGGCTGGGCAGTAGGTATTGTGGCCAATCAGCGTAAAGTGGTGAAGTCGAAAAAAGGAGAGATGCAGTTTGGCGGTGTAATTTATTCTGATAGCGCCGATAAAGCTACCCGTTTTATTATGAACTGTAACCAGAAGAAAATCCCATTGGTGTTTTTGCAGGATGTTACTGGCTTTATGGTAGGCAGCCGATCAGAACATGGTGGTATTATTAAAGATGGTGCTAAAATGGTTAATGCTGTTGCCAATTCTGTAGTGCCAAAATTTACAATAGTATTGGGTAATTCTTATGGTGCTGGCAACTATGCCATGTGCGGTAAGGCTTACGACCCTAGATTGATTTATGCCTGGCCAACTGCTAAAATTGCGGTAATGGGCGGTTCGCAGGCTGCAAAAACTTTACTTCAGATTCAGGAAGCCTCTTTAAAAGCAAAAGGAGAGGTAATTACGCCAGAAAAAGAGGCAGAGTTGTTAAAAGAAATCACCGACAGATACGATAGCCAAACCACCCCTTATTATGCTGCATCCCGGCTTTGGGTAGATGGTATTATCGACCCGTTAGAAACGAGAAAAGTTATTTCGATGGGAATTGAGGCTGCCAACCAATCGCCGATTACTAAGAAGTTTAATGTAGGTGTGATACAGACTTAGTTATAATGTGCTGTCGGATGTTACCATCTGACAGTTACATTGTATTATTTTTACCACCTGAGGCACCTTAGAGCACCTGAGTTTTGAGCACAAATAACCATCTATAAGGAACTAAGTTTCTAAGGCGGTCAACTCATTCAGAACATATTGTGCCTTTGTTTCTTGGTGGTTAAAAAATAGATGGGACGTTGAATGTCTGTACTTGTAAAAACAATTAATATTATATTTAGTGCATGAAAAATCTTTATCTTTTTCTTGTCGTTATACTGTTGCAGATCAATCTGTTTGCCCAAAATTCGGATAAAATTCATCAAAATGCGATTGTAATCGATACACATGGCGATATTTTGTTCAATCAGATCAAATCGGGCATCGATATCGGGAAACTTCAATCTAAGGGGAATTTCGATTTAGTGAGGGCCAAACAAGGTGGCTTGGATGTTCAGTTTTTTTCTATCTGGTGTTATGAAACGGGTGGATATGCTGTAGCTAATCAGGAAATAGATTCACTTTATAGTTTAATTAAACGATATCCCGATAAAATTAAATTGGTAACAAATGCTAAAGATCTCGAACAAGCGGTTAAACAACAAAAATTGGCTGCGATGATAGGGGTAGAAGGTGGGCATATGATCGAAAACCGTTTAGATTATATCGATAGTTTGGCAAAGCGCGGAATGGCTTACCTTACTTTAACCTGGAACAACAGTACCCCATGGTCGAGTTCGGCCACCGAAGAAACTTCGGGTAAAGTGAAACCCGAATATGCGGGTTTAAGCGATTTTGGAAAACAGGTTGTAAAACGATTGAATCAACTCGGTGCAATGGTCGATTTATCACACGTGGGTGAAAAAACATTTTATGATGCCATTGCTGCATCTGCTAAACCCGTAATTGTTTCCCATAGCTGTGCTTATGCTTTAAATCCGGTTCCGCGAAATTTAAAAGATGATCAGATTAAAGCTGTAGGTAAAAATGGCGGTGTAGTTTGCATTAATTTCTACAGTGGTTTTTTAGATGCTAGCTTCAATACCAAACAAAAAGAATTCTTTGCAAAATATGTTAGCGAGCTTAAAACATTGACTGCTAAATATGGTAGAAGCAATGCCATTGATACGTTGATTTTCAACCATCAGGCTGATGCCGATGCCACACGTCCGCCGATTGCACTTTTGGTTAAACATATTAGTCACGTGGTGAAATTAATTGGCATAGACCATGTAGGATTGGGGGCCGATTTTGATGGTGCCGAATCTTTTCCTTTAGGAATGAACAGTGTAGCAGATTATCCTAAAATTACCGATGAGCTGATTAAAAATGGGTATTCGGAAAACGATATCAAGAAAATTTTGGGAGGCAATGTAGTTCGGTTGATCAGAGAGAATAAAGGAGGATAATTTTTTGTGCTGTCAGATGTTACCGTCTTACTTTAAAGTATTCCTGAATTGGAGCTTGTTGTGCAGTCAGATGTTACCATCTGACTGGTAAAAAATTATCACGCATATATGGAGTCAGTGTCAGATGGAAACATCTGACACCACGAATAGCTTTAAATGCCAAACGCCATGCGCTTTCCACTCGGCTTATGATGTTAATAAGTAAACTATGTTGACAATGTGCACTTGCCAACAAATATTTAAAGCGTTAAATTTGCGCTACGATTAATGAATTTCAAACACACAATATAATGTCACAAGAAAACGAACACGTTCAGTGTTTAATTATAGGTTCAGGTCCTGCAGGTTATACTGCTGCTATTTATGCTGCCAGAGCTGATTTAAAACCAATTATGTATACCGGTATGCAAGCCGGTGGGCAGCTTACGCAAACTACAGATGTAGAAAATTTTCCAGGTTATCCGCAAGGAATTATGGGGCCAGAAATGATGGAGGATTTCCGCAAGCAGGCAGAGCGTTTTGGTACCGATATCCGTTTTGGTTATGTAAGTTCGGTTGATTTTTCTTCAACGCCGCATAAAGTAGTGGTTGATGAAATTAAAACCATTACAGCTGATACCGTAATTATTGCTACAGGCGCTACAGCAAAATGGCTGGGTTTACCAAGTGAGCAACAATACAATGGGTTTGGGGTTTCGGCCTGTGCCGTGTGCGATGGTTTCTTCTTTAAAGGACAAGATGTTGCCATTGTAGGTGCTGGAGATACTGCTGCCGAAGAAGCAACATATTTAGCTAAATTATGTAAAACCGTTCATTTATTGGTTCGTAGAGACGAATTCAGAGCTTCTAAAGCAATGGTGAGCCGAGTATTGGCTACACCGAATATTGTGGTGCATTACAATACCGAAACCCAGGAGATTTTAGGTAACGGTAAAAATGTAACTGCGGTTAAAGTTTTAAATAACAAAACTGGTGTTGAGTCTGATATCGCTGTAGAAGGTTTCTTTGTGGCTATCGGTCATAAGCCAAATACTGATATTTTTAAAGGCCAGTTGGATATGGATGAAACGGGTTATTTAGCTACCAAACCAGGTTCCACTTTAACCAATATCGAAGGTGTTTTTGCCTGTGGCGATGTGCAGGATATGTATTACAGACAGGCGGTAACTGCTGCAGGTTCTGGATGTATGGCCGCGCTCGATGCCGAAAGGTACTTGGCTGCTAAAGAGCATCCTGTAGAAGCGTAAAATATTTTAATATAATTTTAAAAAGAGAAATCAGCAACGGTTTCTCTTTTTTGTTAATGTCGTCATCTCGACTGGAACGTAGTGGAATGGAGAGATCTATCAACGCTGATCTTGTTTCACTAGGCTTACAATTTCTCTTTTTTTGGAAAGCAATTGCAGTGGTTCTTTTATTGTTAGTCCTGCTTTACATTTCAAGTCCGCTCCCGATGAAAAATCGGGATTGCGTGCTTTCCATTACAATCAGGTTTAAATACTTAGGTTTCTGCTAAATTTAAAGTTGAACAGCATGCTGCCTAGAATAATTCTTCTACACTTTGCAACCCCAAATAGTTCAACTGGCTGTGCCATTTAAACCCGATCAAAGCGGGATGCCCCCGATTTTACATCGGGAGCAGAAAGCGGGAGCGGGACTATCATTACCCAAACGCTTCTGCACCTGATTTTCATAAAAGTAGTCGTCATTTCGACTGAAACGCAGTGGAATGGAGAAATCTGTTATGTAGATTTCTCGACTGCGTTGCACTCCGCTCGAAATGACGACCTTTTAATACTTAGATTATCTGCGTTATGCGGTGCAGTCAAACGGTTGATCTAAATTGTAACAAGAATGTGAGATTCGGAATCTGGCCATAATCTCTATCTTGGTTCCAACAATCAAATAAATCTATAAAAACAAAAACACAGCATGAACAAAGCATTATCGATTTTTATTGGAGTATTAATCAGCACGAGTGCATTTGCGCAGAGCGATCCTAATCTGGGTATCATACCTGCACCTGTAGCCATTACCAGGGCAAACGGAAATTTCATTTTAGATAAAACCACGGTTTTAGTAAATCAAAGCATCGACGGCGCAAAGATGGCTGATTTATTAAACGCTTTTATCGTTACCAAGGCAGGTTTTGCCTTACGTGAAACGAAAATTACCCAACCTAACCAGAAAGCAATTGTTTTAACATCTCTTGGAGCAGATCAATTGCCAGCCGAAGGTTACACAATTAAAGTTACCCCTAAACAAATTATTTTAACAGGAAAAGGCGCGGGCCTTTTTTATGCGGTTCAATCTGCTATGCAGATGATGCCAGATAAAGTGGCCGATAAAATTACCATCCCTGCAGTTGATATTAACGATTATCCACGTTTTGCCTACCGCGGAACCATGTTGGATGTAAGCCGTCATTTCTTCCCGATCTCTTTCATCAAAAAATACATCGATCAGTTGGCTTATTACAAAATCAATACTTTCCACTGGCATTTAACTGACGATCAGGGCTGGAGACTGGAGATTAAAAAGTATCCTAAACTAATTGAAATCGGTTCTTCACGTAACGGAACGATTATTGGCAATTACCCAGGCAATGGCAATTATCTTACGCCCGTTAAAGGTTATTATACACAAGAAGAAGCCAAAGAAATTGTTAAATATGCAGCTACGAAATACATTACGGTAATTCCGGAAATCGAATTGCCAGGACACGCTTCTGCTGCAATTGCTGCTTATCCTGAATTAAGCTGTTTCCCTGATCGCGATACTTTTATCAGCGATAAAACACCATGGGCGGGTAGCAGAAAAGGTAAACAGGTACAACAAACCTGGGGCGTTTTTGACGATATTTTTGTGCCTTCGCAAAATACCTTTACTTTTCTTGAAAATATTTTAGACGAGGTTATCGCTATTTTCCCTTCTAAATACATTCATATTGGAGGCGATGAAGCGCCTAAAACCTATTGGAAAGAATCTACCTTCTGCCAGAACCTCATGAAAGAGAAAGGTTTGAAAGATGAGCATGAATTACAGAGCTATTTCATCCAGACGATAGAAAAACATGTAAACGGAAAGGGACGCTCAATCATTGGCTGGGATGAGATTTTAGAAGGTGGCTTGGCGCCTAATGCAACCGTAATGAGCTGGAGAGGCGAAGATGGCGGAATTGCAGCTGCACAGCAAAAACACGATGTAATTATGACCCCAGGATCGATGGGTTTATATATCGACCACAAACAATCAAACTCTCCTGACGAGCCGGTAACCATTGGCGGATTTGCCCCTTATCAAAAGATTTATGCTTACGATCCGATTCCGAAAGTGTTAACTGCCGATGAAAGAAAATACATTAAAGGTGTGCAGGCTAATATGTGGACGGAGTATATTAAAACCACAGCAAAAGCAGAAAACCATGCTTTCCCACGTTTATTGGCTTTATCTGAAATTGCATGGTCGCCGGTTGAGCGTAAAGATTTAAAGAATTTTTCTGAACAACGTTTACCAGCTCATTTGGCTCGCTTAGATAAAATGAATGTTAATTTCTGGGTACCTACACCAATTGGTCAGAGCGATAAACCCTTAACAGGCGGAGAATTTACAATTGATTTAAAAGCACCTGTAACCGGAGCTAAAATTTATTATTCAATTGATTTATCCCGTCCATCAGAAAATGCATTCTTGTACACCGCACCAATTAAAATTACAGTACCACAAGGAGAAAAAAGAGTATTAAAAACCATTGTTATTGCACCAAGTGGCAAAAGAAGCGTAGTTGCCGAAACCGTTTTAAATAACGGAGCACCTGAAGTTAAAACAGATGCAAAGAAATAAAATGTTGCTTTAAAAAGCTAAAATACTTAATTTGGGGCAACCAAAACGTCCTAAATAGAATGAAATTACAGAAATATACATTACAGCATCTCTTGTTAATAACAGGGATGCTGTTTTGTTTTGCATGCACAGAAGAAAAACCTAAAGAAATTAAGACAGAAACTGAAAAAGTGCAGAAAAACCCTTTCCGTTTTTATAAAGATATAGAAGTGAGACCCGGATTAAATTTCGAAATTGTAAGCTGGGGAAAAGGGGTTGACTCTATTGGGGGATATCAGATTCTGATGTCTGATTCAGTGCATAATAATTACAGGTCAGCCGCCGTAGATCGTAAAGGCATTGTGATTGATGCCTGGAATATGGATTTAGACAATGACGGAAATCCTGAATTGTATATTCAGCTCTTAAGCAAAAAAACAGTTTCGGATTTAAATGTTTTTGAATACACGCGTGGCGATTTCAATAAAATCAGTTTCCCTTCTTTAAGTACCAGTCAAAAGAAAGGTTATAACGGTAACGATAATTTTTTTATTAAAAATGGAGACCTGTTCCGTTCTTTTCCGGTAAAAGACAGTGCAGATAGTACTAAAACGATTACGAAGACCTATCAATATAAATTAAGTGGTAATAGTTTTTCTACAAGTGAGGTCAAGTAAGGTTTAAGGTAAAAGGCGGAAGGTAGAGGGAAAGGGTGTGGAGCATAAAGCGGCGAGGAGACTGCCTGTTACGGCTTTTTGCAATCGTTGTCATCATGAGGGATAATTTATTGTATAAAAATCAATATGAATGACGCATATCTTTTTTTTGCCCAGAGGCTCATCCTTGCCTCGGCTCGCCGCCGCCGATGGGCTCTTTCTTTTTGCTGTCAAAAAGAAACAAAAAACACCGGCTGAAAATTTTTCTTTCAAAGCTAGTGGGTAGGCTGGGTCGGTGGAGCCCGAAAAATTTGTTAGGCCGGATTTAAGTAGAACGGGGATACCGTGCTATGGCCTAGCTGGATGGAAATTCGATGGCGGCTAAAATATTGATTAATAGTTGTTTATAGAATAACGTCAATGGTAGCGTAGTCGAAGGGTCTTTTCTTGTGCTGAATAAATCGGTTATAGCATGTGCTTTAAGATTGTTTTGTGGCTCGCAATGACGACGACCACACTAATTCATCATCCTGAACTTGTTTCAGGATCTATCACGCAATTTAAAAACAATGAACAACGAAAAATTTTCTATCATCGATCGGATCAGGAGCTTTAAATATGCTTTTAACGGACTAAAACTGTTCTTCGTTAACGATCATAATGGAAGAGTTCATTTGTTTGCAGCAATCGTTGCCATTGGTTTATCCTTTTACCTGAAAATTTCCGGTTCAGAATGGATTGCCATTTTATCTGTTATTTCGGCTGTTTTTGTTGCCGAAATTTTAAATTCTGCTCTCGAAAAACTGGCCGATGTGGTTTCTCCAGAATATCATCCTAAAATTAAAGTGGTAAAAGATTTGGCTGCTGCTGCGGTTTTGGTGGCCGCGTTTTTAGCTTTGGTCGTTGGTGCCATTATTTTTATCCCAAAACTATTTTTGTAATTCGGCCATAGCAGTCCTCGATTCTTCAATCTTATCCTGGATAATGTCATCCCATCGGGCCTGCATTTTATGGTTGCTGCCATGCTCGGTTTCTTCATCATAGTTACGTTGCATGGTGTCGAAATAATTGCTGATCTGATTGGCGAGTTCAGATATTTGAGCTTTATAGTTGCTTACAGCATAGTTCCGGTTTTTTAATACCCTTTCGGCCTCCAATAATAAAACATACTGAATATCGGCGTGGCCTTGTTCGTGGTGTAAAAGACTTGCCCTAATTTCAGGATCTTTAATTTTATCCCACTTAACCCAAGATCTCGTTTTATCAATGCTCACATCATTTTTAAGCTTAATGGCAACGCGATTACGGTAAACAGTGCTGGAGTAACTGTATTTCCATGTCATAGCAGTCAGCGCAAAAAATGGCGAGCGCATATCGGCTTTGCCTTTAAAATGCGTTTCCCAATTCAATTGAATCGGCTCGGAAAAATCTTGTTTAAAAGCAAAAGTACATGGCAGTGCCAGCAAAAATAAAAGGAATATAATATGTCTTTTCACCTGTGTAATTTTAGTTTCAACGCTGGTGAAGCTATCATGACTTAGTTATTCCATTGTTAAATGGTAAATCATGATGGTTTCATGTGTTGGTTTTTACAGTGAAAAAACCGTGCCTAAAATTATTCGGGAGTAGAAATCTGTCCGCTAATGCGCTCAAATTTCTCGATCAATAAAGCTATACGTTCTTTTTCCCTGCTCATCACCGCCTTTCTTAATATCGTTGAACAAAATAACATCCATATCGCTGTTAAGCCAACAGCTAAAACTTTTTGAACAGTGTTGAAGTGCGCAAGAATTTCTACAAAATAAAATATGATGCCCAAGGAAAGTGCAATCATATAAAACCAATATAAGGAGTTGTAAAGTTTATAACGGTTTAATTGATAGGTTTTTAGGTTGTTTAAATATTCGTGCGGGTGAGCGGTGAAATCGGTTTTCGAAATTAGCCTGTAATCGCGGTACAGAATTAAGGTATATACGCCAATGGCAATAATGGTGATGCTGATTCCTACGTGTGTGGTCCACGATTCGAAGTGAAAAAAGATCCACAATGCAGCAATGGCAATAAAGGATGCCAGCATACCCAAAATGTTCAAAGCCGATTTCAGCTTGATGCCATTTACTTCTTTCTTCGCTTGTTGCAGCATTTCATCAGCAGAAACCTTAACTTCTACCTCGTGCTTTTGCCACAACTCCTGTATTTGATCAAACGCTTGCATACTGGCTATATAGTTCTGTTAATTTTTGTTTAATACGGTGAATTTTTACCCTCAAATTGCCTTCGCTTATTCCAGATATGTCGGCAATTTCGTGGTATGGTAATTCATCAAGTACCATTGTAATAATTAAACGGTCATTCTCTTCGAGCTTGGATATACATTTATAAAGTAAGGCAACCTGTTCATTTTTCTCTGAAAATTCCTCTATTTTATTTTCTATAATGTTATCTGTTAATTCGTCTTTCGCCTGTCTTTTTTCTGATCTCAAATAAGTTAAACAAGTATTCACGGCAATTCTATAAATCCACGTAGAAATTAAAGATTTGTTTCTGAACTTATCCAGATTTTGCCAAACCTTTAAAAAAGTTTCCTGTAGAAGATCGTTTGCAGCGTCGGTATCGCCAGTATAACCATAACATAAATGGAATATCTTTTTGGAATTTGAATCGAAGATCTCTTTAAATAACTTGTCTTTTTGTTCCATTTAGGGGTTTATAGTTGCGTTTTAGATGAGGATGTACATTTTTTGTTACACCAGAAATCAAAAATAATATATTTTTTGATGCTATTGACTTAAAAGTTTTTAACTACAGATGCACACAGATAAGCACGGATTTTCGTATCTGTGTGCATCCTTTCTATCTGTGGTTAAATTATTTCTGCTTTGTCGAATGGCTTAACTCAACAACGTTGATATATTTTTTAATGCCAGCTGTTATCAAAATTTGTTACACGCCGTAAATATCGTAGTTTTACCAAATTAAGAGTACCACAAACTTTTTATATTCATGAAAAAAAACAAACTCACGCTTTTCATTTTCTTAGCGCTGATTGCGGGTATTGCATTGGGCTATATTTTAAATGTCAATTCAATCGATGTCTATAACCAGAAAATACTCACTGCCGATGCGAAAGTTAAAAGTATAGAGGTAAGCATTGCCAAAACGACCGATACCACTAGTATTGGCTATACACAACTTAAGGCCGAAAGAAAAGTAAATGCTAAAATCAAAAAAGAAAACGAAGATATCAGGGAGAAAAAATTAGAATATTTTACGTTGTTGAGCGATATCTTTCTTCGCCTGATTAAAATGATTGTTGCGCCATTGGTATTTACAACCTTAGTAGTTGGTGTAGCCAAAGTAGGCGATATTAAGGCCGTAGGTAGAATTGGCGGTAAAACATTGGGCTGGTTTTTGGCCATGTCGTTAATGTCGCTGGTACTGGGTATGATTTTGGTAAACTTATTCGAACCCGGAAGACATATGAAATTATCATTGCCCGATCAATTGGTAAATACCGGGATACAGAAAGCATCGATGAGTGTGAAAGATTTTATCGCGCACGTTTTTCCAAAAAGCATTGCCGAATCGATGTCAACCAACGAAATTTTGCAGATTGTTGTATTCTCTTTATTCTTTGGTGTAGCAACAGCTGCCATTGGTGATTTAGGCCAGATTGTAATTAAAGCATTCGATGCCATTGCGCACGTAATCTTAAAAATGACCGGTTATGTAATGAATTTTGCACCATTGGCCGTTTTTGGAGCAATGACCGCCATTGTGGCCAAACAAGGTTTGAATGTACTTAATACCTATGCCATATTTATAGGCGAATTTTATCTGGGTTTGGCCATACTCTGGGCAGTTTTAATTTTCTTAGGGTTTTTGGTACTGAAGAAGCGTATTTTCCGTTTGGTAAATGATATGAAAGAGCCTGCGCTCTTGGCTTTCAGTACAGCGAGTAGCGAAGCAGCTTATCCAAAAACAATGATGCTTTTAGAGCGTTTTGGCTGTAAAGATAAAATTGTAAGTTTTGTACTGCCATTGGGTTATTCGTTTAACCTGGATGGTTCGATGATGTACATGACCTTTGCTTCCTTATTTATTGCGCAGGCTTATGGCATTCATTTAGGTTTCGAGCAGCAAATTTCGATGCTTTTAATCCTCATGTTAACCAGTAAAGGAATTGCTGGTGTACCAAGGGCATCATTAGTGGTAATTGCTGGTACCATCGCGAGCTTTAATATTCCGGAAGCAGGATTAGCTTTGTTAATTGGTATTGATCCTTTATTGGATATGGGCCGCTCTGCAACTAATGTTGTTGGAAATAGCATCGCAACAGCAGTGGTAAGTAAGTGGGAAGGAGAGCTTAAGGAGGCGTAAGTCTAAAGTCGGCAGTCTTGAGTCCTATTGTCTCATTCAATAATTCATTCATTCAAACATTCAATAACTCAATTATTCAATCAATCTCTCATTCAATAATTAAATATTCATTCAATAATTCAACATCAAGTGTCAAGTAGAGGAAAAAAAATATTCTTAGCCATTACCATTATCGTTCCGATGATCATTTATTGTTACATCTATTATAAACCTATTATACAGAATGCGCCTTTTCGTAAAGATGATTTTGTGTCAATGCAATATAGTTATGGTTTAAAAGATACTTTGGAGAACACATATGATTCAAAGACTGGTGTTTACCACTACGTAAATAATAAAGACTCAGTAGTTACCAAAAAGTTCTTTTTAAAGAGCAATGATGTGTTATACATGCATAGAAAGGCAAACGAAATCGGCCTTTGGAATTTCCCAGATACCATTGGTAAAAAAAGTGATAAATCCAGACTGGTACCGCGTTATGATATCACTTTCAATTATAAAAAGAAGTCAAAACACGTGACCATTTATGGCGACTTTGATGGCAATCCAAAATTACTGGATGCGGCTGTTCAAATGAGAAAAATCATTCAGGAAACGTTATTACAAGCCGAAAAAAGAAGCGGGAAGTAGGTCAGGTTAGTCGGGAGTCCAGAGTCTCAAGTCGATTAAATTAAATTGGCGTTTGAGACAATTAACCGATTAAACCATTGACCAATGCATTAAATGGTCAATAAACCAAAAAAGACTTTAATAAAGCGTTAAATGTTAGCGTTTTGTTAAAGTCTTTTTCCTTTTAGGATGTTTTCGTATATTTACGATATATTCGTAATAATGGAAAAATTAACATTGCAGGAAGAGGAAGCCATGCTGGCTGTTTGGCAGATAGGTAAGGGCTTTATCAAAGATTTTATGGATGTACTTCCCGATCCCAAACCACCGTATACTACATTGGCATCTACCATCAAGAATTTAGAACGCAAGGGATATTTGATGAGCGAACGTTTTGCCAATGCTAACCGCTATAGTGCAAAAGTTAAGGAAGTAGAATATAAAAAGCGCTTTATGAGTGGTTTTGTGAATAATTATTTCCAGAGCTCTTATAAAGAACTGGTTGCTTTTTTTGCAAAGGATAAAAAAATAAGTGCGGAGGAACTTAAAGAGATTATAAATTTAATTGAGAACCCTGAAAAGTAAATGCCATGCCACATTTCTTTATCATTTTATTGAAAATTAATCTGGTGCTGATCTTGTTTTCTGCAACCTATTACCTGGTGTTGCGGAGACTAACATTTTACTCCATCAACAGGATATTTCTGCTGTTTGGAATCGTCTTTTCTTCTGCCTATCCATTTATTAACCTCACCGAGTTTTTCGCCGGCAGGAAAACTGTACCTGCCTTTGTTCCACAATTTAACCAGCATGTAAGTGAATTTGTAAGACAAGATGCCGTTTCGGTATTTTGGCAAGGACTTACGGTGCTTTTTTATACCGGTGTTTTATTGATGGCCTTAAGATTACTAGTGCAGTTTATTTCGCTTTATAGCATGCATAAAAATTCTTCACCCGATCATTTAGATGATTATAAGGTGAGGATTTTAAACGATGAGGTAAGTCCATTTAGTTTTTGGCAGACCATTTATATCAATCCGCGTCTGCATAAAAAGCAAGATTTAAACAATATTCTAGAACATGAAAAAGTACATGTAGAAGAATGGCATACTTTAGATATTATTCTGGCCGAAATCTGTGTGGTTTTCTATTGGTTTAATCCAGGGGTTTGGTTGATGAAAAAGGCAGTAAGGGAAAATATTGAGTTTATTACCGACGCAAAGATTTTAAAAAAAGGGATCGATAAAAAAGCTTATCAATATAGCTTGCTAGATGTTGGAACGTTGCAGTCACCGATAGCTATTGTGAATAATTTTAATCTATCCGACCTTAAAAAGCGGATTAAAATGATGAACGCGAAACGTTCATCAAAAGTAAATTTAACCAGGTATTTATTTGTGTTACCGATATTGCTTTGCGTTACCTTAGCGTTTACCATCGATAACAAGGAGGTAAAGAAAAGTTTAGCACCCCTAACCAAAATGGTGGATGATGTTTTGCCCGAAAAGGTTGCTGCGGTAGCTGTACAACCTAAAACAGTTTTAAAAGCTAAATTCAAAAAGAGAATAATCATTGATACGCTGAAAGCACCCGATACCACCACCAAAATGACTTTTATTTTTAAAAGCATTGTAGACGGTGCAGATTCTTCACGAAAATCGATAGAAGAGACTTTAAAAGGTTTAGGTAAGCAAGTGAAGATCATGAGGTTTAAAACGGATGGAACTTTTAAAGGCAAAAATTTTGTACAACATTTTAGCTTTACTGATACCTCAAATGCAGACCATAAAAATATTACTATTAATGTTTTAGCTGACAAAAATGGTGATTTCGAAAATTTACCAATACCAAGGAAAAACGGTGTTGCGATGTTTTATTTTTTAAAATCAACGGACAAAACTTCATCTGCTGAAGACGGAAATCAACGTGTAACAGGCAATGGAACTATAGTTAACGAAACCACAACCTATTTTTTAAATGGCAATAAAATATCAAAAGAGGAGCTTGATAAATTGAATGTAAATAAAATTTCTGATCTCAAAGTTGATAGAAATAACCAGGCAATCCAGATTAGTATGAAGCCATAGTTGATTTCATCTGATTCGTCATTTCGAGCGCAGTTGCTATTGAAAAAAAATCTGCGTTTATCCTCTAAATCTGCAGGAAAACGAATAGCCAATCGTTTTTTTCCCGCAGATCAAAAAGATTTCGCAGATTTAAGTTCGAAGACCTGTTCATCTGATTGTATTCAGAAGGCTTTGTCGTTCCTCCTCGAAATGTCGAATCTATTTATTAAAAATTAAAAGTAGCCTTCAGCATGGCCACCCTTCCTGGTATATAATAAGTTCCGGTGGTGAGTGAATTTGCAGAAAGATAAATTGCATCAAACCTTTTGATATTGGTCAGATTGGTTATGCCAAATTCTAAATCTGTTTTCATTTTTAATAGTTTGTATTTGATGTTCATATCTGCAAAAAGATATTTCAGATTAGGTTGTGTAGATTGATGCGTAAATAAATGCTCTACGGATAAATTTAAATACACATTTCTAACGGTGGCAATGGCCAGGGTAGATTGCTGCCTAAGCTGCTGGAAATTAGTTTTAATTGCATCGGCCACTTTAGCTTTATTATCGGTTACCGCAAAATTTGCGAGGTACCACCAATTGATAAAATTGGTAAGTTTCGCTTCTATACCTATTTTATAAGAAACCGTTTGTGCATTAAAGGCAAACAGTTCATTATTCTGCAATTGATCGTATTTACTCTGCGAAAAACTTACTCCAGCGCTTACTGTACTTCTCAGGTCGAAAAGATATTTACTTGCATTTGCACTCAATGAGAGGGTACGGATGTGGTTGTTTAGCGGTAAAACAATCCTTTGCTGAATGTTGTTGCTCAAACTGTATGAAGAAATGGTGTTCAGTTTAGCATCACTGTAGTTAGCTGTTAAATTGATAAACAACATCTGCATCGCTTTTCTAAAGTTAAAGCCAGCCGCAACGTTATGGGTTTTCGATTCCGAAATCGGTGCATTGTTCGCGAAAAGTGAGCGGTAATTCTTTAATACTGTACCACGATAAACATCGTCAATTCCTCCCAAATCATTTCGGAAGGCATAATTTGCCGTTACATAATTCTCAGGACTTGTTTGATATTTAAAATTAAATGAAGGGTTTAGGAATAATTTGTGGAGGCTTTTGTCCAGTTGATTTACCTCATCACTGTACTTGATCTGGTTATAACTCAAGGGTAAACTCAGTCCTGTTTTCAATTTATCGTTTGTAAATTCATAGGTTGCATCTGCATAGAGTTTGGTTTTAAGCCAGTCCAGATCGTTTACCGCATTACCCGAAACCAGTTCTGTTTGCTGGTTATTTTGTGTACGGTAAAGTTCAGTGTTGAGCTGTTGCTGCTGTACATTAAAACCTGCCTTATAGGTTTGTACGAAATTGTTTTTTACAAAAGCAAACGATGCATAATTATTGGTGTACCAGGTTGGTATTTTAATGTACTGGTTTAAGCCGAGGTAACTATTTCCGTTGTTTAAGATATCGGCATTGAGGCCCGGTGTAATGTTTAGCGTTTCAGGCTGTGTTGTGCGGTTTAAATAGGAGTAGAGGTTGATTACATCTTCCGACTTCAATTTTTTTCGGTAATTAAATTCATTAGAAATATCGAGGGTTTCCTGCCGGAGTATCTGATTGGCCGCAACATTATTGATTACAAAGCCAGAAGAAGTTTTATAAGGTGCATAATCCAATACAAAGTTGTTGTTCAGATAGTATTTTTCTGCATTTCCGTTTAAGTTGAATTGGGTTCTTAATTTTTGCGGATTGATCGCATTGTTCTGCGATTCTGAATAACTGATGATTTGGTCCGAAAGGTAAGTTTCCGAAAATTTGCTGTATTGTTGATCGCGCTGATCATATAAGTACGAAAGGTTTGCCCTCAATTGCAGGTCCTGATTAAACTTATATAAGTTGTTTAGATTGATTAGTCCAGCTTTATTAAAAAGATACCTGCTTTGCGGTAAAGAGGGCACACCGGCAGCTCCTGTAGACAGCAATCCACTCGGCTTATCGTTGTCGAGGCGTTTTAAATAATCCGATAAATTATGCGAGGTGAGGTCAATACCCGGATCGTTACCAATGTTATTGCCTTTAATATTATTGATAAACTTTAGTTTTTTATTGAACAGCATTGCTGTGAGGTTTTCGTCAAAGCGGTCGGGCATTCCGGCACCGACCGTGGCATCGCCCATTACCTTAAGTTTAGCATCGTCTTTAATCACCAGGTTAAGTGCAACATCATCACTCATGTTGTTTTTGCGCATCATTTTAATCGGTTGATCATTCTGGATCACCTGTACCTTATCAACAGCGCTCTGTGGGATGCTTTTAGTGCCAATGTTATACTTGTCGTCCAAAAGATTATCACCATCTACATACAGGTTAGAAATGGCTTTTCCGTTATAGCTGATCTTTCCATTTTCGGCAACTTCGATACCAGGCATTTTTTTAAGTACATCGCCGATACTTCTATCTTGTTTATCGGCAAAATCAGATGGCCTGTAATTTAAGGTATCACCATTTGCCTTTAAAGATGGTCGGTTTTTTACGGTAACTGTTTCTAATGCGGTTTCGCTGTTCTGCAGAACCAGATCATAACTTTTGTTTACATCGGCCACAACCGTGCTCAGTTTTTTATAGCCAATGCTCGATGCTTCTATTTTATAGCCGGAAATCTGATCATTTTTTAAAGCAATACTAAACTCGCCATTGCGGTTGGTTCTGCTAAAATTAATAATATTTCCCTCGGGATCTTTTAAACTGATATTAACAGATTCAATCGCTTTTCCCTTGCTATCCTTAACCATTCCTTTGATCGGTTTTTGTGCCAGCACCGAAAAAGCAGCAAACAGCAGCACCAGCATTATAGCGCATTTTCTCATTTTTTCTCTGGAATTTCGATTGGATTGTTGATCTCGGGTTTGCTTATCGTTGTGCCTCCAGCCGGGCGGGGAGCAGGATTAGCCTTAAAAGAACCTTGCATGCCACTTGCGGCCATTTGGGCCTGCATAAAACCTTGAGGATCTTTATTTCTGGCTTCTTTAAGTTTATCTAGTTCTTTCCTTGTGGTTTTAATGGCATCTGCAGGTAATTTAATCTCCGATCCAAGGTAAGAGGTACTCACATCTATTCCCACCATTTTTACTACGCCTGTGCCATTGGGCGTTACAATTTTGCCATCCTCACCTGAGTTTGTTTGGTTGGCATCGTCTTTTACGTTTTCAAGGCCAGCGAATGTAAATTTTACTTCTTTTTTCTCATCATAAGCTTCTACAATTAAGCCTGGTAATCCATTTAATTTCCATGGACCACTTTGAAAAGGTATTTCTGTGGCAAACCAGGCAATCCATTTTCTGCCTTTAAAGTTTGTGGTAGCTTTTTGGCAGGCTATTCCCGAAAAGCTCATGGTGTCCTTTAAAATCTTCCAGTCAATTTGTGGAGCAGTTTCTTCAACAAGGTAATTGTTAAATAAGCGCTCTTTGGTAATCATTTTATGTTCATTGGCAAAAAAGAAATAATCTTCCTGTGTTAACGGAGCTTTCATTTCACTTTTCACCTCGATTTTGATATTGGAGTTGCCTGTTTGGTTTTTCATCTGCTCCTGAATCTGCTTCTGGGTATTTAACGCTTGGTTCAGCTTATCGTAACTGGTATAAACAGAAGCATTTTTTCCCGTTACAAGCAACATATTTTCAGTGCGGGGCTTATCCCTTTGGGTAGTATCCGCAATGTGCGTAAGAGTATATCTTACTCTGGCCAGGGCCTTATCAGGGCTTTGGGCTTTAACTGAAAAGCTTAGTACTGTTGCTAAACAGATAATTAAGGTTGGTTTCATGAGATCTGGTTTTAAGTTGTCTATTTAATTTTCGTAAAACTACGAATAATTCGTAGTTGTGAAAATGCTTTAACATTTTTTAACGAAAAGAATTAAGTAGGCGCTTCAGCTGCGGAGATATAGATTAACGGAGAATTATTGCTATTATCTTAAGGTGAAAGAAGAATTTGTCATTCTGAATGTAATGAAGAATCTCTCTGGGCTGAACTAGGTTCTAAGTCTGTTAAGTAAAAATTCTTCGCTGCGTTGAAAATGACAGTTGACCCTGACTGGAATACTACTCAGGAAAATATTTGGAAATGAATGGTTATAGATCTATCGGTTGGTGCCTCACCGACCGAAACCCAATAGTATGCCCGCAAGGGTTTAATTACGATTTGGAAATAATCGGCTTGTGGTTCTTGGCAGGCTTCAGTCCTGCTTTACGCTTTACTCCGTTGCACTTCGTGTTCGCTCCAATCAGGTTTAGGAACAAGGGTTTCTTCCCCTTGCAACTCCGAAAATGAAATACTGTTTTGGCCCAATAGCCCAGCTGAAGCGTTACCCCAATGTCATTAAGGTAAGCGCTTTTAACCACGGATGCACACAGATAAACACGGATTTCATATCTGTGTACATCCTTCCTATCTGTGGTTAAATTAATGCTCCAGTATAAGCATTCACAGGAATAGGCTGTAGGGTAGGCTTAATCTAAGGATTATTGAACCAAGATTATATCTATCGGTTGGTGTCTCACCGACCGAAACGCAATAGTATGCCCGCAAGCGTTTAATTATGATTTGGAAATGATCGGTTTGTGGTTATTGGCAGGCTTCAGTCCTGCTTTACGCTTTACTCCGTTGCACTTCGTGTTCGCTCCAATCAGGTTTAGGAACAAGGGTTTGTGCACCCTGCACCCATAAAATGAAATGCAGTCTTAATTAGATCTATCGGTTGGCGTCTCACCGACCGAAACCCAATAGTATGCTCGCAAGCGTTTAATTATGATTTGGAAATGATCGGCTTGTGGTTATTGGCAGGCTTCAGTCCTGCTTTACGCTTTACTCCGTTGCACTTCGTGTTCGCTCCAATCAGGTTTAGGAACAAGGGTTTGTGCACCTTGTACTCATAAAAATGAAATGCAGTCTTAATTTTCTAGCCCTGGTTGAAGCGTTACCCTGCAGCAACGAGGTACGAGGAAGCGAAGCGTATAAGCGTAAAACGGGAAGAAACTTAATATTTTGCACTGACCTTGCGCTCCAATCGTAAGTGTTTGCTTCAATAGAAAGGAAGGCCGGCTTAGCCTAAGAATTATTAAGCCATGATTTTCAAAAAATGCAATTAACATAGTTGTCAAATCGATCTTGAAATCCTTAAATTCTCCGAATCCTGATGCCGTATGATTTTAGTGAAAAATATTTTCGATATGTATTTGTGTGTTAATTGAATTTGTTCTATATTTGCACCTCGTTAAATAAAAATTAAAAAACTAATATTTAAACAATGTACGCAATAGTAAATATAGCAGGGCAGCAATTTAAAGTTGCTAAAGACCAGCACCTTTTTGTACACAGATTACAAGGAGATGAAGGCGCTAGTATTGAATTTGATAATGTATTGTTGGTTGACAACGGTGGTGCAATTACTGTAGGTGCTCCTGCAGTTAAAGGTGCTAAAGTTTCAGCTAAGATCGTATCTCATTTAAAAGGTGATAAAGTAATTATTTTCCACAAAAAACGTAGAAAAGGTTACAAAAAGAAAAATGGTCACCGCCAGTTTTTCACTAAGATTCAGATCTCTGACATCACTCTATAATTAATTGTTAACCCAATAATTCGCTTTTTAGCGAGTTACAAAATATAAAATCATGGCACACAAAAAAGGAGCCGGTAGTTCGAAAAACGGACGTGAATCGCATAGTAAGCGTTTAGGTATTAAAATTTTCGGTGGGCAATTAGCTATCGCTGGAAACATTTTAGTACGTCAACGTGGAACAAAACACCACCCTGATAAAGGTGTTGGTATTGGTAGAGACCACACTTTATTTGCTTTAGTTGATGGTACTGTAATTTTCAGAAAGAAACAAGATAACAAATCTTATGTTTCTATCCTTCCTATCACTGAAGCTGAAATCGAAGCAGCAGTAGCTAAAGCACCAGTTGCTAAAAAAGCGGTTGCGAAAAAAGAAGTTGTAGCTGAAGAGGCTGTTGAAGCAGCACCAGTTGCTAAAAAAGCACCTGCTAAAAAAGCAGCTAAAAAAGACGAAACTACTGAAGAAGCTGCACCTGCAGAATAATTAGTAACAATTTATAAAGGAAAGTCCCGATGCAAATCGGGACTTTTTTTGTTTTTATATGGTTCACTGGTTCATTAGTCATTAGTCAAATCAGTTAATTGGACGAAGCAATCTTAACGCGATCACTTTATTATAGTTTTTCACCATATAAGGAATGTAAGAACATATGGGGCATTGAGCTTATATGTAACTTATGTGTCTCTTATAGGTTCAGTTTTTTTGCCGCTATATCATAAAGGAACTAAACTTTGTGTTCTTTGTGACTTGGTGGTTAATCTTTTCTCTGCTGTCATTAATATTGATTTTTTTACAATAAATTACCTTTTAGGGTGGCACATTGAGTAGACCGATTAATCGACGCCAAACCCAAAACGCCCTACGCTAAACTCAACTAACTGTTAAAGCCTGTTAAATAACAAAATTTAACAATTCATCGCGATACATTCGTATATCATTATTTAATTATTTGCGATGAATTTTAAAATACTCAGCTTATCTGTTTTTTCTATTATGTTAGTCAGCTTTTCGGTTAAAGCACAAGATGTAGAAGAGAATATCCGTATGGTGAAACCATTTAAGGCCGATGGTATATCGAACGAGTGGAACGAGCCGCTTAACCAATACAATGATGCCACCAAACTGGCCTTTGCGCTGGCCAACGACGACAAAAACCTGTATATCATTATCGAATCGTTAGATCCGCAAACCACTTTTAGTGTGCTAAGAGGTGGCATTACCTTAAATATCAACACTGAGGGTAAAAAGAAAGACGGTATTAAGTTAACTTTTCCTTTAATGGAAAGACCTCCCATGCCGAAAGAAGGAGAGGAGCATCCTGAACATATTCCTTTATCGCCAGATGGGGCCACACAAGATCCCGTAATGATGAATAAAAGCATTCGAGTCTCAGGCTTTAAAAATATTGCTGATGGTGAGCTGCCAGCGATGAATCAGGACGGTATCGAAACCGGAATGAGCATTCATCCCAATAGAGATCTTATTTACGAATTAAGCATTCCATTAGCACAATTACAGGTAGGATTAGACCTTAAAAAGCCATTGGCGTACAATATCAAAATTAATGAGCCGAATAAATCTGGTTTTAAAAGAGAAGGTAGGCCTGAAGGTGCAAACGGTGGTAAAGGCAGATCGGGTGGTAGAGGTGGAATGGGAGGCGGGGGTATGGGTGGAGGCGGCCGTGGCGGTATGGGTGGTGGAAGAATGGGCGGTGGAGGTCAACGACCACCAGAAGGCGGAGAATCTGCAGCCAAATCTTCTGATTTTTGGATCAAGTATAAGTTGGTAAAGGCCTAAGTAAAATATATGAAGTACGTCATCTCGACTGAAGCGCAGCGAAATGGAGAGATCTTTAGATATAGATTTCTCGGCTTCGTTGCTCTTCGCTCGAAATGACGAATACCTTAATATTCCCTGGCCATTAACTGATCTGTAAGCGTTAAAAGATTCGCTTTGCGCTCATCGCTTACATTAATCTGCGCAAATACAGCTAAAGCTTTGTTGAGGTAATTGTTCATGCTTTCTTTAGCAATATCCTGAATATCCAAAGTATCGTATACCTGGCGCACAGTATCTACTTTTTCCTGCACATTAAATTCTTTATAGCCTGTCCAGGTATCTAATGATGCCCTGGTTTCTCCATCGGCAAGTTCGAAGGCTTTTAATAGCAGAAAGGTCTTTTTATTGGCTATAATATCGCCACCAACCTGTTTTCCGAATTTTTCAGGATCAGCATAAACGTCTAAAATATCATCCTGTAACTGAAAAGCAATGCCGATATTTTCGCCAAACTGATAAATTAAGTCTGCATCTTTTTCTGAAGCACCAGCGATAATGGCTCCAAGTTTTAAAGCACCACCCAAAAGGACTGCCGTTTTTAACCTGATCATGTTGATGTATTCTTCAATACTCACATCATCACGGCCTTCAAATTCCATATCCAATTGCTGACCTTCGCAAACGCCTTGTGCCGTAGCATTAAAGGCATTCAACACCGGACCTAGAAAAGCCGGATTCACCTTCGCAAGGTTTTTATTTGCTTCCACCATCATCACATCACCACTTAAAATGGCAATATTGGTGCTCCATTTTTCGTGTACGGTGGCTTTCCCTCTACGGAGTGGTGCATTGTCCATAATGTCGTCATGAACAAGTGTAAAATTATGAAAGATTTCAATGGCCATAGCGGCGTGAACAGATTCGTTTGCATCTCCACCAAACAACTCTGTCGCCATTAAAACCAATAGTGGTCTTACCCGTTTCCCACCCAGATTAATGATATAAGTAATCGGATCGTAAAGCTGTTTAGGATGATCCGGAAACTTTAAATTTTGTATTGCAGTATCTAAAATTTGTTGTAATTGTTCTGTAGTATGCATTGTAATTATTGCGTAAACACTGTGTTTAAGGCACAATTTTAAATTTTAATCTGGAATTAAGGTGAAATCGATTTGACGTTTAGAAAGATCTACTTTTTTCACCCTGATCATCACTTCATCTCCCAGCTGGTATTTTTTCTTTTTGCGTTGGCCTACAATACAGTAGTTTTTCTCATCAAGCACATAAAAATCGTCTGATATGTCCCTTAAACGGATCATGCCTTCACATTTGTTCTCTTCTATCTCAACATACATACCCCATTCGGTAACACCCGAAATAATGCCTTTATATTCCGTACCGATATTGTTTTCTAAGTATTCGGCCTGTTTGTATTTAATAGAAGCACGTTCAGCATCTGCAGCTCTTTTCTCCATTGCCGAAGAATGTACAGAGGCCACTTCGTAAAATTCCATATCAGCAGATTTACCTCCATCTAAGTAAGTCTGTAAAAGCCTATGCGCCATCACATCCGGATAACGGCGGATAGGGGAAGTAAAGTGAGTGTAGTATTCAAAAGCCAAACCATAATGACTGGTTTTTTTAGTAGAATAAATTGCTTTTGCCATAGATCTGATGGCCAGCGAAGTTAGGATATTCTGTTCTTTCTTGCCTTCTACATCAGCCATTAAATTGTTTAGTGATTTGGCAATTTCTTTATCTGATTTGGTGTTGATTTTATAACCGAAACGTGAAGCAAAGGTTGCGAAAGTATTCAGGGTTTCCATATTTGGCGAATCGTGCACACGATAAACAAAGGTCAGTTTGTCTTTTCCTTTAGTTTTCTTGGCTATAAACTCGGCAACTTTACGGTTGGCCAAAAGCATGTAATCTTCAATCAGTTTATGCGCATCTTTACGCTCTTTTACATAAACACCAATTGGTTTGCCAGCTTCATCCAGTTTGAATTTAACTTCGGTACTTTCGAAACTGATGGCCCCGTTTTTAAATTTACGGTCGCGAAGGATATAAGCCAGTTCGTTCAGTTTCAGGATTTCTGCTGCATAATCACCTTCTTTATTTTCGATTACTTCTTGTGCTTCTTCGTAACTAAATCTTCTGTCGGAGTGGATTACCGTTCTACCGTACCATTCAGATTGAATATTCGCCTGCTCGTCCAGTTCAAAAACAGCCGCAAAACATAATTTATCTTCATGTGGACGTAATGAACATACACCATTACTCAAACGCTCTGGCAGCATCGGGATCACACGGTCTACCAAATAAACCGAAGTGGCACGGCTGTACGCTTCTTTATCAAGATCGGTTCCCTGGATTACATAATGCGAAACATCGGCAATATGCACACCAATTTCGTGGTTTCCGTTAGGCAGTTTTTGATAAGAGATGGCATCATCGAAATCTTTCGCATCTGCCGGATCTATGGTAAAGGTTAATACCTTTCTAAAATCTTTTCTTTTGGCAATTTCTGCTGCAGGAATTTCTTCAGGAATGGCATTGGCTTCGCGTTCTACCTGGGGAGGAAACTCTAAAGGAAAACCATACTGTGCTAAAATAGCATTCATTTCGGTATTGTTCTCGCCCTGGTTACCCAGTACATGTTTAACAATCCCGATTGGATTTTTTGCGCTTTCAGGCCAATCTGATAGGGTTACTAATACACGCTGACCATTTTTGGCTTCGTGGGTATCGGCCAGAGGCACAAAAATATCGTGCATCATTTTTTTATCATCAGCAATTACAAATGCAAAACGATCTGATATCTTGATTACACCTGTAAAATCTGACTTTGCCCTTTTAATGATTTCGACAACTTCACCATCGTTTTTACGACCGCTTTTCTTCGCAAAAACATAAGCCTTTACGGTGTCACCATGCAATGCATTTTTAAGTTTCCTTGGAGCTACAAAAACATCTTTCTCAAATTCATCTTCCGGAACAATATAAGCTGAACCATCGGCAGTCATATCAACCGTACCGATAATAAAGTTCTGCAGTTCTTTAAGTTTAAATTTACCTTTTTCTGGTTCTAAGAAAATGCCCGTACTTTTCCCTTCTTTTAAGATCTCGAGAATGGTTTCTCTCGATTCTTGATCGTTCAAATTTAATTTGGCCGAAACCTGCTTGTAATTAAGCAGCTGATTATTGTTTTTTTCAAAAACATCACTAACCAATTGATTCAGAACTAATTTTATATTTGCCGATTTTTTCTTTGCCATATGCTAAACTGAATTTACCGAAGATACAGAAAAGATGCTCAGGATGGAAAATATAGCGGATAATATGTAAAAGGCATGATGATTTTAGTTCATTGGTTCATCGGCCATTGGTTCATCGGTAAAGCAAATCGGCTACTTGCTGGTTTTTAATAGCTCACTGTTGATAGGCCAAGATGGGTTAGCGAAAATTGCTATTGACTATCTACGATTAACCACGAATAAAATAAATAATATTCAAGATTAAACCTTATTTCTAACCCTCATTCCATCTTATGGACTATGGACTATGGACTATGGACTATGGACTATGGACTATGGACTACGGACTAACCTGATCTCCACGTAAGTAATTTTCTTCCGCTCTGCGGTATAGCTCAAATGGATGTTGCCGTTTCTATCCTGAATAATGGCCGGATAGCTATATTCGCCTTTAGCATGGTTTTCTAGTGTGTAAATATCCTGCCAGTTTTCACCATTGGTTGATATGGCCAGTTTTAATACTGATCTGCCTTCCCACCAGTTTTTACCTGCTGTTAACGGATTGTAAACCAGTAATTGCCGACCATCTTTCAGGGTTACGGCATCGCTACCAGAATTTGGATTAGGCAATTGGGTAGCCTTAAGTTTTGACCAGGTTTCGCCATTATTTTCCGACCAGCTTTCTACAATCACATTTTGCCTGCTTCTGCATAATAACTGTAACCTGCCGTTTGGATAGGTTAAAATAGATGGTTGGATTACACCAAAAGTATCACAGTTGATATTGATCTTTTTCCAGTTTTTACATTCCGCATCTGATTTTTCAATGTGGATGGCCCATGTTTTTTCATCTAAACTTTCTGTACTTGAGGGATATAGAATTGTTCCATTTGGTAATTGGATAGGTTTGTTTTTAATTGGCCCTAGAAAATCTTTAGGCAATTTCTGTGCTTTAGACCATGTTTTTCCATTGTTAATAGATGTTTTATATTCTGCCCACCAGATTCTTGGATTTGGACCAACCTTATAATGTAAAAATAACGTGCCGTTTTTTGTTTTAAAAAGCACAGGATTCCAGCAGGCAAATCTGCTGGTATCGTTTATTATTCCATCTGCAATTTCGATCGGTAAACTCCATTGCGTGCCGGTTTTTATTGATGACCAGATTACTACGTCTTTATTGCCTTCATGTTTACCGCCAAACCAGGCAGCCATTATTTTTCCTTTACCTAAATCAACCAGGGTTGAGGCATGACAGGCCTCGAATGGCGCCTTTTCAAAAATAGTAGTCGACTGAATGATTTCTACTTTTTGTGCATAAATGTTTAAAGAAAGAAAAATCAGTGTAAAAGTAATTGAAAGATTTCTAAGCATTTTTTATTATTGGTGTCCTGGAATGGCCTCGATCAGTTTTTGGGTGTAAGCTGCTTTTGGCGCATAAAATATCTGCTCGGGAAAACCCTCTTCTTCAATTTTTCCTTTATTCATAACTAAGATACGGTCTGAAATATGCTTTACAACCGCCAGATCATGAGAAATGAAAATATAGGTAAGTCCGAATTCGCGTTGGAGATCTTTGATGAGATTTAAAACCTGCGCCTGAACAGAAACATCTAAAGCAGATACCGATTCGTCACAGATGATAAATTTAGGTTGTAAAGCTAAAGCCCTTGCGATCACTACACGCTGCCTTTGTCCGCCACTAAATTCATGCGGATATCGGTTAAAATGTTCTTCTTTTAAACCTACTTTATCAAGCAATTCCAGTACTTTTTGTTTACGCTCGCTATCGTTATGGTATAATTTATGCACTTGCAGTGGTTCTAAAATCGATTGACCGATACTTAATTTCGGATTTAATGAAGCGTAGGGATCCTGAAAAATAATCTGAACATCTTTCCTTAACTTCCGTAAGGCTGTTTTGTCGATGTGTGTAATGTTTTCTCCATTAAAAATGATTTCACCAGAAGTAGGCTGTATCAACCGTAAAATGGTACGGCCAAGAGTGGTTTTACCACAACCCGATTCGCCAACCAGACCTAAGGTTTCACCAGGAAAAACCTCAAAATTCAACTGGTCAACAGCTTTAACATAATCAGTCGTTTTACCGAAAAGACCATTATGGATAGGATACCAGGTACACAGATCTTTAATCTGAAGTAAGGGTTTCTGGGTATAAAGTTCCGCTCTCCGTATGGCTATTTCTGCTGTTGTTAGTTGGTTTGAAGCCTGTAAATGTGCTGAAGCATCATCAATTTTTCCGGTAAGGAAATCGGCCACTACCGGTAATTTTTTTAATTGTAGACTAGGTGAGGGACGACAGGCAAGCAAACCTTTGGTGTACGGATGTTGTGGATTTTCAAAAATAGATTTTGCAGGACCTTGCTCTACAATTTCGCCTTTATACATCACAGCAACTTCATCGGCAATTTCATTTACTACACCTAAATCGTGCGAAATAAAGATCATTGCCATATTCCGTTCCTGTTTCAATTTTAACAGGAGCTGTAGAATTGTTTTCTGAACGGTTACATCTAATGCCGTTGTGGGTTCATCGGCTATTAACAGTTTCGGATCGCAGCTTAAGGCCATGGCAATCATTACCCTTTGCTTTTGCCCCCCTGATATTTGATGTGGGTAACTATCAAATATTTTTTCTGGTCGGGGTAATTGCACTTCATTAAATAACGCAATGGTATGTTTTCTGGCTTCCGCTTTATCTACTTCCCTATGCAACATAATGGCTTCTGCCACTTGGTATCCGCAGGTAAAAACGGGGTTGAGCGAAGTCATTGGTTCCTGAAAAATCATTGAGATCTGGTTTCCCCTGATCTGGCGGATTTCGTTCGAGCTGAGGTTGAGCAGGCTAATGTCTTCAAAATCTATTTCACCGGTAATTTTTGCGGCACGTTCATCATGCAAGCGCATAATGGAGAAAGAGGTAACTGATTTTCCAGAACCAGATTCGCCAACAATACCTAAAACGGTTCCTTTTTTCACATTAAAACTGATCTGTTTTACAGCTTTAAACCAGGTTTTCTCATCTTGGTTATAAAAATCGATATTTAGATTTTCTACGTTTAGCATCAAATTTTTGAAATAATAAGCTCATTTGAACCTGTTTCCAAACTGTCATAATCGCCTAAATGATAGTGACAACCAATTGGGGTTTCATCTTGTGCTAAGGAAAGTAGCTGTTTCGCAAGAGAAATGAGTCCTGCTTTATTAGCATGAATTTGGATTTGATTTTCAATAATATCTGTTTTAAGAATAAACCCATCTACCCAGCTAGATTGCAATCCTACCTCATTGTTATATTTTGGAATTTCCAGTTTTACTTCGACCATCATTTAGGTTACAATTGTAATGTTTTCTGCTGGAATTATATCCATACCTTTAAATTTTAACAGAACCTGGGCGGTAGTAATTACATCTTTCTGGCAATAGGTAACAATTCTATCGAGATTTTTTTCTTCATAATAAACTTGCCTTACCTGCGCACCATTGATATCGTCTTTAGGTGTAGGAATATCTAAAATAGCAGCCAACAGGTTTAAAGAAGTAAAATGTTTGTAATCGCCGAATTTCCAGAGTTCCATCGTGTCAATATGGTTTATTTCCCAGGGTTTTTTGCCCGAAAGCTGCAATTGAGCTGGAATTTCTATGCCATTAACCAATAATCTGCGACAGATATAAGGGAAATCAAACTCTTTTCCATTGTGTGCACAAAACATTAAGGTGGGCATTTGTTTACTCAATAACGCAGAAAATTGTAGCAGCATTTCTTTTTCATCATGGCCAAAAATAGATTTAATGCGTAAAGAGCAGGATTTGCCCTGAACATTAAATATTCCCATGCTAATGCAGATTATCTTGCCAAATTCGGCCATAATACCTGCTTTTTCATAAAATTCTTCAGGACTTTGATCAGAACTTCGCTGATAATGTGTTTTCTGCTCCCAAAGTTCCTGGAAATGCGGGGGGACATCCTGAAAAGATGGATATTGAGGTACAGTTTCGATATCGATAACCATTACCTGATTGAGATCTAACGCCTTTAACATAAATAGATAGTTTTCAGTTAACAATTTACAATTTTCAATTCAAAATCTTCTATGCAAACAATTAAACATTACAACTTAAATTTTATAAGTTTGGATTATGGCGAAAAGTAAATTTGAGCAATCTTTGGAAGATGGTGCTCACCAACAGCTTCAAAGTTTAATAGGTACCTGGAATGGGATAACCAAAACCTGGTTCGAAAAGGATGTGCTTGCAGATGAATCTCCAGCTGAAGCAAAAATTACTTCTATTTTAGGCAACCGTTTTATTTCTCTTGATTACCAGGGAAGTTTAGAAGGAAAAGCTTTTGAAGGCAAAATGATTATCGGTTTTGATATTCCTTACCAAAGATTTACAACAAGTTGGATAGATAGTTTTCACATGGGCACGCAGATTATGCTTTCGAGCGGTGAGGCTACAACAAAAGGTTTTTCTGTTTTTGGCGAATATGGCAATCCGGAATATGGCGAGCAGCTTTGGGGCTGGAGAACAGCGCTTGAAATAATTAACGAAAATGAAATCGTATTAACGGCCTACAATGTTTCGCCGGAAGGGGAAGAAGCTAAAGCTACCGAAACGATTTATAGAAGAAAATAAACTTAGAAGAGTCGTCATTCCCAACTTGATTGGGAATGACGTACCAAAAGAACTAAAATAAGCTAGGCGAAGCCTGATTGGCCATTACCGGGATTTTTAAATCAGTTCCTAGAGCTTTATTCAGCTTTTCTGTAAAATAGGCAGAAAATAACGGAGAGGAAAGTTCTACATTCTGGTGAACAAAGAAATACAAGTTTTGCAAACCCTGTTCTTTCCAGCTTACAATTCTTTCAATCCAATCGTCTAAGCGTTTTTTATCTATGTCATCATCGTTTGCGCCAACAAAACGCACAAAGGCGGTGGGCGAAGTTAAACGCATGTGCAGCATATCTCTTCTGCCTGCAGTATCAACAATGATATTGGCTACACCATTTTCCTGAAATAATTGTGCAAATTCGTTGGCAATGGCCGGATTTGAAAACCATTCTTCATTTCTCACTTCAACACCCAAAGGAATTACTTTTGGGAATTCGCTGATTACAATTTTTAGCCTTTCAAAATCTTTAGGTTTAAAGTTATCGTGCAATTGAAGAAAAGCCATTCCTAATTTATCTTCGAAATTACTGATGGCATCGCAATACTGTTCTACAGGTTCTTTAACGTTGATCAACCTTTTAAAGTGACTGATGGTATTGGTGAGTTTTGGAAAAAACTTAAAATCTGCAGGTGTTTTTTGTGTCCAGGTGATTACCTGTTCACGGCTTGGCATACCATAAAATGTGGCATTAAGCTCAATAGAATTAAATTGAGTAGAATAGTAAGTTAATTCATCCTTAGTCCCTTTTGGATAAAAGCCCTTTAAATCGGCCTTATTCCATTTGGCGCAACCTACGTATGCTTGGAAAGATTGTTTAGGTTTATTTGCTGCTAAAATTGCTGCTGTTTCAGGCGCATCAGCAGGAAGCGTATAATCTATAATGGTTGGGTCGTCTACTTGGCCGAATTTCATGTTGGTCTTTTTTATTTCAAATCAAATATATTGAAATGTCCAGCTAATAATCTGTCTTTTTTAATTTCTTTAAAAGATATAATGTAAAGATAATATGGGAAAGTAGCGTAAGTGATATCAAATAGAGCAATTCGTTAATTAGACTGCTATAGGCAATGATATCTATACTTAATCTGTTTTCAAAGTGTTTTATCAACAGATAACCTATATAATAAAAAAGATTAATAGAAAAAATGTAGGCGAAAAATAGCCAGCTTTTTATAAGCTTACGAAATCTAATTAAGTAAAATAGAGGTAGGATTATATTTAAACAGACAACTATTAATTGTTTTAAATTTGGAACGGAAATTACAGAGTGCCAACCGGGAATAATTGAAGTGAAAAAATCACTTGAATACATTAATACTACGAATGCCAAGCAGGATATTAAGATAATTAGAATGATTTTTATAAATATTTTCATCGACCCAAAATTCCCAAATTATTCGTAGATGTAGTCATCCCTGAGTTGTTTTATCGCTAAGTTAATAAAGAAAATTGTAAAGAATTTATCATATGCTGTCGTCACTCTGATCTGATAGCTATCGGATTTATTTCAGGGCCTATCTTGAATAAATGATGGTTAAATAAATTACCAATCGTAGGATGTAAAATTAGTCTTCAGTTTCAGTTGGATAAAGTTCAAAAATAATAGTGAAAGAAATCTTTAAACTCAATTAAAAGATCTCTCCTCCGAAGGAGTTCCTTTGGAACACTCCGGTCGAGATGACAATGCCTCAAAGCTTGTAGCCACTAATCCAATGTTTTGCTTTCAGCAGGATTCACTTTAGTTTAAACAAAAGAAATAAGTTTTCTCCAATGGTTAAAAACGTAAAAAGCGCCAAGTATAAACCTGGCGCTCTTTGCGAAAAACTTTGTGTTCTTTGCGGTTAAACTTAGTAACCCAGAATCTTCAATACCTGCTTGCTATTTTGTTCTTCTCCAAAAACTTCGAAATTGAAACTTTCATCACGGTTTCTGCGGATCAAAACATGTTTCGGGCTTGGCAATAAACAGTGGTGAATACCACCATAACCGCTCAATACTTCCTGGTAAGCACCAGTATGGAAGAAACCTAAATATTGCACTTTACGCGTTTTCGGCATAAATACACTGTTCATGTGTGCCTCCTGGTTATAATAATCCTGCCCATCGCAGGTAATGCCGCCTAAGTTAACCCGCTCATATTCAGCGTCCCAATTATTAATTGGCAATAAAATGTATTTTTGATTCAATGCCCAAACATCAGGTAAATTGGTAATAAAAGAACCATCCAGCATTAACCAACGCTCACGATCATTCTGTTGTTTACGGCCCAATACTTTATATAAAATACCAGAAGCCTCTGCAACCGTATATTTACCAAATTCGGTAATAATATCTGGTTCCATTACGTCGTGGATGGCGCAGATTTCTTTAATCCTTTTTACAATTTCGTTTACCATGTATTCGTAATCGAAATCGAAAACCAACGAATCTTTAAATGGCATACCACCACCAATATCCAGGGTATCTAAATCAGGATTGATTTTTTTGAATTTACAATACAATGTTACGTATTTCTCTAACTCGTTCCAATAATATGGCGAATCGGTAATACCAGAGTTAATAAAAAAGTGTAATAATTTAACCCTGAAATTAGGGTTGTGAACGATTTTATTGTTGTAAAAATCAATAATGTCTTCCATACGCACCCCTAAACGCGAAGTATAGAACTGCGAATCTGGCTGCTCCTCAGCTGCAATACGGATACCTAAGTTACAAGGTGTATCAATATCAACCTCATCATCAAAAAGATTAAACTCTTCTTTGTTGTCTAAAACAGGGATAATATTGGTATAACCATCATGCAACATATCAATGATATATTGTTTGTACTGGTAGGTTTTAAAGCCGTTGCAGATAATGGTGGTATCTTTCGTTAACACGCCTTTTTTCTCCAGCGCATCAACCATCGGCATATCAAAAGCCGAAGAAGTTTCCAGGTGGATGTTGTTTTTTAAAGCTTCTTCTACAATATGCTTAAAATGCGAGCTTTTTGTACAGTAGCAATATTTGTAATCGCCACGATAATTGTTCTTTAAAATAGCGGTTTGGAAAAGAATCTTTGCCTGCTGGATCTTCTTGCTTACCATTGGTAAGTACGTGAAACGTAGGGGAGTACCGTAAGTTTCGATCATTTCCATCAGGTTTAAATCCTGAAAATATAATTCATCATCTATAACATCGAAACCCTCTTGAGGGAAACCAACACTTAGATCAAGAAATTCTGAGTAACTCTGCATTTACTTTTAAATAATTTTTGCAAAAATGTAATTTTAAATCGAGAATTAAACGGTATTGAAAATATTTTTACTGTAAGGAAACGCTTAGCCTGATTTACTATCTGGTCTTAGCCTCTCGCTAAGACTTTCTGATAAATTGTTTAAAAGACGAAATAAGATTAATGTTTAACTCATAATTTGAAAAGCAAGTTCCTACCGATCAGGTTTAGTTGGCAAGGACGGTACTGCTATTTGGGGATTGATAGCTAATGCATCTGTCAGATGGATTTTCCGTGTGCTCCGAGCCTCCGTGGCAAAAATACAATGGTTCGTGGAGACACGAACCACG
>NZ_CAKKMW010000008.1:0-233113 GCF_918698255.1 Pedobacter sp. Bi27
AAAGTATATTGTATATTATAACTGGGAAAGACCACACCAAGGAATTAATGGTAAAAAGCCTGTGGAAATGGTCAATATAAATAACAAAAAATAAACTAGTTCATTACCGAATTACTAAACCTTTACAATTGCGAGGCACGAAGCAATCTTAAAGCGCTCGCTACTAGCGATAGTTGTAAGATTGCTTCGTCGGCTGAAAAAGCCTT
Organism: Pedobacter sp. Bi27; assembly: GCF_918698255.1. Classification (NCBI taxonomy): domain Bacteria; kingdom Pseudomonadati; phylum Bacteroidota; class Sphingobacteriia; order Sphingobacteriales; family Sphingobacteriaceae; genus Pedobacter; species Pedobacter sp. Bi27. Next base: position 207 of record NZ_CAKKMW010000008.1, read on the forward strand.
CTCGCAATGACGATAATCTGAGGAGATTTAATTTTTTAAATTCTCCTGTCATTAATATTGATTTTTATACAATAAATTACCCCTCAGGATGACAGATTAAGAGAAGTGAACGCCTAACTTTTGCTCACCGAGACTCAGACTTCGGACTAAAGACTAATGAATCCACGCCAACCGCCTTTCGCAAAACGCAAAAATTCCTTACCTTTGCAGCATTACCAAATCACCCCATACATGTAAGATTCATTTCTTTTCAGAAAATAGATAACCAGCAGAGCGGTTCCGTTCCTGCAATTATTTACCATAAAAAAAGAAATTTATGCTTATTCTACAAGGGGCTAACTATATCCATCCCAATGGAGATTTACTGTTTTCAGATTTAAATCTTACCATCAACAAATACGAAAAAATTGCACTCATTGGCCATAATGGGGCAGGGAAATCGACACTTTTAAAAATTTTGTCGGGTAAACTCAGGCCAACTGCCGGATATGTTAAAACGGAATCGGTGCCTTATTATGTGCCACAGCTTTTCGGTCAATTTAATGATTTTACCGTTGCGCAGGCCCTCGGGATTGAAGATAAACTAAAAGCGCTGAACGAAATCCTCAACGGAGAAGTAACAGACGAAAATTTGACTATACTCAACGATGACTGGACCATTGAGGAACGTTGCGTGGAAGCTTTGAGTTATTGGCGATTGGAGGGTTTAGACTTGAACCAAAAAATGGAAAGTTTAAGCGGGGGACAAAAAACCAGCGTATTTTTGGCTGGCATCACGATACACCATCCGGATATTGTTTTGATGGATGAACCGACCAATCATTTAGATCTCGAAGGCAGAAACAGGTTGTACGATTATATCCGATTGACCAGGAATACTTTGGTGGTGGTGAGTCACGACCGTACTTTATTGAACCAGATTGAGAAAGTTTGCGAGCTAAGTAAGCGGGGAATAACCATTTATGGCGGAAACTACGATTTCTATGCTGCGCAAAAGAAAATTGAAAATACTGCTTTGAACAATGATTTAAAAGCAAAGGAAAAAGCACTGCGCAAGGCTAAAGAAGTGGAGCGGGAATCGATAGAGCGGCAGCAGAAGCTTGATGCCAAAGGGAAGAAAAAACAGGAAAAAGCCGGATTGCCGACCATTTCGATGAATACGTTAAAAAATAATGCGGAAAAAAGTACGGCAAAATTAAAGGCTGTTCATACCGAAAAGCTCGATCATATTTCTGCTGAATTAAGCCAGCTCCGTTCTGCGCTGCCTGATGCAGACAAAATGAAGATCGGTTTTAACCAAGCCAGGCTGCACAAAGGGAAAAGTATTGTTGAAGCTAAGGAGGTCAATTTTGCTTTTCACGATCAGCTACTTTGGAAGGAGCCGCTTAGTTTTCAGATTTTTAGTGCTGAGCGTTACGTGATAAAGGGCAGGAACGGATCGGGCAAAACCACCTTGATCAAGCTTATTTTGGGGCAGTTCCAGCCCTCGACAGGAAGTTTAAACCAAGCAGACATTAGCTCCATGTATATTGATCAGGATTATTCGTTGATCGATAATCAACTTACAGTTTACGAACAGGCCCAGCAATACAACTCGGGTGCATTGCAGGAGCATGAAATAAAAATCCGTTTAAACCGGTTTTTGTTTGGTAAAGCCGATTGGGACAAACCTTGTTCGGCCTTAAGTGGCGGAGAGAAAATGCGGTTGATCCTTTGTTCGTTAACCATCAGCAACCAATCGCCCGACCTGATGATATTGGATGAACCTACCAATAACCTCGATATTCAGAATGTAGAAATTTTAACTGCAGCCATTAACGAATACCAGGGAACGCTTCTGGTCATATCGCACGATGAATATTTTCTTGACCAAATCTATGTGGAACACAGCATTGATCTTTAAAATAAATATATAGCCTTATCTTCGTTTTAAATTATTAAAGCCAGTATCCCTATGCAAAACCTGTTAGCATTACAAAGCGGCGAACTTAAAGGAGCAGTATCGTTAAAACTTTCTGAAAACCTAACCGAGTTTCCAAACGAAATATTCGAGTTGGCCGATACTTTGGAGGTGCTGGATTTATCTTTTAATAAATTAAGTGCATTACCGGCAGATTTTGGTCGTTTAAAGAAATTGAAGATTTTCTTCTGTTCAGAAAACCTTTTCACGGTTATGCCTGAGCAATTGGCCGACTGCCCTTCGCTGGATATTGCAGGTTTTAAATCTAACCAGATTAAAACGGTACCAGCAAAATCGCTGAATCCTAATCTTCGCTGGCTGATTTTAACAAACAATAACATTGCCGAATTGCCAAAAGAGATTGGGCTGTGTACGCGGATGCAAAAGCTGATGTTATCGGGTAACCGTTTGGTGCAATTACCCGATGAATTAAGTAATTGCCAGAATTTATCGTTACTGCGGATTGCTGCCAATAAACTACATGAGCTGCCCGAATGGATTGCTATGATGCCTAAACTTTCGTGGATTGCATTTTCGGGGAACAACTTTAGTAAAACTCCTGCTGTAGAAACACTTTCGTTAATTAATTGGCACGATTTAGAGATTAACCATTTGTTGGGTGAAGGTGCATCGGGTATTATTTCGAAAGCAAACCAGACTATTGGTGATGAAACCCAGGAGGTAGCCGTTAAAATATTTAAAGGCAATGTAACCAGCGATGGCTTGCCGGAAGATGAAATGACGGCCTACATTGCTGCGGGTTACCACCCTGGTTTGGTTAATTTAATCGGACAGATTGCCCTGCATCCAGAAGATAAAAAAGGACTGGTGATGGACCTCATTCCGCATCATTTTTATAACCTGGGTAATCCACCGAGTTTGGAAAGCTGCACCAGGGATGTTTTTCCCGAAGATATGCAGCTGTCAGAAAAACAGCTGCTGAGCATTGCCAAAACCATTGCCTCCTTAGCTGCGCAATTGCACGAGGCCGGGATTATGCATGGCGATTTATATGCGCACAATATCCTGATTGATGATGAGGGCAGTACTTTGTTCGGCGATTTTGGTGCCGCAAGTTTTTATGATCAGGCTGATATTACACTTGCCTCCGCGTTAGAGCGGATAGAAGTTAGTGCTTATGGTTACCTGCTCGATGATTTACTTTCTTTAAAAAATGAAACGGTAAGCAGCGCATGTTTGAATACTTTGACTGCCCTAAGAAATGCCTGTTTAGTTGCTTCGCCATTAAACAGGCCTGGTTTTCAGGATTTAGTTGAAGCTTTAGCGAAGATTTCATTATAACAAGTTGTTAATCTGAGTCCTTTGGAGGATAGAGCTGTGCGCTACACTTAATCATAGATTTCTCCGCTACGGTCGAAGTGACGACCACTTTATAAAAAAACATTAATTCTGCTGTTTTTTTGCCCAATCCAACCTGCGCTGATCTGGCGTGGGTGTAACCTTGAAATTTTCAAATGTGGCGTTAAAACCCTTGCCATCAGGACAGGCAGCCACAAGGCCCACCATTACAGGCGCATTATCCTTAAAATAACACGTACGGATCATGGTATATTTTTTATCATCCAAGGAGTAAAAAATCTCTACCGCATCAAGTTTTCTAACGGCTTTCATCCAGATAGATGCTGGTGCCTGTGCTAATTCAACTACGCTCCAGTCGCTTGTTTTATGCGTAACCACCGCACTTACATTTTGTTTGCCATTTACAAATTCTACTCCTGCCTTAATCCATTCTTCTTCATTAATTCGGAGCATAATACCCATCTGATCGAAGGTGGTTACATAGTTGCCTGTAATTTTTACTTTTACCTCAAATTCACCACCATAAGTGGCATAATAAAAAGGGGCATCATCCACAGTAAAGCCATAATGAGAGATCCGCCAGTAATCTGTTTTCGCGGGAACAAATAGGCTAAATGTATTTTTATTCTTGATTTCCCACTTTTCAGGTTCGTTAAACCAGTTCATTTTGGCAAGGCTCTGGGCAGCTGATTTTTGTGTGTTTAATATCGCCAGTAAGGCGATGGCGGTTAATAATTTAAGTTTCATTTGTGTGTTTGTGTATTGCAAACTTAAAGCAAGCATCAACTTTTGGAAAGGACATAGATCACTATTTTAATGTGATTATTGTCACGTTTACCGGATAAGGGCAATTGCCTCAGGTATATAAATCTTCAATAAACAGTACATTTGTACTGTTGTATCAGAAACATGGAAACAAATTTTTTAAGGGCGCATATTGATCAGATTGTTTGTTTAACAGATGAAGAATTTCAATATGCCGAATCTTTTTTTATCAAGCGGAAATATAAAAAACATCAATATATTATTCAGGCCGGTGATGCAGCCAGTTGCGAACATTTTGTACAGAAAGGAATTGTGAAGTCTTCTTATACCGACCATGAAGGCAAAGAATATATTTTACAGCTTGCCATGGAAGAATGGTGGTTCTCAGACCCGAACGCTTTTAACACCGGAGCGCCGGCAACCTTAAATGTAGATTGTATTGAAGATACCGAAACCCTTTCTATCTCTTTTGAGAACAAGGAAAAACTTTGTGCCTCTTCCCGGAAAATGGAATACTTTTTTAGGAAAAAATACACCACAGGCAACATGGCTTTGCAAAAACGGGTATTGGCGTTATTGAGTAATAATGCGGGCGAGCGTTACAAACAATGGCGCAATCAATACCCATCTTTACAAAAGAGGATTTCGAAAACCCTTATTGCGTCCTATTTGGGTGTTACCAGGGAAACTTTAAGCCGTTTATCGCTCTAGTTATGGTAAGGGGAAAACAATAAGGGCTTTGTTTTATTTGTGGCTGCTAAAATTAACCATCCATTGGATACCGAACCTGTCTTTAAAGCTACCGAAGTAATCGCCCCAGAACATATCATCCATTGGCATTTCGATATTACCGCCTGCTGAAAGGCCGTTAAATAGGCGATCGGCATCTTCGCGGCTCTCGGCATTGAGGTTAATGTACATATTGTTGCCTTCTTTAAGTACGTGCCCTGCAGAAGGTACACAGTCAGACGCCATTAAAACCGTATGCTCATTAATAGGTAAGGCTACGTGCATTACACGGTTTTTTTCCTCGTCGGTTAATTTATCCGATTCAGGTGCATCGCCCATTTTTGCAAAGAAGGTAAATTCTCCGCCAAAAACCGATTTATAAAAATTAAAAGCTTCTTCGGCCTTGCCGTCGAAGTTTAAGTAAGGGTGCATGGTTGCCATAATCTTATTTATTTTGTTTACAACTAAGTTACTGCACCTTTTAATGATAAAATGGGTGTACTTGAGACAAATGTAAGGGCGTTTTTGACATCGTCAAATTAATAATCTTGTACGGTTTCACCTTGTTGCGATGACCTTAACTCGGGTGCCGAGCTTGAGAAAATATTGTTTTTACATAGACTAAAATGTTTTATTCATTTTGCAATAACTTTTGGATAAGTTATTCTTTTACAGATGAATAAAACTGAACGAAAATAAATCCCTAATCTTTTTCATATTTGTAGCAGGGTATTAAACATTTAATGAAATAATTCTCGATCGTCCCAAAATAATTTTAGATTTGAGTAAACACGTCCTCTTTTTTGAGGGCGTGTTTTTTTTGCAAAAAAAAACCTTTCATTGCTGAAAGGTTTCGCGTTTTAATCTAAATCGTCCCGTTGATTTAATTTTAACATTATAAATATAGTTATCAACATGTTAACATCAAATTAAAAGGTAAAAATACCCCTTTATGGGTAGTGGTTTCCACTACACCGCGATAACAGAAATTTTAATGTGGATAATTATTTGTTTGCTTCAATACGCCATTTATAAGCCGGCAATGTTGCCAATAACAAACTGGAGGCAATATTACGAAAACAGAATACTTAAAAGGGCACCTGTAATTTGCAAAGAAAAAAATAAAGAGGCCAAAGGCAAATGTTAGCAAAAAACTGCCGGTAGCCAACTTAATTATGCATCCAGCAATAAGCAATAACCCATCTAGAAACACTCTACTTCCCAAAACCGCGACCAGTTTTCGCCTACACCAAGTTTTACTATACCCTCTTTGCGTGTTAATTCCTGATCGTGGTTAACGCCATCGGCCACTCCGCACCATGGCTCTAAACAAATAAAAGGGGCATCCGTAGCAGCCCAAATGCCAAAGAAAGGGAAATCATCGAAATGGAAATGTAATCCATAATCGTTTTTGTTGTTGAGCAAGCTGATGCAGTTGCTTTGAAGGGTTTTAAAAACCAGTGCATCGTTATAAAACAAATCATGTTTAAGGTTTAACCTGTGGCCACCCAGTTCAATGAGCTCCGTTTCGTCGGCTACCAAGCCGTCTTCCAGTTTCCAGAAAGTTAATTTCTCATCGCTATTAAAAGCAAGATAATAATCTTCGTAAACGGTATTGGGGGTATTGGGTACCGCAAATGCCGGGTGCGCACCAATTGAAAATAAAAGCTCGGCAGTACCGGTGTTCTCTACCTCGTAAGTTAAGCTCAGCTTTCTATCTATTAATTGATACCTCAGTTTCAGTTCGAAATAAAAAGGATATACTTTTAAGGTATCTTCATTTTGGGTTAAAGTAAAAACAGCTTCAGTTTCACTTATTTTTTCGAAATTAAAAACATGATCACGGGCGAAACCATGGCGTGGTAGCTCATAGCTTTTACCTTGGTAAGTAAAACGGTTGTTTTTTAATGAGCCAACAATAGGAAATAAAACAGGACTGTGTTTTGCCCAATATTTAGGATTGGCATTCCATAAATATTCCAACTTGGTTTCTTTACTAAATAAGCCTTGAAGTTCTGCGCCTTTAGCCGCCAGGCTAACTTTTATATAGTCGTTCTCGAGAGTTATCATTTGCAATCTAAATTAACAAAAAGATGTACTTTAAAAATATCTTTTTTATTAATTTTGATTACTACTTAAAGCTTAAGCAAATGAAAAGCTAAAAGCACTGTTTATTTTATTACCCGCGCATTTACTTTCGCTTAAAATAAAATCAGAAACCCATGGCGATAGATTTAACAAAATTATCAAATGCAAAAGTGAAGGCCGCTATTACCGCATTGCAAAAAGGCGATGAAAAAACGTGGTTTCCTTTATTTGCTATCGATGTTACCTTTTACGACGACGGAAACCAGATGAAATTTAATAACTTCTTTAAGAAAGCGCTGGGACATGAGCGTTTTACCAGTATAGATAAAGTTGAAAACAACGGATTGGAGGTATATGGCCATTTCCACTCCGACCAATGGGGTGATTTTAAAACCTGCTTTAAATTTAAGGTAAACAAAGAGGGGAAAATAGCAAGATTGGATATTGGACAAGCCTCCTATTGAGTTTGGGGGCTGGAGTTGGGCGTTTGGAGTTGGATACGGCTCCGAACTCAAAACTGCCAACTCCGAACTGTTTCAACTACCCACGCTCTTCCCAAATACAGGCAATATTAATAATGGTTTGTACCGCTTTTTCCATGTCCTGCACACTTACCCATTCTTGTTTGCTATGAAAAGCGTGTTCTCCGGCAAAAATATTGGGGCAAGGTAAGCCCATGTAAGAAAGTCGTGAGCCATCGGTTCCACCACGGATACTTTGTTGTTTTGCCACCACACCTGCCCGTTCAATGGCTTCAATTCCGTATTGTACAATTTTAGGATGCTGATCCAACACCTGTTTCATGTTGCGGTACTGTGCTTTAATATTAATTTTATAGGTAGACTTTGGGTATTTAGCCATCACATTTTTTACGGTTTCTTCTAAAAACTGCCCATGTGCGGCTAGTTTTTCATCGGTAAAATCTCTGATGATAAACTGTGCTTCTGCTTCTTCTACCTGTCCGTTCATACTCACCGGGTGGATAAATCCTTCTTTTTGATGTGTAGCTTCTGGTGTGAGTGTATCTTTTGGCAGCGAATCTAAAATTTCAGCAAGGATCTTAATGGCGCTTTCCATTTTTCCTTTGGCAAAGCCCGGATGAGTGCTTACGCCATAAATTTTAAGGGTGGCGCCATCGGCAGAAAAAGTTTCATCTTCGATTGAACCCAACGTTTCCCCATCTATGGTATAGCCAAAATCGGCACCCAGTTTCTTTAAATCGGCTTTATCTACGCCACGGCCTATTTCTTCATCAGGGGTGAAAAGTAGCTTTATGGTTCCGTGTTTTACATCAGGATTGCGCATTAAAAAGGCAGCCGCTTCCATAATTTCTGCTAACCCTGCTTTATTATCGGCACCTAATAAAGTTGTTCCGCTTGCGGTGATAATAATGTTGCCAATCTGGTGCTTTAAGTCTTTGTGCTCAGACAATTTTATGATAATATTGTTGTCATCTGGCAGAATTAAGTCTTGTCCTTGATAATTGTCATGAATAATCGGTTTAACATTTTCACCGCTACAATCGGGCGAGGTATCCATGTGCGAACAGAAGAAAATTACGGGCAACTGCTTGTTTGTAGTGGATGGGATTGTGCCATACACATAGCCATTATCATCCATTTCGGCATCAATAACGCCAATTTCTAACAGTTCCTGAACCAATTCTTTACCTAAGTTTTTTTGTTTTAAGGTTGATGGGCAAGTTGGAGAATTTGGATCAGATTGGGTATCAATCTTCGCATATTTTATAAACCGCTGCTCCAGAGATTTGTTAAAGTTGGTGTATGTGCTCATAATTCAAAGGTAAAAGTTATAGATATTCGATAAACATATTATTTTTGTAAAAAAACGATATGATTTTTAATTTGCTGAAAGCTACTTACATAACCCTTCTGCTTGTTTTTATAGGAAGTTTTTCTTTTGCCCAATCTAATTACTTTAAAATGTCGTATGGTTTTGGTGGAGGAATAAACAAATCTTATACCGATGTATACAAAGGAAGTTTTGGTTACACGGCCTATGGCGTAATCGATTATCATATCACGCCGTTTGTAACACTGGGTTTAGAAGGGCAGTATGGTAGGATTCAAGGTGGAGACATTGAAACCGATCCGCACAACCGTCAGTTTATAAATCAATATACCGCCATTACAGCCAATGTAAAGTTAATGCTTGGTGAGGTGGCGAACTACGATAAAAGCGAGTTTTTATACAATTTGAGGGGTTTGTATGTGGGTTTGGGTATTGGGGTAATTAACAACAAGATTACCGATATTGTGCGGTATAAACCAAGTTGGGCTGCATACGATCCTGGCTATGGCCCTTTCCCTGGAAAAGATAAAAGCCTTAATATGGCGGTACCTTTAAACTTCGGTTTTAACTATTACATTAACGATGGTTATGGCTACATGAGGTATGTTATCAATATTAATGCACAATCGAACTATACTTTTGGTGAAGGTTTGGATGGTTATAACGATTCGAGCGCCAAGTTTGAGAACTATTCGCCGGATGTTTACAACGTTTACACCATAGGTTTTAGATATATGTTTGGAACGATTAAATCTTATCGTAAAACCCTTTAATAACATCATTTCATTTCTTAGATTTAAGGCATGAAAAAATTCTTTGTGTTTTGTTTGCTTTCGATGAGATTAAAAGCTGCGGCACAAAAAACACCTTTCGAGCTGAGCGGAAAAATTGAAACCTCAACTTACAATGCTGCTATAACCTATTACGAAAACCTAACTAAGACCTATCCACAGGCCAAATTGTTCACCTATGGACGTACAGATTTTGGTAAGCCTTTACATGTATTGGTTTTGTCGCGCGATCGGGTTTTTGATCCTTCTGAGATTAGAAAACAGAATAAAAGGATTTTGTTGATCAACAACGGCATTCATCCGGGCGAACCAGAGGGGGTGGATGCATCGATGATGCTTGCCCGCGATCTGCTTAAGGCAGGTAAACTGCCAAAAGATGTGGTGATCTGCATTATTCCACTTTACAATATAGATGGCAGTTTTAACCGTAGCGGAACATCAAGGGCCAACCAGAACGGACCGGTTGCTTATGGTTTTAGGGGCAATAGCAAGAACCTCGATCTGAACCGTGATTTCATTAAAACCGATTCGAAAAATTCAGCAGCGTTTCAACTCATTTTTAATACCTGGCAGCCCGAAATATTTGTAGATACGCACACCAGCAATGGTGCCGATTATCAATATGTAATGACGCTTATCCCTACACAAAAAGATAAGCTGAACCCGATTCTTTCGGGTTATTTAACTAAAACATTGGTACCTGATCTATATAAGGGAATGGAGAAGATGGGTTACCCGATGATTCCCTATGTAAATTCGATAGGCGAAACGCCTGAAAGCGGAATAACCGGATTTATAGATCCCCCACGTTATTCTACCGGATATACCACGCTGCACAACACCATCGGTTTTATGCCCGAAACGCATATGCTAAAGGCATACGATTTGCGTGTGGATGCTACTTACAAGCTTTTGCAAACCTATATTCAGCTTGTAGAACGCGATGCCAAGGTTATTGGAGGGAATAAGCGGAAGGCCGATGAACTTGTTGCTGCACAACAGGAATTTCCTTTAGAATGGAAACTGAACAAAACCGAGGTAAACGATCTGACCTTTAAAGGCTTTGAGGCTGGCCAAAAACCCAGTATGGTAAGCGGTGCCGATCGTTTATATTACGACCGCAGTAAACCTTACACCAAAACCATTAAAGAATGGAACAAGTTCGAACCCGCGGTGTCTATTCAAAAACCGGTTGCCTACATTATTCCGCAAGCCTGGGACCGCGTAATTGACCTGCTTAAACTGAATAATGTTAAAATCAGGGAGCTAAAAAACGATCAGAAAATTGAAGTAGAAAGTTATTATATCGGCGATTTTAAAACCGGAACAAGGCCCTATGAAGGGCACTATCTGCACTCAGCCGTAAAATTGAATACGATAAAACAGAACCTCCAGTATTATGCAGGCGATTTTGTGGTTTATGTTAACCAGCCTGTTAACCGGTATATTGTAGAAACACTGGAGCCACAGGCTACTGATTCTTATTTCAACTGGAACTTTTTCGATTCAATTCTGGATATGAAAGAACATTATTCTGCATATGTTTTTGAAGATACCGCAACAGCATTGCTAAAAAATAATCCAGAACTACAGCATAAACTGGAGGCGAAAAAAGCTTCAGATGCCGAATTTGCGAAGAATGCGGCCGCACAACTTGATTTTGTATATAAAAATTCTGATTATTACGAAAAAACACACAATCGATATCCGGTAGCCCGTTTGGTTACAGACGTAAAACTTGATTTAAAATAACCCCCATGGAATACTTCAATATTGCACCAGTTGCCTCCGTAATTTTCGTTTTTACCATTATTACCAGCTTATATGCTTTTTACGATCACTCCATTTACGGAAAGTTTATGCTGCATCCGTATAGTGTTTCGAAAGGACAGAATGTATATACTTTGATTACCAGCGGGCTTGTACATGCAGATTGGATGCACCTGTTTTTTAATATGTTTACCTTTTATGCTTTTGCCTTTACGCTGGAAAGATTAATGGGGAGCTGGCAGTTTGGATTACTTTATTTTTTAGGACTGGTGCTGAGTGATCTACCCACCGTTATTAAACATAAAGACCATTTTAACTACAATAGCCTTGGTGCATCCGGAGCGATTAGTGCAGTGCTTTTTAGCTATATTTTATTCAATCCAATGTCTAAAATTTACATCATGTTTATCCCGATTGGAATTCCTGCTGTAGTTTTTGGGATTTTGTATTTAATTTATTGTGCTTATGCTTCCCGCAATTCGAGAGACCACATCAATCATGACGCTCACTTTTTTGGTGCCTTAACCGGATTGATTTTTACGATCATTTTTGTTCCTGGCATTTTGCAGAACTTTATTACCATGTTAACAGGAGGGAGATAGTATCCTTTGGGAAGAATCGTCTTTCCCGTGAAAACGGGAATCCTAATGCAAGAAGTTATATGTTTTTTGGCTTTAAGATACCCAGTCAAGCGGGGTATGACGAAACACCAAAAACTACCCCGCCGTTGGCAAATAGGGTTTCTCGAAGAAACTCATCGGTTCATCAGGGTTTTTTATAATCTCGAATACCACATAACCCCAGGGTTTCCAGAAGTTTTCCAACACCTGGGCATATACTTTATGTTGCCAAACATCAAAAAGCGGTTTGGTCATGTTGCCGCGTAAAGGCATAGCCTCGATATAAGTGGTGCCTTCTACTGGCATAAAAGTATATTCGGGTAAACGGTTAAACAGATAGGCAGAGTAATAAAAACGCGCACTAAGCTCTTCAAACTGTTCGGCTGTTAAAGCTTTTCCTTTTATTTCATTAATGATATCCTGATGATAGCGTTTATTGGTACCATTATCCTGTAAACAGGCGATAATCCCAAAATCTTTCATTTTTAACGAGAAGGTTAAAGTGTTTATCTCATCACGGAAACTGAACGGGGTTTCTCCGTTTTCTAATTTCACTACTGTGATAGACCATGGCGAAAAATCTTCAAACTCCAGACTGGTATACAGGTTCTGCATCATGAAATTCAGATTGGCAAATTTCATCATTAACGATTGCGACATATTTAAGCCATCTGCAGTCATTTCCTTGCGTAAAGCCGAATGCATTTCGATGTATACAAAGCCATATAAAAACTTGCCGATCCAGTTAAAAAGATCCAGTTCGGGCAATGCGGAAATGGCATCGTACCCTGTTGCAAATGCTGCTTCGATTTTGTGTTCAAGCGGGCTTAAAAACTGCTCGTTTACCTCACTGTTCACCGGGATAACCAAGGTGTTGTAGGAACGGATACTCTCATCCAAAAACTGGATCTGCTCTTCGCCACTTAAACCAGCCTGTGCTAATAACCATTTGGGGATTAACGGCACCTGAACAACAGGCGAATTAAAAGTTTTGCCACTTAGGAAGCAGATTTTGTATAAAAAATCGAAGTTTTGGAAAGGATTGTATAAGCCGGTATTCATCACTGCAATATTAGCCATTATATTTTTAGGGCTTTGCAACGATATTTTATTTTAACGCAGGGATTACAACCACCTCACCATGTTAGCAGTGGTAGTATAGCAATGTCCATCGTTTCCCTCTCCTGCAGGAGAGGGATGCACAGGTAGTGCGTAAAGCAGTTCCTCAAATAGGGTGAGGTTTAGTAATTATTATAATAATAACTGATATCATCAACCAGTTGGCTGTAAATGGGTTTGGTAAATTCTAAAAACAAAGCACTTGGTGGTGGAGGCAGTTGCTCCCTCCTTCTGGTAATGGCCAATTGCTGTTTACTCAGCGCCCTATCATCGCCTTTATAGGTTGCCCAATTATCTCTCCATACATAAGTTCCAGGAAATTTCTGCTGGCGTACCAGTTTTTTTGTACTCCAATCGGTAATGCTCATATCCAATAATCCCGATGAAGAGATGTTCTTTTCGAAAATACTTAAGGTGGCTTTTACTGTACCGTAAATTGGTTTTTTCTCACGGGTTTCGCCAATTACCACACTGTCGCGTTTCAACTTTTCTACCCTTTCTTTTACATAGGTCTGGCCTACCACGAAATCGTCAAAGTTTAAACTCAATACCTGATCCGGAACAATTTTTTGATCTGTTGCCTGTGTTTCGCCATAAAAAATCACAAACTTATTTCTCGAGTAATTTCCAATAAACTGATCGATCTGCTGCTGAAAATAATCAGCGCTTAATTTGTACATGCCGCTGTTAACAATAATCGGCTGAACAACAACCCTGGTTACCGCTGCCCAATAAGCATCCTCCATTTTGGCTTTGGCATCTTTATAATTTGGCTGAAGATTCTGTGTTTTCTCAAATTCGTAATATGCCTTTTTAGCCGATTGGCGGTTGTTTTCTCTCAAATAGCCTAAGCCTGAGTTATACCTTGCGGCAGCTGCATTGTATTTACTATCAGCAAGTTCATTGATGTATTTTTTCGGACCTGGAACAATGGTTAAGCAAGCTGGGCAACTGTTAATATCATCGGCCAATTGATTGATTTTTTGATAATCGTACATCACCGATTCCCACCTGAATAAATCGTTAGACATTTTAGCTTCTTCAATTTTTCGCAGATGGTCCTGCAGCGCTAAATCGTATGCTGTTTTTAGCACTTCCATAGCCTCACTATTTTTTGGCGAGTTTTGCAGCCTGCTTACTGCTTTGGCAACCGAAGCATCGTAATCACCTTTTTGTAAGGCTTTTTTTCCTGTGGTACATCCCCCAATAATTATTAAGGATAAATAAATAAAATACCGTAATCTTGAAATGTTTTTCATGGCAGTGGTAGTTGCGTTAATAAAAACAAAGATAATTTGCAAATCGATAATTACCTTATTTATTTAGAAGACGATTGATAATGAAGATTAGTTGCAGACAATTTGAATTAGAATTAAAACATCCTTTTTCGATCTCGAAATTTACCCGTACCAGCACCCCCTTAATGCTGTTAAAGATCGAACATGAAGGTGTTACAGGTTATGGTGAGGCTTCTATGGTACCTTATATGGGCGAGAGCTACGAAAGCGCAGCGGCTTTTCTTAGCCTTGTAGATTGGGATAAAATCCAGTATCCATTCGATTTCAAAGAAATGATTAGCTATCTGGATAGCCTTGCTCCAGGCCAGCCAGCCATTAAAGCAGCTATTGATATTGCCCTTAACGATATTAATGGAAAGCTGTTAAATAAACCCTGTTATGAAATTTACGGCGCAGATCCTGCTAATATGCCGGTAACTTCTTATACCATTGGGATTGATACACCTGAAGTAATCCGCGAAAAACTGAAAGATGCTGAAGCTTTTAAAGTGATCAAAGTTAAACTGGGGAGGGATAACGATCAGGAAATTATCGAAACGATCAGGAGCATGACCAATGTACCCTTATATGTGGATGCGAACCAGGGCTGGGCAGATAAAATTAAAGCAATTGATTTAATTTATTGGCTGCATAACCAGGGCGTGGTGTTAATCGAACAGCCTATGGATAAAAATAACCTCGATGGGAATGCCTGGCTAACCGAGCGCAGTCCGATTCCTTTGTTGGCTGATGAAGCCGTACAGCGTTTAGCCGACATGGACGACCTGAAAGGCGCTTACCATGGCATTAACGTAAAACTGATGAAAAGCTGTGGCATGTACGAAGGGCATCAGATGATTTTGAAAGCCCGTTCTTTTGGAATGAAAGTGCTGATTGGCTGTATGAGCGAAACCAGTTGTGCCACTTTGGCTGCAGCTGCTTTGGCTCCTCTATGTAACTGGGCCGATTTGGATGGGCCATGGCTCACCAAGAATAACCCCTTTACTGATCCAGCTTTCGAAAATGGTAAGTATATTTTAAAAGATCTGCCTGGTTTAGGCTTAACAGGCATTACTTCTGATCTTTTTCTTTAAAGTAGAGTAGGAATGATTTGAAGAGTCTGAGCGAGGCAATGATAGTAGCATTTTGAATAAGCGTTATATCATCATATTCACTCATTCAAGACTCACTAATTCTAACATTAAATTGCTACTTCTGATCTTTTTCTTTAAAGCTCTTTTTGATGTCTTTGGTAAGTTGATACTTAAAGTAGAACAAACAAGCCGTTGTGCCTACCAAAAAGCCAGCTGGAAGATATTTAGCATTGTTATAACACCAAACCAATCCGAAAATAGAAAGGATAATGGCCAGGTTATAGAAGATATTTAAAGCAAATTTTTTAGCCACGGTAGAAATGATTGAATGACGAAATTAGAGAGTGATTGAGTTAGAGAATTTAGAATGATTAGATTATTGAATGAAAGAATGAATTTTGAATAAGCGATAATAACATTCACTCATTCAAAACTCACTCATTCTATCATTAGTAAACCGGCATGTTCGGATCAAAAGCTTCTTGCCAAGCTAAAATACCGCCTTTTAAGTTATAAAGATTATCAAATCCGTATTGTTGCTCCAACTGCATTACTGCTGCTGCGCTTCTTTTTCCACTGCGGCACTGAATAATTACCGGCTTATCTTTCGCAACCTTATCAGCCTCAATTAAAATTCCACCTAAAGGGATATTCTCGCCTTCAAGATTGGAAACCTCATATTCGAATGTTTCACGAACATCAATCAATTGAAAATCTTCTTTGTTATCGATTTTCTCTTTTAGTTCTTGTACCGATATTTCTTTCATTTTATTAAATGTATTTATGCAAATATAGGAAAATCAACTTTACGCTCCCCATCAAAAAAATGCCATAAAATTTTGCGTAAAACTGTAACAACTTTAACCCTTAGGCGTTTAATTATAAATAGTTACAAATGGACAAACTGAACCGTTTCTTTTGGTTTTGCTCTGGCGCTCATATCCCTACACTGGAAAAGTATCCTTCAGAACAAAATAAATATACTGGCATTGGCGCCACCATATTTTTTACCGGCTTATTTGCTGCCCTTTCTGGGGGCTATGCCATGTATTTTGTTTTTAAGGGGGACGATCTGGCCGTAATTTTTGCCATTGTTTTCGGCTTTTTATGGGGGGCGGCCATCTTTAATATGGACCGCTATATCGTATCGAGCATTAACAAAAGCGCCAGTACCAATAAACAGTTGTTACAGGCTACACCGCGTATTCTGTTGGCCATTATGATTGGTATGGTAATTTCGAGACCAATAGAACTTAAAATTTTCGACAAGGAAATTAAAGAACGCCTAAAGGTAAGTTACCTAAACGGCCAGCGTTCTAAAATTGATACCCTGAACAAAGCTTTTGAGAAAAAATATCAGGTAGAATTCGGTAGGTTAAATCAACAGAAGGCCACACGCGATTCGCTTGAAAAAGGAATTAAAACGGATAGACAAAAGCTTAATTTCGAGATTTTTGGAAACAAAACCACCGAAACATCCGGCGTAATGGGCTACGGGCCGTATGCCAAGCGTAAGGAAGCTGAAATAGTACAACGCACAGCTGAATTAGATTCACTAAAAGCCGCCATCAATAAATCGGAAGGTTTTGTAGATAAACGCAAAGAATTTGATGGGCTGTTTACCGAAAAGCTGTACACTAAAAAACAGTTAGACAGTTTATCGGATATTGCTGGTTTTGCCGACCGCAACTGGGCATTAGGGCAACTTAAATTTAATGTTGATGGCACACGGGATAACAATACGGCAATTGCTGTTACTTTTATCGGGCTGCTGTTTATCTTTTTTGAATGTTTGCCGGTGTTTGTAAAACTGATGAGTGCAAGAGGACCTTATGATTATGCTATAGCGGATGGGGATGAAGTATCGATTTATCATTCTAAAAAAGATAAGGATTTCCATTTTGAAGTAGCCGATAATATTCATGAAACTAGGGTCGATTCCGAATCATCTAAAAAGAAGGAAATTATAAAAGGAAAAGCTTACCGCGATCTCGAAAAACACGATTGGGATAGCGAGGGCTAAGGGAAAATGTAAGAAGGGAGTTGGGAGCGGATGGTTCATAGATCATGGCTTAAACTATTAAACCGAAAAAAATCTACTGTGAACAATAGGCTATCAGTTATTGACTATCAGACCATCAACTATTATCCATCGTACATTTTACCTCAAACATCTTCCATTTTTATTAAATTGCCCTTATAATCCCGATTTTATGAAGAAATTTTTAGGTGCTGCGGTATTTGGTCTATTATCGTTTCAGGCTTTTGCCCAAAATGAGATCAGTTATACGGTTTCCTTTCCAAATGTTATCCATCATGAAGCTGAAATCAGCATGGTTATCCCAAATGTTCCTGCGGGTACGCTAAAGGTTAGAATGAGCAGGTCATCTCCGGGCCGTTACGCTACACATGAGTTTGGAAAAAATATATATCACCTGAAAGCTTTCGATGCATCAGGAAAACAGCTGGCCATTAAACAAACAGCAGGCGATGTTTATGAAATTCCCAATCATGGTTCCAGCGTAAAAGTAAACTATACACTTTTTGGAAACTGGATTGACGGAACCTATGCTGGTTTTGACGAAACCCATGCACACATGAATATGCCGGCAACTTTTGCTTTTCCGGTAGGCATGGATACCAGGCCGCGACTGGTGAAATTTAATTATGCCGAAAAACCGGACTGGAAAGTAGCTACACAGCTTAAGCCAATGGCCAATGGGACTTATTTCGCGCCAAATCTTCAATATTTTATGGATAGTCCTATCGAAATTGCCAATTATAAAACGGCAAGCTGGCAGGTTAAAAATACCGATGGTAAAGTACAGACCATCCATTTAATTACGCACGCTAACGACGATCAGAAAACCATCAATAATTATGCTGAAATGCTTAAAAAAATGGTTGTTGAACATTTTGCCGTTTGGGGCGAATTCCCCACTTACGATTACGGTAATTATTATTTTCTGGATGATGTGTATCCGGAGAATGCGGGCGATGGAATGGAGCATAGAAACTCCACTTCGATTGTGCAGCGCACACCAAAAATTGCGGGTTATGAATCAAACCTCCTGGGTACTTTTTCGCACGAATATTTTCACAGCTGGAATGTAGAACGTTTAAGGCCAAAAACCTTAGAACCCTTCAATTTCGAGCATGCCAATATGAGTGATGAACTTTGGCTGGCTGAAGGCTTTACCCAATATTATGGCAATCTGCTATTAACCAGGGCGGGTTTAAAAACTACCGACAATGCCATACAAACTTTTAATGGCTTGGTAAATGCTGTTTTACTCTCGCCGGGTGCAAAAAACTTTTCGCCAATTGAGGCCAGTAGGTATGCGGTGTTTGCCGATGCTGGTGTGGCTATCGATCAGACCAATAAAGGCAACATATTCACCTCGTATTACACCTATGGTGCTGCAACTGCCCTGGCTTTAGATCTTCGTTTAAGAACCGAATTTAAGCTCAGCCTTGATGATTATATGCGTGCGCTTTGGAAAGCCTATGGCAAGCCAGAAATTGCATACACTGTACCTGATTTAGAGAAAACCCTCGCGACGCTGACTAAAGATCCTGCTTTCGCTGCCGGTTTCTTTAAAAATTATATTTACGGCACCGAAAAGAACGATTATGCCAAGCTGCTTTTAAATGCAGGCCTTGTTTTGCGCAAAGCAAATCCTGCTAAAGCTTTTGCTGGCTTTGGCAAGATTAATGAGTTGGATGGAAAATTAATTTTAGGGCAAACGCTAATGTGTACGCCTGCATATGAGGCAGGTTTAGATGTTGATAATGCATTGTTGGCCATCGATGGTGTGACGGTAAAAGATGTAGCTGCGGTTGCGGCCATTACTGATGCCCACAAACCCGGCGATGTGCTGAAGGTTACTTATCTTTATCGTGGGGCGCAGAAAACGACACAATTAACCTTGATTGAAGATCCGGCTTTAGAAATTGTTCCCATTGAAAAAACAGGAGGAGATTTAACACCGGCCATGCAGACTTTTAGAGATAAATGGTTAACATCACAGGTAAAAATCTAAATCGCAAAACTAATACTTATTATATGAAGAAAATATTCTTTTTTACGCTTGTCGGGATGGCAAGCCTACAGCTTAAGGCGCAAAACATAGATAAAATCATTACCCGCGAATACACCGATCACCTGATTAAAACCTTAAGTGCCGATGATATGCAAGGGCGTGCAACCTTTACGCCCGGTATTGATAAAGCAGCTACTTTTATCGAATCTGAATTTAAAAAGATCGGTTTAAAGCCTTTAACAGGTGAGAAAACTTTCCGCCAAACCTTTAACAAATACCAGGTTACCAACCTAAGTACAAGTGTTAAGATTGATGGACAGGAAGTTACCGCAGAAAATTTAATCGTTTCAGGCGTAACTTCAGAAAGTGTTACACTAGATAAATCGAACACTACTGTTGTTAAATTAGATCCAGAAAAAGCATTTGTGCCTCAGCTAAGGGCAATGATGGGTGCTCAAAAAAATCAGATTATTCTGGTTGACAATAAATTTGCTGATCTGTTTAACCGTTATAGAAGTTACTTCGGTAAACCGGCAACCGTTGATGAGAAAGACGTTAAAGCAACTACAAGCGCTGTGCAGGTTTTTGTTTTGGGTAAAGATGCCGCAACAGATTTTTCGGCAACATTTAAAAGTAAGGTAGATAAAATGCCTTTATTTAATGTTGCAGGGGTAATTCCAGGTAAATCAAAAGCAAAAGAAATTGTGGTTTTCTCTGGCCATTATGATCATTTAGGCTTTTTAAAAAGTGTTGATGGCGATAGTATTGCCAATGGTGCAGATGATGATGCTTCAGGCACGACGGCTATGATTGCCCTTGCCAAATATTACAAAGCGCAGAAAAACAATGAACGTACTTTAATCTTTGTTGCCTTTACTGCCGAAGAAATCGGTGGTTTCGGCGCAAAATATTTCTCAGAAAAACTAAATCCTGATGATGTAGTAGCCATGTTCAATATTGAGATGATTGGTAAGGATTCGAAATTTGGCAAGAATACCGCATTTATTACCGGTTATGAGAGATCTGATTTTGGGAAGATTTTGCAGAAAAATTTAGCTGGGACTGAATTTACTTTCCATCCAGACCCATACCCAGATCAAAACTTATTCTATAGAAGTGATAATGCAACTTTAGCTGCTTTGGGCGTTCCGGCACATACCATTAGTACCGATAAAATTGATATCGATAAATTGTACCATAGTGTGAAAGACGAATATAGTTCTTTGGATGTAGAAAATATCCTTTCTACCATCAAAGCGATCGCAAAGAGCGCAATTACCATTGTAAACGGAACGGATACACCAACGAGGATTCCGAAGTTGAAGCAATAATAGCGGCAGTTATAAAACGGTCGTCATTCCCGCGCAGGCGGGAATCGTAATGCAGTAGGCTTTAAGATTCCCAATCAAGTTGGGAATGACGAGCCGCCCAATACAACTACAAAAAAAATGGCCAGTGAAATCATCACTGGCCATTGCTATTTTATAAGTATTCGTAAGCGAATTACTTACTCAAATACATTGATTTGTCTTTGTAAAGCTTGCGGAAGTAAGGATCTTCCAAATCCTTGATGAAACGGATCGCCTCACCTGTAGATTTCATTTCAGGACCTAACTCTTTCGCTACCTCAGGGAATTTCTCGTAAGAGAAAACGGGTTCTTTAATGGCGTAACCTTTAAGTTTACGAACAATCGTAAAATCTTTCAGCTTCGCTACACCCAGCATAATTTTAGCTGCGATGTTAATGTATGGAACATCGTAAGCTTTTGCGATGAAAGGAACCGTACGTGATGCCCTTGGGTTTGCCTCGATTACATAAACCTTCTCATCCTTAATGGCGAACTGAATGTTTAATAGACCACGTACATCTAATGCTTTTGCAATTTTGATCGAGTATTCTTCCATCGCTTTAGTTACCGTTTCTGATAAGCTGAATGTAGGTAATACGGCAAATGAATCTCCTGAGTGGATACCTGCAGGCTCGATGTGCTCCATCATACCCACAATGTGTACATCCTCGCCGTCAGAGATTGAATCAGATTCTGCCTCTTCTGCCCTGTCTAAAAAGTGATCGATCAATACACGGTTGCCTGGTAAATCGCCCAATAATTTTACTACTGCTTTTTCTAGGTCTTCATCGTTGATTACGATGCTCATGCCTTGTCCACCCAGTACATAACTCGGACGAACCAATACAGGATAACCTACTTCGTTTGCTACAACGATTGCTTCTTCAGCATTCTCTGCAACACCATATTTTGGATAAGGAATATCTAATTCTTTCAACAGGTCTGAGAAACGGCCACGGTCTTCAGCGATATCCATATTCTCAAAAGATGTTCCGATAATCTTGATGCCTCTTTCGGTTAATTTCTCAGCCATTTTCAAAGCTGTTTGTCCACCCAATTGAACGATAACGCCCACTGGTTTTTCCAGCTCGATAATTTCGCGAACATGTTCCCAGAAAACCGGCTCGAAATATAATTTATCGGCCATGTTAAAGTCTGTTGAAACCGTTTCAGGGTTACAGTTAATCATGATGGCCTCAAAACCTGATTCTTTTGCTGCCAATAATCCGTGCACACAAGAGTAATCGAATTCGATACCCTGACCGATACGGTTAGGGCCTGAACCCAATACAATTACCTTTTTCTTATCGGATGGAACAGATTCGTTTTCCTCTTCGAAAGTAGAGTAGTAGTATGGTGTTTTGGCCGGGAATTCTGCAGCGCAGGTATCAACCATTTTATATACCCTGTTTATACCTAAAGCTTTACGGCGATCGTAAACTTCATCTTCTGTAACATTGCCTAACAACCAGGCGATCTGGATATCAGAGAACCCTTTTTGTTTAAGTGTTACGAAGAAATCTTGAGGGATATTGTTTAGTGAATATCTCTTCAGTTCAGTTTCAAGCAATACAAGCTCCTGAATCTGGTTTAAGAACCATTTGTCGATTTTGGTTACCTTACGGATCGACTCCAAAGGTACGCCCATTGCCATGGCATCTTTTATTAAGAACAGACGGTTCCATGAAGCGTGCTCCAAACCGTCCATAATTTCTTCAATATTGCGCACCTGTCTGCCATCTGCACCTAAACCAGCGCGGTTGATCTCTAAACTCTGACAAGCTTTTTGTAGTGCTTCGATAAAAGTACGACCAATTGCCATTACCTCTCCAACCGATTTCATCTGTAGGCCAAGCTCTTTATTAGCGCCTTTAAATTTATCGAAGTTCCAGCGGGGTATCTTAACGATTACGTAATCTAAAGTAGGTTCGAAATATGCTGAAGTGGTTTTGGTAATCTGATTTTCAATTTCATCCAGGTTGTAACCGATTGCCAGTTTTGCTGCAATTTTTGCAATTGGATAACCAGTTGCTTTACTTGCCAAAGCTGATGAACGTGATACACGTGGGTTAATTTCGATGGCGATAATTTCATCGTTTGCCGGGTTAACCGAAAACTGAACATTACAGCCACCAGCGAAGTTGCCGATTGCACGCATCATTTTGATCGCCTGGTTACGCATATCCTGGTAACAACGATCAGATAAGGTCATTGCCGGAGCAACAGTGATCGAATCTCCTGTGTGGATACCCATCGGATCGAAGTTTTCGATCGAACAGATAATGATTACGTTATCATTGCTGTCTCTTAACAACTCTAACTCATATTCTTTCCAGCCTAAAACAGCTTTCTCTACTAATACTTCATGTGTTGGCGAAGCCTCTAAACCACGTTTTAAAGCAGCATCGAACTCTTCTTTTTTGTGTACGAAGCCACCACCTGAGCCACCTAAGGTGTATGAAGGGCGGATTACCAATGGGTAACCGATTTCTTGTGCTGCTTCTTTACCTTCTAAAAATGAGTTGGCAATTCTCGATTCTGCAACACCTACACCGATATCAACCATTAACTGGCGGAAAGCTTCGCGGTTTTCGGTTTTTTCGATTGCAGCAACATCTACACCAACTACTTTTACACCATATTTTTCCCAAACACCACGTTCTTCAGCTTCCTTACAGAGGTTTAATGCAGTTTGGCCTCCCATGGTAGGAAGTACCGCATCAATTCTAGGTAAATCTGCAGAGTCGATGTGCTCTTGTAAAATAACCTCTATTGAATCAACAGTTAACGGGCGCAAATAAACATGGTCGCCGATAACCTTGTCCGTCATAATTGTAGCCGGATTAGAGTTGATAATGGAAACGGTAATCCCTTCTTCTTTTAAAGAAAGAGCCGCTTGCGAACCCGAGTAATCAAATTCACAGGCTTGGCCAATAATAATTGGTCCAGATCCGATAATCAGTACTGAGCGTATGGAAGTGTCTTTAGGCATGATAAAGCTTAAACAATAATTAAAATTCTAAAGTATTGGTTCTTTTGAAACCCTGAAAGCAACGAGATTTTGTGCTTGTAAGAAGAAAAATCCCAACTGTTCTGTCGGGATGCAAAGATACATCTTTAGCATGATTTTTAGGCGTTTTTTTTAAAATAAAAAAGAGCACTATTTAAGTGCTCTTTTTAGATTTTTCTTTTGCAAAATGAACTATTGCTGTAATTTAATTTCGCCTAAATCTGTAGTGGCGCTATCTTTCACGGCAACCTTTTCTATAACAGCATCTTTGTATGGTGCATTGGCTTTTACAACGACAGTGTAAACGCCTTCTTTGAGGTTAGTGAAAGTAAAAACACCTTGACTAATCTGCGCTTTTAGCGTGTCTGTCGCCGCTACAAGCGAAACAGCAGAAGCCGCATCACCCGGTGTAATTTTTCCGATTATTCCACCCAATTTAATATTTGTAAAGGCAATTGAACCTAAAGCAAATATAATAAGCAGAGATAATACAACACATAACTTTTTCATGGTATAACGTTTTAGTTGTTGATGTCTTAAATAAATAACACCATTTAGTACAAATAGTTTTAAATAATGAACACTAATTTTTAGATTGTACTATAAATTATACATGGCTGTCAAAATCAAATGTACGGTTTTATTGCAAATGTTAATTAGTGTTAAAAGAATTTCGTAAAAGTGGCGCTACACGTCAGAATTAAGTCACGAAGTTGTGATATTGGAAATATTGGCAATAATGTTGTAATAAGCAGAACATATATGCGTTTTGTATATACTTTAGACAATGATCTAAAGCTTCCTCCGCGGATTAGTTACCCGCCATGAGGATTTCTTCATAAATAGTTTGTTTGGTTTATTATCCGGTTAGAGGAGCCCTCCTCAACCGGATTTTTTCTTTTAAGGCTTTTTCCATTACATTTGACCCTATTCAGAAAACATATCGTGAATAAAAATATTAAAAAGATCGCTATTGTTGGCCCGGAAAGTACGGGAAAATCTACTATATCTCAATTGCTGGCAAAATATTATAAAGTTTCGTGGGTGCCAGAATACGCCCGCTATTACTGCGAAAACCTGGTTGCCGATTATACGCTGCAAGATGAAGTGAACATGTATTACGGGCAGGTAGCTTTAGAGGATGCTATTTTAGTAACTACCGAAAGCGATTTTATTATTTGTGATACGACTTTTATTACGGTAAAGATCTGGAGCGATGAAGTATTAGGCGAAACACCACAGGTAGTGCTGGATGCACTGCCTGAGCGACCGTACGACCTGTATCTGTTAATGGACATCGATTTGCCCTGGCAAGATGATCCGCTGCGCGATTTCCCCGATAAGCGCGAATATTTTATGCAGGTTTGGCATAAGGAACTGAAAGCACTAAATGCGAATTATAAGGTAATTGGTGGATTGGGTGATGAAAGGTTCGAAAATGCAATTAAGGCAGTAAACGATTTTCTTGGTGTATAAGAAAATAGATGTTTCTTGACTAAATTCATGACTTTGTTTTGAAATTTGCCAAAAGCTCAGGGCGCTCATTTCCCATTAATATAAATGATTTTTTTTAGGAAATGAAAGGTTAGTATTTCATAGGTACTGTAGTCCCGCCATTCGCTAATTCCGATGAAGGATCGGAACCGCTGCTGTCGGGTTTAGTTAACAGGGGTTTGCTACCGTGGTGCCTAAAACACAAAACGTTCCTACGGAACGAAAAATAAAACATTTTTTTTCTACCTAGGAGTCGTCCCGATGGGACGGGAAAGGTAAAATAACCACAGGCCGTCCCATCGGGACGACTCCTAGGTAGCCGATTGTATAATTGGCGTTTTCGTTCCGTAGGAACGTTTGGTGGTCATCCATTAATATTTATACCTGCCTGGCCATTTAAACCCAATCAATGCGGGATGCTGCCAATTTAAGCACCAGTTTTGTATTATATTTTGGTAAGCTTGCTTGTTTCACAGGTTTCATCGGAAGCAGAAGCGGGACTGAAATCCCCTAGCACAGAGAACCACTCATTTCCTCGATCTAAAAATAACAGATCTTTCCATTGTACTGTCAATTTTTGTTCAATTAACCTAGAAAGCATCAAAAAATACGGTTATTGTTAAATATTTTCTACATTTGCACCATCATTAGGGGTGCCTTGTTTAAATAAACACAAAAACAGGCTGAGATCATACCCATTTTGAGGTGAAAGGTAGAAGGTAAAAAGGTAGAGGGGTAATGCCATCAACCTTAAAACCCTCCAGCCATCAACCTCGAATGCACCTGATCCGGGTAATGCCGGCGTAGGGATTGGAGTTATGGAAGTTTAACTGAAAATCGGCAATGCCCCTTTTCCGATGGGTTTAACTAAAAACAATAAAATTGAAAAATTTACTTTTTGCAGCGCTTGTTGCAATGTTGCCTTTCTTTGCATCGGCACAAATTACTGTTACCGGTAAAGTAACAGATCAAAACCAGCAGCCACTTCCCGGCGCTACAGTTAAATTAAGAAGTCAAAAAACGGCAGTTGTTAGTGATGCCTCCGGAAATTACAGCATCACTAACCTCGTTAACGGAAAATACACTATTGTGGTAAGTTATGTAGGCTATAAAACAATCGAAAAAGCTGTAGAACTTAAACAGCATGCTACGCTGGATTTTAGTCTCTCACCACAAAATTTCCTGGCAGATGAGGTGATTGTCCGCGCTATACGGGCGACAGAAAAATCAGCCACTACTTATAAGAACATTAGCAAGGAGGAAATCCAACAGAATAACTTCGGACAAGATCTGCCTTTTATCCTTCAGAACACACCGGGAGTTGTGGTTAATTCTGATGCTGGTGCCGGCGTAGGCTACACAGGTATCCGTATCCGCGGTAGCGATAATAGCAGGATCAACGTAACAGTTAACGGTATTCCGATAAACGATAGCGAAAGCCAAGGCACGTTTTATGTAAACATGCCCGATTTTGCTTCTTCGGTAGATAACATACAGATTCAGCGCGGTGTAGGTACTTCAACCAATGGTGCAGGTGCATTCGGTGCGAGTTTAAATATCCAGACAACTGCCAGCGAAACGGAGCCCTATGCGGAAGTAAACAGCACTTATGGTAGTTTCAACACCTGGAAAAACACCGTTAAGGTTGGAACTGGTTTGATTAACAACCGCTTTAGCTTTGATGGCCGTTTATCAAGAATCAGTTCTGATGGTTATGTAGACCGTGGTTCATCACTGCTTAAATCATATTTTCTCTCAGGTGCTTACCACGGCAATAAAGACCTGCTGCGCGTAAATGTTTTTTCAGGGAATGAGAAAACCTATCAATCATGGAACGGTATTCCACAATCACGTTTGGAAAATGATGTGATTGGAATGAATGCCTATATTGCCAGAAACGGATTAGGAGCAGAAGATGCCGCAAATCTTTTAAACTCGGGAAGAACTTACAACAGTTTCTTGTACAATAACCAAACGGATAACTATACACAGAACCATTACCAGTTAATTTATGCCAGACAGTTTTCTGATGCGTTTTCTTTTAACGGCGCTTTACACTACACTAAAGGCGAAGGCTATTATGAAGAATATAGGGCACAGGATGAACTTAAAAATTATGGCTTAAATCCGGTTGTTATTCCTGGAGGAACACCGGTTACTGAAACGGACTTAATCCGTAGACGGTGGTTAGATAACGATTTTTATGGCGTTACCTACGCCTTTAACTACGTGCCTCAAAAGAATTTAAATTTTACTTTGGGCGGTGCATATAATGAATATAAAGGCGCCCACTTCGGGCAGGTAATTTGGGCCCAATATGCTTCAAATGGAAATATAGACAGGCATTATTATGATAACGATGGTTTCAAAACCGATTTTAACGTTTATGGTAAAGTAAATTATAGCCCGGTAGAATCGTTAAGCTTATTTGCCGACTTACAGTACCGCCGGGTATATTTCGATGTTGCCGGAACGGAAAACAAACTAAACACTTTGGCCGTTAACGAAACCTTGAATTTCTTTAACCCGAAATTTGGTGCAACTTATTTTATCAATCCACAGAGCAATGTTTATGCCTCATTTAGTGTGGCCAACAAAGAGCCCAACCGTGATGACTATACAGATGCTGCTGTAGGTATTTCTCCAAAACCTGAGCGTTTGAATGACGTAGAGTTAGGTTACCGTTTTAAAAACGATAAATTTAATGTCGGTGCAAATGCTTATGGCATGTTTTATAAAAACCAACTGGTAGTTACTGGGAAAATAAATGATGTTGGCGGAAATTTCCGTCAGAATGTAGATAGAAGCTACCGTTTAGGGATTGAGGTAGATGGTTCTTATACCATCTCTTCCCAATTTGTATTAAACGCCAATGCCGCATTGAGCAGAAACAAAATCAAGAACTTTACTGAATATTATGATGACTATGATAACGGTGGACAGGTGGTAAACAACTATAAATTAACCGACATCTCCTATTCTCCAAATGCTGTTCTTTTTGGGGAGTTGGTTTACAAACCTGTTAGTGGTTTTGCTGTAGCCTTACAGAGCAAATATGTAAGCAAACAATACCTGGATAACACGCAAAACAACGATAGGACCATTAACGGTTATTGGGTAAGCAATGCACGTTTGGACTACGACTTTAAATTTGCAGGTGTTAAAAACGTAAACCTTGGTTTATTGGTTAACAATATTTTCGATAAGAAATATGAAAGCAATGGTTATACCTATGGCTACCAGGCAGGTGGTAGCAGGGTAACCGAAAACTTCTTTTACCCACAAGCGGGAACTAACTTTTTACTAAGCCTGAACGTTAAGTTTTAGAAAAGCTTAACATTCAAAAAACAGGATCGTCATTGCGGAATATACTTGCAATGGCGATTTTGTTTATATATTGCCCTCCTGATCTTAAAATCAAATCAGCTTAAAATCCTGTTCACCAAGTATGAAATACATAGAGAAGCTTCATTATATTACGCACGATATTCCCCATTTAAGCCATATCGAACAGGTGCAACAGGCTTGTGAGGCCGGGGCAAAATGGGTCCAATACCGTTGCCTGAGCAAAAGTGATGAAGAACTCTTACAGGATATTAATGCGATAGCCGAAATCTGTGATGATTGGGGCACCACCTTAATCGTTACCGATCATGTTCATTTAAATGGAAAGGCCGATATACAGGGTTTTCATATAGAAAATATGGATGCCAATTTTATTGCCCTGCGCAAATTGGTTGGCAATGATATTACCCTTGGGGGATCGGCAAATACAATAGAAAATTTAATCAGACTTGCCCAGGAAGGAGCCGATTATGTTGGTTATGGTCCATTTGCAGAAACTGAAACCAAGCCCAATAATTATGCACTTCTAGGTACAGAAGGCTATCAACAGATAATAAAAGAATTAAAGACTCAATCCGTCAACATTCCGGTATTGGCTGTGGGTGGAATAAAAACCTACGATGTAGAAGCTTTAATGCAAACCGGTATTTATGGTATAGCCGTCTCCGGCGCTATTAATTTTGCAGATGATTTTATTGAAGCCTATCAGGATTTTTACACAGTTGTTAAAGAAAGCGCTGTTAATTAACATTTTATAATTTGAAGCCCATAGGATAATTTTTAGTTTTGGATAAAACCCAGCTAATATGTCTGAAAACGCTCTTCAAACCAATGCATCTTGGAACATTTATAAAAAAATCTCTTTCAGGTTCTTTTTCCTCTTCCTGTCTCTTTTCATCATCCTGTATAACAATGGCGCTTTTCCATTTTTCTACTATGTAATGCATTACCCAGCCATGATGCTAGAAAGTTTAATCCCATGGTTATCTGAGCATATTTTTCAAAGCGATTTAAAAATTCATGCGAGCGGAAGTGGCGATACTTCCTATAAATGGGCGTTGTTGCTCTTTATGTTTTTGGTATCGGTAGTGGGCTGCATCCTTTGGTCGGTTTTCGACCGTAAACGCAAGAGTTACAATGCTGCCTATTACTGGCTTATCGTTCTGGTACGCTTTTATCTGGCTTTTACGCTTGTAATGTATGGGGCTATTAAAGTGATTAAGCTCCAGTTTTACGATTCATCTTTAGATAGGTTGCTCACTCCTTTTGGTGATGCCTCGCCAATGGGGCTGGCCTGGAGATTTCTCGGATTTTCTAAAGGTTACAATATTTTTATGGGGGTTATCGAAATTTCTGCAATTTTATTGTTATTCCGCAGAACGGTAATTGTTGGCGCATTTCTGGCGCTGGCTGCGACAGCACACGTAATGTCAATGAACTATTTTTTCGATGTTCCGGTAAAACTGCTGTCTACAGCACTGGTGGTGATGTGCCTGTTTATTTTAGCCCCCCATTTTTTTAAGTTATATAAATTTTTTGTTAAATATGAAAGCCAGCAGCTCGAAAGAATGTATCGTCCAAGGTATAAAAAACGATGGCACTTTATTTTGGTATATATATGTAAATATCTGTATATAGCTGCTTCAATGCTTTTCTTATTCCCGTCATTAATGACGCGATATAAAACTTACGGCGATGGTGCACCCAAACCATTTATGTATGGTATTTATAATGTTGAAAGTATGAAAGTTAAAGGTGAAACCTTAGCACCTTTAACTACCGATAGTACGCGATGGAAACAGATGATTATTAATTATTCAGGGTATGTAAGGATAAAGAAGATGAACGATAGTTCCGCTAATTTCACTACTGCTTTTGATCAGAAGAAAAAAGAATTGTTGCTAAAATCAACAGATAAAGACTCCACTAAATATGTTTTAAACTATAATGTTATTGGAAAAGATAGACTGATTCTTTCAGGCTTAACAGACAAAGATTCCATATCGGTAAGTTTTAAGCGAAAAGATCTTAAAGATTTTAACCTCATCAACAGGGGCTTCCATTGGGTGAGTGAATATCCGTACAATCGTTAATCATTTTTACCCCTAACTGATTCTTCCTATACCGTACTTAAAGCGAAATTTCTATATTCGCAATATGTCTTCACACCATATTGTAAAAGAAAAACAAGAGCCGGCTTTATACATCGATGAGCTTGGGAATTTTAATGAAGAGCTTTTGGGGCAACTGCTCGAATGGAGCCCTACGCTTTTGGTTAACGGAGAAAATTACGATAAAATTTTTTCTTTAGGTTTAAAGGTAGATGTGCTTGTAAACGGGAGTGGACAGGAAACACAAGAGGATACAAAAGTTATTCAAGGCCCTGTTGATGCTTTAATGGTGGCGGTAAATTATCTGTACGAAGAGAAATATCCCGCGGTAAATGTAATTGCGAAGAAATTTGATCTGGAGAAGTTTGCCGGATTTGAAGACAAAATTAATCTGGTGGTATTTACCGAAAGGGCAAAACATTATGCAATAAAATCAGGTTTTTCTGTTTGGAAACCTGCAGGAGGTGAATTCCTGATTCATGGCAACCGATATATCGAAGTAACTAACCTGGTGCAGAATGAAGAAGAAATTTTTACTGTAGTTAAAGATGGCTTTGTAGAATTTACTTTTTCAGGACAACCAATTTTTATTAGCGAACCAATATGATTACCCTCAGAAAAGCAAAAGAAGAAGATATAGAAATTATCAGGGCTATTGCCGCGGCAACCTGGCCATCAACGTACCTCGATATTATCGGGCAGGAACAGATTGATTACATGTTGGATAAAATGTACAATAAAGGAGAACTCCTGAAGCAATTTATGGAAGGGCATATTTTCCTGATTGCAGAGGAAGGCGAAAATCAGTTCGGTTTTGCAGGATATTCTATTGTTGGACACGAAGCGCGTATTTACAAACTGCACAAGCTTTATGTGCTGCCCTCTGCACATGGCAAAGGTGTTGGGAAAATCTTAATTAATGAGGTTTTTAACCAGGTAAAAGATGCCGGGGGAAGTGCTTTACAATTGAATGTGAACAAACATAATAAAGCCAAAGATTTTTACTTAAAAGGAGGTTTTACCATTAAAGAATCGGTAAAACTTGATATAGGTGAAGGTTACTTTATGGACGATTATGTAATGGAATATAAATTCTAATCTATTCTTTTAAGGTTCAAATAATATTCGCGTTCGTTCTTTTCAAAATGTTCTATGGCGTAGCGCAGCATGGTACGGGGCATTGTTGCAGCATGTTTTGCCAAGAAAGCCATTAGCTGAGGTTTATTTTTTGTACCTGCCTGCCTGATCCAGCCGCCAACTGCTTTATGGATCAAGTCTTCTCGATCATTTAAAAGGATTTGTGCAATGCCAAAAGTGTCGGTCAAATCGCCTTTACGGATAAAATAAGAGGTGCTCACTATTGATGTCCGGCGCTGCCACATATTTTCAGAAACGGCTAATTGATATAAAATATCCCTTGGTTTATCAAATAAATAACTGCCCACTACAAAACATGCGGCACGGTCTACCAGGTCCCAATTGTTAATCCGGTCGTGCCGGTTAAGGTAAAGTTCAAAAAGGGCTTTCTTTACATCTTCAGGTGTTTTTTTATCCCTTGCCCTAAAATCCATTATGCTTACCGCGCCTGCCCGGTGTTCATGAACCGGACTTTCTAAAAGCTTTTCTATTTCCTGAACAGGCATGGCCACAAAAGCCTTGGCCACTTCGAAAACCTGCCCCATCCGAACGCCAACAAAGCGGTCTCCCGCCCCGTAATCACCTTCCTCAGTTTTAAAATAACGGGTAATCTTTTCCAGTTCTGCGTTAGATTGGTAGGTGCCTAATTTTTCAATAAAAGCAGCAGCTGTTAAATTTGTGGTTCGTTTAGAGATTTTCTCGACAGACATTTTGTTCAGGTTTCCAGTTTAAATATACAAAAAACAGAAAACCCGACCAGCATAACGTTGATCGGGTTTTCACAATTGAATGGGTGAGTGTTAATTTTTCATACGGCCTTGTTCTGCTTCGGTACCCGTTGCACGGCGGCGGGCGGGTTTAATTTCGTTTTTACCGAAGCGGTAGGTAAAACTGATTCTACCAATTTGAGTTTCATTTTTTTGATGTACGGAGTAAGTTAAACCAGGATATGCACTTGATAAATTGTTTTCAGATATATTAAATACATCTGATAAGGCGAGCTTCAAACTTGCTTTTTTGTTGAACAGTGATTTGCTCAAACCAGCATCGACATAATAACGGGCTTTTAAACTTAGGGTTCCATAATCAAGCGGAGATTCGTAACTGCCATTTATTTCTGCTGTAAAACCATCCGTAATGGTAAAGGTTTGTTGCGATTTAAACTGGAAAGATGTTTTTCCGGTTTTTAAAGCGCTCCCGGCTAAATCTGGCGATTTGAAACTGAGGTAAAAAACATTTAAGTTATTATTGGTCTGCCACCATTTCGTAATTTGAACAGGTACGTTTAAATTGGCATTGTAGCTAATGTTGGTGGCAATATTTGCATTCGTTTGATATAACGATTGATTCGCTGCATCTGGCAAAATTACCTCTGCAATTACATCGTTAACCCTGCTATAGCCAATTGAGAGCATATATTTTTGCAATAGTGTATAACTAAGCTCAAAATTGTGTGTATACTGTGGATTTAAAAATGGATTTCCTTTGCTATAGGTAAATTCGTCTAAGTAATAAATAAAGGGATTTAAAGCATCGTAACTTGGGCGGTCTATTCTTCTGCTATAAGAAAAACCTAACTGATTGTTTTTTGAAAGCGTTTGCTGAACAAATAACGTTGGAAAAAAATCCCAGTAATTTCGTTCTACAACAGTATTTTTGGTAATCAGATTTCCTTTCGAATTGGTTTGCTCAACCCTTAAGCCGATCTGTACACTGGTATTTTTAAACTGCTTGTTTATATTGGTATAAGCCGCATTTACATTTTCATCGTATACAAATTGATTGCTTCGTTTAACATCGTTCTGCCAGGTATTGTTCACCAACATTTCTGCCTGCAAATCATTGTCGGTTTTAACCCAGCTGCTTTTAACCCCGGCTTCGAGTTTAACGGTTTTGTTTAGTGAAACATTATAGTCGACTTTAAATGCTTTAATATCAATTATCGATGGAGTATTGTTCCGGGTATACCTGATAGGACGGATTCTATCTCCATTTTGGAACCGGTAATCGTTCTCATAATTAGAACCATCGTTTCCTTTGTACTTGGAATAATCCACATCTGCAGAGATTTCTGAACCCGCGGTATCCAGAACAGATTTATAATTTAAGTTATAAGAAACATTATTGTATTTGTTTGCCTGCAATGAGTTGGTTATCAGGCTAGAATCTACCTGGTTAAAAGATGGGCCAATTAAAGTATTGTTTACCGCAGTTTCATTTCCATGGTTAAAGTAGCCGTTTACCAATAAACCAATCGTATTCTTCTTATCAATAAAGTAATCTATACCTGCTTTAAAGTTATTGTTCTGTTGCTTTCTATGACTGGTACCCACCTGCATAAAATAAGTATCTGGTGTTCCGTTCGAAATACGGTCGATGGCAATAAGGTTGTCGCGCTCATTTCTTCCATAATTGTAGTTTCCGAAAAGGTTCAGTTTTTGTGTTCTATGGTTTAGGTTTAAACCGGCATTTCCCCTAAAGTTTTTGCCATAACCGGCTGTTCCGCTTACACTGCCATTGCTTCCGCCATTTTTGTTTTTCTTCGTTTTGATGTTGATAATTCCCGAGTTGCCGGAGGCATCGTATTTTGAAGACGGATTGGTAATCAGTTCAATGCTCTCAATCTCCGAGCTCTGCATGTTACGCAGTAGGTTCGCCACATCAGCACTGCTCATGTAGGTCTGTTTTCCATCCAGTTGAATCAGTACACCTTGTTTCCCCATCATCGAGATCTTATCATTCTGATCTACCGTTACGCCTGGTGCTTTTTGCAAAACCTCCAGCGCAGTAGAACCTGTCATAACCGAGCTATTGGAAACATTCATCACAATCTTATCCATTTTTCTTTCAATTAATGGTTTAGTTACAGCTACATTCACTTCTTTTAAGTTTTGAGCGTTTGCGGTGAGCTGCGCCGTTCCGAAATCTACCTTTTGATTATCTTCTGTTAAAACGATGGTTTTACTTTTAAGTGTTTTGTAACCCATGTTACTGGCTTTATAAAAATAACTCCCCTTGCCCGAAACATTAAAATTAAATGCTCCGTTTGGATCAGTAAATGCCGTTTTAACCACACTCGAATCGGATGCTTTAAAGAGCACAACAGTAATATAATCTGCAGGTTTTTTGGTTTCATCTAAAATTACCCCGCTAATGTTCGGTTTTGGATTTGTTTGCGCAAAAGCAACTGTAACGGTAAAAAGGAAAGTAACGATAAGTGATATTCTGTATAATGTTTTCATTTTTAGGTATTTATTCTTAAAAAAATAGGCAAAAAGATTTCTATACCGCATGTGCATGCGCTTTCAATTTAATTGCTTGCTTATTTTAAAGTTTAGCCCGGAAACGAAAGGTTTCCGCTTGTTTAGTTATAGGTAAGACGACCGTTTTTTAAAAAGGTTACAGGGATTTTAAAAAAGTTGGGAGCCGCGTTATTTAACAGAGTCTCCATTGATCATATTCGAATACTGCGTTAAACAATACATCTACTATTTCAAACACTGCCTTTCCTGTTTTATGGTTTTAGTTTTGCTATTATTGCTACAAGTTTGATGAAAATTAAACTTAACCTTATGAAAAAGATCATCTTTATATTTCTCAGCTTCATTGTTGCGGTATCTACCGTTAATGCACAAAAAGGCATCAATTTTAATCACATATATGCTGCGGGAGGAAAACTGCTCATGTGTGTAGATAGTTCAGCTAAAAATGTTTTTTATGCAATTGGCTTTCCCAATCAGCCCCGCACAACCCTAAGTTATTTACCTGAAGTAAACAATTTAAGTATCTCGATTAATTTTAGAAAGAATATCAATATACGGCACTATCGGTACACTATTTTAATAGATAGTAAACCAATCGTGCTAAATAAGCCGATCGACATGACGCAACTGAAAGATACCCATGCAGGAGGGGATGAAGAAATATTCAGTTCGACAACACTTGGCATTTTTCCTGTAAAAGGCAAAATCATTACAACACTTATTTATAGCATAGACAAACCGCAAGATATCGATAAGGCTGTTTTTTACGTAAAGCCTATTCCAAGAGCAAAGATCTTATCTTTTAGAAAGCGTTTCAAAACTAATCAAGGTGTTGATTACAAGTGGATTACCGATATAAAAGACAGAACAAGAATTGCTTTAACTGAAAAAGAAGATGAGCTAACCATTGTGAAAGACAAATCAGATATTGATTATCTCTACTATACATCAATAAAAGACAAAAAAACGAATAAAATAATCTTCAAATCAACTACTTGGGATTATGGCGGCATAATAAGTGAGGATCACGAGGCTTTACCTAGTATAAATATTGATAAAAATATTTTCAAAAAGTCGGGGGAGTATGAAATTATTATTCAGCCCTCGATTAAATGGACCAATTGCCTTGATTGTGATATTTCACCAAAAGAAACCGAAAAATACATAACCAGACATACGCTTGTTATCACTTTAGCCGAAGAAAGCTACACCAAAAAAGAACTTTACAGTTATGCTTTAATGGCAGCATTTGTTATTGGTTTAAATTTTTTGCTTATACTTCACGCTATAAAAAAAAGAAATAAAAAAAAGGTTGTAGAACAAGAGCAGCAAAAAAACACGGCAAAGCTTCAACTTAACTCCATCCGTGCGCAATTAAACCCTCATTTTCTATTTAATGCACTCTCTGGCATTCAAAATTTAATGAACAAAAACGAAATAGACAATGCCAATAAATACCTGTCTAAGTTTGCCCGCTTAACCCGTAATGTGCTTGATGATAAAGAACTGATTAGTTTATCGCAAGAAAAAACTTTACTAGACGATTACCTGCAAATGGAGCAATTGCGGTTTGGATTTAAGTACGAGATTAACCGTTCCGAAAACTTAGATTTGGATAACGTAGAAATACCCAGCATGCTGCTACAACCTTTTGTAGAAAATGCGGTGAAGCACGGCATATCGAAAAAAGCTACTAACGGAAAAATTGTAATCACATTTACTAAGCAGGCAAATGATTTAGTGTTAACTATTAGCGATAATGGAAACGGATTTGACACAGAAAAAAAGAACAATGGCTTAGGTCTTCAATTAAGTGCCAGTAGAATAGCACTCTTAAATAGTATTTATAAAGAAAATCGCTTTACTTTAGCCATACAACCAAGTACTAACGGCACAAAAATAAGCTTAACATTAACCGATTGGCTATAATATTATAATGAAGGCAATTTTAATAGATGACGAAATTTCCAACTTAGAAAACCTGCGGACTTTGTTAGAAAAGCACTGTCCGCAGGTAAGTATAATGGCAACAGCGCAAAATATTAATGATGCGGTTGATATTATTGAAAAATATTCACCTGATTTAGTGTTTCTGGATATTCAAATGGGCGAGCAAACAGGTTTCGATGTACTAAAGCTGCTTCCAACTCGTAATTTCGAAGTTATTTTTGTTACCGCATACGATCAATATGGGATACAAGCAGTAAAATTTGCAGCCTTAGATTATCTTTTAAAACCCATTGATATTGAAGAATTAATAAACGCAGTAAATAAAGCCGAACATAAACTGGCAACACAAATACAAAATCTACAGCTTGATTTTTTACTGCAGCAACTAAAAAAGCCCGAAACCAATATTAGCAAGATTGCCCTACAGATGCAAAGCGAAATAAGGTATGTAGCTTTATCAGAAATTATACGTTGCGAGGCAGACAATACTTATACCCGGTTCTTCCTTTCAAGTAATGAAAAAATATTGGTTTCTAAATCACTTAAAGAATATGCAGATTTACTGCGCCCCAGCGGATTTTTAAGAACTCACCAAAGCCATTTAGTAAATCCAAAATATGTAAAAAGCTGGTTAAAGGAAGACGGCGGTATCTTACTCTTAACCTCTGGAGAAAAGATACCCGTTTCTAAGCCCAACAAAGACACTGTAAAACAAGCCTTGCAACAGCTCTAGGAGAATAAAAGCCTTTATTATTAACCAGTTTCAATAGTAAACCTAATTTATAAACAAAAAGGCCACAGACAGACAAGCTTACGCCTGCATATCTATGGCCTTTAATTCCTGGGTAAAGAAATCTTTTATTTTACCCCAAGTACGTCAACACCTTGTTCAAAAACAACATCAACCGGAATATTCTTTTTGGTTAATCGATCCAGATCTGTTTGAAGTTCGGTATGGATAATCGCTTTATCTTTTTGTGCTTTTTCTACTGCAGCTTTGTCGCCGTTACCCTGAAGGGTGAGAATGAATGCGCTTAAATCGTTCATGGCAGTTGCAAATTTTTCGAAGTTTACTTTATAAGTTCCTTTAGCGGTACGCTCAAAAGCACCTTTCTCCTGAAAATAATTAAAGCATTGCATATTGGCTTTTCCATGCGCCTCAGAAACGCCGAAGCGAACAGAACGTAAAATACCAGCCATAAATGTGGTGTAATAATCTTTTATGTCACCTTTCAGCTCACCTTTTTTAAGTAAGCCTGTTACCATATACAAGCCTAAAATATCGGCTTTGCCTTCTTCTAACCAGCTATACTGTTCTTTCAATGCTGCGCGTACAAAGCCTTTTCCGGTAATGGTTTTTTTTATGCCTAAACCATGAGCTACCTCGTGAAACATGACGTTTGCAAAAAAAGCATCAAACTTAATGTATTGTTGCTGATCGGCTTCAATTAATTCTTTTGAAATCGGTACCAGAATCCTATCAAATTTCGCTTGCATTGCATTTTTCAGCTGCGAACGGCGTGTTCCTTTTTCCTGTTGGATTTTTTCATCGTTCGGAAGATTAACCGCAATGGTTTTAGATCCGGCATTACAGTCTCCTGCATAATAAACCACATCATATGCATTTAACTCAGAGTCGGTTCCAGGTGTTTCGGTTTTGTATTTCGCCGCAACAGGTAAGTTTTTCTGTAATTCAGGAAGCATTTTTACGTACTTCGCCAAACGCTTGCTCCACTCTTTATCTTTGATTAAAACATAAGCTTCGTAACTGGTACGGGCATTAAACAGTTTATCCTCGTAATTTTCGATCGGGCCGATAATAATATCCAAACCATTGGTTTTCATATCTAACCAGGCATAATCACTTGCGGTAAAATTATCCGTTACCAAAGCATCGGCCCTTAAGTTTAAATATTTTTTTAAACCGGCATCTTCAGCAATTAAAGCGGCCTGTTTTAGTAACGAACTTGCTTTTTGTAATTCTGAAGCAAATAACACATGATAAGGTACAGTTGATAATTTGCCTGTACTATCTTTTTGAATAACCGAATATGCACCAAACTTATCAGCAAGATCCGATTTCTCGATGGCTTCTTTTGTAATACCGTATGGATAAAAAGATGCGCCCTCTGGTTTGGTACCAACACCTTCAACAAAAGGTTTATCATTATTTAATCTGTCCCAAGGGCCATAATTGATGTTAACAAAATCGCGTGTTTTTTCATCTTTAATAGTTGCCAGCAAGCTATCTCTTTGTGGATAGGCTTGTTTCCAATATAATTGATCCATAATTTCTGCTGCCTGAATTAATAAAGGCAAAATTTTACGGTCGTTAACACTTAACTCGTTTATATTGGTGGTTAATTTTACCCTTTCGTAAATAGGCAGGCGTTGTGCAACATAATTGGTCAGACTATCTTTTTGTACTACTACAGCCTTTTCATCTTTAGATTTATTATTGCCGGTACAAGACGATAAGGCGCCTATAGAAACAGCTACTGCCGATAAAAACAGGGTTGATTTGTATAAATTCTTCATATTAAAGTATATGGCTGCTAAATTAGTAAATTTTAAAAGCTTTGTATAAAGTTTGATGCATTGGGTGAAGTTTAAGATAACTTTGTAACTTCAACCTGCTAACAATTCATACCATGTTATTTTCAAGGTCATCAAAATCATTATCTATTTCCGCTTTTTCTCTTGTACTTATTTTATCTGCCTGCGGAAGCAGCAAATATGCTGCAACAGAAAAAATCTATAAGGAAAAGGCAAAGGACTTTTCGAAAATAATCAATACCACGCCACCAGTTGGTCAACTTTACGATTCATTAGGAGCAACAAACCAGGAATGGATTGGTTCTGTAAATTTTGGGATACGTAAGCCAAATTTTGTGGTGATCCACCATACCGCCCAGGATAGTTTGGCACAGACCATAAAAACATTTTTCTCCACTAAGGCAGGTACAAGCGCCCATTATGTGATCAGCCGCGATGGTAAAGTAGTGCATATGGTAAATGACTATTTACGCGCAAACCATGCTGGTGTGAGTAAATGGGGTAAAGATACCGACTTAAACTCTTCATCGATAGGAATTGAATTGGATAACAATGGACTAACTGACCCATGGCCTGATGCTCAGATGAATAGCTTGCTAAAGCTGTTGGCCACTCTAAAGAAAACCTATGGAATCCCGACAGCGAATTTTATCGGTCATGCCGATATAGCACCTAAACGGAAAAATGACCCTAAAAATTTCCCCTGGAAAAAACTGGCAGATAAAGGCTTTGGCTATTGGTATGATGATGTGCTGAAAAACCCTCCCGTAGATTTTAATACCGAAATGGCCTTAAAATATATTGGTTACGATACCAGTAACCTCCCTGCAGCAATCACCGCTTTTAAAATCCATTTTATTCAGAGTGATATTACACCAACTTTAACACCAGTAGACATATTGGTTCTGTATAATGTGTATACGAAGTATTAAGTGGAGGGATTTGGCGTAGATTACACTCATGCCGTCATCCTGAACTGGTTTCAGGATCTTTAAAAGTGGAATAAGCCCGAAGTTTATGGCGCAAAAAACAAATGCTAATATTTGCTAGCCCATATTCTCTCCGCCAGGCATTGGAATCCAAATTCTAGCAAAAAAAACACGGATAAATCTGTGTTCATCCGTGTTTATCTGTGGTTTAAAAAAGCTAATTAATTTGGCTTCTTAAACGTATCTTTTAGTGTAACTGTACGGTTAAAAACCAATTTATCTGCAGTAGAATCTCTATCTAAACAGAAATAACCTTTACGGATAAACTGATAACGGCTTTCAAGATCTGCATCTGCCAGGGCTGGCTCGATATAAACATTAGGTAACACCGTTAGGCTTTCAGGGTTTAGGTAATCTTTAAAATCTCCTTCCTCAGCATCTGGTGTTTCAGAAGTAAACAACCGGTCGTACAAACGGATTTCTGCAGTTTTGGCATGCGGAGCACTTACCCAATGGATAGTTCCTTTAACATTTATGCCGCTGGTATCATTTCCACTTTTCGATTCCGGGATGTAAGTACAATGAATTTCAGTAACGTTTCCATTTTCATCTTTCACAAAATCTTCGCATTTAACAATGTAAGCGAATTTTAAGCGTACCATTGCACCGGGCGCCAGGCGGAACCATTTTTTTGCGGGTACTTCCATAAAATCGTCACGTTCTATCCAAAGTTCGTTGCTGAAAGGGATCACACGTGTGCCACCACCATCTTCAGCCTCTGGATTGTTTTCGCCGGTTAAATCTTCTGTTCCTTTTTCGTAATTAGTAATCACCAGTTTAATCGGATCTAAAACCGCCATTACACGGTTAGCCGTTTTATTTAAATCTTCGCGGATGCAAAATTCCAATAAACTTAGCTCAATTAAATTTTCGCGTTTGGCAATACCAATACGTTCGCAAAATTCGCGTACGCTCTTCGGTGTAAAACCTCTCCTACGCAAACCACTAATTGTAGGCATGCGCGGATCGTCCCATCCATTTACTAAGTTTTCGTTAACCAGTTGAAGTAACTTACGTTTACTCATTACCGTACTGGTAAGGTTTAAACGGGCAAATTCATATTGTTTCGAAGGAAAAATCTCTAGTTTTTCGATAAACCAATCGTACAGTTCACGGTGCGAAACATATTCCAATGTACAGATAGAGTGCGTGATGTTTTCGATACTGTCGCTTTGGCCGTGAGCAAAATCGTACATCGGATAAATGCACCATTTGTTACCGGTACGGTGATGTTCGGCATGTTTGATGCGATAGATAATCGGATCGCGCATTAACATATTCGGACTGGCCATGTCGATTTTTGCTCTCAAAATATAAGCGCCATCGGCAAATTCGCCATTTTTCATTTTCGTGAAAATGTCTAAATTTTCTTCAATGCTGCGGTTACGGTATGGGCTATCCTGTCCTGGTTCTGTTGGCGTGCCTTTTAAAGCTGCAATTTCATCTGCAGAGCTCTCGTCAACATAAGCCAAACCTTTTTCGATCAGTTTAACAGCAAAACCATACAGCTCATCAAAATAATCTGAGGCATATAATTCATTTTTCCAGTTAAAACCCAACCATCTGATATCTTCTTGCTGACTGTTTACATATTCT
Source organism: Pedobacter sp. Bi27 (assembly GCF_918698255.1). Lineage (NCBI taxonomy): Bacteria > Pseudomonadati > Bacteroidota > Sphingobacteriia > Sphingobacteriales > Sphingobacteriaceae > Pedobacter > Pedobacter sp. Bi27. The sequence continues at coordinate 42,395 of NZ_CAKKMW010000008.1, forward strand.
GTTTTTTCTGTTACCGGATTGGTATCATCAAAACGCAGATTGGTATAGCCGCCGTATTTTTGTGTTAGTCCGAAATTTAAGCATATTGCTTTCGCGTGGCCGATGTGTAAATAACCATTAGGTTCGGGCGGGAAACGCGTAACCAAAGTTTCATACTTACCACTATTTAAGTCGTTCTCAACAATTTCTTCAATAAAGTTCAATGACTTCTCTTCACTCATAAAAACCTGTAAATTAGGAATGCAAATGTAAAAAGATTGAGCGGATTTATACAATGATTATAGGTTTATTAGCCCATAGTTGATAGCCGATAGCTTAAGCCTGCATTAATTACGATTAAAATACAGATAAACAGTGATTGAATAGTAAAATGACTGAATTATTGAATGGAAGAATTGGCTCATTCAGTAAAAATAGCTGTGGCTAATATCAATACTTTGCATTAATTAGCAAAGGCAGGCTCATTACATGTTCCATCAACTATTACTTACATTACTTAATAAATTCTATACATTTACGTCAACTTAATATTCATTTATGAGCAAAGTATTAAATCGGCCTATCCGCGTTTTAGTAGCTAAAGTTGGATTGGATGGCCACGACAGAGGGGCCAAAGTAATCGCAACTTCCTTACGGGATGCTGGCATGGAAGTAATTTATACCGGCTTACGCCAAACACCAGAAATGGTGGTAAACACAGCGCTTCAGGAGGATGTTGATGCCATCGGAATTTCCATCCTATCGGGCGCACACATGACGGTTTTTCCAAAGGTTATTCATTTTATGAAAGAAAAACAGTTAGATGATGTGTTATTAACCGGCGGAGGGATTATCCCGGAAGCTGATCGGTTAAAACTAGCAGATATGGGTGTTGGGGAGCTATTTCCTCCAGGTACAACAATGGCAAGTATTGTAGAATATATTCAGAATTGGGTTACAGAAAATAGAAATTTTTAAGTTATGGCATACCAGAATTTAATCTCAGAGATAAAAGAAAACATTTTATACGTTACCATCAACAGTGAAAAAGCGCTGAATGCTTTAAACAAAGATACTTTGGCTGAACTAGCGGATGTAATTGCTTTCGCAGGCAAAACCGATGAAGTAAGAGGTGTTATCTTAACAGGAGCAGGCGAAAAAGCCTTTGTTGCAGGAGCTGACATTAAAGAGTTTTCTGATTATAGTGGTAAACAGGGAGAAGAATTAGCAAAACGTGGTCATGATCTGGTCTTTAATGCCATTGAAAATTCTTCAAAGCCATTTATTGCAGCAATTAATGGATTTGCTTTGGGTGGAGGACTGGAGTTGGCCATGGCCTGCCACATACGCATCGCATCAGATCATGCGAAATTAGGTTTACCTGAAGTTACGTTAGGTTTAATTCCCGGTTATGGCGGTACCCAGCGCCTTACACAGTTGGTTGGAAAAGGTAAAGCAATAGAAATGATTACTACTGCTAATATGATTACAGCTTCGGATGCAGAAAAAATAGGACTTGTAAACTATGTTGTTCCACAGCCAGATCTAATTAGCAAGGCTGAAGAGCTGCTGAATGTTATTAAGCAACGCGCACCGCTAGCTGTTTCGGCAGCAATAAAATCTGTAATTGCAGCCGTAAATAACAGCAATGGCTACGCTATCGAAATTGAAGAATTTGGCAAATGTTTCGAAACTGCCGATTTTAAAGAGGGAGTGACTGCATTTGTTGAAAAGAGAAAAGCAAATTTTTCTGGAAAATAGCATGCCTGTGTAGTATTAATCTGATGTATGGTGTAATGAAAGTGTTGCAAAAATTTTTCAATGCAATTTATTTTGAGTAATTATGTTAATTAATTATTAACCCTCGTGTGTTTAACACTACATATGGGTTTTTATAATAATAACGCTACTCATGAAAAAGATACTCATTGTTGACGATGAAATTAGCATCGGTTTATTGCTCTGCAAGTTTTTAACTAAAAATGGATTTGAAGTTTCGAATGTAACAACTGGTAGAACGGTTTTACAAATTCTTGAAAAAGAGAGATTCGATTTGGTATTATGCGATTATCGTTTGGATGATACAGATGGGAAGGAGATTTTAATCCACGTTAAGGAAAACTATCCGGCTACCAGTGTGATTATTATTACAGGTTATTCGGATATTAAGCTTGCCGTAGAATTGATAAAACTAGGGGCTTACGATTATATTGTTAAACCGCTCTACCCAGATGAAATTTTAAATACCATAAATAAAGCCCTTGAAACGCAAGAGGCTTTAAAATCACCTAAAAATTTTGAACGCGCCGATCATAATGTTGTTTCCGGTTTTCTAAATGATCCGGAATATATAAATGGGGAAAGCGATGCTTCAGCACTTTTACTGAAACAAATCCAACTCATAGCACGAACAGGGTACACCGTCATTTTAACGGGGCAAAGTGGAACAGGGAAAGAATGTGTTGCTAAAACCATTCACCAAAATAGTTCGCGTAGCAGAGAACCTTTCATCGCCATGGATTGTGGTTCTTTAACAAAAGAATTAGCCGCCAGTGAATTTTTTGGACACGAGAAAGGGGCATTTACTGGAGCAGCCTTCACTAAAATCGGTCACTTTGAGCAAGCTAATGGCGGTACATTATTTCTTGATGAGATTGGTAATTTATCCTATGAGATCCAGGCAACTTTACTCAGGGCCGTTCAAGAACGGAAAATTAAGCGGATTGGAAGTACGAAGGAGATTGATCTGGATGTGCGGCTTATTGTAGCTACAAATGAAAATTTACTAGAAGGGATTCAAAAGGGGGTATTCAGGGAAGATTTATATCACCGCTTTAATGAATTTTCGATACATGTTCCATCATTGAAACACCGGGACAATGATATCCTTATCTTTGCTGAACGTTTTCTGGCCGCAGTAAACAAAGAATTGAACAAAAAGATTAAAGGCTTTTCTGATGAAGTGATGAAATGTTTATTAGCATACAATTGGCCAGGTAATGTACGTGAGCTGAAGAATGTTATCAGGCGGATTGCTTTATTAACCGATGGTGATCGCATAGAAACTCATGTTTTACCATTGGAGCTTAGAATGACTGATTATCCTAAGACACAGCACGAAAAAAAAGCGCTTCTTTTGCCGCTAAAATTAAATGATGATAAATCACTTAATTTGCGAAATACTGCTAAGGAAGCCGAATATACGGCTATTTTAGAAGTGCTAAAAGCGGTTAATTTCAACAAGACCAAGGCGGCAAAAATATTAAATATCGACAGAAAAACACTTTACAATAAAATCAAATTCATTGAGGTTGATGATGAGATATAAATTTTAAATCTAAAAAAACAAAATCAGCCATTTTAGCATTTAAAGAATACCCTTATGATCTAAATATGTCAGTATTCTCTTATAAGCAACGCAATAACATTAACCTGGTCATTATTATTGCGCTTGGGGTGTTAATTGCGTATTCTTTACAAAGTATTTTTAGTGCTATTTTAAGTACTTTGGTGCTTTACACGATAATGCGGCCGGCGTATATTCATTTGGCAGAAAATAAGGGCTGGAATAAAAGAGTAACGGCTATTTTCCTGATCACCATCAGCATCATACTCATTGTAATGCCTTTTTATGCATTAAGTAGTATGGTTATCAGTAAAATTTCGGAATTGAAGAACAATGAAGTGTTTTTCAGGAATCTGCTGGTTAAATTACAGCATCTTATTCCGGTTAAAATTAATCAGGATCTTATCCAGGAAGGATTAAACCGCTTAGGGAATTGGGCCACTCAGCTTTTCCCATCCTTAATATCGAGTGCAGTAAATATTATATTAAGTTTATTGGTGATGTACTTTTTACTCTACTTTATGTTAATAGAGCGAAGAAAATTCGAATTTTCATTGATTAAATATGCACCTTTCAGAGAACAGAATGCACTTCGTTTTGGAGATGAAATGCGAAATACAACCTATGCAAATGTATTAGGACAAGGGCTGATCTGCCTCGTTCAAGGTTCGCTTTTAAGTCTTTCTTTTTATGTTTTGGGTTATAAAGATCCTGTATTTTGGGGGGTAATTACAACATTTATTTCTTTTGTGCCCGTTTTGGGGCCACCAGTTGTTTTTGTTCCAGCTGCGATTTTGCAGATTGCGAACGGGAATAATTTTGCTGGCTGGGCCATGCTTATTTTTGGTTTTGTAGTCATTATCAATATCGATAATGTGCTGAGGTTTATCATTGCAAAAAAAGTTGGCAATATTCACCCCATAATTACAGTAATTGGCGTAATTATTGGTATCCCTTTATTTGGAATATTGGGCCTTGTTTTTGGCCCGCTACTGTTATCTTATTTTATATTGCTCGTTAAGATTTACGAAACCAGTACGCTTGCATCAGAAAGATTGGAAAGAATTAAAACAAATAACGAGCATACGGAGTTATAAATATAGCTTAACAATAAATAATGTAGTAGTTTTATATTGTACATAATTGTTAAACCCTTAAATACATTAATTATGAATGATAACTCAAAAGTTGTAGTTGCGCTTTTAGCAGGATTAGCTGCTGGTGCGGCGCTAGGAATTTTATTCGCACCAGATAAAGGTGATGAAACCCGCGATAAATTAAGCCAGTCTCTAAAAGACCTCGGCGATTCTATCAAAGATAAAGCTGCTGATGAAATTAACAACCTTGCCAGCTTAAAGGATAAAGTGGTAAGCTCCATCAAAACGAAATTAAGAAGCGTAGAAGAAGAATATAGTGACGACGTAGAGCACGCGTAATAAATAAATATTGCATAGCCGGGCAAAGCCCGGTTAAATATCAATCTGAATTATGCAGGAAAATAAAGATAAAAGCATTGAAGATCTTGTAGACGATGCCAAAGGGTTTTTAGAGGCCAGGGTTGAGTATACAAGACTTTACCTGGTAGAAAAAGTCTCTAAAGTTTTTGCCGATTTAGTAACCAGTACGGTAGTTATTGTTTGTTTTATATTGGCCTTTTTATTTGGCTCGGTAACTTTGGCGCTTTATCTGTCTGATCTTTTGGGTAGCTATGCCGGAGGCTTTGGTTGCGTTTCCTTGTTCTATATTCTATTGGCACTGGGTGTTTATTTAACTAAAGATAAGTATATCGAAAAGGCAATTATTAATGTAGCCATCAGAAGATACTTTGATAAACTTGCAGATAAGGAGGAAGATGAAAAGGTATAAAGACATCCGTAACCTAGAAGACCTGCAGGCTAGAAAATTAGAACTTAAGGTTGAGTACACCCTTAAGCAGAATATGCTTAAATCGGATACGAGAGCTTATTTTAAACAATTTACCTTAGGCGCGCTAATAAAGCGGTACGCTACACCAAGTAACCTGTTTAAAGCTGACGAAAAATTAAATATTAGTGGAACCGCCATGTCGTTGCTTTTGCCGATGTTTATGAATAAAACCCTATTTAGAGGTGCTGGTTTTTTAACCAAAGCGGCTGTAGGTCTGGTTTCAGGAAAAATCGGTAAATCGCTTGATGCGGAACATTTGTCGGCAATTTTTAATTCTGTGAAGAGCTGGTTGGGAAAAAAGAAAGAGAAAAAAGAAAAGAAATTTGTGGACTACGGCATCCCGCCCGATAGCGAAACTTACTAGTTAAATGGGTCATCAGTCATTTGTTCATTAGTGTGCAATTGCCAAAATGATATTAAATCGAAAGCCTCAGGATGCTAAATTCTGAGGCTTTCTTGATTAAAAACTCAGCCGTTGTAAGCCTTGTTTTATGACGATGCTATTTCTGCTCCCAGCCCAATGAACCAATGACCAGTGAACTAATGAACCTATAAATCTGTTTTAATCTTTAATTCTTTCAATTGCTTCTCGTCAATAGTGCTTGGACTATCGATCATTACATCTCTGCCTGAGTTATTTTTAGGGAAAGCAATCACATCACGGATTGAATCTAAACCTGCGAAAATTGAAGTTAAACGATCGAAACCAAAGGCAATACCGCCATGAGGTGGTGCGCCAAACTCGAAGGCATCCATTAAGAAACCAAATTGTTTTTGTGCTTCTTCTGCACTAAAACCTAAATGTTTGAACATTAAAGCCTGTAATGCTCTGTCGTGAATACGGATCGATCCGCCACCAACTTCAGTTCCGTTGATTACCATATCGTAAGCATTGGCACGTACGTTTTTAGGATCGGTATCCAATAAGGCAATATCTTCAGGTTTCGGCGAAGTGAAGGGGTGGTGCATGGCGTGGTAACGCTCTGTTTCCTCATCCCACTCCAACAATGGAAAATCCAATACCCATAGGGCAGAAAATGTGTTTTTATCGCGTAAACCTAAGCGGTTACCCATTTCTAAACGAAGCTCATTTAACTGTTTGCGCACTTTATCGGTAGAGCCAGCTAAAATCAATAATAAATCGCCTTTTTCTGTTTCAAAAACCTCGCTCCATTGTTTAAGGTCTTCTTCGTTGAAGAATTTATCTACTGAAGATTTAATGGTTCCATCTTCGTTATGACGCGCATAAATCAAACCTGTAGCACCAATCTGCGGGCGTTTGATAAAATCTGTTAATTCATCTAACTGCTTACGTGTATAGCCTGCTGCGCCTTTTGCATTGATACCTACTACCAATTCTGCATTATCAAAAACCGGGAAGCCCTTACCTTTTACCAAGTGGTTAAGCTCTACAAACTGCATCGCAAAACGGGTGTCAGGTTTATCAGAACCGTATAAACGCATCGCATCTGCATATTGCATACGCGGTACTTCCGGTAAGTCGTAATTGCGTACTTCTTTAAATAAAGTACGGATCAGACCTTCAAAAGTATTTAATATATCTTCTTGTTCGATGAAAGACATTTCGCAATCAATCTGGGTAAACTCAGGCTGACGGTCGGCTCTTAAATCTTCATCTCTAAAACATTTTACAATCTGGAAATAACGGTCGAAGCCCGAAACCATCAACAATTGTTTGAAGGTTTGCGGCGATTGAGGCAAAGCATAAAACTCGCCTTCGTTCATGCGGCTAGGCACCACGAAATCTCTTGCACCTTCTGGTGTAGATTTAATTAAAACAGGTGTTTCTACCTCGATAAAATCTAAAGCATCTAAATAACGGCGAACCGATTGTGCCATTTTATGACGCAAAACCAGGTTATTACGAACCGGATTACGGCGTAAATCTAAATAGCGGTATTTCATGCGCAACTCATCGCCACCATCAGTTTCGTCATCGATCATGAATGGAGGTAATTTTGCTGCATTTAAAATTTCCAAAGCAGAAATTTTAATCTCCACATCACCAGTTGCCATTTTTGGGTTTTTGTTGCTTCTTTCTACAACGGTACCAATTGCTTTAATTACAAATTCGCGGCCTAATGAACGTGCTGCTTCGCAAAGTTCACGATTATCGTCCATGTTAAAAACCAACTGAGTAATACCATAACGATCTCGGATGTCGATAAAAGTCATACCGCCTAAATCTCTTGATTTTTGTACCCAACCACATAGCGTAACACTTTCGCCTAAGTTATTTAGGTTTAATGCACCACAAGTTACTGTTCTTAACATATATTGTAATCTAAATTGAGCGGCAAAAATACCGATTTTGTTTTAAAGTTTAGCGTAGTAGATTTAAGGAAATTTTGTGCTTCCTAATTTGTTGTTTTAGACCACAAATACGCTAAGCACACAAAGAGAAATGATGGACACCCTTAGACCTTCTTAGGTGTCTGTTGTGATGTCGTCCCACCTATCTTCGTAAAATGTAATCCAATTAATTGCCTGATGCCATTCCTGAACAACATCAGGATTAATATTTGGAATTTCTGTATTATCTATTCTGGCTTGTTTTACTGCCCAATGTATTCTATAAATTAAATCAGAAGCATCAAGGATTTCGGTAGTATCCCTGATCACCGCTCCATTTATAAACTCTTCACTTGACTCCATATATCCGGGGATCAAATTGAATATTTCAGAAGCTTCATCAATAGGTAGCCCCAGATCATCTATTTTGTTTATTGACCATAGCAAAACCTTGATACATTCAACACGCCAGGAGAGATTCCTTGCTTCTTTCTCACTTAATGTCTCTTTATTAAAAAGAGCCTGCTCTCTTCTAGAAACATGGCCCCATAATTTTTCTGTTTTAAGATAAGCGATGATGTCCTGCTTATCATCGTCATTATGAATTGTTGTATATAAATAGGCAAGAATCAATATACGTTTAGCAATATCTGCCGCAGTTCTAATTACAGCTTCACGTTCCTCTTCTATTAGTGGCAAATATAGATTTATGGGGATGTTATTTTCCTTTAAAATTATTTCAGTTTGGTCCTTACGTTGTTGAGCGGTCATATTTTAATGATAATATAATTTAGAATTACATCCTAAATTTATGCTTTTGACTTTAATCTGCTTAAAGTTTCTTGTGAGATATTTAAATAAGAGGCAACCATTTTGTTCGGCATGCGCATGACCACGCCTGGATTTTGCGCAAGCAACTGGCGGTAACGCTCTGTGGCATCAAGCGTTATAAACGACATCAAGCGATTGGTATTGGTTACGTAGGCATATTCCAAATAATGGCGGTAAAGTTTCTCCCACTGGGGGATGATTTTAAGCAGATGATAGAAGTCCTTTTGCGAAATGTAATACAGGTCGGTATCTTCTATAGCCTGCACAAACTCCTTTGAAATTTCGTTGGTAATAAAACTGACCAAAGCCGTGGCGAACTGCTTTTCGAAAGCAAAATGCCTGGTAGCTTCAGTCCCACCTTCTGTTAGGAAAAAAATCCGTAAGCAGCCTTTGTCAACAAAATAAATGCGTTGACTCGTTTCGCCAGGGCTGATCATGAATTCGTTTTTCTTTACCTGCATCGCCTTGAAAAAAGACAATACCTGCGCCAGATCCTCATCACTGATGGTAATTTTTTCTCTGATATAACTGGAAAGCTGTTCGTGCATTTAATTTAGTCTTAACCAAATGTAATAATGTTTAGGCTTTAGACGTGATCTTTTCGGCCAGTTTCCGTGCGTTGGGAATAATGATAAAAGCCGCAAAATAGGCTACAGGTAACATAATACTCCATGCTTTTAAGAATTTGATAAACCAATCTTCGCCAAAACCATAGTTGCGCATTAACCCCACAAAGGCCATAATTAATGTCATAGGGATAACCACGAAAAGTGTGTTGATGTATTTGAAATGTTCTTTTTTCATTTTTTGATCTGTTTAATTTATAATGTTACAAAGGTGCAGCCATTAAAAATCTTAAACTTTGATGTAGGTCAAAAAGGAATGAGGCTAATTATTTAGGAGATGGTGTTTTTTGTATCAATATTCTTCTTTTAAAAATTATGAGAATTGCCATAAGGATTACAGCAATAATAAAGTAAACTTTCATATTGCTGATACTTTCACAAAGATTATCTCCCGAAATTACTGAAATACAGTCGCCAGCCTTGTCCGTTTCATATTTCAGGCTTACCATGGTATTTAGTATTCCATAAGGAAATAAGAAGATACCGGTTATTGCCATCATTAAAATGATGTAATATGCTATTCTTTTTAATTTCATGTTATTTGAAATTGATGCTTATCGTCTAAGCAGCTTTCGGCGTAATCAATAATCTCTTTTTCTGCCAAATTCTTTAATTCATTATTTATGGGTTTGTAATTTAGGCTGGGCGGGATATCGATTACGAAATAACCATCCTTAAATTTTTCGATTTTAACCCCTAAAGTTTCGAGCATGGTAATAATTTCATTTGTTGAATTTGCGCTGTCCATTAACACCACCTGGATAGTAGAATGGCCGGAATAAGCAATAGTTTCGCGATAGGTTAACATCCCTTCATCTTCATCATATTCTGCAAATACGAGGTCGTTATAGGCAAAGGGTGCATAAAAAGGAATGTTTTCGAGCTTATAATGGCCTTTTTCCTGATCTACAGTTTCGCACCACATGGTTTCTATTGTCCATTCCTCCAGGGCATCGCTATGAAAAGCAAAGAGGACTTTTACCAGTTTATCTTCAGTCATTAGTATTTCTCTTCTAGCACAATTTCAATAGCGATTACTTTCCATCCGCCTTTAATGTTTTTCCAATGGTAAATTTCCTCAGTTTGGATAGTTTGTTTTTTAGAAAAAATAAGCAAATTCGGCTTTAAAATGACTGATTTTCGGGCTATTTTTTCGGTAAAAACTTCGTTTTCAAAAGAAGATTTAATGCGGTAATAACTGGTATGGATTTCTTTAATATGACCAAAATACTCTTTTAAATCGATTGTATAATCGCGTTTATTAAGCGCTATACCTTCTGCAGGGGTATAAGTTAAGCTATCATCAAACATCGCAGTATAGGCAGTTACATCCTTACTTTCTAAAGCCTGATCTGCTTTTTTGTGTATCTCGTTTATTGCTGAAATGATCAAATCGGTTTCCATGGCATGAAGTTAATTGTTTGTATCAGGGATTTCAAATTTATGATGATTCTATAAATGATTTTCCACAATACCAAGGGTATAGAAGTAATCATTTCCTAATGTTTATAAAAGGCTTTTAGGTTTTGGAAATGAAAGGTTAGTATTCCATAGGTACTGTAGCCCCGCCATTCGCTTTACTTCGTTGCACTACGTGTTCGCTGCTGTCGGGTTTAGGTACAGCGGTTTGTTTTTCAAGCACTGGCCTAAGTGAAATAAACCCGATTGTCGGGAAGAGCTTCCGATCCTTCATCGGAACTCGTACCAGAAAGCGGTACTGAAATTGCAAAAAGCTCAGAGCTGCTCATTTCCCATTAATTATAAATGTTTTTTCTTTTTAGAAAATGAAAGGTTAGCATTTCATAGGTGCTGTAGCCCCGCCATTCGCTTTACTTCGTTGCACTACGTGTTCGCTGCTGTCGGGTTTAGTTAACAGCGGTTTGTTTTCCAGGCACCGGCCTAAGTGAAGTAAACCCGATTGCCAGGAAGAGCTTCTGATCCTTCATCGGAACTCGTACCAGAAAGCGGGACTGAAAATGCCAAAAGCACAGAACCGCTCATTTCCTAATATTATTCAAGACTTTTACATTTTGGAAACGAAAGGGCAGCATTTCATTGGGTGCTGTAGCCCCGCCATCCGCTTTACTTCGTTGCACTGCGTGTTCGCTGCTGTCGGGTTTAGGTACAGTGGTTTGCTTCTGGGCGCCAAACTTTGTTAAATAAACCTGATTGTCGGGAAGAGCTTCCGATCCTTCATCGGAACTCGTACCAAAAAGCGGGACTGAAAATGCCAAAAGCACAGAACCAACCGTTTCCTATTAAATATAAAACATTTTTTACCGGAATGAAGAAGTCATTTTGTGCTTTGCTCCTGAGCATAACAGTGCATTTAATTCTATCTTAATACTGTATTAACATATTTCTAAACTTTTTTTCTACCTTGATGCAACGTTTTAAAATCCCTTATGTCTTATAATCAGAATATTCGAAATTTTGGAAGCCGTATACATCGATAAGAACCTAGAGCTAGTAAAAAAATGCATGCAGGGCAGCCGCGCAGCACAGTTTGAATTGTACAAGCTGTATGCAAAGGCCATGTATAATGTGGCGCTGCGCATTTTAAATTACGAAGAAGAGGCAGAAGATGTTTTACAGGAAGCATTTTTAGATGCTTTTACCAGAATTGTAGATTTTAGGCAGGAAACCACTTTCGGACTTTGGTTAAAGCAGATCGTGATCAACAAATCCATCAATTATTTACGTAAACGTAAAATGGAGTTTGTAAGTACCGATGAGCTATCGGAAGTGCCTGATGAGGATAGTTTTGATGACAGTGAAGTACGGTTGCAAGCTGATGAAATTAGAACAGCCATTACCGAATTGCCAGATGGCTATAGAGTGGTATTGAGTTTATACCTTTTAGAGGGTTACGACCATGAGGAAATTGCACACATTTTAAAAATAAGTGAAAATACAAGCCGCACACAGTACATGAGGGCGAAAAAGAAGTTAAAAAGTATTTTAGAACAGAAAGGGATGAGAGATGAATAACAGATTAGAAACCTTTGTAAAGGAAAACCGTAAAGCTTTCGATGTAATGGAGCCATCGGCAGGACTTTGGGCAAAGATTGAACAAGAATTAGATAACAAGAAGAAAAAAAAGCCGGTAAAGCTGTATTTATGGATGAGTGCAGCAGCAGCTATCGTGGTGGTTTTCGGTTTAGCCTGGTTATACGTAGGAAAATTACAAAACAAAGATTTAGAAATAGCCGACGTTAGTGCTTCATATGCCAAAAAAGAAGTCCACTTCGCAGGTTTAATTACCGAAAAAAGAGATAGTTTGGCCATTTTCGCTTCCGCTAATCCAGAGTTGTATAAAAAATTTACTGCCGATCTGAAGAAGCTTGATGAAGATTACGAAAGATTAAAAGCAGAGCTGCCAACCTCGCCCAACCAAACTTTTGTGGTAAAGGCCATGGTTAAAAACCGCGAAATACAATTGCAGTTATTAAAACAACAATTATTAATTATTAACCAGGTTGACGATTACAAAAGGGTTAACCAGATTTAATTTAAGCGAAATTAACGCCTAAAAGCACAATAAATAGTAGTCAATCAGTCTTGATACCTGATTCAACATACTTTATACAAATTAGGGAACGCTCACCACATTAAATTGCTTATTGCCGGCCGGCAGGTTTTGAGCTATTAAATGTTTAACAATTAACAACATGAAAACAATAAAAATATTTTTAGCCTTTATGGCTTTAATCGCCGTAAAAACCAATGCGCAAGAAGTTGCGGTAAATAGTCCATCAGAGCAGGTAATTGTCGAAAGTGCAGCGAAATCTTCAACACTGGCGATGGTCGTAAATCACGTAAAACACAATCAAACAGGAAGCGATGCCGAACGTTCTAAATCTTTTAGCAAGAGTTTTAGTGTAGATAATAACGACAAAATTAATTTAAACAATCAATACGGATCGATGACCATTAAAACCTGGGATAAAAAAGAAGTACGTGTTGATGTAGATATTAAAGCTTATAGCAGTTCGGACAATGATGCGCAAAAACTGATTGATGGGATAAGTATTGATGCGAATAAAAACGGTGATGTAGTTACTTTCAGAACGAACATGGGCGATAGAAACGGGCGTTATGGCCGTGGGATGAAAAATGGAGTAACCACCTGGCGGAGGGAAGTGAAAGTAAATTATGTGGTGTATATGCCAGCAGTAAACCCATTAACGGTTTCACAAGAATATGGCAACGTAGAATTGGGTAATTTTTCTGGTCCAACTTCTTTAAAGGTAGAATATGGCAATCTGGTTGCTGGCAATTTAAGCAATGTAAATAACTACATCAATGTTCAATATGGTAAATGTGATATCCAGGATCTGAATGCTGCAGTGGTAAAACATGAATATAATGGCCCGGTAACCATTGGGGCTGTGGGTACTTTACAGCTTGATGCCGAGTATGTGGCGGTAAACATCAACACCATCAGGAGATCAGCCGATATTAAGGTAGAATATGGTAAAGGTTTAACCATCGGCACTATTGGCGGCAATCTACTTTTAAATGCAGAATATGCCAAAGTAAACATCAACACGGTTAAAGGAAATACGGTTGTTAAACAGGCTTATGGTGATTTAAATATTGCATCAGCTGGTAAAATTGCAGTAAATGCAGAATATTCTAACGTTACTTTGGGTGCGTTAAATGGTGATGCCAACATCAACATGGATTACAACCGCCTTAGCGTAAACGAAATTACTCCAGCTTGTAAAAACTTCAGCTTTGGTGGTGAATATGTAAGCGTTGGATTGGGCTTTGCCGACCGTTATAATGCCAATTTTAATGTTTCTACTTCGTATGCCGGCTTTAAATATGGCTCAAACGTAACATCAAACCTGGTAAGTAAAGATGATGAAATCAAAAAATATACTGGTAAAATTGGTAGTGGCGGTGCTGCAAACGTTTCCATTAAAACAGAATACGGTTCTGTTACCTTTAAATAAGATTTTCTAAACCAAACAAATCTTGAAGTCCTGCCATATTGGTAGGACTTTTTTTATATTTAGCGCTGATGAAAATTTACCTTATTCTCCTGTTTTCTGTTTTTTCTTTCACAGCATTGGCTCAAAATGTTCCTGTTAAATGGGCTACGCAGGAAACTTTTTTTGAAGATTTAATAGGTAAAGATTTACCTCCCTTTAACGGTTTAACCATCAATAAAAAACAACTTTCCAATACCGATTTAAAAAACGAGGTAGTGGTAATTAACTTCTGGTTCGAAAAATGCCCGCCTTGTATAGCCGAAATGCCAGAATTAAATAATCTGGTGGCTAAATATGGCAAAAAAGCTGTAAGGTTTATCGGGATTACCCATGATAGCCCCGCCAGTGCCAGGCGATTTCAGAAACGGAACGGTTACAAATACGAAATTGTATCGTTGAGCAAAGACGAGATCCGAAAACTGAATATTAATCACGGCTTTCCTTCAAATATTTTGGTGGGAAAAGATGGAAAGATTATTTATGCTACTGCTAATATTTCCTTTTCTGACCCACAGTTTAAAGCAAAATCGGTACTTTTTGAGGAGAAGTTAAAATTTGCATTAAACAATTAGTCAGAATATGTAAGGTTACAAATCGTGGGTTGAAGGGAGTGCAATATTCTAGAGCGGTCGTCATCTCGACTGAAGTGCAACGGAATGGAGAGATCTTTGCCCTCTTCGATATAAAAGTTCAAAGATTTCTCCACTACGGTCGAAATGACGGATTCCCTCAAGCTGTTAACAGCTTAGAGCACATATTCGTCATTAATCGGCTTAACTGGTTCCGGGATCTCGTCTTCTTCGAGCATCTGCAATAGATTAATCTCTATCGTTCTCGTAATCTGGTTAAGCGGAACACCTGCTGAATTGTTCTCGAAAGGATTAACCAGGCTCATTCCATTAATCTGTGTAGATACAAATACGAAACCTATTAACCAACCCAAAAATATGGCTGCAGGCCCTGCATCCTGACTGATTACCAAAGTAAATGTTACCACAAATAACCAGATAAATACTTTAGTAAGGTAGGAATAGGTAGTAGGAAATATGGTGTTTTTAATGCGTTCACTCATGCCCATAGAATCGGAAAATCGTGTAAGCATCTCATTGATCTCAATAAAACGGAAACCATCAATGGCATTGGCTTTTGATAATTTCTGTAAATCTCTTGATTGTATATTTAAAAGCGCATTATGCACATTGTTATGTTTTTTTATTTCATTTAAATCAGCTTCGGATAAATATTTGGTGTAAATTTCGTCTACCGTTCCCCTCAAACTTGCCTTTAAAGCATATAAAAACGCAATGTGCCTGCAAATCATCCGTTTTACGCTTTTCTCATCCTCATCAACATAATTAATCAATGCCCTTGCAAAAGAGCGGGAATCGTTTACCAAAGCACCCCATATTTTTCGGGCTTCCCACCACCTATCGTAAGCCTGGTTGTTGTTAAAACCGATAAAAAAGGCGATAGCAGTACCTAAAACCGTTGGAATAATGGATGGAATGGAAAAATGATGCGCAATTAAATACTCGCGTACAAAGTAAGCCGCAGTGCAGGAGGCAATCATGATCAGATCAACGTGCCACGTATTTCTTAAAATTCTACTTAACCTGATGTTTTGTATTAAAAGCATATAATCTGAATGGGAAATAAATTCGTTACGGATGAAAATACAAAACTAAAGCCAAAATGTTTGGCAATGTAACAAATTAAATGACAGACAGTACAGGTTGCCGATTGTCATGCAAATGTTTATCTTGGGAAACCAAATATTCTTATTTCTTATGAGCGACACTTTACCCAAGAACAATATTTTTAAAGTAATCGGCGCATCTTCTTTAGGTACGCTGATTGAATGGTACGATTTTTACATTTTTGGTAGCCTTGCAGTTATCATTGGCCATCAATTGTTTCCAGAAGATGCAGGGGCATCTGCCCTGATCAACACTTTGGCAATTTTCGCGGCAGGCTTTATCGTTCGTCCCTTTGGCGCATTGGTTTTTGGCAGGCTTGGCGATTTAATCGGCAGAAAATATACTTTTTTGCTCACGTTGGTGCTGATGGGTGGGTCGACATTTTTTATCGGCTTAATCCCATCCTACAAAAGCATTGGTTATGCCGCACCAATTTTGGTTTTAATACTAAGGCTGATTCAGGGATTAGCCCTTGGCGGAGAGTATGGTGGAGCTGCAACTTACGTTGCAGAACACGCACCTAAAGATAAACGGGGCTTTTTTACCAGCTGGATTCAAACTACAGCAACCTTAGGACTGTTCCTTTCATTAGGGATTATCGTAATCACGAAAAACATTTTAGGTGCCGAAACTTTTGGCGATTGGGGCTGGAGAATTCCTTTCCTGCTATCCATTGTGCTTGTTGTGGTGTCGATTTATATTCGCATGAAAATGCACGAATCGCCAATGTTTTCTAAATTGAAAGCTGAAGGAAATATTTCAAAAAACCCTTTAAAAGAAAGTTTTAACAACAAAGCGAATTTTAAAATGGTACTGCTGGCTTTATTTGGTGCTACCATGGGACAAGGGGTAATCTGGTATACAGGTCAATTTTATGCACAATCATTTTTAGAGAATACCTGTAGATTAGATTTTAACGACTCGAGGTATATTTTACTTTGGGGAATCGCTTTTGCCACGCCATTCTTTGTGGTTTTTGGTGCCTGGAGTGATAAGGTTGGCCGGAAATGGATTATGCTAAGCGGTATGCTTTTGGGTATTCTTTTCTATCGCCCAATCTATCAAATGTTTTTAGATGATACCGACTATACAAAAATTGAACAGACTGATATTTTATCTGCTAGCCCAGCTCCTGTAACATCTGTTTTAATTGCGAATTCAACTGATAGCTTGCGAACGGTTTCTACTAAAATAATGCTTAAAAATGGTGCATCCTTTAATAAGGTGCAAGCCGATACGGTTTCTGCAACCAAAGGGATTCTCTTAGGTAAAGAAGTAATAAAAGATAAAGTTTTGCCTACGCCAATATTCTGGAAATTTGTCGGTTTAATCTTCTTCCAGATTTTGCTGGTAACGATGGTTTATGGGCCAATTGCAGCATTCCTTGTCGAACTATTCCCTACTAAAATCAGGTACACCTCTATGTCGCTGCCTTATCATATCGGCAACGGTGTTTTTGGTGGGCTCGTACCATTTATTGCAACGCTGATTGCAAGCTTTTCTGGTTCTACACCATTATCAGGTCTGTGGTATCCGATAGGTATAGCGGCATTGAGCCTAGTTATTGGCACAATTTATTTATCGAATAAAAGAGACGAAAATATTAACGACTAGATACGAAGAAGATGAATACGTTAAAGAAATTTTTAGGTTTGGTTTGGATGGTTTTAGGGCCATTAACAATGACATTTTTGTTTATCCAGGCAATAGACAAAGTGGGCTTGACCCATTCGGATATCGAACGTACCAATACCATTCTGCAATGGGCAATTATCCTGTTTATTTTCCTCCCGATCAGTTTGGGATTGATGATATTTGGCTTTTATGCCTGGAAGGGAGAGTATGATCGCTTGCCGGAAAGTTCGGAGGAATTGTAATTTATATACGCTGTTCGTTAATATCTTTTCCTTAATTGGTCTTGCGGTTGATGTTTTTTAATTCATTATAAACCAACTGCGCAACTGCTTTGGCTCCTTCTGGCTGGAAGTGCGTATTATCTTTTTGTCCTTTTGGATAAGCCTCATATTTGGCTGAGTCTAAATTCATAAAGTAATGTTTGCTTACAAATTCATTGCCTTTTGTTGTGAAAAAACTCGCTGAAAGTGAGGTTAGATCTATAACGGGTGTATTTAACTCTTTGGCCACATCTTTCACTGCTTGTGGATATTCGCCATGTGCACTACCCAGTTTACCATCTTTCCAGGGGTAATTGCGGGTAACCGGTGTGATCAGGATCGGTAAAGCACCTTTTGCTCTTGTTTCTTTCACGTACATCCTTAAAAAATCTTTATAGCCCGGAATATCAACATAACGTTCAGGTTTATCTTTAGCGGCATCATTATGCCCAAACTGGATCAACACCAGGTCGTTCTTTTCCAGGGTTGATAAAACTTCTTTCCACCTTCCCTCTTCAAAAAAACTTCTGGTACTTCTTCCCCCTTTTGCTTTATCAATAACCAAAGCGCTGTCGCTTTTAATTAGTCTGTTTAATTTTTTTAAACTGTCTTTTTTTAAGAATTGCTGAAAAACCTGCCCCCAGCCTGTAATGGGATACTTTTTCTGCAGATAACCTTCATCTAGGGTATAATCTGCCACGGTAGAATCGCCGATTAAATAAACCTTAACAGGTTTGGGTTTTACAATGAAAGACATTAAGAAAACGGTGCCAAGAGCTGCGATAAGGTATTTATGTTTTTTCATCTTGTTATTTTAATGCTTGTACACGGAACCAATCGTATTCGGCAATTCCTGAATCATTGGTTTGGGTATCTCTGGCGGCAAATATTCCCATTTTTGCGCCGATCCATTGGCCCGCCGTGGCCTGGAACTCATCTCCTACATCCGTAAAACGGGTTCCATCTTCACTGTAACTAAACCGGCATTTTGCACCATTAGTAACTTTAACCCTGAAATATACCAAGCCCGATTTTAGTTTGGTAATTTCCTTTTCATTTTCGGCTTTTCCCTTGTCGGCACTTTGACAAACACCGTATATAAGATATAATCCGTCTTTTTTGCTTTTAATGCTAATCTGCGCATAACTTCTCCCCATTACTACCAAACCTGTTTTTTCGTTTTCCAATTTTGGGTTAGGTTTAAATAAGAGTTTTGTTGTTGCCATAAATTCATCAGCAGGAAATTTCTGCATCAACAGGTTCGGAACATCCCAAAGGTTTTTGGCATCATCAGGAATTTTCGAAGTATATAACTTTAATAAACCACTGCCTGCATCAGTAAATAACCAGGTTGGTTGCGGATTGGCCTGCCATTGCCATTGTAGGCCTAGTTTTGGTGTGGTAAATTCATCACTTTCTTCAGGTGTTTCAACCGGATAAACCTTGCCCACATTTGGTTTTTTATAGGTGATAACCGGTTCGCCTTTGCCGTCGCCATCTGCGTCAAGCCCGATAACAGGCCAGTTATTGATCCATTTCATAGGCTGCAGGTGAACAACGCGACCATAAGCATCTTTATCCTGAAAATGAAGAAACCAATCTTCTCCTGTTTGCGTATTTACCCAGGCGCCCTGATGAGGACCATTTACCGAAGATTTCCCTTGATCTATGGCTACTTTCCTTTCATATGGGCCGAAGATGTTTTTACTTCTCAAAATTAATTGCCAGCCTGTAGAAACGCCCCCTGCTGGTGCGAACAAATAATAATAGCCGTTGCGTTTATAAACTTTTGGACCCTCAATGGTAGGATCGAGTTCGTGGCCATCGTATACAATTCTGCCGGTTTCTGTAGCTGCTGATCCGTCGCTGCTTAATGGCATAATGGCCAAAACACTTTTTATGCCCGCACGGCTGCCTGCGTAGGCGTAAGCGAGGTAGGCCTTGCCATCTTCATCCCAAAACGGACAGGGATCAATCAATCCTTTACCTGCGGCGACCAATTTTGGCACAGACCAGGCGCCGGTTATGGTTTTAGCTTTGGTTAAATAAATCCCAAAGTCAGGATCAGGATAATAAATATAAAATTCGCCATTGCGGTAGCGGATGGAAGGTGCCCAAACACCATTGCCATGCTGTGTTTTTTCGAAATGCTCAAATGGAGGCTGGCGTTTTAAGGCATGGCCGATTATTTTCCAATTCACCAAATCTCTCGAGTGCAGGATCGGCAAGCCCGGGATGGCGTCAAAACTGGAGGCGATCATATAAAAGTCATCTCCCACCCGGATAGCATCGGGATCAGAATAATCGGCGTTGATAACCGGATTTTTATAGGTTCCGTTACCTAGATCAGAAACCCAAACTTTAGATATGTACCCACTTTTTGGAGCAGGTTGGGCAAAGGTATTTATGCTAAAGCTCAAAACAAGGATTAAACTAAATAGATGTTTCATTATACAATGATGTTTTTAATATTTGGTCAGTTATTTATCTAGCGTTACGTCATTCCCGCACAGGCGGGGATCTTAATGCGGCTTGTGATTGGCATTAAGATTCCCAATCAAGTTGGGAATGACGACGAGTCTATTTTATCAAATTAGCCTACTAACAAGGTTAAGTCTTTTTTTATTTTTAGGCAAGTTGTTATTGTGCAATCGTTCCCGACATCGTTTGCAGTGTTTAATCTTGAAAAAACTTCTTTCTGATGAATATTAATGTTTAAAATTGTTCATCATATATTTTAAAAACACGGCTGCGTTACAAAGTTTATACTTTTACGTGGCCGATTTTAATTTAAGTCTAACCAAATTGATATGAAAGCAATCATCCTATTTTTTCTGATAACCGTTTCATCAGTAGTTTATGCTCTAGACATTAAGCCAGATTTTGTGGTAGCTGCCGATGGAAGCGGAAACTTTAAAACGGTACAGGAAGCGATACACGCTGTGCCCGATTTCAGGAACAAAACAACCATAATTTTTATCAAAAAAGGTATTTACAAAGAAAAGCTAATCTTGGCGGCCTCTAAAAAGAATGTGAAATTTATTGGGGAAAGTCTTAACGAAACCATTTTAACGTATGATGATTATGCGCAAAAGAAGAATGCTTTTGGAGAAGAAAAAGGCACTTCAGGTTCTTCCAGCTTTTATATTTATGGCGAAGGCTTTTCTGCAGAAAACATCACCTTCGAAAATTCATCAGGTCCGGTGGGGCAAGCCGTTGCGGTTTGGGCAGGCGGTGATAAATTAATTTTTACCAACTGTAGGTTTTTAGGCTTTCAGGATACACTTTATACTTACGGAGGCAACAACCGCCAGTATTATAAAAACTGTTACATCGAAGGGACGGTCGATTTTATTTTCGGCGCTTCTACAGCGTGGTTTGAAAGCTGCACCATTTTCTGCAAAAAGGCGGGTTATATCACCGCGGCATCAACTGCTGATACTACAAAATTTGGTTATGTAATTAATAAATGCAAAATCAAGGGAGATGCACCGGCCAATAGCTTTTATTTGGGTCGCCCATGGAGGCCTTACGCAAAGGTTGCCTACCTCAACTGCGAACTGCCAGATTTTATCCGCCCTGAGGGTTGGAACAACTGGGGCAAGGAAAGCAACGAGAAAACAGCCTATTACGCTGAATATAAAAGCACTGGAAAAGGAGCCGATCCAAAAAGCCGGGTAAATTGGTCGCATCAATTAACAGACGAAGCGTATAAAAGTTACATTTTGGAAAACGTTTTCCGTGGTTGGAATCCGGAGGCAAAATAAGTTGTTAAATAATTGATATACAGATGTTAATAAGCTGTTTGAAAACTATTTTTTGTGTCGTTTTCCGGTAACGATTGCATAGATTTCTCTTCTATTTTAAGTGCAAACAACGTACACTTGTTATTACAATAACCAAGTATAATTTAACAGCACAAATAATGAAACATATTTCTGGTCGTTTATGCCGTATTAAAATAGCGCTGGCATGCTTAATTTTATCTTCTGCAAGTGCTGCCATAGCGCAACAACAGCAAAGCCTACCCGTTATTCAGCAGGTTAAATTTAAAAAAGATACCACAAGTATTATCAGTTTTGGCGCAAAGGGCGATGGGATTACCTTAAATACGCAAAGCATCAATAAAACCATAGCCAGTGTAAGCCAAAAAGGTGGTGGTGTGGTTTTAATTCCATCAGGCTTGTGGTTAACTGGTCCTATTGAGTTAAAAAGTAATGTAAACCTACACCTTAAACGCGATGCAATTCTTCAGTTTACCGACGACTTTAACCAATACAGATTGGTACAGGGAAATTGGGAAGGCCAGCCAGCGTGGAGAAACCAGAGTCCGATTTCTGGTGTCAACCTCGAAAATATAGCCATTACCGGAACCGGGATTATCGACGGGAACGGTGGAGCCTGGCGTATGGTTAAAAAAGATAAACTGACCGAAACACAGTGGAAAACCTTGGTGGCATCTGGCGGCGTAGTGAGGGCCGATGGAAAAATGTGGTACCCATCTGAGAAAACCGTTAAAGGTTCGAATACCAAAAATGCCGGCGTAATTGAGGCTGGTAAAACAGCAGCCGATTATGAAGATATCAAAGATTTCCTTCGCCCGAATCTGCTGGTGTTAACGGGTTGTAAAAAAATTCTTTTAGAAGGTGTTACCTTTCAAAATTCACCGGCATGGAATTTACACCCTTTGCTTTGCGAGGATTTAACCCTAAGAAACCTACAGGTAAAAAACCCCTGGTTTGCACAAAATGGTGATGGAGTTGACGTAGAATCGTGCAAAAACGTATTGATTGAAGGCAGCACTTTTGATGTGGGTGATGATGGGATCTGTATTAAATCGGGAAGAGACGAAGCGGGCCGCAAACGTGGCGTACCTACAGAAAATGTAATTGTTCGGAATAATGTGGTTTACCATGCCCATGGCGGTTTTGTAATCGGGAGCGAGATGAGTGGTGGTGCGAAAAATATCTGGGTATACGACTGTTCTTTTATTGGCACCGATATTGGCCTGCGTTTTAAAACTACCCGTGGCCGAGGCGGCGTTGTAGAAAATATTTATATCAACAACATCAACATGATCGATATTCCGGGTGAAGCGATTCTGTTCGATATGTATTATGCTGCGGTTGATCCGGTTCCTTTGGCAGGCGAAAAACGCGAAGCCATTAAAACGGTAACGGTTCCGGTAACCGAAGCTACCCCTCAGTTCAGAAACTTTTACATTAAAGATGTGGTAGCCAATGGCGCTGAGAAAGCCATATTTTTCAGGGGATTGCCAGAAATGAACATCAAAGATATCCACCTGGAAAACGTAACCATAAAAGCGAAAAAAGGCATTGAAATTATTGAAGCTTCTGGAATTTTTCTGAAAAACATAAACGTAATTACCAAAGACACCAGTCCGGTTGTAATGATCCAGAACAGTTCGAACATCAATATCAGTAACTTAAAATACCCTGATAACAGCAAGGTTTTGTTTGACGTGTCGGGAGAAAAAACAAAAGGTGTAAAAATTAGCGGAACAGATGTTTCTAAAGCAAAAATGGCTTCACTTTTAGGTATAGAGGTAGATAAAAAAGCACTGGAAATTTCAAAATAACAAACATGAAGAGATCAATTCTATATACAGCAGCTGCGCTCATCGGTTTTTCTATTTTAACACAAAGTGGATTTGCCCAAAAGAAATTGTCAGAACAGTTAACCCTAACAGCGATGGAAAAACTGTTTCAGGATACTACACTGTTAAAAGGTGCCAAAGGCCCTAAATGGACCTACGACATGGGTGTGGTACTGGAAGGTGCTGCAGCGGTTTGGCGGAATACCGGCGATGGGAAATATTTCAAGTACATCCAAAGCTCAATGGATGCCTATTTGGATAAGGAAGGAAATATCAATACGTATAAACCTGATGATTTTAATATCGACAACATTAAAAATGGACGTTCGTTATTATTGTTATACAAAGTTACCGGACAACAGAAATACCTGTTAGCGGCAACCAAATTATACGATCAGCTACAAAAACAGCCGCGTACCCAAGAAGGTGGCTTTTGGCACAAGAAAATTTATCCCAATCAAATGTGGTTGGATGGTTTATACATGGGCGAACCGTTTTACGCGGAGTATGCCAAGCTGATGAAAAAAGATGCCGCTTTCGACGACATTGCAAAGCAGTTTATCCTGATGGAGAAAAATGCCCGAGATGCTAAAACAGGATTACTTTATCACGGATATGATGAGAGCAGAGCAGAGCAATGGGCCGATAAAAAAACAGGTCGCTCAGCAAATTTCTGGGGAAGGGCAATGGGTTGGTACATTATGGCATTGGTAGATGTGCTGGATAATTTTCCGGCCAATCATCCACAACGGAAAGAATTAATCGCCATTTTAAACCGTACAGCAACTGCTACCGTAAAATACCAGGATGCGAAATCGGGTGTTTGGTTCGATATTTTAGATATGCCAACCAGAAAAGGAAATTACCTGGAAAGCTCGGCATCGAGCATGTTTGTATATGGCTTGGCCAAAGGGGTGCGCAAAGGTTGGTTGGCACCATCATTTATGGCTGCTGCAAATAAAGGTTACGCAGGCTTAAAGAAAGAATTTGTTGAACAAGCAGGAGCAGAAAGAATTAATCTGACCAAAACCGTTTCGGTATCGGGATTGGGCGGAAAACCAAAATACCGCGATGGAAGTTTCGACTATTACATTAGCGAAAAAGTAATCACCAACGATCCGAAAGGTGTAGGGGCGTTTATCTGCGCCGCTTCAGAAATGGAAATTGCTGCACTCCCTAAAACAGGTAAAGGTTTAACCGTTACAGTTGATAGTTTTTTCAATAACGAGTATATGACCGGCCCAACCGGAGATAAAATCCCTTTCCATTACATATGGGAAGAAGATGATAATAACGGTTTTTCATTATTTGGTAAAGTATTTAATGATGCAGGCGTTAAAACCGCTACCCTTAAAACTGCACCAACAACAGCAAACTTGAAAGGAAGTAACATTTACATTATTGTAGATCCTGATACGGAAAAAGAAACTGCAAACCCAAATTTTATGAATACCGCACATGCCAAGCAGGTTAGCGAATGGGTTAAAGCGGGTGGCGTATTGGTATTGCTATTAAACGATGCTGGCAATTGTGAAATTTCGAAATTTAACGTATTACCAGAAACATTTGGTATTCATTTTAACGAGGATAGCCGCAACAAGGTTCAAGGTTCGAACTTTGAACAGGGCGCAGTGAAAATCCCCGACGGAAATTCAATTTTTAAAACAGCTAAGAAAGTTTATATCAAAGAGATTTCCACTATTGTGGCAAAAAGCCCTGCCGTTTCGGCTTTAAAAGATAATGGTGATGTGCTTATTGCAACAGCAAAATATGGTAAGGGAACCGTTTTCGCGGTAGGTGATCCGTGGTTTTATAATGAATATATCGATGGCAGAAAATTGCCCGCAGATTTTGAAAACTTTAAGGCAACGAACGATCTAGTAAACTGGTTGATTAAACAGGTGCCGGGTAAAAAGTAGGCATACATAAATTAATGTTAGCCACAGCACGGAAAAGAATTTAACCACAGATAAGCAGGATTAGCACAGATAAATAATATTGGTCACAAAACACAGAGACACAGAAATAGCTAATGGTCTGTGGGGACACAGACCATGGATAAAAGAGAGAAAAATACTTCGTGTTAGTCCGTGCTTCCGTGGCAAAAAATAAGATAATCAGTGTTTGCACTTGCAAAAAACTAACAAACAAAATGATGAAAATAAAAATATTGTTAACCCTGATCTGTACAAGCTTAATACTATCGTGTTATGCGCAGCAGCCTACCGATTCTACCGCAGAAAAAATGCTTGTATATCAACTCGGCAATGGTGGTTGGCCAAAGCAGTTGGAGGATAAAAGTGTGGTTAACTATGGTGCAACCTTAACACCTGAGCTTTTGGCCAGGATAAAAGCCACAAAAGATCTGCATGCTACATTCGATAATAGGGCCACCAGCAGAGAAGTGGTATACCTCGTTCAAGCCTATAAAAAAACGCAGAATAAGGCTTATTTAACTGCAGCTGAAAAAGGATTGGATTATATTTTAGCTGCCCAATATGCAAATGGCGGCTGGCCTCAGTATTATCCGGATAAAACTTTGTACCGTTCGGAAATTACGTATAATGATGATGCAATGATCAATGTGTTAAATATCCTACAAGATATTGTTACACAGAAAAATGATTTTGAGGTCGTGAATCCAGCTTACATCAAAAAAGCCGAAAAAGCCATTATAAAAGGTATCGATTGCATTATTAAAACACAAGTAAAGCAGAACGGAGTGCTAACCATTTGGGCTGCGCAATACGATAAAGACTCGATGTTACCTGCAAAAGCAAGAGCATTTGAGCCGGCTTCGTTAAGCACAAGTGAATCGGCAGGCATTGTCCGTTTCCTGATGAGGCTTAAAAACCCTTCACCAGAAGTGAAAAATGCAGTTGCAGCAGCGGTGAAATGGTTCGATACCTATAAAATTGCCGGCTACCGTTTTGATCGGAACAAAAATATTTCGGCTTTGGTTGCCGATAACACCAGCATGGCTTGGGCCCGTTTTTACGATATAGAGAAAAACACCCCAATTTTCGGCGACCGCGACAATACGATTAAAACAAAATTGGAAGAGTTAAGTCCTGAGCGGCGAAACGGTTATGCCTGGTATGGCAACTGGGGGCAAAAATTAATTGAAAAGGAATACCCGAAGTGGTTAAGCACGAATGGGAAATAAATAAAATATAAATCGTGATTGCTAGGAATAAAGCAATGACGGAAATCGCAAGGATATGATTTTAAACAAAGAAAATTTAGCAAACATTAACGGCGACAAGGTTACTAAACCAAGCGCCGAAATTTTGGCTTTACCGGAAAAAGTAATTCAGTTTGGAACAGGCGTTTTATTACGTGGTCTGCCTGATTATTTTATTGATAAGGCCAACCAGAAAGGTATTTTTAACGGACGTATTTTAGTGGTTAAATCTACTTCAAAAGGCGGGGCAGATGCATTTTCGAAACAGGATAATTTATACACGCTTTGTGTAAAGGGTATCGAAGATGGTGTTAATGTTGAAGAAAATTCAATCAACTCTTCTATTAGCCGAGTGCTGTCGGCTTCGCAAGATTGGGCCGAAATTTTAAAAGCGGCCCACCAGCCAGAAATGCAGGTTGTAATTTCGAATACAACTGAAGTTGGGATTGTTAAAAGCGAAGATAAAATAACTGATAATCCACCACAATCTTATCCAGGAAAATTACTTGCATTCCTGCACGAGAGATACACTGCTTTTAATGGTTCGGCCGAAAGTGGAATGGTGATTGTTCCAACGGAATTAATCAGTGATAATGCTGATAAATTGAAAGAAATTTTATTAGATCTGGCCATCCAGAATAAATTGGGATGGGATTTCGAAAACTGGTTAAAAACGGCCAATCATTTCTGCAAAACTTTGGTTGATCGGATTGTTCCGGGAAAACTTCCAGAGGCCGAACAAAAAGCGATTGAACGTGAACTGGGTTATGAAGATGAACTCATGATTATGGCCGAACCTTTCAGGCTTTGGGCTATCGAATCGTCAAGCGAAAAAGTGAAGGAGGTTTTATCCTTCGAAAAGGCTGATAAAGGGGTTTTTATTGTTCCATCGATCGATAAATTTAAAGAACTGAAACTCCGTTTACTTAACGGTACGCACACCATTAGCTGTGGATTAGCCATTTTAGCAGGCTTTAATACTGTAAAAGAGGCTATGGCGAATGAAGATTTCTCAGCCAATGTGTTAAAACTGATGAAAGATGAAATTGCCCCTGTTGTAGTAAATGAAGATATTACCTATGACGAAGCGATTGCCTTTGCAGAAAGCGTAATCGACCGTTTTAGCAATCCGTCCTTAGAACACCAGTGGCAAGCCATAACGCTAAACTTCACCTCAAAAATGCAGATGCGTAACATGCCGTTAATCAGAAGGTATTACGCTTTAAAAAATGAAGTACCTCAACTTACCGCTTTAGGTGTGGCAGCATATATCCTTTTTATGAATGTGAATAAAGATGGTGATACTTACACGGCCAGCGCAAACGGAAAAACCTTTCCGATACAGGATGAATTTGCAGAAATTTTATACGAATACTGGAAAAACCCTGAAACGGTTGTAGATAATACCCTTGGCGACAGACGTCTTTGGGATAAAAACTTGAATAACTATCCTGGCTTTAACGCGGCCGTAAAATCTTACGTTGATTTATTACAGAACAAGGGTGCAAAAGAAACTTTAAGTAACTTGCATTCAGAAAGAACAATTTAAAATGGTTACTAGAATTTTAAAAATCCATCCCAACGATAACGTACTTGTTGCCCTGCAAAACCTGGCAAAAGGCGAAACCGTTATTTACGATGGACAGGAATATATTTTACAGGATGATATCCAGGCAAAGCATAAGTTTTTTATGCAGGATATGAATGCAGGTGATCACATTATTATGTATGGCGTACTGGTGGGGAAAGCGCAGCATTTCATCCTAAAAGGCGGCTTAATGGATACTGAAAACACTAAACACGCATCAGATCCTTACGAGTTTCGCCCGTATCATTACGAATGGCATGCACCTGATGTTTCTAAATTTGAAGGCAGAACCTTTAATGGTTATATTCGTAGTGATGGCCGCGTGGGAACTGCAAATTATTGGTTGTTTATTCCGACCGTTTTCTGCGAAAACCGCAACCTGGATGTGATCCGTGAAGCCTTGCACAATGAATTGGGTTATGCCGTAACCGATAAATACAAATCTTATGCCCATGAACTGGTTGAGGCTTATAAAAACGGCGAAATCCTGGAAGAAGCTGATCCAAGTTCAATTGGAATTGCAAATCCATCAGCCAACCGTGTTTTTAAAAATGTTGATGGCATTAAATTCTTAAATCACCAGGGTGGTTGCGGTGGTACCCGTCAGGATGCTGCTGTATTAAGTAAATTATTGGCTGCTTATGCCGATCATCCTAACGTTGCGGGCGTTACCGTATTGAGCTTAGGGTGCCAGAACCTACAGGTTAAAGATTTTATGGACGATTTAAAACACCGTAGTCCAAATTTCGATAAACCTTTATTCATTTTTGAACAACAGCAATCGCAAAGCGAAGAACAACTGGTTAAAGAAGCCATTAGAAAAACTTTTATTGGTTTAACTGAAATTAATAAAATCGAACGTCAGCCAGCGCCTTTAAGCAAACTGGTTTTAGGTGTTAAATGTGGCGGTAGCGACGGTTTTAGCGGAATTAGCGCTAATCCGGCAGTAGGTTATACGTCTGATTTGCTGGTGGCTTTAGGTGGCACTGTACTTCTTGCCGAGTTCCCTGAACTTTGCGGCGCAGAACAACAGTTAATCGACCGTACAAAAGATGAAACCGCAGCACGTAAATTCATCCAATTGATGACTGCTTACAATCAATCTGCAGAAAATGTAGGCTCAGGATTTTTCATGAATCCATCGCCTGGAAATATAAAAGATGGTTTGATTACCGATGCGATTAAGAGTACCGGTGCAGCCAAAAAAGGCGGAACATCGCCAGTGGAAGATGTTTTAGATTATACTGAGCCTGCTACAAAACCAGGATTAAATTTAGTTTGTACTCCTGGAAATGATGTGGAGGCTACTACTGGAAAAGCAGCATCTGGAGCAACATTAATCTTGTTTACTACAGGTTTGGGCACACCAACCGGAAACCCGGTTTGTCCAACCATTAAGGTTTCAACCAATAATGCATTAACCAAACGTATGGGCGATATTATCGATATCAACTGCGGCCCGGTAATCGAAGGCGAAAAAACCATCGAACAAATGGGAGAAGATATACTGGAGTATTGCATTAAAGCAGCCAGCGGCGAAGTAATTCCTAAAGCGGTATTGCTTAATCAGGATGATTTTATTCCATGGAAACGGGGAGTTAGTCTTTAGTGAGTCTGGAGTCATAAGTCCCAAGTCGTGAGTCTTGGAACCATATTCCGTGGTCTGTGTCCTCACAGACCACCAAGGGAATAAAACATAAATTGAGTTCTGATCTGTGAGGACACAGACCGGGGATAAATAAAAAATGAATAGATAAGCGGTTTGATCATCTCAAATCTCTTATCTCAAATCACATAGCATGAAACCTTTTTTAGACGAAAATTTTCTTTTGCAAAGCAAAACTGCTGAAAAGCTTTATCACAATTTTGCAAAATCATTGCCGATTATCGACTACCATAATCACCTTATTCCAGAGCAGATTGCCAATAACACTCAGTTTGCCAACATCAGTCAGGTTTGGCTTGCCGGCGATCATTACAAATGGAGAGCCATGCGTGCCAACGGTGTTGATGAAAAATACATTACAGGTGTAGGATCAGATTATGAAAAATTTGAGAAATGGGCAGAAACCGTTCCCTATACTTTACGCAATCCTTTATACCACTGGACACATCTGGAACTTCAACGCTATTTTGGTATAACTGATTTACTTTCTGGTAAAACGGCACAGAAAATTTTCGACGAATGTTCTGCAAAATTACAAACACCTGAATATTCTGTACGCGGTTTGCTGGCCAAAATGAATGTAGAAGCCGTTTGTACTACCGATGATCCTTTGGATAGTTTAAACTACCACCAGCAATTGGCAAGAGAAGGCGCAAACCTTAAAATGTTGCCGGCCTTCCGCCCGGATAAAGCGATGAACAGCGACGATATTGAAGGTTTAAATGAATATATTGACAAACTGGAAAGTGTTGTAGATAAAACAATCAGTAGCTTTCAGGATTATATCGATGCGTTGAAAAGCCGTCACGATTACTTTGCGGCAAATGGCTGTTCAGTTTCTGACCATGGTTTAGAGCAGATTTATGCTGAAGATTATACAGAAGCAGAAATTTCAGCAATCTTTGATAAAATCCGCAGTAAACAACATATTTCTTACGAGGAGAACCTGAAATTTAAATCGGCCATGCTGATTTATTTTGCAGAATGGGATCACGAAAAAGGCTGGGTGCAACAATATCACCTGGGTGCATTGCGAAACAATAATGCCCGGATGTTAAGGCAATTAGGACCTGATACCGGCTGGGATTCTATTGGCGATTTTAGTCAGGCCCGAATGCTTTCTAAATTCTTAAACCGTTTAGATAACCAGGATAAACTGGCAAAAACCATTATTTATAATCTTAATCCAGCTGATAATGAATTAATTGCAACGATGATCGGAAACTTTAACGATGGTTCGGTTGCGGGTAAAGTGCAATTTGGTTCGGCATGGTGGTTTTTGGATCAGAAAGATGGCATGATCAAACAATTAAATGCATTATCAAACATGGGTCTGCTAAGCCGTTTGGTGGGTATGCTTACCGATTCGCGCAGTTTCCTCTCTTTTCCCCGTCACGAATATTTCAGAAGGATCGTTTGTAACCTCTTTGGAGAAGACATTGAGAACGGCGAATTACCTAACGACTTGGAGTGGGTTGGCAAAATTGTTCAGGATATTTCGTACTTTAACGCAAAAAATTACTTTAAATTTTAACCAAAATAGGGCTTTAAAGAGGTATTTCGTTGGAATCAAATCATTTCAATCGTTTTCCTTCCATTTTCATAGCGTTGCAGAAAACAGCATGAAATACGCCGATTAGATACAAAAATGAGCACCCAAATATTCGCTTCATCAAAAAAAGGAGAAAAAGTTTTAAGCTTTGGTGAAATACTTTTGCGCATCTGTCCCGATATGGACGGCCAGTGGTTAAAAGAAAATAAACTACCATTTTATGTGGGCGGTGCGGAGCTCAATGTAGCAACAGCGCTGGCACTTTGGAATGTTCCTTCAACTTACTTATCGGCTGTGCCTGATAATTCGGTAACCAGAGAGATTGTAGATTATCTGGATGCACGGGACATTGATACCACACCAATGGTTTACCATGGCGAACGTTTGGGCTTATACTATCTTCCAAAAGGGAAAGACCTTAAAAATGCAGGTGTAATTTACGACAGGGCAAATTCTGCCTATGCAGATTTAAAAGTTGGCCAGATTAACTGGGATGAAGTTTTTGAAGGTGTTAGCTGGTTTCATTTCAGCGCAATATGTCCGGCGATAAATCAATCTATTGCTGATGTTTGCTTAGAAGCTTTAAAAGCGGCCAGTGGGAAAAATATTACCATTTCACTCGATTTAAACTATCGCGCCAAGCTTTGGAAATATGGTAAAGATCCGATTGATGTGTTACCCGAACTGGCTCAATATTGCACCCTGATTATGGGTAATGTGTGGGCCGCCAATAAAATGTTGGGCACTGCACTTCACGAAGATTTAACAGCAACTGAGGGTTATGCAAAGGAAACGTTACTGCAACAGGCAACAGATACTTCTAAAGAAATATTAAGTTTGTTTCCGGCATGTAAAGCGGTGGCCAATACCTTTAGGTTCGATCATGGCAAAGGCATCAGGTATTATACAGCCATTTATACTGCCAATGAATTAACAGTTTCTGAAGAATATGTTTCTGAAGAAATTTTAGATAAGGTGGGTAGTGGCGATTGTTTTATGGCTGGCCTGATTTATGGCTTTTACAACCAGTTGTCGGCCAAAGAAACCTTGAATTTTGCCACCGCAGCAGCATACGATAAATTATACATTCCAAGCGATGCTACAACCAGTACTGTAGCCGATATAGAAAAAAGAATAATACGCAATGATTAGCAACAAGCACAAAATTTTAGATGCCATTTTAGAGCAGGGCATGTTACCCCTTTTTTACCAGGATAGCGAATCGGGTAGCGTAGAAATATTACGCACTTTGTATAAAGCCGGCGTTCGTGTTTTCGAATATACCAACCGGGGTAAATCCGCCCTGCCGAACTTTAAAAAGTTAAAAGAAATCCGTGATGCCGAAATGCCAGATCTTTATTTGGGTATTGGAACGATTAAAACGCCTGCTGATGCAAATGCATTTATCGAAGCCGGAACAGATTTTATTGTGGCACCAATCGTAAATCCGGCAGTTGCCGAAATTGCAAACAAAATTGGTATGCTTTGGATCCCTGGTTGTATGACACCGACTGAAATCAGTGTCGCTCAAGAGCACAAAGCCATGCTGATCAAAATTTTCCCTGCCAATATTTTAGGCCCTGAATTTATTTCATCGATTAAAGATCTTTTCGCCGGACAGCTGTTTATGCCAACCGGTGGCGTAGAAATTAATGCCGACAACCTAAAAACCTGGTTTAAATCAGGCGTTTGTGCCGTAGGTATGGGCAGCAAATTAATCAGTAAAGATGTGATGAGCAAAGGTCTTTATGAGGAGTTATTCGACAATACAAAATTAGCGCTTGACTTAATTCAGCAGAGTAAATAAATTTAACACACCCTAACCAAATGAACCAATCCAAAACAAGCAAATACAGATGGACCATATGTTTGCTGTTATTTCTAGCTACAACCATAAATTATTTAGACAGGCAGGTACTTTCGTTAACCTGGACAGATTTTATTAAACCAGAATTTCATTGGGATAATAATGATTATGGAAATATAACTGCACTGTTCTCTATTTTCTATGCAATATCGATGCTTTTTGCAGGTCGTTTGGTTGATAAACTGGATACCAAAAAAGGCTTTTTATGGGCAATAGGCGTTTGGTCTGTTGGAGCCTGTTTACATGCCTTCTGTGGCATTGCAACTGCCGGGATCATCAATGGAAACTGGTTTGTAGGATTTGAGGGTGCTAAAGAAGTTATTGCACGTGTTAACGATACCGGATTAATTGTTTCGGTAAGTGTTACCCTGTTTATTTTTGCCCGTTTTGTATTGGCTGTTGGAGAGGCAGGAAATTTTCCTGCTGCGATTAAAGCTACTGCAGAGTACTTTCCTAAAAAAGACAGGGCGTTTGCTACCAGTATTTTTAATGCAGGAGCTACGGTAGGTGCGTTAGCTGCACCGATTACCATCCCTTTTATTGCAAAAGCTTACGGATGGGAAATGTCGTTCATTATTATCGGTGCACTTGGTTTTGTATGGATGGGGCTATGGGTGTTTGTATATAACAAACCAGAGTTGCATAAAAGAGTTAGTCCTGAAGAGTTGGCTTATATTCAGCAGGATGTGATCAATGATCGTAAAATGGCTGATTATGTAGAAGAGACTAAAGAAAAAGTTTCGTTTATCGACTGTTTTAAATATAAACAAACCTGGGCTTTTGCTTTTGGTAAATTTATGACAGATGGGGTGTGGTGGTTCTTTTTATTCTGGACACCTGCCTATTTAAAATCTGTTTATGGAATGGATTCTACGCAAAGTGCACTTCCTTTATTTGTACTTTATATGATTACCTTACTGTCTATTATCGGCGGATGGTTACCAACCTATTTCGTTGATAAAAAAGGCATGAACCCGTATGAAGGTAGAATGAGAGCAATGCTGATTTTTGCATTTTTCCCGCTTTTAGCCTTAGCGGCACAACCTCTTGGGCACATTACCTATTGGATTCCGGTAATCATTATTGGCATTGCAGGTGCGGCTCACCAGGCATGGTCGGCAAATATATTTTCAACCGTAGGCGATATGTTCCCTAAAAAGGCAATTGCCACCATTACGGGTATTGGCGGTATGGCAGGCGGATTAGGCTCTTTCATTATCAATAAAGGCTCTGGTTTATTGTTTGATTATACAGGCAAAAATCAGATTGTTTTTATGGGTTTTAAAGGTGAGGAAGCAGGTTATTTTATTATTTTCTCTATCTGTGCGGTATGTTATCTTATCGGTTGGACTGTAATGAAAACCTTAGTCCCAAAATATAAAGTAATCGAACTAAAATAATTTAAAGGCTGGGGCTTAAGGAGCATAAAGAATCCTGATACCCGGCCTTTTTACAACAATAAATCTATACTTAAACTATAGACTTAACATTAATTTAACCCTAACAGCAACCCAAATTGAGTACATCGCTAAACCTCGAAAGTATTTTCGTTGAAGAGAGCCAGATTCCAGATGAATTTAGGCTCAAGGAAGAAATCAATCAAAAAGAGTTTCTTTCAAATGGAGAGATGAAACCATGGAATGGACCATTTAATGAAGTGTTTTCTCCGGTATGCGTAAAAACCCCCGAAGGCTTAAAACGAAAGCGTATTGGTAGTTTCCCTGTTTGTACAGAAAAAGAGTCGACAGAAGCTTTAGATGCAGCTGTAGCCGCTTATGATAACGGCCGCGGACAATGGCCAACCATGAGCGTTGCCGATCGGATTACTTGCGTAGAAAACTTCACTCATAAGATGATTGAGCAAAAAGAAATTGTTGCGAAATTGATTATGTGGGAGATCGGTAAATCGTATGCCGATTCGGTTAAAGAATTCGACCGCACGGTTGAGTACATCTATGCCACCATTGATGCACTGAAAGATATCGACAGGCAATCGTCACGTTTCGAAATAGAGCAGGGAATTGTGGCACAGGTTCGTCGTTCTCCACTGGGTGTGGTGCTTTGTATGGGGCCGTTCAACTATCCGTTAAACGAGACTTTTACGACGCTTATTCCAGCTTTGATTATGGGCAATACGCTTTTATTCAAACCACCTAAGCATGGGACCTTATTGCACTATCCTTTATTAGAGGCTTTCCGTTCCAGCTTCCCTAAAGGTGTTGTAAATACCATTTATGGCCGTGGCAATACCATTGTGCCAGGACTAATGAAATCTGGAAAAATTAATGTACTTACCTTAATCGGATCGAGTAAAGTAGCCAACGAACTGAAAAAACTGCATCCTAAAGTAAACCGTTTAAGGGCAATTTTAGGTTTGGATGCTAAAAACGCTGCAATCATTACTAAAGATGCCAATCTGGATTTAGCGGTTTCTGAAACGGTTCTGGGTTCGCTTTCTTTTAACGGACAGCGTTGTACCGCGATTAAAATCGTTTATGTTCACCGCAGTTTAGCACAGGAGTTTTTAAAACGTTTATCTGCAGAAGTAGAGAAACTGAAATTTGGTATGCCATGGGAGAAAGGCGTAAACCTCACACCGCTGCCCGAGCTGAACAAACCTGAATACTTAAAAGAATGTATTGATGATGCAGTTTCGCACGGCGCTAAAGTGATCAATAAAAATGGCGGACAAACTTTAGAAACTTTCGTTTATCCAGCTATTATGTATCCGGTAAACAGCAATATGAAACTATACCGCGAAGAGCAGTTTGGTCCGATCGTTCCAGTTGTTCCGTTTGATGATCTGGAAGAACCTATCGAATATTTAATTGGTTCGCCACATGGCCAGCAGGTGAGTATTTTTAGCAACAACGCTGCGGTAATTTCTTCGTTGATCGATCCTTTGGTTAACCAGGTAAGTCGTGTAAATATCAACTGCCAATGTCAACGCGGACCAGATGCTTTCCCTTTTACCGGTCGTAAAGACAGTGCTGAAGGAACGCTTTCTGTAGTGGATGCATTGCGTTCGTTCTCGATCCGTTCTTTGGTAGCAACCAAATTTACAGACGATAATAAAAAGTTGTTGAACGAAATTGTTAAAGGAGATGATTCGAACTTTTTAAGTACGAAGTATATTTTTTAAAGGATAATCGTCATTGCGAAGAGGAACGACTAAGCAATCTTAACACGAAGAATTAATTGTCGATTCTAGAAGATTGCTTCCCCGAAAGGTCTGGTCAGGCTCTCGGCTGAAAAGCCTTTTCGCAATGACATTTTAAATAGTTTTATATAGTCCTCGTTTGTAACGAGGATTTGCGAGATCCGCATTTGTAATGCGGGTAATGCGCTATTTATCGGCGATACAATCGCCTTTCTCATGCATCCTCGTTACAAACGAGGACGATTTTTAAAACACCCAATTCCGTGTGTTCTGTGTTTCCGTGGCAAAAAGCGTGTACAATAAAACATCTGTGTTTATCAGTGTGCATCTGTGGTAAAATTCATTTGAAAACGATTATTTACTTCAAGCTCTTTACCAAACTTAGCTTTAACTCTTTAATCCCTTTCACCACTAAACCGGCAATTTGTTTAGCCCCCTCAGGACTTAAATGTGTATTGTCTTTCTTGCCATTGGGGTAGTTCACATTGCCCGAATCAACATAGTTAAATAATTTAATGGATGGCTCTTCACCTAGGCGGTTTAGTAAACTTTCGGTCTTAACCAGCATATCAATTAAAGGAACACCTAAAGAATCGGCAACCTGGCGGGTTATGCGAGGGTAATCTCCATGAGAATCTAGTAAAACCCCATTCTTGAAACTTCTGCGGGAGATTGGCGTCAATAAAACAGGGAAAGCTTTTTTACTTCTGGTTTCTTTTACATAATTAACCAGATTGATCTTGAAATCTGCTAAGGATACACCGACAGCTGGTTTATCAACTTTCTCATCGTTATGCCCGAATTCGATAAAAACATAATCGCCTGGGTTTAACTCGGCCAATATCGGGTCCCAGCGTTTCTCTGCCCTGAAAGATTTTGTACTCCTTCCGTTTAAAGCCCGGTTATCAACGGTAACATCAGCCTTAAAATAAGACTGTAATGCCATGCCCCAGCCTGTTTCCGGATACGCTTTTTCTTCTTTATTTGCTGCGGTAGAGTCGCCAATGATATAGAGTTTTGTTTTCTTTGGGATGAATGTAAAAGAAAATAAAACGGCTATTGTTCCTGCCGCCAAAATTTTAAAGAAATTCTTGTTCATGTTTTTATCAGTTATTTTATTTAGCTGGATTCCACTGATCCGTTCCACCTAGTATATTTTTTAAAGTGTAGTTTTTTGCCTCTTTATCTGTTAACTGTTTTGTCCAGGCCAACCTCGTTTTAGGTGACGCACCATCGCCCTTACTTTTATATTCTGCATAAAAAACGGTCAATTCCTTGTTAGGGAACATCAGATCACCTTTCCATGGATTCCAACCTTCGGGTAAAATATGTTTCCCCAGATCGCAGCTGATGAATACTGTTTTTGCATAAGGCCTCCATGGTCTGCCGAGATAAGCTTTCGTTACAGTATCATCTGCAATAAGCATACAATTTATAAAAACAAATCCAAACTTTTGCGTCGCTGAAGTTGAAGCTGCGGTAATATAAGAATCGCTTAGATTTTTGATTGTACAATTTTGAAAGACTGCCGTAGCCTTGCCGAAAATAAAATCGGTTGTGCCTTCAATATAACACTCCTGATAGTATTGCCGGCTATTTTCGATCGCGGCATACAGCGTATCCTGATTGCCCAAAAATCTGCAGTTTTTTGCTTTAAAACGATCGCCTTCTACATGTAAGGCTACCGCCTGTCCAACTCTTCCAGATGAATTGATAATGGTTAAATTTTCCAGCTGGGTATCATTTCCCTGAACCAGTACAGTGAATGAGGTATAAGTGCTGAATTTAGCATTGCCAAAAACATCCTTACCTGATGCATTGGATTTCCCTGAATAATCATCAAAGGTGATGATGGTATTTTCAATATCCTCTCCAATTATAGAGATTTTGATCTTCCAGGACGGAATAATCAGCTTCTCCTTATAGGTTCCGTTTTTAACATGAATTTTAACTGCTTTCTCGCCTAAATCCCTCACCGAATTAACAGCCTCCTGAATGGTTTTGTAATTTCCACTGCCGTCCTGCGCAACAATTATTTCTGAAGGATATTTGGGATCCTGGGCATGGAGATAAAGAAAGGGAGCGGTAATTAAAACAAGTATTGCAATAAATTTCTGATAGGCTATTCTTGTCATTCTCTTCGATTAAATCTACAGGATAAAGTTCATTAAAAAAGGGCAGATTAAAACCTGCCCTATAATTTTTATTAGTATGTCCACCTCGGATCGCCGATCGGACCTCCGTTGCTTCCAGCACTTCTTAAAGGCGAACCAACAGCTATAGTAAAATCAGTTGTTGTGGCTGTCCAGCCGGTATTGATAGATTGATTACTTGCTAAAGTTGCTGTTCCAAAGGTTAGTGATGTTCCGCCGGTTAGGGCGCTGAACAGGTTGAAGTAATTACTGTTCGAAATCTTCAATGTACTTCCTGCACCTGTGCCCCTAATGGCAGCAGCGTTAACCGTACCCGATTTTGGTGTATTTGCAAAAATGCTGTTCAAAATGGTAAAATTGATCGGGTTTGCATTTGCATCTAACAGGGCGTACTTGGCATTGCCACCAAAACCATTAAAGGTCGAATTGGTGATCGCAACTGTCGGGATAACATCCCCTGTATAAGTGGTGCTTGCTGTAACCAGGCCAGGGCCTGCATTGTAAAAAGTAGATTTAGATATCGTAAGGGTATTGAACTGCATTTTATTTAGGTGAAAAGTATAATATGCGGATGCACCATTTAAGCCCATGTCGTAAACAATCGAGTTATTAACCGTAATGCCTGTGATTTTAAAATCGCGGGCGGCCGTGCCTCTATCACCTCTTAAAAACGACGTTACAGAGCCATGTGCAATACAGTTATCTACCACTACATTGGTAAAAGTTGCTGCTGCGCCATTGGCTGCCTGTGTACCAATAAAATTAAGGAAATAAAGCGATGCACTTGCTGTTCCATCAAATTCAATACCCGAAAGCGTTACACCTGCCCCAGTACCCTCTAAATCAATTTCCCTATAATTTATCTTTGTATCGGTTGGGTTGCCCGATGTTGATTTTATGGTAATGGTTTTTTGGGTGATGAAAGTGGTTGCCGACAAGGTATAAGTGCCTGGGTTTAAACCAATAATTGCACCATTTGTCGCACTGGCAATCGCAGCAGCCAGGTCATCACCAGGATTTAATTTTACCGTATATGTAGTTGGCGCAAGGGTAGTAAAAGTGGCAATTCCTTTGCTTTTCGTTCCTGCAAATAGTTCGGCGGTATATTTTGTCCCTGCTGTTAATCCTGTTATGGCTTTTAATCCTGCCGAGGCATCAGTGGTACTCAGGGTGATCGTGGTTGCCGTTCCGCTTTCAGGGGTTAAAACGATGGATGTTAAACCAACAGTTGGGGTATAACGCAGTGTAATGTTATTTTCTTTAATTTCATTATCTCTGATGGCTGCAAAAAGTTGAATCCCGGTTAACTGAAAAGCACTGCTACGTATATATTTCGATTCTGGCTGGCTTTCAGTTGCGTTGGCTTTAACCCTTGCATAATACTTGGTTCTTACCGCTAAATTCTCTTCAGTTACCGTTACACCGGCTGTATCAGCTGTCGTGGTGTAATTTACTGTAGCAAATAGCGAATCCGTAGAGAAATCGATACTGTATTTAAAGGTTTTTCCAGTCGACATTAAAGGAACTGTCCAGGTTAATTTAGCCGAGGTTTCGCCAGCGGTAATTTTTACATCGCTTGGCTTGAATATCCGTGCTGGGTCTGTCGGAACATCGTCTTCCTTTTTACAAGAAGAAATTGCCGCAACCATCAATAATAAAATGGCGAATTTAAACCGTAATTGATTTATAAATGTTTTCATAATTAATATCTAATTAATAACCAAAGTTTTGAGCCATACTCGGATTTTCGATCAATGTTGTTTTAGGATATGGGAAAAGTTCCTTTTTATTTGCTTCGAAGTAAAAAGCAATTCCCGTAGAAGTGCTGGTTATGGCGTTTTCTTCTGTAACAGCCTTTCTCCAGTTTTTAGTGGTATATCCGCTCGGGGCTGTTGAAGTGTTTAATCCTGGTGAGGCAAACACATTATTTGGTACACCACCATAGAGATCGAGTGTAGCTACTTCGTTTACGCTTGTTCCCAACAGGTAATTCCCCTCTTTGGCATAAACATAATTCGGTACACTGGTATAATCGCCTGTTCCTGCAATCAAAGCACGTATTTTAGTGCGTGTTTCATCAAATTTACTGCCTAATAAATTCCAACGGATTAAATCATATTTACGGATGCCCTCCCCTCCAAATTCCAACAACCTTTCTTTCACGATAGCAGTAAAAAAGCCGTTTTTATCCATTGGTGTTACCGGGATCTGGCCTTCAAAACCAGCATAGGCACGTTTTTGTACTTCCTGCAAGGCATTAACTGCTGTGGCTGATGGTGCTCCGTTAATTTCATTATCAGCCTCTGCATACATTAACAGTATATCGGCAAAACGTAACATTGGCCAGTTTACCCCGAAAGTTTGAGCAGCAGAAGAGTTGTTAAAAGTTGTCCATGATTTGCGGAATTTTCCATCGGTCATGTTAGACAGGGTATTGATGATTTTTTTTGATGTTGCGGTAATTTCGAAAACGCCGATGGTTACATCCCTGCGGCAGTCTTTTGTTACATCAAATTCGTAAAAGTAAGTAGGGATAGCATTCATCCCGCCGCCGCCTGAACCAAAAGTAGATGCAGAGTTAAAGCGGATACCGTTATAATAACCTAATTTGCTATCGGTAGAAGCATTGCCACCAAAAGCAGCCACTTCAAACATCAGCTCGTGGGCATCATCGTAGCGGGTTGTGGTATGCAAGGTCTTAAACACATTTTCATAAACAGGATTCAGGTTATGCTCCGAACGGTGGTTCATAATGTCCAAACACTCATCAAAAGCAATTTTATAATAAGTTAAATAATCAGCACTGCGTTCCATAGTATGGTTGGCCGATCTTAAAGAATAACCACCTCTGGCTAAGGCGATACGGGCCCTTAAACCTTTAATTGCCCCTTTTGTATAACGGAAACTGCCATATTCGGTAATTCCACTTCTCCATGGCACCAGGTCCTCAGCCATTTTTAAATCCGCGATGATCCGATCATAGGTTTTATTGCGGTCTACATTAGGACCGTACAATGTTTCGGCATCTGCAGAAGGCACGAAAGACGCAGGAACATCACCCCAGTTACGGATCAATTCATAAAGAAACTGTGCTCTTAATGTTAAAGCTTCACCATAATAGCGCTTCATAATCGTTTTGTCGGCCTCAGAACCATTGGTATAAAGACTAGAGGCCGGGATAAATTTGATGCAGATGTTTGCCCGCTCTACGCCTGCATATAATTGTAAAAATGGGTTGATCAGATCGGTATTGTCTGAACTCGCACCATACATGCTAATCCCCCTGCGATCGGAAGAACTGTAACTTCCCGAGGTTTTAAAATCATCGGCGGTTAAACCGAATAGTGTAGATATGCGGCTTCCGTAACCATTATCACCGCAAAGGCGGTTGTAAACCGCAATAATTGCCGCATTGGTGTTTGCTGTACTTTCAAAAACAACATCCGGACTGGAAGTAGATGGCGATTGTACATCTAAATATTTTTTACAGGAAGTAGTTATGCTCAATGCTCCAACAGCAATTACCATTAAAGCCGATTTTATAAATTTATTGTTCATTTTCTTTAATGTTGAGGTTAAAATACCATGTTAATACCAGCAAGGATATATCTGCTGCGCGGATAAGCAGCATAATCTATACCTGGCGTAAGTGGATTCGATCGGCGGGTGTTTGCTTCAGGATCATAACCTGTATAGCCCGTTATCGTATATAAGTTATTAACTGTTCCATATACCCTTAATTTTGAAATGAAACCTGTTTTTCTGATCAAAGCCTGTGGTAAGGAATAACCTAATGTCAGGTTGCTGATTCTTAAAAATGAGCCACTTTCAATAGCGTAAGAGGTTAAGGCATAGTTCCCTCCTGTTGGTGTCCATAAGGAAGTATTGGCATTCATGGCAGTCAATAATGCCGGATCTGTTACCTTTACACCATTGGCATCAAAATTCTGCCAGCGATCGTTCATCACCGCAAGTAAATTGTTGTCTTTTACGTTGTATTGCGAGGTAAACTCTATTTTGTTGGCGTTGTACACCTTGCTTCCGTAGCTAAAGTTTACAAATACGGTCAAATCGAAGTTTTTATAGGCAAACTGGTTGTTAAAACCACCGGTGAATTTCGGCTGCGCTGTACCTAAAACCGTTCTGTCGTCATCCCCGATCATCATACTTGATGAAGACGATAGCTTTTGAACCTTCATGTCGCCTGGCTGAGGATCACGGTTGCCCAATAATACCCTGCTATTTGCAACTGTTGGCTTAAGTGTATAGGTATAGGCACCAGTAGTTGCGTTTTGGACATAGGTGAAATCATCAACAGTATATCGCCCATCCGAAACGAAACCGTAAAACTGGCCAACCGGTTGGCCTACTTCAACTTTAAAATCGCCTAAGCTGTTTACCCAGCCTGATTGTGTGATGTATGAATTTACGCCATTTTGCAATTCGACAATTTTGTTCTTGTTGAATGAAATGTTGAAACTGGTATTGTAGCTGAAGTTTTTGGTTTTAACGGCCTGATAGTTTAATTGCAGTTCGAAACCTCTATTTTGCGTTTTACCCACGTTTTGCTGTTGTGTAGCATACCCCGTAGTTTGTGGCACATTTGCATTTAAAAGTAGGTTTTTTGTTCTATTATCGTAATAATCTAAATTAAGCGATAACTTGTTTTTAAATAAATCGATATCAATACCCAGGTTTTTAGAG
This sequence comes from Pedobacter sp. Bi27, assembly GCF_918698255.1. Taxonomy (NCBI): domain Bacteria; kingdom Pseudomonadati; phylum Bacteroidota; class Sphingobacteriia; order Sphingobacteriales; family Sphingobacteriaceae; genus Pedobacter; species Pedobacter sp. Bi27. The sequence continues at coordinate 85,499 of NZ_CAKKMW010000008.1, forward strand.
ATATTGGTTTCCCAGGTGATGTTAGGGTTAGATAAAATATTTCCTGTAGCAGTACCTGAAATTAAACCAGTTGATACTGAGCCATCTGTATCGGCATAACCACCGGTGGTAGAACTTAGGTAAAACAATGTTCTAAATAAATCCTGACCGATGCGGTTGTTCCCTGCTGCACCATAACTAAACCTAACTTTAAAGTTATCTAACCAATCGAGGTTCAGATCTTTTACAAATTTCTCTTCCGTTACCCTCCAGGCTACTTGCGCAGATGGGAAATAACCCCATTGTTTCCCTGCCGCAAATAACGAAGAAGCATCTGTTCTAAAATTTACAGTGGCCAGGTATTTATTTTTAAAACCGTAAGAGGCCCTGCTAAACACCGAAAACTGCCTGGTGCCAGAAATTAGTGAAGTTGGCCTGTCCTGAATGGTATTTGCCGGAGCGCTGCTCACAAAAGCATCATCGGGAGAGATATTTACGGGTAAAAATTTAAGTACCGTTGTTCTCGAATCTATATCGACCATGTTGATTTCCTGGCCAACCAATAAATCTAAACTATGGTCTTTACCCAGATTTGGTTTATAGTTAATGGTGTTGGTATTGATAAAAGATTTTTGGGCTACCGTGTCCAGTTGGATGGCAGGTAAACCCGCATTGTTCCTGGCTACGTTACTTACCGAGCCATTAAAGGTATTAACATGTCTGTTGGTTCGGTTGTAACCAACTGTACTCTTTATCGTTAAGTTTTTAAGAATCGAATATTGTACATAACCGCTCGAAATTAAATCGTTGCGATAATCATATTTCAATTCCTGGTTGGCCAAAGTAATTGGATTGGTTAATCCGGTAGTTAAATAGTCTGCGTCGAATAAATCGCCAGAATCGCCACCACCCGAATAAGGCTGGTAACGTACAGAATTTCTTAAACGGTTCGTACCTTGCGAACCTGTAGAGGTTGTTCCAACCCCATCAATACGCTGACCGCTGTAACGGGCATTTAGGCCAACCCTGAATTTATCAGAAAATTTATGGTCTAAACGCATCGAAGCAAAAGTTCTTCTATAGCCAGAGTTAAGCATAATACCGTCTTCCTTGGTATTGTTTACCGAAACATTGTAAGTGGTTTTAGAAGTACCGCCTGACAGATTTAAAACTTCGGTATTGCTCCATGCCTGACGGCCGAAAACTTTGTCCTGCCAATCGATATTTGGAATATTTTTGTAAATGTCAAGATCTTCGAACGTGCCATACTTTTTGGTAAAAGTATCTTTTACCTCCTGGTTGGTGTTGTTGTTATAGAGTTCATATTGATATTTGATAAACTCATAAGGATTCATTACATCCAGCTCGTTTACAATCTGCCGCGCACCCGCATAAGCATCAAACGAGACAATCGGCCTTCCTTTCTTTCCACTTTTTGTGGTAATGATCACTACTCCATTAGCGCCTCTACTACCATAAATTGATGTTGATGCCACATCTTTTAAAACATCGATAGACTGGATTTCGTTCGGCGATAAAATGGATAATGCATTTTCAACCTGGATTCCATCTACAATGTACAATGGAGAATTATCACCCGTAAGTGAACTGCCACCACGTACTTTAATTACAATTTCGGCGCCCGGGCTTCCTTCTGTTGTGGTAACCGATACACCTGCCAGTTTACCCGCTAAAGCCTGGGCTGCGGTGCTTACCGGGAACTGATCAATATCTTTTCCGGTAATGGAAGATACTGAGCCCGTTAAGGCTTCTTTACGCACAGATCCGTAACCGATGTTTACGGTAACCTCTTGTAAAGTGTTGGCATCTTCTTCAAGTGTTACGTCTATCTTGTTTTGCTCGCCTACAGCAACACTTTTTGTTTTATAACCTACATAGGTAAAAATTAGGGTAGTGCCTTTGGCCGGAATGGAAATTTTGTAAACTCCATTCGCATCAGTACTGGCTCCAATTTTCGAATCCTTTATCGATACACTCACGCCTATTAGTGGCTGCCCATCAGATTTATCCTTTACAGTTCCTGTTAATTGTCTGTTTTGTGCTTGAGCGACAGATAATCCAAAAAAAGAGAGAAGTGCTAAAAAGAGTAAAACTCTGCTCATAGTTATTTATTTATTTATTTGAAGTAATTTGGTTTTTTATGATGCTGCAATCGCTTGCAGATAGAATATAATTCTATTTCGGGATGTTATAGTTAGTTTATATTTGGTTACGTTGATGTAACAATTTTACAAACTAAAAAGCAATTGAAACCAGATTTAACTAAAAAACTGTGCAAACGTTCCCAAAAACGTAGATATGACGTTTATTAATGTTGCTTATCCAATCCCCTTAAAGAGATATTTTTTGTAACTTGTACGCATTACGAAAATGAGATTTGAAACATCTACCATAAAGGATATTGCTAAAGCGTTGGGATTGTCAACTTCAACAGTCTCCAGGGCTTTAAGAGACCGTTACGAAATTAGTGAGGAAACTAAAAAACTGGTTTTGGCTTATGCTGAAAAGGTTAATTACCGCGCTAATCCTATCGCCAGAAGTTTAAAGGAGCGCCGTAGCTATTCTATCGGCATTATTGTGAGCGAAATTGCCAACAACTTTTTTTCTCAGGTGATAAATGGTATTGAATCCATCGCTTATGATAAAGATTATCACGTTATCATCTCTCAAAGTCACGAATCTTATAAGCAGGAGAAACTGAATGTTGAGCACCTTGCGTCACGTTCTATTGATGGCTTGTTGATCGCGCTATCCTCTGAAACGCAGGATATCGATTACCTGCGGAGTTTATATGCCAAGGGCTTACCAATTGTTTTTTTCGACCGTGTGCCTAAAGATTTTGAAACCCATAAGGTAATCGCGAATAATTTTAAAGGTTCTTTTGATGCCACAGAACATCTTATTTTATCTGGAAAAAGAACCATTGCCCATTTAACCAATTCCGAAAACCTTTCGATAACTAAAGAAAGACTCGAAGGTTACAAGGCAGCCTTGGTTAAATACCATATCGAATTTAGACCTGAGCTGGTTAAATATTGCCAGCATGGCGGTATGCACAGTGCAGAGCTGGAACAGGCGGTTAAAGAACTTTTGCCGTTACAGCCAGATGGGATTTTTATTTCGAGCGACCGCTTAACTACCGGCTGCATTATGGCGCTGAAGAAAACCAATCCTGAAGTGGCACATAAAATTGCGATTGCAGGTTTTACTAATTCTAACCTGGTCGAATTATTTTCACCATCTCTAACCTCGGTTAAACAGCCCGCATTCGAAATGGGGCAGGTAGCTACCGAACTGTTAATCTCGATGATCGAAGCCAAAAGGCCCGTAACTGAATTCGAAACAAAGGTTTTGGATACCGAATTGGTGAAGAAGCGGTGAGCGCCAGGCGGTTGGCCAATGTCATTAAGTTGAGCCATTCGACGCAAGCAAAAATAATTTAACCACAGATAGGAAGGATGCACACAGATATAAAAATCTGTATTTATCTGTGCTCATCTGTGGTTAAAAATGCTTAGCTTAATGCCATTGGGCCGTTACCTATTTGTGCAAGGTGTTTAGCGGTATACGGCTGATGCACGGCACGCTAAACTTCCAACCCTCAACTCCAAACTTATCATCCATCGTTAGCGCCAAACGCGCTACACCAAACTCCCTACAAATTATTACCTTTGCAGCATGGTAGAAATCACATTAAAAAAGGGCAAAGAAAAAGCGGCATTACAAAGACATCCATGGGTATTTTCCGGAGCATTGGAAAAAGTTAAGGGAAAACCTGAAGATGGTGATGTAGTAAAAGTTTTTGCTTTCGACAATGAATTTCTAGCTTATGGTTATTACAACAGCAATTCGCGTGTTGCCGTTCGTCTTTTGGAATGGGATGAAACGCAAACCATTGATAACAGCTGGTACCAGAACCGCTTAAGGCAGGCTATTGCTTCACGTCAGTTTATGTTAGGCGAACAGACCAATACCTGCCGACTGGTTTTTAGCGAAGCTGATTTCCTTCCAGGTTTAATTGTTGATCAATATGCTGATTTTCTTTCTCTTCAGATTTTAAGTTCTGGAATCGAAAAAGTGAAAGCAGAAATCGTAGAAATTTTAAAAACTGAATTAAATCCAAAAGGGATCTTTGATAAAAGTGATGCTACTGCCCGTACCCATGAAGGTTTACCTATCGAAAACGGATTGCTCTGGGGTGAAAACCCACCGGAATTTTTGGAGGTAAAAGAAAATGGAATTATTTACCATATCAATATCGCAGAAGGACAAAAATCAGGATTTTATTGTGATCAGCGCGATAACAGAAACATTTTGGCCAGTTATGCCAAAGGCAAAAAAGTTTTAGACTGTTTTAGTTACAGCGGTGGATTTAGCTTAAATAGTTTGGCTAATGGTGCTGCAAGCATTACCAGTGTTGATAGTTCGGCTTTGGCTATAGAAACATTAAAACAAAACGTAGCCTTAAACCAATTCGATACAGATAAAGTAACAGCCATACAATCAGATGTAAATAAACAACTCCGGGCTTTCAAAGAATCGGGAGAATTATTTGATGTAATTGTGCTCGATCCACCTAAATACGCGCCATCGCGTTCGGCATTAGACCGTGCGGCAAGAGCCTATAAAGATTTAAACCGTTTAGGCATGTTGTTGCTTGAAAAAGGGGGCTTATTGGCTACTTTCTCTTGCTCGGGAGCGGTTGATATCGAAACCTTTAAACAGATTATTGCCTGGGCGGCACTTGATGCTGGCAAAGAAGTTCAGGTTATTAAACAATTCTGCCAGCCAGAAGATCATCCGGTCCGGATTTCTTTTCCGGAAGGAGAATACTTAAAGGGATTGTTGTTAAGGGTGTTATAAATTTATTCCTAATCGATCTGCATTAAAGCACAAAGACACAAAAAGCAACGGGTATTTTGAAAATTAACCAAGTGTTATTGTGTCCTTGTGCTAGGCTGAAATCAGCATCTGGTTAGCCAACCATCACTTTAGCGGTAATAGCCAGTCTGTTCCAGGCATTAATGGTAACTATAGCCATAATAATCTGTGCTAATTCCTGCTCATTAAAAAAGCTTGCAGCTTTCTGATAGGTTGCATCAGATACATGGTGGCTAATTAAGGTTACTTCTTCTGTTAAAGCCAAAACAGCTTCTTCTTGTGCCGTAAATAAGGTTGTTTCCCTCCAGGCATTTAATAAATACAAACGTTGTTCGGTTTCTCCTATTTTGCGGGCATCGGTTGAGTGCATATTTAAGCAAAATGCACAGCCGTTAACTTGCGATGCACGCATTTTAATCAGTTCTAAAAGAATTGGATCTAGTTTGCTGGTTGATAAATATTTCTCTAAACCGTACATGGCTTGGTAAGCTGCGGGTTCTACTTTTGGGATATCAATTCTACTTTCCATTTTATTTGTTTTTTGATTACGATGTAAAGTTCTGCAACTTATCGAGCAAAAAACTTAATGTAGTTTAAGAAATGATTAGCTAACGTAAGGGACACATTTTTTTGCCACGGAAGCACGGATTAACACGGAGTGTTTCCAGGGTCTTTGTCCTCACAGATCATATGTTTTCTTTTTCGATACCCGTACTACATTTATCTGTCTTTTCTGTGTCTCCGTGGCCCATGTTAAATGAGGTTAACGCTGTGTGTTCTGCAATTAATAAACGATTATTTCTTAGCCCTGATTTTACTCAAAAATTCGGGGGTAAAGCCGAGGTAAGAAGCCAGCATATATTGAGGTACACGCTGTACAAATTCGGGGAATAATTGATTGAAATGACGGTATCTTTCCTCTGCTGTTTGGCTGTACAGGAATTTTATTCTCCGCTGTGAAGCCTGATGGTTTTTTTGCAAGATCAATCTAAAGTACCTTTCCAGCTTGGGGAGTTTATGGAACATTTCATCATAATGGTGATGTTCGATGGCTATCACCTCGGTGGTTTCTGCTGCCTGGATATAAAATTCAGATTGCTCATGAAATAGAAAGCTGGTTAGATCGGTAATCCACCAGTTTTCGATGGCAAACTGTGTGGTTTGCTCAGCACCCTTTATATCAATGAAATAAAGCCTCAGGCAGCCTTTTACTACGAAATAATTCGCCCTGCAGGTTTGCCCTTCTTCTAGTAAAAAAGCTTTCTTTTTAACGGAAAAAGATTTGAGTAGCGATGCAAGGGTTTCTTGTTCATCGCTATTCAAATCTATAAATCTCTTGATGTGGTTATAAAGTGCACTATACATAGCTATACTAATGATTAGCTAAAATAGGTATAATTATAAAAATGAAATCAATAGCTTAAAGCGAAAAGGCTTTTAGTTCTGACAGCGCTTCAGTACCGTAGTTTTTTAGTGCTGAAGTTATTTTATCCGTTAATCCTTTATTATCGGTTGGTTTTCCTTTGGTTGGTGGGGTTAAGTCTTTTTCAGGAACGTTTACTTCTGTTACTTTAGTGGCAAACCAGGTTATATTTTCGTGGGGTAGGGCTAAACCTAAAATCATTCCAGGCAATCCTGTAAAAGATTCCGGGCCACCCGAAACGGCAATCTGGTTTGAATAATAAGCCACTACGTAAATCGAATCCATAATGATGGCGTTGGCTCTACGGCATTCGTAACCCGCAATTTCCCTTGTTTCGTCGGTAATTTTCCAATTGATCTTACGCAGCGTATCCTTAACAAGATAAGTATCTTCGTAAACCGACTTCTGAGAAATACTTGCCTGGCTATTATAATCAGTAGCTATCGTATTTTTTAGATCAACAAGGGCATCCCTTGCGGCCCAGTTTGAATTTGCCGTTTCTTCTACCGCTGGCCATTTATATAAGCTTTTATCCTTAGTAAAGCTTAAGGTACTTTTAGCAACCTTAAATTGAGGATTGTTCTTTTTATACTGTTCAAAAGCAGGAGTCATATAGCTTTCATTATCCTTATTGATTTTCTTTTTAATCAAAGCATACATATTAGATCTTTTCTCAAATTCGATCATGCCATTTTGTACGAAGTGTATGTTCTGGGCAAAAAGACCATTGCTGATGAAAATAACAGCAAATAGGATGATATATTGTAGTTGAGTTTTCATGATTATTATTTTTGTGTTTTAATACCGCCGCCCATTTTATTGAAATCCCACGATACAGAGAACATTAAATATCTTCTAATGGTTGTATAACTGCTCTGGCTAATCGTGGTATTAGATGCCGAACGATTAAAACCTATATTCTGATTTAGAATATCATTTACAGTTGCTGAGAATCTTAAGTTTTCTGCTTTAAAGAATTTTTTGCTTACCGATGCATTCCAGATCAGACGTTCAAAGCTTTCGGTTAACACCTGGGTTTTTCCATTATACTGGTATTCTGCATCAGTTGATATTTCAAATTTTCCTGGTAATTGCACATTGCCAGATGCATAACCAGTCCATCCCCACCCATCACTATTCCTGCCAATACTTGCCCTTGCCATATTATAGGAGGGACCAAATCGGGTATAAAAACTATAACTTTTATCCTTGTATTTCGAGATATTAATACCACCGCCGTAGCTATAGTTTTTAGTATTATTTAAGGTCCTGCCTAAATCAGTGGTAATAAAATTATAAGAAGAATTTCCATCTGCGTCTACATTTAAACCTACGTTTATTTCGCCAAGAGCATTTATTTTTCTGCTTATCTGCCCGTATAAATAAAAATTGGTCTGCATTTTATCATTGTAATTAATGTAGCGGTAGGTGCTTTTACCAACACTATTGGTGGTTACATCACTAATAATTGGATTTGCCGTAAAGCTGTAGGAACCACTTAACCAAACCGATTGGTTGGTTAAAACTTTGTAAGAATTATAACTAGCGCTGACATTGCTCCTAAACGACGGTCTTAAATCTTGATTTCCCTCCACAACATTAAATGGATCATTATTTATCCTAACTGGCTGGAGTTGATCGAGTGAGGGCTGGTTGGTATTACCATTATAGTTGATCCGTAATGATTTTTGCTGAGAAAAACGATATTGATAAGATGCTTGTGGCATGTAATTAATAAAGTTTCTTACATAGGTTTTATTGTGATAAATATCATCCTGCTTAAAATTTACACCACTAAACTTCGATCCAAAATTGATAACGGTTTTACCTTTTTTATAGTTGAAAATTGCACCAGCCTGATTAATGGTCTGGTTCAGTTCAAAGTTGTTACTGTAAAGGGTATCCAAAATATCATATCTGCCACTTCCGGATTGATTAAAGGATAACCGATCCGATTTTCCATTCATTAAAGTCAGTCCATAGTTAATAATTACGGTCAATGTTTTTGAAAGAGGCTCGGTATATGCGGCATTTAACTTAAAGGCACTATTAGTAATATTGTTGGTCTTTAATTGGTTGGTAAGACTATCTATTGTTCCTGTTCCAGCCTCATTTGACCGCTTGTTAAGCGAGTTTAAGTACCCTTCACTATTGCTTTTGTTGATCGATTGATTTAAGTTTAATGATAATGTACGACCTTTCTTTTTTAATTTTTTAGTGAATAAAACGTTCATGTTAAAACTTTGATCATCAACCTCGTTAGTTAACAATCTGTCGGATGAATTTAGGAATTTATCATTTTCACCATAAGTTGAGGTAATAAAATGGTTTGAGGTATTGCTTTTTTTCAATGCCCCATCAACATTAACTTTCATGGTCAGGGTGGTGTCGATTTTAAGCTCATACATGGCATCCAGTTTTTGTCTGAACATGTCATTATCGAAAGATTCATCAGAGGTGTTATTCTGTACTCCCGATTCTAAATTGTTTTGATTTATTGAATTTTTATCACCCTGAACCCTGATTGATCCAATTTTATAATTTGTGTTTAACGATTCTTTATCTTTATTCCATTTGTTATCGAAATGCAAACCGCCAGTTCTCGCTACGGGTAAACCCTGGCCATTATATCGCCCGTCATAACTATCAAAATCATCGCCCCCACTACTAAAATACATTCCACCGTCATCAGTCATCGTCAGCCCACCTGAAGCGCCGTATTTATCCCGGTCATCCCAGCCTAAACCTACCGTTCCGTTGTTGCCTAAAATGCCATAGGCAGAAAATTTCTTTTTGCCCCAGAATTTATTAAACATTCCCTGCCCCTGATAAAAATCTTTTGTTCCATAACCACCCTGCACTTTGCCAAAGTAGCCGTTCTTTTTATCTTCTTTAAGTTTAATGTTAAGTGTTTTGGTTTTTTCGCCATCATCAATACCTGTAAAGCTAGCCTGATCGCTGGCTTTATCATAAAGTTGAACAGACTCTACCATATCTGCCCTCAGGTTTTTGGTTACCAGTGTTGGGTCGTCGCCAAAAAATTCTTCACCATCTACCAACACCTTCGGTACTGTTTTGCCCTGGGCCGTAATTTTTCCATCTTTATCTACCTGAAAGCCGGGAAACTGTTTAATCAGGTCCTCAACCTTTGAGTTCGGTTCGATATTATATGCTTTGGGATCAAACTCTGTAGTATCGCCTTTAATTTTTATGGCTGTTCTGTTTCCTTTAATAATTACATCGGCAAGAATTTTGGCCATCCCTGTAAGATTAATTTTTCCATAATCCTTAACCTGAGTGGTAGAATCGAGCGTAAAATGATCTACAAAATCTGCATACTTAGGGTAAGAAACCAATAAGATAAACTTCCCGTTTTTAATTCCGCTAAGCTCGAATGAGCCATTTTCTGCTGCACGGGTAAATTTTACCAATGTAGAATCTTTTGCATTTAAAACTGCGATGGAGGTTCCAGATAAAAGCGTTGTCGATGCAGTATCAATCGTTCGGCCTTTAATGGTATGGAGGCTTTGTGCTTTCGAATAAGTGGAGATAAAAACGAAAAGGCACAACGAGAGTAATAGGCGTTTCATAGATAAGATTTGGTTTTGTTTGCCGAATATAAACTAATATGTTAGTTGTGCATAATGCTTTAACCTTTTTTAACATTATTGCCTCATATTCAATTCATTTTAATCTTTCAGGTTTTACAACAAATCGTTTTTCATATAGGTTAATTAGCCGTTCGTCTATAAATACAAGCTCATGGTATAATAGCCGGTAACTCGCTGAAACGTTTTTGATAAACCACAGTCTTAATTACAAAACCACCTGATAGTTAGGTGTTTAAAACCAAAGTATTTATCACAACATAAAAATATTAAAGTCATGAGAACTTCTATTAAAAATTTATTCGCAGCTGCATTAGTAATGGTTACTTTAAGTAGCGCAACAGTAGTAGCAAACGCTACAGAAAACAACGCAAATTATACCGCTATAACTCAGGTTAAAAATATCGGTAAAATTGTAGTATCCGGAAATGTTAAATTGATCCTTGTTCAGGATGCCAAAGAAAGCGTTGAAGTTTATGATCAATATTATACCAAAAATGCTTTGGTACAACAGCAGGGAGATGAACTTAGAATCACCTCTTTTGATAAAAAGACCTTAATTGTAATTGCCCACGTAAATAATTTAACTGTTATTGAAGCATCGAACACAGCAACAGTAAATACAGCAGGGAATTTTAACCTGATAAACTTAAATGTTGTTTTAAACGACAAAGCATCAGCAGATATAACAGCCAATATTGTTAACCTATCTACTACGGTTAAAGATACTGCATCATTAAAGTTAACAGGTTCTTCTGAAATACATTCAGCATTAATTGGATTGGGTTCTGAAATTAAAATGGACGATTTTACTGCCCAGGAAAGCACAATTAAAGTAGCAGATAAACCAATTTTAGCAAACAACAATAAATCACGCTATGATGATCTTCAGGTAGATTTACTAGAAAGACTATTCTAATCCCCATCATATATTTTACCAAAAAGGCGCTGAACTTAAATTCAGCGCCTTTTTTATTTTAAAAGATGGTCTCTACGAGGTCTGCATTTGTAATGCAGGTAAGAAATCTGATTGCGATAAAATCGCTTTTCTCCTGCATCCTCGTTATAAACGGGGACGATTTTACAAATCAAATTTTATCCCCTGCGCTAAAGGCAGCGTGTTCGAATAATTGATGGTATTGGTTTGTCTGCGCATGTAAGCTCTCCAGGCATCAGACCCGCTTTCTCTGCCACCACCTGTTTCTTTTTCGCCGCCAAAAGCACCGCCAATTTCTGCGCCCGAAGTACCAATATTTACATTGGCTATACCACAGTCAGAGCCATTAGCCGATAAGAATTGCTCTGCCTCTCTTAAGTTCAAAGTCATAATGGCCGATGATAATCCTTGCGGAACGGCATTTTGCAAAGCAATGGCCTTATCTAATGTTTTGTATTTAATCAGATATAAAATCGGCGCAAATGTTTCGTGCTGAACAATCTTAAAATCATTCTGAACTTCGGCAATACATGGTTTTACGTAACAGCCGCTTGTATAGGCATCGCCCGATAAAACGCCGCCCTCTACCACAAAATTGCCGCCCTCTTCCTTACATTTTGCAATCGAATCTAGGTATGCTGCAACCGCATCAGTATCAATCAGTGGTCCCACATGGTTATTTTGATCTAAGGGATCTCCAATACGCAACTGTCCGTAAGCTTTAACCAGTTTAGCGGTAAAAGCATCATATACACTTTCGTGGATAATTAGCCTCCTGGTAGAAGTGCAACGCTGGCCCGCGGTACCAACAGCACCGAATACCGCACCGATTAAACTCATATCTAAATCAGCATGTTCTGAAATGATGATGGCATTATTGCCACCAAGTTCAAGCAAGCTTTTTCCTAACCTTGCGCCTACTGCCGCGCCAACCGCTTTGCCCATACGTGTCGATCCGGTGGCAGAAATTAAAGGGATGCGGCCATCATTTGTCATGAGTTCGCCAACTTCCCTGTCACCTAAAACCAGGTTGCAAACCCCTTCGGCTATATCGTTATCTTTAAAAACCTTTGCAATAATATGTTGACAGGCGATTGCGGTTAGCGGTGTTTTTTCTGATGGTTTCCAGATGCAAACATTACCACAAACTAGTGCCAAAGCGGTATTCCAGCTCCAAACCGCTACAGGGAAATTAAATGCAGAAATAATACCTACAATCCCTAACGGATGCCATTGTTCGTACATGCGGTGGTTTGGACGTTCGCTGTGCATGGTTAAACCGTAAAGCTGCCTGGATAAACCTACTGCAAAATCGCAGATATCGATCATTTCCTGCACTTCACCAAAACCCTCCTGCAAACTTTTCCCCATCTCGTAAGAAACCAGGGTGCCTAACGCATCTTTGTTTTCACGTAAGGCATCACCAAACTGGCGCACAATTTCTCCTCTTTTTGGAGCCGGAACCGTACGCCATGCTGTAAATGCTTCCTGCGCTTGATGTACAACAGCATCATAATCAGCAGCACTTGCAACTTTTGCCGAAGCAATCAGTTTGCCATCAACGGGAGAAAAACTTTCTAATGTATTTGTATTAAGTTCACCGCCCCAATTGCTGCCCGTACTATAAGCGGCATTACTTGCATTAATGCCCAGTTTATTTAAAATGGATTGAATATCTGTAGTCATATATCTAACGATTTACACAAAAAAACAAAAAATTAACAGAACGGAGGTCAAATTCTGGTCTTTAAATTATTTCCATAATCAATATCTCCCTTTAAGCATAATCAGGTGTAAATAAGGCTATAAATTGTGCTTTTTGCTTTGCAATATAAATAGCGTAGTTTGCCAAAAGAATAATGATATCAAATTAGACTTCAGTCGTTATAAATAGAAAAATGAAAATAAAATTATTGCTCATTGCTTTTTTAGGGTTCAGTATTTCCCTTTCGGCACAAACAAAAAAGGCAACTAACTCGCTGTTGTGGGAAATTTCTGGTAATGGATTAAAAAAGCCTTCCTATCTATTTGGCACCCATCATTTAATAGGGGCTAAATTTGTAGATACGATGAAGGTTCTGCAGGAAAAGTTTAAATCTACCGATGCAGTAGTGGGCGAGATTGCAATGGACAGTACTACGCAAACTAAAATGGCCCCGTTTTTAGTAATGAAAAATAATACGCTGGATAGTTTATTAACAAAATCAGAATACAAGGAAGTAGAAGATTATTTTAAAAGCAAACAACCAGGTTTTGAATTAAAGCAACTGAACAATTTCAAGCCCGCAATGGTAGCAATAATGATGATGCTTTTTGAAAGCCCAGATATGTTAAAAGATATAGGTGAAGGTATGGATGATAGCTTTCAGAAGTATGCCAAAAAAAATGGAAAATCATTATATGGTTTGGAAACAGCCGAATATCAGGGTGCACTTTTATTTGACAGTGATCTGCAAAAACAAAAGAATGCATTGCTAAAATCGATCCGGGAAGTGGATAAAAGCAAACAAAAAATGGAAGAACTGAAAACTTATTACATCACTCAGGATATGGATAAATTAACTGAACTCTTTAAAAATCAGGACGAAGAATCAAAAGAATTTATGACTGAGCTCTTAAAAAACCGAAATAAAAGATGGTTAGATCAGCTGCCGGCTCTAATGCAGAAGCAATCGTTATTTATTGCGGTTGGAGCGGGGCATTTACTGGGTGCCGAAGGCTTGATAAAAGGGTTGCAGGTAAAAGGATACATTTTAAAGCCCGTAGCAACTAATTAATATTTCAATGTGTTTGTGAAAAACAAAAGAAAGGGAGCTACATTTGCGTTTTTACTTTAGCACTAATAGCTGTGTTTAAAGTAAAACTAATTTGTAAAAACATAAAAATGAATAAAAAAATTATTGCCTGTGGTGTGATGCTGGTTTCTGCTTTTTTGGCTAATCCACTTTTTGCACAGGAACAGCCTGTAGAAAAATCGAACAACTTAAATGTTTACCGTGTAACTGCAACTAAAGTTAACGATCTGGTGCATACCAAACTTGATGTATCTTTTGATTATGCAAAGCGATACCTATACGGTAAAGAATGGGTTACTTTAAAGCCTCATTTTTATCCTACCGATTCTTTAACCCTTGATGCGCAGGGAATGGATATTAAAACCATTGCATTGGTTGGCGCAAAAGGAAATACCCCGCTTAAATATGTTTATAAAGATAATAAGCTTTATATCACCCTGAATAAAAAGTACACCAATAGCGAAAAGTACACGGTGTATATTGCTTACACCGCTAAACCCGATGAATTGAAAGTAAAGGGAAGTGCGGCCATAACCGATGCTAAAGGTTTATATTTTATTAACCCAGATGGTGCCGATAAAAATAAACCAACACAGATCTGGACCCAGGGTGAAACAGAATCGTCTTCGGCATGGTTTCCAACTATCGATAAACCTGATCAGAAAACTACCGAAGAGATTTCGATGACGGTAAAATCGAAATACACAACACTTTCTAACGGAAAATTGATGAGCCAGAAAGCCAATGCAGATGGAACAAGGACCGATACCTGGAAGATGGATCTGCCACATTCGCCATATTTATTTATGATGGCGGTGGGCGAATTCAAAATCACAAAAGATACCTATAAAGGGAAGGAAGTAAGTTATTACCTCGAACCGAAATTTGCGCCCTATGCCAAGCAGATTTTTGGTAAAACACCTAATATGATCCAGTTTTACAGCAATTTGTTAGGGGTAGATTATCCATGGAACAAATATGCGCAGGTGGTAGCCAGAGATTACGTTTCGGGCGCAATGGAAAATACTACGGCTACTTTACATGGCGAGCAGGTACAAAAAACAGATCGTGAGTTATTGGATGAAAATGAAGAAGGAACCATTGCACATGAACTTTTTCACCAATGGTTTGGCGATTATGTAACCGCAGAGTCGTGGTCCAACTTAACCATGAACGAATCTTTTGCCACCTTTGGCGAAGTGATCTGGCATGGACACGATGCCGGGCAGGATGCTGAAGACAAATCACGTTACGATAAATTACAATCTTACTTAGGATCGACCAAAAAAGGAGAAAGCCCTGTTTTAGCCCGCTTTTATTATGGCGACAAAGAAGATATGTTCGATAACATCAGCTATGCTAAAGGATCGATTATTTTATATGCCCTAAAAAATCAAATGGGCGATGCCGCTTTTTACAAATCACTTAACCGTTACCTCACCACCAATGCCTTTAAAAATGGCGAAACACATCAATTGCGTTTGGCTATGGAAGAGATTACCGGAAAAGACTGGAGCCCTTATTTTAATCAGTGGTATTACAATGGTGGCCATCCGGTTTTAAGTATCGATTATGGTTACGAAAACGGCAAGGCAACAATTAAAGTTAAACAAACGCAAGATGCAAGCGTGCAGACCTTTACATTGCCGATCAAGATTGACATTTATGCAGGAGGTAAAAAAATCAGAAAAGAAATCCTGATCAATAGCCGTGAGCAGAACTTTAGTTTCGACGTAAGTACTAAACCCGATTTAATCGATTTTGATGTAGATAAAATTTTAGTTGGAGAAACCAACGACAATAAAACCGCTGAAAACTATTATTTCCAATACAAAAATGCGCCTAGTTATGCCAATAGAATCGAAGCCCTGCAATTTATTATGCAGAGCAAAGCCAAAAGCGGCCAGCTGGTGTTGCTAGAAGGTTTAAAGGATAAATCTGCAGATTTACGCGCTTTAAGCATTGATGGGATTAACTTAGAAGATGCTCAGATTAAAGCAGCAGTTTTACCGGTTTTACTTCAGATTGCCAAAACAGATAAAAATACCGAAGCAAGATCAGCTGCAATTGTGAAATTAGCTGAAACTGGCGATCAGGCTTATAAAACTTTAGTGTTAGAAAGCTTAAAGGATAGGTCGTACAAGGTAATTGCTGCCGGTATTGATGGTTTGGCCAAACTGGCTCCACAAGAAAGTATCACAGCTTTAGCATCGTTAGATGAAGATACGAAAGCACATATAGCACCTTCTATTGCAACATTATATATCAATGAACCAAAAGATGAGTATCAGGCATTTTATGATAACATTATGCTTACAGGCGACAGGAATAGTGTTTTTGCAGTAGTTGGCCAGTATTTTCAGTACCTGAGGGCCAACAATAATCCTGTAGTTACCGAAAAAGGTATTGCGAACATTGGTGGCGCCATTGAAAGATTAAAATTACAGACCTATTTAAACAAGCAACTTGCGGGTGCTTATACTGCAGCTGCGCAGGCTAAAACACAACAGGCTGCCGCAATAAGCGGAGAGGCTAAAACAAAGCTGAGCAAACAGGCCGAATTATTTAAAAAAGGCGCAGCTGATCTGGAAAAAGAATAATAATTAACATAGTTAGGTGTCGATGCGTCATTCCCAATCAAGTTGGGAATGACGATCGTTCTTTTCACAATCTGCCAAAGCTGGCTATTTGTCCTTTAAGGATTACATCCCTCTTTTCTCCTTGTATCGATAATATAAACAATTTGCCAGCCCTTATCTCCTTTTACCAACTGAAAGGAATTAACCCCACAATGACTAAATTTTTCGCCCAGGTAAAATTTATAGTCTGTCCAAACAGAAGCCAAAGGACCATCGATTAATATTTTGGTAAACACAATACGCTCATCATATTTTTCCTGGTGTGGAGTGCCGATAAATTTGATAAAGTCGTTAACAGATTCTGTACGTATACCCGTTTTACCTTCTTTGTTCGTAATGGTTTGCATAATTGCTGCTGGTGCAAACGCAGTTCGGGTTAAAGTGCTGTCTCCAGTCTTCATACCGGTAAAAAGGTTATTTATAGTTTTTTTGATATCACTTTCTTCATCGCTTTGCGCAAAGGTATTTGTAGCAAAACCTAGTAAAAACAGGGCAAAAATGACTAATCCTTTCATGACTTCTTAATTACGTATATGCCATAAATTTATAGTATTTTTGTCAAAGAAGGGAAAAGGAACCGCGATGTTGCAAAAAATCTATCGATTATCCACACATCTTAATCACAGTCAATACGCTTTGTAGTCAGCTATTTACGCTGTTTTAACCGATTGATGTTAATAATTATTTTAAAAACGGATAATTAAAACTTGTAAACTTATAATGTGTTTTTCTGCTAATTGGCACGGTTCTTTAATAGTATAATATATGGAAGAAGAATTCTTTTTTGAATCCAACGAAGATGCACAACGCTCGGTAGAACGTTACGAAGAAATGCTCCGCAACCAGGATCAGTATTTCTTCGATGCAGGGGCATTCG
Organism: Pedobacter sp. Bi27; assembly: GCF_918698255.1. Classification (NCBI taxonomy): domain Bacteria; kingdom Pseudomonadati; phylum Bacteroidota; class Sphingobacteriia; order Sphingobacteriales; family Sphingobacteriaceae; genus Pedobacter; species Pedobacter sp. Bi27. The sequence goes on from NZ_CAKKMW010000008.1 coordinate 102,659, forward strand.
AATACATTGTAGATTTCTACATTGAGAAAAATGATCCGGTCAAAGCTTTGCAGGTTGTTGATTTTGCAATCAGTCAGCACCCTTATGCAACAGTGTTTTTAATCAAACAAGCCCATCTTTACATTTTAACCAACAACAACGAAAAGGCTTTTATTGCCTTGCAAAAAGCCGAGCTTTTAGAACCGTCAGAACCAGATATTTATTTGCTCCGCGGTAATATTTTTCAAAATACCGAACGTTTTGACGAGGCTTTGGAAAATTATGAAAAAGCTTTAGGGTTGGCCGAGAGTACTGATGAGATTTTATTACAAATGGCTTATGTTTATCAGAGCATGAGTGATTATGAAAGCGCCATTACCTATATTAAGCTTAGTTTAGAGCAGAATATGGAGAACCAGGATGGTTTATATGAGCTGGCTTTCTGTTACGATGTGTTAGATAAACAAGAAGAAAGTATCAAGTTTTATCAACAATACATCGATACCGATCCGTATTCTTATGCGGCATGGTATAATTTGGGCAACAGTTTCCATAAGTTGAATCTTTTCGAAAAAGCGATCGATGCTTACGATTACGCGATCCTGATCAAAGAAGATTTTAGCTCTGCCTATTTCAATAAAGGTAATGCGCTGGTTCAGCTCGATAAATATGACGAGGCGATAGATGTTTATAAACAGACTTTCGAATACGAGCAGCCTAATGCCGATACTTATTGTGCCATTGGCGAATGTTACGAGAAACTGGAGAAAATGGACGAAGCCCGTTCTTACTACAAAAAATCGGTAAAAATGGATCCCAAAATGGCAGATGCCTGGTTCGGGATCGGTGTTACGCTGAATTTTGAAGAACGTTATTTCGAATCGCTTCACTTTTACAAAAAAGCAATCGATTTAGAGGCCGAAAACCCTGATTTCTGGTTTGCCATGGCCGATGCTTATTATAAATTAGGCCAGATTGACGAATCAATCGAAGCTTACGAAAAGGTATTGGAGTTTAATCCTTTGGATATCGAAGCCTGGTTAGATTTTAGTACTGTGCTTTACGAGCAGGGGAAATTGCTGGAAGCATCGGAAACGATGGCAGAGGCGATTAAAAATAATCCGGAAGCAGCAGAACTGTATTACCGGATGGTAGCCTATCTTTTTGCCCAGGGGAATTATAGCGATGCACTGGGATATTTGGAAACGGCTTTAACAACTGACCCCGATAAACACTATATTTTATTTGAATATTTGCCACAATTGCAGGATAATAGTGCCATTTTGAACGTTATAAACAGATATATTAGGTAACGACCTTGTGAGAAAAATTTAACAAATAAATCTCAAAATTTTTTTCACTTTTGTACGCATATGAATTATCCATTATTAAACGTTCCCGAACGTCCAGCTAAACCACGCCAAAAAGGCTTAACAATGGTTATGGATAAGGGATTGAGCCTACGCCAGGTTGAAGATTTTATTGAAGTTGCCGGCGTACATACAGATATCGTAAAATTAGGTTGGGCAACATCACACGTAACACCAAACCTTAAAGAAAAATTAGCTTTATATAAAAGTGCAGGCATTCCTACCTATTTCGGAGGAACGTTATTTGAGGCCTTTATCATCCGCGACCAGTTTTCAGATTATCAACGTGTTCTAGATCAGTACGGGATGGAATTTGCAGAAGTTTCTGATGGTTCTATTGAAATTGAGCACGATAAAAAATGTGAGTTTATCCGCGAACTTTCTAAACAGGTAACCGTAATTTCGGAGGTTGGAAGTAAAGATGCCGCTAAAATATTTGCCCCATATAAGTGGATTAAATTAATGCAAGCCGAAATCGAGGCGGGATCGTGGAAGGTAATTGCCGAAGCCCGCGAAGGTGGTAATGTAGGTATTTACCGTGGAAGCGGTGAAGTACGCGAAGGATTGGTTGATGAAATTTTAACCCAGATTCCTGAAGAAACCATTATTTGGGAAGCACCTCAAAAAGAACAGCAAGTTTGGTTTATTAAATTAATTGGTAGCAATGTAAACCTTGGTAATATTGCCCCGGCAGAAGTTATTCCTTTAGAAACCATTCGTTTAGGTTTACGTGGAGATACTTTTGATTATTTCCTGAACCAAACTAAATAACTCAACCCGCTGTTGCGGAGTGCATAGTTAAATAAACCTTGCAGGTTTCAAAAACCTGTAAGGTTTGCTTTTTTATATAAATAATGAAAACATACGGCTTAATCGGATACCCACTTTCTCATTCTTTCTCGAAAAAATATTTCACAGAAAAATTTCAAAATGAGGGCATAGCCGATCATCAATATGAGCTTTTTCCTATTGCCGATATTAAATCACTGCCCGATCTGCTGACTGAAAATCCATCACTTTGTGGGCTTAATGTTACGATTCCGCATAAAGTTAACGTGCTTTGCTATTTAAACGAAGTAGATGAAGCTGCGGAAAAAATTGGGGCCGTAAATTGTATTTCGATCAAAAGTTTTGAAGGTGCGACCTATTTAAAAGGCTATAACACCGATGCATATGGCTTTGAAGAATCGCTAAAACCCTTGTTGGGGCCGCAACACACCAAAGCACTGGTTTTTGGCGATGGTGGGGCGGCGAAAGCGGTAAAGTACGTGTTAGAGAAATTAAATATCCAATATCAGGTTGTGGTGCGAACGGCTGTTCCCGGTGCTGTTCTATATTCGGAAGTTACGCCAGAGATTTTAGCCTCACACCAGTTATTGATCAATACTACACCCCTGGGGATGTCGCCAAATGTGGATACCTTTCCCGAAATTGATTACAGTTTAGTTGGGCCAGGGTATTTAGCTTACGATTTAGTATACAATCCGCTGGAGACAGCATTTTTGGCTAAAGCTGCAGCGCGCGGTGCAGTGATTAAAAACGGTTTGGAAATGCTGTATAAACAAGCAGAAAAGGCTTGGGCAATTTGGAATAAATAATTAATTTATCGTCATAGCAAGGAGGAACGACGACGCAATCTTTGATAAAATGTTATGAAACTAAAACAACTGATCTGCCTTCCCTTTGTACTGCTTTTGTTTCTAACAGCTTGTCAGAACCACGATTATAGCCCAAAGCCGAAAGCTTACTATAGGATCGTATTCCCTAAAAAAGATTATACTGTATTTACCAAGCCTGTACCTTTTACTTTTAAATACCCAACTTATGCTGCGGTAGAACAAGATCAAAGCCGCGATGCCCAAAAAAACTGGTACAATTTACACTTTAAGCAGTTTAACGGCTTTTTGCATTTAACGTATTACGATATTTCGGGTAAAGGCGAGTATGATGAAATGGTAGAAGATGCCCGAAAACTGGCTTTTAAACATACCATAAAAGCCAGTGCGATTGATCAAAAACTCATCAATTATCCCGATCATAAAGTTTACGGTATTTATTACGCCATAGAGGGAAATACCGCATCATCAGTTCAGTTTTTTTTAACCGATAGTGCCAAACATTATTTCAGAGGAGCTTTATATTTTAATGAACGCCCACAATACGACTCTATTGAACCCGTTGTTAAATTTATTAAAAAGGATATCGATACCTTGATTTCTACCTTTAGGTGGAAAAATTGATTTATTATTTTGTCATCCTGCTTTTGGAAACAGGATTTTTTTAAAATTTTTATGATTACAATAAAAACCTTCGCATTTAATGCCTACAGCGAAAATACCTATGTACTTTTTGATGAAACCAAAGAATGTGTCATTATCGATCCGGGCATGTACGAAGGTTTTGAGCAAAATGAATTGGCGGCTTTCATTAAAAATGAAGGGTTAAAACCGGTCTTATTACTCAATACACATTGTCATCTCGATCATGTTTTCGGCAATAAATTTGTGTTCGAAACCTACGGCTTAAAACCGCAGTTTCATGCAGGCGAACTGCCAATTTTAAATGCAGTTCCTAGTTATGCACCATCAATGGGTTTTACCCGTTATGATGTATCTCCTCTGCCCGATACCTTTTTGCCCGAAACAGGGACTATTTCTTTTGGTAACAGTACACTGACCTTAATTTTTGCTCCGGGGCATTCGCCGGCACACCTGTGTTTTTACAGTGCACCCGATCATATTTTAATAGGTGGTGATGTACTTTTTTATGGGAGTATTGGCCGTACCGACCTGCCTGGAGGTAATCATCAGCAATTAATCCAAAACATTTCCGATAAACTTTTTGTCTTACCTGATGAAACCAAAGTTTATCCTGGTCATGGACCAGCCACAAACATTGGTTTTGAAAAACAACATAACCCATTTTTTTAGCAGGATTAAAGGTTCATAATTGTTAAAGGCTTTATAACCTGAAGCCTTTTACCTTAAAACCCTCAACCTTTTATTTATCTTTGCCGCTGTGAATACATCGTTTTATATTGCCAAAAGGTATCTTTTTGCTAAAAAATCTACCAATGCCATTAACCTGATATCGGGTATATCGATGGTTGGTGTAATGGTGGGTAGCGCTGCATTGATTATTATCCTTTCGGTATTTAACGGTTTAGAAACAGTAGTATTGAATATGTTCGATACCATTACCCCACAAATTGCCATTACACCGGCTAAGGGGAAAACTTTTGATCCGAACACAGGCTATTTCAATCAGCTCAGAAAAAATAAAGATGTTGCCGCTTTTACCGAGGTGCTACAAGAAAATGCTTTATTAAAATACAACAACAAACAAGCTGTTGGAATGGTTAAAGGTGTAAGTTTAGATTATTTGAAGAACACTAAATTAGATAGTACCATAAAAGAAGGCCATTTTATACTGCACAACAGAAGCGGTGATAATGCGGTAATTGGTTCTGCCCTGCAGAGTTATTTGGCCGTAAATACTGTCGATCCCTTTACAGAACTGGAAATCTATTCGCCAAAGAAAGATATCGCTGCAAATAGCTTAAACCCTGCCGACGATTTTGTGGTAAAGAACATTCGGGTAAGTGGTGTTTTTGAAGTACAACAAGATTTCGACAATGGCATTATTGTACCATTAAATTTTGCCCGCGAACTTTTAGGCGAAGAGAAAAATGTGTCTGCAATAGAGATCAATCTCCAGCCCGGTGTTGATGTAGACGATTTTCAAAAAGAGGTAATCGAAAAAGCTGGGAAGGATTATGAAGTCAGAAATCAGGCCGAGCAAAATAAATCACTCTACCACATTTTAAATACCGAAAAATGGGCGGTATATATTATTCTTACTTTTATCCTGATTATTGCTATATTTAATATCATAGGGTCGTTAACCATGTTAGTAATCGATAAAGTGAAGGATGTAGCCATTCTGAGCAGTTTAGGCGCAGGCAAGAAATTAATCAAACGTATATTTTTATTTGAAGGAATGATGATCACCATGTCTGGCTGTGTGCTGGGTTTAATTATCGGCCTCATATTTTATTATTTTCAGCACACTTATGGCTTTATCAAAATGGGTGATGAAGTAAATAAAACGCTGGTAAGTTCTTATCCAATCGGATTAAAATGGAAGGATTTTGTTTTAGTTTTTGTTACAGTAGGCATCTTCTCATTTTTGGCATCTGCTTTGTCATCCAATTTAAGTGTTAAAAAGATAGATCAAATTAATCAAACTATATAAAATGAAGTTATTTAAACAAGCAATTGTATTTGTTGTGCTCCTTGGCGTAGCCGCTACAGCTTGTAGAAACGATAAAGCCGAGGGAGAAAAAAGTAACCTGAAAACGGTTAAAGGTTTGTATAGTTTTGGCCCTGAAATGAAGTCTTTTACCTTATGTGAGGATGGGCGTGAGTATTGGGTTAAAGACAGTGTAAAAAATTTAGAGCTCTCTTATAGTAACCTGGGGTTCGAAAAGCCTTACGAGCCAGTATATGTAGAATTAGAAGGTTATTTCGCGAAGTCTGATACCGCTACGGTTTCACCTGATTTCGATTCTACCCTGGTGGTGATGAAAGTGCTTAAAATCAGTAAAGAAATCCCTGACGGGCCTTGTTCACAGTAATTCATCGAAAACCAACAGAGATCGTCATGCTGATCCGGATCTTCGGGATCAAACGCCTTGGTTCGTGTCTCCACGAACTAAACCAATGGTATAGATAAATAGCTTAGACAATTGTTAGATTGAAAGCCTAGCGTTTTAAGATAGTTTTTTTCTTGAAGCGCAATTGCAATGCTAATCGGTTACGGCATTCCTGCTTTCCGTTACAAGTCCTCACCCGATGAAGGATCGGGTTCCGGGCTTTACACTTCAATCAGGGCTAATTTTAAGCGCTTTTACTTGCTATTAACGGTTTAGTAGGATAGGCGCAATTCGCTACGCCCTGCAACCGTAAATAGTTGCACCTTTTCTGTCACCTAAACCTGATCGAAGTGGTTCCGGTTTTTCTCCGGAAGTAACGGAGAGCAGGACTGTCATTAATTGATGCTGCTGCACCTGCTTTCCAGAAAGCTAACAATTTTCCATTTTATGCACACGCTAACCAAACTTGCCTAAACAAAAAAGCTTTCCTGTTTCCAGAAAAGCTTTAGAAATTATAATAAAAGAATATCTCCTACCAGTAGATACTGTAAAGGGCTACCAATAAACCGATAATAATTAGTGAACCAACAGCGAAACCTGTTGTGGTTTTGAACATTTTCGAATCAATTTCCAGTCCTTTTGGATTAACACCGTTTTTGTTCTCAAACAAGCTGATAATTACCATACCGATAATACAGAATACGAATACAATACCCATTCTATCTAAGAAAGGGATTTCATAAATACCTGTTGCATTTTTAACCGAGAAGCCTACTCCCGATAACCAGGAAAGATCGGTCCATGTAGGAAGAACCTTTAACAATAACGATAATCCGAAACCACCAATCGTTGCAAAAAGTGCTGCATTTGAAGTGGCTCTTTTCCAGAAGAAACCGAGAATGAACATGGCAAATATACCTGGCGAAACAAAGCCTGTATACTCCTGGATATATTGGAATCCACCTTTTTTATCGATACCCAAGTGTGGTGCAATAATAACGCCCAATGCCATGGCTACAACTACCGCAATTTTGCCTGTAAAAACAAGGTTTTTTTCAGAAGCATCGGTTTTTAATACTTTTTTGTAAATATCTAATGTGAAAATGGTTGCAATACTGTTTGCTTTACCTGCTAATGAGGCTACAACGGCTGCAGTTAATGCTGCAAACGATAAACCTTTTAATCCCGCAGGTAATAAGTTTAACAATACCGGATAAGCACGGTCTGGATTAACAGTTCCGTCCTGCAGCATTTCCGATTGAAAAGCCCCGTCTTTATACAGTACGTAAGCCGCAATACCTGGCAATACCACAATAATTGGCATTAATAACTTTAAGAATGCAGCAAATAAAATACCTCCACGCGCAGTTTTTAAATCTGCACCTAAAGCACGTTGTGTGATGTATTGATTACAGCCCCAATAGTTAAGGTTTACAATCCACATACCACCTACCAATACGCTTAATCCCGGTAAATCAATGTAATTCTCATTGTCAGGTTTTAAGATCATGTGGAAGTGTTCTGATGCTTTTGAGGTCATAAGGCTATAACCTTCAAAAATGCCTGAGGTTCCGTAATGGGTAGAAACCAGGTTTAATGCCAGGTATGTTGTGGCCAAACCACCCAGAATTAAGAAAAATACCTGGATAACATCGGTATAACCGATTACTTTCATTCCGCCAAGTGTAATTACGATGGCAAAAGCCGCAATGGCGTACATACAGAAAGTTAAATCGAATCCAGAGATACTGCTAACAGCTAAAGCACCTAAATAAAGAATTGATGTTAAGTTTACCACTACGTACAACAATAACCAGAACACAGCCATAATCATGGCAACGGTTCCGTTGTAGCGTTGGTGTAAAAACTGCGGCATTGTGGCGATCTTGTTTTTCAGGTAAACCGGAATAAAAAAAACAGCAACAATAACCAGGGTAAGGGCAGCCATCCACTCGTAAGTTGCAATTGCCAATCCCATCTTAAAGCCCGATCCGCTCATGCCGATAAATTGTTCCGCAGAAATATTCGATGCAATTAATGATGCACCGATTGCCCACCATGTAAGTGAACCTTCAGCTAAGAAATAATCTTTTGAGCCTGTGGATGCGGATTTTTTCTTATTGTAGATGTACAGACCGTAAGCAGCCACAATAACGAAGTACACCGCAAATACAATGTAATCCTTCGTGTCCAATAAATTGTTTTTCATTAATATAATAGTGGTTATTTGGTTTAGAAATCTAAATGTAGTAAAATCATAAATTAATCTCTGCTTTTTTTTGAATTAAAAAGTGTTAAAGTAACGTTTATTAATTTGGGCTGCTAAAAATCAACAGCTATTCTACTTTCCACACGCTACTGGGATGGGTAAATTAATGGAGGTCGTCCCGCTTCTCATCCATGGTCTGTGTCTCCGTAGACCATGCTAATTAAATCAAATGCCCGTGGTCTGTGAAGACACAGACCACGGAGATTATATTTTATATAAAATAAATTAAATATACCTGTTGATTAAGTTTTCCAGGTATTCTTGCTTTCCGCTGCGTACCTCTGGTTCGCCGTTTTCTGCAGCATAATTTCTCAAATCTTCTAAACTTAGCTTACCTTGTTCAAATTCGGCACCCTTTCCACTATCAAATGAAGCGTAGCGGTCGGTTCTTATTTTTTTGTAATCAGATTTTTGAAGAATGGCATCTGCAGTGATTAATGCCCTTGCAAAGATATCCATGCCACCAACGTGTGCATAGAACAGGTCTTTTGGATCTGTAGAGTTACGGCGGATTTTCGCATCGAAGTTTACACCTCCACCCTGCAAGCCACCACCTTCTAAGATGATCAACATGGTTTCCGTTAGTTCATTAATATCGTTCGGGAACTGATCGGTATCCCAGCCATTTTGATAATCTCCACGGTTTGCATCGATAGAACCTAATAAGCCATTATCTACTGCAACTTGTAATTCGTGCTGGAAAGTATGGCCGGCCAAGGTAGCGTGGTTAACTTCTAAATTTAATTTGAAATCGGCCAATAGATCGTATTGTTGTAAAAAGCCTTTTACTGTAGCCGCATCGTAATCATATTGATGTTTAGAAGGCTCACATGGTTTCGGTTCGATGAAGAATGTTCCTTTAAAACCCTGTTTGCGTGCATAATCTTTAGCGGTATGTAAGAATTTTGCCAAGTGTTCCTGCTCACGTTTCATGTTGGTATTCAATAAACTCATATAGCCTTCTCTTCCTCCCCAGAACACATAATTTTCGCCACCAAGCGCAATGGTAGCATCTAAAGCTGCTTTAACCTGTGCAGCTCCGTGTGCCAGCACATGGAAATCGGGATTGGTAGATGCGCCATTCATGTAGCGCTTATGGCTGAATAAATTCGCTGTTCCCCAAAGTAATTTTACCCCGCTATCTGCTTGTTTTTGCTTGGCATACTCAACAAGGGCCTGTAATCTGCGCTCGTTTTCGGCAACATCGTCGCTATAATCTACCACATCCACATCATGGAAACAGTAATAAGGAATCTGCATTTTAGTGATAAATTCAAATGCCGCATCCATTTTATCTTTTGCCCTTTCTACTGCATCTTTTTTTTCATCCCAGGGGAAAATGTGCGTTGCGCCACCAAACGGATCTGCACCATTGCCGTTAAATGAATGCCAATAGGCGCAGGCAAATTTAAAATGCTCGTTCATGGTTTTGCCCGCTACAACTTTGTTGGCATCATACCATCTAAATGCTAATGGATTGTCACTGCCCAGGCCTTCAAACTTGATCTGCTCAATGCCCTTAAAAAATTCTTTTGCTCCTGTTACTACTTTTGTCATGTTATTTTGTTTTTTGGTTGTGGTCTGTTGGTCAATAGTTCATAGTCGGTCTCGCTATGGACTGTCAATCATTAACCAATTGCTAATTGTTTCTCTAATATTTTTTTCCAATCCTGATAAATGGGTTCGTATGTTGCCGAATGTTGTGGGATTAAAGTTTTAATTACTTCGTGGTTGTTAAAAGCTTCTTCTGCGCTTTTAAAAATCCCCGCACCTATCCCGGCACCTAAGGCTGCGCCAACACTACCGTCGTTTTCGTAAAGTTCTACCGGAATGCCTGTAACGTCAACAAAAGTTTGTGCAAATACGTCACTTAAAAAGAGGTTGGCCCTCCCGGCACGGATTACTTTAGGTTTCATGCCGTTTTCTCTCATAATATCCAGTCCATAGCGGAAAGAAAAGGCAATTCCTTCTTGTACTGCCCTAAAAATATCCGATTGATTGTGGAGATTTAAGTCGATACCTAACAGCTGGGCGCCAGTATATTTGTTGTTTAACATCCGCTCGGCACCGTTTCCAAAGGGAAGTACTTTTAAGCCATTGCTACCTATTGGTGCTTTTAACGCCAGGTTATTCAGTTCAGCATATGTAGACTGTGGTGCGAAATTGTATTTTGCCCAACGGTACATGCTGCCAGTGCCATTGATACAAAGTAAAACGCCGGTGTGTTTTTTCTCCTCCGAATAGGTTACGTGGGCAAAGGTATTTACCCTCGATTGTTTATCGTAGGTAAGATCGTTGCTTACCCCGTAAATTACACCTGATGTTCCTGCTGTTGCAGCAACTTCTCCAGGCTTCAATACATTTAAAGAAAGCGCGTTGTTAGGCTGATCGCCGGATTTATAAGCTACAGGGATACCGGCTGACAGGCCTAAAGACGCTGCAACATCAGCTTTTAAATAACCGTGTTCGGAAAATAAAGCTTTCACCTGCGGAATAACGTTGCCTGGGATTCCATAATAATCCATTACATCTTTGGAAATTTCATGATTTTCAAAATCCCAGAAAATGCCTTCAGATAATGCAGAAATACTTGTTGTAATTTCTCCTGTTAATTTCATTGAGATGAAATCGCCCGGCAGCATTATTTTATCGATGTGGTTATAGATCTCTGGCTCATTTGCTTTTACCCAGGCCAGCTTTGAAGCTGTAAAGTTTCCCGGAGAGTTTAGGAGGTGTTTTAACGACTTTTCCTCTCCAATGGCCTCAAAAGCACCATTGCCTAACTCAACTGCCCTGCTGTCGCACCAAATAATACTATCACGCAGTACGTTTTGGTCTTTATCTACTACAACCAGACCATGCATTTGGTACGCAATGCCAATTGCTTTAATTTCTTTAGGATTAAATAAGCCTGTCGAATTTAATTTGAGAATTGCTTGCTGAACATTTTGCCACCAATCATTAGGCGATTGCTCTGCCCAGCCCGATTGCAAAGATTTAATTGCTGTTTCCTCTTCCGGGTATTGTGCTGTCGCAATGTTTTTCTGTGAAGCTACATCAACAACTGCAACTTTTATAGATGAGGTTCCTAAATCAATCCCTAATAAATACATGGTTTTAAATTATTTTAATATTTGGCTATGCAAACGGTTGCATAAAGATAGTGCTTAAAATATAAAACGCAAATTTTTGTAACATTTATTCCATTTTGTGCAATCGGTTGAATTGAACATTCTTCCTAATTTAAACTGCAATCGAATTATTTTAATAATTTATATTTTTGCCGTTACATTAAAATTAAGTTATGGAAGAGATTACCTGGAATGATTTCGAAAAAGTAGAACTGAGGGTAGGCACCATTTTAGAGGCTTTCGAATTTCCTGAAGCCCGGCGGCCTGCCTATAAAGTTAAGGTAGACTTTGGCGAATTCGGCATTAAAATGAGTAGTGCGCAGATTACCAAACATTATTCTTTAGACGAATTACCAGGGAAACAGATTGTAGGGGTAATCAACTTCCCTAAAAAACAGATCGGAAAATTTATGTCCGAATTTTTGGTAACCGGTTTTGCCGACGAAAACGGTGATATCGTATTGACTGCAGTACAAAGTAAAGTTCCTAATGGGAGTAAACTGGTGTAACGCTTGTAGACTTCCGAAGTTTTTCTGGCCCTCTGCCCTTGGGAACTTCTGAAGTCTGCACTTTATTTGCTTACTATTAGCACAGGCTTTTGTTCAATAGCCCTGATTGGAGTGAAAAGACCGGAGTGAGGTACGAATGAGGACTTGTAACGAAAAGCAGGACTGAGGTAACGGATTAGCACTGTAACTGCGCTCCAAAAACCTAATCAGAAAAAGTTTACCTATAGACTTCCAAAGTTTCGCCTGACTGTTACCTTTGGAAACTTAGGAAGTCTTACCCTATATTTGTCACATGAGTTTTTACAACTTCGAAAATACCGACCCTGAAAAAGAGGATATCCATTACATGAAATTGGCTTTGGAAGAAGCAAAAAAAGCTTTAGCTGAAGATGAAATTCCAATCGGCGCAATAGTGGTTAGTAAAAACAGGATTATTGGCCGTGGCTACAATTTAACCGAACGCTTTAATGATGTTACTGCACATGCAGAAATGCAGGCGTTTACCTCTGCAGCGCAAACGATAGGCGGGAAATATTTAAGGGATTGTACCCTATATGTAACCATCGAGCCTTGTGTAATGTGTGCCGGTGCAAGTTATTGGACACAGATTGGCCGCATTGTATATGGTGCCAGAGAAGAAAAAAGAGGCTTTATCTCCAAAAACGCGAATCTGCTCCATCCAAAAACGGTGTTAAAAGGAGGGATAATGGCAGAGGAATGTGCAATATTGATGAGGGACTTTTTTGCAAAGAAAAGATGAGTTAATGGCTCATGGTTTGTAGTTCATAGGGAAACGGGCTATTTTGCTATCGACCATCAACTATCGACTAAAAAGTTAATTTTTCATTAAAACTGTTGGCTATTGTCCTGAAGCTTACAGCTTTTAAACCTTTCCAACTTTACAACAACAGCGCAGAAAACGATTTGATGATAATAACATGAACAAATCTTAACGTTCTAATGTTATATTTGCTACAAGAAACATTTTTAAATCTTTAAACATAAAACATTATGGCTTTTGAATTACCTGCGTTACATTACGCAACCGATGCATTAGAACCGCATATTGATAAAACTACCATGGAAATCCACCATGATAAACACCATCAGGCTTACGTTACCAACCTAAACAAAGCTTTAGAAGGTAAGCCAGAAGCGACTTCTAGTATCGAGGAAATTGTAAAAAACATTTCAAAATTCCCAGCTGCTGTGAGAAACAACGGTGGAGGTCACTATAATCACTCTTTGTTCTGGAACATTTTAGGTCCAAATAAAGGTGGTGAGCCAGCTGGCGATTTAGCTAAAGCAATTAACGAAACTTTTGGTTCGTTTGCTGATCTTAAAACTAAATTACAAGAAGCTGGTGCTACCCGCTTTGGTTCTGGCTGGGCTTGGTTATCAGTTGGTGCTGATAAAAAACTTCAGGTTTCTTCTACGCCAAACCAGGATAACCCTTTAATGGATGTTGCTGAAGTTAAAGGAACACCAATTTTAGGTATCGATGTTTGGGAGCATGCATACTATTTAAAATACCAGAACAAACGCCCTGATTATTTAGCGGCAATTTGGAATGTAATTAACTGGGATGCAGTTGCTGAGCTTTACAAAAAAGCTTTATAAGCTAAACATTCAATAAAATTTAAGAAAGTCCCGATGCAAATCGGGACTTTCTTGTTTTAAGATAATTAAGTAACTTCGCAGATATAAAATGTTCGAAATGAAAAGGCTTGTAATTTTATTTTTAGTTATTGTTGGTGTAAATGGATTGGTGCGTGCACAGCAAAATAAAGTACCTACTCCAGGGGAAATTGCACAGAAGAATGTGGAGGATCTGGATAAGCGATTAAAATTAAATGGAACCCAAAAAAGCGTAATTTACAGCTTTACCTATAACCAAGCGAAAGAACAGGCAGATTTAATCAAAAGGCAACAGGCAGGCAACTCACGTGAAGAGGATGTAGATAAATTTTATAAGCTACAGAACGAAACCTCAAAAAATATCCGCAATGTTTTAAGGCCAGAGCAACAAACGGAATATGATAAAATTATCGAAGAGCGTTTAAGCGGTAAAGGGCTTAAAGCAAAAAACAAGAAAAAGAAAAAAGGCGAAGAGGAAGAAGTGGAGAGCGATATTAAAGGATTGTTATCTGCACCTCCGGCACAAAAACAAGATCTTTAAGCAAGCTAGCACTTTTGCAATCGATTAATTCAATAACAAATGCCAGAGATAATCGTAGGCACTATTGTACTCGGACTACTATTGTCGCCACAGTTACTTGCAGGTTTTTTGGCTAAGCGCACAGGCCGGAATTTCTGGTTCTGGTTTTTTATTTCCTTTTTAATTCCTATCGTTTCATTAATTGTTTTGATCTTTTTGGAGGATAAAAACCCCGCTACATCAGGCTATAAGTTGGCCGATCATGTAGATAAAGACCGTGAGCTAATTCACGAAGTTTAAATGATTCTTCTTTTATTGATTTAGGGCTCTTAATGATTATCATTAAAATACAGCTCTAAAGCCGTCATTGCGAGATACGAAGATAACCGAACGATTGAGTTCATGAATACCTTTAAAAACAGCTGCAAAAATGAATAATCTTAGTGCACACGCTACTAGCGATCGTTGTAAGATTGCTTCGTCGGCTGAAAAAGCCTTCTCGCAATGACGATCACATTTAAAAGCTTTCGAAGCTTTTCCATCGCTTCGCCCTTTTAAACTTCGCAAGAAGAACTAAATCCCAACAATATCTTTTTTCTTCTTTTGCTTCATGGCTTTTGGGATAATTTCTAAAATCTCATCTTTTAAAGCATTAAGCATCCGTTTTTTAATAAAGTTTTTATGGGTTACCAGGCTGATCTCCCGCACAGGTTCGGGCGATTTAAAATGACGGATTTTACTAGTCTGTTTTGCATTTAATTCTGCTATGGCCAGCTCGGGCAATAATGTTGCGCCACCGTTTAAATCGACCATTCTAACCAGCGTTTCTACGCTGCCTGTATTGTATTCCAGTCCCTGTAATCTATTGTTTTTTGTAGAGCGACAAATGTTCAATACCTGATTGCGCATACAATGACCTTCGTTTAAAAGCCAGATGTTTTCATCATTCAAATCTTCGGCATCAACGGCCTTCTTTTTATAAAGCTTGCTATTTTTGCTGATATAGCTCACAAAGTTTTCGTAGTATAACGGGATTTCGGTAATGTTTGGATCGGTAAGTGGCGTGGCTAAAATACCACAATCCAGTACACCTGTTTTGAGGTGGTGAATAATATCTTCGGTGGTATATTCCCAGATTAAAAGTTTTAATTCAGGATATTTATCCAGCATGGCAGAAATTACTTCGGGAAGCAGGTACGGTGCAACAGTTGGGATAACACCTATTCTTAATTCCCCTAGAACATCCTGCTGCTGACTGCTGATCAGTTCTTTTATTTTTCCGCTTTCCTGTAAAATAATCCTGGCCTGGGCAATAATCTGGGCACCAATTTCGGTCGGACTTACTGGTTGTTTGCTCCTGTCGAAAATTTTAACGCTGATCAGTTCCTCCAGCTTTTGTACCTGCATACTTAAGGTAGGCTGCGTTACAAAACATTTATCCGCTGCAGTAACAAAACTTCTGTAAGTATCTACAGCAACAATATATTCTAGCTGAACTAAAGTCATATAGTTAAAATTTATTTATAATTCCAAATATATCAATTTTGACTATAATAAAAAATATTTGAGGCACTGATGGATGGGTAATTGAGTTGTGAATGATTTGGATGAATAAGATTCTCCGTTAAAATGAGACATTTAAACAAAAGGTTGAATAAAATATTTATGTAGGATTGATTTAATTAGCGATAATCCAAATCATCACCGGTTTTCGAGATTAATTAGGTATTTTAGTTTTATGAACAGAATTGCTTTACGCTTTGTCCTTCTTGTTATTTCTCTTCCGCTGGCCTTTGCGGCAAATGCCCAAAACCAATTTTCCGATTGGGCGTTAGGGCCATTTATACGCCCGGAAAATGTTAATCCCATTATTTCGCCAAAAGCTGAAAGTGTTTTCTTCGACCCGATGAGTAAACAAAAAATAGCGTGGGAAGCGGGCGATGTATTTAATCCTGCTGCTACTGTATACAAAAATAAGGTATATCTGCTCTATCGCGGAGAAGATAGGTCAGGTAATGGAATTGGCATGCGTACTTCCAGAATAGGTATTGCTGAAAGTACCAATGGCATTACAATGAAGCGCAATCCAGCGCCTGTGCTCTACCCTGATGAAGATAATCAAAAAGCGTACGAATGGCCGGGTGGCTGCGAAGATCCGCGAATTGCGGTTACCGCAGAGGGTATGTACGTAATGCTGTATACCCAATGGAACAGAAATATATTCCGTCTGGCTGTAGCCACTTCCAAAGATTTAAAACACTGGACCAAACACGGCCCTGCGTTTAGTAGGGCCTACAATGGAAAATTTCAAAATCTCAAATGCAAATCTGGTTCGATTGTAACCAAGGTGGAAAATGGAAAACAAGTGATCGCCAAAATAAATGGCAAATATACGATGTACTGGGGTGAACGTTTCATGAATATTGCTACCTCAGTCGATCTTATCAATTGGGAGCCAGCTTTAAATGCAAAAGGAGATTTAGATTTAATTGTGAAACCCAGGAAAAAATATTTCGATAGTGACCTGACCGAGTGCGGTCCGCCGGCAATTGTAACCGATAAGGGTATTTTAGTTTTATATAATGGTAAAAACAGGAGCGATACAGAAAGAGATACCAATTATGTAGCCAATACCTATTCGGCCGGGCAGGTGTTGTTCGACCTGAAGCATCCTTCAAAAGTGATCGCGCGGCTTGATCAACCTTTTTTCGTACCTACTGCGCCTTTCGAAAAAAGCGGGCAATACCCGTCAGGTACAGTTTTTATCGAGGGGCTGGTTTATTTCAAAGAGAAATGGTTTTTATATTATGGCTGTGCCGACAGCCGGGTAGCAGTAGCCATTTATGATCCTGCCGCTAAAAAATAAGCCATAAATAAAATTGCGCAGAATAACATCCTGCGCACCCTTGTAAAACTCATTTAGTAACGGCTTTCAAAATCCTGATAAGCCAGCGCAATACCTTCGCGAAGTTCTATTTGATGTTTCCAGCCTAAATTATGAAGTTTGCTTACGTCCATCAATTTACGCGGTGTTCCATCGGGTTTGCTTGCATCGAATACCAATTCGCCTTCAAAGCCCAATACGTCTTTGATTAATAAAGCCAGGTCTTTGATGGTTAAGTCGTGCCCGGTACCAACATTGATCAAATGCGGTTCGTTGTAGTTTTGCATCAGGAAATAACAGGCGTCTGCCAGATCATCTGCAAACAAAAATTCGCGCATCGGCGAACCGGATCCCCAAACCACAATCTCTTTTTCGTTATTTGCTTTTGCCTCGTGTACCTTACGGATCAAAGCAGGTAGAACATGTGAATTTTGAGGGTGATAGTTGTCATTAAAGCCATATAAATTTGTTGGCATTACAGAGATGAAATTACAGCCATATTGATCGCGGTAGGCATCGCACATTTTAATCCCTGCAATTTTTGCAATTGCATAAGGCTCATTGGTGTGCTCTAAAGTTCCGGTTAAAAGGTAATCTTCTTTTAAAGGCTGTGGGGCCATTTTAGGGTAGATACAGCTCGACCCCAAAAACATGAGTTTCTTAACGCCATTTACATAAGCATTATGGATCACATTATTTTGTATGGCTAAATTCTCATAGAGAAAATCGGCCCTGTATGTATTGTTAGCTACAATGCCACCTACCTTTGCTGCGGCAAGAAATACGTAATCTGGTTTTTCTGCTGCAAAGAAATCGGTAACCGCCTGTTGGTTGCGTAAATCTAGCTCGCTCGAAGTTTTGGTTATAATATTCTCGTAACCCTCTTTTTGCAGTTTGCGGTAAATGGCCGAACCCACCATACCACGATGACCTGCAACATATATTTTAGCGTTTTTTTCCACGGTATTTTTTATAGGTTACAAAAATACGATTCCTAAATAAGAATGACATTAATCTTTCTGGCAAAAGAAACTTCGATTATTGATTTAATTGTATTTTTGCAGAAAAAAAAACTTTTGGGTAAAGATAAACTTAGGCGTTTTGCAGAAATTGAAACATTTGCAAACGTATATCAATTAGAACAAGGAAAAACTTTAAAGGGAAACTGGGCTTCAGCACATTTTAAAAATACGAATCCCATTGTGCTCGAACTGGCATGTGGAAAAGGCGAATATTCGGTAAACTTAGCCAGGTTGTTTCCTGAAAAAAACTTTATAGGTGTTGATTATAAGGGTAACCGCATTTGGAGAGGCGCAAAAACAGCTATTGAAGATGGAATTAACAACGTTGCTTTTTTAAGAATCCAGATTGAAAATTTATTGGATTATTTCAACGAAGGAGAAATTGACGAGATCTGGATCACCTTTCCCGATCCGCAACTACAAGATAGCCGTGAAAAAAAACGTTTGACTTTCCCCGCATTCCTGAACCGCTATAAACTTGTTTTAAAACCAGGTGGCAATGTTAATTTGAAAACGGATAACGACCAATTGTATGCTTATACGTGCGAAAAGGTTGCAGAATTAGGATTGCCTGTACATAAAAATACCGATCATCTGTATACTTCTGAACTGGTTGATGAAGTATTGTCGATCAAAACCTATTACGAGAAAAAATACTTGTTACACGATAAAAATATTAATTATATTCAATTTTCTTTTGAATAATGGATACTAACTTTTACGAACAGGTTTATGAGATTGCCCGGTTAATTCCGAAAGGGAGGGTTACATCTTATGGAGCTATCGCGAAAAGTTTAGGTGCAGCAAAATCATCAAGAATGGTTGGACATGCCATGCTTTATGCCGGAACAGCCCATCCTGTTGTGCCTGCCCATAGGGTGGTAAACAGTAGTGGTTTGCTAACCGGAAAGTTTCATTTCAAACCGCCCGAACTAATGGAGGAACTGTTAAAGAAAGAAGGCGTTGAAGTGAAGGACGATAAGGTGGTAAACTTTAAAAAAGTATTCTGGAATCCGCTCGAAGAAATTACAGTATAACAGGCAAACTTCGTTTATAATCGGTAAGGGTAAAAATAATCAGAATCAATAAACCTAAGCAGGCATAGAAGATTTCGTCGGTTAAATTTCCTTTAAAAAGCGTAAATGCTAAAATTACTAGAACAATACTAACGAAAAACTCGATAAGGCCGTGGAGTTTAAGATTAATGATTTTAAAAATACCCCCGCTGAAATTGGTGGTTATCGTTAATAAAAAATGAATGACGCCCAATGTGTAAGCCAGTGTTGAAGCGGTTTTAGAAAGGCCAAAAATATCTGGCGAAGCCAACAAAAGCATTACCAATAGGTAATCTAAAACGGCATGAAATTTTGGAGATATCATTTTCATAATCAAATGTTTATATCCCTAACAAATAACAGTTAAAAAAGATTTTAAAATATGGGAAAGCTTGTAGAAGAATTTAATGGCTATCGTGAAAAAATGAACGATAGAATTATGGAGACGGCGAATACAAATATTAAACGATTTTTTGCACTCGATACCACCTCCTATGCTGATGGAGCCTTAGATGTTAAAACGAAAGAGATGTTAGGCCTTGTAGCCTCAATGGTTTTGCGTTGTGATGATTGCATTAAATACCATTTGGGCAAGTGTTTCGATGCTGGTGTAAACCATGATGAGATGAACGAAATTTTCATGATCGCCAATCTTGTGGGTGGCAGTATTGTAATTCCACATTACAGGAGAGCGGTGGAGTATTGGGATGAGCTAAGTTTGGAGTCAGGAGTTTAGAGTTGGGAGTTTCCTTGCATGTCCCAGACTGGGGCTGTTAGATTTTAGAGTAGAGTTCTTAAAAATGCACTAAATAATGCCATTGAATATTTTTATATTTAGTTTATGGGAACAATTAAGGATTTATTGGCTTATCAAAAAGGATTTAAACTTTCAATGGAAATATTCCATATCTCTAAACGGTTTCCATCAGAAGAAAAATATAGTCTAACAGATCAGATCAGAAGATGCTCAAGAAGTGTTTGCGCGAACTTGGCAGAGGCTTATAGAAAAAGAAAATACCCAAACCATTTTGTTAGTAAGCTTTCTGATGCTGATACTGAAAACGGTGAAACTCAAACCTGGCTGGAATTCGCTCTGGCCTGTAGCTACATTTTTGAGGATGAGTTTAATATGTTAAATAATCAAGCAGAAGAAGTTGCAAAGTTATTGGTATACATGATGAAAAACCCGGAAAAGTTCTTAATCAAATTGTTTTAATACGTTGCTTTGGATGACTCCAAGCTCCAATCTTAGCCCTATGCCGACTCAAAACTCCCAACCCCAAACTCCAAACTCAATAACCCGCTGTGCCTGGGCAGGCTCCGATCCACTCTATATCAAATATCACGATGAAGAATGGGGAAAGCCTGTTTATGATGATAAAATTTTATTCGAATTCCTGATCCTCGAAGGTGCGCAGGCTGGCTTAAGCTGGATTACTATTCTCAGAAGACGGGAGAACTACCGTAAAGCTTTCGCCGATTTTGAGGTGAACAAAGTAGCGGCTTTTACTGAAAAAGATGTAGAGCGGCTGATGAACGATGAAGGTATTATCCGCAATCGTTTAAAAGTTAAAGGAGCCATTACCAACGCTAAATTGTTCATCGAAATCCAGAAGGAATTTGGAAGCTTTTCTAAGTACATGTGGAGTTTTGTTCCTGATGGTAAACCGATCCAAAATCAGATCGAAAAAATGAGTGATGTTCCGCCAAGAACCGAACTTTCCGATCAGATTAGTAAAGACATGAAAAAACGTGGCTTCAAATTTTTCGGCACCAACATCTGTTATGCACATATGCAGGCAACCGGCATGGTTAATGACCATTTATTAAACTGTTGTGCAAGATAATGTTTACTTTTTTGCAGCGACCAGGAGCCAGTTTGTTTAAATATTTTATGCAAGAGGATCTTGCAATCCTATAATCAACCCGGAATCCTAGCGCTACTTCTTTGTGGCGTTATATTCCTTAACCCATTCAATTACATCTCTGCTATTAAAATCTGTCCCAGCTTCAACTTTAGCTTTTAAAGTAGGTTGGTCGCCTATTTTTTGCAATAAAATATTTTTAATTTCAGTTTTTTTAGTGTCTTCGGTTATCGCCTTCATAGGTACTTCCTGTAAAGGACCAGCACCTGGTTTTTCAATAAAGTAACGAACAACAGGCGCACCTGCTGGTCTCTCTGGTGCAGCATTACGGCCACTGCCGATGCTAATGCCTCCACCCATACCCATGCCACCATAACCACCGGTTCCTGTTCCAATACCAATTGACGGTCTGAATTTTACTTTTTTCTCTTTTACTGCGGGAACTAAGGTACCTCCGCCAAAAGAATAAAGATTAACTGTACCCATTTCGATTATCTTAACAAAACGGTATTCGAAATTGCGCCCATTTGCAAAACCCTTGCTCAAAAAGCTATCACCGTTCCAAAAGAAGTTCTTAACATCCTTTGCAGGCAAAATCACATCGGCTTCATCATTGGCGCTAATAAAAACCGAAAAATAATCAGTGCCCTTTATCGTTCCACGGATGACATCATCGTTGTTTTTAACAATAAAATCCTGGGCTGAAAGTTGATTTAGCGTAAGTAAGAAAAGAAAAACAGATAATAGAAATTTCATATGCTTAATTGCTTTTCACAAATAACGGAACTTAATTCCAAAACATACTAATTCAGATTAATTTTGATATTTCCAGTCGCTACATCAGGATGTTCTTTTTGAAAATTAATAAATGATTCTTTAGCTCTGGATCAGCTTGAGTATCAGTCATCACTTTACGCAGACTTTCCCGATCAATAAAATTAACCAGTCCGATATTAATGGCAATATAGTTGGCAATCTTATTAATGTTTTCCTGTTCATTGGCAAAAACATCTTTAGCGGCGTTAATATCCTCGATTGATTTTAGCTGTACGGCAATTTCTTTTGCCAAAACTTCTTTGTTAACAACAACCATTCCCTTTGGAATATAAAATGTAGAATCGGTTTTATAGGGATCAACAAAGAGAAATAGCGTATCTTTTGTAGTTGGATTTATCAAAGTATAACGATCTACAATACCTGTATTTGAATGTTGACTATTTCTTTTAGTAAAGTCGATTTTTGATCCATCAGGCCAGCGGTAAGAATTTTCGAGTTTGGCCATTCTTACTCTTAAATTATCCCGATCGGATATGTTTTTAAAGGCACCACTGCCTATTGGCCGATCGATTGACGCGCCATAACCATCATCGGGTCCTTTTAGGTTTTCGAAAGTGATATAGGTAATCAAGGTATCGGATGGGAACTGAGCCTTGGTTAAGCAGGCCGTCATGCAAAAAATTAAGGTAAAGAAAGTTTTCATAAAAGCGTTTTTTTATAAATGATGCTTAAAGTAAGAGATTTCAATAAATAATTTATTTTTTTTGTTGATAAAGCATTTTAGTGATATGACTAACTTTGGTTACTTTTATCATCCGATAAATCTGTTTGTCGGTATAATCATAAAATAGGTGTAATCACATGAATAAAAAACTCTTTCTCCTAGATGGTATGGCGCTGATGTACAGGGCGCATTTTGCATTAAGTAAAAACCCTCGTTTCACCTCAACAGGCATTAATACATCGGCAGTAATGGGCTTTACCAATACTTTGTTAGATGTTTTGAAGAAAGAAAAACCAACACACATTGCAGTTGTTTTCGATACCGAGGCGCCGACTGAAAGGCATACTTCTTTCGAAGCGTATAAAGCACATCGTCAGGCTATGCCGGAAGATCTGGCTGCGGCAATGCCTTATGTGATCAAATTAATTACGGGTTTTAATATTCCAGTAATCACCTCAGATGGTTACGAGGCCGATGATATTATTGGTACACTGGCTAAAAAGGCAGAACAAAAAGGCTATCAGGTTTACTGCATGACGCCAGATAAGGATTTTGCACAATTGGTTTCTGAAAATATTTTTATTTACAAACCTTCCCGTATGGGTAACGATATGGAAATATTGGGCGTAAAGGAAGTATTGGCCAAATGGGAGATCGAAAATGTATTACAGGTAATCGATATTTTAGGTTTATGGGGCGATGCGGTAGATAATATCCCGGGCATCCCAGGCATAGGCGAGAAAACAGCGAAAGCTTTGATCAAACAATATGGCTCTATGGAGAACATTATTGCAAATTCGCACGAACTAAAAGGTAAACAGCGCGAAAACGTAGAAAATTTTGCAGAGCAAGGTTTAATCTCAAAAAAACTGGCTACTATTTTATTGGATGTTCCTGTTGAATTGGATGAAGCAAGTTTGGAACTCTGCGATCCGAGCCGCGATTTATTAGAACCGCTATTTACCGAATTAGAGTTCAGAACTTTAGGTCGCAGGGTATTTGGCGATGAATTTTCCGTTACGACAGCACGCTTTCAGGAAGGTACGCAGACAGATTTATTTGGAAACCAAGCAGGTGAAGCCATTCAATATACCAATACACTTGAAGAGGAACCAGTAGAAAAGCTTCCGGCTAAAACCATAGAAAATACAGAACACGATTACCAGTTGGTTGACACTGCTGAGCAACGTGCAGATCTAATTAAGTCATTGCTTGCCGAAAAACGCATCTCATTTGATACGGAAACTACCGGTACCGATGCAAACATGGCCGATTTAGTTGGTTTATCTTTCTCCATAAAACCAGGCACAGGTTATTACATTCCGGTTCCGGCAGTGAGAGAAGAAGCTCAGGTTATCGTCGACGAATTTAGAGTCGTATTGGAAAATGAAGAAATTGAAAAAATTGGTCAGAATACCAAATACGATATTTTAGTGTTGAAATGGTATGGTGTTCAGGTGAAAGGTAAACTTTTTGATACCATGCTTGCCCACTATTTAATCGACCCTGATACCCGCCATGGTATGGATGTATTATCAGAAAACTACCTTGGTTATTCACCAATTTCTATTACCAAATTGATTGGTGCAAAAGGCAAAAACCAAGGCACCATGCGTGATGTGCCAGTAATAGATGTGGTAGATTACGCTGCCGAAGATGCCGATGTGACCTTACAATTAGCGCACATCTTCGAACCAAAATTAAAAGAACTAAATGCGGCCAAACTAGCCGAAGAAATTGAGAACCCTTTAGTTTATGTTTTGGCAGACATAGAGAAAGAAGGTGTTCGCATTGATATCGAAACCTTAAAAGCTTATTCCAAAGAGCTCGAAACTGAAATTATCAAGTTCGAACAGAATGTTTACGACAAAGCAGGAATTAAATTTAATCTTGCTTCGCCAAAGCAATTGGGAGAGGTTTTATTTGATAAACTTCAGTTAGATCCGAAAGCTAAAAAAACGAAAACCGGTCAGTACCAAACCGGAGAAGACGTTTTAATGGCCTTAGCCAGCAAAAGTGATATTGTACAGGATATTTTAGACTTCCGCCAGTTACAGAAACTTAAATCTACCTATGTTGATGCACTGCCTTTAATGGTTAACCCTAAAACAGGTAGAGTGCATACATCCTACAATCAGGCTGTTGCGGCAACAGGAAGATTAAGCTCCAATAACCCGAATTTACAGAATATTCCGATCCGTACCGAGCGTGGCAGAGAGGTGCGCAAAGCCTTTATTGCAAGGGATGAAAACCACATTTTGTTATCGGCCGATTATTCGCAGATAGAATTGCGCATTATAGCCGAAATCAGCAAGGAAGAGAATATGCTCGATGCGTTTAACAAGGGGATCGATATCCACACGGCAACAGCAGCTAAAGTGTATGGCGTAAGCATCGAAGAAGTAGATGGAACACAGCGCAGAAATGCCAAAGCCGTTAACTTCGGAATTATTTATGGTCAGTCTGCTTTTGGTTTATCACAAAATTTAGGTATTCCACGCAAAGAAGCAGCAGAAATTATAGAACAATATTTTGCGCAATACCCAGGTATTAAACGTTACATGAGCGATACCATGAACTTTGCACGCGAGAACGGATTTGTAGAAACGATAATGGGCAGAAGACGTTATTTAAGAGATATTAACTCTGCCAACCAAACCGTAAGAGGTTTTGCAGAACGAAATGCCATTAATGCACCCATTCAAGGTTCTGCAGCCGATATGATTAAGATTGCCATGATCAATATCCATAAAGAAATGAAAGCACAGAATTTACAGTCAACCATGACCATGCAGGTACATGATGAGTTGGTGTTTGATGTACTGAGATCAGAAAAAGAAACGATGAAAGCAATTATTCAGGATAAAATGGCCAATGCCATTAAACTCACGGTACCCATTGTGGTAGAAATTGGTGAGGGAGATAATTGGCTGGCTGCGCATTAAGGGATAATGAAATACATGTGATGAAAAGAACCTTAATCATCGTTTTCAGTTTTATTTCGCTTAATGTATTTGCACAGAAAAGCGACACCTTAATAACCTATAGCTTTGGTGATTATGCTAAAACGGTAGCCAAAACAGGTGAAACTTATAAAGTTTACAGAAAGGATAGTGTTTGGATCAAAACAACCTTTAATGCCAAACACACTATTGTTAAAACGGAAACTTTCACCGATAAAAAACTTAAAACGCTAAACGGCGAATATGAAGAGTACAACAATGAAAAAGTTTCATTGAAGGGTTTTTATCTCGACAATAAAAAAACAGGTTTGTGGACGAGCTTTGACCTTGATGGTAAGCCAAAAGAATCGAAAGTATATCAAGAAGATAAGCTCAATGGAGCATATACCACCTATTGGAAAAATGGTGCTACAAAAATAAGCGGCAATTATAGCAATGGAAAGAAATTGGGCGAATGGAAGATTCTTTACGAGAACGGCAACCTGGCACTTAAAGAAGCGTACGATAGTAAAAATAAAGTAACCGATAGTGCATATCTAGCTATCGACGGTAAACCTGTAGCCAAAGCCGATGTTAGCACGGAGCCGTTTTTTCCGGGAGGCATGAAGCAATTTTATGTATATCTGAGCAGAAATATCAGGTATCCTGTAGAAGATCATCGGGTTAAAACCCAAGGGAAAGTTTATTTATCATTCACAGTAAATAAAACTGGCACAATAGAAGATATTAAAATTATTTCGTCACCTAGTGCAAGTTTAAGTGAAGAGGCAATCAGGGTTACGCAGCAATCACCAAATTGGATTCCAGGTACATTATTTGGTAATCCCATAGCTGTATCGTACAACATCAATATTAATTTTACTTTAAGGTAGTTGTATTACAAAAAATAAAAATATTCGTTATCTTCATTAAAACTTCATCCCGATTAATCAATTTTATATCAATAAATAAACGAGTAAAACAAAAATCGAAAATTATGAAAAAGTTATTGAGTTTAATCGCAATCGCAGCATTTGGTTTAACAACAGCATTTGCTCAAACGCCGGCTACGGCTCCTGCAGCTAAAGCTAAAACAGTTGCTAAAAAAGAAGTAAAAACAACGACAACACCTGTTAAAGCAGGCGTAAAACAAGAGGCTAAAAAAGTAGAAACTAAAACAACTACTACAGCTGCTAAAGTAAAAGCAGATGGTACGCCAGACATGCGTTTTAAAGAAAATAAAGCAAAAGCGGTAACTAAAGTTGCTGGTCCAACTAAAAAAGACGGAACAGCTGATATGCGTTACAAAGCAAATAAAGCTGCTGCTGCTAAAAAGAATTAGGTTCAGGTTTATAATTTGAAGGGTCTCCAATGAAAATCGGAGGCCCTTTTTTGTTTTATGCGCTCAGTCGTCATCTCGACCGAAGCAAAGCGAAGTGGAGAGATCTTTGAACTGTGTTACCTAAAAGTTTAAAGATTTCTCCATTACGCTACCGATGAAGAATCGGTAAGCTTCAGTCGAAATGACGGTATATTCTCTTAAATTCCCCTGTCATTCATATTGATCTTGTGAAATAAATTATCTCTCGAAATGACGGTTCGCTGAAACTATAAGTTTATCGTCTCACCAATTTCTGGCAACAATAAAGTTTTGTTTTCGCGTTTAAATTTATCTAACGCAGCCTGAGTATCAATTTCGATTACCGGAAAGGTATTGTAGTGTACGCCGATTACATTGTCACAGTCGAAATATTTAGTCGCAACCAAAGCATCATCAACATCCATGGTATAATTTCCGCCGATAGGTAAAATGGCATAATCCAGGTTGTAAATATCAGCCAAAACTTTCATCTCAATGGTTAAACCTGTATCTCCTGCAAAGTAAATCTGTTTGCCATCTACTTCAAGTACAAAGCCTGCCGGGTTTCCTCCATAACTTCCATCTGGCAAACCCGATGAGTGGGTTGCAGGCACCATGCGTACAGTTCCCCAATCGAAATTGAATTTGCCAAAATTCATTCCGTGTACTTTTTCTACGCCTTGTTTACTTGCCCAATCTACTACTTCTGGCATGGCAATAACGGTCGCTTGCGTTTGCTTTGCTAGTGTTATCAGATCAGCCACGTGATCGCTATGCCCATGACTTACCAGGATATAATCAGCCTCAATAGCTTTAATATCTATATTTTTAGCTAACGGATTATGTGATATAAACGGATCGAATAGTAATTTTTTGCCGGCTGCCTCTAATAGGAAGCAAGATTGGCCGTAATAAGTGTATTTCATAATAATAGGATCAAGATTTGAGTCTCAAGTAGCAAGATCGATTCTTCTTAGGATAAACAGTTAAGTTAACTAATGGTTTTATTGCCCAAACATACCGCCTAAGCCCCCAAGCATATCTTGCGCTGACGCCTGCATTTCGGCTGCACTAACCTGTTCAGCACTTGTCATAGCTTTATTAATAGCTGTTAATAGAAGTTCTTCTAATTCTTCCTTATCGGCATTTTTCAAAAACGCCTCATCAATGGAAATTCCGGTGATGGCCTTGTTTGCTGTAGCGGTGATTTTTATGGCACCATTTTCAACTTCGCCAAATACTGAGATCGTATCAAGGCGTTTTTTAATTTCCTCGGCTTTTTGTTGAGCCGCAAATAATTTATCGAACATAACTTGTTGTTTTTATTATAAAATTAAATCCGGCCTAAAATCGTATTGGCTTCATCAAGAAAGCGCTCAATCTTTTTAGTGCCTATAAAGCTTTTAAGGATTAAAGTGGTTGTTTTGTTTTTGGCAGGCAATAAAATCTCTGCCCTAACTTCGGTACCAGAATAAATAAGATTGGTTGTTTTGCGGATAATCTGGAAACGGATCAGGTCATCAAATGGATATTCTTTTAACACACGGCCAGCAAAAGTGGAGCGGATAATTTTCCGTTGGCTTTTATCAAAACGGATGTTGGAGGTTGCTGCAAAAAGAAGTGCTAAACCAATAATCGCTGGAAAATAGGTGAGTAATATTTTTTGAAAAGAACCTTCGTTTGTTAAAAAATCTGGGTTAAGCAATATCGAAACGGTAACTCCTATCAAAATCAATCCAATGATTAAGCTGCCTATCTTATTATCGCGCAATAGGTACACGCCACCCTCTTCTTTAAAAAACTGAAAGTCGTAAATAGTTTGTTTAGGAATTACTGGTGCATTTGCAAAAACAAGTTCATCGATTTTTGGAAGAACTTCCTGTTGAAATTGAATCAGATTCGGATTGGTGGCTTTGCTATAACCGCTGGAGACGATTATACCCTTGCCATGCCGGTTACTTTTTTTAAACAGCCTGTAATTATATCCACTACCCATGATTTCGTAAGCCTGTACCGAAGCAATATCGTCAAAGGGGATTGAACCTGTTGGCAAAAAACCAATCTTCTTATATAGAACCCTGCTGTTGCCATCAAAAATTACTTTTGTTTCAGCAATAAAAATCAGTAGTAACGGAATTAATAACAGGACGCCATAATATCCAAGCGTGAGGCCGGTAGAATAGTCCTTTTCCGATCTCGATAAAAAGAAAATAATGGCCGCAATTAATACAAAAAATATAAGCCCAACTATCCTTAAATTTCTTTTCGGATAGATAATCAACTTGCTTGGCTCAATAATCCATTTAGTTTTTGCCATAAAAATTAATCTTCGTCAGAACCCGGCAAACTTCCGTTGCCATGGTAAGCCCCTTTACGGATAACCGGCATATTGAAGTGTTTATAAAGTTCGTCAAGATGCATCAAACTTCCGTTAGTAAGATTGCCTAAAAATATAATTACAATGTTTTTGTCTAAATCTCGCACATAAATATGACGGAAACCATGCCACCAACCCGTATGATAAACTACTTTGTCCATCTTCTCGCCATCGAATATTCTCCAGCCATAACCATAGTTAAAATGGCCGTTAATAGGTTTATTGCGACCTACATACGCCGAATCCAGGCTCTTTTTGGTTAGTAATCTTCCGTTTTTTAAGTATTTATCAAATAATACCAAATCGTGTACCGTGCTATAAATGCCTTTATCTCCAACAGGACCGTCTAAAAAATTCTGCGCAACAGAATATCTGAAACTATTTCGATCATGACCAACCACATCTACCGGAATTTTTTCATATTCAGTGGTGCTGTACACATGCGTGTGCTTTAATCCTGCTGGTTTAAACACATGTTCCATCATATACTGCGAGTAACGTTGTCCGGTAACCTTTTCTATAATGGCACCCAAAACCATAAAGTTTGAGTTGTTGTAGTGAAAACGGTTATCGGGTTTAGTATAAGGGTTTGGTTTCCGCTCGGCAATAACATTCATTACTTCCTGATTGGTTACGCCTTTTTTCATGTTGCGTTTTTCCTTGCGCCAGATATCGTCAATGAAATAAACATAGTTCATCATGCCGCTGCGGTGAGAAAGCAATAATTTCACCGTTATGCCCTCGTATGGGAAATTAGGATAGAATTTTTTTACATTATCGTTCAATGAAAGTTTTCCAGCTTCTACCAATTGCATGATGGCTGTGCCGGTAAAGGTTTTGGTAATTGAAGCCAGCTCAAACTCTGAGTTGATGGTTAAGCTATCGCGGTGCAGATAGTCGGCCCATCCAACGGCTTTTTCGTAAAGAATTTTTCCATCTTTGGCTACCAGCATATTTCCGTTAAAATTGAATTTCCGGTGTAGGTTATCTACAAAATCAGCTACCCATTTATCACCTTTTTGTGGATTATAAACCAATAGAAGGCTATCAGCTTTGTCGTCGTCTTTGGTGCGGATTTTTTTTTCAGCGGCCTTTTTCTCTTCAGATTTTTTGCTTGAACATGCAGTTAGTAAAGTTACAGAGAGGGCTAATGCTGAACATATATATCGAAAATTCATTTATAATAGGGATAGTGTATTTAAAACCCGAAAATTAAAGAATTTTAGACGGTTAAAACGAAAGAGTTTTACACATTTTCGCAATTTTGATTGTACCAGCATTCAAATAAGTGACCTTTACTTCCATAAACGGGGTCGCTGTCTGGATTTTTCACTTTGGCGATGGTTTCATCTGCCTCGGGCCGTTCTTCGGCTTTGCCATATTTAATATCGTAGTCTGAGCCATTCGGGTATGCACCAACAACAGTGAAGTCGTCGGTTGAGTTCAGTTTTTTATGTGCTACACCTGCAGGAATAATAATTACATCACCTTTATCCAGTTCTATACAAACACCATGATCGCCTCCAAACTGTACATCGGCCTTGCCACAAAATACACCCATTACTTCGTGCGTATTGCTATGGTAGTGGTGGTAATCAAAAATACCATCAACCCAGGCATTGGTATACCCGTTCTGCGCGAAAACTTTCTTGATTACTTCTTCGGTATCATCAGGATGCAACCTGAACGTACCTTTGTAAATCATTAACGGTAAAGTGGGATTGTTCGGGAAATTGCCATTTTCCTCTATTTTATGTGCAACCAGGTAGGCTTCTTGTATCAATTTTTCTTTGTCCATGATTTGGGGGTGTTTTAATAGTTAACAAAGTAATGGGCAAAGGGTTTACAGATCGCGATCTTTTCTCCCGCAGATTTATATAAATGGTCGTCATTGCGAGAAGGCTTTTTTCGTTCCTCCCTGCAATGACAGACTGTTCTACTTCTGGCTTTCTGCCCAGCTATCCATCTTCGCTTCAAAAACAGATAAAGGGAACGATCCATCTTTTAAAACTGCAGTATGGAAAGCTGCCAGTTTAAATTTCGGACCTAATTCTTTTTCATATTTGGTTCTCAACTCTCTTATTTTCATTGCTCCGGTTTTATAGCCTAAAGCTTGTGCAGGTATGCCCATATAACGTTCAATTTCTGCTGTTGCACCTTCAGTGCTGATGGCCTCATTGTCTGTCATGTATTTTATAGCTTCTTCTCTGCTCATGTTTTTGGTATGGATGGCCACATCAACCACTAAACGGATTGCCCTATGCATTTCATCGCCCAAAGCGCCCATATGCTGGTAAGGATCTTGATACAAGCCTAGTTCTTTACCCAACGATTCGCAATACAATGCCCAACCCTCTACATAAGCATTATGTCCACCAAAACGGCGGAAATTAGGAAGTGATTTATTTTCTTGTGTTAAAGAAATCTGGTAATGGTGACCTGGAATTGCCTCGTGAAGAAAAAGAGATTCCATGCCCGAAGTGGTGTTAAATGTTTTAGCGTCCAAAATTGGTACATAAAAGATCCCTGGACGAGACCCGTCAGCCGAACCTGGATTATACTCTGCACTGGCCGATGCTGCTCTGAAAGCCTCTGTTTGGCGGATTTCGAAAGGTGTTTTAGGTTCAACATCAAACATTTTTTTCAGATTGGGTTTCATGCGCTGGTGGATGTTTTCAAAAGCAGCTAAAACTTCTTTTGGTGTTTTATAAGGCATGAATTTTTTGTCTGTTTTCATGTACTCGAAAAAAGCTTTCAAATCGCCCTTAAAGCCAACAAAGTTTTTGATGCTATCCATTTGGCCTTTAATCCTGGCAACTTCTTTTAAGCCCGTTTGATAGATCTCCTCGGGCGTTTTATTGGTGGTAGTTTGTTGTTTAACCAGGTAAGTGTACCAGGCCAAACCACCCGGCATGGCAGAATAGCCTGAGGTAGTTCTTGTTTTTGGTAGATATTCGTTCTGCAGGTAATCGCCCAGTTTTTTATAGGTAGGGATAATTACTTTAGTGATCGAATTGCGGTAAGCTTCTGTTAACTTTTGTTTATCTGCCGCAGAAAAACTTGCAGGCATTAATTTGATTGGCCCGTAAAACAGACTTTCTTCCGGTGTGGCTACAACCATACTCTGCATTTGAGGGATCATTTTAATCACCAATGCTTTTGGCAATACAATGCCGGCGGCAGCACCTTTTTTAAAATTGCCAATGGCAGTATCGGCCCATACCGAAAATGCACCAATACGTTTTAACCAATCTTCATAATTTTTTACTGTTTTAAAAGGCTGGATACCCGTACCAGCGCCAAACTGACCAATGGTTAAAGGCAAAGCAAACATCTGGTTAAACGGCAGGTATTCGAAGTGATATTTAAGTCCTTCGATATTGATATCCAACTGATCTTTTAAATAATCGAAAGATAATTTGTCGTTTGCACTTAGGCTTTCTCTATCGTATTTGCCAAGGCTATCTAAATAGCGTTCGCTATAGCTTTTAAATTCTTTTATATAGGCTTGTGACCCATCGTTGGCTAAAAGGTCGTTATAACGCTCGTCGCCAATATAGGTGGCGTTAATGGGGTTCAGTTTTAATCCTTCCTGGTAGTATTGTTCGCACAGGGCTGCAAAAGCTTTGTTTTCGGTAGTATTGTCTGAACTGCTTTTTTGTTTACAGGCAGTAAACACTGTAATACAGGCAGCAAAAAGAAATATCTTTTTCATCTATTTTGGGTTAAGGTTCTAATCAAAAATAGCAAATTATTAGCCATTTACGAGTGGCTCCCCTTAACGCAAAAAAGCCATCCCTTTTTAAGGATGGCTTTAATATATAATCAGTACTAAACTGAAAACTGCGAATTGCTAATTGATTAGGCTAATAACCTGATTGGCTCTTCTAATAAACCTTTTAATGTTTGTAAGAACTGTGCTCCGGTTGCGCCATCCACCACACGGTGATCGCAACCTAAAGTCAATTTCATTACGTTACCAGGAACAACAGCGCCGTTTTTAACAACAGGAACCTGTTGTATAGCACCTACTGATAAAATTGCACCATCAGGAGAATTGATGATTGAAGTAAACTCATCAATACCAAACATACCTAAGTTAGATACGGTGAAAGTAGAGCCTTCCCAATCTGCTGGTTGTAATTTTTTAGCTTTTGCTTTACCACCAAAATCTTTTACTTCTGCAGAGATGTGTGATAAAGATTTGCCATCAGCAAAACGCACTACTGGCACCAATAAACCATCTTCAACAGCCATCGCTACACCAATGTTGGTATGTTCGTTAAATCTGATTTTATCGCCACCCCATGATGAGTTAACAGCCGGGTGTTTTTTCAATGCAACAGCAACCGCTTTAATTACGATATCGTTGAAAGAAACCTTAACCGGAGCAACAGCGTTGATTGCCGTACGGGCAGCCATTGCATTGTCCATATCAATGCTGATGGTTAAGTAGAAGTGTGGAGCAGTAAATAAACTTTCTGCCAAACGCTTTGCAATTACTTTACGCATCTGCGAAACCGGAGCTTCTGTAAATTTAACTTCACCAACAAATTGAGGAATAACTGGTGCTGGTGCAGCAGCTTTCTCTGCAGCCGGAGCTGATGCAGATTCTGATTTTGCTGGCGCTGCACTTGGTTTAAAGTTTTCGATATCTTTTTTAATGATACGTCCACCTTCTGCACTACCCGCAACCTGTGCTAAATCGATCCCTTTATCTTTAGCAATTTTCTTAGCTAAAGGAGATGCTTTAACGCGGCTATCGGCGTTGTCTGCAGTTGTACCACATGATGAGGTTCTTGGTGTTTCAATTTCTGCAACATTTGCAGATTTTTCTTCTTTAGGTGCTTCAGCACTTTCGGCTTTTGGAGCCGGAGCTGAGCCGCCCGCTAAAATTCCACTCACATCAGTTCCTTCAGGACCAACGATAGCGATAATTCCGTTCACTTTTGCAGCAGCACCTTTCTCTACACCAATGTGTAATAAAGTTCCGGTTGCATAGCCCATTACTTCCATAGTTGCCTTATCGGTTTCTACATCAGCAAGAACATCATCATCTTTTACTTTATCGCCAACTTTTTTATGCCATTCAGCAATAACGCCTTCAGTCATGGTATCGCTTAATAAAGGCATGCGGATAACCGTAACACCTTTTGCGGCTAATTCTTCTTCGCTTAAGCCGCCACCCTGAGCTGGTGCTGCCTCTTCTTTTTTCTCTTCAGCTTTTGGGGCTTCAGTGCTTTCTACTTTTGGGGCTTCTGCACCTTTTTCTGCCTCTAATGCTGCTTTATAATCTTCGCCTTCTTTACCAATAACGGCCATGATTGCATCAACGGGAACAGCTGTTCCTTCTTCTACACCTACGTATAAAAGAGTCCCATCCCAATAAGATTCCATATCCATTGTTGCTTTGTCAGTTTCTACTTCTGCTAAAACATCGCCGCTTTTCACTTTATCGCCCACTTTTTTATGCCACTTCGCCAAAACCCCTTCGGTCATGGTGTCGCTCATTTTGGGCATTTTAATTACATCAGCCATTATATCTAATTAATTGAAATCTTATTAATATTAGTCCATTACGTAAGGGTAGTCCTGTTGCATATATACATCTTTGTATAATTCAGATGCATCAGGCCAAGGAGATTCTTCGGCAAATTTTACTGCCTGATCTACAATTGCCTTTACTTTAGCTTCTACTTCTTCAATCCAGGCTTGGTCTGCATACTTTTCTTTAAGAATCGTTTCTCTTGCATGCTCAACTGGATCTTTTGCTTTATAATCTTCTAATTCTTCTTTGGTACGGTATTTTGCCGGATCTGACATCGAGTGACCACGGTAACGATAAGTTCTCATTTCCAAGAAAGTAGGTCCTTCACCTTTACGTGCACGTTGGATCGCTTCGTCCATTGCATTGTGAACAGCAACCGGATCCATACCATCAACTGGCGCACATGGCATATCAAAACCTAAACCTATTTTATAAATATCGGTCATGTTAGTGGTACGTTGTACTGAGGTACCCATTGCATAACCGTTGTTTTCGCAAACAAAAATAACAGGCAATTTCCAAAGCATGGCCATGTTAAAAGTTTCGTTTAATGCACCCTGGCGCACAGCACCATCGCCCATATAACAAATGTTAACATTGTCAGTTCCTTTGTATTTTTCTGCAAAAGCAACGCCAGCACCTAACGGAATCTGACCGCCAACAATTGCATGACCACCGTAGAAGTTATGCTCTTTACTGAACATGTGCATTGAACCACCTTTACCTTTAGAGCAACCTGTAGCTTTACCGTACATTTCTGCCATAATACTATCAGCACTAACTCCTAAAGCTAAGGCATGAGCATGATCACGGTATGTTGTAATCATTGAATCACCTTTTTGCATTGCAGATATTGCACCTGCAACTACAGCTTCTTGTCCAATGTATAAATGACAAAAGCCACGTATTTTTTGTTGTCCGTATAACTGGCCAGTTTTTTCTTCGAATTTGCGCATAAGCAACATCGACTCAAACCACTTTAACCAGGTATCTTTATTTATTTCTACTGCACTCATTTTAGGGTATTTGTTTTTTGCGACAGCAAATCTAATTTTTTTATTGTAATTTTTGGCACTTTTTAGTGTAAAAACATCATAGTATTAGGGTTGTAATCAGATTTAACAGTTGTTTTACAATTAAATATAAAGCCCGGCCGCCGATATCGATTTAACAGCGATTTCTTATAATTAAATCAACACCCTTTATCATAATATGGAATCAATTTATTCTGAAATTTAATTCTGTATATACGCTTATTCTCGTAATTTAAAATAAAATCGAATTATTCCTGTTTAGCGTACTGATGTAAATCGTTTTTTGAGAAAAGATGAATTTTTTAGGAGGCGTTTATCACAAAAAATGATGAATGGAAAACAAAAATGTTAATAACTTTCGTTTTTTAACGTCTAACATTTGGATAACATTTGTATAATTAATACTTTTGGTAACCAACAATAAGCCCATGTGGTGTACGTTAATGTGTAAGTGAATACCCAAACATAACTGTATAACATGATTAAAAAAATTTTGTTTTCTACTCTAATTGCTATTTGTACGCTCTCAGCCGCATTTGCGCAAACAAAAACAAAAGAATCTGGTAAAGAATTAAATGATCCCGACAACCTTGCATCACAATATTTTTCGCAGGTTATGGGTGTTGCGGTAGATGCAACTTCGAACTTAAAACTGTACAAGTTTATTTACGAATGGATCGGAACACCTTATAGTTATGGTGGAAACACCAAAAGAGGGATCGATTGTTCGGCTTTCACTAAAGCGATTTACGATAAAGTTTTCAACACTACCATCAGAAGAAATTCGCGCGATATTTTTAGTATGGTGGATCCACTGTCTAAAGAAGATTTAAAAGAGGGCGATTTAGTTTTCTTTAAGATTAAAAGCAGAAGTATTTCACATGTTGGTATTTACCTGGGCGATAACAGATTTGCACATGCATCAAGTTCTCGTGGTGTAGTAATCAGCAACCTGAATGAGCCTTATTACAGCCGCTATTTTTACAAAGGCGGTCGCGTTTTAGAATCTTTTAAGAAAGAATTTACAGTAGAATAGTTCAGTTAACAGTTAGCCATTTTCGGTTGACAGTAAAAAGATATACAATCCTCCTAAAGAAATTTTGGAGGATTTTTTTATACCATAAAATCAAGAATGAAGTTTTTCAATACCTTAATCCTTTCTTTCGTAGCAATAGTTATTTTAATTAGCTGCACGAGCAACAATGCACAGATTACAACGCCTGTAGCCAGGCAAGATACGTTAATCAGAAAAATAAAGGATACCATCTCCATTATTGCTGTAGGCGATATTATGCTCGGCTCCGCTTTTCCATCTAAAACCAACCTCCCTCCCGATGATGCTGTAAACAGTTTCCAGGCGGTTGATAGTTTATTAAAAGGAGATATTGTTTTTGGGAACTTGGAGGGCTGTTTTCTCAACTCAGGCAATTCGAACAAATGTAACGGCATTAACCCGAATAACTGCTATGCTTTTAGAATGCCAGAGCGCTATGCCGGGATATACAAGGATGCAGGATTTAATGTTTTAAGCATCGCCAATAACCATGTTGGTGATTTTGATGCCAGGGGAAGAAAAAATACGGCAAGGATTTTAGATTCACTGCAGATCCATTATGCCGGGCAGGTAAACAAACCTTTTGAAGTTTTTGAAAAAGATAGTGTAAAGTATGCATTTTGTGCCTTTGCGCCAAACGAGAATACGGTATCGATTAATAAAATCGACAGTGCCAAGGCTTTGGTTGCCCGTTTAAAATTGATGGCCGATATTGTGATTGTTTCTTTTCATGGTGGCGGTGAAGGCGCAAGGTTTGAACATGTTCCCCGTAAAAACGAAATTTTTTATAAAGAGAACAGAGGTAATGTTTATGCCTTTGCACATGCTGTTATTGATGCCGGTGCCGATGTAGTGCTGGGGCATGGCCCGCATGTAACCCGGGCTGTTGAAGTTTATAAAAATAAATTCATCGCTTACAGTTTAGGTAATTTTTGTACTTATGGTATGTTTAGCTTAAAAGGCAATAATGGTATTTCGCCCTTGCTTCAGCTAAAAATAAATGCGAAGGGCGATTTTCTATATGCAGATATTGTATCAGTTAAACAGGATAAGATTAACCGTTTGACCCTAGATGATAATCATGGTGCCTTTAAACGGATTAAAGAATTGACAGATATTGATTTTATTGGCCATCAGCTAAAATTCGCTGATAACAGGATCAGTTTAAAAGATTAATCTTCTGCGACATCAATCTCAATTTATTTCAGAATATTTGTTGCATTAAACCGCCTTCAGTTTTCAAACCATATGGAAACTATGAGCAATAAATAATAATTATACGATGAAAAAAGGATTAATACTTCACTATATCATAGGTATTGCAGCTGCAATTTTAGTATTGGCGGCAGCCTACTACATCAATCAAAATCCTGATAACCTGTTGTCTGCTGGAATAATTATCCTGGCGGGTTGCCTGGTTGCTTTTAGCCAGTACCAGATCATTAAACACAAAAAGAAGCAATAGCATGGTTGCTGTTATGCAAAACATGCTATTAGGACTAAATGCTGTTAAGACCGAATCTACCTTGGTTAGCCATCTGCGTAACGGTCGTACTATTGTTAAAGTTTAGGATAAAAGCCTGGTTTAGCTTTCGTCCTTTGTATTCTTTACCAGGCCAATTCCCGATACAAAGAATATAAGTCCGATAATGCCATAAACCATTAATCCCCTTGTATTTTCACTGTGGCTTACAAAGCCATAGCCAGCGTATATCAATCCAATTATGCCCAGTACGGTCAATATGGTTCCAAAAGTGCGTTTTACATTCATATGGTTATCTATTAATATGATTAAGACAAAATATTGCAGTTTTTGTTTTAAACAAATAAAGAAGCCCATCTCATGAACTGAAATGGGCTTCTTTTATTAGCTGAAAGGATCGTTTACCACACGCCTAACCGGTTTGTTGGAGCGATATACATTTTTGCTGTTGCAGGAATATTGAATGCCTTGTAAAATGCTTCCATATTATAAACGGGGCCGTTTACACGGAACATCTCCGGGCTATGCGGATCTGTTTTTAACCTTACACGCATACTTTCATCGCGGGTTTTGATTCTCCACACCTGGGCAAAGCTTAAAAAGAAACGTTGATCAGGAGTAAAACCATCAACCTTTTTATCGCCTTTTCCTTGTTCCGTTAATTTAAAGGCATCGTAAGCAATGTTTAAGCCACCAATATCGGCCAGGTTTTCGCCCAGTGTTAAAGAACCGTTTACATGCTGATTATCCAACAGCGAGAAGTTGTTGTAAAATGTTTCTACTTTACCCGCCTTGGCTTTAAATTGATCGGCATCGGCTTTTGTCCACCATTCTTTTAAATTGCCTACTGCATCGTACTGGCGACCTTGATCGTCAAAACCATGCGTCATTTCGTGACCAATTACAGCACCTATTGCACCATAGTTAATGGCATCATCTGCAGCAAAATCAAAGAACGGGAACTGTAAAATTCCGGCAGGGAAAACAATTTCGTTGAAAGACGGATTGTAATAGGCATTAACCGTCGGTGGAGTCATTCCCCACTCAGTTTTATCAACATTTTTGCCGAGTTTATCGATCATTTCTTTGTAGGCATGTTTACTTGCCGATTGAAGGTTTGCATAATAAGTGTTTTTCGAAACCTCAACATCATCGTACTTTTTCCATTTATCAGGGTAGCCGATTTTTTTGATAAATGCGTTTAGTTTTTCTAAAGCTTTCTTTTTGGTTTCAGGTGTCATCCAATCTACCTTCTGAATTCTTTCTGCATATACTTTCTGTAAATTGTTTACCAGGGTTAACATACGCTCTTTAGCCTCAGGCTTAAAATACTTTTCGGCATATAACTGACCTAAAAGCTCGCCTAAATTACGATCGGTAGCATTTACAATGGCTTTCCATCTTTCTGTTGGTGCCTGTTGACCATATAGCGTTTTCGAGAAAAAATCGAATTTAGCATCTCTGAATTTTTTGGTAAAGGCGTTAGCTGATCTGTTTAAAGCATCAAATTTTAATTTCTCTTTCCAGATTTCGATAGGCTGGCTTTTTACCAGGGCAGATAAGGTTTGATAATATTTTGGCTGCCTCACAATAACGGTATCCGTACTTGCCCCCAATTTACTTAAAACAGATTTCCACTCAATGTTTGGCGTCTGTTTTTGAAAGTCGGCCACGGTCATTTTGTTATAATTTTTCTGTGGATCGCGCAGTTGAACAGGAGTAGAATGCGACTGCGCAATCGCCGTTTCCAGTTTTAAAATATTGTCGGCATATTTAGCTGCATTAGCAGAATCGCCTGCCAGGCTAAAAATTTTTGTGATGTATTTGATGTACTCGGCTCTGATTTTTTTTGCCTTATCATCCTGTTCTAAATAATAACTGCGATCAGGCAGGGTAAGGCCGGCCTGCGAAAATGATAAAGCATTTTTAGTGCTTAATTTATCATCTGGTTCTACACCAAAGCCCAATAAATCTCCCTCACCATCTTTATAGCCGTCGGCAACAAAATTGATTAAATCCTTATCATTTTTAATCCCATCTATTTTACTTAAGAGCGGCTTTATTGGTTCGATGCCCAACTTTTCGATGGTAAGGGTATCCATTCCACTGGTATAGAAATCGCCAACTTTTTGTTCGGTGCTTCCTTTGGCTGCATTAGCTTTGGCAGCATTTTCAAGAATACTGTTCAGATTTTTCAGGTTATCGTTATATAGCGTATAAAAAGAACCCCAGCCTGTTTCGGTTTTTGGAATTTCGGTGTTTTTCATCCATTTCCCATTGGCATACAGGAAAAAGTTATCACCAGGTTTTACAGTGGTATCCATGCCGGCTTTATCGAAAAATTCGGTGCGTGCATTCGCCACATCGGCATCTTGATGGCTTTTATTCTGGCAGGCAGCAAAAAGCAATACGCCGGCCGCCGGAAGAATTAATTTAATTTTCATCGTATATAAGTTAGTTAGAAAACTTAAAGCTACAAAATGCCTCATGTAGTTTGTATGAATTTTTTATAACTTCATAAAAAAATCTAATTATGCAATACACCATTTACATTGTAGCCGTCGTAGCATTCATTATCCTACTCAGCTCGTTTGTTACCGTTAAACAGGGAACCATTGCGGTGGTAACCGTTTTCGGCAAGTACCGTCGCCAGTTAAGGCCGGGCTTAAATTTTAAAATTCCATTAATAGAGCAGATTTATTCTCGTATTTCCATTCAAAACCGCTCTGTAGAGCTGTCGTTTCAAGCGGTAACACAAGATCAGGCCAATGTATATTTTAAGGCGATGCTATTGTATTCTGTGGTAAACCAGGATGAAGAAACGATCAAAAATGTAGCTTTTAAGTTTGTAGATGCAACCAACTTAATGCAGGCGCTAATCAGGACCATTGAAGGTTCGATCAGGGCTTACGTGGCTACGCAAAAGCAGGCAAACGTATTGGCCCAACGCAATGAAATTGTGCTTCATGTTAAAGAACAGATCGATCAGGTTTTAGATGGATGGGGTTATCATCTTCAGGATCTTCAATTGAACGATATTACCTTTGATGAGGAAATTATGCGGTCAATGAGTCGGGTAGTAGCGTCAAACAACTTAAAAGCAGCGGCTGAGAATGAGGGGCAGGCATTATTAATTACCAAAACCAAAGCTGCTGAAGCCGATGGTAATGCAATTAAAATTGCAGCTACAGCCGAGCGTGAGGCTGCACAGTTACGCGGGCAGGGTATCGCTTTATTCCGTGCAGAAGTGGCCCATGGTATGAGTAAAGCCGCTCAGGAAATGGAGCAGGCCAATCTGGATATTTCTGTAATCTTATTTACCATGTGGACTGAATCGATTAAACATTTTGCAGAAAACGGAGACGGAAACGTTATTTTCCTTGATGGCAGTGCCGATGGCATGAATAAAACTATGAAAGAGATGATGGCGATGCAGTTGAATAAACAAACTGAGCCAACAGCGAAGAAAGGGTAGCGATTTATAGTGCTGTCAGATGTTACCGTCTGACAGTTAATAGATTAAAGATAAATATTGTTTAGTGTCGGATAGGAATATCCGACACCATAAATTCCAAATCTCTATTATACCTTTAGAGTTGTCAACTTTCTTGCGAATTGGTTATTAAAGTTGACAACTCTGAAATCCAATTACAAAAAAGGCCACTTTAGCAAAACTAAAGTGGCCTTTTCCATTGAAATATATTTCTTGTTAGTTATTCTTTGGCATCACGCCTAAGTTCATCACGTAGTTGCCAGATTGTTGCATAAAATCGCCCATTACTTTTAACGATTCATCTTCAATAAAATCGAAAGCATCTTGCTTGGTAATTTTATCTCCTTTTTTAATGGCAGGTAATCCTCTTAATGCCCTTAATTCATTCTGTCTGGCAAGTGTTTTAGCTTCTTGTGCATCGCGCTCAGCTTTAAGTTTAGCCTCATTTAAGGTTACAGAAACTTCATTGTCGCGTTTTTTAAGATCGGCAATATCTTGTTTCAGGTATTTAAAATCCAATGAGTTTGCGATACGCTGCTCGCTGTTTTTAACCAACTGTGCTTTTACAGGGGTCAGATTCGCAACTGCTTTAAAGCTAGAGCTTGGAATAACGTCCCATGGTAAGGCAGATGATTCAGTATCTTCTCCAATTTTATCCATCGGATAAACTGAAGGGAAAACAACATCAGGTGTTACGCCTTTATGCTGCGTGCTGCTTCCTGCTACACGGTAAAATTTAGCCATGGTTAGGTTAATCTGACCTAAGTTAATATCAGCCGGGCTTGCTCCGCTTGGCGATGTGCCAACGGTTTTATCTTTAGAAATTAATCCCGCTACCCTTTGCAACATACTTGGGTTTACCAATTTGTTTAAATCGATAGAAGATTGAACGGTACCTTTACCATAAGTTTGGCTACCCATAATAATACCACGGCCGTAATCCTGTATTGCACCAGCGAAAATTTCTGATGCAGATGCGCTTAAACGGTCTACGATTACACCAAAAGGCCCATCCCAGGTTACACCGCTATTTTCATCCTCATCCACTTCAATTTTACCGCGTAAATCTTTCACCTGAACTACAGGGCCTCTATCTATAAATAAACCGGTTAATGAGATGGCTTCAACTAATGAGCCTCCACCGTTTCCACGTAAATCCATTACGATTGCATTTACCTTATCATATGTTTTTAACGAATCGATTAGTTTTCTAACATCGCGGGTAGTACTTTTGTAGTTTTTATCACCTGCATTTGCTGCTTTAAAATCAGCATAGAACGCTGGTAGGGTAATAATCCCGATTTTATAATCTTTACCATTACTGTTAATGGTTTTAACTTTTTTCTTGGCAGATGTTTCTTCCAAAACAATTTTATCGCGAACCAATTCGATAATAACCGGTTTAGAAGACATTTCTTTTCCAACAGGTATAACTTTTAAACGCACCTTGGTTCCTTTCGGACCTTTAATTTTCGATACGGTGTTGTCCAATCTCCAACCCACTACGTCAACAAATTCTCCATCACCCTGTGCTACAGCAATAATACGATCGCCAGCACTTAGTTGTTTCCCTTTAAATGCAGGTCCGCCAGCAATAATTTCGGAGATTTTAACTACCTCGTTTTCTAATTGTAAACGGGCGCCAATACCTTCGAAAGAACGGGACATATCTTCGTTAAATGCTGCTGCGTTGGTTGGATTAAAATAATTGGTATGTGGATCAATAGATTCGGTAAAAGCATCCATCAAAATCTGGAATACATCCTGGTTATTGGTTTTTGAAGTCTGAGACTGTAGGTTCTGATAACGTTTAGTTAATGTTTCTACATTTTTTGCTTCAGCTGTTCCAGCTAAATTTAAATTGATCAGTTCGTATTTAACACGTTTTTTCCAGGTATCGTTTAATGCTGCAGAAGAAGTTGCCCAAGGTTGCTTCTCCCTGTCGTATACATAACTGTCGGTTTGGTTAAAATCGTATTTGGTTTTAATCTGTGCTAAAGAATAGGTAAAATATTCGTTCAACCTTTTGGCATAAACGTTATAGATGAAAAATGGGCCGCTTAGATCGCCATTTTTGAAATCATCATCCAAAGTATATCTGTATTTTTCAAATTCCTTAATATCCGAAGCCAAAAAGTAATTTTTGCCCTGATCTAAAGACTTGATATACTTATCTAAAATGATTGAAGATATAGAATCGTTGATCTGAATTTTTTTATAATTATAACTCTCAATCAAATTTACAACCTCTTTTATAACAAGTTGTTGCTGCTCATCAGGTTTTACATTGGTAACACCCTCAACCATTGGCTGAGTTTTAGGTGCAGCATGACAAGCAAGTACTGCCGCAGTAAAAATTACAAAAAATATTCTCTTTAACATCTCTTTAAATGATTTAAAATCCATTTCCAATTCTATATAGCCAATATGATACCATTTTAGCAAAAAAACAAAAAAGAGACAGCATTATTACCGTCTCTTGTTAAAACTTTATCAAATCTAACTAAAAGCTTTTTATTTAACAATTTCTTATGTAGAACGTTGAGCGTTATTTTTTGTTTTGATCGATACTCAAATTTGACCAATTACAGACCTTTAAGGGCTATATTGTTTGTGATGTAGGAAGATTTAAAGAAAAATAAGTATCCAAACTAGCTTGGGTTTACCTTTTTACTGGTGGTTTTGCTGGCGATCATTTCCCTGGCATCTTTGATTTGCGTTTTGTACTGGGTGGTTTTGATCGAGTTGGCAAGCCATTCGGCCGATTTCAGATCTCTCAGTGCAAGCGTAAAATCTTTCTTTTTGATTTTAACCTGAACAATGCCTAAAATAGATTCGATATATGAATTGTTGCTTTTTAGCTGTTTTGCCAATATACCCTGTTGGGTGTAAAACCACATTGATTGGGTATACTTGGTATTTGCCAGATAAACTTTGCCTAAAAGGTTATAGGTGTTCATTACTCCTGCTCTGTTTCCGG
Source organism: Pedobacter sp. Bi27 (assembly GCF_918698255.1). Lineage (NCBI taxonomy): Bacteria > Pseudomonadati > Bacteroidota > Sphingobacteriia > Sphingobacteriales > Sphingobacteriaceae > Pedobacter > Pedobacter sp. Bi27. The sequence continues at coordinate 147,327 of NZ_CAKKMW010000008.1, forward strand.
TTTTAGAATAATTTTTTAACGCCACATTTAAAAGAATCTGCTCAGCATCAGTGAAACGGCCAAGTTGATAATGCATACTGCTCATCTTGATAACGGCCTGTCCGTACCTGTTGAAGTTTTTTACGGCATTATATTCGAAAGCGGCTTTGCCAAATAAGGTGAGGGCTTCGTTGTAATCGCCTTTTCGCTCTAAATCTTCTGCTTCCTCAAAAAAAGAATTGCCGTCTTCCAGGTCAAATTTAGATACTGCTATATTTATAGCACTACCGTTAGGTTCTTGGATCTCAGATTTATCTATATTTTGAGCTTGTAGTTGTAATGATGCAAAAAGGCCTAATAAAGCCAATACAATCTTGGTCATGCAACAAAAATAATACTTTAAATCTAATTTCAGCTAAATACCTGTAAATTAACATCAAAAGATGCCCAAACCATATATGGATGCGAGTCGCAATGGTACACTTCACCCGCTGCAGAAATGCCTACAACGCCCGCAAAGCCATCAAAAGCTTTAAGTTCGGCAAAAGATTTATCTGATGCTTCCTTTAAAGAAAAACCATCGGTAACACGGGTTACAATTTTTGCGGCTAAGGCACCGCTTACAATATCTTCACCTACTCCGGTACAAGAAATACCTGCATATTGATTGGCATAGTTGCCTGCCACGGTTGCAGAGTCACTCACACGGCAAGGAATTTCGAATCCTTTTCCCCCAGTGGAGGTTGCTGCTGCTAAATTTCCATCTGCATCGAGTGCTACACAGCCTACCGTTCCTTTATTTTCTTTTTGGTTTAGCTTAGCCTCGTATTCTGATTGGCGCTGTGGGGTAATCGGATTGAAATATTCAAATCCATTTGTTCTGGCAAATTGCCGGGCACCATCACCACTAAGTACCCGGTCATCATATGTTAATAGGTTGTGCGCAATCTGTATAGGATTTTTAACATCTTCTACATTAATTACACCACTAAATTTTTCTGTTTTACCATCCATTAGGGCTGCGCTCAACCTCACTTTTCCATCGCTTTGAATCTGCGAACCGATACCAGCGTTAAACAGCTCGTTATCTTCTAATAGTGCAACAGTATAAGCCACGGTTTCTAAAGCAGTATGTGTTTTTAGATATTCGTATCCGAGCGTAACAATCGAGGCCAAAGCATCTTGTTTAGCCTTTTTCGTTTCCTGATTGGTAGACGATTCGCTGAAGAAGCCGCCATGTATGATTAATTTCATTTTTTTGGAGTATTGGAGTATTGAGTAGCAAGTATCAAGATTGGGCAAGTCCTAACTGAAAATCGCCTACTGTTTATTGCCAGCTGAATTACCCTATAGGAACAACCTTTGGATGATGGATCACCAAGCTATGGTCTGTTAAATCATAAACGTCGCCATCGCACATTACATGTACCACCATGTTTTTAATTGAAACCGGCTGGCCCATCTCTACATCTGTTAAATTGGTATCGGCCATATTGCGGCCATCTACTAAAATTACCATGCCAGAGCCGATTGCTTCCATCGTATGACCATCAGAGATGAAAAGCCCCGTATCTTCACCAAGACCAATCCCTAATATACCAGGATTGCTGGCAGCAGCATATAACAAGCGGCCGATTCTTCCGCGTTGAACAAAATGTGTATCAACAATAACATCATCAATAAAGCCTAATCCGCCGGTAATTTTAACCTCTCCCTTAAGTAAAGCATCTTTGCTGCTACCCTGATAAATCATATTTTTAGAGCTTGCGGCCGCCCCTGCAGAAGTACCGGCAATTACTACAGGTTCATTTCTGTATTTCTCCAGTAAGATTTGATGGATTTTTGTTCCACCAAAAATAGATGAAAGACGGAGCTGATCGCCACCGGTAAAAATAATTACCTCCGCTGCTTTGATACGCTCATAATTTTCATCAGAATTGGCTTCTTCACGGTTGGTAATATTAAGCACACCAACATTGTGCACATCTAATTGTGCATAAGCCTTGATATATTCTTCACCAACCTTTTCGGGCATTAATGATGCTGTAGTGATAATCTCGAAGCGAGATTGAGTATCTCTTAATGATTCTGTAGTAATCCGTTTTAAAATTCCACGCTCAAAAAAATTCATATTCTCAGGCAGTCCAAATTGCGTTTCTGCGAAGCTACCTGTGTTTATTGCGCCACCAATGATGATGAGTTTACCTTTCGGAACCATTCTTTGTGTATTATAATTGTATCAAAAAACCCAAATATATAGGCTTATGATAAAAAACACGACTTTTTTTGTCAAGAATATTCAATTTATTAACAAACGTTAAAATATTATAACCTAAAATTAACAGGATTGTGCTTGAAAATAAAACAAATACGCCTTAAAATTGATTTAGCTAATGGAACGTCTAATTTCAAAATAAATGCATAATTTACCATCATCAATTTTATTCTAAAAATTGAGTTAAAAAGGCTGTCCCAAACGCTTGTTTAAATAAAAAACGAACAAAATATTACATGAAGATATCAAACATACAAGTATTAAGAGGGCCGAACATATGGTCAATTAGCCGAAAAAAATTGATCCAGATGCGTTTAGATCTGGAAGATTTAGAGCAAAAACCAACCAACGTAATAGAAGGATTTAGCGAAAGGATTGAGAAACTCTTGCCTAGCATGTTTACACACCGGTGTTCTAAGGGAGTTGAAGGTGGCTTTTTCACCCGGGTAAAAGAAGGGACATGGATGGGGCATGTAATTGAACATATTGCCTTGGAAATTCAAACTTTGGCAGGCATGGAAACCGGTTTCGGCAGAACCCGCCAAACTAAAACTGAAGGCATTTATAATGTGGTATTCAGTTATCTGGAAGAAAAGGTTGGTGTTTACGCGGCTGAAGCTGCAGTTAAAATTGCCGAAGCCCTGATTAATAACGAAGAGTACGATTTGGAGCACGACATCCGTAGGATGAAGGAAATCCGTGAGCTGGAAGCATTAGGACCAAGTACAGGTTCTATTGTAGAAGAGGCGGTGAGCAGAAGTATTCCTTGGATCAGGCTGAATAAAAGTTCGTTGGTGCAGTTGGGCTATGGTAAAAATCAGGTTCGTTTTAGGGCAACCATGACCGAAAAAACCAGTAGCATCGCTGTAGATATTGCCAGCAACAAGGAAGAGACAAAACGTTTGCTTACCGAAGCTGCCATTCCAGTGGCATCGGGGGTAACCATTTCAAATCCTGATGATCTGGAAGCATCTGTTAAAAAGGTTGGGTTTCCACTCGTTTTTAAACCACTTGATGGCAACCATGGCAAGGGCGCAACCATTAATGTGAAAACGATGGAAGATGCGGTTGCCGCTTTCGAATACGCCAAAACGTATTCGCGAAAGGTAATTATAGAGAAATTTATTACTGGTTTCGATTTTAGGGTACTGGTAATCGATCACAAAGTTATTGCTGCCGCACAACGTGATCCGGCACATGTTAAGGGCAATGGAATTCATACGATCCAAGAATTGATCGATAAGGAGAATGAAGATCCACGCCGTGGTTATGGTCACGAAAATGTGCTAACTGAAATTGCTGTTGACCGGGATACTTTGGATCTGCTGGCAAAAAAAGAATATACCTTAGAAACTATTCCCGAAAAGGGAGAAGTGGTTTATTTAAAATCTACTGCAAATTTAAGTACAGGCGGGACATCTATCGATGTAACTGACATTGTACATCCACAGAATATTTTTATATGTGAAAGGATTTCGAGGGTAATCGGATTGGATATCTGCGGTATCGATATTATGGCGCAAGACCTTACCCGGCCATTAAACGAAAACGGAGGTGTGGTTTTGGAAGTTAATGCAGCACCAGGATTCAGGATGCACCTTGCACCAAGTGAAGGCTTGCCTAGAAATGTGGCTGCATCGGTTATTGACATGCTGTATCCACAGGGAAAATTGTCACAGATTCCGATTATTGCTGTAACCGGAACAAACGGAAAAACCACTACTACACGATTAATTGCGCACATTATCAGAAGTAATGGTAAACGTGTAGGTTTTACCACCAGTGACGGTGTGTATGTGCACAACACGATGCTAATGAAAGGTGATACCACCGGACCGGTAAGTGCTGAGTTCATTTTAAAAGATCCAACAGTTGAATTTGCGGTACTAGAAACCGCCCGTGGGGGAATTTTAAGAGCTGGACTGGGATTTAATGCATGTGATATTGGCGTAGTAACCAATATCCAGGAAGATCACCTTGGTATTTCTGATATCCATAATCTTGACGATCTGACACGTGTCAAAGCGGTTGTGATCGGGGCAGTGCGTCGCAAAGGTTGGGCAGTATTAAATGCAGATAATGGTTATTGCGTTCGCATTGGCAAGGATGCGCGCTGTAATGTTGCTTATTTTAGCATGGATGAAAATAATCCGGTGATTAAAGAACATTGTAGAAAAGGTGGAATTGCCGCCATTTATGAAAACGGATACATTACCATTAAAACAGGCGACTGGAAATTAAGGGTAGATAAAGCCACGCACATTCCATTAACTTTTGGTGGTTCCGTGAATTTTATGATCCAGAATGTGCTTGCAGCAACACTGGCAACCTATTTATGGGGCTATAAACCTGAAGATATCCGTTTATCGCTGGAAACATTTATTCCTTCTGCGGCGCATACCCCAGGAAGGATGAATATTTTCAGGTTCAAAGAATTTAAAGTACTGGTCGATTTTGCGCATAATCCTGACGGATTTAACGGCATAAAAGGTTTCTTGCAGGGTGTAGAGGCTACCGAACATGTAGGTATTATTTCGGCAACAGGTGATAGAAGAGATGAGGATATTATCGAAACTGCCCGCATTTCGGCTCAGATGTTTGATAAAATTTATGTTTGTCAGGAGAAATATCTCCGTGGCAGACAACAACAAGAACTGGTTGACCTGCTGGTAAAAGGCATCAAGGAAGTTGATCCAGATAAAGAGATCATCATTAACAATAAAAGCACAGAATGTTTGCAGATCGCGATCGAAACTGCTAAAAAAGGTTCTTATTTAACGATTCTAAGTAACACGATCGACAATACAATCCAACGCGTTACCGAACATTTAGATCGGGAATTAGAGTCGTAATTCTTAACTGATTTAGTTCCTAAAAGATCGTCGCCCTGAATTTATTTCAGGGTCTTTAAAAAAAGGTGCTGACCACGTAGTAGCTACAAGACAATTAAAAATGCTAATCTATTTGTAAAACAAGTTCAGCATGACGGAAAGTTAAAAAAAAACCTCCTCCGATAATAAATCGAAGGAGGTTTTTCTATTTTATCTCTGTCACTTATGCCTGAGCATCACGTAATCTTTTAATTTCATCATGCGATACTCTTAACGATGCTTTTTGGTCAGAGATTAAATCTCTGATATTTGATGGAAGATCTTCTTCTTCTAATGCCATTTTATATGCATTTTGTGCTGCATCCTCTCCAAACTCACAATTGTTTAAAACAGTTTTACGGTCGTGGCCGGTAAATAATGCCTTAACATCCATCCATGCCCTGTAAATTTTTCCTGAGTTTGTTGTTCCGGTTTCGATATCCTCACCCAATGCAGCTACTTCTGCAGCCAAAGCCATTTTATATTTTTGACTTTCGGCAATCATATTTAAAAATAGCGTTTTCAGATCGGCATCTCCATCCTTTAATTCCTGACGTGCTTTTTCATAGCCTTCAATACGATCGTTATTAATTTGAACCAGATCGTTTAATACCTCTGCTGTTGCTGTTGTCGTTTTCATATCTTTTATTTTTATAGTTTCGATGTATAAAAGCAACATGAACAATTAAAAAAAGGTTTGTCATTTTTTTTAATTGTCTACAACAGTGAGCTATATCAGTTTAATTATTTCTTTGAAAAGTATTGTGCCAGCTTTTCTTTAACAAAACGCCTAACACGAGTTACCATATTGCCTTTCCGTTTAATCAAAAAGCTTTTGATGGCTTTGTATGCGATGGGGTCTTCGGCTATTGTGGTCGGAAACTCAACAATGGGCTTAGGGTTGATAATAACGTTATAAATATCGTTTATTCCTGAGTGCACGCCAGTGCCATCATGGCCAATATTGTTAACAAGTGATTGCGATGGGTTAAGTGTGATGCCTCCTTTTAAAAAGATTGAAGCATACCATCTAATGGCCCAGCTGTTGTTTTTTCCTTTTTTAAACTCCAACATCTGTTTCCAGAAGTTCATTTTATTGTCGATGGAAAATGCAGCTCTTTTCTTTTTATCAAACTGTTTTATAAGGATGTTAATATCTGGTTCGAAGTTTTTCCATGCCCTTCCCCATGTGGCCCAACCCCAACTTGTGGCCGCCCTGTAGAAAAACGATTGCGAAAGTTGATCTGATTTTAAGGGATACATATAGGCTCCTATATGCATTACTCTTTCCTCTTCGCGGTAATGGTTTAAAGCATTGTTGAAATAGGCTAAAGTATGGGGAGAGGTAACCAGGTCATCTTCAAAAACAATTACCTGATCGTATTCTACTATTAATTGAGTTACACCTGCAATTACCGAATTGGCTAAACCTGCATTTACCTTGCTTTCGATTACTTTAACCGATTTAAAACCTTCTGCTTTTTTGATGATTTTTCTTACTTCAGCAACTTTTTCTTTATCCTGATCTGTTTTGGCACCATCGGAAAAGATATACAAATGGCTTTGTGCTGCCAATTCATTTTGTTGCAGGAATTGTAACGTACGCTCGGTGTGCTGCGGGCGATTGTATACGAAAAGCGCTATTGGGGCAAGGTTTTGCATTTTTGTTTTTTATCAATTACCGATTTTCAATTGAAGGGTCCGTCATCTCGACTGAAACGCAGTGGAATGGAGAGATCTATCGAAATAGATTTCTCGGCTTCGTTGCACTTCGCTCGAATGACGATCGCCCGACCCCTAAAATATATGTAGATTATTGTCAGACTTTTTGGTTAACACTGTATAGGCATTGGCAAACTGTTCTTGCTTTTTCTTCCCGAACAAGTTACCTAATGTTTTTTTGATTCGGTATTCTAACTCGATTTTTAAGTTTTTAGAAAAAGTTTTAGGTGCTTTTCTATTGATAAACTCATTAAACTTTACCGTTTCTGGTGCAGTCATAGAAACTTTATCTTCTAGAATTTCTAAACCTTCGCTCTGCAGCAAGAACCTCAAGGAAGTTGGGGTGTACATGTTAATGTGCCCATAATCCAGAAAATGTTTCATTCTTTGGTCTACACCAAAGCGATAATCTTTAGGTACTTCAACTACAATATATTTTGCTACCCTTTTCAATTCACGGATCAGGATCCTTTCGTGTTCTACGTGTTCTAAAACGTGCGCAAGAATAATCAGATCAAATGCATCATCTTCGTAAGGGATTTTATACCCATCAAAAGTTTGTGCTTCTTTTAAACTAGCGAGGTTACGGTCTTTTATAATGTCGACACCACTTTGTGCAATTTCTAAAGCATACAGTTCTGGTGCGAAGTTCCATTCATTTAAAAAATGTAAAATACTACCATCTCCGGCGCCAACTTCGAGCACTTTTTTAGGCTTTAACCCTTTGCAAACATCAACAATGTTCTGTGCTTTATATTTTGCGCCAAGCATTCTCCATGCTACATCGCTATTGGTATAAAAATTATCGTAGGCCGTTTTTACTTCTTCGCTTAACATGATGCTTACTGCTTTAAATACCTAAACAATTATCCTGTTTATAAAAAACTGAGGTTGCTTTTTCGTAAAAAAGGCCTGGTGAAATCCCACTGAAGCTGATTTCTTTGAACCCCCAGGCCTTTAAAAGCACACGGGCAGGATGATATACTTCACGTTCACTGTCATCCAAAACTAATACTCCGCTTTCTGATAGTGCATCAACGCTATACTTACAACAGTTTACACGGTCGCGACCATCAACTATAATAATGTCGAATTTTTTATCGAGCAAGGTTGCTTTTTTGGCATACTCCCCGTCTTTTTCCAAATGGCAGAATATCATCTCAGCATTGGCCGGACTTGTATTTTTTACTTTATCAAACCAGCCTTTATCATGCTCCACAGAAGTTACCGAGCCAGCTCTTTCGGCATAAAAAATAGTAGAGCTGCCAGAGCCATATTCGAAAATATGCTGTGTTTTGTTTATGCGTTCTTTAATAAAATCGATAAACGAATAGGTTACCCATGGCAATGCTTTTCCTTGCCCGTCTACGGCCTGTTTTTTATCAAAAGCCGTAAACCAGCCAATGCTATTCAGGTAGCCTTTATGTCCGTATGATAATAATGCCTTAAGCCTGCTTGGCTTTGCAATTAATGTGGTTAATGCTTTAAGAGTACTCAACGTTTAAATATTTTTTGAAATGCGGTGACCAAAAATAATGATTTTAACATCATTATACCTTGTTGACGAAGTTTAGGGATAAATAGTATAAAAAAGGCTGAAACAAAGTATGCTATTACTGTAGCTATTGCTGTACCCATCATTCCCATTCTTGGGATAAGGATAATGTTTAAAATGATGTTTACAACCGCCCCTATTCCTGTTCGGATAAAAGTTAGGCGGCCAAAATTTTCTGCTATTAAATACTGTCCGCTTGCTACACCAAGAAATATGAAAGCAGAACCCCAAACATGGACAGACAAAACAGGTGCGGCATCTGCAAATTCTGGGTTAAAATAACTATAAATGAGCGGGGAGGCAAAAGTTATAAAAATGGCAAAACTTAAGCTTAACCAAACCATTAAATCATATAAATTCTGAAGTCTCTTCTGATAACGTTCCTTATCATCTCTCCTCGCATTTAAAATTGCAGGAAAGAGTGATGAAACGATAGCAACAGGGACGAAGTTTAAGGCCTCGCTAAAGTTGACCACGGTTGCATAAGCACCTGCTTCGGCTGTCCCTTTGGTGCCTAAAATCTGTTTAAGCATAATCTGATCAATTTTCATATAAACTGAAACCATTATGCCGGAAATGATCAGTGGCCATGAAAGCGAGAAGAGTTTTTTAGCCAATGTTTTTTCAAATCTCCACTTCAGGATACTTCTATTTTTTCTGCTATAAGTAATAATATAGCCAATGGAAAGTAAAATGGTATCAAAAAGAAAAGCAAAAAAGAAATAGCTGATTGGCGAATGAGTATAGATTAAAATAATTTTTATTGCAGCAGAAACTAGATTCCCAATAATCTGCACCTGCATAATGTATTTGGATTTTACTTCTGATTGGAAATAAGAATCAATTACAGTAAAAGACTGAAATACACCGACAAACGAAAGCAATAATATGAATTGATATTGGATGTCCTCAAGTGGATAAATGAGCCATGCAAGTGAAATTAAAGGAATGCACATAAAACCTGCAAAAGCTTTCAACCCAAATGCTGTGCCTAAGATCTGATCCCTTTTCTGCGGAAACTGGTGAAGTTCTTTTACAATAAACTGATCTAAGCCGAGGCCCGCCAATGCTGCGAATAAAAAAACATAAGCGATTGATGTAGTGAGAATACCATTACCATACGACAGCAAATAGTTTGCAACCGCGATATTTGTTAGCATTTTTATTCCTAAACTGCCAACTTTCCCGATCAAAAGCATTCCTGTATTTTTAAAATACTTTATTAGTGCTTCTTGGTCAAAACCTTTTATGGCGGGTAATTTCATTAACGCAAAGATGTAAAAAAATGTGCGTTAAGTTAGGTGCTGAAAATTCAAAATATTAAGTACACCATATATCTACTATTATTTCCCTTCACTTTTTGTCTCCAGCGCCTTTGTTTCGGTTGTTTTGGTTTCAGGTGTTGATACAGGAACACTATTTGCCACCGGGGCAGGTTTGCTGTTTAAAGGTGCACCTACAGCAATATCGCAGCGATGGTTGGGCTGGCCGTGAGGTGGGTTCAAACCCTTTCCTGTTTTTATTGCTACAGTTTGTTTCACTACAGCAGGCTGTGTGGTGACTACTTGTGTTGGTTTACTATCCAGCGGTGCCCCAATAGCTATGTCACATCTATGACCAGGCTCTCCGTGTTTAGGATTAAGTTTTTTACCTGATGTATTTACTATAGGTGGCACCGGAACAGTTACCGGTTGTGGAGTAGCGCTTTTTTGTGGTTGAACGGCGGCTGTTTGGTGTAATGGTGCGCCAACTGCTAAAGCACAGGTATGGCCGGCATCGCCATGTGGCGGATTGAAAATTAGGTTAGTTTTGGCACTTTGCGCTGCGGGCTGCGCAGTATTGCTTTTTTGAAGTCCTTGTATTCCCGTAGGTGTTGGGATAACTGCTTGAGTAGTTTCTTTCTTTTCGCTATTGCATGCACAAAGAACAGCAATGGCTAACAGGTAAAAAGCGTTTTTCATGGGACTGAGATTAATTTACTCAAATATGGCGAAATTAATTTACGTCTAAAAGCTCTTTTCTATTCTTTCTAGCTGCTTGAGGTGATGTTTTAAATGAATTTCGATAAACCTTAGCCATTGTTTGGCATTTAGATAACCTAATCGTGGGTGTTTTGTTTTACAATTGGCTTTTGCATGGGCAATTACAGGATAATTATCATCAAGACCTTTTTCAAACTCTAAAATAAAATCGAGGGCTTCTGTTTTGCTGATTTTTTTAACACGCTCGGCCAGTCTTTTCGGAACTTTATACTGCTTTGCCGGTGGTAAAGTGCCTAAAACCAAAATCAGTTTTACAATAAAATGTGTGGGTTTGTTTTCGCCTTTACCACTTGCTGCACGTTCGAGCGCAATTAACGAGAGCAGGCTTGAATCGAAAATATGCGAATATACTTCGCTGTAACTCCATCCGGAAATGGGTGGCGTGGTTTGAAAAATATCCTCAGAATAGTGAGATAATTTCGATTTATAGGCATCGACAATTTTATTTATCGATGCCTTTATTTTTGCAGCCGTCATTTAATAAAGATAAGCTGAATTACTGTTTCTCCAAATATTTTAAGAAGTCGTCCTTGTTAGATGGGAAAACAAAAATATCGGATAAGGTAAAATAGTTCTGCGGATCGGCAACGTTTTTGTAAAGGTTCCGGGCTACCTTCAAACGCTCATCATCAAAGGAGAAAGATTTTAAGAGTACCCTTACCTGAGCACTCAGTAAGGACGAATTTTTGCTCACCACATTTATCATCCTCAACCTGCCATCATCAAAACTTTCCCTTCTATATTGTGTTAAAAAAGCCTGAAAAGCTTCATCAGATAACAATCTATAGTTCAACTCGGGCAATGCCGGTGGAGGTGGAATAATGCCAGTATCGTAATCTCTCGTATAACCATCAAAATCGTTTAGCGCGTACTGGCTATTCCGATAGATCGTTAGCTGTTTTAAGGTAATTAGTCGCTTATCCTCCAAACTTAAAACAAGCCGTTGTTGTGGGATAACCCTTATTCTCTGTTTCAGGATTACAGTATTGCCCTGAATAATGGATAGCATTGGTGTGGTATTGTATACATCGTAAAAACGGAACCTGCCATTGGCCGATCCAACTAGTTCTTCATCTAAATATACATTATACTTGCCTGGGCTAACGATTTGTAAGAATACTTCGGCTGCACTGTGGTAGTTTTGAGCGAAACTTAGGGTAGCAAAAAGCATTGCCAATCCTAAAAAGATGGTTCTCTTCATTTAAATTAAGGTTTTCATTTGTGTGTGTTTAAGCTAATGCCAAACGAATGCCAAAACCAAACAAAAAAGAGGTAAAACTAAAAAAGTTTCAATAATTCTTCGAGATGCGCAATTTCTTTCTGCACATCACCAGGTTTTTCTTTCTGTAAAGGGTTGAAAAATATAGCCTCCATACCAAAATTCAAAGCCCCATAAATATCAGCTTCCAGACTATCGCCAATCATGATACTTTCTTCTTTTAAAGCCTTTGCTTTATCCAATGCATATTCGAAAATAATAGGGTTAGGTTTGTTTACGCCCACATCTTCTGAGATAATTACGTTTTCGAAATAAGGATTAAGATTAGAGAGGTTCATTTTGGTTAAGGTTGTTTCCTTAAAGCCATTAGAAATAATATGTAGGGTATATTTTTGCTGTAGGTAGCCCAAAACATTTTCTGCCCCATCGAACAAATTGGTTTTGGTGGGTGAGATACTTACATAATCGTCCTCAAATTGATGAGGTACCGCATCAGGGTGAATACCTAATTGAATGAATGTTTTGTTAAACCTTTCCGATCTTAAAAAATCTTTGGTAATTTTTCCCAAATGGTAATCGGCCCAGAGCTGATGGTTGTTTTCGGTATATGTTGTAATAAAGTCGGCACACGATTTTAAGCCAAGCTCCTCTAGTTTATAGGTTTGGAAGAGCTCATTTAATGTTTCTTCGGCATTACGGTCAAAATCCCAAATGGTGTGGTCAAGGTCGAAGAAAATGTGCTTTTTCATGAGTATATATATTAGCTGCAACGGTGATGAAGCTATCAGATTTTTCTAATCCCTACGTGATTTGAAAAATCATGATGGTTTCATGAGTAATGATTTTCACAAAGGTAGCCTAATGATTTTTGATTTATAAATAATCCGCAACTTTTGCATCTAGCTCTTCAATAAGTTCTTCATCCATATACTGATAATCATCTGGGATATGAAGCGTAATAATTTCCTTATCGTAGGTTTCTTCAGGGAAACGTTCAGTAATTCTTTGCTTATGCTTTTTCTCCATCACAAAGATGAGATCGGCCCAGATGATTAGTTTTTCATTAACTTTAATCCTGGCGGATGGCGCTGTTCCTGCTGATCTTACCTGATGATCGGGATGGCTTTTATAGATATTTTCGGCAGTGGCACTACGCCATTTATTTCTGCTACATATAAAAAGGATGTTCACTGGCTCTGGACTTAAGACTAAGGACTTTGGACTAAAAACTAAACCTTCTCTCCGTAGGCCAGATCGCCTGCATCCCCAAGTCCGGGAACGATATAAGATTTACTGGTCATTTCTTCGTCGATTGCCCCCAGCCAAAGTTTTGCTTTGGGCAGATTAGCGCGTACATGTGCAATACCTTCTGTACTGGCAATTGCGGCAACGATATGGAGTTCTGCAATTTTGTAGCGGTTAATCAGTTCTTTACAGCACATCACCATGCTTTGTCCGGTTGCCAACATCGGATCGGCCATAATCAAAACTTTTCCTTCTAAATCCGGGGTAGAAATATAATCCATCTGGATTACAAAATCGCCGCTCTTCTTTACTTTTCGGTAAGCAGAAATAAAACAGCATTCGGCTTTGTCGAAGATGTTGAGCAAACCTTGTTGAAGTGGCAACCCGGCTCGGAGTATAGTAGCTAAAACGGGCTGTTGAGTTAAAACCTCACAGGACGATACACCCAAAGGAGTTACGATTTCTTGAATGGTATATGCTAATGATTTGCTGATTTCGTAGGCAAAAAACTCACCAAGCCTTTCCATGTTTTTGCGGAAACGCATCGAATCTTTCTGAATGTTCTCATCCCGAAGTTCGGCAATAAAGGTATTGGCGATAGATTTTGTCTTGCTTACATCAAAAATCATGGTAATGTTTCCGGTATCTTATAGGTTTATTCCTTGGGACGTTTAATTACTAAAATTAGCAATTTTAAGCCGGATAAGTTAAATTAAAATCAATTTCCGGCATAATCGAGCATTTCTTTAAAGAGCGATTTTAGTTTTTTGTATTTTGCATTTGAAGACAGACTTTTTAGGCTCCAACTGCTATAAAAGGTGCCGTTTACCACCTTTACTGCACCTATATATTGGTGTATTGTTTTAGTGGCTGCCTCATGTGTTAAAAACTGAAGAATATAATCGGTGAGGCAGTAAGAATTAACGATTAAAGGAGTTACTTTTTCGAGTTGAAGATCATACCAGTTAAATGGCGTACAGGTTCCGGCCCTAAAGCCTGGTACATTACTATAACCCATAGAATAATCTGACGTAATACCGGAAGTAAGAATATTTAGATAACAAATAGGGAATTTTAATACTTCTAACTGCTGACTACTTACAGGTGAAGGGTTTGGGTTGATTTTTTTGAGCTTAACAAGTCCTTCTTTAATCTCGAGCATTTTTTGCTTGTCGCTGGCACAAGGTCTTAATAGTCCAACTGATTGATTGCTAAGTATTTTTGAAACGCCATTTATCCTAATGTAATTTATCGGCACGTCAGGAAAATCGACAAAATAAAGAGGATTACTTTTTTTTGAAGAAAATAGCTGGTTTACCTCATCTAAAACCTGCTCATTATTAATCCCTACCCCTGTTAACCTATCAAATTTCGAGCTCAGGTAATTGTTATCTTTTTTAAAGATGGCACTGAAAATAAATTTGGTCCTATTTAATAATCCCTCGGGTAGGTTGGGCAAAATATTGAGGTGAACGGTTGGCTGGTGCTGAAAATTCTTTTCGTGGAACTTAAAATGTGGATGCTTTTTTTTGATCAGACTTTTAATGATCAATGCCCATTCATCAATAATCGGTTTATCTAAAATCTTCCATTTATGCTGATGGCTTTTTGATGGCCTAAATTCTTCTTCATTTTTTTTGGGATAAAAATATTCCTCATACCGGCTTAATATAAAAAATGAGGCAGCAAAAACATCAAATGGCAAGGCAGATTGTGCAACCGGAAAAGGGGCCTGATATTCGCCAAAAGGAATAGTTTTTGGCTTAAATTCTTCTAATTTATTGGAGAAGAGTAAAGTGGTACGCTTAAAAAAAAGTTCCTCACCCAATGGCTCTTCGCCATAACTGATTTTGACATGCTCGCTCTGTAGAAAATATTGGCTATTGCCTGTAAATTCCAATTCTGTTTTAAGAATATCTTTAAAAATAAAGTTAAAGATATATTTTATCCGAGGCGTTAATATATTGGAGAAGATGATTAGATGCATAACTTATTTTAACAACACGGTATTTAAAAAAAGATTACAAGAAATATTTCTCAGCAGATATTAACTTAAATAATACTGCCTTCTAAAATTAACGGTAATTTAACATTGAGCCGTAATTTAATACAAAAATTACAATTAAAAGTTTGCTGTGAACTTTTTTTCAGGGTAAAGGATTTTTGTGCTTTTACGGTTAGGGCCTTTTACAATATGTACAATGCTCATCTGATCATCAAACATATCATATAAAATTGTGTTGCTCACCTCAACCGATTTTACGGACGGAATTTTCTCTACCTCAAGATAAATATTAGTAGCTTCATGATCGATCTCAAATCCGATGTAGTTCATTGAAGCCGCTTTGCCATTGGCTTTTAGCTGTAAATGAGAAAGCAGATATTTTTTCACCAACTCATCCATTGCTTTCTTCATATTCGGATTGCTCAGATCGGTTTTCTGTTTGTATAATCTGGCTAAAATTGCCTCAAAGTCGTCAGAAAAGATTTTACAGCTTACTTCTAAGGTTTTGTCCTTGGCATTAAAGTTTACTTCAGTTGTGCTTACATGCAAAGGGTGTTTTATTCCTGCTCCAACAGAAAAAAAAGCAAAAAATAAAAGCAAAAAACTATATTTTAATTTATGCATCAACATATTAAATCCTTTCTTAGAGGGGCAAAGTTAACACATAATCTTCTACTTGTTAAATGTAATTAAGGTGTTATGCCCACATTGTTCTAAATGTAAGTTCCTGAAATTTAAGCGGGCAAATATTTTACTTAGTTTCTTATGGGATGGATGAACATGTGTAAGCTTAATATTAAAATTTTCATTGAGCCAATAGCTCATTTTAATGGCCAATTTTCTAAAACCCGATTCTTTTGCAAGTTCCTGCTGAAGAAATTTCTCATTGTTAACCACAATAAAACCGTAGCCGTTTTCTCCAATCAAGTTGTAGATACATTTTGCAAAACGGTAATCGTTAATGCAATAATACCAGCATATGCGGTTAAAAATAATATCGAACTTACCATGGGCTTCTTCTAAATAGCCCAATGAAAAATTTACTGTTATGTTTTGGTCGCTAGCTTTTGTTCTTGCTATTGTTAAATAATTCTGGCTGATATCGTGCCAGGTAACTTTCGCGCCCCTTTTGGCAAATTCGATACTATATTGTCCCGGACCGGCCCCCAGATCAAGTAAAGTTTTGTTTTCGAAACTGCCTAAGTGACTTTTTATAATATCTATAATTTTACTGTCTATTTTTTTGTATTCGTTTGCAGCATATTGTTCTGCAAAAGCTTTTGGAACAGGATCGAAACCTTTTCCTGGTTTTTGTAAGTGATATTTAAGCCAAAGCATAATGTTGAATAGAAGACTAATAGTTATAAGTACCAAGGTACCGTATTGGCTATGTATATTAAACAACAGTTTTGTTTACAACTGTAAACCCAGTTGTTTGCGATAAAACTTCGAAAAAAAGCACTAAATCACTTAAAGAATAGTAACAAATTTGGTATTTAGGCTTTTGTTTACAAGATATTTGGGGTTTTTGTAATTAAAAATATAATTTTAGCTATTGTAAACTATTTCATTCTCAATAGTTAGCTTATTATTCATGCCGTTACAAGATTTTATCTTTTATTTTAAATTGGGTTGGGCGCATATCATCAGTGCCGATGCTTTAGACCACCAGCTGTTTATTTTGGCACTGGTTGCTATTTACAGTTATATCAATTTAAAACAGGTGCTCATATTGGTTACGGCTTTTACCATTGGCCATTCCTTTACCTTACTTTTAAGCGTATTGGATATTATCCGGTTTGATAGCAAGTGGGTAGAATTTTTAATTCCCTGTACCATTGTAATTACCGCAATCAGCAATTTGTTTAGAAAGAATTTCTCCTTAAAATCGATTAAGATCAATTATTTTTTGGCACTTGGTTTTGGTCTTATTCATGGAATGGGCTTTGCAAACTCCATCCGGATAATGCTGGCCAAAGATCAGAATATTGGCTGGGGCCTATTTGGTTTTAATGTAGGCTTGGAAGCCGGACAGGTTTTTATGGTGATCATCATTCTTTTAATTACCTTTTTAATTTTTAATTATACCCGCATAAAGCGTATGAACTGGGTTTTATTTATATCAGCAGCCGTATTTAGCCTGGCTTTAAAAATGGCTTTAGAACGAATTCCTTTTTAATAAACCATATCATGAATAAACTATTTACTTTAACCGGCCTGTTATTCTTTTCTGGTAGCCTGGCTATGGCCCAAAATACGCAGAATAACCCAGGGAGTAACCATGGGAATAAGTTTGAGCAGTTGGGCACCATTTTACCAACACCTAATGAACAACGTACAGCCAGCGGAGCGCCTGGTGTTAAATACTGGCAGCAACGTGCCGATTATAACATCAAATGCGAGCTGGATGAAAAAAATCTGTTGTTAACCGGATCTGAAACGATCACTTACACCAATAATTCTCCTGATCCACTAACTTATATCTGGTTGCAGCTTGATGAAAATGAGCATAGCACGGATCGCAATGCGAATTACCAGGATGCGACTAAAATGCCTGCAACAGGAAATACTAAAAATTTAGATCAGTTAAGCGCAACAGGAAACAACGGTTATGGAATAAATATTACCAAATTAACCGATGCAACCGGTAAAAACTTGCCCTATACGGTTAATAAAACCATGATGAGGATAGATTTGCCTGTAGCGTTGAGAAGTGGACAAAAACTTATCTTCAATATTGATTGGAACTATAAAATTTCTGACCGGATGAGTGTTGGCGGCCGTGGAGGGTATGAGTTTTTCCCAACCGATGGAAACTACCTGTTTACCATGACCCAGTGGTACCCACGCTTATGTGTATATAGCGATTTTCAGGGATGGCAGAACCATCAGTTTACAGGCAGAGGTGAGTTTGCCTTAACCTTTGGCGATTTTAAAGTTCAGATGACTGTGCCGGCTGATCACCTGGTAGGTTCAACGGGAGAGTGTATCAATTATAGCGCTGTTTTAAATCCAACTCAATTAAGTAGGTATAATGCTGCTAAAACTGCTGCTGCGCCTGTAGAAATACAAACTTTGGCTGAAGCTAAACTGGCAGAAACCAAAAAATCTACAGCAAAAAAAACTTGGGTTTTTAATGCGAACAATGTCCGCGATTTTGCCTGGACATCTTCACGTAAGTTTATCTGGGATGCCATGCCTCAAAAAATTCAGGCCAATAACAATACCGTAATGTGTATGAGTTTTTATGGGAAAGAAGCATATAACCTATACAGTAAGTTTTCTACCCGTGCAGTAGCACATACCATTAAAACCTATTCAGATTTTACTATCCCTTATCCTTACCCTGTTGCACAAAGTATCGAAGCTGCAAATGGAATGGAATATCCAATGATCTGTTTTAACTATGGCCGTACAGATACTGACGGAACATACAGCGAAAGCACTAAAAATGGGATGTTAGGTGTAATTATTCACGAGGTTGGACACAACTTCTTCCCAATGATTGTAAATAGTGATGAACGCCAATGGACCTGGATGGATGAAGGACTAAATTCTTTTGTTGAATATTTAACAGAAGAGCTTTGGGACAACAAATTTCCAAGTAAAAAAGGACCGGCATATACCATTGTTGATTACATGAAACTACCAAAGGATGAACTGGAGCCAATTATGACCAACTCTGAAAACATTACCCGTTTCGGTCCGAATGCGTATTCGAAACCTGCTACCGGTTTAAATATCCTTCGCGAAACCATCATGGGACGGGAACTTTTCGATTATGCATTTAAAGAATATTCGAGAAGATGGGCTTTTAAACATCCTGAACCTGCAGATCTTTTCCGTACCATGGAAGATGCCAGCGGCGAAGATTTAGATTGGTTTTGGAGAGGTTGGTTTTATGGAACCGATCCATGCGATATATCTTTAGATAGCGTGAAATTTGCAAAAGCCGATTTCCCTAAAGATTTACCAGAAGCCAAATCGAAAATGGTTAAAATTGATAAGCCTGCCGTTAATGCTTTTGAAGATATTTCGAAAACCAGAAACCGTGAGGATAAGAAAATTAATTTTTATATAGATAAAACTCCTGCAGCACAAGATTTCTACTATAAATACGATAGAGGAATGGTTACTATTGATACCACTGTTGCTACTAAAACAGAAACCGCCGCAGCACTAGAAGCTGTTCCTTCAGCAGAGCAGGACAAATATGGTAACAAATTTCTTTACGAACTGAGCTTTAGCAATAAAGGAGGCTTGGTAATGCCTATCATTGTTGAGTTTACTTATAAAGATGGAACAAAAGAAATAGACCGTATTCCAGCTCAGATCTGGAGGCATAATGAATTGAAAACAGCTAAATTTTATGTTAAAAATAAAGAAGTAGCCTCTATTTTAGTGGATCCATTACGCGAAACTGCAGATATTGATACCTCAAACAATACCTGGGGCGGCAGAGCAAAAGAAAGCAAATTTAAAGTATATAAAACCAAAGCTGGCGGAGCAGTAAGAGGCCAATCGGTTGGTAAAAACCCAATGCAGGCCGCAGCGGGTAAATAGTAATACTAACCTTCATGCCGGAAGATCGTCATTCCCAACTTGATTGGGAACCACATAGTGCTCATGAATGCCTTTGAAGAGAAGAAAGCTTATGAATAATCGTACTGCCTTGGTGGGGTTTGTAGGTTGCATTAGATTCCCGCCTGCGCGAGAATGACGACCGCTCTTGGAATCTGTCAATCGTAGCTTTTCGAAAGGATTGTGCACGCGAGAAATCCCTGTTGAATTTTTTCAACAGGGATTTTATTTTCCTGACTTTCGCCTGTTTTACTCTTTAGTCCCGAAATCGTATATTTGATATACTCATGAAATTTAAAATCACCTCAGAATATCAACCCACCGGAGACCAACCGAATGCGATAAAACAATTGGTAGATGGCGTAAATGCCAATGAACATTATCAAACTTTACTAGGCGTTACGGGATCGGGAAAAACATTTACGGTAGCCAATGTGATCGAGCAGACGCAAAAACCTACACTGATTTTGAGTCACAATAAAACTTTGGCAGCGCAGCTTTACGGCGAGTTCAAAAATTTCTTCCCTGAAAACTCGGTGAATTATTTTGTCTCTTACTACGATTACTATCAGCCAGAAGCTTTTATCGCATCAAGCAATACTTATATCGAAAAAGATCTGAGTATAAACGAAGAGATTGAAAAACTCCGGTTACGCACTACCTCTTCGTTAATGAGCGGCAGACGAGATATTATCGTGGTATCATCCATCTCCTGTATTTATGGTATGGGTAATCCCGAAGATTTTTCCCGAATGGTTTTCCGTTTTGGCGTGGGCTTAAGGATTTCGAGGAATGCATTTTTACATAGCTTGGTTGAGATTTTATATTCCAGAACTACAACAGACTTTAAACGCGGAACCTTTAGGGTTAAAGGTGATACCGTTGATATTTTTCCAGCTTATCTTGATCATGCTTACCGCATCTCTTTTTTCGGTGATGATATTGAAGAACTTTCTGCAATTGATCCGGTTTCCGGGAAAACTATAGAGAAATTAGAAGACATGGCCATTTATCCGGCCAATCTTTTCGTTACTCCGAAAGATAGATTCAATTCTTCGATCTGGGGAATTCAGGAGGAGCTCGAAATCCGTAAGAACCAGTTAATTGCAGATCGACATTTGCTGGAAGCAAAACGGTTGGAAGAACGTACCAATTTCGATATCGAAATGATGAAAGAATTGGGTTATTGTTCCGGTATCGAAAACTACTCTCGTTTCTTCGATGGAAGGCAGCCCGGTATGCGTCCTTTCTGTCTGTTGGATTATTTTCCTGAAGATTATTTAATGGTAATTGATGAAAGCCATGTTACCGTTCCGCAGATCAGAGCCATGTACGGTGGCGATAGATCGAGGAAATTATCTTTAGTTGAATATGGTTTCCGTTTGCCAGCTGCACTGGATAACAGACCTTTAAACTTTAACGAATTCGAAGCGCTTGCCCCGCAAACCATTTATGTAAGTGCAACTCCGGCTGAATATGAATTGGAAAAATCAGAAGGTGTGGTAGTAGAGCAGGTAATTCGACCTACAGGTTTGTTAGATCCTGTTATTGAGATTAGACCTGCCATTAACCAGGTCGACGATCTTCTTGATGAAATAGATATTACCATAAAAGAAGGGGGACGTATTTTGGTTACCACATTAACCAAACGTATGGCTGAAGAATTAACTAAATATCTTGATCGCTTAAATATCAAGACCAGGTACATTCATTCTGAAATTAAAACCCTCGAACGTGTAGAGATTCTTCGTGGTTTACGTTTAGGAGAATTTGATGTGTTGGTTGGAATTAACCTTTTGCGTGAAGGTTTGGATTTGCCAGAGGTTACTTTGGTTGCTATTTTAGATGCGGATAAAGAAGGTTTCTTAAGGTCTGAAAAATCACTGATCCAAACCATAGGCCGTGCGGCCCGTAACGATAAGGGCCGTGTAATTATGTATGCTGATAACATTACGGATAGCATGGAGAAAACCATCTCAGAAACGAACAGACGTAGGGATATACAGATTGCTTATAACCTTGAACATGGCATTACGCCTAAAACTGTTGGTAAATCAAGGGAAGCAATTTTAGAGCAAACATCTGTCCTTGATTTCTCTCAGAAAGCAAGCGATAACAAAGCCAGGGCTTATGTAGAAAATGCCGAAATCAGCATTGCCGCCGATCCCATTGTACAATATATGGGTAAAGCAGAACTGCAAAGAGCAATTGATACTACGCGTAAAGATATGCAGAAAGCAGCAAAAGATATGGACTTTTTGCAGGCGGCAAAGCTGCGTGACGAAATGTTTGCCCTAGAAAAAATGTTTAACGAAAAATTCGGTAAGTAACGATTTGGTTTTATAGCATGATTTTTAGATAATTTAGCCTACAATTGCTTTAAACAAGTTATCTAAAAATCATTCAATGAAATCTTTTAAACTAATAACACTGATCGTACTCGGTGTCATGGGGCTAAAAAGTTATGCCCAAAATGCTACAGCAATTTCCCTTCCACTTGGAGGTAATGCCTACAGTTCTTTACACCAGGATTCAGAAAGAACATTATCCAACAGGGGAATCGTAAACTGGTCTAACCCAAAAGAATATTTTACAGCTTATTTTCGGGTTTCTAAACCTGGTACCATAACGGTATCATTAAGCGATAAACCTACTGTAGATGGGCAATCAGTTCTGGAATTCGCCATCAACAATCAATCTAAAAAGGTAGGTTTCGATGAAACCAAATCATTTGACGGCAAGATTGGCGAGTGGACCATTAAAGATACGGGCTACGTTGCCTTAACCATTAAAGGAATAAGCAAAACTGGAACGAAATTTCCTTCAATACAAGCCTTATCCATTAGTGGAACAGCAACTGAAGGCAAAACGGCTTATGTTAAAAACAACGAAGGCAACTTTTTTCATTGGGGCAGACGTGGGCCATCGGTTCACCTCAACTATCAACAACCTGAAAATGTAAATGCAGCGTGGTATTATAACGAAGTAACTGTGCCAAAGGGTGAAGATATTTTAGGCTCTTATTTTATGGCGAACGGATTTGGTGAAGGTTATTTTGGGATGCAGGTAAATAGTCCAACCGAACGGCATATCTTATTTTCAGTATGGAGTCCTTTCAATACCGACGATCCTAAAAGTATCCCGGAATCGCACAAAATAAAAATGCTAAAGAAAGGAGAAAACGTACATACGGGAGAATTTGGTAATGAAGGTGCTGGCGGTCAGAGCTACCTAAACTACATGTGGAAAGCAGGAAATACCTATAAATTTTTGTTGCATGGTGTGCCTGGAAAAGATAGCCTAACTACTTACACTGCTTATTTCTTTGCTCCCGAAATCAATAAATGGCAATTGATAGCCAGTTTTACCAGGCCGCAGACTAAAACCTATTTAAAACGCTTCCATTCCTTTTTAGAAAACTTTTCACCTGTACAGGGCGACTTATCGCGGAAGGTTTTGTTTGATAACCAATGGATCTGCGATGATAAAGGAACATGGACTGAATTAAAATCTGCCCGCTTTACGACTGACAACACAGGAGCAAAAGGATATCGGATGGATTATCAGGGAGGAGTAGATAATGGTGCCTTTTATTTAAAGAACGGGGGCTTTTTTAACGATTACACCACACCAAGAAAAATATTTACCAGAAGCACTACAGGTAAAAAACCTGAAATAGATTTCAGTAAATTACCGTAACACTCAAAATAATTATGGAATTTTGAGGCTTTAATCATGATTATATACAGCACAAATGGACGGGCAAAACAGAAAAGACATTTATCCGGGATTAGAAGTCGGAATTATCTTGAAAAAAGATCAGCGGTCGGGAAATATCACTTACGGCGTGGTGAAAGATCTGCTCACGTCATCGGCATTTCATTCCAGAGGGATAAAAGTGAGGCTCGAAGATGGTCAGGTAGGCCGCGTAGCTGAAATTATTGAAGATTAATGCGGATATTAAAACCTTTATAGGCTTATTTACGTATTATATTTGTAATCAAAATGCAATTAAAGGCACCATAAGTAACAAAATAAATTTTATGACGTCTATATTTGTAACAACAGTAATTTAAAAAATGGCATTAGTAAAATTCATTTTCATCACAATATTGGTACTTTGGCTGATCAGAATGTTGATTAGGTTAATTCTGCCAATGCTGTTTAATAACCTGGCCAGCAAAATGCAGAGTCAGGCTACTGGACAGCAACAACAAAGACGGTCAAAGCCCGAAGGCGCTATTTCGATAGATTATATGCCTCCAAAGCCTGATCAAAGTAAAACAGATAAACTCGGCGACTTCGTAGACTACGAAGAAGTGAAATAAAACTAAACCCTGAACTTGTTTCAGGGTTTTTTGTTTAAAAAGACTGTATTATATTGTAATTCAATCGAATTTGTCATGTTGGCCCAAGGTACTTCTGCGGAGAACCTGTCGAAACGCCTTGTAAAACATTTAAAACGTGCCCTTCGACAAGCTGCCATCGACATTATTCTGCAATTATTATTAGTGAGTGACTTGTGATATTTGTGCATTTCCGCACAGCTAGGCCATAGCACCGTATCTCCGTTCTACTTAAATCCGGCCTAACAAATTTTTCGGGTTTCACTGGCCTAGCCATCACGCTGGCTTCAAAAGAAAAATTTTCAGCCGGCATTTTTTGTTTCTTTTTGATGGCAAAAAGAAAGAGCCCTTCGGCGGCGGCGAGCCGAGGCAAGAACGTGCCGTTGGCCAAGAGAAAACAATTGTACGTCACTCATATTGGTTTTAAACAATTAATTACCGCTCAGGATGACAATTCTATATTTAGGATACAGACTCTTTTTTGTTTCAATTCAAAAAGCAATAATTTAAAGTATATAGTTTAAGTTTATACTTTTAAACCTCAACCCGAAAACCAAAACTATACCAACAACTATGAAATATTTTATTGTTTTTATCTCCTTGTGGATAATAAGTGCGAAATGCTTTAGCCAAACAAAACAGGATAGCTTAGCAATCAAACGTGCAGTCCTTGATTATATAGAATCGCAGCATACCCCAAACCCTAAACAAATGGAGCAGGCTTTACACCCAAGGCTGGTTAAACGCACATTTTGGACGGATAAGGGAACAAATAAGGATTATGTTCGTGAAACCTCTGCAGAATCAATGGTTATCTTAGCTGAAAGTTACAACCGCAAAAAAGATAAATTCCCCGCTGTTCCTAAAAAGGAAGTTAAAATGCTTGATGTTTCAGAGAAAACTGCCTCAGTTAAACTAATTGCAGATGAATGGATCGATTATATGCACCTTGTTAAATTGAATGGGGTCTGGAAGATTATTAATGTGCTCTGGCAATTTAATGATAGTGCGAGGCACAAATAGCGCATATTACCATTCAGCTTGAAATTTAATTACCTCATTTCTTTTCTCAATTAGTTTCAACATATAATTTTTAAGAAATATTTTTTCTACAAGCCGGCCTAATAAGCCAAATGGTGTCTGAAACTCAAAAACATCAGTCATCTCTGTCTGAGAACCCATTATTTTAAACAGGTGTTGGTGGTGGAGTTTTTTAAAGGGGCCTTTAACCATCTCATCGACAAAGAATGTTGGATATTCCATTGTACTAATCTTATTTGTCATTTCGAACGAAATGCCAAAATGCCTGGCTTGCCAGGTAATCGATTCATGTAAACCGATCAATCCACTTTTCTTCCCAGCGATGGCTTTCTCACCAGAACTTTGCATCGACTGTACATGAAGGTCGATACTTATAGCCAGATCGAAACAGCGTTCAATCGGCGCATTAATCAAGGTTTTTAAGATAATTGTGAGCATATACTTAACTTTGGTCGTTTTTTCTATGCTTTCTGCTTAAATCTGTTCGATTAACCCTATTGTTCTTAGTAAAAAATGAAAGTTTTGGATGGGAAATAAGCCGAACTTAAGGGTAAGGCTTTTTAGGGGTTAGGGTTTAGCGCTTGGTGGTTAGCGTTTAGGGTGAATATGTCTTGCTACTCAATACTTACTACTTGATACTTCTCTCATATCTCAAATCTCCTCTTCATATCTATTTAAAAACTTTCAATACCGAGCCCCAGAACCAACTTTCTTCTGCTTTAAGCATTGTTTCTAGAGTTTTATCTACATTGAGGGCAAGTTTGTTAATATCGTTTACCGATTTTTTAAAGGTTTTAAACTCAGGATCTTTTTCATCGCCCACTACCGTTGACAGTTCATTTAAAACTTTTAAAACAGGTTCTAGCTCTCTTTTTTTACGCTCTTTAGCTACCTGACGAGAAATATTCCAAACATCCTTATCGGCAAAAAAGTATTCTTTGCGCTCGCCTGCTTTGTGCTGTTTTTCAATTAAACCCCATCCAATTAAATCGCGCAGGGTCATGTTGGCGTTTCCCCTGGAGATACTCAACGCCTCCATAATTTCTTCAGTGGTAAGCGCTTCAGGAGAAATGAGTAATAGCGCATGTACCTGGGCCATGGTCCGGTTAATTCCCCATTCGGAGCCTAATTTGCCCCAAGCTTCTATAAATTTTAATTTTGCTGCTGCTAATTCCATGCACAAATATAAATTTATTTGTTTTGGAAGCTATTTGCTTTCCCGTTGTAGTTTATCCAATACCATCTGCCAGCTGGTATCGTTGTTATTTACTTTTTTTAACAGATCAGCCTGTGCCCTATCGAAATAAACAGATAGTTTTAATACCGGTAAAGCCAGATCTGGTTTAAACATCGTCCCGGGAGCAAATCCAGGTTCATTGTTCTTTGCACGGTCACGGTCGAATTTAACGGTTGTATTCACATATTCTTCGTGCTGTTTTTCACCATTAATGTATGGGATCATCCATTCTACAGATTTTTTGATCGAAGATCCTTTAGGCGACTCATAAGTATAAAAATTGGTGCCTTTCGCTCTGTCGATCATAATGGCCAACTTTAACATCGGTTCCAGGTCGTAAATGTGGTAATGCATGGCATCGCGCTCTTTAAAATCCAAACTTGTTCCGTCAGCATATAGATTGATATTGATGTGGCTTTTTAAATTGTCGATGGTCCATTTAATAAAATGCTGATTGCTTAGGGTGTAACCGATTTCGCCAACTTCTTTTAGTCGATGAGCATTCCAGTTATTAATGGCGGTAGCTCTGCCCGCTTTCATCCGTTTACTGTTAATTTCTGCTAAAGCCGTTTCAGTAAGCCATTGTTCAATCTGTTTTTTATCAGCTGTTGGGATATTTTTTTTAATCAGGTCGTAAGCTTCAATTGCTTTATCCAGATTGGTATCATCAATAGGATCGCCATTTGGTTTATTGATTTTGGCCCATGCGCCAAGAAATTCTACACATTTGTTTAAATATTTTTGATCACCTGTAATCCGGTATTGGAGAGCTAGTGCAAATATTTTGTTCATATCTGCCAGGGCTAATCTGGTTTTCTCTTTTTTTGGATTTCCCTTTAATAATCCTTCAGTCCTGATGGTATCTATTGGATTCGGGTTTTCGCTTAGATAATTTAATGCCGATTTTTCAAAGCCCAGGTATAGTTTTTTGGTTTCCTCATCATTTTTGATCTGGGTTTTCAGCTTTTTAATTTCATTGTTATTTAAACTTACAATTTGCGAAAACGAAGAAAAAGATAATAAAGCAAGAGCGATTGTAACGGCAAACTTTCTCATAATAAATAGGTTGAATTTTTATTCTTTCCTACAAATCTAATTTTTTATTCTGCATGCATTTAATTTATTACTTTTTTATACCGCCCAATTTTTTATTTTTGACGTTCGTTTAAACTTAAACAAACCTTAATGAATAACTGGTTTAATAAAAATGGCATTCACTTAGCCATTATTGCATTCTTTGTAGTCATCACTTTTGCCTACTTCAGCCCTGTTTTGCAGGGTAAAGCACCACAACAGGGAGATGTTTTGCAGGCTAAGGCCATGCAAAAAGAAATTATGGATATTAAGGCGAAAGATGGTAAAGGCCCACTTTGGACCAACCAGATGTTCGGTGGTATGCCAGCTTACCAAATTTGGGTACAGTATCCCCTCAATATTACAACGTATGGTATTGATGTAATAAAAGGTATTTTCCCAGATCCTGTTGGAACAGTTTTGTTATACCTTTTAGGCGCATACCTATTATTTTGTGTATTAAAAATAAACCCATGGCTTGCTGCTGCCGGGGCAATCGCTTTTGCATTTACCTCGTATAATTTTATCATTATTGCTGCGGGGCATAGCAATAAGGCATTAGCAATTGGCTTTTTTGCTCCTATTTTGGCTGCCATTATTCTCATTCTAAGGGGCAGGTATCTGGTAGGAGGCAGTTTGCTGGCGTTGTTTATGGCGCTAGAGATCCGCTCGAACCACATCCAAATGACCTACTATTTATTTATAGCGTTATTTATTCTAGGCTGTATAGAACTTTACCATGCCTTTAAAGCAAAACAGCTTCCGGCATTTGGTAAAGCTGTTGCTTATATAGCTGCGGGTATTTTCCTGTCGGTTCTGGTAAATGCAGGTACCCTGTGGACAACCTACGAGTATGGCAAAGAAACCATCCGTGGTAAATCGAATTTAACTACCGATAAAGCCGAGCCTGCAAATGGTTTGGATAAAGAATATGCCTACCAATGGAGCCAGGGTGTTGGAGAGAGTTTCTCATTTCTGATTCCGAATATTTATGGTGGTGCAAGCAGTATTGACGAAATTATTAAGCCTGAAAGCAATACTTATAAAGCAGTTGAAAAAAATCTTCAGGGCGTTGATCCAAAGCAGGCCATTGGTTATGTGGCGCAAAATTTGGGCACCAACCAGTATTGGGGCAATAAACCGGGTACTTCCGGGCCGTATTATTTTGGAGCCATTATCTGTTTCTTATTTGTTTTCGGACTGTTTATAGTAAAACACCGCTGGAAATGGTGGATCTTAGGATCAAGTATCTTATTGCTGTTCCTTTCCTTTGGAAATAACTTACCGTTTATTTCAGATATATTCTTCGATTACTTGCCGGGCTATAATAAATTCAGGGCGGTAGAATCGATATTGGCCGTTGTAGGTTTATTGGTACCCTTGCTGGCTATACTGGCCATTAAAGAAGCACAAGAAGGAAAATACGATCAAAAATATTTAGTGCAGAGATTAACCTGGTCAGCAGGTATTACCGGTGGTTTTGCTTTAATTATTGCCGTGATCCCTACGGTGTTCTTCAGCTTTACGCAGGCCAACCAGGCACAGGTTTTAGATGCTTTAACACAAACCTTGCAGAATAACCGAGGTGCTGCAATGGAAATTTTAAATGGCATTGTTGCCGACCGTGTGGCTTTAGCACGTGCTGATGCTTTACGTTCTTTATTGTTCGTAGCCATCGGTTTTGGAATTACCTGGGCCTTCATTACCAAAAAACTGAACATGCAATTGGCTTTTGGTTTATTGGTATTATTTGTTTTAATTGATTTGTGGCAGGTAGACCGCCGTTATTTAAACAACCAGAATTTTGTAAGTAAATCCGATTTAGATAACCATTATCAACCCAGGGATGTAGATAATTTTATAGCGGCTGATAAAGATCCAAACTTTAGGGTTTTCGATTTATCGTTGGGCGATCCGTTTAAAAGTGCCGAAACTTCTTATTTCCATAAAACCGTTGGTGGTTTCCACTCCGCGAGGTTAAAACGTTTTCAGGAGTTGGTGGATAACCAATTAACAAAAAGCGTTAACCAGGATGTGTTGGATATGTTAAATACCAAGTACATTATTACACAAGATCCTCAGAATGGATCGTATAAAATGCAGCGTAACGCAACGGCAGCGGGTAATGCCTGGTTTGTACAAAGTGTTCAGTTTGCCAAAAACGCTGATGAAGAAATGAAGGCCATTAGCAGTTTTGATGCTAAAAAAGAAGCCATTGTTGATGAAAGTTTCAAAAATTCGATTGATACCAAACGTTTAGGAACTGGTCAGGAAGGTTTTATTAAATTAACCAACTATAACCCTGATCATTTAACTTATGAGTACTCAACCGCTAAAGATGTAATTGCAGTGTTTTCAGAGATTTATTATGATAAGGGCTGGAAGATGTATATCGATGGTGTTGAAAAGCCATACTTCAGGGCTGATTATGTTTTACGTGCGGCACAATTAGAAGCAGGCAACCATAAACTTGAGTTTATTTTCCACCCAACATCGTATTATACCGGAGAGAAAATCTCTTTAGCTGGATCTATCTTATTGTTGGCCGGATTAGGTTTTGGGTTTTATTCAGAAGAAAAGAAGAAAAAGAAAGCAGTTAAAGCTTAATATATCTTTAAATACATTTATGCCCCGTAAGATTAAAATCTTGCGGGGTTTTTTGTTGCCAGAATTTTTGCAACGATTTCTTGCCACGGAAACACAGGATACCTCCCTCGGTTTGTCAACGTGAGCATAGTCGAAGGGCATTTAAAATGAATTCATTGCACACCTTGAGATTCTGAGTATTCACACTTGCGATCGTCCTCCTGAACTTAGGATCTATAAAATGCAATCAGCCTTGAGTCTTTATTCAATAATCCAAAGTCGATTTCACACCACGTGTCATCCTGAGCGTATTCGAAGGATCTTTTAATTAGAGAAAATGTAAAATAGGTGATGGTGGATTTTGCTTAACCGCTAGCCGCGGGGCCTTCTTTCTTTTGATAGCAAAAGAAACAAAACTACCAGCTCGCAATTTTTTTATTAAAGCCAGTGAGTAGGCCTGAACTGTGCCTGCCAAAAAATTGACCATGCCGGTTTAAAAGCGAAACGGAAAACAGTGCTTTGGCCTTACGGGATGGCTATGAAGAATGGAAATAGCAACTGTGCTTAAGAAATACCATTTTAGGCCTTTTGCTAACATACACTAATATCTTAATGTATTCCGCTTTGCGGATCATCCCAGCGATGATGACGGTGGGTAATGAACCAACGACTAATGAAATATTGAACCAAACAGCCCCTTCCGATGTCATTTTAACAATCTTTATCAAGTAGAATAATAATTTAACAATGTCGTAACATTTGTTTGATATACAGAGTCTTACCTTTGTAATGTAAATCAGATGATATGTTAGAATCATTCTTTGCCGTATGTTTATTAATTGTTGTACTTTATTTCTTTAGCCCCTTTGAGGTAAAACTCGATGAGGAAGAAGAGTGGTAACACAGCTAATTTATCTCTGAACTGCTTTAATCGAGCGGTAATAACACTCTTCCCCCTAAAATTTCCCGTTTATGGATAAAAGAAATGTCGATGTAGTCGTAATATCCGATGTACATTTAGGTACCTATGGTTGCCATGCAAAAGAACTTCTAAAATATCTTAAGAGCATAAAACCCAAAACACTGATCTTAAATGGCGATATCATCGATATCTGGCAGTTTAGCAAAAGTTATTGGCCCGAATCGCACATGAAGGTAATCCGTAAACTGATGAAATTCGTATCGGAGGGTGTTCAGGTTCACTATCTGACGGGAAATCATGATGAGATGCTCCGCAAATTTGATGGCATGGAAATGGGCACTTTCCATCTCCAGAATAAATTAATTTTAGAGCTGGACGGTAAAAAGGCATGGTTTTTTCATGGTGATGTTTTTGATGTTACCATGCAGCACTCTAAATGGCTGGCTAAACTTGGTGCGGTTGGCTACGATACACTGATCCTCATTAATAGTTTTGTAAACTGGGTACTTACCGCATTTGGGCGGGAGAAGATGAGCTTTTCGAAAAAGATCAAAGCTAAATTTAAAGATGCCGTTAAGTTCATCAATAGTTTTGAGCAAACTGCGGCAGAACTGGCTATCGAAAAAGGTTATCAATATGTAGTTTGTGGTCATATCCACCAGGCCGAGCAACGCGAAATCGCCACAGAAGATGGAAAAGTGCTTTACCTGAACAGTGGCGATTGGGTAGAAAGTTTAACCGCTTTAGAGTATGAAAATAAAAACTGGACGGTTTTTAAGTACGAACATCAACATTTTACGAAGGACGAATTGGATGAAGGAATCCTTTCTGATGCCGAAGATTTAAAAAGTAAACTGGACATAAATATTCTTTTACAGAATATAAAATATGAAATTGCCCAATAATTTTAGATATTCGGGGCATAAATGAAGATACTTTACGCAATACAGGGAACAGGTAACGGTCATATCAGCAGGGCACGGGAAATTATTCCTTTGCTTCAGCAGTATGGCGAATTGGATATTTTAGTAAGTGGAACACAGGCGGATGTAAAACTCAGTCAGCCTGTAAAATATCAATTGCATGGCTTCAGTTTTATCTTTGGGAAAAAAGGTGGTGTAGACCATTTTAAAACATGGCTGAACATGAATCTCTTCCGTTTTAGAAAAGATATGAAGCAGCTGCCACTGAAAGAGTACAACTTAATTGTTAACGATTTTGAACCTGTAAGCGCCTGGGCCTGTAAACTGCAGGGCATAGAATGTGTATCATTGAGCCATCAGGCTGCATTTAAATCTAAAAAAGTACCACGTCCTAGAACTTTAGATTGGGGGAAACTGATTTTGAGCCGTTATGCACCCACCAAATACCACATTGGCTTTCATTTCGACCGTTACGATACTTTTATCCATACCCCTGTAATCAGGGCAGAGATCCGAAATCTGAAAAGTGAAAATTTAGGACATTACACGGTATATCTTCCAGCCATTGACGATAAACGTTTGGTAAAGCTTTTTACACAGCTTCCTGAGGTTACATGGCAGGTTTTTTCTAAACACAGTAAAGTTGCCTATCAGGAAGGGAATGTTTTTGTAGAACCTGTTAACAATGAAAAATTTAATAAAAGCCTGGCCACCTGCGAAGGCTTGTTTACCGGTGGCGGTTTCGAAGGACCTGCTGAAGCACTTTACCTAAAGAAAAAACTGCTGGTGGCGCCTATGCGTTTCCAGTTTGAACAACAATGTAATGCCTACGCCTTAAAACAGTTTGGTTTGCCTGTAATTTGGGGAAGTACCAGAAACTGGTTGCCGATTATCAAAAACTGGATAGAAAACCCTCAACAGCATGAGTTTAATTTCCCAGATGAAACGGCCCAGATCATTGACGATATGGTGAAGAAATACGCGAGGGTTTAATCATAGGATAATTAGCTAAAAATAGAAAGTTATATTAAAGTACCGTAAACTCATACATGTCTGATTCCGAAGTATAACCGTATGAATCCCTAGATACAATTTTCCAATAGTATTTAACCCCAGAACTTACTGTTGCAGGGTAGGTGTTTGATCCGGATTTAGATAGTATAAGCGCTGGGGTAGTCGTAGTGCCCAGATATATATCGTAATTCACTACGTTTCCATCAGGGTCGTCCGTTCTCCAGGATAGCGTAATTTTGCCAGCTGATGAAGCAATAGATTGTTTTTTTGTTGGAGATATTAGTTCTGCAGGATAAGGGGCATACCTTGTTATTCCTTCGCCCGCATTGTAGAATTTCCATACTTCACTCTCGAATACCTCGCCATTATTGTTCTTTGATTTGGTTTGTACAAACCAGGAGTAAGGCGTATTTCTCTCAAGCGACATTTCGGTTTGGTTAGTGATTAATGGTGTTTGAATAAATGAATTGCCGGTGTTTAAATTTTTAACTGTGATTGTATAACTTTCCACGCTCTGTCCTTCAGTCCATTTAAAGGTTACCTTACTGGCAGTAGACGATTGCACAACGCCAGCATAACAAACCTCGTTTTTGGTGGGAAGCAGCAAGGTTGCCTTGGTAGTTGTTCCGTTTGCAGGAGGAGGCACAACAGGAGGAGCAGGTGGTGTTGGTTCTGGAGCAGGGGGGCTCTTCTTTCCGCAGGCCAAAGCCAAAGTCAACAAAGCTATTCCCAATATTATTTTTATTTTCATTATTTCTTTATAATCTTGGTTTTTAAAATATTCTGTCCGTTTAGTGTTCTCAAAACAAATATTCCGGGAGGAAGCGAAGCCAGATTAAGGCGTAAGTAGCTACCTGAATTCGTTACTACTTTTTCGTACACCTTTTTTCCAGCCTGATCGTACACCTGTATCGTAATGTTTGGCACTTTGGGATCTATTGGTAACTCTATGTTTAATTCGGTTTCGAAAGGGTTAGGGTACGCCTTGATGTTTCCTTCGAGTATGATCTTTTTTTCAATTATACCCTGACAAGCAGTTGCCGTTGATATCTTCAGATCATTGCTTCCTGCCGAAAGCGGTAGTGTAATCTCACCAGTGTTGCTTTGATAAGACTTTCCGTTTAACGAAATGAAATATAAATCCGCCCCTGCCATCATAAGGGTTACGCTTTGGTCGGGATTGATAGTAGAAGAGGTAAGCACTACGTCTTTCGGTTCGGTAATGGCAACAGTAAAACATTTGTTGTAGTTGGCATCATCTTCATGGGTTACGCATACAGTATAACTGCCAGAACCAAGGTTATTAAAGTTTGTACTTTGGGTGAATGTAGTTGTTTTAATCAGGTCGCCATTGGAATAAAGCCTAGCCGTATATTTTAGAGCCTGTACTGCGATTACCTCTATCAAGCCGTCATCATTCTTTTTACACGATTCGTTTACTACTTTTATTTTTAGGTTGGTATTGGGTAAGCTGGCAAGGGCAGTGATCATGATCGGATCAGACCAAATGCCAAAATTATTATAGGTGCTGGATACGGTATAATTGCCGCTTTCGCCAGCCTGGATAGTACCACTGGTTGCCCCGGTTATTAAGATCCCATTACGGTACCATTGGTATTTAACATCATTAATGGTATTTATATTTAACATTACACTAGCTCCCGGCGAAAGTGTAGTAGAGCCACCGGGCACAATAACTACTTTTGGTACGTAAAAGTACCCCTCTTTTTTAGCCGTGCCAATTGGTGTGGTTACTTCAACAAGTCCGGAAGCGGCTTTTCCGATGATGCCGTAAATCTCGTTAGCACTCGTAACACTAAATGATTTCGCTGGTACACCTCCAAACTTTACAGCAGTAGTTCCCGTAAAATCACCTCCCCTAATGGTGAAGGAATAGTTTTCTGACGATATCATTGGCTCTACATAACTGATAAGTGGTTGAGGGATATACTCAAAGTCTTCTGCCGAGCCAATTCCACTCGGGGTAGTAACTGCAATTCTTCCTGATCCTCCATCTCCCAAAGTTGCCGTAATGCTGCTAGAAGAGTTAATTACGAATGATTTAGCTTGGAAATCACCGATTTGTACATGTGTGGCTCTCGTAAAATTACTTCCAGAGATCGTGATGGTCTGATCCAAAGTCGCTTTTTTAGGTGTAAATGAGGTGATCTGTGGGATGGGTTTTCCAATCTGATTGGTGTAAATCCGCATTGGATAACCAGAAAGCAAGATGTCGGGCCTATCATCCCCGTCCAGATCACCGATCGTTGATGAACCTGCTTCGGTATTCTGATAAGCTGCTTCTGGTTGAAAGGAAATGGTTCCACTACTACTCGAATTCTTGAAAATACCTACTCCCTCGCCAAGAATATCCATTTTGCCATCACCATCCAGATCTGCAATGGTGAAATCGTACCAACGTTCTGCAGTGTTAAAGCTTAAAGTTGGTGATGTAGCAAGCAATCCACCCGTATTCTTAAAAATATCGAACGTATTTAAAACATGATCCCTGGTAACCAAATCTATATTTCCATCGCCATCCAAATCTTCCGCTCGTAGCTGATGGGTAGTTGATGATATTGCAATTTCCGCTACTTTGGTAAAAGAGATATTGCCCGGAAGTGAAGTATTACGCATCTGGGTCATAAAACCACCACCCGAAGAGATCATCACAAGGTCCATTCTGCCGTCATTATCAAGATCGGTTGTAATAAAGCCTGATGGAGAACCCGGACCATAATAATAAAAGGCTTTTTCAAATTTAATCTCTCCGGGTTTACTGATGTTCCTAAGTACTGCGACCTGCTCGGTACCCCTGATCACGATATCTGGTCTTCCATCAAGGTCTATGTCCGAAGTTAAGAAGTAAATACCGCTGGCATTCACTTCTATTTTATCGGCCAGCGAAACCTGTCCGGTGATACTTGTGTTTCTAAAAATCGTTAAACTATTGCTGGTATTGCTATAAAGGGAGTTGTTTAATAAAAAGTCCGGCTTTCCATCCCCATCAAAATCTGCTATAGCTATTTTCTGCGATGCTTGATCGTGTTTAAATGTCTTTACCTGATCAAAGCTAACCGAACCCTTAACCCCTGCATTTCTTAAAATACTGAAGCTAGCATCCTGCTCGGTTACCACATCGAGTATCCCATCCCCGTCAACATCAGTCAGCGAAGCAATGTTAGCATACTGTGTAAATTTCTGTAACTCTGCATAAGCATTTTTATCGAAGCTTGCAGCGGCTCCGGGGTAGGTATTAATGTAGGGCATAGCCGTATAAGCAGTAAGGTTATTTGATGTAACCGAGATATTGGTCTGTTTGCTACCCTTTGGTGCTTCAACAACCAGGCTCAGTGCAGTAGCACTGATTACCTTTGCAGGCACATCGCCAAAGTAAACGACGTTATTTTCGGCAACCGGGTCAAAGTTAAGCCCTGCGATGCTAACCACAGTGCCCGATGGGCCGCTTTTAGGGTTAAAAGAAGTGATTTTCGGGGCAATGCCAAATGAAAAACCAGGTTTGGAGCCCGTACCGATGGATGTGGTTACACTAATGGTACCCGAAGATCCCTTGGCAACCTTGGCCACTATTTCGGTAGGGCTTTTAAGAGTGAAAGATTGTGCATCAATATCTCCAAAACGAACAGTAGCTACACCGCTGAAATTATAGCCAGTAATGGTTACTTCGGTGCCTTCTACAGCTACTGTTGGCGAGAATGAATTTATAAAAGGAGAGGGTGAAATTAGGTTGCGGAGCGTTTTGTATTTGGTTTGAGCCGATGCTCCTCCAATAATATCACTTTTACCATCGCCATCCAGATCTGCGATGCTCAACCCAATGATATCTGTTGATAACACCTGATCTATCCGGTCAGCCAGGCTAATAGATCCGGCATTAGAAGTATTCTTAAAAACACTGATCGTTTTTTCTCTCGAGTTGACGACAATATCGATTTTCCCATCCCCATCAAGATCGGTAATGCCTATTTCTGTAGGAAAGGAACGAGTAGAGTAATCCCTGGCCTCCCTGTTAAAATTGATCTGTCCGGCAATGGAGTTGTTTTTGTAAAAGATAAGCGCGTTATTATCGGCCAATACCGAGATGATATCTAACTTGCCATCATTATCAATATCCCCGCAGTTCATGGTTCTTATATTTTTTTCTAAAAATTCCTTTTTTGCTTCAAAAGCAATCGTTCCTACTGTACTAATATTGCGTAAAATGGCGAACTTACCAGTAAAGAAACTCACGAAACAAAGATCCATTTTACCATCATTATCAAGATCCGCAACCTTAGTACAGCTGCCCTCTGCTGAAACATTTGTTTTATCAAAAAACGAAATGGCACCCACTGATGATGAATTCTTAATTATGGTATTACCGCTGATAATATCTGGCTTGCCATCACTATCGAGGTCGCTGATGATCAAGGATAATACGCTGATGCCGGATATTTTGATTGGAGCATCAAAGCTTACCCCACCAACGTTCGAAGTATTTCTAAAAACGGATATCTCGCTGTTATCCTGTGCGCCTGCAATCACATCTAGCTTTCCGTCTCCATCCATATCAGCACTCGCCATGTAATGATAAAATCTGCCAATCCCGAAAATTTCGCTGTCCTGAAAATTGATCTGTCCCTGGGTACCATTACCTTTAAGGATGCTAAAGCCCGATTTGCCTAAATTGGTGATATTGGGTATAGCGCAGTCGAGTTTTCCATCGCTGTCAAAATCCCCAATGGCAACGCCATAATTCAGATAAGTTCCATACTCGGTATCGCTTTCTTTAAAGGGAGTGTTTGCAATAACGTTATTTCCTGAAAGTAGAGGAGAAAAGGGTTTAGCCGAATAGGCCGTGAGTTGATGGTAGCTTACTGAAATACTTCCATACCCAGCTCCTACTGGTACGGTTACGCTAAGCTGTGTTGAAGTACTTGAATTAACCACCGCCTTTACCCCTCCAAAGTAGACTATGTTCTCTGCAGGAACCAAACTGAAGTTGTTTCCGTTGATTTTAATCTCTCCTCCAACGGAGGCTAGTTGAGGAGAAAAAGAGGTAATAACGGGTGTAAAATAAAAGGTAAAGCTACCCATTGAAGAAGAACCACCTGCTTTGGATACCATAAGGTTTCCGTTCGCTGATGCTCCGATTACCGCAGTGATTAATGTTGGGGATTTGATTTGAAAGGACTTTACTGGTGTACCGCCTATCGAAACGGCTGTTATTCCCTCAAAGCCGGCACCATTAATGGTAAGCACTTCGTTAATGGTGCCACTCTTTGGAAAGAAAGATGATATTACCGGCTGAAGAATAAACCCCACTAATTCTCCGCTACCACCGGCTGCGGTTACTGATACTTTTCCTGAGGTTCCGGCACCCACTGTTGCAGTAATGCTTGTGGGAGAGTCTACCCTGAAAGCGCTGGCCAATGTACCACCAAACCGAACCTCCTTTACATTCTCAAAATTACTCCCTGTAATAATGATTTCGCTATTTGGAAGAGCTGTAAGTGGATTAAAGGAGGTTATCACTGGTGGGGGTATGAATGTAAAACCGCTTGCCCTGGCTATGCCATCAGCGGTGAATAGCGAGATGTCGCCGGAGGCCCCATTGGATATGGTTATAACTAACTTGGCTGCTGAGCTAATGACAAAGGAGGAACTGACTCCACCTACGGTTACCTTTGTTACGCCAGAAAAGTTTGTTCCTTCTAAGGTGACCTTTTCTCCAATACTAGCAGATTGAGGCAAAAACGAGCTAATATTTGGAAGAGGCGAAAGGGTAATCTCCTGAGTAATACTCTCGCTCCGGTTGCCATTATTAACTTCTAATCTAATGATGTCTTTTGTATTCGATGTTCTTGGATAAGAAGCGTTATAAGTAGTAGCAAAGAGGACATCGTTTTTAAACCATTTATAACTGTAGTCTGTTCTGGAGTAGTTTGTAAGGTTTATCGTGCCAGCGGTTGGCAATTTCGATTTATCTACACTAAAGACTGCTTTAGGTATTGGTGTTCCGCCACCATTAGTGGTAGATTCAAGGAGACCATAGCCGCCACCTACTAAAAATTCGTTGCTGTTCCAAAAGTTAAAGGTATAGTGCTGATAGCCTAGGTAAGTAAAAGCCGTCTCTCTTGGTAGCGCTTCCCAAATTTTCCCTCCATTGGTCGTTTTGTATACGTTGTAGGCGCCTCCCAGTCCAAATCCAATATTATCATCCAAGAATTCCATTTTGCTGAAATTAGTCGGATCATATTGAGGATTGTTCTTGAGGGTCCAATTATTACCCGCATCGCTGGTCGAGAAAATGCTTCCGGCGAAATTTACCCAACACTTTGTTGGACTTAGAAAACTCGAACTCTGAATAGAGTTATTGGCCAGGCCATTAGGCATGTTCATTCGGTCCCAAGTATTGCCCAGATTGGTAGATCTGAGGATTCCGTTCTGTCCTGTAACTGCCAAAAAAGAGGTGCCAGAAGACTGTATCCGCTTAAAATAGCTATCTATTGCTGTATAAACAGTAGTCCAGGTTTGTCCCTTATTTGTTGTCTTTAATATGCGGTCCTTGTCAATGGCATAGCCGGTTGAACCGTTTTCAGGAAAAATCATATCCACGATATAGGAAAACTTGGTATCGGATACTTGAGCATGATAAACAAGTTTAAAGGTTGTTCCCCCATCGCTGGAAGATAATATTGAGGGGACCAATCCGTAGTCGCCATAAACGATCAGGTTGTTTTTATCAAATGCAATGGTGCCAGTAAGTGCGAATCCAAATGTCAGATTAGCCTGAAAACCATTAAAATTTACATTGGATGGACTTATTTCTCTTTTTTGGTAACTGGCCCCGCCATCAGTGGTATAGCCAATCCAGTTCTTGAAGGTAATGTATCCTTCGGATTTACTGTACAGGGAGATTTTACGAAGTTCATTTTCCTCATCAGTATCCTTATATACCTGTTTTAATTGGGAATATGAATTGAATGATAATACTGAAAAAAAAAGAGATAGGATAAAAAGTAATTTGATATTCACGGAGCAATAATTTTAATAAAAATATAAAAAATAATGGATTATTGATATCCATTACCAAGCTGAAGCTGGATTTGGATATAAACCAACATTTTGTTAGACAGTAGAAGTTTTCCCTTTAACCTTTCGTCTCTCCCCTTTTATCTTTCTTCCCCTACTCTTAAATTATTTTCTTTACTTTGCCTACTCTTAAAAAAGGTATGATTAATCAGTTTAGAAAGCTAAATCCTATTAACCTCGTATTCTTGCTG
This sequence comes from Pedobacter sp. Bi27, assembly GCF_918698255.1. Taxonomy (NCBI): domain Bacteria; kingdom Pseudomonadati; phylum Bacteroidota; class Sphingobacteriia; order Sphingobacteriales; family Sphingobacteriaceae; genus Pedobacter; species Pedobacter sp. Bi27. Next base: position 187,249 of record NZ_CAKKMW010000008.1, read on the forward strand.
GCATACACATTCTTTTTGCGTATTGCCATTTTTCATGAAACACACGATAAGCTGAATTTTGATTTTTTGGAACCATTTGCCAGGTTATTGATCAATATAGATTTAGACAATGCCTTTACGCCATATACCAATATTTTTATCGCGGCACTTTTGGTTTATGTACAGGCTTTAATTTTCAATCGAGTTGTAAACAATCATAATTTATTGGCCAAACCCAGTTTCCTGCCAGGGCTGATGTTTATAACAGGAACAAGTTTGTTTATGCCTTTTATGATCCTAAGTCCGGCATTGTTATGTAACTTTCTGTTGATTTGGATTATCGATAAGTTTTTAAAACTGGGTAAAAGTGCGAACTCTATTACCACTGTTTTCGATATCGGGATGATTATTGGGGTAGGAACATTGATCTATTTTCCGTTTATGGCCATGTTACTTATGATCTTTTTAGCACTATTGCTTTTTAGATCATTTAATTGGCGCGAATGGGTAGCCGGCTTGATTGGCTTTATTACAGTTTTCTTTTTTCTGGCCGTATTTTATTATTGGAATGATAATTTAAGCTCGTTTTATCAGATCTGGAAACCATTAGGCAATAAGTTTCCTTCGGTTTTTAAAATCAACTATAACGATTACCTGGTGCTAATCCCGGTAACGGTAATTATCATACTGGCATCACTACAGCTCCGGGAAAATTTCTTCAGGAGTTTTATCAGTACACGGAAAAGTTTTCAGCTGTTGTTTTTCATGTTTATTATTTCAGCAGCAAGTTTTTACCTCAAACCGGATTTCAGGACCTGGCATTTTTTGCTTTGTGTACCGCCAGGATCGGTACTGTTGGCGTATTATTTCAGCAATGCTAAAAAACGTTGGTTTTACGAAACATTGTTCGTTTTATTTGTGCTTTCGATACAGTATTTTCTGTTTGTTTAACCTTTTTTAACAAATAACTAGAGCGAAACTTGACAAAGATTAATAGCTTTGTGCATGATTTTAGAATTAAAGCTTTTTAAGTTTTAATCAAGATGGATAAAAAATGGAGTCATTGGAATTTCTAAGAACATGTTATTTGCCGTGGGAGATTTTAAATGCGTAGACTAAGCATTGATATTGGAAATTCTGCAGTTAAGGTTGCTGTTTTTGCAGAGAAGGAAATTATTCACCATCAGCGTTTCAATAAAATTGGGATACTTGACCTGGCTCAATTGATTGAGAAGTTTTCGCCATCGAAATCCATCATCAGTAGTGTTAACCAGGAAGTTGGACCATTAGAAGTATTTTTAAAAAAGCATACCGAGTATATCCGTTTTTCAACCATGTTGACGAACGGCGTGCAAAATAGATATAAAACGCCAGTTACTTTAGGATTAGATAGATGGGCTGCTATTTTGGGTGCAAATGGCTTACATCCAACAAATGCAAGTTTAGTGGTTGATGCGGGTACCTGTATTACTTATGATGTTTTAAGTAGCACGAAGGAATATTTTGGCGGAAGTATAAGCCCAGGTATTAAAATGCGTTTTAAGGCTGTACACGAATTTACTGGCCGTTTGCCTTTGGTGGAGTGGGATGCAAATGAGGCTATTGTGGAAGGTACGGATACACAGTCGGCAATCAAAAATGGCGTTTTACAAGGAATAATAAACGAAATTGAAGGCTTTATTGCCCTAAATAATAAAAAAGAAAGTGCTCTGAAGGTAATTATAACGGGGGGTGATGCTAATTTTTTGTATAAACAATTACAAAACAGCATCTTTGCGCCTCAAATTATAAAAGATCCTTACTTAGTATTAAAAGGATTAAATGAAGCTATTGCAGATTAAAATGTACAAAAGAATAAATTATATTGCAGCCATACTCGTTCTAGTTTGTGGTTTAAGTGCTCAGGCACAGGTTACCACTTCATCACCATATTCAAGATATGGACTTGGAAATATAAAGGGCTCTTTGTTGCCCCAGCTTAGGGCAATGGGTGGGATTTCTACCGCAGTAGGTAAAGTAACAGGGTTCAATTATATTAATATGCAAAACCCTGCATCTTATGCCGGAATAACTTTAACCACCATTGATGTGGGCATGAGTGCTGGTTTAACCAATCTTTCGCGAAACAATTTAAGCGAAACGAGTTTCAATTCTACTTTTAGCCATTTGGCATTTGCTGCTCCGGTTACCAAAAGATCGGCCTTGAGTTTTGGTATTTTGCCTTACTCAGATTTGGGTTATTCTTACAGAAACACAACCAAAGTTGATACAACCACTTTAGACCAGCTTTATGAAGGCGAAGGCGGCTTATCAAAGGCCTATATAGGTTATGGTTATCGTTTTGGCGATCATTTAAGAATTGGTGGTAACTTAGAATATATTTTTGGCAACCTCCAAACTACCAGGGCTACCGAATTCCAATCAGTAGGGGCTTATAATGCTAAACTTCAAAATAAAAATAGTGTTGGTGGTATAAATTACTCTTATGGCATCCAGTACGATTTTAATATCGGTAAGAAAACAATTATGACCCTGGGTTATTCTGGAAGTACTTCTGGAAAAATAAATTCAACGCAAACTTCTTTTGCTACATTCTACACAAGAGATCAAAGTGGTAATGAAAACCCTGCAGCCGATACGTTAAATATCGCAAATAACGGAAAATCTAATCTTACCTTGCCATTAACGCACAATTTTGGGATCTCTATCCAGCAGAATGATAAGTGGATGATCGGTGCCGATTTTAGAATGAGTAAATGGTCTGCAACAAGTATCAATAATGTAAATCAAGGTTTGCAAGATAGCTGGGGTGCTTCTTTGGGTGGCCAGTGGACCCCAGACGCATTTTCTTACAATAGTTATATGAAACGTGTAGATTACCGTCTTGGTTTTAATTACGATAAAACATATATCAAAATCGGTAATCAGGATATCAAACAAATGGGTGCATCGTTGGGTTTTGGCTTCCCGTTGCCTACTGCTAACGGTGGTTCAGCATTTTATAAAATCAACTTTACAACCGAGTTCGGACAAAGGGGAACGTTAAGCGATAATCTTGTTAAAGAGAAGTTTATTAATTTCCACTTAGGCTTTACCTTGAACGATACCTGGTTCCGTAAGTACCGTGTAGACTAATGAATTTAAGGACATTTTTATATGGTCTGTTTCTGGTGTTGCCTTTTTTTCTGGCTTCCTGTGGAGACGACGATCTAAAAAATGCCAATTCAGTCTCACCAAATAAAGTAATCCTGTCCAGGGATCGGACCATTGGTGTCGATATCACTTACAGCGATTCGGCCAGAATTAAGGCTAAAGGTTATGCCCCAATAATGGATAAGGTTACGCCTTCGAACGGAAGCGCTTATCAGGAAATGATTAAGGGTGTAAATATCGATTTTTATAACCCTAACGGAACCATTGATGGAAACCTGGTTTGCGATTACGCCATTAGGAAGGATAATGAGCTTAAAACCGAGTTTAGGAAAAATGTAGTCGTAAAAAACAGTAAGGGCGATACTTTCTCTTCACAGGAACTGATCTGGGATGAGTCGAAAAAGATTTTTTATTCCAATCAACGGGTATATGTGAAAGGAGTAGATGGAAGCATAGGCGAAGGCATCAACTTCAAAGCTCCGCAGGATTTTAGTACCTATGAAATGGATAGTGGAAACGGCGAGCTGAACATGAAGGAAGGCGTAGCGCCTTAGTTGCAATGTACAAATGATAGAATGAGTGAATTATTGAATGTTAATGGATTTATTCAAATTATCCTTCAATAGCTCCATCATTCAATCACTCAAAATTCTGTCATTCAATCATTAAAACAGGGCCTGTATTTGCTTAAAAATTAAACACTTGATAAATAAAATTTTGTGTTTTCTTTTTTGAGGCAAATTTGTATCTTGCGCCCTCTTAAAAAAGAACTAAATAAATTTATAATTACAATATGGGATTAATGACATTTTTGCGTAACCGTGCAGGCTATATTCTAGTTTTTGCCATCGGTTTTGCAATTGTTGCATTTTTAGTAGGTGATGCAATTAACGTGGGTAAACCTTTTTGGGCAGCAGATCAAAAAGTTGTAGGATCAATTGATGGTAAGGATATCAGTATTGATGAATTCGGACCAAAGGTTGATCAGGGTGTAAACCAGATGAAACAACAATATGGCGGCAGTGCAAATGCACAGATGACTGCTATGGCTGTAGATCAGGCATGGAATGCAGAGTTGGCAAAAGTTTTGTTAACTAAAGAGTACGATCGTTTAGGTTTAACAGTTTCTGAAGATGAACTGGTAGATCTATTACAAGGTCAAAACCCTAGCCCCCTAATTAAACAATATTTCTCTAATCCTCAGACAGGACAGTTAGACCGTGCTACCTTGATGAACTTTCTAAAATCGAAAGAACCTCAGGCTTTGCAGCAATCTAATATGTTACAGGAAGAAATTAAAAACCAGGCCCTGCAGACAAAATATTCTAACCTGATCCGTAATTCGGTTTATGTAACTTCTTTAGAAGCTACTGATGAATATACTAACCGCAATAAACTGGCTAATTTTAAATATGTAAGTTTAGATTATACTTCTATTCCCGATGCTGCTGTTAAATTAACAGACAACGACTACTCAGAATATTATGAGCAGAACAAAGCACGTTTCAACAATCCACAAGAAACACGTGCTTTTGAGTACGTCAGTTTCAGTATCAGTCCAACCAAAGCAGATTCATTGGCAATCAAAGCTCAGGTAGACAAAATTGCTGCTGATTTCCAGGTGGCTAAAAACGATTCACTTTTCGCTGCAATCAATTCAGACGTAAAAGTTCCGTTTACTTATATCACAAAAGGTAAATTGGATCCTGCGGTTGATTCAGCAGTATTCGCTTTACCAGCAGGTAGTTTTTACGGCCCAAAATTAACAGGTAACTCATACAAAATTGTAAAGGTAGTATCTACCCGTATTTCTCCTGATTCAGTAAAAGCAAGCCACATCTTAATCGATCCGGCTAAAGTTGGTGGCGAAGATAAAGCACTTAAGTTAGCTGATTCATTAAAAGCATTAATTTTAAAAGGCGCTAATTTTGCAGAACTGGCTAAAAACTATAGTGTAGACGGTTCGAAAGATAAAGGTGGTGAAATGCCAGCTTTTGCCCGTGGCGCTATGGTTCCTGAGTTTGAGAATGCAGCCTTTGATGGAAAGACAGGAGATCTTAAAGTAGTAAAGTCTCAATTTGGCTACCATGTGCTTAAAATCGAAAAACAGATCGGGTCATCTAAAGTAGCTAAATTAGCTTACGTAGAAAAAGCATTAAATGCAAGTAGCAAAACCCAGGCGGCTGCCTACAAAGCAGCAAGCAATTTCTTAACTGAGGTGAAAGGTAACGACTTTAGCAAATTTGCTGCACAAAAAGGATTAAAAGTTACTGTTGCTGATAAGGTTGCATCAACACAAGGATTTGCAGCTGGATTGGATAACCCACGTAAATTAATTCAGGATGCTTACGCAGCAGACAAAGGTGATGTATTACCAGAAATTTATACCATGAGCAATGCTTATGTTGTGGCCCGTTTAACTACAATCAGCCCTAAAGGTATTTTATCATTAGCTGATGTGAAGAAAGAAATTGAGCCAATGGTAATTAATGCAGTCAAAGCAAAACAATTAAAAGAAAAATTGGCCAACGCAGGTAAAGGAAGTATCGACCAGGTTGCAGCTAAAGTTGCACGTCCGGTTAATCCAGTACAGAACGTGGTATTTGCCAATCCGGTAATCCCGGGTGTAGCACAGGAAAATGCTTTAGTAGGAAGCGTTTTTGGTTCACAGCCAGGTAAAGTATCTGCTCCTGTTCAGGGTGAACGTGGTGTTTATGTATTTTCAGTTGATGGATTTACAAATCCTGCACCAATTGCAAATATGTTTAAACAAAAAGAAAGCATGATGTTAAGTTTAGGACAGCGTTCATTAGGATCGGCTTTCCAGGCTTTACAGGAAAATGCCAAGATAAAAGACAATCGTGTGAAATTCTATTAAATAGAAAATACGTAATTTTGTAACCGTTCCGATGATTAGTCGGAACGGTTTTTTTTATTTAAGGCCATGGAAATTCAGGAAAACATTATTAATAAAGTAGCCAATAGCGGTTTAATAACTTTAAATCTCGAAGATTTTTATCATAAAGGTGAAAGAGTGGTTTATGATATTGTAGACAATCTTTTTTCTGGTTTAATACTAAGAGAAAAGGATTTTAGAGAATTTATCAAAAATCACGACTGGGCGCAATATCAGGATAAGAATGTAGCCATTATCTGCTCGGCCGATGCAATTGTACCTACCTGGGCTTATATGCTGCTGGCGAATAGATTAAAACCTTATGCCAATGAAGTAGTATTTGGCGATTTAAATACATTGGAAGCTGTTTTATTTACCAAGGCACTGGCTAAAATTAATCCCCAAGATTATGCCAACGAGCGTGTGGTGGTAAAAGGATGTGGCGATATCGATGTTCCGGTTTCAGCCTATGTTGAGGTAACCAACCTGCTTACGCCAGTAGTTAAAAGCATTATGTTTGGCGAACCCTGCTCTACAGTTCCTGTATATAAAAGAAAAGATTAAATTTTGGTTTGCTTTTTGTATATCTTCATGGGAGAAAGAATTTAACCGCATTTTTTTTAGGAAACAGTTCTTTCCCAACAACACACAAATGAGTACAAAAGCAATGAAGAAATTATTTATAACCGTCACGGCTGGCTTATGCAGTCTTTTGGCAACGGCGCAGCAACTTCCCCTGAAGAAAGAGGCCGTATTTCAGGAAGGTGAAGTTTTGCAATATAAATTAAGGTACGGATTTATAACGGCGGCAGAAGCTACGATTAAGGTAGCCAATTCTGATTTAAAGTTTGATAACAGGCCTACCTATAAACTTACGGTTGATGCGCAGACTTCCGGAACTTTTGATGTGTTTTATAAGATAAGAGATCATTACGATTCGTATATCGATAAAACTGACCTTTTACCTTACTTCTATCAGGAGAATATCCGTGAGGCCAGTTATAGACGCCAGGATAAGGCACGTTTTACGCAGGATGCAAAGAAAGTAGTTTCGAACAGAGGAACTTTTACAACGCCAACTACTCAGACTTTTGATCTGGTTTCGGCTTATTATTTTGCCCGGAGCCTGGATATCAGTAAAATCAAAATTGGTGATAAGTTTAAACTGAACTATTTCTTGGGTGATGAAATCTCAGCCTTAGAGGTTGAATATATAGGAAAAGAAACGATTAAAAGTAAATTGGGGAACATCCGCTGTTTAAAATTTAGCCCATCCATTAAACCGGGAAGGATCTTTAAAAAAGATAGCCGGTTATACCTTTGGGTAACCGATGATGGAAACCGCGTGCCGGTAAAAGCCCAGGTAGAGATATTGGTGGGTGCGGTTACTATGGAATTAAAATCAGCCAGTGGGTTGAAATATGCTTTAGCAAAAGAATAATGATGATAGAAGTTGAACAGGTGCTGGTACACGAGGATGTATTGAAGGAAAATTTTGTTTGTAATTTAAGCAAATGTAAAGGGATCTGCTGTGTGGAAGGTGATTCGGGTGCACCATTGGATAATGACGAAAAAGCCATTTTGGAAGAGATATATCCGAAAATTAAACACCTGTTGAATGAAAAGGGCATTAAAGCCATTGAGGAACAAGGCGTTTATGTAGTTGATGAAGATGGCGATTTAACCACCCCTTGTGTAGATAAAAATAAAGAATGTGCTTACGTGCTTTTTGAGGGTGGTATTACGAAGTGTGCCATTGAAAAAGCGTATGAGCAAGGTATTGTAGATTGGCAGAAGCCGATTTCTTGTCACCTTTACCCTATCCGGATAACGAAATATCCAGAATTCGAAGTGCTAAATTACGATCGCTGGCACATTTGTCATGATGCTTGTACCTTTGGCCGTGAATTAAAGGTTCCAGTTTATAGCTTTTTAAAAGGACCGCTTATCCGTAAATATGGAGAAGAGTGGTATAAAGAATTGGAAAGTTCTGTGGCGGCGATGTAATTCGTCTTCCTTAAATTTTTATGTTTACTGGCGCAACAGTAAAGTCAAATATAAGCGTGATCTATACTTTTCTTGCGCATGTCTATTGCAACTGCAAGCTTATCTATTTATGCAGAAGATGTTCATAGAAATTAAGTAATTGCTTCTGAATTATTTCGTTCGGTTTTCAGCTTATGTCAAAATTAAGTTGTTTTTTGCCGAAATCTATCTTACTTTAGCAGAATTGAAAATCATATAATAACTGTGAAAAAAATCTTAATCACTGGTGGTGCGGGCTTTATTGGCTCTCATGTAGTTCGCCGTTTTGTTAACAACTATCCTCAATACGAGATCGTAAATTTAGATAAACTTACCTATGCAGGTAATCTGGCTAATTTAACCGATATTGAAAATAAGCCAAATTATAGATTTATAAAGGAAGATATTACCGATGCTAACGCGATGTTCGATCTGTTTAAAACAGAAAACTTCGATGCAGTTATTCACTTAGCCGCAGAGAGCCATGTAGATCGTTCTATTTCTGATCCAACAGCTTTCGTCATTACCAATGTAATTGGCACCGTAAATTTATTAAATGCAGCCCGCGAATATTGGAAAGGTGATTATGACAAAAAACGTTTCTATCATGTAAGTACCGATGAGGTTTATGGCGCCTTAGGTGAAACAGGTATGTTTACCGAAACTACGGCATACGACCCTCATAGTCCTTATTCGGCATCAAAAGCGAGTTCAGATCACTTTGTAAGGGCCTATCACGATACTTATGGCATGGACTGTGTAATTTCTAATTGCTCTAACAACTATGGTTCTCATCATTTCCCTGAGAAATTGATCCCACTGGCCATTAATAATATCAAAAATAACAAACCTGTACCGGTATATGGTAAAGGTGAAAATGTACGCGATTGGTTATGGGTAGAAGACCATGCGAGAGCAATTGATGTAATTTTCCACAATTCGAAAACAGGAGATACGTACAACATTGGTGGACATAATGAGTGGAAAAATATTGATCTGATCAATTTGCTTTGTACAATTATGGATCAAAAATTAGGTCGCGAAGCAGGAGAATCGGCTAAACTGATTACCTATGTAACCGACCGCGCAGGGCACGATTTACGTTATGCCATTGATTCGAGTAAATTACAAAATCAATTAGATTGGGTACCAAGCTTACAATTTGAAGAAGGTTTAGCCAAAACGGTAGACTGGTATTTACAAAACGAAGAATGGTTAAACAACGTAACCTCAGGCAATTATCAGTCTTACTACGAACAACAGTACAGCAGTAAATAATGGAAATTGAACAAACGGGATTAAAAGACTGTCTGATTATTAAGCCAAGGGTGTTCGAAGATCCCAGAGGATATTTTTTTGAAAGTTTTAACCAAAATACATTCGAAGAAAAAACGGGTTTATCAGGCAGGTTTGTTCAGGATAACGAATCTTATTCTTCTTACGGTGTAGTTAGAGGTTTACATGCCCAAACCGGAGAATTTGCGCAAGCCAAATTAGTGCGTGTAACCAAGGGAGAAGTATTGGATGTTGCGGTAGATGTACGTCCAAGCTCACCAACCTATGGTAAACATTTTGCCATACGCTTAAGTGCAGAGAATAAATTACAGCTTTATATACCAAGAGGTTTTATACATGGCTTTTCGGTATTGAGCGAAACGGCAGAATTTTTATATAAATGTGATAATTTTTTTAATAAAGCTTCAGAAACTGGGGTAATTTATAATGATGCGGACCTGAATATTGATTGGTTAATTCCGGAGAAAGATCTGGCGGTATCTGATAAAGATCTACTTTTAAAACCATTTTCAGCTTTAAAGCACATATGAGTAAAATACTAGTAATTGGTGCCGGCGGACAGTTAGGCCAGTGTTTGAAGGTGGTTGCGGAGCGAAGAGCAATTACAGAAATTGTTTTTCCAGCCGAGCAGGATGCAAATATCCTGAATGAGTTTGGTTTGAATGATCTGCTAGCTGCAGAGAAACCTGCTTTTGTGATTAATTGTGCCGCTTATACTGCTGTAGATAAAGCAGAGGATGAAGTTGAGCTGGCTAAAGCCATTAATGAAACAGGTGCAGGATACTTAGCCTCAGCTTGTTTTGTAAATGGGGCAACACTAATACATGTTTCTACCGATTTCGTTTTCGAAGGGAATGAAGTAAAATTACTAAAGGAAGACGACGAGGCTAAACCGATCAATGTTTATGGTGTAACCAAATTAGATGGAGAAAAAGCAGTTGTTTCAACACTGCCTGCTCACTTCATTATCCGCACCAGCTGGTTGTATTCTGAGTATGCCAACAACTTTGCAAAAACCATGCTTAAACTCGGTGCCGAGCGTGATGAACTGAATATCATTGCCGATCAGGTGGGTACACCAACCTATGCCATTGATCTGGCAAATGCCATTTTTGATATTATAAGTTCTTCATCCGCCACTTATGGCGTTTACCATTATAGCAATGAGGGCGTAACCTCATGGTTCGATTTTGCAAATGCGATTTTTGATATCAGCCAAACTAAGGTAAAAGTAAATCCTATTCCAGGTTCTGCTTACCCAACTAAAGCAATCCGGCCAGCATTTTCGGTGATGGATAAATCTAAAATCAAAGAAACATTTAATATTGAAATTCCTTACTGGAGAGATAGTTTGGTAGCGTGTATAAAACAAATTAATAAATAGAAGTAATACAGATGTTGAGATAGAGCCATTCGTCTCAAATCTAATGTCTCAAATCTCAAATCTAATCCTAATATGAAAGGTATAATCTTAGCTGGTGGCAGCGGAACCCGTTTGCACCCTTTAACTTTGGCTTGTAGTAAACAGATGATGCCGGTTTACGATAAGCCGATGATCTATTATCCACTATCGACCTTAATGTTGGCTGGTATAAAAGAAATTCTAATTATTTCTACGCCACACGATCTGCCAAATTTTGAGAAATTATTGGGCGATGGTGCTTCTTTGGGCTGTAAGTTTAGCTATGCTGTACAGGCCGAGCCGAATGGTTTAGCACAGGCTTTTGTGATTGGTGAAGACTTTATAGGTAAAGATAAAGTGGCCTTAGTATTGGGCGACAATATCTTCCATGGTGATGGTATGGCCAAACTCTTACAGGCCAGTGCTGATCCCGATGGCGGTGTGGTATTTGCTTATCAGGTTTCAGATCCTGAACGTTACGGTGTGGTAGAATTTGATGAAAATAAAAAGGCTATTTCGATTGAAGAGAAGCCTGTTAGCCCAAAATCTGATTATGCAGTGCCAGGATTGTATTTTTATGATAATGAGGTTGTCGAGATTGCCAAAAATATTAAACCTTCTCCCCGAGGTGAATATGAGATTACCGATGTAAACCGAATCTATCTGGAACGGGGTAAATTAAAAGTAGGCGTATTGAGCCGCGGTACAGCCTGGTTAGATACAGGAACATTCACCTCATTAATGCAGGCCGGACAATTTGTTCAGATCATAGAAGAAAGACAAGGCTTAAAGATAGGCTGCATTGAAGAAATCGCTTACCGTATGAGCTTTATCGATGCAGGACAGCTTAAGGCTATTGCTACGCCATTGGTTAAAAGTGGCTATGGCAGTTACCTGTTGAAGCAAATTAAATAATTTAATTCCTATGTGAGATTATTGTGGTCTATTGATCCAAAAATGAGCTAAACGTACATATTTTTAAGTTTCAAATTTTATTCGATGCTTTTTAATTCCCTGAGCTTTGCAATATTTTTGCCTGTAGTTTTTATTCTACATTGGTTTTTCTGTAAGAAGAAGCAATCCCAAAATATCCTTCTTTTAGTAGCAAGTTATTTTTTTTATGCTTGTTGGGATTGGAGGTTTTTGTTCTTGCTAGTTTTCTCAACATTATTGGATTACTACACAGGAATCAAGATGGCTGAAACAGATAACAAGGTTAGAAAATTCTGGTTTTGGCTTAGTATAGGTATTAACCTAGGGTTTTTAGCTGTATTTAAATACTTTAATTTTTTTGCTGATTCTTTTGCCGAATCAGTATCCCATTTGGGATACCATGTTAATCCATGGGTACTAACTATTATCCTACCCGTTGGAATTTCCTTTTATACTTTTCATGGTCTTTCCTACGTAATAGACATCTATAAAAAAAGAATTCCCGCTGAGCGAAATTTTGTAGACTATTCTCTTTTCGTTAGTTTTTTCCCCTTACTTGTTGCAGGGCCTATTGAAAGAGCAACTCACCTTTTACCGCAGATAAAGAAAAAAAGGGAATTTGACTATGCAAATGCCATAGATGGTTTAAGGCAGATTTTATGGGGACTATTTAAGAAGGTTGTTATTGCAGACCAATGCGCTAATTATGCTAATTTAATATTTAATAATTCTGAAAATTATTCCGGTAGCACCTTATTGCTTGGAGCTTTATTCTTTACCTTTCAAATATATGGTGATTTTTCAGGCTACTCAGATATAGCACTTGGTACTGCAAGATTATTCGGCGTTGATTTGCTCAAAAACTTTAACTTTCCATATTTCTCCAGAGATATAGCTGAATTTTGGAGACGTTGGCATATCTCTTTATCCTCATGGTTTAAGGATTATTTATATATTCCTTTGGGAGGTAGCAAAGGTGGAACGCTTGTTAAAGTAAGAAATACGTTCATAATATTTTTAGTAAGTGGATTTTGGCATGGAGCTAATTGGACATTCATTGCTTGGGGATTTTTAAATGCACTCTATATAATGCCATCAATTGTTTTCAATAAAAATAGAGTGAACATGGATATTGTTGCACATGGCAAGCGTTACCCAACCCTTAAGGAAGTTTTATCTATAAGCCTCACTTTTTTTCTAACCGTTATCGCTTGGATTTTCTTTAGGTCGCCCAGTATACATTCTGCTTTTGAGTATCTTGTAAAGATATTTTCTAGTTCGCTTTTTACTTTGCCCAAATTTGTCGGGATATCATCGGCATTGGGAGTGCTTTTTGTAACCATGTGTTTTTTTATCATAGAATGGATTGGCAGAGAGCAAAATTATGCTATTGAAAAAATTGGATTAAGTTGGTCTAGGCCTTTAAGGTGGAGTGCTTATTATATTTTAGTATTTGCAATTTTATATTCATCTGGTGGCGAACAGCAGTTTATTTACTTTCAATTCTAACAATGAAATCTTTCTTAAAACAATTATTTATTTTTGCACTTTGTGGATTTGGAGTTATGCTAATATTTATACTAAGCTACTGTATAAATGATCCATTCAAAGTTCTTAAAAAGTATAGCGATTATTCTTATCCTTTTGTCATACCTAACAGAGACTTTATCTCGACAGAAATGCTTGTGAAGAATTATCCTAAGTATCACTATAATTCATTTATTTTTGGCAGCTCAAGAACTTTGGCTTATAGACCAAATTCTTGGGTGAAGAAATTAGATGAAAAGGATAAGGTCTTTATGTTTGATGCATCTGCAGAATCTATATATGGCATATACACTAAGTTAAAGTTTCTTGATTCTAGAAATATCAATATAAAAAATGCCTTAATTATTCTGTGTAGAGATGTTTCTTTTTTAAATAAGACTAATCATCAGGGTCATTTATTTATCAAAGATCCTTTAACTTCTGGAGAGAGTGAATTTGATTTTCAGGCAACTTTTTTTAAAGCCTACCTCAATCCAAAATTTCTTTTTAGTTACTATGTTTATTTGAATACAAAAAAATATAAGCCATTTATGGCAGGCTATATAGAAAATAGAAGGATAAGGTTTGATCCTGTTAATAATGCAATAACAATAATTGATCAAGAAGAGGAAATTACAAATCAGACTAAAAGATACTACGAGGTTAGAAATAAACTATTTTATAAAAGGGACAAAGAACAAGTAGACAGCGTTGTTGAAATTAACAAAGAATTCGATTACATGCTAAATGAAATTAAAAGGATTTTGGTTAAACATAAAACTAATTACAAAATAGTATTGAGCCCCCTTTATGAGCAGATTAAGTTTAATCCAAAAGATTTGAAAAAATTACATAATTTATTTGGAGAAAATGTGTATGATTTTTCTGGGAAAAGTATTTTCTCAGAAAAAGTCACAAATTATTATGAAATAAGTCATTATAGGCCAATAGTGGGCGATAGTATCTTAAATATTATTTATAAATAATTTATTTTAATTTGGGATGGGAGCGATAGCTTATTTTAAATTATTAGCTAGGAGATTATCATTTGGAAAGCAAGCTTTTTACTTGAAATAGCGCTTTTGATAATTATATCTTTGCAAAACCACCAGAAAAAATGAATACAGAAAAGCAAATTGCCATTATTGGTTTAGGTTATGTTGGACTACCACTTGCTATCGAATTTGCTAAGAAATATAAAGTAATTGGTTTTGACACGAATGAGGAACGGGTAGCTGAGTTAAATCAATTAAAGGATCGAACAAATGAAGCAAATTTGGAAGATCTGAAAACTGTAATTGCTGCGTCGGAGATGGGATTAACCCTCAGCGCCAATTTAGCCGACCTGGCCACATGCACCGTCTATATCGTTACGGTACCTACTCCTATCGACCAACTCAAACGGCCAGATCTGCAACCTTTACTTGCAGCCAGCAAAATGTTAGGTATCGTATTAAAAGCAGGTGATATCGTCATTTATGAATCGACTGTTTACCCTGGCTGTACCGAAGAAGATTGCGTACCTGTTCTAGAAAAAATTTCAGGGTTAAAATACAATATTGATTTTTTCTGTGGCTATTCTCCAGAACGGATTAATCCTGGAGATAAAATTAATACCCTTACCAAAATTAAAAAGGTAACCTCTGGCTCTACGCCTGCGATTGCTGCTGAAATTGATGAACTTTATGCTTCTATTATTACTGCCGGTACGCATTTGGCACCCAGCATTAAAGTAGCAGAAGCTTCAAAAGCCATAGAAAATGCACAACGTGATGTGAATATTTCTTTTGTAAACGAACTGGCATTAATTTTCGATCGCATGGGAATCGACACAGCTGATGTGCTGGCGGCTGCTGCAACCAAATGGAATTTTCTAAACTATAAACCCGGCCTGGTTGGCGGCCATTGTATTGGCGTAGATCCATATTACCTGGCGCATAAATCGGAGGCTTTGGGCTATAAACCTGAAGTAATCCTCTCCGGCAGAAGGGTAAATGATAATATGGGGATGTTTGTGGCCAATAAAGTGATCAAAATGCTGGTGGCCAAAGAAAAAGTAATTAATGGCGCTAAAGCCCTAATCTTAGGTTTCGCTTTTAAAGAAAATTGCCCTGATATCAGGAATACAAGGGTAATTGATATTTACAAGGAACTGAAAGCTTTTAGTATGGATGTTGATATATATGATCCATGGGCTAATAGGGATGAAGTGAAAGCGGAGTATGGCATCGAAATGATTAATGATGGTCAGTTTAAACATTACGATGCTGTTATCCTTGCTGTGGCGCACCAGCAGTTTTTAGACATTGATTATCGCAGTATTAAAGAAAAAGGGGCACTCATTTTTGATACCAAATCTTTTATCGACAGAAATTTGGTGGATGCCAGGTTATAGGCACTTCGCTTCCAACATGCTGATTAGCATGAGTAGGACCATTAACACCGTGCGTCATTCTCTCGCAGGCGGGAATCTTAATGGCAATAATCCGATGGTTATTGGATGGAAGCCGGAATTGAGCGAGCTAGCCTGTACCCATTTTGTCGGTAAAGTAATCTTCATAGAGAGGTTCATTGATGTTTTTACCACCAAGTCACAAAGATGCGAAGATTGCTTGTGTTAGCCGGTATTTTTAGTGTTATCAAGGGTTTGGAAAGCAGGTTTTGTGTGCATCGGTTCTGCTAGTTCCGCTTTCCTTTTGCCCCGATAGAAAAAATCACGAGCATTCATTCAGGTTTAGTTTCTTAAAGAAGCGCTTAATAAATATTAATAGCTTTGTGTTCTTGTTGCCTTTGTGATTAATGCTGTTTTTTAGGCTATTATTTATACAGTCTTCATTCTCGCGCAGGTGGGAACTAAACGCATGAGCGGCTAATATATTCGGGCTTTTTGTATTTTGCTTTTCCCGCGTTGTCTATCCCCAATACCGACACAGCTGTGACCCAAAATAATCCTAGCTAAGTTTCCCTTCACCTTTTATTTAGCTATTGTTAACCAGCTAACCTAAAGCGACGCAAATCTTTGATATCGCTGATCTTCAACATGGTTCTGTTTCAACCAAAGCAAGTCCGAAGCAGAAGGCAAGTAGGTGTACAGCAAGGCATAGGCAAGCCTGGCCGGAAGTCGGAGTAAACGTGCCGTAAAGGTGGGATTCGGGATATTTTTTTTGGATTTTAATCAGATTTATTGAATTGGGTGATCATCCCTTTTGTTTAACCTAATATACTAAATTATAGTGATCCGGAATGAAATAATCAAAATTAACGGGCAACTTGGCCGCCTTTTTTTACAAATGCGGTAATCAGGATATGGTAAGAAAAAAGCCGCCCACTAATAGGAACCTGTAGGGAAAGTAGTCCGTATTTGGTACAGTCAGTAGAAATGCGGCTTACATCAGAAAAGCATTTGTCATGCCGGTAAACTTTATGCTTATGGCTATTTCCCAATCGTCTAAATAAGCTTGTTATTCGCATCTTTAAAATCGTCCAGCCAGAACATGCAGGTGATAAAAAATTGATTGATAAGGCTATTTTGCTTAAAGGTTTTGAATTTAACACCAGCATACCCTACAGCAGTTATAGCCTGATGTAACGGATTTATGTATCGAGACCAATGGATTAGTAAAACTCCAGTGGAACATTCAAGGTATAGGTCGTTTGTCAACTTCATTTCGAATATGATCGTTGGTTTGATTGCTTATTCATTCTTTCCTAAAAACCGACTATTAATTACCAAAAGCATCCGTAAATCAAATTTTGCATGCTGATTAACGAATCCCGGTTAAAAAGTAAACAAGGTACATTATCATTGCAAGTAAAAGACATAAAATTCGATGAGCGCAAGCTTCAAAAGTACGAACATAAGCAGTCATTTGATCGTGTTTGATAGGGAAATAAGATTAAATTACCATTTAAAAACACTCATCAATCAAATAAATTATTCTGTATGTTTGTAGCCTACAAATTATTGATTGATATGAAAGTTGCTTTAATTACAGGTGTTACAGGACAGGATGGTGCTTATTTAGCAGAATTTTTACTGAAAAAGGATTACTTTGTTCATGGATTAAAGCGACGTTCGTCATCATTTAATACCGATCGTATTGATCACCTTTATCAGGACCAACATGAGCAGAATGTACATTTTAAATTGCATTACGGCGATTTAACTGATTCGACCAACCTGATCCGTATTATTCAGGAAATACAACCTGATGAAATTTATAATCTCGCGGCAATGAGCCATGTGCATGTAAGTTTTGAGATGCCTGAGTATACTGCCAATGCAGATGGTATTGGGACCCTGAGACTTTTAGAGGCCGTACGTATTTTGGGTTTAACGAAGAAAACTAGAGTCTACCAAGCCAGTACTTCAGAGTTATATGGTTTAGTTCAAGCTGTTCCACAAAGTGAAACTACACCCTTTTACCCGCGGTCACCATATGCAGTAGCCAAGATGTATGCCTATTGGATCACCGTAAATTACAGAGAGGCTTATAGTATGTTTGCCTGTAACGGCATTTTGTTTAATCATGAGAGCCCTTTAAGGGGCGAAACTTTCGTTACGCGTAAAATTACCCGTGCTGCAGCTAAAATTGCATTAGGCTTGCAGAAATGCCTTTATTTAGGTAATCTTTCTGCCCAAAGAGATTGGGGCCATGCCAAAGATTACATCGAGGCCATGTGGTTAATTTTGCAGCAAGAAAAACCAGAAGATTTCGTGATTGCTACCGGTATTACGACAACAGTTCGCGATTTTGTACGCATGAGTTTTGCCGAATTGGGCATAGATATCGAGTTTTCGGGGAAAGACGAAAATGAAAAAGGTGTAATTATAGGGTTAGATGTTGAGGTGGTTAGCCGTTTAGGCCTAGATCCTGAAAAACTGTTTTTAGGTAGCACAGTAGTAAAAGTAGATCCTAAATATTTCAGGCCAACGGAAGTAGATTTATTATTGGGAGATCCAACAAAATCTAAAACGCAATTGGGCTGGGAACCTAAATATGACTTAGCGGCTTTAGTTAAAGATATGGTCATTTCTGACCTTCATTTAATGAAAAAGGATGAATACTTAAAATCGGGCGGATTTAAGACACTTAACTATTTTGAATAATGACTCTGTCTTAATTTTGACAGATTTGATGTTTATGTGTTAACTATTTGTTATGAGCACGTTAAAAAATAAAAAAAACATTGCTAATTTATGCCTATCAGGCTTATGAAATTGTTTTTTTGTTAAAAGTTTGCAAAAGTATCTACTTTTTGTCTCATTTCCTCTACTTTTGATCTGTATCTTACGATCTTTATTTGTGATGTAGATAGATTATTGCATATTGCGCAATAAAAACATTAGTTTACGGTTATACTGTAAATTAAATTTGTTGCGCTTAATGGTTTAGCCTTGTTTAAGGGCTGTCAGTTTAAGTTTTTATTTTAACATTTAGTATTATATAAGTTTGTATGTTAAGCTTTTTTAATAGGAAAAATAAAGTTACGGATATCTCTTGGCTCGGAGTGGACATGCATTCGCATATATTACCAGGGATTGATGATGGATCACCTGATGTAGCTACTTCATTGCGCTTTGTAAAAAGTCTTCAAGAATTAGGTTTTGATCAATTAATTTGCACCCCTCATATTTATAGGGAACTTTATCCGAATACCGTTGAAACAATCTCTGCTGCTAAAGCAGCTCTTCAGGAAGCGTTGGACAAGGAAAATATATTATTTAAATTGGGTGCTGGTGCAGAGTACATGATTGATCAGGATTTTAGTTTACAAAATGAGTTATGTCCTTTAGATCAGAAGCATCTATTGATTGAAATGTCTTACTTGAATGAAAGCCCGAGTATAAGCCAAACAATATTTGACATCGAAATAAAAGGATATAAGCCAATTTTAGCTCACCCTGAACGTTATACATTTTATTTCAGAGACATAACCAGGTTAAAGAGATTTAAAGAAAAAGGATGTTTATTACAGTTAAATTTATTATCAGTTTTGGGGTACTATGGAAAAGATGTCAAACAATTAGCCGAAGTTCTATTGAAGGAAAAAATGTATGACCTAGCAGGCACAGATCTTCACCATGATAAGCACTTAAATGTTTTAAAAGAATCTATTCTTTCTGGAAAGCTTTATGATATTATTGGTAGTTATAGTTTCAAAAATCAAGAATTATTCAGCTCAATTTTGGTTTAGTACTTAATCAACTAATCTTTCCCATAAACTAATGTTCAATTTTCCATCAAAATCTGAAATGTTTAAATCTGAAATTAAAGATTTTCAGATATTACAATTAAATGTTTAAGTTTGCAAACTGTTTAAAATGGTCAAATTTCATTTTAAATGGGATCTATACTATGAATAAAAAAATAAATGTGTATAAACGGCTACAAATTACTAGCCTAATATTCGTAATCGCCTTAAGTTCTTCCTGTGTTAGCAATAAGAAAATCGCTTACTTTCAAGACATTCAAACTGTTAATCAGGCCAAATTAGAAAATTCAATTGCCTTTATTGAGCCAATTATACAAACAGATGATATTTTGAGTATCAATATATTTACTTTAAATCCACAAAGTGGTGCTATAGTTAATCAAGCTGCAGCTAATACTGTTTTGGGAGGAGGGGCTAATACGGCACTTGCTTCCCAACAAGTAAATGGCTTTTTGGTAGATCGTAACGGTGAGGTAGAATTGTCACTCATAGGAAAAGTAAAAGTTAGTGGTTTAACAACATACAATGCACGTGAGTTAATTCGCGAAAAGGCTGCTGTAGTATATAAAGAACCAAATGTTCAACTAAGATTTGCTAACTTCAAAGTTAGTGTGCTAGGTGAAGTAAATGCCCCTTCTGCATATACCTTACCAAATGAGAAGGTATCTGTTTTAGATGCTTTAAGTTTGGCTGGAGATTTGACCATTTATGGCAAAAGAGAAAATGTTTTGGTAATTAGAGAGACAAATGGGAAAAAAGAATTCGGCCGTTTAGATCTCAATTCATCGGATATTTTTAATAGTCCATACTACTATTTAAAGCAAAATGATGTAGTATATGTTGAACCAAATAAACGTAAAGTTTCAGCCTCAAATTCAGCTCAAATTCAAACGATTGGTGTAATTGCTTCTGTTATATCTGTTATAGTTTTAGCTATAAGCAATTTTAAATAAACCAAAATATACTAGCGAAATTATAAATGAATACCTATTCTGAGAAAAAAAACCTTCAAAATTTAGAAGGTGATAGCATTGATATAAAACAAATTTTTCTAAAAATCAAAGACAAATGGTCTTGGTTCTTTATCAGTGTCATTTTTTGTTTATTTATATCTTTTTTATACATAAGGTATACTCCCCCAATTTATCAAATTAATGCCAGAGTATTAGTAAACGATGATGAAAAAGGAGGAGGTATTGGCAAACAAGCTGGTGCACTTATGGATTTGGGAGGTATTCTTGGTGGAAAAAATTCTGTTGATAATGAAGCCGAAATTTTAAAAACAAGATCTTTAATGGATCAGGTTGTTAGGCAAATGAAATTGAATATTGTCTACACTAAGAAAGGAAGTTTAACTAATCGGGAGGTATATGAATCACCATTCAAGATTAATTTAATTCAAGAGGTTGATACAATTAGTTTTACGAAATTAAAGATTGATTTAGAAAAAAACAATAAAATAAGTATTTCCGGTAAGGATATTGATTTAGAAGTAAATTGGGGGCAAATCTTTGAAATAAAAGGGATTGGAAAGCTTTCGATATCAAAAGAAGATTTAGTGGGACCAAATAAAGGAATTTACTATGTGTCGATTAGTTCTATTGATGAAAGAGTTGCTACGTTAATGAAGCAACTTAGTGTAGGCGTTTATAATAAACAAGTTACTATTATTGATTTAGGCTTTTCATATCCTGTGCCTAAAAAAGGAGAAGATATCCTGAATGCATTGATAAAACAGTATACTCAATCTAACCTGAATGATAAAAACGTAATTGCTGATAGTACAACTAAATTTATTCAAAAAAGATTGAGTTTAATTGCTAGTGAATTAGGTGATGTTGAGAATAAAGTTCAAAGTTTTAAAACTAATAATAAGCTTGCTGATATGAGCGAGCAGGGAAGATTATTGGTTCAGAGCTCTGGTGAAATTACTTCTGAACTCGCTAAAGCAGAAACACAAGTTTCAATATTAAATGACCTTGAAAAGTATTTGAAAGATACTGGTAAAAATCAAAGGGTTTTCCCTACATCTTTATTGCCACAAGATATGGTTTTTTCTGGCCTAATGAATCAGTATAACACTTTGCTTATCGAAAGAGACAAACAATTATTAAGTGTTACCGAAGAAAGCCCATTTATTAAAAATTTGGACACTCAAATTTCTGAAATGAGGAAAGGGATTTTATCAAATATTCAAAGCACGAAGAATACATTTGTTGTAACGAGAGATAAATTAATGTCTCAATTGAATCAATCGGAAGGTAAGATAAGTAATGTGCCTCAAATTGAAAAAGACTACTTAAAACTTGCTAGAAATCAACAGATAAAGCAAGAATTGTACATATTTTTAATGCAAAAGGCAGAAGAAACAGCAATTTCTAAAACTTCAAATATTTCTATTGCTAAAACAATCGACCCACCCAAAGCTGCCGTCCTGCCGGTTAGTCCCAAAAAAAATATAGTTTACTTAATAGGCTTATTTATCGGTTTAATCGTTCCTATAACAGTTGTTTTTGTTGTTGATATAATGAATACTGGTATTGGAACTAAGGATGATGTAACTAACCGTACTTCTGTGCCAGTTATTGGGGAGATAAGTCATAATGAGTCGGATGATAATTTAATAGTCGCGAATAAGGGAAGATCTGCCATTTCAGAACAGTTCAGAGCTTTGCGAACTAATTTATCGTTTTATTTGAAAAACGAGAACGACAAAGTTATTTTGCTCACTTCAAGCATGAGTGGTGAAGGGAAATCTTTTACTGCAATAAATTTGGGTAATATTTTAGCCTTAGCTGGTAAGAAAGTTTTATTAATGGAATTAGATTTAAGAAAGCCTGGTCTTTCTGTAAAACTAGGTGTCTCCAATGATATAGGTTTTAGTAATTTTACCATTGATTCTTCTTTAAAGCCTGCCAATATTGTTAAGCAACTCACAATTAACAAAAATATGTATATCGTTTCTTCAGGCCCATTACCTCCTAATCCTGCCGAAACAATAATGAGTGAATATACCCCTGGCTTAATTGCTGAACTAAAGAAAGAGTTCGATTATATTATTATGGATGCACCACCAATAGGCATTATTGCAGACGCACAACTTTTAGCGAAATATGCAGATGTTACATTATATCTTGTGAGGCAGAAATTTACCAAAAAGGATCAATTAAATATTGTTGAGGAACTTTACAGCTCTGGCAAAATGAAGAACATGGGGATTGTGGTTAATGATATTAGTAGCAAATATTACGGTTATGGTTACGGTTACGGTAACTATGGTCAGAGTGAAAATCAAAAGTGGTACTCTAGTATTTTTAAAAGAATGAAATAAAATGGGAATTGATAAAGTTAAAATTATACAGCTACCTAAAATACTTGATGAGCGTGGAAATCTTTCTTTTCTTGAAGAAGGAAACCAGTTGCCCTTTGATATTAAGCGTACTTATTGGATTTACGATGTACCTGGAGGTGAAATTCGTGGGGGGCATAGTTATTATAGAAATGAAGAGCTTATAATCGCTTTATCTGGAAGCTTTGATGTTGTAATTAATGATGGAATTGAGGGCAAAACGTTTTCACTAAATCGCTCGTACTATGGGATGTATGTGCCAAGTGGTATATGGCGGCATATGGAAAATTTTTCTACAAACTCTGTAGCGCTGATAGTTTCTTCCACCGATTATGATGAAACTGATTATGAAAGAGATCTTGATAAATTTAAACTGTCCAAAAACAATGCGTAAAATTACAACCTATGACTGTTCTGTTTTTGAACTTCCAAAAATAAAAGATAGGGCTGGCAATATAACGCCTGTTCATAATGATATAGAAATACCCTTTTCTATAAGAAGAATATTTTATTTATATGATATACCAGGTGGCGAATCACGAGGCGCTCACGCCCACAGGGAATGTCATCAATTTTTAGTTGCTGCAAGTGGTAGCTTTGAAGTTTTCTTGGATGATGGAAAGACAAAAAGAATTGTTCAATTAAATAGGCCTAATGTTGGTTTACATATTCCACCAGGAATCTGGGCTTCTGAAATCAATTTCTCATCAGGATCTATATGCTTGGTTTTTGCATCAAGCCATTATAATGAATCGGATTATATTAGAGACTATAATGACTTCTTAATTTATTCAAATGGGAATTAGTGTACATCATTTAGCTGATGTTCAAACCGACTCTATTGGGGAACTGACCTTTATTTGGCAGTTTACCGTAGTATTAGCGGGTGCAGTGATAGGAAAAAATTGTAACATCAATGCGAATTGTTTTATAGAAAATGATGTTGTTATAGGTGATAATGTAACTGTAAAGTCTGGAGTACAAATCTGGGATGGTATTAAAATTGAAAATGACGTTTTTATTGGACCTAATGTAACTTTTACTAATGATTTGTTACCACGCTCAAAACAATATCCAACAGAATTTAAAAAAACAATTCTAAAAAAAGGTTGTTCAATTGGAGCAAATTCTACAATAGTTGCCGGAATCGAAATTGGCGAGTACAGCTTAATTGGCGCTGGAAGTGTGTTAACAAAGAATGTACCACCTCATACTCTTTGGTATGGAAATCCGGCAAAATTAAGGGGATATTTAACAGAAGATCTGAAGATATTGGATCTTCAGTTACAGGATAAAGAAACAGGAGAGCAGTTTGTGCTTGATGGGTTTAAACCAATTAAATTATGATAAAATTTTTAGACTTATATAAGATTAATCAGCTTCATAAAAAGAATCTTCAAGACGCATTTGAACGCGTATTAGAATCAGGATGGTATATTATGGGATCTGAGTTAAGAAATTTTGAACAAAAATTCAGTAAGTATACGGGCGCGAAACACACAATCGGTGTGGCAAATGGATTAGATGCTTTAATCTTAATTATTAGAGCTTATAAAGAATTGGGTATTTTTAAAGATGGTGATGAAATTATTGTTCCATCAAATACTTACATAGCCAGTATATTGGCTATATCCGCTAATAATTTAAAGCCTATTCTTGTTGAACCTATTTTAGAAACATATAATCTTGACTATGGTTTAATAGAATCAAAAATTACGGAAAATACTGTTGCAATCTTACCAGTTCATTTATATGGCCAATTATGCGATATGGACAAGATTTGTGCTATAGGTGCTAAGTACGGACTCAAGGTAATTGAAGATTGTGCTCAATCTCATGGGGCAAAGTCGCCAAATGGGCGTTCTGCAGGAAATTTTGGTGATGCCGCTGGCTTTAGTTTTTACCCAGGAAAAAATTTAGGAGCATTGGGAGATGCTGGCGCTATTACTACGAATGATGACAATTTAGCAGAAACTATTCGCGCATTACTGAATTATGGCTCTCAGGTAAAATATGAGAATATATATAAAGGTGTAAACAGCAGGCTTGATGAACTCCAAGCAAGTTTACTTGAGGTAAAACTGGCAAGCCTTGATGATGAAACAGAATTAAGAAGAAAAGTGGCAAATCGGTATTTAACAGAAATTAAGAATCCGAAGATTAATCTTCCTGTTGTTGATTTTCAAGAAAGCCATGTTTGGCACTTATTTGTAATAAGAACGGAAAATCGCACCGAATTGCAACAATATCTGACTAGCCAAGGTATACAAACAGTGATACATTATCCTATTCCTCCTCACAAACAGAAGGCGTACGAAGAGCTTAATGATGTATCTTTACCTATTTCGGAAAAAATTCACCGGGAGGTGCTAAGCTTGCCAATAAGTCAGGTTATGTTAGATGAGGAAATTAGCCGTGTTATTGAGGTTGTAAATAACTACTAATATCTTGAAGCTATTAAAAACAACAATTTTTTCAGGAATTATAACTTTTGTCAAGATTGCTTCAACCTTTGTTGCAAGTAAAATCGTGGCAATAAGTGCTGGACCTGCTGGGGTTGCTGTTGTAGGAGCCTTTACGAATTTTATAACAATATCGCAGACTTTTGCGAATGGGGCAATAAATAATGGGGTTATAAAGTATGCATCAGAGTACAACAATGATTCAATAAAATTAAAGAGCCTAATTAGTACCTCCCTTAAGATAACAATTTATAGCTCAATAATAAGTGGAATATTTCTGATCCTTTTTAGTGGATTTATATCTTCCATAGTATTTATGAATGAGTTGTATGTAAATCCAATCAGATTATTAGGGCTAACTATAGTTTTAACTTCGATTAATACATTAATTCTTTCTGTATTAAATGGCTTAGGCGAAATTAAACTATATACTTTTGTGAATGCATCAGGAAGTATAATAAGTCTGATTTTTACTATTATTCTTGTGTTTTTTTATAATGTGATTGGAGCATTATATGCTTTGGTTTTTTCACAATCACTTATACTACTTGTTACTGTATTCCTTCTTAGAAAGAAAAATATTTTTAGGCTTTTTTTTAATATCGAGCCCATAGATAAACAGATTGCAGTTAACTTGAGTAAATTTAGCTTTATGGCAATAATTAGTGCTTTAACAATGCCATTAGCTCAGATTATAATAAGGAATTTTTTAATTTCTAAATTGGGAATTAATGACTCTGGATATTGGCAAGGCATGATGAGAATATCAGATGGATATTTGATGCTAATAACAACATCTTTAAGTACATATTATTTGCCCAAACTTTCTTCACTAAAAACAAATAGAGAGCTCAAGACTGAAATTTATAACGGTTATAAAGTAATAATACCGGCTGTAATAACTAGCTGTTTGTTAATTTTTTTGTTGCGATTTTTTATTATAAATATTCTTTATACATCCGATTTCATTTCAATGGAAAAATTGTTCATTTGGCAATTATTGGGTGATATATTTAAAATCTTAGCTTGGGTTTTAGCTTATTTGATGTTAGCAAAAGCAATGACTAAGTTATTCGTAATTACAGAAATTATTTTTGGGTTATCTTATATTATAATAACCTATTTTTGTGTTATTAAATGGGGGATATTGGGTACGAGTATCGCATTTGCAATAAATTATTTTTTATACCTATTAGCTATGGTAATCATTTTCAGAAAAAAACTCTCGAAAAATGAATAATGTAGGTGTATTTTGCTTTTACTTTCCTAGCCGTGGAGTTAGTGGTGTACCAGTTCTTTTCTCAAGAATAGCTTTAGCTTTATCCAGAAGGGCATCAGTTAAAAAAGTATATGTAGTTGATTTTGTTGATGGGTACATTGCCGAAAGTATTAAGGGGCAAAGTAAAATAGAATTGATCCCATTTAATTTCGGAAAATCAGTGTATATACCCGATGATGTGACCTTCATTACTCAGGCTATGCTTCCTTACAGATTCCCATCTGAATTGGTAATTCCGGCAACGTCTAAAATTGTGTTTTGGAATCTTCATCCCGATAATCTGGTGCCCGTATTAATTCCATTTCCAGGTTTAAGGAATATCCAATTTTCATCATTCAATTTATATGAAAAAATTGGGAAGATGTTCTTTAAAAGAACCATTGGGCAAGTGAAAACCTTTGCTTCAATTTGTTTGCAAAAAAATGCGCTATTATTTATGGACAGCGTTAATAGGAATAAAACAGCTCAATATCTTTTTTTGGATATTTTAAATAACGATTTTTTACCTGTACCTGCTTTAAATTCGGATAAAAGAATTAATCATAAAGATAATAGCGACCTTACATTTTGCTGGGTTGGTAGACTTTGTGATTTTAAAATCCACATATTATTATACACAATTGATAAGCTCACAATAATATCCAAAGAGTTAAAAATCAAAATCAAGTATAAGATAATTGGCGATGGTCCTTTCCGATTTGAAATAGATAAATTGGATTTGAATAACGAGTTTTTTGAATTGGAGATGCTTGGAGCTGTCAGTAGTGAAAAATTAGATGATATTTTGATAAATGAAGTGGATATTCTAACTGCGATGGGGACATCAGCTTTAGAAGGAGCTAAATTCGCACTACCTACTATTGTTTTAGACTTTTCATATGCTAAAATCGTTGATAATTATAAATATCGGTGGCTTTATAATACAGAAGATTTTGATCTAGGACATAATATATCATCGAAAGACTTTGATCGTGATGGGAATAGCCTAAAACAGATTATTTTAGAATCGTTTCATAATTATAGTGATATTTCCAACAAAACATTAGATTATTTTCTAGATAACCACTCTATTGATGGGGTTGTCGAGAAATTGATTCTTGCAACAGAGGAATCAAATTTGAAGATCACAGACTTCCCAAAGTCAATTTTTAAAAAAAGTTTAATAAGGAACTTATATGAGGTTTTCAAGAAAAAATAATTCTCGTTAATATGAACACAAAAATAATTACATTATTCAAGCCAATATTAATTTTTATAGTGGTTTGGTTATTAGTGTTTTTCCTATATAGCATGAGATTGAGCGAGCTGATTTGGTTTGAAGCCTCTGCTGGATTTAAGTTCTTTTTTATAGCAACTTTTTCATTTTGTTTAGGTTATTTCTTTGTCTTTTTATTAAGAGGGCGTGTCGTGGAAAAACCATTTGTTTATACAGATTCAACTATTAAAAATATAGAAAAACGGATTATTCCGTTTTTTAAGTTTTGGATTTTTTTTACAATTATTGAGGTTATTTTCTCGAAAGGGGTTCCTTTACTTTGGATTATTCAAGGAAGTGAAAAGACGTACTTCGACTTTGGTTTACCGTCATTACACGGGTTGTTAAATGCCTTGCAGACTTCGCTTGGGATTATTAGTTTTTTTTTATACATCAAAACTGGTAAAAAGAAATATTTATATATATGTTTATTTACGTTTATATGGCAGATTGTTGTAATCTCCAGACAGCTAATCGTTACACAAATCATAGAGATATTCTATATTTACTTTATTTTTAGTAAATCTCAGTTAAAGTTAGTTCGAAATCTTTCTTTTTTTGGTTTGTTCTTTATTATACTTTTCGGTGTGGTTGGCGATTTAAGGACAGGTCAGGATAAATTTTACGAATTGGCTATGCCATCGCAAAATTGGATATCTTGGTTGCCATCAGGGTTTTTATGGGTGTATATTTATCTTGCTACTCCATTTAACAATTTACTATTTAATTTTAGTGTTCCAATTACAAATTACGACCCATCATTTCCTAATACTACAAGTCTTTTACTTCCTAGTTTAATTAGGAATTTTTTCTATGGAGATAATACAGTTTCTAATACCTCTGGAGCATTAATTAGCGAAGCTTTTAATGTGAGTTCTGCATTTACCTCACCTTATTTAGATATGGGATACTATGGTATTGCTATATTCTCATTCACTATTGGTATTATTAGTTTTTTAGCATGGTGGTCAAAAGGAAATAAACGAGTACTCTTTCGTGCTGTAATTGCGCAATGTTTAATATTGAGCATATTTTATAATCACTTTTTCTACCTGCCTATAATTTTTCAGTTATTTTGGATATCGCTAATAGTTAAAGATGAAAAATTATAGAACGCTTTTGAAGCTAAGGTCGCAATCAGGGCTGAGCAGAGATGAACGGATCGCAGTGTGTGTGCGGGTAAAAAATGAAGCTAGTGAACTTCCTCGATTTATTGATTCATTAAAAAAACAGAAAATGTTTGAATCTATTCATTTAATATTCTTGGATAGCGGAAGTAGCGATGACACTGTATCAATACTACAAAATTTAAACTGCGATTTATATTCTATACATTCAAGCGAGTTTTCATTCGGTGATTCTTGCAACCTTATGATGAGTCTGTCTGATTCAGAGTTAAATGTTTTTTTTTCAGGACATGTTATACTAGAAGAGGATTGCTTTTTTCAAAGGATTTTTAAATTATTTGAACAAATCGGCGAATTTTCTGGCTACTTCAGACAAATTGTTAATGAATATTTAGGATATTCAATCTATGACAGTACATTTTTAAAGTATTATTTTCCGAGGTATAATGGACAGTCTCCTGTTTTGCTAAAGAAAGGATTTCATTTTTCCAATGCAGGGTCTGTAATTTCTAGAAAACAATGGAAAGAAATTGGTTTTGAAGATGTTGTGGCTAGTGAAGATCAAATATTTGCGGAAGAAGTAAGTGCAAAGTTTGATGGAATTTATTATTTCCCTGATTTAAATGTTAAACATAGTCATAATGAAAGCCCTGAAAGTATAACAAAGAGGGTAAAAATTAATGTTTTAGCCAAAAATCCTAATGGCGTTCCCGCTTATAAGTATTATTTCTCTTTTTTGAAATTGTTTTTAAGCCTCTTTATCAATTCTTTTGAATTTAAGGATTCTCTTAAATTTGCTAAAGCACATTCAGAGGGCTATATTATTAAATAAATATGTTTAGAACATCATTATTAATTCCAACTTACAACGCTGGACCTGAGTTTGAAAATGTTTTGAAAAGTATATCTATTCAGAGCTTAACTGTAGATCGAAAAATTATAATGGATTCAGAATCATCTGATGAGACAGTGTGCCTTGCTAAAAAATATGGTTTTGAAACATTAACCATAAAGCAAGTTGATTTTGATCATGGCTATGTTAGACAATTGCTTTCAGAAGCAGCTAGTGACTGTGATATTTTTATTTATCTTACTCAAGATTGTATTCTCAAGAATGAAGCTTCGATTAAGCATCTAGTTGATGCTTTTGCACAACAGAAAGTCGGTATTGCTTATGGCAGACAATTGCCTCATATAGGCGCTAAAACACTTGAATCTCATGCGCGCTTGTTTAATTATCCATCTACTTCTGTCGTTAAAAAACTTTCAGATAAAGATAAATTTGGAATAAAAACAGCATCATGTTCAAACTCTTTTGCCGCATATAGAAATACAGCATTACGTGATGTTGGCGGATTCCCAAGCCATACAATTTTCGCTGAAGATGTAATTGTTGGTGGGCAAATTTTAATTAAAGGCTGGCAAATTGCATATGTAGCAGATTCTGAGGCTTATCACTCACATGACTATACTATAAAAGAGGAGTTTAAAAGGTATTTCGATATCGGAGTTTTTCATTCAACAAACATTTGGTTGTTAAATGAATTTGGATCCGCAGGTGGAGAGGGTTTTAAATATTTAAAATCAGAACTAAAGTACGTAATTAAAAATAATCCTCTAGTTTTGCCTAAAATGGCTATGTCTATAGCAGCTAAATTTTTAGGTTATAAATTAGGTATGCTACACGAAAAATTGTCGCTAAAGCAAAAGAAAATATTCTCAATGCATAGTAAATACTGGGATAAATTAGAAAAAAATAAATGAATCATTTAATATTCGGAGGTTCTGGGTTTATAGGGACCCATCTAAAAGATTATATTTCCAAAACGCTATCTCTTGCTGATCCTGTCTACAGCTATGATATTAAGAAAAAGGTTAGCGAAGATTTTACAATACTAGATATTAGACAACGTATAAATTTGAAATTAGATGGTGTTAATAATAGTGTAATTTACAATCTAGCTGCCGTGCATACCACGCCAGGTCATCCTGACCATGAATATTTTGAGACCAATATATTTGGAGCACAGAATGTATGTGATTTCGCTAGAAAGAATAATATTAATACCATTGTTTTTACCAGTTCAATTGCTCCCTATGGCGCTTCTGAAGATTATAAGACAGAAGAAACTTTACCAATGCCCAATACGCCATATGGCATCTCTAAACTAACGGCAGAATATATTCATAAACTTTGGCAATCAGAAGACCCTGAAAACCGAAAACTTATAATCGTTAGACCTGGAGTGGTTTTCGGTAAGGAAGAAGGTGGTAATTTTACCAGATTATATAATTCACTTAAGAAGGGCTTTTTCTTTTACCCGGGGAGAAAGGATACGATCAAAGCATGTGTTTATGTAAAGGATGTTGCAAGGATATTATATGAAGCAGGACAAAAGGAAAAACCGGGGCACATTACTTTTAATTTAACATATTTTCCTGCGCCTACAATTGAGGAAATCTGTATCACCATGGCAAAGGCTACTCATATTAAAGCACCGAAAATATTGGTGCCAGGCTGGGCATTAAAGACCGCGGCAGGCTCGGCTTATTTTGGCGCCAGGGTATTAGGTAAAAATATTAGTGGTATTCATCCTGATCGAGTAAAGAAGTTAATGATATCGACAAATATTTCAGGAGAAAAGCTTAGTCAATCACCCTATAAATTGCAATTTTCATTAATGGCAGCATTAACTGATTGGTACAATGATTGTGAAAGTGTAGGATTGTACTAGCAGAGTATTTTTATTTCTTTAGATACAAAAAAAGCTTACAGCTGTTGTAGGCTTTTTTTGTATCTACCTAATTAAGGCATTTATCTACTATTTTAGGTTTCATAGATACTCGTTTTCATAGAAAGTTATATTACCTATATATTGCGTCATTATTATCGATTTTTATTTTGATAATGATTTTTTAACTTTGAATTCAGAATTTGGGCATCAATTTTGTTCATTATGATTCATTCAAAACAAAAACAAGAAATAAATGTTTAAGTTTTCCCTTTAAGCCTATGCAAACACGTTACTTATTTATACTTAAATACATACTACCCATAACTGACCTAATCATGGTCAATATTGTGTACTTTTTTGCATACGAATTTACCGCTTATATGGGTAAGGCGGTGAGTTCTGAATTGCAGTGGCATTACATTGTAGTTTGTAATCTGATCTGGATTGTGAGCACTACAAGCTTTGGACTTTATAGTGAATATGGGTCGCGTAGGATTGAGCGAATCTATCGTGGGACCTGGAAAAGTGTGGTTTTACATGCTGTGTTGTTTTCAATTTACCTTTTCTTCTCTAAACAAAATGATTTCTCCAGATCTTTTCTGGTGATTTTTTATGGCATGTTGGCCATTTTGTTTTTGGTGAACCGCTTTATTGGTACCTCTTTTCAGTTTTTATTATTTAATCATTTACGAGGCGTTAAATCAGTTGCTATTATGGGTAACAACGCAACTGGTTTACAATTGGCCAGTTATTTTGAAAAGCAGCGTTATATTGAATTTCATGGTTTTATAGGCGATGTACCTGAGGATTATTTGGATCGCAATGGTCAGATTTCCGATATGGTTGGCCGCCAGTTTAAAATGGCTGTTGACAAAGGGATTAAAGATATTTATGTTACCATTGCACCAGAGCGGATGGCAGATATGACCTTGCTTACAGAAGAGGCAGAACGTCAATGTGTGCGTTTGAAATTTATCCCCGATATTAGCGGGGCCTTATTGTCCCCTTATACAGTGAGTTATCTGGGAAACGAATTCCCTGTGATTTCTTTACGTTCTGAACCACTGGAGAAGATACATAATCGCTTTAAAAAACGCGCTATTGACGTTGTATTTAGTGGTTTAGTAATTCTTTTCGTATTAAGCTGGTTGTATCCAATTATTGCGCTATTAATAAAAATGCAGAGTAAAGGTCCTGTCCTGTTCAAGCAATTAAGGAGTGGACGTGATGACGAAGCTTTCTGGTGTTTTAAATTTAGAAGCATGCGCATGAATGCCGATAGTGATAAAAGACAAGCGAGCAAAAATGATGACCGGGTTACACCGATAGGTAAATTTCTTAGAAGGTCAAGCTTAGATGAGTTGCCTCAGTTTTTTAATGTGTTCATGGGGCACATGAGTGTAGTCGGTCCCCGTCCGCATATGTTAAGCCATACCGAACAATATAAAGGTATCGTAGATCAGTTTATGGTTCGCCATTTTTTAAAACCGGGAATAACTGGCTGGGCACAGGTAAACGGCTACCGTGGCGAAACTAAAGAAGATTATAAAATGGTAAAACGAGTGGAACACGATATCTGGTATTTAGAGAATTGGAGTGCCATGCTGGATGTGAAGATTATCTTTATGACCGTAATTAATATGGCTAAAGGTGAGGAGAATGCTTTTTAATTTGGTAATTAATGAATAACAATAAGAAACCTACCTTAATTATCCTTGCGGCTGGAATGGCCAGCCGATATGGGGGGAACAAACAAACAGAATCGTTCGGTCCTAGTGGTGAAACCATCATGGAGTACTCTATTTTTGATGCCCTCAGAGCAGGATTTGGTAAGGTGATTTTTATTATCCGTGAAGAATTTGCTGAAGCATTTGCTGCGCAAATTGAACCTAAATTAAGCGGTAAAATTGAAATTGACTATGCTTATCAATCGCTGGAAAGTTTTAGCAAGGATATTGAATTTTCGAAAGAAAGAACAAAACCTTTTGGTACTGCACATGCACTACTTTGTTGCAAAGGTAAGGTGGGTGAGCCTTTTGCTGTAATTAATGCCGATGACTTTTATGGTTTAGATGCCTTTAATAAAGCCTATACATTTTTAACCCAGGATATTCAGGATGATTTATTCGCCTGCCTAGGATATGAATTAAAGAATACGGTAAGTGAGTTTGGCGCAGTTACCAGGGGAGAAATCAAAACCAATGCAGCAGATGAAATTGTTTCGATTAATGAACGAAGAGAGATTATTTTAAAAGATGGGCAAATTGTTAGCTTTGAAAAAGACCAACAGCAGATCTTGGCTGTGGATACGCAGGTGAGCATGAACTTTTTTTGTTTTACACCTGCTTTTATTGATTGGATGGAGGATAAGTATTATGCATTCTTATCTGCAAATAAGGGCGAGCTTAAGGCGGAGTTTCTTATACCGGAAGTTGCCGATCAATTGATCAAAAGTGGTGAAGCCCGTATCAAAGTTATTGCTACGGATGCCAAGTGGTTTGGGGTTACCTTTAAGGAAGATGCAGCCATGGTAAAAGAAGAACTTTTAAAACTTTCTAACGCACAAACCTATCCTGTTGATATTTGGGATGTAAGTACTCCGATAACACAATTATAGTTTTTGGAGCCCGTAAGGGCTTTTCTTTTATTGAACTTTGGTGAAGGCGTTAAATTGATAATTAATAACGTTCTTTGCCGTTTGAATTAAAATTTATCAGATGAAGAAAATCTTAGTCCTCCTATTTTTAGTCGTTTCCATTTACGAGGTTAAAGCCCAGGCTGTTTATCAACCTTACTCTTATCAATTTTACCAGAAACTGAGTAGTGAGATTTATAATCCAAATACACGGATTCACAGCTCTTTAAAGCCTTTTTTTATTGATGATAGTTTGCTGCGCGATAAGAGTAGCATATTGTTAAGTATTGGCGCAGATTCAACGAGAAAATCATGGGCGGCCAGAAAGTTGTTTCAAGAGCATTTATTTGATATTCAAAAAGAAGATTTTACGGTTTATGCCGATTTTTTGCCTGACTTCCAGATCGGGAGAGATTTTTCAGGAAAAAAAAATACTTATTTAAATACCCGTGGTTACCAGGTTGGCGGTACAATAGGAAAGAAATTTTCTTTTTATACCAGTGGGTTCGAAAATCAGGGCCGCTTTGCAGATTATTATAGAAATTATATCGATCAAACTGGAGTTGTTCCTGGCCAATCTTATAACCGTGTTGGTGGTAAATACGGTCAGGGTTATAATCCCGACATTAATCCTTTAACTGCAGATTGGTCTTATGTAACCGCTACCGTATCATATACGCCCATAAAATATTTGAATGTTACTGCTGGGTATGATAAAAACTTTGTGGGAGATGGTTACCGGTCCTTATTATTATCTGATTATGCATCTCCTTATCCATTCTTAAAATTAACAGGGAACTTAGGTAATGTACAATATATGGTGATGTGGGCAGCGATGCAGGATCCAAGTGCACCACGGTTGTCTTATGAAGCTGGTTTTAGAAAAAAGGGTGGGATATTCCACTATTTAGATTGGAACGTGAATAATAGGTTGTCGATCGGATTCTTTGATTCAATTGTATGGGCGCAAACAGATGACGCAGGGAACAGAAGAGGTTTTGACTGGGGTTATGCGAATCCAATTATTTTCTTAAGACCAATTGAAGCTTCAAGCGGCTCTCCAGACAACGCCTTAATAGGGTTTACAGGAAAATATAAATTTGCAAAGGAACTGGTTGCATACGGCCAGTTTTCTTTAGATGAATTTCAGGCAAAGGAGTTTTTCTCTTCAGAAGGTAGTTCAAGAAATAAATATGCATGGCAACTGGGATTTAGAGGTGCGGATGTTTTTAAAGTTGAAGGCCTAAATTATTTATTAGAATACAACACGGCTAAACCTTATACTTTTTCTTCGCGTAAACCTATACTAAATTATGCGCAATATGGGGAGCCTTTGGCACATCCGCTGGGTGCAAACTTTAGAGAGTTGATTGGTTTGTTAAACTATTCTTATAAACGTTTTGATTTTAGCGGCGAACTGATGTATGCTAAGTACGGCCTTGATATCTCTGGACAGAACTATGGTAAGAACATTTTCGAGCCTTATACTGATGCGGTGCAAACTACAGGGAATTATACTACACAAGGGATCCGTACCAATCTTTTTTACGCTGAAGGAAAAGTTGCATACGTGGTTAACCCGAAATACAACCTGCGCTTAGAACTAGGCGGTGTGGTTAGGAGAGAAAGTAACAATTTAGGTAAAAATACAACCGGATTAATTACTTTCGGCTTACGGAGTTCGTTTAGAAATTTATACTCTGATTTTTAGTTAAGCTTATGATATGATAAAGCCTCAGTTATTTATATAGCTGAGGCTTTATGTTTTATTAATTATCCGTCATCCTGACGATAGGAAGGATCTTTACTTGCAAAATTGAGACTCTTCGCTGCGCTTAGAATGACAATCATTACAAGAATGATGGTAGCCTACCCTGCCATGCTATTTGTTGTTCTTTTTACAGCCACTTTTCTTACTGCCGCTATAATTGCATTTTTATCATAACCGCATTCGGCCCAAAGCTCGGCCTGTTCTCCATGTTCGATAAACTGATCTGGAATACCTAAACGGATCACATTGGCACTATAACCATGATCGGCCATAAACTCCAGTACTGCTGAACCCACTCCACCTGGCAAAGAGCCATCTTCTACGGTGATTACATATTTATATTTAGCAAATACTTCATGTAGTAGCTGCTCATCCAATGGCTTCACAAAACGTAAATCGTAATGTGCTGGATAAAAACCTTCGCTGTTTAATTCGGCTCGTGCCTCAACGGCAAAGTTACCTACGTGGCCAATAGTTAATAAGGCTACATCCTCTCCATCACAGATCTTACGTCCTTTGCCAATTTCTAATGCTTTGAATGGTCGCTTCCAATCGGGCATAACACCATTACCACGTGGGTAACGGATTACAAATGGCCCCACATTTTCTTGTTGAGCAGTAAACATCAGGTTACGCAATTCTTCTTCGTTCATTGGCGAAGAGATCACTAAATTCGGGATACAGCGCATGTAAGCAATATCATATGCACCATGGTGTGTTGCACCATCAGCACCTGCTAAGCCCGCCCTATCCAAACAAAACACTACGTTTAGCTTTTGAATGGCTACATCATGGATCACCTGATCGTATGCCCTTTGCATAAAGCTTGAATAGATGTTACAAAAGGGAACTAATCCTTGTGTCGCTAAACCAGCCGAGAAAGTCACGGCATGTTGCTCTGCAATACCCACATCGAATGCACGTTTTGGCATCGCTTTCATCATAATATTCAACGATGATCCTGATGGCATAGCAGGTGTAATACCTACAATTTTATCATTCGCCTCTGCCAGCTCAACCATGGTATGCCCGAAAACATCCTGGTATTTTGGCGGTTGCGGCTTATCGGGAGTGCTTTTTTTGATTTCACCGGTAATCTTATCGAAAAGACCTGGTGCATGCCACTTGGTCTGATCTTTTTCTGCCAATGCAAAACCTTTACCTTTTACAGTAACGCAGTGTAAAAGTTTAGGACCGGGAATAGCAGATAAATCTTTTATGGTCTGTGCTAAACGTTTTACATCGTGCCCGTCAACGGGGCCGAAGTATCTAAAATTTAAGGCTTCGAATAAATTACTTTGTTTAAGTAAGGTTCCTTTAATGCTTTTCTCAATTTTCTTAACATACTTATGTGCATTAGGGCCTAGTTTAGAAAGCCCTGTGAGTACATGAGAAATATCATCACGGAAACGGTTGTACGATTTTGAAATGGTGATGCTGGTTAAATATTCCTTAAGTGCACCCACATTCGGATCGATAGACATGCAGTTATCGTTCAGGATCACAAGTACATTACTGTTTTCGATCCCGGCATGGTTTAATCCCTCAAATGCTAAACCAGCTGTCATGGCGCCATCGCCGATAACGGCAACGTGTTGCCGATCGGTTTCACCTTTTAACTGCGAAGCCACCGCCATCCCTAAAGCGGCCGAAATTGAAGTAGAAGAATGGCCTACACCAAAGGTATCATATTCACTTTCTGAAATCTTCGGGAAACCGCTAATACCACCGTATACACGGTTGGTATGGAATAAATCCCTACGCCCGGTTAATATTTTATGTCCGTATGCCTGATGGCCTACGTCCCAAACCAACTTGTCGTAAGGGGTACTTAATGCATAGTGTAAGGCCACTGTTAATTCAACAACACCTAAACTGGCTCCAAAATGGCCACCGTTAACACTAACTACATCAATGATATACTGTCGTAATTCCTGGCTTATTTGTTCTAAGTCAGATTCGCTATATTGCTTTAAATCAGCGGGATAGTTGATTTTAGATAATAGGGGGCCAGCTTTTACTTGCATTCGAAATTTATGGTAAAAAACAAGATACAAAGTAAGGCAAATTTGTTTTAATATAGAAGAGAAAAATAGTGGTTTATTATTGAGCGTTAAGCGGTTGGCGTTGAGGGCTTAGCGGGTGCAGATTAAGGGTTTAGGTTTAAGTCAAAAGGAATATTAACCACAGATAAAATGGATACACACAGATAAACCTCAGTTCTATTTGTATTTGTGGTAAAATGGCTTTAGTTATTGACAATTGGGTTATGGGCGTTTAGTTGTGTTTATGAGATAGCGGATAAGGTTAAGGAAAACCGTTTTGGGTTTAAAAACAAAATTAACCGTAGATAAACACAGCTATAAATATAGATCTGTGTTTATCTGTGGTAAAAATCTAAAATTAATGACATTAACTTTAGGGTTTAGTGGTTAATAGGCTAGGGTTTATATTATTAAGGGCTAAAATTTTTCGTTATGTTTGTCTCTTCACATGCAGGCAGAGAATTTTGAAATAAAACTTCCGGTATTCGAAGGCCCCTTCGATTTGTTGCTGTTCTTTATAGAGCGGGATGAACTCAATATCCAGGATGTGGAGATTGCCAAAATCACCAACGACTTTTTGGCCTACATCCATCAGCTCCTTGCTTTAAATGTAGAAGTTGCCAGCGAATTTATCTTAGTGGCCGCAACCTTGATGCGCATTAAATCTAAAATGCTTTTGCCAAGGATTGAGGTTGATGAAGCCGGAAATGAAATTAATGCTGAACAAGACCTGATCGCAAGGCTTATCGCCTATAAGCAGTTTAAATCTGCAGCAGAAGAAATGAAAGTTTTTGAAGAGGAACGGCTTAAACAAGATCAACGGGGTAATATTGCATATGATTTAACCCTGGCCGCCGCATCTTCCAGTCACCAGGATGAACTTTTATCATTGGATCTCTATAAACTTTTAACCGTTTACCACCGAACGATGCAGAAGTATGAGCTGCGCAGCGAAGAGGTTAAACACACCGTGGTACAATATCCTTACACTATCGAGCAACAAAAACACTTTATTGCGAATCTGCTCGATATCAATAAACAGATCGATTTTGCCTTAGTGCTTAAAAATTCGGAGAATAAAGTGCATTTCGTTTATAATTTCCTGGCTATTTTAGAAATGTTGCAGCAACAAATCGTAGAGATAACCATTGGGAGCGGCTTTAACAACTTTAATGTGAAAGCATTATCCTAATACGGCCTAAATTAAATTTGAATTTCTTACTTTTGCCAAAAAAATACAAACCTCATATAATGATGACACGCGACAACCAAATTTTTGAACTTATTGATAAGGAGTTAAACCGCCAAGAGCATGGTTTAGAGCTTATTGCATCAGAAAACTTTGTAAGCAAGCAAGTGATGGAAGCTGCCGGATCGGTACTAACCAACAAATATGCTGAAGGCTTACCAGGAAAACGTTACTATGGCGGTTGCCAGGTAGTGGATGTAGTAGAGCAGATTGCTATCGATAGGGCAAAAGAGTTGTTCGGCGCAGCATGGGTAAACGTTCAGCCACACTCTGGCGCACAAGCTAACGCAGCAGTAATGCTTGCCGTTTTGCAGCCAGGCGATAAAATATTAGGATTTGATCTTTCTCATGGAGGCCACTTAACCCATGGCTCGCCTGTTAACTTTTCGGGTAAACTATACCAGCCTTTATTTTATGGCGTTGTAAAAGAAACAGGATTAATTGACTATAAAAAATTAGAAGAAGTTGCTTTAGCCGAAAAACCTAAATTAATTATCTGCGGTGCATCTGCTTATTCCCGCGAGTGGGATTACGCTTTTATCCGTGCAGTAGCTGATAAAATCGGTGCTTTGGTTTTAGCTGATATTTCTCACCCTGCAGGTTTAATCGCAAAAGGATTATTGGCCAATCCGCTTCCACATTGCCATATTGTAACCACTACCACCCACAAAACTTTACGTGGTCCACGTGGAGGTATGATTATGATGGGGCAGGATTTCGAAAATCCATGGGGATTAAAAACACCTAAAGGCGAAATCCGTTTAATGAGTAACCTGCTCGATATGGCGGTTTTCCCTGGTACACAAGGTGGTCCGTTAGAGCATATTATTGCAGCTAAAGCAATTGCTTTTGGCGAAGCTTTAAGCGAGGAGTACGGAACATATATTAAACAAGTTGCCGCTAATGCACAGGCAATGGCCAAAGCATTTGTAGCTAAAGGATATGGCATTATTTCTGGAGGTACAGATAACCACTTGATGCTGATCGATCTTCGAAATAAAAATATTACTGGTAAAGTAGCTGAAAATGCTTTAGAGAAAGCTGAAATTACAGTGAACAAAAACATGGTTCCTTTCGATGATAAATCGCCGTTTGTAACTTCAGGTATCCGTGTAGGTACTGCCGCAATTACTACACGCGGTTTAAAAGAGACTGAAATGCAGAAGATTGTAGATTTAATCGACCAGGTTTTAACCAATCCGGAAGATGAAGCTAACCTGAATAGTGTAAAAGCTGAGGTGATTAAGTTGGTAAGTGCCTTCCCACTATATAAATAAGATTATACACTCACTCGGCTAGAGTGACAATGACACAAGCAGTTACATTAATTTGTAACTGCTTTTTTTTTGTGAAGTAAGTTTTTCGCCTTAATGATGTAAAACAAACGTTTGTTTTATATATTTGACCAATAAAATGATGTAACTTATGTGTGGAATAGTAGGCTATATTGGCTACAGAGAAGCCTGGCCGATTGTATTGAAAGGTCTTAAAAGATTAGAATACCGGGGTTATGATAGTGCTGGTATTGCACTGATGAACGATAGTGGTCAGCATATTTATAAAAAGGCTGGAAAAGTAGCTGTTTTAGAAGAATATGCCGAAGACAAAGATAAGTCTGGTACAATTGGTATGGGACATACGCGATGGGCAACTCATGGCGTGCCTTCCGATAGAAACTCTCATCCCCACACATCAAATGGCGGTAAGCTGTCTATTATCCATAATGGAATTATCGAAAACTACGCCACCTTAAAAGAAGAATTGACTAGTCGTGGCCACGAGTTTAAAAGCGACACCGATACAGAGGTATTGATCCACCTGATTGAAGAAATCCAGGAAATTGAAAATATTGATCTTTTAGAAGCAGTTCGTTTGGCTTTGCAGGAAGTGAACGGTGCCTACGCCATCGTGATTATGGATAAAGAACACCCTGATCGTTTAATTGTGGCGAGGAAAGGAAGTCCGATGGTAATTGGTGTTGGAGCAGGAGAATATTTTATTGCCTCTGATGCGACCCCGATTATTGAGTATACTAAAACCGTAATTTATTTAAAGGATGGCGAAATCGCCCTGATTACCAAAAATGACCTTTTAGTTAAACAATTGGATAACGTAGTGCAAACCCCCTTAATTCAAGAGTTACAGTTAAAACTTGAGATGCTGGAGAAAGGTGGCTTTGATCACTTTATGCTTAAAGAAATTTATGAGCAGCCACGTTCAATTAAAGATTGTATGCGTGGACGGATTTATCCTGAAGAAGGAAAAGTTCAGCTTGGCGGGATCAAAGAATTCGCAGAGAAATTAAAAAATATAGACCGGATCATTATTGTGGCCTGCGGAACATCGTGGCATGCAGGTTTGGTTGGCGAATACCTGATCGAAGAATATGCCCGTATACCTGTAGAGGTAGAGTATGCTTCAGAGTTCAGATACAGAAATCCGATAATTACCGAAAAAGATGTAGTAATTGCCATTTCACAATCCGGCGAAACTGCCGATACCATGGCGGCCATCGAGATGGCTAAAGAACGTGGAGCAACTATTTTTGGGATCTGTAATGTTGCTGGGGCTTCCATCCCGCGTTTAACCCATGCCGGGGTTTACACCCATGCGGGTCCAGAAATTGGCGTAGCCTCAACAAAAGCATTTACTGCCCAGGTAACGGTTCTAACCTTGATGGCCTTTTATATGGCGCAACAAAAAGGGACCATTACCACCTCAAAATTAATCGAGCTTTTAACCGAACTGGATCATATCCCAGAAAAGATCCAGGTTGCTTTAGAATCGAACGATCTGATCAAAGAAGTTGCAGAAAAGATCAAAGATTCTACCAACTGTTTGTTCTTGGGAAGAGGTAGTGGTTTTCCTGTGGCCTTAGAAGGTGCCTTAAAACTTAAGGAAATTTCTTATATCCACGCAGAGGGTTATCCTGCAGCGGAAATGAAACATGGGCCTATCGCT
The DNA here is from genome assembly GCF_918698255.1 of Pedobacter sp. Bi27. Lineage (NCBI taxonomy): Bacteria > Pseudomonadati > Bacteroidota > Sphingobacteriia > Sphingobacteriales > Sphingobacteriaceae > Pedobacter > Pedobacter sp. Bi27. The sequence continues at coordinate 229,544 of NZ_CAKKMW010000008.1, forward strand.
TTAATTGATGAAGAAATGCCGGTGGTTTTTATTGCTACGCAGAATTCATCATACGAAAAAGTAATCAGCAATATACAAGAAGTAAAAGCAAGAAAAGGTAAAGTGATTGCGATTGTAACCCAGGGAGACTCGGAGGTGAAGAAAATGGCCGATTACTGTATCGAAATTCCTGATGCCAATGAAGCCTTTTTACCACTTATAGCAACTATTCCGCTTCAGTTATTGTCGTATCATATTGCAGTGATGCGTGGTTGTAATGTAGATCAGCCTAGAAACTTAGCTAAATCTGTAACAGTAGAATAATTTTATAACAAAACAAATAAATAGGACTTTGCATTAATTTGTAGCTGCTTTTTTGTTAGGGGAGTATTTAAATACTGACTTTGTTAACTAAGCCAGATTGAACGGATGCCGTTTTAATCTATATATTTTGATATTGATGAATTAAAACGGCAGGAGGAAAAGCGGGCTGCCATAGGCACAAATGCTAAATTCTAAAGAAATAAATCTTGTTGGAGATTGAAGCGGTATTAAAAAATAGCCTGAAAATGGAGTGGCAATCCTAATCTTAATCTTGTAAAAAGTAAAGGGCCGATATTCTTTAGAAGAAATATCGACCCTTACCATCTAAATTAACGCTCTCGAATATATAAACGGAAATTATCGCCATTTTGTTTTGAGAAAATGAAAAAAATAAGTTATTTCTCGTAACTACCTAAGGTTGAGGGAGAAATTCTTGCATTTCCTTTAGCATCCTGATTAAGGTAATTAAAGAAATACGGATCAGTATTTAAATCAGTTCCCTTTTTTCTGACGATGCTACCGGGAGATACCCGAAAATCTCCTAGATCTTGATTAATGAAAAGAGGATCGGTATTTAAAATGTTGCCATTGTTACTGTAAGCGCTGTTGGTAGATCGGATTAAATTGCTCCATAAATTGAACTGCACTATTGCAGACGTTTTCTTTTGGATATCCAGTTCATTCGTTAAATTCCCCCATATGATATTATTGGTTAAATCTACCTGAAGTTTGTTATAAGCATTTGCCGATAAATAATCCGAAAAACTCAGAGCGGCAGTTTTACGTGGGAAATTTGAGTTGTAACCAGCAAAAGTATTCTGTTTTAAGTTGTAATTCCCTCCCCCTACTGCATATATTAAGTAATTGCCGCAGTTATACATTACATTATTAAATGCAAGCAGTTCCGAGTGGTAGCCAATGTAAGCCGCCACCTGCATATTTTTAATAGTACTATTGCTTAAAATTAATTTGGGGTTGTTGTTCACGGACAAAGAATCGGAGGTAATGCCAACAGATGCATTTTTAATAATCGCATTTTTAATAAGCCCACATCCGGTTCGTTTTAAGAAAATCCCTTTCCATTGTCCGGGCTCATCGCTATATATGTATTCCAGCCTGTCGCTACAAAATAGTACAGGTTCAGTAAGGCTGCCATTAACCACTAGATTCCCTTCTATATTTAAATTTGCATCCTTGTGAAAATAAATTTTAGTTCCAGGCTGGATGGTTAGTGACCCTCCGTTCTTAACGGTTAACGATCCATTAATAATGTAGGGTAAAGCTTTTGTCCAGATGGTATTGGCATTAATCGTCGATTCGTTAACAAATACAGCATTCTGCCCATAAGCTAAAAGCTGAATCACCTGTTTATTCCCATTTGTATTTAATATGATAGAATCTTGAACAAGAAAGGGCAGGTTAGTTGAATTTGGGTTGATCGAAACTTTGACAAAAAGGTTTATAGAATCCCTGCCGTTTATAATGAGATCATTTTTGCTCTGCGTTTGCTCCCCGTTAATGTTAATGCTAAAAGCCGAAGTATTGCCACCTGATAATCTGATTTCGGAAACTTTAACCGCATCATTGTTCCAGTTAACGATCTTTATTCTTTTGGTTATTGATCCTACTGAAGTAAAAATGGTATCAAATAATACTTCTTTATTAGAGATGTTTAGTTTGGCGTTCGGATCTGTGGTTATACGCTCCCCTTTCCGGCAAGCTGAACCAAAGAATAAAATTAAAAGCACTAAACCAATATTTAAACGCATAAATCAAACTTAGAAAAATGTTTGGCCACTTACAATAGCGCTTAAACCGTGTAACCGTAATTATTCTGCAAAGGCAAGGGCTGCAATGCTCACTTTTGCCGCCCCAATAGTTAAGAGTGTATTGGCACAGGCTTCAAGTGTTGCCCCGGTGGTTATTACATCGTCAACCAGTAAAATATGTTTACCGATGATTTCTTCAGCAGAATTTACCTGAAAAACATCTTTCATGTTTTCATACCGGTTATACCTGCTTTTTTTAGTTTGACTCTCCGTTGAAGTAGTCCGGATAAGGTGATCTTCACTAATATCTATTCCCATTTGTGATGCAATTCCTTCTGCAATAAAGCTACTTTGGTTATAACCCCTAATCTTATATTTTTTACGATGCAAAGGAACTGGGATAACCATGTTGATATCTTGGTAAAGAATTCCGCTTTTTAGCCGCTCGCCTAGCATATTGCCTAATAATACCCCAACATCGGTTCTGCCATTATATTTTAAGTTGTGGATTAAGTTTTGAACCTTCGCTCCTTTTCTAAAATACAACATGGCCATTGCAGCATTAAGTGGTAAGCGGCCCCATAACTGCTTGGCAACCCTATTATCTGCATGTTGGTGATAATCGGTAAAAGGGAGATCGTATAAGCATTTTAAACAAATCAACTGTTCGTGGCGAAACAAAGAATTGCCGCATGCATTGCATAAATTTGGGAATAGCAATCCAAATAAGTCCGAAGTCCATTGTTTTACCAGATGCATTTAACTAATTTATAAAATATTTTTGACTTCCGAAGTTTAAAAGGCAGAGAGGTTGGAAAACTTCGGAAGTTTGCCTAGTGATATATTCTTTATGATTTTTAGGAAAGCTGGTTCAGTGTTACTATGTAGGTGTTGTCCCGCCATCCGTTACAAAGCCTTGGTTCGTTCCTCACCATCGGGTTTTCCACTTCTGTCGGGTTTATTCTGCAGGGTCTTCCTAAGTTTTAAACGGCTGTGTGCAGGGGAAAACTTCGGAAGTCTCTTCAGGCCACGCTGGGTTTAATGCTACACTATATATTAAGAGTGCCTTTGTTTTTTTAGCAAAGCAGGTTCTGTGCTACTATACAGGTATGTTCCCGCCATACGCTGTAGCCCTGGTAGAAAAACCGGGGGCTGCCGCTGCTGTCGGGTTTAGCTGGCAGGGTCTTCCGGAGTTTTAAACGGCCGGGCGGAGGAGAAAACCCGGTAAGTCTGAAGAGACTAGACAGCTACAAACAGCTGTTCCCCTAAAAAGTTTTGCCCTGCGGTGTATTTTTTCTGTCTGAAAACCATGTTGTTATCCCAAACCTTCAGATAATCGGGGTAAAAGCTTTGCAGAAGCGTTAATTTTTTCTACTTTTGCATCCCGCTTCGGAGGAAGGGTTTGATTGAAAAGATGGCAGAGCGAGATGGAGGGCATGATTTATTTTAAAATAAATATTGCGGGAGCGGAAAAGATTGCTACCTTTGCAGCCCGGAT
>NZ_CAKKMW010000009.1:0-202576 GCF_918698255.1 Pedobacter sp. Bi27
GATAAAAGAAGATACGGTTATATCTTCAACTGGCAAAATGCATTCAGATTTGTTAGGAACAGCCTAATTGAGTTAGTAATGGGATCAAAACTGAAAACAATAATTAAACAGCTAATAGAGCAAATTTCTAAAACTGTAGTTGCGGTAAAGCCAACAAGAAGCTTTCCCAGAATTAAAGTTCGGCAAAATAAAAGCAGGTTGCACCAAGCATATAAATAGCTTAACTTAATAGCATTGGAGACGCTAAGACTAGTTGCGTTAACGGAGTACTATAAAAAACTAAGTGCTTCTTTTGGTACAAATGGGCTTACGTCACCATGGTTTCTTAAAATATCGCGCACAATGGTAGAGCTGATGGCTGAATATTCGGGTTTGCTTAACAGTAAAATGGTTTCTACTTCGGGCATCATGGTCTGATTGATCTGAGCGATGGCTCTTTCGTATTCGAAATCAGCAGCCGAACGGATACCACGAACCATATAGGTGGCATCTATTTTTCTACAGAAATCTACCGTTAAACCTTCGTAAGTTTGGATTTCGATATTCTGATAGCCTTTAAAAACAGTCTGCAAAATCTGAAGACGCTGCTCTGCACTTAAGAAATTCTGTTTAGAACTGTTTAGTCCGATACCCACTACAATTTTATCGAAAAGTGGGGTAGCACGTTGTAAAATATTTACGTGCGCAATAGTGATCGGATCAAATGAGCCTGGAAATAGCGCTATCTTCATGATTCAAATATAGATTTTTATGGCGGAATTATTTACCACTAAGACACGAAGAATGCAATGAGGGTTATTTTTTGCCATGGAAACACGGATTTACACGGAATGCACCTGGCTTAATCTTTTATCATTAAGGAATTAAGAACATTAAGAAATTCAGCGGCATTATAACTGGAGCAGACTGCCCATTTTAAGCCTGATTGCAATGGAAAGCCCGGAACCCGATCCTTTATCGGGTGAGGACTTGTAATGAAAAGCAGGACCAAAGGCTGCCACAACGCAAAAATGCCCGCTTTCTAAAAATAAAATAACTATGCGCCATTAACCATGAACTAATGACCAATGAACGACTGAACTACTATAACTCAAAAAAACTGAACGATGAATTGCCGTATTTTCTGGTTTCGGTGTAGCCGGGCTGGCTGTTCAGTTTCATGTTACTTTGGTGTTCTACAATTAACAGGCCATCAGGCTTAAGCAATTGTTGCTCTTTTACCATTACCGGAATCTGTGGGATGTTGGGCATATTGTAGGGCGGATCGGCAAAGATCAGGTCGTAAGCACCGGTCATTTGTTTTAATAACTTGAAAACATCGCCTTTACGCACATCAACCTGATCAAACTGGTGTTGTTTTGCTGTGTTTTTAACCCAGTTTACGCAACCATAATCCATATCAACAGCTAAAATACTTTCTGCACCGCGCGAGGCAAACTCAAAAGTTAAATTTCCGGTACCGCAGAATAAATCTAAAACAGAACAGGTTTCGAAATCATATTTGTTGTTGAGGATATTGAAAAGTGCCTCTTTGGCCATATCCGTAGTTGGGCGTACCGGTAAATTTGCAGGGGGCTGCAAACGGATGCCCTTTAATTTGCCACCAATTATTCGCATAAATCTAAAGCAAGGAGACCGCTGAAATAGTGTTTGGGCATATCGGCCAATAATTCGCTATTTTGTTTTCCAGTGGGAAGGAAGAAATAAAGTTGGTTAAAGTATTTTAATAAGCAGTTATAATGCTCATCATCTTCGTTTATAATGCCTTGTAAATAAACGGGAATGGCATCAGTTAAGCCCAGTTGTTCGATCATCAGCAACAGGAAATAATTAAACTCCTCAGCGTTTTCTGATTGATAATGGTTTTGGAAAACTATCTTTTTATCTTTTATGTAGAGTACATTAAAAGATACTGCTGTAAAATCGATTAATAAAGATTCGTCTGCCAAATGATTAAATAAAACCATTAATGGTTCAGACTGTGGAAATAAATCTGTTTTTTCAGGCAGATTTGCTTTTAAATGCTCATCTAAACAGAAAACGGTATTAAAACCCAGCTTATCGTTGTGTTTAGTGTAAACTTTAGCATCGGAACCTAAATACTTGGAATAAACGGACAGATTTTCACCATCAAACCATTCATCAGGAATGAAAATAAAATTTGAGGTATGGATTGCCGCTTTTACCGTTGCATAGCTTAACGATAGGTAAACGTCGGTTTCAAAGGCAGATTTCAGTTCTTTCTGCACATCTTCACAACCTTGTTTATCAAAAATGATATTAATCTCTTCTGTGTCCTTACCTACCACAGCATAAGAAAAGCTGTCATTCGTTATTTTTAACAATAAATGGCAGTTTGCAGATGCATCAGTTTTAAAATTCGGGTCGACTAATAAGAGACTATTGTTACTCATTGAAACAAAAATAGACTTTTTTAAGGATTAACGGTAAGATGAGGTTAATTTTTTGGGTGCTTTGTTTCTTTGCCACGGAAACACGGAGTTCACGGAAACAATTCTTCGCCATTTTTGCTTACTAAACGACTTGTGGACCGGTGAATTTTTTACCGACCGAGACACCAGATTGAATTGATATTCGCCCAATAATATACAGTTAACTTTGTGTTCTTTGCGCCTTCGTTGTTAATCTTGTCTCTGCGTACATTGCGGTTAAAAGAGCATCAAAAATAGCTGTGTTTATCTGCGAAGATCTGTGGTAAAAATGTCTGTGTTTTTTTACCAAAATCAAACCTTTCGGATATTCAAAAATCGAAATATTCGACTTAAATTCGGAACATGAGTTACAAGCCTACCTACAAAGCGGCAAACACGATTGCAGCAACTATTGAGCAACATTTTGTTAAACTGCATAAAAATGCAATTGCACAGGGTGAGATAGATTTGGCTACTCAACCAGACCGAAAAATAATTGAAGCGATAATTGATGTTGCTTTTTGGAGCAGCTTGCGTAAGGAAGAAGGGCATTCGCCGAGGATTTCGATTGCTTTTTTACCGCCGGATCAAACGTCGAAACCATTGCGCTTTGCGAAAAAACTAGCGTTAAATGCCAATACCTTAACCAAAATAGCGCCTGGGATTGAACGTTCAGGAATTCACTTAGGGGTTTGGGAAGAAGATGGTGAACTTTATATCTGGGGTACAACCCTCAATATTCCGAACTTTTGTTTTGTTGTTGATGTTTCCGAACCTGGATTAATCGTAATTAAACACCGAAGGATTTACGGCATCGGTAAATTTACCAATGTTGCTGTACTTAAAGGAGAGCAGATCCGCATTGTGGATGATACCAGTTGTGCAAATAAAGATTGTCCGCCTATTTTGCAGGCCTTGTTAGATCTGACCGTTTTGGCCAGCTGGAACGATCCCATTAACATTTTGATCCAGTTTTCGGTTTCTATGCGTGCCCATGGTCGTGGAGGAGCCTTGCTAATTGTGCCGAAAGACGATACAAAATGGGAAGAATCTATTATCCACCCGATACAGTATTTGGTAAAACCACCATTCTGTGGTTTATCCAATCTGGCGAAACAGAGCGGCAACCAGAGTGAAATTTTTTCGCAGGGGGCTGTTCGTCGCGAAGTAGAGCATTTAGCAGGTTTAACAGCTGTTGATGGTGCAACGATCATCAACGAAGAATTTGACCTGATTGCGTTTGGTGCAAAAATCGGTCGTGCTAAAGGCAAACCAACCGTAGAGCAGATTGCATTTTCGGAGCCCATTGTTGGTGGCGAAGATAAAATTCTTTATCCCGGACAGCTCGGAGGGACCAGGCACTTTTCCGTGGCCCAGTTTGTTAACGATCAGCCGCAATCTATTGGTTTGGTAGCCTCTCAGGATGGCCATTTTACCATTTTCAGCTATAGTAAAAAACAAAATATGGTAATGGCACATCGCATCGAAACCTTACTTTTGTAATAAGCAAGGAGCAGAAAGCATAGACATAGCGATTGTATTTGTTTGGAAAGGCGCTGTACTGCTAATCGGGTACTGTAGTCCGTCTTTCCGCTAAATTCCCGATCAAACCTTTGGAGAAAAACAAATGTTCATTAGATCGGGAGATACCGCTTCAATACGGTTTAGTTAAATAGGCCTGTGCTAAAAGCTCAGGTACATTTCACGCACACTAAACAGTTAACCGATTAACCGTTTAAAACAATTAACCATTAGAAATGATACTCGATAAAAGTCAGCTTATAGCTTCAGCATACGAACATACACCAACCAAGGAGCAATTGCTTTTTTGCGAGCGGATGTCGGTGTTTTTGCAACAGGACGACGAGTACCGCTGTTTTGTGCTTAAAGGTTACGCTGGTACGGGTAAAACCACCTCTGTAGCCGCTTTGGTGAAGGTTTTGAAACAATTTAATCTGCGTAGTGAACTGCTTGCGCCAACGGGAAGGGCAGCGAAAGTAATGAGCCAGTATTCATACCGAAAAGCATTAACCATACATAAACGCATCTACCGCAAGCGCTCGGCAGCATCGCCCGAAATGCAGTTTCAATTGGCACCTAATCTCTCGGAAAATACGTTGTTTATTATCGACGAGGCCTCGATGATTGCCGATGAATTTAATGAAACAGGCTCTTCAATATTAAGAGATCTGTTGGAGTTTGTGTACAATACCAAAAACTGCTTTTTGCTTTTTGTGGGCGATACGGCCCAGCTACCTCCTGTGGGGAGTTTAGATAGTCCGGCATTGAACGAGCAATACCTCAAAGATAAATTTGCATTAACCGTGTCGTCTGTTGAGTTAAAGGAAGTAGTTAGGCAAGGGAAGAAATCGGGTATTTTGGCCAATGCCACGATGTTGAGAAATCAGATTGCTAAAAATCCTGAAAATCCGATGCCTAAATTCCTGACTAAAAGTTATACCGATATTTACAATATGCCCGGGGCGCGTTTGGTTGAAGGGCTGGAATATGCTTACCGTAAATTCGGCATGGAAAATACCCTGGTGGTTTGCCGTTCCAATAAATCGGCGAATGTGTATAATCAGCAGATTAGAGCCAGGTTGTTGTACCGCGAGGAAGAGTTAACGGGCGGCGATCAGATTATGGTGGTGCGGAACAATTATTTCTGGCTACCAGAAAACGAGGATACTGCTTTTATTGCCAATGGCGATATGGCAAAGGTGATTCGCGTGAGGGGGGAAGAAGAACGTTATGGATTCCGTTTTGCCGATGCCACTTTAGAGTTTATGGATTTCCCCGCTGCAGGGCAGATTAGTTGCAAAGTAATGTTGGATACGCTCAATTTAGAAAGCGCTAATCTGCCATATGAGCAGAATAAAAAGCTTTTTGACGGGCTCAATGAAGATTATGAGCACATTGCCAATAAACGGCAACGGATGTTGGCCATTAAAGCAGATCCTTTTTACAACGCCCTGCAAATTAAATTTGCTTATGCGGTAACCTGCCATAAAGCACAGGGCGGACAGTGGGATGCCGTTTTTGCTGATCAGGGTTATCTTACTGAAGAAATGATTGATCTCGATTTTCTCCGCTGGTTATATACTGCTGTAACGCGAGCAAAAAAAGAGTTATATTTAGTCAATTTTGCGCCTCAGCTTTTCGCGAAGACCGCGCAGGAAGACTACTTTTAGAGGAAGGTGATTACACAGATTAGAAAGATCTCTCTGATTGAATTATCTTGGTGTACTTTGCGCCTTTGTGTTGAACATATTAACCAGATTATATATGAAATTTGCCTTTAGTCTTAAAAACAAGCTAAAAATAGCTTTTTTGCTTTTCTGCATCATGTGCTGCACCTTGTTGATCCGTTTTTTGGAAGATAAAAGTGTAGAGAAGATTAACGAATCTTTCATTTCAATGTACAACGACAGACTTGTTCCGGCCACAGATTTATATTTTATTGCCGAAAACCTGTACCATAAAAACAAGATTCTTCAGGAAATATTATTCAGGGATGGTACTGTTCAGCCTTCAATCGGTATAGTAAAAATGAATAAACACAATCGTAAAATAGATTCGATAATCAATAAATATGAACTTACTTTATTGGTAAAACAGGAGAGAAATTTTTTACACGATCTTAAAAAAGCATTAACTGTTCAACAGGGATTGGAGGCGAAAATAATAAACATGGCAGGTACTGAAGGAAGAATAATTTATGAGTCGATGGGAAAAAATGCTATTGATGAAACACTGGTTAAGCTTTCGGCCTTGATTAAAATACAATCTAAAGTGGGCAATGATCTGATTAAAGGTTCAAAGATCTTCGTTTCCGGAACAAAGGTATATTCTACCCTGCAGGTTATTTTGGCTATTGTGATCGGAATTATGATCGTAGCTATTGTTTCGGCTTCGAATGCAGTGAAAATTCAGAGCGAGAAGTTTAATTTGAATTAAGTTTTGCCACGGAGACACGGAAATCAATTCGCCTCACCATTGTGGAGGTCCTTCGACTACGCTCTTCAAAGGAGTCCTTTGGACAGGATGACAAAACGCTTAAAGAAACATGATTAGTCGCAGCCTATGGTGGGAAGTTTTGGTTATTTTTTGCCACGGAAGCACGGAAATGGCGAAAAACTATTCCGTGTTAATCTGTGTTTCCGTGGCTAACCAAGTTTCGTCATCTCGACCGTAGTGGAGAGATCTTTAGGTCAGTTTTTTTGATTACTCAAGATTAGTCGCAGCCTATGGCGGGAAGTTTTCATGATTTTTGCCACGGAAGCACGGAAATGGCGAAAAACTATTCCGTGTTAATCTGTGTTTCCGTGGCTGATGCTTTTATTCTGCTTCGTCGTCTGTAATTAATCTGATCGAATCATCAGAAAGTACGATTAAACGCTCCTTATATAGTGAGCCAATGGTTTTTTTGAAGGCACTTTTACTGATCTGGAAGCGGTGATAAATATCTTCTGGAGAACTTTTATCGCCCAGTTCAATAACACCACCACTCTTTTTTAGCTCTTTCAACATCATCTCTTTCGAATCGAGAATATGGCCGTAACCACTTGGCTGTAAGGTTAAATCGATCTTACCCTCCACCCGGATTTTCTTGATCCAGCCTTTGCGCATTTCGCCCGGTTGGATATTATCGAAAACCTCATTATTATAAAGCAAACCGATATAAGTATTGTTGATAATGGCGTTAAAACCAAGATCGGTTTCTTCGGTAATCAATAAGCTTACTTCGTCGCCCTCTTCAAAATCGAAACCATCTTCTTCAACAAAATCATACAGTTTAGAAGAGGCCAACAGGCGGTCGTTGCTTTCATCTAAATATAGGTAAACCACATATTTATAGCCTTTTTGCATCGGCCTTTTTTGCTCACGGTCTGGTACATACACATCTTTATCGATACCAAGATCCATAAAAACGCCATCATCACCATCAGAAACCACCTTCAAAAAAGCAAAATCACCCACTTCGGCATATGCTTTCTGGGTAGTTCCGGTTAAGCGGCCATCTTTTTGTACAAAAACAAAAACGGTAATGTTATCGCCAATTTCTACGCCATTCGGAACGTATTGGTAAGGCAGGATGACCAGTTTATCGCCATCGGTTAAGTTTAATCCAGCTTCTGTTTTGCTTAAAATCCTTAACTCGTTGTATTTTCCTATTTCAATCATGTGTTTTGGGTTTAACCATTTTCTTCAATGGCTTTTGCTGCAAAGGTAGCAATGTTTCGTTGCAAATTGGTTTTAAATCTGTTGGAGTAATTTTAACCGCAGCTAAAAAGGATGCGCACAGATCTTAATATCCGTGTGCATTTGCGATGAAAAAAATAACCTTATTTGCCCTTCACATGGTTACAATTGACAGATTCCTAAAGAAAGGTCGTCATTGCGAGGAGGAACGACGAAGCAATCTTTCATGCCAGTGATCCTTGCCATAAAGATTGCTTCGTCGGCTGAAAAAGCCTTCTCGCAATGACCATCTCTCACGGCTACTTGAACCCGCAATGAAAAAAAATATATATTTTAGCGGCTTATCTAATATTAAAACTACAATATGAACAAGCAGATTCCTCCATTTTTTTTAAGCGATGAGTATTTTATTGATGAGAAAGTAAACTTCTTAAAGTTTGCGAACGAGTACAAAGTTTATAACGATCAGGGTGCCCAGATCGGGATTATTAAGCAGCGTATTTCTGGCTGGCAAAAGGCTTTAACCTTATTGGTTGATAAGCGAATGATGCCTTTTAAATTAGAAATTACCGATATTAACGACCAGTTGCAGGCCACCATTACAAGAGGATGGACCTTCTGGATGTCGAAAATTATTGTGACCGATCCACTTGGTGTTGAAGTGGGCATTATTAAACAAAAATTTAAATTCTTCAAGCCTACTTTTACCATTTCGAGTCCAACATCTGGAGAAGAGATCGCAAAAATCTCCGGCGATTGGAAAGCCTGGAACTTTAGCATCACCAACAATGCAGGTGCTGAAATGGGTAAAATAAATAAAAAGTGGGCTGGTGCTTTGAAAGAGGTTTTCACCACTGCCGATAAATACAATGTGTCTATCGATCCCAGTTATGCAGAAAGCAATCAGAAAGTTGCAATTGTGGCCACGGCCATTACCATTGATATGGTTTTGAAAGAAAGTAAATAAGAAAGTTAATGATTGAATGAGAGAGTGATTGAATGATAAAATGAGTGGATGTAAGGAAGGAAAGATTTAATAAAAATCCCCCAAACATTCTCTCACTCAAAATTCAATCATTCTCTAATTAATTATTTAGCTATTTAATCATTTCTTTGGGTTAAATTTGGAGCCTACAATTTAAGGTATCTTCATTGATATGGAAAAAACCAAAGAAGCCAAAAAGCCGAGTATTTTCAGTTTACTTGGAAACTACAGGGGCTTAATTTTTATGCTGATCCTGTTTGCGTTGCTCAGTAATGGTATCAACTTACTCTTACCGAAGATTATTGCCAATGGTATCGATTCTTATACCAACAAAACTTTCAACCTTCAATCCATTCTTCTTCAGTTTTCACTGGCTATTGTACTGGTTTTTATCTTTACTTATTTGCAGAGTATCGTACAAACCTATGCTTCTGAACGTGTGGCAAGAGACTTAAGAACAAGGTTGTCTGATCAGATTTCGCGACAGAGCCATGCCTATATTATTCAGGCTAATCCCTCAAAACTGCTGACCAATCTTACGGCTGATGCCGATTCGATTAAAATGTTTGTTTCGCAGGCTATCGTTTCTATCTGCTCGTCTATTTTTTTAATCGTTGGGGCAAGTATTCTCCTTCTGATGATTAACTGGAAACTGGCACTTTGTGTGATTGCTATTGTGCCGATAATCGGTGGCGCATTTTTCTATGTGTTAAGCAAGGTAAAAGTACTTTTCAAAAAGAGCAGGGAAGTGATCGATTGGCTGAACAAAGTAATCAGCGAAAGTATTTTAGGCTCGGCTTTAATCCGGGTAATTAATTCGCAAGCTTTAGAATACAATAAATTTATAGATGCGAATGCCAAAGCGAGAGATTTAGGAATTTCTATTCTCCGTATGTTTGCCGCACTGATACCGGTTATTGTTTTTACAGCCAATTTATCCGGTTTGTGCATTCTGGTACTGGGTGGTCACTTTGTAATTACCAATTCGATGACCCTGGGCGAATTTACCGCTTTTAGCAGTTACCTCACCCTCATTATATTTCCCATTTTGGTAATCGGTTTTATGAGCAATGTAATTGCGCAGGCTACGGCATCTTACCAAAGGATAGAAAGCGTGCTGAATGCTGCTGAGATCAAACATCCAGGTACGCTAAGCACACAATTACGAGGGGAAGTAGAAGCGAAAGATCTTAATTTGAGTTTCGGGCAAAAACCAGTTTTAAAATCGGTTTCATTTTCGGCTAAAGCAGGTTCTAAAACGGCTATTATCGGCCCTACTGCTGCGGGTAAAACACAATTACTTTATATTTTGACAGGTCTTATTGAAGCAGATTCTGGTGCGGTGCTGTTCGATAACGAAGAAATTAAAAAGTACAACCAGGAGAATTTTCACCAACAGGTTGGCTTCGTATTTCAGGACAGCATTATGTTCAACATGAGTATCAGGGAAAATATTGCCTTTAGCGATACCGTTACAGACGAATCGCTTGCGAAAGCTATAGCTACTGCTGAACTGAAAGATTTTGTAGATGCCTTACCTGATCAATTGAATACTATTGTTTCAGAACGTGGAAACAGCCTTTCGGGTGGACAAAAACAACGCATTATGCTGGCCAGGGCTTTAGCGGTGAATCCGAAGATCTTATTGCTTGATGATTTTACAGCCCGTGTTGATACCAATACCGAGAAAAGGATTTTGGAGAACATCCAACAAAATTATCCTGGTTTAACTTTACTTTCCATTACACAAAAAATAGCTTCTGTTGAACATTACGATAAAGTGATTTTGCTGATGCAGGGCGAAATCATTGCAGAAGGAACCCATCAGGAATTGCTGAAAAGCAGCCCCGAATATGTTCAGATTTACAATTCACAACAGAGCACCAGTAATTATGAACTACAATCTTAACCAGCTTAACACCAGGCAGGAAAAGCGATCTACTTTGAAGGCGCTGAAAAGCCTGCTAAAACTGATCTCGGCTGAACGTAAGAACCTTTGGCTGGCGCTGATTGCCATTTTGATTAACTCAGGTCTGTTGCTTTTGGGACCATTATTGGTAGGCCACACGGTTGATACCTATATCCGCACCAAACAGTTTCATGGTGTGCTTATTTTTGGTGGTATACTGTTAGTGATGTATATGATTGCTATGGTTACCGGTTACACCCAAACCAGGTTGATGGGTGGAGTAGGCCAGCGGATGTTATACACTTTGCGTAATGCCATTTTTAATAAACTGCAGGAGTTACCGGTTTCATTTTTTAATCAGAACAAAGCTGGTGATCTGATTTCGAGGGTGAATAATGATACCGATAAGCTGAACCAGTTTTTCTCACAGTCCTTAATGCAGTTCATAGGCAGTATTGTAACCATGATCGGTGCCGGTATTTTCTTGCTTTCGATTAATTTAGAACTAGGCGCCGCAACACTTTCGCCTGCAGTGGTGATCGTTCTTTTTACGATGGCTTTATCACCCTGGGTAAAAGGAAAAAATGCCAAAAACTTAAAAAGTGTTGGCGGAATGAGTGCCGAAATACAGGAAAGCCTCAACAACTTTAAAGTGATTATTGCATTTAACCGCAGGGATTATTTTAGGAAACGTTTTAATGAAGCCAATACCGAAAACTATAAAACAGCCATAGGTGCGGGTTTAGCCAATAATATTTTTGTGCCGGTTTACGGTTTGTTATCGAGCATTGCACAGCTGATCACCTTATTATTCGGTATTTACCTGATTTCCACTGGCAACTTTACATTGGGTTTATTGGTGAGTTATATTGCTTATACCACCAATTTTTATAATCCGCTAAGGCAATTGGCTGCCCTTTGGACAAGTTTTCAGGTGGCTATGGCCAGTTGGGACAGGATATCGCAGATCTTATCATTAGAGAGTGACCTAAAACAGGTTAAAGTTGACGGAAATATCACTTCTGATGCTTTGCTTGAGTTTAAAAATGTGCATTTCTCTTATGACGACAGTAAAGAAATCCTCCATAACATTAACCTCAGGTTCGAAAAAGGAAAAACTTATGCTTTGATTGGTCCAACCGGAGGAGGAAAGACCACTACTGCTTCTTTAATTTCGCGTTTGTATGATGCCACTAAAGGAACGGTTTTATTAAACGGTAAAGATATCCGTTCATTTTCTGCTGAGGAAAGAACACAAAAAATCGGGTTCATTTTACAGGAACCATTTTTATTTACCGGAACGGTAAAAGAGAATATTTTGTATGGCAATAGTCAATATAAGGACGTAAGTGATGCACAGCTGGAGAAAATAATTGAAGAAGCCAACTTAAATGCACTTTTAGCCATATTTGACGAAGGGTTGAATACACAGATTACTTCGGGATCTGACAGTATAAGTTTGGGTCAGAAACAGTTGATTGCCTTTATGCGTGCGGTGTTAAGAAATCCTGAACTGTTAATCCTTGATGAAGCTACAGCCAACATCGATACCATTACTGAACAACTTTTAGGTAGCATTTTAAATAAACTGTCGAAAGAAACCACGCTTGTTATTATTGCGCACCGTTTAAACACCATCGAAAACGCTGACGAAATTTATTTTGTAAATGAAGGCGAAGTGCAAAAAGCCGGAACGCTGAACGATGCATTAAATATGTTACTGAAAGGGAAAAGGGTAAGTTGATATCTTTATAAACCTATCAGGTAAAAAAAAATACAAATGAGAAAATATTTCTTCTTTTTGGCGCTTTCGGCCTTAAGCACCATCTCCTTTGCGCAAAGCAAAGGGCAAAACCTTTTTGTTCAGGATAGTTTAAAGTTGATTTCTTCACAATTTAAGTTTACAGAAGGTGCATCAGTTGATAAACAGGGAAACGTGTTTTTTACTGATCAGCCTAATGATAAAATCTGGAAATATGGTATTGATGGCAAACTGAGCCTGTATATGGACAAATCGGGAAGGGCAAACGGTACTTATTTCGATAAAAAAGGTAACCTGATTGTTTGTGCCGACGAGAATAATCAGATCTGGTCTATCGATAAAAACAAAAAGATAAAAGTGCTCTTCAGCGATTATGAAGGCAAAAAGGTAAACGGGCCAAACGATATCTGGTTGGATGCTAAAGGAGGCATTTATTTTACTGACCCTTATTATCAGCGCGATTACTGGATCAGGAAATCGCCTGAGATTCAAGGTCAAAAAGTATATTATCTTCCGAAAGGGAAAAAGGAAGCCATTATCGCGACGGACGATATTATCAAGCCTAACGGTATTGTAGGTACTCCGGATGGTAAATTTTTGTATGTGGCCGATATGAATGCCAATAAAACTTATCGTTATCGTATTGGTGCTGATGCGAGGTTAACGGATAAGCAAATTTTCCTTAACCAGCATTCTGATGGAATGACTTTAGACAGTAATGGAAATATTTATGTAACCGGAAAAGGAGTGAATATTTACAAGCCTACTGGCGAAAAAATCGGCCATATTGATATTCCCGAAGAGTGGTGCGGTAATATTTGTTTTGGTGGAAAAGACAAAAACATGCTTTTTATTACGGCTTCAAAATCGCTGTACGTTATTCCAACGAATGCAAAAGGGATAGAGTAATAGTTCATTATAGTCTTTTAAGGGCATGCAAAGCCGACAAAACTAAGAATGAATTAACATGAAAAATTTTTCTGTTCAGTTTATTCAACCCCTAAAAATATTAAAGGCATTAATTAGTTTTGAACTTCCTACTTATAGGGATAGACGACTATGAAAAAGCCCTCTCAGGATTGAAGGGCTTTTTTACTTTAATAGTCTTGTTCTGAAAATGACAATCCAAAAGATATTGCTGATATTCTACTTCGGCATCCTTACTTAGTTCTGCAAAGCTGCAATCAATTTAAAACAACTGAAAGCTGGGAATAATTTGATATGGTGTTAACTTAAAAAGAAGTTATATTGCTGTCGAATTTATCCTAAATAATCTCTGATGAAAAAAATATTATTACCACTTTTTTTAGTGGGTATTTTTTATTTAAATGCTGCTGCGCAAAGAACCGAAATCCTCTTAGATGAAGGCTGGAAATTCTCAAAAGGAAATTTCCCGAATGCTGCCGAAGTCACTTTTAATGATACCCGCTGGGAAAATGTTTCTGTTCCGCACGATTGGGCCATTAGCGGACCTTTTGATAAGGAAATAGACAAACAGGTAACCGCCATCACTCAGAACGGCGAAAGCAAGGCCACTGAAAAAACGGGCAGAACAGGAGCCTTACCTTATATTGGAGAAGGCTGGTACCGGAAAAAACTGAATCTCCCAGCGCTTAAACCAAACCAGAAAGTGTTGCTTCAGATAGATGGCGCCATGAGCGAACCTCGTGTGTACCTGAACGGGAAACAGGTTGCACAATGGAATTATGGCTACAATTACTTTTATATCGACATTACTAACGACTTAAAAACGACCGGTAATTTATTGGCTATCCATCTTAAAAATATGCCGAAATCTTCTCGTTGGTACCCTGGAGCAGGTTTATACCGGAATGTGCATTTAATCATCAAAGCTGAAAAAAGCATCGAACAATGGGGGATCACAGTAACGACCCCAATAGTAAAGAAAGAATTTGCCAAAGTGAATATCAAAACCAAATTAACAGATAAAGGTGTTCGTTTGGTTACGCAGATTTTAGATAGCTTAGGTAAGCAGGTGGCAATTGATACAGCGAAATCGATCTTTGGAAATGAAACCGATCAAAATATAGAAATCAGCAATCCCAAACTTTGGAGCCCCGAAAGGCCTTATTTATATACTTCGGTATCGAGCGTATATGAGGGTGGGGTATTGAAAGATGTAGTGAAAACAAGATTTGGGATAAGAACGATCAATTTTAGTGCAGGTATAGGATTTAGCCTGAACGGCCAGGTAAGAAAATTTAAAGGCGTTTGCCTGCACCACGATCTTGGCCCGCTTGGGGCTGCTATCAATACAGCGGCTTTAAGAAGACAATTAACGATTTTGAAAGAAATGGGCTGCGATGCCATCAGGAGCTCGCACAACATGCCATCACCCGAACAGTTGGAGTTATGCGATGAAATGGGATTCATGTTTCTTGCCGAAAGTTTCGATGAATGGGCGAAGGCCAAGGTAGAAAATGGTTACCATTTATATTTTAATACCGATGCCGAAAAGGATATTGTAAATCTGGTACAGGCCAATAAAAATCACCCTTGTATTGTGATGTGGAGCTCAGGAAACGAAGTACCCGATCAGTTTGGTGCCGAAGGTGTTAAAAGGGCTAAATGGCTTCAGGAAATTTTCCACCGCGAAGATCCTACACGTCCTGTTACCGTAGGGATGGATCAGGTGAAGGCAACCATGCAATCGGGTTTTGGTGCATTAATGGATATTCCAGGCTTAAATTATCGGGTACATCTTTACGAAGAAGCCAATAAGGTTTTTCCGCAGGGTTTTATCCTTGGGTCTGAAACAGCATCAACGGTAAGCTCCCGGGGGATATATAAATTTCCGGTTGCAAAAGGATTTGATAAACAATATCCTGATTTTCAGTCTTCTTCTTATGATCTTGAATATTGTAGCTGGTCTAATGTACCTGACGATGACTTTGTAATGCAGGACGATAAACCATGGGTAATTGGAGAATTTGTTTGGACAGGTTTCGATTACCTCGGCGAACCAACCCCTTATGATAGCAGCTGGCCATCAAGAAGTTCTTATTTTGGGATTTCTGATCTGGCAGGTTTACCCAAAGACCGTTATTACCTCTACAGAAGCCGTTGGAATAAAGCTGCGCCAACCTTACATTTACTGCCACATTGGAACTGGGAAGGAAGAGAAGGTCAAACTACGCCGGTTTTTGTTTACACCAGTTATGATAGTGCCGAACTTTTCTTGAATGGTAAAAGTTTGGGGGTACGTAAAAAAGATAAATCAACACCACAGAACCGCTACAGGTTGATGTGGATGGATGTAAAATACGAACCAGGAACCTTAAAGGTTGTAGCTTTTGACAGCAATGGAAAACCTGTAGCTGAAGAAAAGGTAACTACAGCGGGTAAACCTTATAAAATTGTGTTAACACCGGATAGAAAAGAGATTACGGCCGACGGAAAAGATCTGTCTTTTGTAACCGTATCGGTAGTTGACCAAAACGGTATACCTTGTCCAACAGCCACCAATGCTTTAAACTTTGAAGTAAAAGGAGCGGGGACATTTAAAGCGGTTTGTAATGGCGATGCTACTTCTTTGGAATCGTTTGTAAAACCAACTATGAAATTATTCAGCGGAAAACTGGTGGTAGTGGTACAATCAAACAAGAAAGGTGGGACGATACAATTAAATGTTAAAGGTAAAGGACTAGAAAATGGAAATATAGAAATCGTTTCGGCTAAGTAATCAGGAGTTAATTGGTGGCGTCATTCCCAGCCGGACTGGGAATCTTAATGCTTTGACAAGGTTGGTGAGTGGCATTAAGATTCCCGCCTGCGCGGGAATGACGAATTAGGAGAATATATTGTCATTCCAACTTGATTGGGGATCTTAATGCTTTGACAAGGTGTTTGGTTGGTAAGTAGTATTAGGTTTCCGTCTGCAGGGGAATGACGATAAAGGGGAGGAGAATTTAGCAATTAATTAAAGATTCTTCATTGCATTTAGCCTCAACAGTAATTACATCTATAATTGTATAGGTCCTGTTACAATTAATCTTATTTGGAATAATTTTTTAAATTAGCATATATTAAAAAACCTGATAAGCTTATGGAAAATCTAAAAGAAGAAACCAAAATCAAAGCTTTCCTCACCAGGATAAAAGCAGAGTGGCCAGGAGTGGTAGAACGCTTTGAGTTTAAAACAGGCAGTGTAATTTATGTTCATTTAAAGGAAGGCATATCGAGCATGGATTTTCTCGGTAAACTTTCCAGACAGGTAGAACGTTTTGTCGATTTCAGTATGCCCATTATCTTGTATCATATTGAGAGTGATGGCATGAACTTAAGGTCGCATCCTATTAATTGGTATTCTTCCATTACACAAGGAAAATCTTTTTAATGCCCGTAAACACTCGTGGTTAATACCTCAGACTGTAAAATGGCAGCCGTAATCTTTACAGTTGTAAATCTTTTTGTGCACAATTAGCAATTTTGTTTGCCAGTAATTTTGGTTTTTGGGTTTTAATCCTATTTTTGGTTTTTAATTTAAAAACATCCAGTATAATGAAAAACGGAACAGTAAAATTTTTTAACTCAGAAAAAGGCTTTGGCTTTATTAAAGAAGAGAGCGGATCTGAGATTTTTGTGCATGCATCAGGCCTGATTGACGAAATCAGAGAGAATGATACAGTTGAATACGAAGTTCAAGAAGGCAAAAAAGGCCTTAATGCAGTGAAAGTAAGAGTTGTTTAATTCTTTCCCCAAAAGATTTTGAGCAGGATTTAGTCCTGCTTTTTTTTGTCCTTATATTTTATTACGCCATCGAAACCGGGTACATCATTTACTGAACAAAAAGGTTGAAAAAATTTCCTGCTCATTTCTAGCTGATTACCGATCTGAGCTGCTTTAGACGTTATCGCTATAGCTGTTTTCTGAATTGGATTTTTATTTTTGCTAATGTCGATCTTGTCGGCCGGAACCAAACAAATTAAATATTTTTGCAACTTTCTATTTTTTCAATTCAGGAACCTGTTATAAACAACAAACCTCTTGATCGGGGTACTTTTATGGCTGCAGCACAGTTTGTAACAGCACTTAACTTTGCGGGCGAATTTGAGCTCTTAAGTTTATCGGCCATGAATACAAAGGTTGGAGCAACTAAAAAGGGCGGACTGGTATTTGTACGGAATGGAAAGTTGAAAATGCATCCCGAAATTTACGATCATTTATCCCTGATATCGATATCTTCCATCTGTGCAGGAAGTGTTTATTTCCATGGCCGTGATAAAATTGCTGCAGAAATTGTAAATCTCCCTTATAAGGATGGCCTTTTAAACTTATCAGGTGCTGAAGAGGATTATATGGCCTTTAAACGTTTATGTAGTCCTGTTTCACGGTTCTTTTTGCTACAAGCCAAAAAAGTACAGTGGTCTGCAATCCTATCTACATTTAGGTTTTTTATGATGGAAGGCATTTGGGATGTGGTTAATTTTGTTGCCCATGCGCTGCATCAGGCTGATGCGGATGTGCTCTCCTGTGCACAACTTTTAGAAAGTATGCAAAAACAAGAATGGTATCCTGGTTTTTGTAAGTCGCTACAAGATTTCCACGCCTCTCGTTATCCTTTAAGTAAAGTAGGTTTAGAATCAGAACTGCCAGAGGTGGCCTAAATCCTAATTATTTCAGGTAATTTTCTAATAAAGCACTTATTTCATCTCCAATAGGTCTATTGCCCATGTTATTGAGTTTTTGTTGCGAAGAATTGTGTTTTTCAATATATGTAGCCTCTGTTTTATTGAATTTAAGATAACCCTGCTCAAAATAACGTTCTTCAATTTCGGTAGAAGAATCCATCGACCTGAACCATAATTTAATCAATGAGCCTGTAATTTTATCAAAGTAAAGCCAGTGGTAGGTCGCTTCTGCATCTGCATTGTCGGGCAGACCAAGACGTTGAATTTCTAGAATAGCAGTATCAGAATTTTGGAAAAAGTATAAAATCTTATATTTAGACGACATGCCGCAAAAATAGGACTTAATTTTTTATCACAAAAAACATTTTGCTGTTTAGATTTAATATTTGTTGATGTAGGCAAAGGTTTTGTTTTGAAAGTCGTATACAGCCTATATGTTAAAAAAGAGATGTCATCCTGAGGGATAATTTATTGTATAAAAATCAATATGAATGAAGCATATCCTTTTTTGCCCAGCGGCTCATTCTTGCCTCGGCTCACCGCCGCCGAAAGGCTCTTTCTTTTTGGCATCAAAAAGACCAGCGTAGCTAGCTTGAATGCCGTTAAAAACATAAAAGCCCATGAAAAAACAAAAAATGCCGGCTTAAAATTTTTCTTTAGAGGTCAGTGGTGTGGCTGGGTCTGCGGAATCCGAAAAATTTGTTAGGCCGGATTAAAGTAGAACGGGGATACGGTGCTGTGGCCTAGCTGGGTGGGAATGTATAGTGTCGCTAATATCTTATTGGTAAGCAATTGCAATAACGCCAATGGTAGCCTGTCGAAGGATAATCATTTTTTGATTTGACAAAAATTGAAGGTCTTTGACAGGCTCAGACTGACACAGCGAAAGATTTGACTAATCCTAAAGCCGGTGGTTTACAACCTACTTTGACGATTTATCCTAACTAATGTTTCTCGCCTTTAATTACCTTAAATAAATGCAAAACCTGAGGAAATAAGGCATCCATACTTTCTTCTACAGCACTTTTTGAGCCAGGGAAGGTAAGTACCAATGTTTCTCCGATAAAACCCGCTACG
Source organism: Pedobacter sp. Bi27 (assembly GCF_918698255.1). Taxonomy (NCBI): domain Bacteria; kingdom Pseudomonadati; phylum Bacteroidota; class Sphingobacteriia; order Sphingobacteriales; family Sphingobacteriaceae; genus Pedobacter; species Pedobacter sp. Bi27. The sequence continues at coordinate 19,019 of NZ_CAKKMW010000009.1, forward strand.
CCACGCGAAAGCATGGCATAAGGCATGCGCTCCTGTCCGTAGCGTCTCGCAGTTTCCATAATCCCATCGATATTGCGTTCAATTAAAGGAGCAATCGCCTCTGGAGTTACATCGCGGGGGGATAGGCCGGTTCCTCCGGTAAAAATGATTAAATCGTAGCCGCCTTTGCTTAATTCGCTGGCTTTATCCCGAATGATATTGATTTCATCAGGTACGATTTCATACTTCCCGGCACTGATGTCCCATTGGGCTAATCTCGAAATAATCGCTTTACCAGCGCTATCCTGTGCTTTGTTTTCGAAAACAGAGTCTGAACAAACTACAACTGCCGCTTTTAGTTCAGGGAATTTGGCATTTTTTAGATCCGATTTTCCTCCCGATTTTTTTAATAGCCTGATGTTTTCTATTTCAACACCTTTATCAATCGGTTTTAACATATCGTACATGGTTAAAGCCGTAACCGAAGCACCATGCATGGCTTCGACTTCTACACCTGTTTTATAAATGGTATGTACTTCTACTGTAATCATGATGGTTAAACCCACAATTTCGTAGGTAATGGCCGTGTATTCAATTGGAAGCGGGTGACAATCGGGAATTACGTCACTGGTTTTTTTTACGCCGAATAAACCTGCTGCACGGGCAAATTCAAATACATCGCCTTTGGGGATTTTGCGTTGCTCAACAGCATCAATGGTTTCTTGCTTCGATACCCTTACAGTAGCGGTTGCAATGGCAATCCTTAAGGTGTTGGATTTTTTTGTGATATTTACCATATTAGATATTTTCTTTCCACTGGTGGGTTTCGTCTTCGAATATTTCTTTTCCCCAGATCGGTAATTCTGCTTTTAACCGGTCTACAACTTCAGTACAGGCCGCCATTGCCGGTTTACGGTGTGCCGATGAGGTGAAAACAAAAAGGCAGATTTCGCCTGTTTTAACTGTTCCCAAACTATGATAAATATGCATGCAATTGAGTGGGTATTTTTCGAAGATTTCTTCCCTGATCTGGTGCATTTTTTCGAGGGCGAGGTCTTCGTATGCGGTATATGCTATCGCTGCAACAAATTTGCCTTCAATTTCATCTTTTCTCACCTGGCCCATAAAAATACTATGGCCTCCAATAGCTGTTTTGCTATTGTGTTTGGCAATACTGTCGGCTATAAAAGCAGGTTCAATTGGGCCATTTACAAATATGTTTTTTATTTTTTTTTCGCTCATGTTAGGGTTTGAGAAAATGATCTCTCCATTTTACGATACCACCTTTTAAACTGTATATTTTTTTTGCATCGCCATATTTTTCCTGCATGGCCTCTGCTGCGGCTACACTTCTGATGCCGTGCTGGCAAATCAGAACCACATGTTTTTGATAAAATTCTTTACTCATAAAGGCGCCAAATTCTGACATTGGTACCTGCGTAAAGATCTGTTTATCCAGTATGGGTACTTCGTGCCTTTCGCGTACGTCGATTAAAATTGTCGATTCTAACTGCTGAAGTTTAACCAGTTCGCTGGCATCAATTTCTGTATATCCCTGTGGCCCTTCGCTCGTATCCTGATAATCCATATTTAAAAATTCATCAACAGTTTTGGGAAGGGTATAACCGCCTCCGTGACTGATTTTGATGGTATATTGTTCTTGTGTAAGTAAGTTGTAACTTAAAATTTTATTGGTGAGCGGCTGCCCGATTTTGGCAATCAATTTAATGGTTTCTGCGGCTGCCATAGTACCCAATATGCCTGGCAATACACCTAGAACGCCATTTTCGGCACAATTGGCCACTTCTCCTTTATCGGGTGGAATGGGGAAAAGATCTCGGTAATTGGTGCTGGGTGTTAAATGATCGGGGGTGTTAAATACGGCTAACTGGCCCTCAAAACCTGAAACTGCAGCAAATATAAGCGGTTTGTTCAAAAGTGCACAGGCATCGTTAATCAGGTACCTGGATTCAAAATTGTCTGTACCATCCAATATGTAATCGTATCTGGATAGAATATCGAGAATATTATTTTTCTGCAAGCGGATGGGGTGGCGGATAATCCCGATCTGCGTATTCATCTCCTGCAAGCGCTTTGCTGCAACCTCTACTTTCAGTTTCCCGATATCAGCCGTTGTAAAAAGAATCTGTCTATGTAAATTGGATAATGAAATGGTATCGTCATCAACTAGACCAATATGGCCAATGCCGGCAGCAGCGAGGTATTGCAGCGCAGGACAACCCAAGCCACCAGCACCAATTACAAGTACTTTTGCCCTTAAAAGCTGCTGTTGTGCCTCCTCTCCAAATCCTTTAAGGATAATCTGCCTGTTGTATCGTTCTGCACTCATATCGTTTATCCGCCAGAAAAAGGTGGCATTATGGCTATTATAGCATTGTTGGTGATTTCGGTATTTTCCTGAACGATATTTTTGTTCAGGGCAAGTTTATATTTCATGCTTTTTAAAGCAGGAAACTGATTTTCTAGATACTGTTTAAACGTATCGGTATCAGCAATGCCATCAATCTCAATATTTTGATTGTTAATAAACTCGGAAATCTTGCCAAAACTGATCAATTCGATTTTCATCTGTATATTTTTGTTTTTATCGGTGATGAAGCTATCATGAGCATATTTTTCACAAGTTTTCTATTTGATTTTTGTGTTCAAGCGCTCGCAGGCTCGGTTTATTATCGTTGTGAGTGTTTGCTCATGATGGTTTCATGCTGCTAATTTACCTGTAAGATGCTGATTTTACTCAATCCTTTTATAAATCTTCTTCCTGTTGCGAAATCGCTTGGTGTAATAATGGCGATATTTCCCTTTTCAGCCTTGGCAGGATTGATATCGTAACCGGTTAAAACCAGCACTTGATTTCCCGTAGGCGAATTAAAGATTTCATTCCACGAGTACACCACCTTATAATTATCGGTTGCAGTAAAAACCAGGTAATATTCACTTAATTTTTTTGGAACGCTGGCATCTATTTCTACCTTGGCCAAAATATCTTTCAAAAGCACACCTTTAATGTTTTTAATGCTGCTTTTACGCTGCATCAAGTGGTTAAAAATTGTCATACTATCCAAACTAACGGATTTATAAGCACTTAAATTGTCTAAAGTAACTGTTAATGGAGCCTTAACCTTTCCTTCGACTACAAATTGCTTGCTCTCCTGTGCATTTACAGCAAAACTTAAAAATAACAAGCCGATGATAAGGTATTTCATATTATGCATGTGTAAATAGTAATTTATAAGCGGCCAGCGCCAATACACAGGCCAGAACATTCTTTAAAACGGTTTGCGGGAATTTTAAAGCGCCAAAATAAGCGCCACAAATGCCACCCACGAAAGCTACGCAAACATAAGCGAGCATATGGCTGTTAAATTCGAAGCCTTTAATGAGTTGGCCGCCTAAACCAGCAACCGAATTAACAAAGATGAATGCTGCGCTGATGGCCGCAGTCTGTTTTTGATCTGTCCACTTTAAAAGCAATAGGATAGGAGAAAGGATAATGCCTCCACCAATACCGATCATGCCCGAAAGTAAGCCGATAATACCGCCAATGGCAAGCGATAGCGGAATGTTCGATGGTTTGAAATCTTTTGGATCGGTATTTTTAAAGAAGAAAAAACGGATGACCGGGAGGAGTAACAGCACACCCAAAATCTTTTTATAAATAGAACTTTCGATTACTATCATCCCCCCCACAAAAGAGAGCGGAATAGAGGCAAGCGCAAAAGGCCAAAAGGTTTTCCACTTAAAATGACCGCCACGGTAAAATTGGATAAATGAAGTGGAGGAAACAAAAAGATTGAGCAATAGTGCTGTAGGTTTCATAATGGCCGGTGAAACGGCAAAAATGGCCATTAATGCGAGGTAACCGCTTGCGCCACCATGCCCAACAGAGGCGTATAAAAAGGCTACAATAAAAAGCAAACAGTAAAAGAGGATAAAACTTTCTTGCATGGTTTAGTTTGGTAAAATCATTACGGTTAGGATGTCGCCTTTTTTTAATTGTTCTTGTGTTTCATTAAGGCAGATCAGGCAGTTGGCCTGCGCAAATGAGCTTAATCGATACGATTCCTGCGCACTGAGCGGGGTAACCAGCCCATTTTCATATTTGCCCTTCAGGAAATGTGTAAGCCCTGCAGCTTTGGAATAGGAATGGGTAAGTTTTGCCTGAACTTCAAGTACACTATTGCTTTTATGCGATAAGGATTTGATGGATGGCAATACGTAATTATAGTAGCAGCTGAGTACAGATGATGGGTTACCCGGAAGTCCGAATATTAATTTTTGATCTTTTGTGCCAAAAAACAAAGGTTTGCCAGGTTTCTGCTTTACCTTATGAAAAATCTGTTTGATGCCACAATGTGCAGCGGCTTCGATAACAAAATCATAATCACCCACACTTACACCTCCGGTTAGCAGCACAACATCGCTGTTTTCTATTGCATTTTGCAATACGTTTTTAAGGATTTCCAGATCATCATCAGCTTCGTAAACGGCAATTTGCTCAATGCCTTCATGTTTTAAAGCTGCAGAAAGCGAATAGGAATTCGATTCGTACACCTGTCCAAATTCGAGTGTTTTTCCTGGTTGTTGTAATTCTTTCCCTGTTACAATAATCGAAATCTTTGGCATGGGATAAACGCTAACTTTGTTAATACCAATCCCGGCCAGAAAGCCAATAGCGGCAGGACTGAGCAGGCTCTCTTTTTCCATTGCCAATGCTCCGGCCATAATTTCTGAACCTTTATCCCGTACGTTTAAGCCAAGCTTTAAATTTGGATCCTGTAAGGTGATTTTTCCTTCTCTGCGTGTGATTTTTTCTTGCATTACCACAGTATCAGCTCCTCCTGGTAAAGGGGCACCTGTAAATATCCTGCTGGTTTCGCCGTTTTGGATGCTCATGGTGGTTGCCGTTCCTGCGGCCATTTCGCCAATTAAGGAGAGTTCTTGTTCGTGATCTTCGAATTTGATGGCATAACCATCCATCGATGACTGGCTAAATGCAGGAATATCGTATTTAGCATAAACATCCGCTGCAAGAATGTGTCCTGATGCCTTTGCCAAATCGATTGAAATGGGATTGAGTGTTATGATGTGTTTAGAAATGAGGTCTTTTGCTTCTTTAACGCTAATCATGAAAATTTTATCCTCCAATGGTAATCATACTTCTGTTTTGAATGGTAGTAGCGTCAATTTTTTCGAAATCGCTTACCAACTGTCCACCTAATGCTTTCTTTTTGCTCCAAATGGCCGATTGGATTAGTGGAAGCACATCTTCGTTTTTCCGCAATGCCGTAAGCAGATCGGTTTCACTATCCGAAAAAAGGCAGTTTTTGAGTTTGCCATCTGCAGTTAAGCGCATGCGGTTACAGGTATCGCAAAAAGGATTGGTCATGGTGCTGATAATGGCAAACGAGCCTTCGTGACCGGGGATCATGAAACTTTTAGCCGTATCATGCGGTTCTCCTTTAACAGGTAATACGGTGAAATCTTTTTCAACCACGGATAGGATTTCATCTAAAGAAAACATCTTATTGCTCGTCCATTTGTTACCGCTAAAGGGCATGAACTCAATAAATCGGATCTGGATGGGATTGTGTTTAGTCCAGCTGATGAAATCATTGATTTCGTTATCATTAAGCCCTTTCATCACCACCATATTTACTTTTACCTTGATTTTATGCTGCAAAAGCAGTTCGATATTACTGCGTACCTGATGGAAAACATCCCTTCGGGTAATCATAAAGAACTTCTCAGGCTGTAATGTATCCAGACTAATATTAATGGTTTTAATACCTGCTTCTTTTAATACAGGCAACATTTCGGCAATGCGGGTTCCGTTTGTCGTAATCACGAGCTCAACCGGAAGTTTGCCTAATGCAGCAATAATTTGGGCTGCATCTTTTCGCACCAAGGGTTCACCACCTGTAAGCCTGATTTTTTTTACGCCATTGGCCACAAAAATTTCTGCCAGCTTAATAATTTCGTCGGTTTGCATAAGCCGGGAGGCAGGGGTGAAGTCGTATTCTTCCTCTGGCATGCAATAAAAGCAGCGAAAATTGCAGTTATCGGTAAGCGATATCCGCAGGTAATCGTGTATTCTTCCAAAAGAATCTGCTATCATTGCTGGCTAATTAAATTGTTATAATCTGTTTCTGTATCAATATCAATTTCTCCATGTTCAAAAACAACTGTTTCTACATCCTGAGGATATTGTTTGAGTATCTTTTTTGCTCCTTCTGCTCCTGTGAGCGATAAAAGTGCTTCAAAATAATCTTTTTTGAAGAGGACAGGAGTTCCTATCGTTTCGGAATAGGTGCTGGCAATTATATTTTTACCTGTTTCTTTCTGCTTTTCGATTAAGTTATTAAAGTTACTCATTTTTATAAAAGCCTGGTCGGCTACAGCAATAATGATACTTTCAATTTCGCTATTATTTCTGATTATAGCTGAAAGCCCGGCTACAATGCTCGATGCCATTCCATTTTCCCAACTTTCATTGATAACGAAATTAACCTGATCATGCTGATGCTGGCTGGCTATTTCTTTAGCGTTTGCACCTAAAACAGTGATAACGGGTCTGCAACTTGTTTCTAAAGCTTCATTTATTATGGTTTGCAAGAGCGTTTTCCCTTTGTAATCCAAAAGCTGTTTTGGTCTTCCCAAACGTGAAGAACTACCTGCTGCCAATATGATAATGCCCGTTTTCAATGCTTAATTGTTTTTTAATTCGTAAACATGGATCGGTTTTTTCTTCTCTTTTAAAAACATGGCCGAAGCACCTGTAAAAACAGATTTAATCTCGGCTAGGATGGAAATGGCGATTTCTTCTGCAGTTTCTGCGCCAATATCCAATCCAACCGGACCATGCACACGTGTTTGGTTTGCTGGCGTTGCCAAATCCAGTTCATCTAACATCCTAACTAGTTTTTTCTTTGGTCCAAGTGTGCCGATATAGGGAGCATTTGTGCCCAATAGATACTTAAGTAGTTCGAGGTCGTAATTGTAATTATGGGTCATCAATACAAAAGCCGTTTGTTCATCTATCTGAATTTGAGCTAACACATTTTCGGGTTTGCTTACCAAAACCTTGGTTGCATTTGCAAAACGTTGTGGCGTAGCATGTGTAGGTCTTCCATCTATCACAGTTACTTCCCAGCCTAAAAGGTAAGCCATTTCGGCTAAAGGCTGTGCATCATTGCCTGCGCCTGCTATAATCAATGAAATTGGGGGTTGGATAAACTCGAGAAAGGCATCAATCTGTTGGTTGTTAAAATTATAAGCTTTAATTGCCGTGGTCTTATATTCAGAAACTTCAAGGATATCTTTAATTGTCTCATTGAAGATCGCTTCGGGGATTTTAGATAGAATAGGTTCATTTCTAAAAAGCATACTTGTACCCAACTGCAGCTTATCTGTTAGGGAAAAAAGTATTGCTAAAACTGCATTTTCCCTTTTGCTTTGCAATGCGGTTAAAATGGCAATGGGATTTAGCTCATCTGCTTCTATAATGGGTTCGAACAAAATATGTACGATGCCATTGCAGCCCAGTTGAACGCCAAATTTGGCATCATCTTCATCTGTGGTGTCGTAAGTAATTAATTTGTTTTCTTGCTGTACAATTGCTGAAAGTGCTTTTCGCAACGCATCGCCTTCTAAACAACCGCCACTAATGGCGCCTGTTAACTGGCCATCTTCAGTAATCAACATTCTTGCACCAGGTCTGCGGTAAGAAGAACCCTCTACCTTAACTACCGTAGCAAGGGCTGTTTTTTTCTTTTCCTTCGTTGCTTTTTGATATGCCTTTATGATATCGGTAATTTCTTTCATTAGGGATTGATGCAATAAATAGATGATGCAATTTAATGATAATCTATTACAAATAGCCAAAGCAAAGGGAAGATATACCTTTTAAAGAAGTATTACGAATAAAAAGCCTGGATTTTTTGATTCTAATTTGGGCAGTCATTTGTGCAGTCAGATGTTACCATCTGACTGATAAAGTAAATTCCAATGTGGAATTGCAATAGCAACTCCAATGCTTATTATCTTTGAGAAAGAGATTCAGTGTCAGATAGTAATATCTGACACCACTAGAATGTGATATCCAGGCTTAAAAAGGCTCGGAATGAAAAATTTCGAGGTTAATACAGCGCAAACCAATACTGTTAAAGAGTTCGGTGATTTCTTTTGTCCAATCTCTTGGCGAATCTACCCTGAGGATTTTATCAGAATCCCATAAATCGATATTCCATTTAATTTCTTTGAACTGGCTGTTCAGCAATGGGCTGATTACGTTTAACTCGTTATCCGTGGATACATTTGTTTTGAAAACGGCTATCATATAGAAAAGTTTTTAGGTTTGTTGGAACTGTAGACGTACAACTTTAGAAATTACTTTAAATCGGAGTGTTTTTTTTTGACGGGGTTTTAAATTTGAAATTGAGAACCAGTCCTACGCTTTATGCGTATGTGTAAATATCACTAAAACAAAAAACGAAATGTTGAATACAACCATCGCTGCCTTGCTGGGAGGCCCTGAAATGATCATTGTTGGAGTTGCGCTATTATTACTGTTCGGCGGAAAAAAAATCCCTGAGTTAATGAAAGGATTAGGAAAAGGCATAAAAGAATTTAAGGCCGGGCAAGAAGAGGAAAAACCTAAAGTATCAAAAGAAGCATAGCTAAGCAGATCATATTTCTGATTTTGCCGGTATTTGGCTTTAGTTTAACCCATTTGTAAGGATTGTTCTTGCCATACGACTAATGTAATATGAAAAAGTTAAAATTATTGATGATACCGCTCATGGCGCTTGCATTGAATGCCTGTAGCCAGGGCAAGCCAATGGGCGCAAAAATGGAAAATAAGACCAGTTTATATCCGGAAGCAAAGCCGGCAGCAGACTGGAAAAAAGTACTTTCTGTAGATGCCTACGAAATTATGGTAAACGGTGGAACGGAAACGCCATATAAAAACCCTTATTGGAACAACCATCAAAAAGGGATTTATGTAAGTGCCGCTACAGGCAAACCTTTATTTTCGTCGGATACAAAATTTGATTCGGGAACAGGATGGCCGAGTTTTTTTAATCCGATAGATCCGAAAACGATTAAAATTGTAACCGATAAATCAGATGGTATGGTGAGGGATGAAGTTGTTGAAGCCAGCACAGGTTTACATTTGGGGCATGTATTTGATGATGGACCTGAACCAACAGGTAAAAGATATTGCATGAATTCTTATGCGTTGAAGTTTATTCCTACGAAATAAGCTGCAATAGGAGTATATCTAGTCATCCTGATGAACAACTAAAAACCGTCAAAATTTAAAGTGAAGATCAGTTTATAAACCTGAATAGTAATCGTAACCCTGTTCTGCCCAGTAATCTCTGGGTCTCTTATCGCTAAAAGACATGGTTCCGATTCTTTTCAGGTTTTTAATGCCATACTTAACGGGCACAATCAGCCTTAAGGGCGCCCCATGCTCAATGCTGATCGGTTTACCATTCATTTCATAAGCCAGTAGTGTTTGTGGATGCAGGATACTTTCTCTTTCCAGGCCTACATAATACGCTCCATTGGGCGTTTCTAAGCCCAAATATTGTTTTTTAGCTTCTTCCTCGAGCTTAAAATATGATAAAAAGTCGCTTAGTTTTACGCCTGCCCAGTGTTGGATTTCGTCCCAACCCTCTACACATTTAAAATCGTAAACAATTTCTGTTTTAGGTAATGCTTTTAGTGCTTCTATGCTGATATGTTGATCTTTTAGGTTTTTAAGTTTTACGACGAGTTTCCAGCGGCTAACATCAAAATCTTCATCATCTTCAATACCAATCAGGCTGTTTACCCTCGGCGTTTTTGCAGCTTCCATTATCGGATAAGTTTTAACCAAATGTTTATTGCTGAAGAGGTTGCGGAAAAAGAGTTCTGTTTTATTCAGCGCTCTGCGTAAAGGAGCACGGGTACCCCCAGTAATGCCCGGTGTTTCTTCGGGAGCATTTAAAAGCCAATTCCAGCCCGCGGCAGCACTACCTCCAAGTGCCACGAATGCCCCAAACGAAATAAAGGTTCGTCTCTTGATTTTCTGCTCAACCGTTAATGGAGCCTTAATCTTCTTTTTATGGTTTGTTTTCATCTTTATCTTCGGGTTTTTGAGGTATTAGGGGCTCGGGGTTAAACTTGACTTGTTCTTCTACCACTTCAAATCCGGCCACTACAGCCCTGAAATTATTCCATCCGGCAATCACTACCTGAATAATGTGGATCAAAAAGAATAAGACATATCCAATGGTTAAAGCAAAGTGGAGAATCCTGGCGAAATGATAACCGCCACATAGCCAACAGAGCCAGTAAAATTGTACAGGTTTATAAATGGCCAGGCCTGTTGCTACAGAACCAATACCCATAAATATAATCGCGGTATAGACTATGCGCTGTGCAGCATTGTATTTCTTTTGCGGTGGGATAGTTTTACGGATATGAAAGTCGTGCAGTAGCACCAGCCAGGCTTCTTTAAAAGAGTGTTTGTTGGGTAATAGCTCGCGCCAGGCTCCAGAGAAAACAGTGTAAAGAATGTAGAGCAAGCCGTTAATGAAAAAGAACCACATAAAAAGAAAGTGAAATGCCATTCCTTCGGCTAGTCGGCCTGAAATGTGGAAATAATCGTAAAACCATTCAGGGAAAAATTTAATGAAGCTGAAGCCAAATATTGAAATGCCATATGCATCATTGGCCCAATAAATAAAAAGCCCACTCCAAATCATCACGGCCAAAACCGGGAAATTAACCCAATGTGTCCATCGCATTAAGAGCGAATGTTTTTCTTTAATTACTTTCATGCTGAGGCTGTTTATGATATAAACGCAGACGATTATCGCTCGGATTTACGACTTAATTCAAAGCTAACAGGTTTCTTAAACTTGTTGCCGCGGTTATCTTACCCGTTTTATTGTTTTGTAAAAAGGCAATCAGCGCTGTCGGCCGCTTTCCGTTCACTGTCTCCATTTGTACATTTACAGTTCCATTGGTTTTTCCTCCCAGTGCAAAAGTTTCGAACTGAGTTATGATCTGCACATGGCTTAAAGTCTTGCCTTTATTTTCGCCTTTTAAAACCTGATTACTTGCTTTTGCAATTACGAAAGCCACAGCTAGTGAATAACCGTCGGTTGGCAGATCTGAGTTATAATTTAGCATGAGGTTACCATTGTCTGTTTTGCTGGTTGAAATAGCTAAATTTCCGGTGGATGGTTTGGCAAGTGCCGTTTTAATGCTATTACGAAGAATGTTTTCTTCCGAACCTATAAATTCTTTACTTCCATTTACCACAACCTGCGGTGTGTAAACGGTTTTAAGGTTAAGCCAATCGGCATATTGGTTTTGTCGGGAAGAAAATTTTGAATTGCTAAAGCTATCTTTCCAGCCCAGCCTGTTCCAATAATCTACGTGAAAGGCCAATAAGTATACAGGCTTGTTTTGAGTTTCTTTTTCGATCTCAGCCAATAATGCATCGGCAGGAGGACAGCTCGAACAGCCTTCTGAAGTAAAAAGTTCTACAACTGCAAAACCTGTTTTGGCTTGAGGTTTTGGTGTGGTTTTATTACCTGCAATAAAAGCAACACTGAGGAGGCTTATCACCAAAAGAGGTAATGCTATTTTTGTGATCATGGTCATCAATTTTAGGCTTAGTCGTTTTCGATGCACAACCCTTACAAAAAAAAATAAAAAAATATGTAAGGAAGTTTCTTTTCTCGCGACTAAGCATTTAAGCACTATATTTATATAAGATACGTAAAAAATGCAAAACGAAACGGACAAAGGCCTTACAACCAAAAGTCTTCACTCAGATCCAATTAGCTGGGTAGAAAAATATGCCGATTACCTTTATGGATTTGCGATGTCGAGATTAAGAGATGAAGATGTGGCCAAAGATCTGGTGCAGGATACCTTTTTGGCAGGATTGCAGCATTTAAACCGTTTTGAGGGTAATAGTGAGGAAAAAACATGGTTAACAGCCATCCTTAAAAACAAGATTGCCGATTTTTACCGAAAACGATCTGCCATTAATTTAAAGGCAGTAGGTATAGAAGATGAACGACAGGATTTTTTTGATGCAGAAACAGGGCATTGGACTGAAAAAGACTACCCGAGAGCATTTGGTTTGGAGGTAGACAATCCTTTGATGATGAAAGAGCTGGGGAGCATATTAAATGAATGTTTGGCTAAACTTCCCGGATTATGGTTTTCGGTATTCTCGATGAAACATATGGACGATCTGGCTTCGGAACTGATCTGTACCGAACTTAAACTCACAGCGGCAAATTTCTGGGTAATTATGCACCGCACAAAACTTAACCTGAGGGCCTGCCTTCAAAAAAACTGGAACTGATATGACGAGCGCGCTAAAAAATATAATCTATAACTGTAGGCAAGCAACTTTTTTGATCGAAAAAAGAATTGCTGGAAAAATTACAGCTGCCGAAACGTTACAATTGCATGTACATTTGGCAGGCTGTTCGGTATGCAAAATTTATCAACAGCAGAGTATATTAATTAACAAGGTATTTGTAGGGTTTGGAAATGCTGATTTTAAACTTGATGAGGCCTTTAAAAAAACATTAACAGAAAAGATTGAAAAAGAAATCAATAAAAATTGATTTTTCTTGTAAGGTTATGGTTATTACTTCGACTAAGGGATAAACAAAACGCATAAAAAACATGAAAAATCAAATTTTAAGATCAGCAGGAAAATTGTTTATGGCCACTTTAGTTGTGGCTAGCCTTTCGTTACCAAGTTTTGCTTCGGTTAACAGTCCATTACAAGAAAAGATGTCTAAAATGAAACAAGACAAAATGGAGAAGAAAAAAATGGACAAAATGGAGAAAAACAAGATGGATAAAATGAAAACCGATTCGATGAAAAAAGCCAAAATGGAAAAATCTAAAATGGCTAAAGAAAAAATGTCGAAAAGTAAAATGTAAAAAAAATAGGCAGGGAACTCGCTTTTCCTGCCTTTTGTTAAATAAATATAAAATGAAAAGAATTATACTATTTGTTGGCTTAATTGCTACATTATCCTTTCAGGTAAAGGCACAAAAAGGTTTAAAAGAAGGTGATAAAGCACCTATGTTTAGCGGAATGGATCAAAACGGTAAAACCGTGAGTTTGAAAAGTGCGCTTAAAGCCCACCGTTCTGTAGTGTTGTTTTTTTATCGCGGCCAATGGTGTCCTTATTGTAATAAACACATTAAAGAGCTGCAAGATTCTTTAAGTTTATTAAGTGGAAAAGATGCTTATGTAATCGGTGTTACGCCTGAAACCAAAGAAAATATCGATAAAACCATCAAAAAAACCAGTGCTGGTTTTTCTATCCTTCAGGATAAAGATGATGAGATTATGAAAGCCTACAACGTTAACTTTATGATGGACGAAGCTACTTTTACGAAATACAAGGGTTATGGTATAAATTTAGAAGACAACAATGGCAATACCCGACATACCTTACCGGTTCCTGCTACCTATATCATCGATCGTTCAGGGAAAATTAAATATGTTCATTTCGATCCCAACTATCAAAAAAGAGCTTCTGTAAAACTTTTACTTTCGAAACTTTAGGTAAAGTATAGTATAATTTTTTTATTGTTGCGAGGTGACATTTTAAATAAAATTTAGATGATCGATCGGTCATGTCCATTTTGCTTGGAAATGGAAGGGCAGTAACGCTTAGCGCGCTGCAGTCCTGCTTTTGGTACAAGTCCCGATGAAGAATCGGGAGCTTTCCCCGACAATCAGGTTTATAGACAGTGTTTTGCGCCTTGCAACCCCAAAAATGAAATACAATTTTAGCGATTAAGCCGCGGGTGAAGCATTACCCCGATATCGTTAAGTTAACAGTTTTAACCACAGATTAGCACAGCTAAACACAGATTTTCATATCTGTGTGCATCTTTTCTATCTGTGGCTAAATTATTTTTGCTTGTGCCGAATGGCATAACTTAATGACAATTGAGCGTTACCTTGCAGGTTGAGGTACGAAAACTGAAGCGTAAATTTTATCTGTTATTTTCTTATCTTCAGATTTTGAAGCTTATGGTAAGAGATGAAATGATTTTGTATAAAAAGGCTTGGGACCCTGGCAGTTGTTCATTTATGGCCAGCATGTTTTTGTTTACATTTATCATTATAGCCCTTGTTTCCTTTTTTTCGGAAGAAAAAGAGGCCTTATCTATCTCCCTTTATGTTTCTGCGGTACTCACTTTTATATTAGTAACTGTAAGAGTAGTGGGTTATTGGGCAAAGCGTGAAGAAAACACAGTGCTATTAACGGTATGTGAAGAAGGAATTCATTACCATGAACATACCACTCTTATCCAATGGAAAGTTATAGCCGATATACAGATTGTTAACCGTGAACTTTCGGTTTCTGTTGGTGCCACACCTGCATTGGATTTTACATTAAATTTATTAGACACCGACCTACAGGAAACGTTCGACGATTTCTGCCAGTTGCTTAACCGGTATTATTATCCCAAAACCGTTTATATCTATGAATCTTCAGTTTCTTGTGGCTGCTAAATAATTCATGATGAAACCTGAATATATAACGATATTACCTGATGAAAGAGGTGTAAATTACGCAGACGATCCTTTATGGCAACGGATTTATAACTATTCGCCGGATAATGAAGATTTTGCAATCCCTTTTTCACGGAAATTAGCAGTTACCGAGGGCTGGACAAGACGGTTTACTTTGCTGGCGATAGCAGAGTATAAGCGTTTTGTGTATCTCTGCTGCATATCGCAGAACGGGGCATCGCCTTCTATTGTGGTTGATAAGGTATGGCATATGCACCTGTTGTATACGGTAGAGTACTGGGAAAAATTCTGCCCGTTGGTTTTGGGCCGGAATTTACATCATTATCCCAATGTGGGGGGGATTGTGGAATACAATAAACATCAGGATTGGTATTTGGAAACATTAAAACTTTATCTGTTTATTTTCAAAGAAAACCCTCCTCCTGATTTTTGGAGAATACCCAAGGAGATTTTACCACATTTATTAGATAAGAAAGATGCCACCTCTTCACAAAACAGTAAGAAATCGTTTTACAATAGAATTATAGGCATCATAATACGTAGATTTTAGTTTCTCAGTAATTTTAGGATTATAACAGATAAGATCGACAAAAATCTGTGTAAACTGTCCGTTGAGCCATTTTTACCGCATAAACTAAAAAGAAGTACCCATCTATGTCTAACATGGTTCAATTAAAATGATCCTTCGTCGAATTACTCTTACTTCCGCGTAAAATCATCCATTAACTTCATTGTAATCAATGCATCTTCGCCACTGCATGGGTTTTCTCTTTTGCCTAAAAAGTAATCAACTACTTTTTCAATCATAGGTTGTTGCACATGTTGCAAAGGTTTAAATATAAATTCTTCCGTTTGATCAGTTGTAACCGTGACTTTATTGCCAAACATTGGGAAACTGATGTTACCTTTTGAACCATAAATTACGCAAACATCGGCCTGATCTTGTGCGGCAACAGAGAAACACCAGGTGCCGCTGAAAACAACTCCTTTTTCGAAATGGATATTTCCCGCAACCAGATCATCAACCCCAGTGTTTTCCTGTTGTCTGATGGCAAGGCCCATGGCATTTTTTACAGCACCGAAATAATAAGTCATGAGATCTAATTGATGTGGCGCCAGGTCATGAAATAAACCACCACCAGAAATGGCTGGATTGATCCGCCAATTATCGGCTGTTTTGGCAATTAGTGCGGGGTTAGGCGGCTGGAGCATTTTTAACCTAACTAAACGAACGTCGCCAATGGTATGTGCTGCCAATAGTTCTTTAACTTTTAAAAACATGGGTTGTGCACGGCGATAATGAGCCACGCAAAGCTTTATCTTTAGCTGATTAGCAGCATCAGTCATGCGTTGAGCAGCATTAGCATCTAAAGTCATAGGTTTTTCTACATATACCGGCTTGCCGGCTTTTAAAGCCTCGATGGTATAAGCTTCGTGCTGTAGGGGTGGAGTAGCAATGTAAATGGCATTAACCTCCGGATCGTTAATCAGTTGAGTGGCATTGTCATACCATTTCGGAACATGGTGTCTTTTTGCATAATCTGCTGCTTTGGCACTATCACGGCGCATTACGGCCACCAATTTAGAATTGGCTACCTTATTAAAAGCTGGCCCGCTTTTTACTTCGGTCACATCTCCACAGCCAATAATGCCCCATCTGATTTCTTCCATTGTATAATTGATTTGATAGGTTGAATTTAGAAAATATTGCCTGGAAAACATGCTCAATCGATAGAAAGCTTTGTAAAAAAGAAAAGGGATTCACTTTGGGAGTGATCCCTAATCAACTAACCAAACAAACTATTCCGGAAACCACGCCGGAATCAATTTATAAACGAAAGAATTAGGAGATTGTTTTAACG
The DNA here is from genome assembly GCF_918698255.1 of Pedobacter sp. Bi27. Lineage (NCBI taxonomy): Bacteria > Pseudomonadati > Bacteroidota > Sphingobacteriia > Sphingobacteriales > Sphingobacteriaceae > Pedobacter > Pedobacter sp. Bi27. Next base: position 35,468 of record NZ_CAKKMW010000009.1, read on the forward strand.
GTTTTGTCTATTTAGTGTATTTTTTTAAAAAGAAAAATAAAACCTTTATCCGGAATATAGCCTTCCTTTTTTTAGCTTTGTATTATGCAAAATCTTTCCAAGAAACTTCAGATTGATCTTATAGAACTTAAGGCAAAATATGCCTTTATTATGGATGAACTGGAAGTAACATTTGCAGATGCTTACCTGTCGAAGTTGCAAGCTAAACAACGCCTGGCCGAGCAGATGATGATAGAAATGGAAAGGATATTGGCTGGCGAAGCTGGAACGCATGAAAACTAACTTACCAAGATAAAGAGATAGTTTTTGATATTAATCTTAAGGATTTAACCGATATGAAATTATACTCTTTTTTAATCCTAAGTATTTGCCTTTTGGGCGCTTGTTCACGTAAGATCAACAGACAAGTTGAATCAAACAGTAACGTACTGCGCATCATGTCTTATAACCTTCACCATTGTAACCCGCCATCAAAAGAGAAAGAAGGCCTTATTGATGTGGATGCCATTGCCAAAGCGATAGCACAACAAAAGCCTGATCTTGTGGCTTTACAAGAAGTAGACGTGAATACCAAAAGATCGGGCACTGTTAACCAGGCCGCTTTGCTGGCCACCAAATTAAAGATGAATTTTTATTTTGGTAAAGCGATAGACCATGATGGGGGTGACTACGGCGTAGCTATTTTATCACGTTTTCCTTTATCTGCACAGCAGACTTTTATGTTGCCTAAAAATAATGATGCCAAAGCAGAACAAAGGGTTTTGGCCATTGCAACTGCCAAAATTGCCAAAGGAGTTTTTATCCGTTTTGCTTCTACCCATCTTGATGCACAACGCCCGGAAGATAACCGTATACTTCAAGCTAAGGAGATTAATCGGTTAACAGCAAAAGAAACCCTGCCGTTAATTGTTGCAGGTGATTTAAACGCCGATCCAAGTTCAGAAAGCATTAAAATATTCGATTCTAATTTCACCAGAACATGTAGCAATTGTGGTTTTACCATTCCTGTGATCAACCCGCGGAAAACAATTGATCATATTGGTTTTAAAACAGGAAATCCTTTTAAAATTGTTTCGCACGAGGTTATTTCTGAGCGTTATGCTTCTGATCATTTGCCTATCGTTGCAGTGCTCGAATTGAAAAAATAGCGAAACCATATGATTTACACTACCTCTTTTTTAAAGCAGGGGGTATGCTAAAAGTGGGTTTTTTGTCGGCATCTTTAAAGTCTACTTCCATGAAGTAGCGCTTTTGTTTAATGATGTAATTTTCGATAAACCACAAAATATCTGGCAGGTTTTCGACCATTGGCGAGCCTGCTATTTCGTGTCCCATACCTTGTACATACTGAAAATAATATGGATAACCATTTTTTTTGAAGGTGCGTGCCAGGTATTTAGAGCCAAAAAAGCCCCTATTAAATAATCTCACTTTGTTAAAGGGTACAAGATTATCGGCTGTGCCATGAAAAAGCATTGTAGGTGCTGGTGGCGTAGCATATTTTGGCGCACCATGATAACTTAATATTGCTCCGGCAAAAGAAATTACACCTTTGTATTGAAAATGCTGTGGGAGTTTAGCCGATAACGCTGTCGCATTCCGCTTGTTATAGTCGGCGTGCAGTGCCGTAATAGCGCCCGCACTTGATCCCGATAGGATGATCATAGCCGTATCGATACCGAGTTCTTTTGCATTTTTAAGCAGATACGCTGTTGCTTCGAAAACATCAGTCGTAGCGGTATCAATAGCAGCTTTTAAATTTGAAGTATTAAAGGGACTGGGAAATTTCTTTCCTTTAAGGCCTAATCTATAATCAACAGACACCACTTTAAAACCATGCCCTATTAAAGTGTTAAAGTATTGATCAAATAACTTACTGTCTCTGTGGCCCATTACAAAGCCACCACCAAATACAAAAAGTACCGTTGGCTTCGTTTCTGTTATTTTGCCACTGTAATAAATATCTAACTTTAGTGCGCCTGAATCTGTTTGCGAAAATATTTTAGTATCTACACGATATTTTTTATCCTTGAGTACAATCTGCCCAATTGAAGATAGAGAACTGAATAAAAGCGTGAGGAACAGTAAACTTAGCGGATATACTTTGTTATTGGGCATCATCTATTTTTTAGGAAGAGGTTCGCTACTAGCCAAATTTGATCGGCTTTGATTTTTAAGCTAATTTATTGCATTTTCAGCTTAAGTGCAATTAAATGCGCTACATAATACGGTTGGATTGATCGTATTGAAGAAGCTTTTGTTAACATTTCTTAATAAGTTAATATGAAAGCGCTGATAAGTTAAAATGCTTTGTTTTGCTTTGTGGCAAAAGAAATAATAATTGATTATGCAAAACAATCAGGTAACAGTTAGCCCGGATCTCCAGCAGTTTATTGATAAGTTTGAACCCAGTAAATTTAAACTCATGTCTGGAGGAATCGAAATCAGGGGAATAAACGATATGCAAAGAAATATTGCCCAAGCCAGAGCAATCATCGAAAGATTAAAACTTCGCCTAATTGTTTCGCATAATGCAGAAATGCTTAGCTATCGCGGTTTTGAAGTAAATAACCTATAAGCCAAAAACCGATTTTCCGGTTTATAATCAACCTGCCACCAGGTTCATTGTTAAAATGCTATTTCCGTTATACTTAAAACATTTTTTTGACTGGAAATATTAATCAAAAATACAATGTCTGTAACGATAAATAAAAAGAGGACCACCTATAGGCCCTCTTTTTATGAAATCGTTAATTGTATAATCCCAGTTCTGCCAGTGATGCAAACTGTAAACCATCTTGTGCAGAGTTCATAATTATCTTAAGATATCTTAAGGTTTTGGTGCTGCCAAACGCAAAATATTGTACTCCGGCCGCATTTTGAGCTACATAATTGTTTACCGATGTGAAATTTATATTATCGGTACTTGTTAAAACCTGAAAGTTTTTAATCGCACGGCTCAATCCGCTTCTTTGCACTAAACTTAAGCCGTTTGCCGATTTCGAAGCTCCTAAATCAATCACTATCTGGTGCGGATAACTTGTTGCAGAAGTAGTCCAGCGTGAGTGCCAGAACGTACTGTGGCTACCATCAATTAATGTAGCAGCCCTACCATTGATAGCGCCCTCGCCGCTGGTTTCTTCGGAGCTGAAAGAATTAATGCTCCAGCCAGTTTTACTTAATTCTGTTAAAGGTGCAACATTGTCTTGCAAGGTAGAGGGATCAGTGCTTGGCGCAGGTAAACCCAAAGCAGCTATATCTGCATATATTTGAGTTGTAGCTGCTGAAGTAGATAAATTTAATCCCCATTTTTGGAAGAAACCAGTTAAGTTTTTGCCCGATATACTACATGCCTTCAGCATGAAATAACGCATCCTGGCATCATCATTAGCTAAGGTTGGATTTTCAACACGCATATCCTTGGCCAGGGTTCTATAAAAATTATCACCATAGGCTAAGGTTAATTGTTGAAACATACAGAGTCTGATAAACAGATCGGTTAAAGGATTGGTATAGCTTGCTGATCCGTTATAATCTTTTGTACCGGCAGGTTTTCCTAAATAGGTAAAAGCTTTTGGCCACACGCCATCGTTTACCAACCTGTTGATAGACGGGGTAAGGGTACGTTGCACATATAAACTGTAAAGATTTACCGAAACCTCACCTAAAGCTCCCCAACGCCACATCATTTGGTGCTGGTGGCCCAGTTCGTGCCATAATCCCCAACCATTGGTGCCTACTGCGCTTAAAGTTAAAATGGCATTAACATCTGAGGTGATATAAGCTGTACGATAATCATAAGCGAAAAAATAATAGGCCGGATCCTCATGCTGCGTTAAAAGATAGGTATGCACATTTTTCGCATGTGCGGGCAAAGAGTTGTCTAAGCCGTTCAAATCATCCTCTAGCGCAATAACCTGCGTAATTTTGTTCAATATAGCACCCTGGTCTTCTGCTTGGTATTGTATTGCTTTAGTTCTTGATACCACGATAAAGCAATTTGAGCCCTCTAAAACAACATCAGGAGTAGTGTAAGTTTGTAATTGATTAATCCAGTCTGAATTGGTGGTTACGCCGAGTTTGTAATATGGAGCGTATTGGTAACCGCTATTAAAAGTTACTTTAGCGGTAGAGCCAGTTGTAGAATTGGTGTACCTGATCCACAATAAGCCCCCAACAGCGTTGGTAATGGTATTCGTACCCGCTGTTAACTGCACGGATGTGGGCTGGGTGTTCCAGGTGCCATATCGAGAATAGGTGCCAATTAATAATTTTGGCAAGCTGGTGCCTGCGGTTTGTTCTACGGTGATATCTAAAGTAGCACCTGGGGCCATGTATAAACCGGTTGCAGTAAAATCGGTTAAATAGTATCCATTTTTTAGGCGGTCTCTTTCGATTGATGCGCTAATTTTTTCGGTGACATTAAAAACATTGGTTTGAGTGAGGGATTGCACACTGAAGCTGCCCATAGTTTTTTTGCTGTTTACAACTTCTTCTTGTAATACAGCCGCTTTTTTACAGGCTGAAAGGCCTACAATCGCTGATACGGTTAAGAGTAATAGTTTCTTTTTCATTTTTTAGGTTTTTGTTAATATTTGGTTATAGGTAGCCATATTCCAATAAATGGATTATGGTAATAATTACATTTGTAATGTCTAGTCAGCCAGTTTATTCTAAAACAGGTGGTGTGAGTCTGTTTAAAACGTCAATACAATGTATTCATAATTACATTGATGTAAAAGGATAAAGACTGCGCAAACGTTTGATCCGCCTGTTCATTACAGTATAAACCGCCATATATGCTTTGCAATCATCATATCTTCTGGAGCCAGTTCTGTTTTCTCATCCACATAGAGCCGTATCAGTACGTAATCATTGCCGATTATTGGCTTAGTGTTGTTCTATTTGGTTGATTATCAGTTCAGATTATCCCGTCAGTAATTGATATTTGAATTTGTATGAAATAATCTCGAAATAGTGATCAAATCTGATTTTTTTGCTAAAAACCGACTTTTTGTGTTTTTCTATGCCTGTAAGCAGCGTTGTTAATTTCTATTCTGTCGCCTCCTTTGCTCGTCTTTTTCGTTTAAAAAAGTATCATTGCAAAAAAAAAATAGCTTAAGCTGCGTTTGAAAGTGCTTGATTGCAATTATTTTAAGTACTTTCCTTTGATCGGTGCTCTCAATTTATCCCCTTTCATATTTAATCGAGGAGAGGGCGGTTGTAAAAAACCGATTTTTATTATATTTGAAATCTTTACGCGTACGTTCAGAGATATTAAAGCAGTTTGCATATTTGTACTTGAAATGATCAAAAGAAACTTACGGCATAGCTTTTCACTTCTCAATGTTGACTATGTGCGACTTAATGCCAAATGGAATTATAAGAATGTGATCAGCCCGTACTACCGCATTTACTATATAGATGAGGGAGAAGGAGAAATATCAGATGCTGAAAGCTCGCTAAAGCTAGAGCCGGACTATTTGTACATTGTTCCCAGTTTCACCCTATGTAATTTAAATTGTAAGAATTCTCTGGGCCAGTATTTTGTCCAGTTTTTTGAGGATTCGACAGATGGAAGTTCACTTTTTGCCAATAACAGAAATGTATTGAAAACAGCGGCCACCGAAACAGACCTTAATCTTTTTGGCAGGCTGCTCCAGATTAACCCTGGAAGAGGAATAAACCGGTCTGATAATCCTAAAATCTATGAAAAAGATATTTATTATAAAGAATATCAGGAGCTTAACAATCAACAGAACGCTTCGGCCTATCTGGAAACCCAAGGGATTCTGATGCTGTTAACTGCCAGGTTCCTAAATCCCCAGCTTTTCAAAAGCCCGGAACACAAACTTATACCGGTAAAAATTGCAGAAACCTTAAATTATATCCTTATCAATTTGCATACAGATCTTTCTGTATATCAGCTTGCTTCTCGCGTAAATCAAAATCCCGATTATTTTTCAAGGCAGTTTAAACAGTATACGGGAACCAGGCCTTTGAATTATATAAACGAAAAACGCGTTGAACGGGCACAGTATCTAATGGCGACAAGTAGAATGTCATATTCAGAGATTTGTGCCCAGACCGGATTTGATAACCTTTCCTACTTTTCTAAAACCTTCAAAAAGTTAACTGGCATGGCACCGAGCATATATAAGAAACAGATCTATCAGGTTGGTTTTAACCATTAAACTAAATATTTGTACTGATGTTAATATTACCAATTGCTTTAAAACCTCATTTAGCATTAGGTAACTGAATGATATAACGGATCTGATTATCGCTAAATCCTTGGAGCAACACATCGCTGGATTAATAGTTTACAGCCACAAAAAAATGATGACCATGATGATAATCCTGTCTTGTTTCATGGGTAAAGATCTGATTATCATTTGTACCTATTATAGATAAAATAGAACCTGCTTTCGATTTGTTCATCTGCAGTGTATCAGCGTCTTCTTTTTCCTTACCAGATAGTGCTTTTTCTTTCCATATACCTGTTTGGATGCCTCTAGACTTTGTTTTTCCATGTCGACTTGATGCAAGTATTCCATGTTTATACCCAATTTGCCATTTTCTGGCAAGGCTAAGGCAACAAATAGGTTAACATTTATATACCTATTTTTTATCAAATGTGCCCTTTCTGAAACCAGCTTATGGCTATTTTAGAAACGCTGACCATATAGACCGTCTTTCACTTTTAATGCAAAGCATTCCCGGACTTGTAGATTTCTGTCATGGTTCAGTCCGACATTTAAAATATTTAGAAATAACCATTTATATACAAAAAAACAATTATGAGCATGAAAATTACCCATTTAACAAGGCTGCTAGGACCAGCCAGATTATGGCTCTTGCTGCTGTTGCTTGTGCCGATGAGTGCATTGCGCGTTACGGCACAAACAGTCACCATTAAAGGAGTTGTAACATCAGCCGATGATAACAGTCCGCTTCCCGGAGTTACTGTATTGGATAAAGGAAAGCAGAATGGTATGGTTACTGGCACCGATGGCTCTTATTCTGTTAATGTACCACAGGATGCTACGCTCGTATTTTCTTCCATAGGATTCGCAAAGCAGGAAGTTAAATTAAACGGAAAAACAGTATTGAACATAAAACTGCAGAGTGATGTAAGTGCCCTTAATGATGTAGTGGTAATAGGTTATGGAACTGCCAGAAAAAAGGACCTGATAGGTTCGGTAAATGTTGTGGCCGCGAAGGATGCAGGTGCTAACACCAATACCAGTGCCGCACAGCTCCTTATCGGTAAGGCCCCGGGTGTACAGGTATTAAATTCAAATGGCACCCCGGGTTCAAATGCCCAGATTATTGTACGCGGTACTGGTTCGTTTACCAATGTGGAACCATTGTATGTTGTTGACGGCATACAGAGTGATGCCAATCTTTTTAATACAATCAACCCACAGGACATTGATAATATTACGATTTTAAAAGATGCAGCCTCTACCGCGATTTATGGTGTTGCTGCCGCTAATGGTGTGGTTATCGTTACCACTAAAAAGGCTAAAAGTGGCATCCCGCAGATATTATTTGACTCGCAGGTTGGTACTTCATCGGTGCGCAAACAACTTGACCTGCTTAATGCAAACGACTATGTCAATCTTATAAAAGATATAGCCGCTACCAATAACCTTACGCCTCCGGCCAAACTAAATACTCCTTTTGTAGGTGTTGACCGTACCGATTGGCAAAAAGAAATATTTAAAACGGCTTTATCCACCCAAAACAATGCAAGTATAAGCGGTGGCAGCGAAAAGGTGACCTATAATCTCTCACTAGGTTATTTAACCCAGCAGGCTATTGTTAAAGATTACCGTTTAAGAAGATTAAACAGCCGTTTTTCTCTAGATGAGAAACTAGGGCGTTTTCATTTCGGCCAAAGCCTTAATATCCGTTATACCAACACTAACGGGCAGACAGCAAGCATATTAAACGCCATCAGCTATGCACCTTATCAGCCGATATACGATCCCGCTATTTTAGGTGGCTACTCTATCCTTACCAATGTTGATGACAACAGTAACGCCGTAAATCCATTGCAGAGTTTAGGCGTTCAAACCTTATCAAGCAACGATCTGGTATTGTATCCGCAGGTTTTTGGCGAAGTAAATATTATTAAAGGTTTAACTTTAAGGTCGCAGCTGGCGGGTGTATATGGTACTTCGACAAACGATTCATACCAGATACCTTATATTACATCCAACAACCTGGCTTTCAGTCGGCAGGCGGGCCGTGCATTTAACAGTTATTCCAATTATACTTTTGAAAACTACCTGTCGTACAACCGTATTTTTGGCAAACATAATATATCGGCAACTGCGGGTACCAGTTATATTGATGCCGGATCGAGTAAATACCTGAGCGTATTGGGCACAGGCATGTTAAATGACAATGTAAAAGATATAGGTGTAGCGCCAACCATCACCAGTCAGGCTAACACATCCGGTTATTATACACAGTTTGGCAGGGCTATCTCTTATTATGGCCGCTTGGTATATACCTTTAACGATCGTTATATCTTATCGGGAAGTATCCGCCGTGACGGATCTTCAAACTTTGGGCCTCAAAGCCGTTATGGTAACTTTCCGGGAGTTGGCTTTGCATGGCGTATCAGCGAAGAAGAATTTGTCAAATCGGCACTTCCGTTTATCAGCGATGCAAAATTTCGCATAGGGTGGGGCCGTACAGGCAATAATAAGTTTGGTTTAACTACAACACAGGTATTTACTTTTGGCGGTTCGCCAACCGGCAACCTGATTTATTCACTGGGGGATAACAAAAGTTTTGTAAACGGAACTACGGTAACTTCCATTGCAAACCCATTGTTGAGATGGGAACAGACAGACCAGACCGATATCGGGCTTGATCTGGGTTTCCTGAAAAACAAACTTACGCTTACCTTTGATTATTATAACCGAAAAAGCAGTGGTTTGCTAGTGGGAATTCCGGTACCGACCAGCGTAGGCATTGGCGGATTAAGCGGATTCAGCAGTACCTTAATTACCAATGCTGCAGATGCTCAAAATAAAGGTTTCGAATTTCAGTTGGCCTATGCTGATAAAACCAGTGACTTTAACTACAATGTAAGTGTAAATGGAGGTTATAACCAAAATAAAACATTATCACTAGGTGCACAATCGTCAACCCCTATAATTGGAGGTTACTTTAATAATTTAAATGGTATTACATTAACACAACCAGGTTCGCCTATTGGTGCTTTTTATGGTTATTCTGTTGATCATGTAGCAAGTACACAAGCAGAAATTGATGCATTAAATGCAGCTACCAGACAGAAAACTGGAAATCCTGCAAGTTTATACCAGGATGGATTATTGCCAGGAGATTTTGTATTTAAAGATCTTAATAACGATGGTGTTGTAGATAGTAAGGACCAGAAGGTACTGGGCAGCCCGATTCCGAAGTTTACGTACGGTTTTAATGCCGGGGCATCTTATAAAAACTTCGACCTCAATATCGTCATCTCGGGTGTTCAGGGTGTTCAATTGGCCAACTCACTTAAATTTTACACCGAAAATGCCTCAACCGGACATAATGCTTCTACCGCCATTTTAAACAGGTGGAGAAAACCGGGTGATATTGCCGCTTTGCCAAGGGCAGGCCAAAATGTTACGGCAACAGGGAATTTGAGGCCTTCTGATTTTTTTGTTGAGAATGGATCATACCTGCGGGTACGTAACGTAACCTTAGGTTATACTTTTACAAAAACGGCATTAAATTCTTTCTCAGGTAATGTATTAAGCAGGTTGCGGGTTTATGTAGCGGCTCAAAATTTATTTACCATCACAAAATATACTGGATATGACCCCGAAATAAGCACCCAAACCAATGGTGGTGTTAATGGCGGGGCCAGCGATTATATATTTAACCGGGGTATTGATGATGGGCAGATACCACAGCCACGTACATTTTTGGCGGGCATACAAGTTGGATTTTAATGATGAAAAATATTAAAGACATAATGATGAAAAAATATATAAAATATCTGATTGTTGTAGTTTTAATGATTGCAACCGGGGGATGTAAGAAGGATTTGGATTTACAGAATAAAAGCGCATATACCTATGACACTTATTTCACAAGTGATGCAGCCATAAATCAAGCCGTGATAGCCAGTTACGCTACTTTATTGCATTCTGGTTTGTGGGCCCGCGAATGGTATTATATTTTTGATCTGCTGGGCTATGATGCCAAAAATGCTCAACCACTCCAGGGGGATTTATTGGCCCTGGCACAATATAATTTTGCCGCTAACCAACCGCAGTTAGAAGCCATGTGGTCATCGTTATACCGAATGGTTATGAGGTCAAACGTTGTGATTAACCGTGCCCAGGCTTGGGCTCCTGCCAATGCAACCGAACAGGCCAATCAAAAGCAATATATTGCCGAAGCTAAATTTTTAAGGGCTTATGCTTATTTTAACCTGGTTAATCTGTACGGCCGTGTACCTTTGCGTAAAGCGTATATCCCTTTGCCAACACCAGAAGAAATTAATCTGCCCCGTGCAGCTGTAGCAGATGTATGGGCTTTTATTGAACAGGATTTAAAAGACGCACAAGCTGACCTTCCTATTTCATATGCTCCAGCCAGTTTTGGGCGTACTACCCGGGGGGCTGCGGTTGCATTGCTTGGTAAATCATACCTGTACGAAAAAAAATGGGGAGATGCTGTTACTGAATTAAGCAAACTGACACAGGCTCCATACACCTATGCGCTCGCGCCCATCTATAATAACTTGTTTGATGATCCGAATCAGAATAATACAGCCCTTAACAAGGAAACTATTTTTCAGGTAATGAACCAGGCTTGGACCGATTGGGGTATCGGTAACCAGTATGCCGCGTTTGGCGGTCAGGAAACGTGGGGTGGGAAAGCAAGCCACTCTGCCCGTGCACAGGAATATGGCTTTAACGATTGGAATAATGTGTTTATTACCACTACTGCTGTTAAAGCTTTTACCTACACTAACCCACAAACCAATGCCACTTACGTCGATCCACGTGCAGCTTATACTTTTTATGGAGATGCTGCCAGTGGCGGGCAAACCCAATATTGCCAGCAATGCGCAACCGGGCCAATAGCTTTTCCCTATGCCTCAGCCGGATACAAATATTTAAAATATGAGTATTATAATAAAGTAGCAAGCTTTGGTGGCCCGCAAAGTGGCATCAATGGGCAGGTGATCCGTTATGCAGATGTATTGCTGATGCTTGCCGAGGCTTACATACAACAGGGTAATACCGGATCGCAGCCATTGGCACTGATTAACCAGGTGCGCAGCAGGCCGAGCGTTAATGCGCCGCTTTATATCAGTTTGGGCAGCCAATCTCAGGCAATGATCATTCTGATGCGCGAAAGACAATTGGAACTGACCGGAGAACAGACCCGTTATTTTGATCTGATCCGTTGGGGCATAGCTAAGCAGACTATTAATTCGCAAAGGCAGATAGAAGATGGTACCCAGCCTTTTCAGGATAAAAATGTTTTATTTCCTATCCCACTATCTGAAAAGAACGCAAACCCCAATGTTGGTAAGGATATTGGTAGCGATTGGAATTAAATCAACAAAAGAGATGAGGCTGTATCATAAATTGTAATTTACTTTGAATTTGCCACGTTGAGCCTGTCGAAATGCCTTTTAAGATATTAAAAAAAGGTCCTTTGACAGGCTCTCCTAAGGAGAGCCCTTGGACAGGATGATAATTCTATATTATGATACAGCCTCTTTTATCTGCATATTCTGGTATAAAATTATCGTTTCTCTGGTTTTCAAAGCTTTGCTTACTGTAATACCCCTAGCGGATACCTGTCAACCAGTCTTCTTGTAATTAAAGATGGCCCAGCCATTAAATATGATGGCGAACAAACTAATAATACCAAGCTGTGGTAATACATTTTTAAGTCCGCTTCCCTTAAGGATTATCATTCGCATTACTTCGATCAGGTAACTGACCGGATTAAACCTGGTAACAATTTTTGCCCAGTCGGGCATGCTGTCAACGGAAGTGAACAAGCCGCCCATCAGGATAAAAATCATAATAAAAAAGAACATTACAAACATTGCCTGTTGCTGCGACTCGCAAAAGGTGGAGATCAACAGGCCAAAACCTGAAACAGCCAATAGGTAAACTGTGATAAAACCATATAGTAATAATAAATTGCCAACTGGAACAATGCCATAAACCAGCCAGGCTATGATAAGCCCAAGCGTGAATACCACGTTACCCAAAATCCAGAATGGGATCAATTTGCCCAATATGAAATGATGTTTCTTTATCGGCGTTACGTTAATTTGTTCGATGGTACCTACTTCTTTTTCTTTGACAATATTTAACGCGGTTAAAAAACAGCCTATCATGGTTACGAGTGTAGCGAGAATTCCCGGAACCATAAAAATATGATAATCAAGCATAGGGTTGTACCAGTTTGACGCGGCAACATCAATTATCGGCTGTTGGTTAAACCTATGGGACTGAATAAATTGCAATCTTACTTCTCCATTAAAATCTTGGATTACATTCATAAGATAGACACTTCCCAGGTTGGCTTTTGTACCGTTTATTGCATTTACGGCTACAAATAATTTCTGCTCATTTTCGCGGATCAGATTCCGTTCAAAATTTTGGGGTATTTCCAATATAAGGTCAGCTTTATCCCTTTCGATCAGTTGGTATGCCTGGTTAAATGAAAAATTGTACCCGGTTAATCTGAAATATCCTGATGAGGTTACTTTAGCGATTAATTTCCTCGAAAACGAGGAATGATCATTATCGATTACCGCCACGCTAATGTTTTTTACCTCATAATTGGCCGCTAACGGCAGAACGATTAACTGCACGATCGGCATAAAGATGACCATCCCCAATATTGACCGGTTGCGGAAGATCTGTCTGAATTCTTTTTGAAGTAAAAATTTGATAGTTCTCATGATAAGCGGATTTTAAAATTTTTTAAACTGATAACTAACATAAATACAGTTATTCCCACCAGGATAAGTGTTTCCTTCCATATAGCGCTAAAACCAAGGCCTTTTATCATAATACTTTTAACAATAATGTAATACCATTTTGCAGGGATGATATTCGAAATAACCTGTAAGGGTAAGGGCATATTTTCTATCGGGAACATAAAACCGCTGAATAGGATAGTGGGCAGCATCATACCCATTAAAGAAATCAACATGGCCACCTGCATGCTATTTGTTTTTACCGAGATGAAAATTCCAATTGTTAAACAGGTAATGATAAATAATGTGCTTTCGGCAAAGAGTAGCAATATGTTGCCATTTATAGGCATATCGAGTACAAAAACACTAAGTAATAAAATAGAGGTTACATTGATAAGTGACAGGATCAGATAGGGGACAGCTTTAGATACGATTATTTTGAAAGGACTGAACGGCGATACCAAAAGGATTTCCATTGTACCTGTTTCTTTTTCTTTTACAATGGAAACAGCCGTCATCATAACGCAGACCAGCATTAGTACCAGGGCCATCACACCGGGTACATAATTGGGTGCGCCTTTGAGCTGGGGATTATATAGAAACCTGATCTCAGGCGTTATCCGGTAAGGTATGTTATTGGTTGTAAGGATACCTGTCATATAATCCTGAGTGATAGCACCGATATAGCTGGTCAAGGTGGTAGCACTATTGGGATCGGAGGCATCGGCAATTACCTGGATATGGGCAAGATTGTGATGCAATAAGTCGTTATTGAAGTTAGCAGGAAAAACCACAGCGAGCCTGATATCTCCCTGTTTAAGCACATTTTCCATTTGCTGGTGGCTCATTACCGTTTTTTCTACCTCAAAATATCTGCTTGCTTTTATTTTAGCTATAATTTGCTCTGAGGAAATATCATTCGCCTGGTCCATAATCACTATTTTGGCATTCTTTACCTCACTGGTGAGTGCGAAACCAAATATCAGAATTTGCACAATGGGCATTCCAAACAGAATCAGGAGCGTTTTCCGGTCGCGGATTACGTGTGCGAACTCTTTTTTTATAAATATCAGAAACTGTTTCATTTGCTTGAGTTTTATTCACTTCGCTTTGCACCACGTGCCAGTTCGTAAAATACTTCGTCCATATCTTTGGCCTTAAAAGCCTTCTTTAAATTCGCCGGTGTATCCAATGCCTGTATAGAGCCGTCAACCATGATGGAAATCCGGTTACAATATTCTGCCTCATCCATATAATGGGTGGTTACAAAAATGGTTACCCCTCTGTCGGCTGCATCATAGATCAGGTCCCAGAACTGTCTGCGGGTTACAGGGTCAACACCACCAGTCGGCTCGTCCAGAAAAACAATTTTTGGTTCATGTATTACCGCCACTGAAAAGGAGAGTTTTTGTTTCCATCCAAGGGGTAGGGAGGCCACCAGTTTTTTTGCCTGTTGTTGTAAACCCAATTGTTCAATCAGCTCAATGCTTTTTGTTTTGATCTCTTTATCAGTTAAACCGTAAATTCCACCAAAGAAATTGATATTTTCCAGTACTGTAAGGTCTTCATAAAGCGAAAACTTCTGGCTCATGTAGCCAATGTTTTTTTTGATTTGCTCGGTCTGTTTATAAACATCAAATCCAGCTATGGTAGCCTCGCCTGATGAGGGTAAGGAAAGCCCGCATAACATACGCATAGCAGTCGTTTTTCCTGCACCGTTTGCACCAAGAAATCCAAAAATCTCTCCTTTATTCACTTCAAAGGTAATCTCGTTGGTAGCTATAAAATCACCAAAACGTTTGGTTAGTTTATCTGTTTTAATTACGGCCTCGCTCATGATTACAATAGTTTAATAAAACAATCCTCAATGGTTACTGCTGTTTTTTTAAGTTCAATATCACTTAATCCCTGGTCTTTTAAGTAGGTAATCGCCTGATCTGGATTAAATCCTGGGTCCTTGAATGAAACGTGTGCAAATTCTCCGAAAGCATAACTACTCATTACCTGCTCGTATTTGCGCAGTACCTTTAAAAGAACGTGCATATTGTTGGCCTTAACAGCATACAGTTGTTCCGGATACGATGTAATTATGTTTTTAGGGCTATCAATTGATAAAAGCTTTCCCGACTGTATAAGGGCTATCCTGTCGCACATATTGGCTTCATCCATGTATGGAGTAGATACAACAATGGTAATGTGCTGTGATTTTAACTGTTTGAGCATTTCCCAAAACTCCTTACGGGATACAGGGTCGACTCCGGTTGTTGGTTCATCAAGAAATAAAACGGTGGGCTTATGAATAAGCGCACAACATAATGCCAGTTTCTGTTTCATGCCCCCTGATAGTTGCCCCGCTTTGCGGCTTTTGAAAGGCTCTAGCTGGATATAAATATTTTTGATAAGGTGGTAATTTTCCTTTACTGTAGTATTAAAAATCGTCGCAAAGAAATTCAGATTTTCTTCCACACTCAAATCCTGGTATAAAGAGAATTTTCCGGGCATGTAACCCACTTTACTGCGAATTTGTTTGTAATCCTTTACCACATCAAAACCATCAACGCTAGCCGATCCGCCATCAGGCAGCAGCAAGGTAGTCAGTACCCTGAAAATGCTTGTTTTCCCTGCACCATCCGGACCGATCAGTCCAAATATTTCACCTTGATTTATCCGAAAAGAAACATCATCAACGGCAGTTTTGTCTTTACCGTAAATCTTTACCAGGTTTTTTACAATAACTGCTTCCATTGTCTATAATTTAACCTCTCCGTACATTCCAATTTTCAGATACCCATCATTCTTTACCCTTATTTTAATTGCGTAAACCAGATTGGCCCTTTCATCTTTGGTCTGGATGGTTTTTGGTGTGAATTCTGCTTTATTGCTCACCCATTCTATTATACCGGGATAAGTTTTATAACTGTCCTTGGTATCGTCAACCAATACCTTTACCTGCTGGCCAACTTTGATATGGATGAGCTGGTTCCCAGTGATGTAGGCGCGCAGGGTAATGGTATTTAACGCTGCTATTTTGTAGATAGGTTTGCCAACATCTGTTCCTTCGTTGACCTCAGCATATTTAGTCAATACTGTGCCGTTAACCTGATTAACTATCTTGGATTTGCTGAGCTGATCGTCAATTTGCTGGATCTGTACGCTTAATGGTACTGTCTGATCGTTTAAACTTGCAGAAGTAATACCTAATGAAGACTGGAGTGCGGTAATCTGTTTTCTGATCACGCCTACCTGTGTGTTGGCATCATCAAGCTGCTTTTGTGTAGCCGCATCTGATTTTAAAAGGCTGGCTGTACGTTTTTGTTCGCGCAGGGCCTGGTAAAGCTGTTCCTGCAGGGCAGCTGTTTGGGCGTGGATATCGGGTTTCGAGCTCAAAGTAGCTTTTACCTGTGCAAGTAACTGCTGTTTTTTTAAATAGAGCTGTATGCTATCAATATAGCCTATGGTCTGTCCGGCTTTTAATACCTGACCTTCTTCCAGGTTAAGCTCCTTTATTATGCCGGATGCCTGAGCTGAAACAATAGTCTCAACTGCTTCAAAAGTACCTGATGCATCATATCTGTCTTCACTTTTACTGCATGAAAACAGGCTTGTTAATGTGAGTACTGCGAGTGGTAATAGTGTTCTTTTCATGATGGGTTATTATTGGTTACCAGTTGTGGTCTGTTGGTTATATTGGGCCATTAAGAGTTGTATTTCATGTAGGATTTTATTTTGGCGGGCCTGATCTTCGTTGTTTACCTCACTCAAAAAATCGCGGCTGGTGATTACACCGTTGGCCAACTGCGCCAAAGCGGTGTTTTTTACTTTGGTACGGAGATCAATAATCTCATCATCCGATGTTAACATTTGCCTGTACTTGCTAACCTCAGCATCCTGCTGTTTTAAAGCCAAATTGGTATTAAAAAGAAATGTTTCTTTTTGTATGTCTATACTTTTCCGGTTAATATCAATCAGTGCCCTGCTTTTTTTAAGGGTATAAAATATAGATGGAGACCAGGTAAGTTTAATCCCGCCGATGTAATAAGCGTCTACGTTATTGCTCAGCATATTCAGCGCCGGACGCCCTATGCCGCCCTGTAAAAACAGGTTCAGCTTAGGAAGGGTTTTAACGGTAAGAAACTTGTTCTGTACCTCAAGATTTTTAATCTGCTGGTTATACACCTGCAGTTCCGGTCGGTTGATTTCATGCAAAACGGTTACAGATTGAGGTTTTATCAGAACGGTATGCTCATCAACGTCTCTGTTAATATATAAGCTCAGCATATCGGTATAAGCTTTACGCGAGGCAATGAGCTCAATGGTACGTTGTTTGTTTCTTAAGATTTCGGCTGTTATGATATCACCACTGCTTTTAAAAGCAACACCATTTTTTATCGATGCAACAGTTTTATGATAACCTAACTGCATATCCTTTATAACCAAAGCATTTTGTTTTAACTGCTCATCAAGCAGCAGTACACCGAAAAATAACTGGTTAATGCGATCTTTTAGTTGGTAAAGATCGGCTTTGAGCTGTTGCTGGTTTAATGTTTCATTGTTTTTTTGCAGTTGTTTCTGCTGCTTAATCTCACCGCCATCATATACTGCCTGATTAAGTTCTGCAAAGAGTTTGTACTGATCTTTGCTTAAAACCGGAATGTCTACGCCTGGTAGTTTAATCGGTATTGCCGTTACTGCCGACTGGTAGGTAGCCTGTCCATAAATGTTGAGCTGCGGCAACAAACCCTTCCGTATATTTTCGATGGTATAGTCAGCCGTTTTTGTAATGAGTTCACGCTGTTTTACAAGCGGGTAATTTTGTTCGGCCAGTTGGTAACAATCCTGCAAGCTTAGCTTATTGGCAGTTTGTGCCTGACTGAGAAGAACTAATAACTGAAACGCGCAAAAAAGGAATTGCTTTTTCATGGGTTAATCATTTTGTTTAATATTTTGATTTATTCATTTGATTAAATTTTAGATAAAAAAAATGAGCTATTCCAGCATCATTTTCATCCACTTAGGAATCAGTGCTTTGCGTTCTTTGAGCAGTTGAGTGAAAGTTTCGTCGTTAACCGGGCCTGCCACAGTTAAAATAGGTTTAGCAATAAAAGGGAAGATCATCATGCTCATAAAATTAAGGAGGAACTGGATGGGATTGATATCCTTTTTCTGCTCCGCAAGTTGCTGTATAAAGTGTGTTTTTAGGACATATCCTTTTGATTGTATCATTTTTCCAAAACTTTCAGGGTTGTTCCTGATTTCACTTAGTACAAATATAGGCAGATCGGGATTTTTGATAAGCATGTCAATATAACTGCTTGCAATCAGTTCTAATTTCTCATCTAAGGAGGTTTCCTCATCGTTTAATGCAGGCGCAATAAATGAAAAAAGTTGTTTTACCTTTTCCATCATAACAATTTCAAATAGCTTTTCCTTGCTTCGGAAATAATAGTTTAATAGCGCAAGATTTAATCCAGCCTCTTCTGCAATATCACGGGTTTTAGTGCCTGCATAACCTTTTTTAGTAAATACAACACGTGCTGCCTCCTTAATTTTTTCTTCTGTTGATAGGTCACTTTCAGCTTTTATCTGTTTTGCCATTTTGTATTTATCATATAATACAGCAAATATATAAACTTTAATCTGAATTAATCAAATGTTTTAATCAATGGATTAATTATTTGCTACGGAACTATGAAGCTTCGATCACCTGAGGATAATCTGGTCTGCCGATTCAGCTTAGGCTACTTAATTGAGTTTTTTATAAAGGTTTCAATCTCGGCTATTGTCTGTGTTTTATTTTCTACAATCTTTTCATAGTGCGCATTGGTCAGTTTGCCCAATGAGCGTATTAACATGGTCTTTTGTTCTTTGTTCAGGGATGTAAACAGTAATGAGAAAACCTGGTTAAATAAGCTGTTTGCCTTTTTATAAATTTCAATGCCCTTGTCTGTCGGTTTTATTAAACGTGCTCTTTTATCTGCCGGGTCAACGCGTTCACTGATCAGTCCGGCTTTGAGCATCCGATTCAAAATATCTATACCTGTTGTGGGTTCCAATAGGAGACGAAAGCTGATCACATCTGTTTTCCTGATCTCCTTATGGTCGTTCAGCGTATCTAAGATATAAAACCATTCCATTTCCATATCCGGGATCTGCCTTAATGCCAGCTTAAGGTAGGTTTTAATCAGACTGCCCGATTTGCCAATCAGTTTTGAAAGCAAAATATCCATTTCGGGATCAGGACCATCTTTCTGATTTTTATTTGTTAGGTAATCGTAACAGAAACTTTCAACATCTGCGTCGCGATGTGCATCAGCAAAAGCCTGCCAGGCGGTAATTAGTTCTACTAAAGGTTTCATGTGGCTAATATAAAATAACAAATTTAATATTTTCGTTGTATTTATATCGGATTCGTTTTATTTTTACCGAAATTATTTTTTTATGAAAGATTATATCATTTTATTCAGAGAACCTGACGGGAGAATGGATGAACATTCGGATGAATATCTACGGATACATCAGCAGCACTGG
Source organism: Pedobacter sp. Bi27 (assembly GCF_918698255.1). Classification (NCBI taxonomy): domain Bacteria; kingdom Pseudomonadati; phylum Bacteroidota; class Sphingobacteriia; order Sphingobacteriales; family Sphingobacteriaceae; genus Pedobacter; species Pedobacter sp. Bi27. The sequence goes on from NZ_CAKKMW010000009.1 coordinate 54,984, forward strand.
AGCGAGTGGCTTACCCGGTTAAAAGTTGATGGCCGTTTAGTTGGGGGGAGCTCCTTAACATTAGAGGGTAGACTCATCAGGGGTGATGGCACAACAATCATCCCAGCAACCCATAAAGTGGGGACGGAGATCGTAGGTGGATTTATATTATTAAAGGCAAATAATCTGGATGAGGCGGCAGAGATCGCATCGTCATGTCCAATTTATGAATCTGCCGGTTATTCGGAAGTCCGCGAGTTTAAAAATTAAGCCAGGTTATTAAAACTCTGACTCAGGCACTTCTTTTCTCCTAGAAGTGCGGAACAGGTTTCATTTGGGATTGATCAGCATTGTTTTTTTATCTTTGTACCATGCACGGTCAACTTATAAGTCTTATTACAAAAAGCCTACAACTTTCTAACCGGGATAGAGATTTGTGTGTACAGTACTTTGATCCGGTGAGCTATCCGAAAAACCGGATAATCGAAGAAGAAGGGAAGGTACCCGGGCATCTATATTTTGTGGTTTCGGGTTTTGCGAGGCTATTCCATTACAATGATAAGGGCGATGAGGTTACAACGCATATAAACTGTCCGCCTGGTTTCATTACCTCCTATGCTGATTTTACGAACCAGAAAAAGTCTGAAGAAAATCTGGAATGTATTACCGAATGTGAACTTTTGCGCATCAGTAAAGCAGATCTTGATCAGCTTATACAACAGAGCCCCACTTTTAAGGATTTTAGCTTTTTGGTATTTCAACAATCCTTATCCTATAATGAAACACGTGCCAGGGAGCTGGCCACCCTTGATGCGGAACAGCGTTATTTAAAAATGATGAACCAGTACCCCGAAGTTCTCCAGAATGTTCCCATGCAATACATTGCGTCTTTTCTTGGGATGAACCCTAAAAGTCTGAGCCGTATCAGAAAGAAGATCATTAGGTAACATTTGTGAAGTCGTTTTAAATCTGCAAAGTTCAACTTTGTCACAGCATTTAAAATCAACGGCTATGACAAATAAAAAACTAGTACTGGTATCCGGTGCCAATGGGCATTTAGGCAACAACCTTGTGAGACTTTTGATCGAAAAAGGGATCCCGGTAAGGGCTTCAGTCCGTAATATCAAAAGCAAGGAGTGTTTCAAGGATCTGAACTGCGAGGTCGTTCAGGCAGATATAACGGATAAAGCTTCCTTTAAGCGCGCACTGCAGGATGTTGATACTTTTTTTGCAGTGGGTGCCGCCTTCAAGCTGTGGGCTAAAAACCCCAAGAAAGAAATCTACGATGTGAATATGATGGGGACCCGGAATACGATAGAAGCAGCTGCAGAAGCGGGCGTAAAAAGAATCGTCTATGTAAGTTCAATTGCTGCACTGGATTATACCAATCTTCCAACAAAAGAAAGCAACGGATACAATTCCGACCGGAGAGATATGTACTACAATTCCAAGAATGACGGTGAAAAGCTGGCTTTTGATCTGGCAAGAGAATTCGGTATAGAATTGGTATCGGTTATGCCCGGAGCAATGATAGGAGGTGAAGCGTTTCTTCCGTTAAATGTTTCCTATAATGTGCTAAAACTGATTCTTAACAAGCAGATCCCCATGGATACCAGAATTACCCTTAACTGGGTAGATGTTAAAGATGTAGCAGAAGGCTGTTACCTTGCTGCGCTGAAAGGCCGGTCTGGTGAGCGTTATATCCTTGCCAACGAAAAATGTATGACCATTACCGATACAACTAAATTGGCACAAAAACTTTATCCTGAATTGAAGATCAAAGTACCTGGAACTGTGCCAAAGTTTATTTTATATGCTATTGCAGGTTTTATGGAGCTTTCAGCTAAGATAATTGGAAAACCTCCACTGCTCACTACTAAAGATATTGCTATGTTTTCACGATTGCAGCAGGATTTTGATATTTCGAAGTCAAGAAACGAATTAGGATTTAATCCGAAAGATGGTCAACAGGCAGTAAAGGAAGCATTGGCTTACCTGATGGAGCATAGGGGATTTATTTAATTTTAGAAAAAATATGGTAGCGGGCACGCTATGATAGATGGTAGGGGCATTGCCATTGTTATATCTGTTTCCTAGATCTGGTTGGTGTTTTTAATGGGTTTTGTAAGTAAAAGTTCAAAATAAAGATAGAATATTCTTGGTATGGGCGTAATGTCTTTAAGTTAAGGAATAAGTCGGAAAAAGATGTCACCCTGAGGGATAATTTATTGTATAAAAATCAATATGAATGACGCATATCTTTTTTTTGCCCAGAGGCTCATCCTTGCCTCGGCTCGCCGCCGCCGATGGGGCTCTTTCTTTTTGCTGTCAAAAAGAAACAAAAAACACCGGCTGAAAATTTTTCTTTCAAAGCTAGTGGGTAGGCTGGGTCGGTGGAGCCCGAAAAATTTGTTAGGCCGGATTTAAGTAGAACGGGGATACCGTGCTATGGCCTAGCTGGATGGAAATTTGACGGTGGCTAAAATATTGATTAATAGTTGTTTATAGAATAACGTCAATGGTAGCGTAGTCGAAGGGCATTTATTTGCGGGTCATCAATCTCAAGAAATCTTAGACTACGCTCTCCACAGGAGTCCTTTGGACAGACTGACGACCGGGGTGCCTAACTTAATGATATTGGGCATGGGGGGAGCCGAACTAATATGCTTGTATTGACTTTACGAAATAAAACCTGAAAGAGTATTGAACAGCGATTTTTATGTCTGTGTTCATATGGTCGATACTGTTAAAACGATAATGAACAGTGTCAGGAAAAAATACTTCAACTAAATGAATAAAAAAATAAAACCACTTATGATAGGTGTTGATATCGGTGGATCACATATTACAGCTGCAATCATTGATTTCAGGTCACATTCAGTGGTAGATCACTCCCGTGTGCGTAGCCACGTTAATACACATGGCACAAAGGAAGATATATTAGCGTCATGGATCAGTGTACTTAAAAATATTATCGGGAACCATTCCCCAGACGAAATACTTTTAGGGATTGCCATGCCTGGCCCCTTCGATTATGTAAATGGGATATCGTTGATCAAGAATATGAATAAATATGAATCCCTGTATCTTACAGATATTAAGGCTGTTTTGATCGAGCAGCTGGGGCTGTTGCCAGAGAATATTATTTTTAGAAATGATGCAGAGGCTTTTCTCCATGGAGAAGTTAACGGCGGCAATGCTTTGGGATTCAACAGGGCGATAGGCATCACATTGGGTACCGGTCTGGGATCGGCCGTGAGTATTGGAAGGAAAACTACCGATGCAAACCTCGGGGTGAGTTCATTTAAGCAGGGGATAGCAGAGGATTATATTTCCACCAGATGGTTTGTGAAACGTTACGAAGAACTCTCCGGAAAGAAGGTAAAAGATACAAAAGCACTGGTCGATCTATATGAAAGTGATCCTATGGTGCCTGTGCTTTTTAATGATTTTGCCAGAAGCCTTGCAGACTTTCTTTTTCCTTTTATCAAGGCGCACGATGCAGAAGTGGTCATCATTGGAGGAAATATAGCTAAAGCACATCCTTTGTTTCTGAACAAGACCCAGAATGCACTGCACCAGCAGGGAATTCGGGCCGAATTGAGGATAACCGCATTATGGGAAGACGCTGCAATGCTTGGTGCCGCTTACTCACACGCAACAGGAATTTTGGCTTCATAAAAAAGCATGCTCGTATATCTTATCCATGTGATTTAAGATGGATACTTCTGTTGCCAACAGAAATATGTAGTTATTTCGAATAGTACAGGCAATAACCTATACTGCCAGTTCGAATTTGGTGAGTATATCTTTCTGTATTTGTTGTCTAGGTAATATGCACAACATGAGATATACAGCTTTTGCCATCATTACCTTACTGCTTTTTTTCGGCAGGCCTGCCTTCGCGCAGATTAATGCGGCCAGGCAGTTGGCTTACTGTACCGAACAGGCAAAAAAGACTTTGAAAATTATTCCTCATCATGGAGACAATATTCCAAGAAGTATTATTCCCGGTTCATCTGAATGGAAGTTTGTAGGTTATAAGGACTGGTGTAGTGGTTTTTGGCCTGGAATACTGTGGTATAGTTATGAAGCAACAAAATCAAAAACGTTTCTTGCTGAGGCTGAGGTTTTTTCATCAGCGCTTATACCTCTTTCGCAGCAGCCGGCTTTCGACCATGACCTGGGCTTCCAGATATTTAACAGCTATGGGAACGGATATAGACTTACCAAAAACCCTAAATATAAAGAGATTATACTCAAAACAGCCGATACTTTGGCCACCCTGTTTAACCCAAAGGTGGGAACAATCCGCTCATGGCCAAGGGAAGTTCCCGGAATGCAATGGCCACAGCATAATACCATTATTGATAACATGATCAATCTGGAAATGCTTTTTTGGGCATCCCGAAACGGAGGAGGGAAAAGATTATATGATATTGCTTTTTTCCATGCCGAGGTAACCATGAAGAATCATTTCAGACCTGATTATTCTGCATACCATGCGGTGATCTATGACAGGGAGACGGGGAAAAAAATTAAAGGATTAACCCACCAGGGATATGCCGATAACTCCATGTGGGCACGTGGCCAGTCGTGGGCCATTTATGGATATACCATGTGTTTCCGTGAGACAGGTAATCCTGCATTTCTTGAATTTGCCCAAAAGGTAAGCGACGTTTATCTGGCAAAATTGCCAGCAGATGGAATTCCTTATTGGGATTTTAATGATCCTTCAATCCCCAATGCCCCTAAAGATGCATCTGCCGCGGCAGTGGTCGCATCAGGACTTTTGGAGCTTTCTACTTTTGTTAAGGATAAGGCGAAATCACAAAAATACAGGAAAGCTGCAGTACTCATGCTCACTTCCCTTTCTTCATCAGCATACCAGAGTAGAAATAAGAATACAGCCTTTCTGCTACATTCAACAGGGCATAAGCCCAATGGATCTGAAATTGATACATCGATTATATACGCAGATTATTATTATATAGAAGCGCTGTTGAGGTTGGAAAAACTTCAAAAAGGAATGAAGCTAAATTAAACCTTTAGTATACTAATAACCTATGTAGCTCTCTTTGCGGAATATTGCTGGGCGGGACGTCTGATTTAATTTTTGGCTGCCATTTTTCATATTTAGTTTTAGTAGACCCATATGCCTGCTGCAGCCGGAAAACCGAGACTTAATTCAACAGTCTCGCTCACAATATTTTAATAAAATTGATGCCCCATAATGAACTTAGGAAAACTGCTCAGGTTTCAGCACTATAATAACTATAAACGGGACGGATTATTCCATAAATAAAATAATGATGTAAAAATGAAAATACCACAATATTCTTTAATCATACTTTTAATCTTAGGTGCGCACCTGACTTATGGTCAGGATAATCTATCAAAAGTATGGACTGCCGACCTGGGAAATGGGACATATAAAAATCCGGTTATACATGCTGATTATTCCGATCCCGACGCGATCAGGGTCGGAGAGGATTATTATATGACCGCCTCAAGTTTCAACTGTATTCCAGGACTTCCTATTTTGCATTCCAGGGACCTGGTAAACTGGACCTTGGTTAACCATGCACTCAAAATCCAGGAACCAGCAGAGGTTTATGATATTCCTCAGCACGGAAAGGGCGTTTGGGCACCTAGTATAAATTACCATAAAGGAGAGTTCAGGATCTATTATCCGGATCCTGATTATGGGATCTTTATGGTCAGGACCAAAAATCCCCTCGGAAGGTGGGAAAAACCTGTACTTATCCTTAAAGGCAAGGGGATTATCGATCCAAGTGTATTCTTTGATGATGATGGACAGACCTATCTGGCAGTAGCATGGGCAGCAAGCCGGGCTGGTGTAAATAGCCTGTTAACCGTTTTCAAGATGAACAGTGATGGTACTCAGGTAGAAGATGAAGGAAAACACGTTTTTGATGGACATGGCAAAAACCATACGGTAGAAGGACCGAAATTTTATAAACGTAATGGGTATTATTATCTTTTTGCGCCTGCCGGTGGAGTGGCAACTGGCTGGCAGCTTGTAATGCGCTCAAAAAATATTTATGGTCCATATGAAGAGCGTAAGGTTATGGAGCAGGGCAAAACAGCGATCAATGGGCCCCATCAAGGGGCTTTGGTCCGTACGCCAAAGGATGAATACTGGTTCCTTCATTTTCAGGACAAGGGACTTTATGGCCGTGTAGTTCACCTTCAGCCTGTAATCTGGAAGAACGACTGGCCGGTTATCGGTTCGGATGGGGATGGCGACGGGATAGGAGAACCGGTTTCTGTCTATACTAAACCATCGGTTTCAGGAACTCATCCAATCTCCGTACCATCAGAAAGTGATGAATTTAACGGCATTGAGCCGGGCCTGCAATGGCAGTGGCACGCCAATAAAAAAATGCAATGGTCGGCAATGATCCCTAATAACGGGTACCTAAGGCTTTTTGCCTTTCCCAATCCGCAAATTAATAAAGGCCTGTGGAATGTGCCGAATTTGCTTCTCCAGAAGTTTCCTGCACCTACTTTCACTGCCACCACCAAGCTTAACTATAGTGTGGAATGGGATACCTGGAAAGAGAAAAAGACGGGACTGCTCATTATGGGAAATGACTATTCCTATCTCTCTGTCTCTAAAAATGAAAAAGGATTTCAGATCGGACAGATAATCTGTAACGACGCTCCAAATAACGGAACTGAGCAAGTTTTGACTCAAAGGGCGTTGAAGTCGGGTACAGTTTATCTTAGAGCCGAGGTTGTTGAGGAAGGGCAGGTAACCTTTTCATATAGTGAAGATGGCGAACTGTACCACAAAATAGGGGAAACATTTAAAGCGCAGCCTGATAAGTGGATAGGCGCAAAAATCGGAATTTTCTGTACAAGCGGTAGCGACGTACGTACCGGTGGCTATGCTGATTTCGATTATTTTAGGATAACCAGATAGCATCTGCACACAGAATATCATAAAGACAATTCACTTCAGATGCTGGGTCGAAACAACTTAAAACGTATTTAAATGGGGCCTTCGGCAGATTATCATTGACAGATTCAAAAGAAAGGTCGTCATTGTGAGAGGAACGACGAAGCAATCTTTCATGCTAGTGATCCTTGCCATAAAGATTGCTTTGTCGGCTGAAAAAGCCTTCTCGCAATGACGATAATCTGAAGAGATTTAATCTCTTAAATTCTCCTGTCATTAATATTGATTTTATACAATAAATTAACCCTCTCCGTAGGAGTCGTTTGGACAGGATGACAAATCTATATTTATATACAACGTCTTTGTATAGGGCATTTTTTCAAATTATTCTTTTTATCGATTAATAGAGTATTAAAAACGCTACCGGGTGTCATACCAGTATGAAAAACGAAAATCTGCCAGAAAAAATAGATAATGAGAACCCGCCTTTCAACTTTAAGCGGCAGTTAGTTTCGGATGAAGATATCAGAAAGCATTGGGACCGCATAGCGACAAGAATTTTTAGCGGTGGAGAAGCTGAATATCCTTTGGAGCCAAAGGATAACAAGGGAGAGAATAAGGCTTGATATAACCTTGCAGGTTTACCCGTTCAGCAGGATAATTTGCTGCTCGCCGCACATACTTTTTAAAAACAACCACCAATACGCCTAACATTTTTATGAAATTTTACCAGCACACTTTTCTGACACTACTTTCCCTTTTTGCATTTTTTTGGGCATCGGCGCAAACAGCCTCTGTGATTTCTGAACAAATACTTTATTCTCCGGATAAGGCGCTTATGATCCGTTTTTTTCAAAAGGAAGCCGCAGATCATAAAAAGGCTTTTTTTTATCAATTATCCTATAAAGGAAAAAGTGTTATTCAAGAATCAAAACTAGATCTGGAGCTTGATAATCACCTTTCAGAAAGTGCAATGGCACTAAAAGTAGATACGCATCAAAATTGGTTTGAGAACCTCGAGATAAAGAATTCAGTACGCACGGAAAAAGATACAACCTGGACTCCTGTTTATGGAGAAAGGAAATTAATCCGTGACCATTACAACAGTTTGGTAATTAAAACGGTGAAGGATGATAATCCGATATACGAGATGAATATCGAATTCCGGGCCTATAACCAGGGCATTGCATTCCGATTTTTCTTTCCGGAAAATGTTAAGGGAACATATTACCGGATCATGTCGGAAAATACAGAATTCAAGTTTGAAGAAGGCGCTTTGGCCTGGAAAGCAAACTGGGCACAGGCACCATATCATAAGGTTACGTTGGAGAACTGGGATGGTGAGGCTGAGCGGCCACTGACTCTTGAATTAAAAAACGGTCTGTTTGTATCGCTGTTAGAGGCACAGATGGTGGATTATTCAAGGACCAAGTTCAAGCTTAGTGGTAAAAATACAATAAGTACATCCATGTTCACCCCTGTAGATCTGATTTCTCCCGTAGCTACGCCCTGGAGAGCGGTAATGGTAGCTGAAACTGCCATTGGGATTGCCGAGGGAACAGACCTGATTCTAAACCTGAATGAACCATCAAAGATAAAAGATCAAAGCTGGGTAAAACCTGGAAAGATTATGCGGGTGATGTCGCAAACTACAAAAGATGCACTGGAGAATATCGATTTTGCCGCAAAAAGAAACCTGCAGTATATTCTCTTCGATTGGAAATGGTACGGCCCTGCTTTTAGTTTCAGTTCTGATGCCTCAAAAGTTGCCATCGCAGATTTCGATCTGCCTCAGATCATCAGGTATGGAAAAGAAAAGGGAATAGGGGTATGGTTATATGTGAACCAACAGGCGCTGTTGATGCAGAGCGATAGCCTTTTTTCAGTCTATAAAAAGTGGGGTATTGCCGGCGTTAAGTTTGGCTTTGTACAATCAGGATCACACAGATGGACAAGCTGGGTTGAAAAAGCCATACAACAGGCTGCACAAAACCAGATAATGGTAAACATCCACGATGACTGGCGCCCAACGGGCGAACAGCGCACCTGGCCTAATCTGATGACCTCGGAGGGAATAAGGGGGAATGAAGAAATGCCCGATGCCACCAGTAACACCGTAATGCCCTTTACCAGGTATATTGCAGGAGCTGCGGATTATACCATCTGTTATTTCGATCCAAGGATAAAAACTACCCATGCCCACCAGCTCGCGCTTGCTGCAATTTATTTTAGCCCCATCCAAACCCTATATTGGTACGATAAACCGGCCTTTTATAAAGGGGAACCCGAACTCGAATTTTGGGACAAGATTCCTGTTTCCTGGGATGAAACAAAGGTTTTGTCGGGAAAACCTGGTGAGTATGTCACAACGGCGAGACGAAGTGGCGAGGAATGGTTTTTAGGTAGCATAACCAATAATGAGGCCCGTAAAGTAGAATTGAAGCTTGATTTTCTTCCCAAAGGGCAAAAATTCGTCGCCAGAATTTATAATGACGACAACACGGTTACCACCGCCACCAAGGTAGGGATAAAAGATATTGCGGTTGATTCAAAAACCATCTTGAAACTGGATCTACAGGCTTCAGGAGGTGCTGCAATCTGGCTCCACAAAAAGTAATTATATAATGAGTTACAACAACATAAAATGAACAATAAACCTGCTTTTACCGAAAAAAGATTCCTCTTCACCTTTATCCTGGTTACTTCCCTCTTTATGCTGTGGGGAGTAGCGCACTCGATGAGTGATGTACTCAATAAACATTTTCAAAATGTACTCAATGTATCAAAAGCACAGTCTGGTCTGATCCAGTTTTCCGTTTTTGGGGCTTATTTTATCATGAGTATTCCTGCTGGGATATTTCTGAAACGTTTTGGCTACAAGGCAGGCGTAATATTAGGGCTTGGACTTTTTGCTACCGGGACTTTTCTTTTTGTCCCTGCAGCAAATGCTGAAAGTTTTGGTTTTTTCAGGATAGCACTTTTTATTCTCGGCTGCGGAATGGCGACGCTCGAAACTGTTGCACACCCTTTTGCGGCCTCACTGGGCGATCAGCGTACCAGTGATAGAAGAGTAAACTTTTCGCAGTCTTTCAATGCAATAGGGGCGATAATCGGTCCGGCAATAGGAACATTCTTTTTGCTCCGGGCAACTTCCGGTGGTCATGAAAACTCGCTAGATTCGGTAAAATTGCTTTACGCAGGGCTAGGAGGATTTATCCTGATCGTGGCGGTGGCTTTTTTCTTCATCCGCATTCCGGACCTGATTGATCCACACAGTATTTCCGATGCACCGATAGCTGCGCAGAACATCGACATTGCGCCGGGAAAAAGGCTCTTTCAGCACAGGCATTTTGTTTGGGCAGTAGCTGCTCAATTTTTTAATGTAGCGGCACAGGCGGGCACCTGGAGTTATTTTATAAACTACGGGCATGAAAAAATGGGCTTTTCTGATGAGAAGGCAGGGAATTTTATGGTTTTGTTTATGGTAATGATGGCGCTTGGAAGATTCGCTGGAACTTACCTGATGAAATTTATAGCGCCAAATAAGATCCTAGCAGCATTCGCCATTTGCAGCATCATTGCCTGTATTATTGTAGCCCAAAGCTGGGGCTGGACATCCTACTGCGCCCTGTTGAGCATTAATTTTTTCTTTAGTATTATGTTTCCTACGATCTTCAGCCTCGGACTGAAAAATCTCGGTCCACATACACAGCAGGCTTCCTCATTTATTTCAATGGGTGTAGTTGGCGGAGCTGTAATGCCTTATTTTATGGGTAAGATAGCCAATGTGGATGTCGCCCATGCATATTATCTGCCCATCATCTGTTATGTAGTGATCTTTCTTTTTGCAGCCAGATTTTTTAAGGTAATCAGATAGGTAATTTTCAGCATGTTTTTGCTTTCTACCTCTAATCGGGTATGAAATTCGACATATGCTGATATTGCGGATAAGGGTTGCCGGAGTGGATTTTGGTGTGATGAGGCTCTATTATAAAGGCAATTTCACCTAACATGCTGCCATGTTGTCCAAAGGACTCCTACGTAGGGCATGTCGAAACACTTTAAAACATATTTAAATGAGTCCTTCAACAGGCTTAGGATGACAAATCAATATTTATGATATAACCTCATCAGCATATTTACCCAGTCTATTTGAATTAATGCAATTTTTGATTTTTATGGCTTTTTAATCATACAGCTTTAAGAAAAAAAAGTTCTTAGCGAGATGAGATCTTTATTAATTTGCCAATTAGGAAAAAAATCTAAAAAACTGAGTATACAGATCATTTCCCTGTGTCTTTAAGATAATCCAGTCTTCCAACGCTATAATAAACTCGCTCTGGTTGTTGGAGGGCAAAAACCAAATATTAAATACAGAAATTATGGATATTTTTTACAAAAAATTACGGCAGGTAAGTGCAGTGCACTTATTTCTACTGCTGTTTTTTTGTTGCACCACTGCTTTTGCACAAACGCAGGTAGTGACTGGGAAAGTCGTGGATGCGGCAACAGGCGACCCTATTCCAGGCGCTACGGTTAAAGTGGTCAACTCTAATATAGGCGTTTCGGCCGATGGTGATGGCAGCTTCACTTTTAATGTACCTGCAGGAGCTTCAATACAGTTTACTAGCATTGGTTATAAAAATGTAGTATTGAAGGCGGAAACAGGCAGGCCGATGTTAGTTAAATTACTTTCCAGTACAGAGTTGGATGATGTTGTGGTAGTAGCATACGGTACTCAGAAAAAAGCAACGGTTACCGGTGCGATTTCTACCATCAATTCAAAAACATTTCAGGATCGTGGGCCTACCAATAATCCGATTGCCAACATCCAAGGACAGGTTCCGGGGGTTGTGGTAACCAGAACCTCTGCACAGCCAGGAAGGGAAAACTGGAATTTTCAGATCAGGGGAGCAACATCTATTAATAACCAGGATCCATTGATCATCCTCGATGGGGTAGCATTGAACAACAACAATGCATTAAATTCAATTAATCCAGATGATATTGATAATGTATCAATTTTAAAGGATGCGGCAGCATCAATATATGGTGCAAGGGCAGCTTACGGTGTTGTGCTGATTACGACGAAAAAAGGCAAGAGCGGACAGTTCGTTGTACAGTATAGCCCAACAATTTCGCGCAAACTGATTGGTCTTCAGCCTGAAATGGCAAATATGGAGCAGTGGGCAAAAGGTTTAATTGAGGCCAAAATAAACGATAATTATGGTGTTATACCTGCAACAGATTTGTGGTACCAAATGGCCAATTTTGCAATTGCGAACAACGGCAATGTGATTTTAGCTTCACAGATTCCCGGTTATAACGGATCGGCTATCACTCCCGGACTTTTTTATAACGGAGTGCCGGTACCCGTTTTCGGCGATGTAAAAGAGCTTAATTTTACCGATACCAGGATGTCGGAAATCCTTTGGGGCGCAGCCACTTCTACACAGCATAACCTGAGCCTGGCAGGAGGAAACGAAAAAAACACCTTTCGTGCATCGCTGGGCTATCTTAACGACGGCAGTCAGCTTCAGTTTGGGAATAACGGAAACCAACGTTATAACCTTAGGTTGAACAATGGTTTTAGATTCAGTGAAAAAGTCCAGTTGGAAACCAATGTCTCACTTGAACAAAATAATATTCAACAGCCAACTTTGTACACTACAGGTTCATACAGTGCCCTGGGGAATGGCTTTCAACCCGGAATCCCGGCATTTACGCAATCTGGCAGGCCTTACCAATGGGGTGGTGTAATCAGTCCACCAGGGTCATTAAGGGATGGCGGTGATAACTTGGAAAATAACACCAGGATCTTATTGAATTCTACAATAAATTATAAACCTGTAAAACACCTTACCTTTTCGGGTACGGCAGGGTATAACATGTGGTATCAGGATAATAAGGTGCAGGCAAAAGCGGTACAGTTCTATTCTTATGATGACCGTTACCTGATCTCAACTACGCCGAGCAGGGGGACAGCTGGTAATGCTACCGCAAATGCCAATTATTTTAGGCAGACGGTTAACGATAAATATTATAACCTCATTGGTAGGGTAACCTATGAAAATACATTTGCGAAACACCATAATGTAACTGTGCTTGCGGGCGGATCATATGAAAGGGATGAATATAACATGTTCAATACCCGCACCTATAACCTGGGTAGCGATGATATCCCCTCGTTGAACCTTGGTCTGAGTAACGGAACTGCGGGTTTTGTTACCAACGATGAAGCCAGGAACCATTATGCCATTGGTTCGTATTTTGCAAAGGGTACTTATGATTATGATGGTAAATATCTTTTTGAAGGTAGTATAAGGTACGATGGGTCGTCCAAATTTATAGATGATAAACGCTGGAAAACTTTTTACAGTGCCCAAGTGGGTTATAGGCTCTCAGAGGAAGATTTTATTAAGAAATTGGATGTGTTTTCTGATCTTAAAATCAGGGCATCGTATGGTACAGCAGGTAACCAGGGAGGTATCGGGTTATATGACTACCTCCAATCATTGAATGTAGGAAGCAGTGGTGTACTATTGGGCCCGAACATCGCAACAGCAACAACCACTACGGGAAACCTGGTTTCCCTGAACAGGACATGGGAGACGGTTGTCAACAAAAACCTTGGTCTTGATTTTGGACTTTTAAAAGGAAAATTGACAGGGACTTTCGAACTTTTCGAAAAACGCAACAAGAATATGCTTATCAGCATAACCTACCCCGGAACGCTTGGAATCGGTGCACCGCAGTCAAACAACGGGGAGCTAAAAACATGGGGATGGGAAGGGATCGTGACCTGGAGGGATAAGATCGGAAGCGTAAATTATTCTGTTTCGGCCAACATTACCGATAGCCAGAACAAGATTATTTACCTAAACGGGACCCCCCTAATAAATGCTGGATACAACGGGGCAGTAGAAGGTTATTCACTTGGATCTTATTTTGGCCTCCAATATGCCGGCCGCCTTCAAACACAGGCCGAGGTTGATGCCTATAATAAATTTTATGCTCCAGGAGGGGTTGTAAACGGGATAGGTATTCCGATTGCAAGTCCATTGACCAACCTTCCAGGGCAGTTATCAGGCCTTCGGCCTGGAGACAATTCGTTTGCAGATGTAAACGGTGATGGAAGACTGACAAATGGCACATCTACATCTGATATGGGTGACTTTGTTTACCTGGGAAGTGATATTCCACGGTACACATTCGGTTTAAACCTGAGTATGCAGTGGAAAGGTTTTGATCTGACAACCATCTTTCAGGGCGTTGGAAAACGGACTATTTTCAGGTCAAATGGAAGCGCAAATAACTGGCGGATACCCTATCAGTCACTTGGCCAATCACAGGTTACTGCCTGGATAGGAAATACCTGGTCGCCTGAAAATACCGGTGCTTATTACCCGAATCTTCATGCCAATACGGCCATTAATAGCTATAATTATCAGGCATCTACTTGGTCGGTTGAGAATGGCGCTTATCTACGCCTGAAAAATGTTGTAGTGGGTTATACCCTTCCAAAAGCGCTAATGGCCAAATCACATCTTTTTAGCGGTCTCAGACTTTATGCTTCTGGAAGTGATTTATGGGAAGTTAGCGGAATCAAGGACGGTTGGGATCCGGAAGTTACCAGGACTACCTCAGGTAATGAGCGTTACCCTTTTTACCGTTATCTAACTTTTGGTGCCAACCTTACTTTTTAATAAAAAGGTCATGAAAAATATAACATATAAAACAGTATTCTCCCTGGCGATGATTTTCCTGATGGCTGCATCGGGATGTAAAAAATCATTGGATCTCCTTCCTCAGGATCAGCTTTCAGAGGTTGCATATTTTAAAAATGCAAATGATTTTAAAACTTTTGCCAACCAATATTATGGTTATCTGAGGAATTTTAATAATTCCTTTGCCGATAACCCACATTATGATGGCAGGGCCGATGTATTTGGTGGCGGAGGTGCCTTTGGCTCAGGTACAAACACCGTTCCTGTTACGGACGCAAATTGGAATAGCAATTATACCCGGATTAGGGCCTGCAATTTTTTGCTTGAAAAAGCAGCAGCTTTTGCAGATAAGGCGAGTATAGCACAATATATTGCAGAGGCAAAATTTTTCAGGGCATATGCCTATTTCGACTTATTACAACTGTATGGCGGCGTACCTCTTATTACAAAAACTTTGGATCTGGAATCGCCAGAGCTTTATGGTGCAAGAGCAGCTAGAGAAGCAATAGCAGATCAAATTATTGCTGATCTGGAGGCGGCCATTCCTGATCTTCCGGCATCAATTACGTCAACATCGACCGATTTCGGACGGGTAAGCAAGACTGCTGCACAGGCTTTTTTAGGCCGGGTTGCGCTTTATGAAGGAACCTGGCTTAAATTTAGGAATGGTGATGCTACCAGGTTTAACAACCTCCTTGATAAATCTGCAGCTGCCTCCAATGCGGTAATCTTAAGTAACCAGTTTGCATTGTTCGGCACAGCAGCATCTAATGCCTTAGGCGGTAATAGTACCGTTCTGGGAGATTCAGCGCAGAAATACCTGTTTATCCTCGAAAATCCAAAATCCAATCCGGCTGGAGTAAACAAGTCGGCCAATCATGAATATATCCTTTCTTACCGATACGATGATGTAATAAAAACGATTAGTACCAACATCAGCAGGCAGGGAACCCAAATTGGCCCACAACAGAAATTTGTAAATGCTTTTCTTTGCCAGGATGGATTACCTATCGAAAAATCTCCTCTTTTCCAGGGTTTTCAAACTTATGGTTCGCAGTTTGCCAACAGAGATAATAGGTTAAGGTATACCATTAGGGTATTAAACGGTTATTATTGGTATGGTAACGCCAACTTTAGGGTGACCTGGTTGAACGATGCTGCTGATAATGCCAATTCTACAGGTAAGGTGGTCCAGATAGGAGGTTATACTAACCAGAAATGGGTTTCTGAACGCAACGTGCCAGATACAAAAGAATCTGAAGATTATCCTGTACTCAGGTATGCTGAGGTTTTATTGAACTATGCCGAGGCAGTATACGAAAGAAACGGGGTTATTAGCGATGCCGATTTGGATAAATCGCTAAATCTTGTACGCCTGCGTGCCAACAAGACAATGCCTAAACTTTCGAACGCATTTGCGGCTACAAATGGACTTGATTTGCGTACTGAAATCAGAAGAGAACGTTTTACAGAACTTTACTACGAAAACTTCAGATTTGATGATATCAAGAGATGGCATAGCGCAGGTACCGATTTGGTAACCAATGTTGGTGGCTCGGCTTATGGAAATGCCGTTGGATTTGTTAGTCCATGGCCTGTTTCCATTAGATTTACAGGAACGCAGGCTCAATTAGGGCCTAACCAGTTAGCACCTGTGCCAACAAACGCTAAAGACGCCAATGGAAATTTGATTTTAGACAATACAGCCCGTACCTTTTCCGAACGGAATTATTTATATCCAATTCCTACACAGCAGATAACCTTAAACCCAGCCCTGATCCAGAATCCTGGGTGGTAATTTTTAGATTTTAGTTCTTTATCTCCCCGGTTGCCGAATGGTGGCCGGGTTTTTCATGCTTTAAAATTTTTTAGAAAAATGCTGGATTTTATCAATGTATCAATAGCTGATTCAACCTGGCTAGAGTTAGCCATTTAGTTTTGGGCGACAGAGTATGAATTAAGCTTAAATATGTCCCTATTATAATAATGTTTCATTATTTTAGTAATCAACAATTGCAAAACTGTGCGAAGAATACTGCTGATCTTTCTTTTCCTATATGCCGGTCTAAGTGTCGCTTCACAGCGGGATTCGCTCAGTGTACGCCATCTGGAAATAGAAGATGGGCTGTCCAATAATTATATCCGCTGTGTTTATCAGGACAGAAAAGGGTTTTTCTGGTTCGGTAGCAGAGATGGCCTTAACCGTTATGATGGATATGGATTCAAGGTGTTCAGGAATGAGATCGGTAATAAAACTTCCCTTATCCATAATATTATACATGCAATTAACAGTGATACAGATAATAACATATGGATAGGTACCAGGCAGGGCTTAAGTATCTATAATGATAAAAAAGGCATTTTTACAGCAGGCTCATGGCATGACGCTATAAAAGGGACAGATTTACCGATTACAAAAGTAATCAGAGACCTTGTACCTGGTATAAACAATACCATGCTCGTCGCGACCGAAGGAATTGGGCTTCTGAGGTTCAGCAAAGGGAAGACCGTAGGTGATCAGATTCCCCTTTTGATAAATGGTAGGCGCACTTTTTCTTATGGTGTGCAATCAGTAAGGTTGGATGATAGGGGAAGAGAGTGGGTGTTTGTGCAAAATCTCGGACTTTATTATTTTGATCCCAAAGTCCGGGCACTGGTACTGGCTAGCGCTGATGTTGTTCTTGCGCTCTCTTTGGGAATAAGTGCTGGGCAGGTGTATATCGGCACCTATAACGGTTTGTATCGCTATGACCCTGTATTAGGCAAAAATACGGCTATTAATGCCAGCGGACTCGGAGGAAAGTCAATTCTTGCTATCACCCCTGACAGTCATAACATTCTTTATCTGGGAACAAATGGAGATGGCGTGTTCCGCTATGATCCGGTAAGTGGGGGTGTGCAGTTGTTGGGTAATGAAATTGATAAAGGTCTGAGCGGTGAACAGATCTACTCCATATTTATCGATAAAAAGGATAGAAAATGGATCGGAACTTATTCAGGAGGGGTAACCATTCTTGATCCGGTAAAAAAAATATTCCAGACATGGGTACACAATCCGCAGGGCAATTCTATTCCCGGAAACTCAATATCATCGTTTTTAGCTCCAAGAGATGGGAAACTTTATATCGGCACCGATGGTACCGGGCTTAGTATCTGGGATAGGAAGTTAAACCAATTCACCAATTTTAAGCACGCTGCAGACCCTAACACCATATCCAGTAATTTTATTTCATCGATGGTTTCCGACAGCCATGGAGATATCTGGATGGGAACCTTTACTGAAGGTGCCAACCGTTTCGATCCAAAGACAAGGAAATTTACCAGGTATAAGATCATAGATCCGCAGACAGGGGTAGAAAGCAAGGTCGCTTTCACGGTATTTGAGGATCAGGACCATGACATCTGGGCAGGAACCCTCAGGCGGGGAAGTCTTCTAGGAGGGCTTTACCGCTTTAACCGCAGTTTGGATAAGTTTGAACTTTTCGATCAGAAGCTGGGTGATCTGTTTGCAATGATGCAGGCCAGGGATGGCCGGATTTGGGCGGGCAATCTTGATCAGTTGATCCAGGTTGATAAAAACCGAAAGAAACATAGGTTTTATAACCTTGGCTACACCGTTCGGGTGATATTTGAAGACAAAAAGGGACTGCTCTGGATTGGGACAGAAGGCGGGGGACTCATCATTTTTGATCCTTTTAAAAGCAAGGTGGTGTCGAGGCTAACTACTGCCAATGGTCTTTGCAATAATTCGGTACTGAGCTTGATTCCTGATAACCAGGGAAATATCTGGATGAGCACCTATTTTGGAGTATCTTGCTATAACCTTGATAGAGGTACTTTCAGAAGTTTTTATCAGAGTGACGGCCTGCAGAGCAACCAGTTCCAGATCAATGCGGGAATCAAACTTGGTACCGGGGAAATCGTTTTCGGAGGCATAAAAGGCTTTAGTCTTTTCGATCCACGGGAAATCATTCCGCACAGCCAGATGCCGAGCCTGTTTCTTACCGGAATAACCATTAACAATACGCCGCTGGAAGAGAACCTGAAGCTGATTGTAGATGAAGACAATATTGCCATCAGAGAAATAGAAGTGCCTTATGATCAGGCAGTATTTACCTTTTCGTTTACGGCACTTGAATTTTCATCCCCAGAGAAGATTTCCTATAAATATTTTATGGATGGTTGGGATAGGGGCTGGACAAATTCGGGAAAGGACAGAAAAGCAACTTATACGCATATTTCTGAAGGAAGTTATATATTTCGGGTCAAGAGTACCAATACGGAAGGGATGTGGGGGCGCAACGAAATTACCCTGAAGGTCAGAATCCTTCCACCATGGTACAGAACGTGGTGGGCCTACCTCGGATATATGGCCATTATTGCCTCGGTTGTCTATATATATCTTCGATATCGGTCGGCACAGACCCGTTTAAAATATGAAGTTCAGATCGTAAGCCTCGAATCCCAAAGGAAAAAAGCTGAATATGATACGCAGGTAGCCCTGCATAATATGGAACGTTTGGCGCATGACAAAGAGAGATTGATCAATGAGCAGGAAAAAGCACTTTCCGAAAAGCGTATGTCGTTCTTTACCAATATTTCGCATGAGTTCCGTTCTCCGCTTTCCCTGATTATTAATCCAATTAATGACCTGATCAAAAACAGTAGTGTGGAAGGTAAGGAAAATGCAGAGCTCAGCATGATCCAGCGAAATGCCAAAAGGATGCTGTCGCTGGTAGATCAGCTGCTGCTCTTCAGAAAAGCAGAAGAAGGTTTTGAGCACATTAAAGCTGCTAAACTTGATCTTGAAAAACTATCCAGAGAGGTTTTTTATTGCTTTGTTCAACAGGCCTCGGCCAAGGAGATCGATTATAGGTTTGAAAGTGCTGCTGTTGATAAAGAAGTTTATGCCGATAGGATAAAGATCGAAATCGTGCTGTTTAACTTGATTTCCAATGCGCTGAAATATACCCCAGACGGAGGAGAAATAGTTGTAAGCCTAACCGAAGACGATCAAAGTCTTTTAATCGCCGTCCAGGATTCTGGCCCCGGTATTCCTGATACCGCAGGGGAAAAGATTTTTGACCGTTTTTATCAGGCAGAGAGAAAAGACGGGAGCCATAAAGCCGGATTTGGGATTGGGCTCTATCTGGCAAGACAGTTTATGGAAGCGCATTCCGGCAACATTTCTTATCAAAACAAGGCCGAAGGCGGATGTATATTCAATATTTGTCTCCTAAAGGGAAAAGAACATCTTGTTAACCAGGTCATTGAAGAAGAACAGGAAGGGGCAGAAGCGCTTTTTAATGAAATGTATGCTACCGCACTTCCTGAGTCTGCAGCGCAGAATAATATCAGTCTGGATGTAAACCTGGTTAGTGATAGGCAGTCTATTCTGGTAGTTGATGATGAAAGAGATATCCGCCAGTATATTTCCAGTCTTTTCTCTGGCATTTATACCGTTTACCAGGCAGAAAATGGCGAACAGGGACTTCAGCTCGCGGCGGAAAAACTTCCAGACCTCATCATTACAGACTTCAAAATGCAAGGGATAGATGGGATAGAATTCTGTCAGATGATCAAATCAAATCCGACGCTTTCTTATATCCCCGTTATTCTATTAACAGCAAGTTCATCCCAGGAAGTGAAGCTGAAAAGTGTACATGGTGGTGCTGATGACTACATTAACAAACCCTTTGAACGCGAATACCTGATTGCCAGGGTAGCCAATCTGCTGCGCAACAGGAATAATCTCCAAAACTATTTCTATAACGAAATTACCCTTCAAAGTAATGCTGTTGTGGTATCAGAAGAGTACAAGAAATTTTTGGATACCTGCATCTTAGTTGTTGAAAATCACCTTACCGATTCTGACTTTGGCATAAAAGCGCTTGCCGATGAAATCGGAATGAGCCACTCTAATTTGTATAAGCGTGTGAAAAGCATTTCAGGACAATCGGTGAATTCCTTCATCCGTTTCATCCGTTTGAGGAAGGCTGCAGAACTGATGATCAACTCAGATCATAATGTAACCGAAGTAGCTTTCCGTTCGGGATTTAATGATGCCAAATATTTTGGTAAACAGTTCTCAAAACTTTTTGGCGCAACCCCCTCTGAGTTTATCAGAAAACACCGGAAGACTTTCAATAAAAGGTATAAAATGAAGTAGATTTATTTCATCACATTACCAATTTTAGGCGTAAAAATGGCTTTTTTGCCATTGCTAAAGCGGTTTGGCGAAAATACACTCCTATTTTACGAATTTATACCCATCATTTTTTTTAGCTCGTGCCATCTTCGTATCAACCAAATATTGATATGTTATGATGACTGAGAAATTGATTGCACTATGGGAAGGAACACTGCGGGGAAATGAGCGCGATTATGCACAACTACATGCAAAACTTTATCCAAAGCTTTTCGTTTTTACCACCAGAATGTTAGATGATGATGATCTGGTAAATGATCTTTTACAAGACCTTTTTATTAAGTTCTGGGAGAACAGAGAAAAAATCGGAACGATCAGGAATGTGGAAGCCTACTTTTATAGATCTGCCAGGTCGATCGTACTTAACCACATCCGTCTCACCAAACACCGCGAAAGTAAACTGACCTTAATGCCCGCTCCAAGTTTAGTCTTTTCTGCAGAGGAGATTATGGTATCTAATGAATCAGATTCCCTGATGAAGCAACAGATGGTAACGGCGCTCAATTCGCTTCCTGCCAAACAGCGGGAAATACTCACCATGCGTTTTTACGATGAGCTTAGCTATCCACAGATTGCCGACATCCTTAAAATCCGCTATCAGTCGGTAATAAACCATGTTTACCGTGCAGTACAAACGCTTCGGCAGGTCTCAGACCTTTCAGCCGTTTATGCAGCTTAGTAAAAAAATGAAACGATATAAAATGAGAATGAACCATAGAGGCAAATGTCTGTTCAAATTTACCATTTTCCTGTTTGCATTGTTATACACGGCAACAGGTATGGCACAACAGCGAAAATCAATCCTTCCCGGCGAACTTTGGCCAGATGATAAAGGAAACCATATCCAGGCACATGGGGGAGGGATTACTAAGGTGAAGGATACCTATTATTGGTATGGAGAAGAGCGCCGCCAGGGACTGGATTCCAACTACAGGTATGTGAGCTGCTATTCATCAAAAGATCTGATGAACTGGAAATTCAGAGGAGATGTATTTAAAATGACCGATCCTGACAGCCTTGGAAAAAAATGGGTATTGGAACGCCCAAAAGTTTACCATAACATCAAAACCGGAAAATACATCATGTATATGCATATCGATGGGCAGGTAAAGGGCCAGAAAGGTAATTATAGCTATGCGCGGGTAGGTGTGGCAATTGGTGATTCTCCAACAGGACCTTACAAGTTTATTCGTACTTTCCGCCCCTTAGGTCAGGAAAGTCGTGATATAGGCCAGTTTATAGATGACGACGGATCTGCTTATCTTATTTTTGAAGACAGACCGGTTAAAGGCTTCCATATTGCAAAACTTTCTGAGGATTACCTGAATGTTGAAAAAGATATCTGTATCATTAAAGCACCCTTAGAAGGCGGAGCGGTGGTAAAATACAATGGACTTTATTATGCGATTGGTTCGGCACTGACCAGTTGGAACCCAAATCCCAACAAGTACGCAACAGCTAAATCCCTGGCAGGACCATGGTCCGAATTCGAAAATATTGCTCCACCTGAAACCAATACTTATGGATCACAGTCTACCTTTATGCTTAAGGTTATCGGTACAAAATCAACTGCTGTAATCTTTGTGGCAGACAAATGGAAACCCCGTACCCAATGGGATTCCCGATACCTTTGGATGCCCCTTGAGATCGGTGATGGCAAACTCAGGCTTCCGGAACCTAAACCATGGCGCATCAACGTGAAAACAGGAGAAACTGAGGTCATAAAATAATTTAATCCCAAACAATGAAAAAAATACAGTGTCTTTATTTAATAGCTTATTTTCTGTTTTTTTTAAGTTCCATTTCATCCGCACAGCAGAAATTCATACACCCTGGTATCCTCTTTTCAGGTTCAGATCTACAAAGGATATACCAAGCTGCTCAGGATAAAAGTTCGGTCGGTTATACATCGTTTGAGCTATTAAGGAATAATCCACTGGCCAGCTCAGACTATAAGATGAAAGGCCCGTTCAGGGTAATATCCAGAGATGGGGAGTTCGGGAATACCAAGAGCCTGATGGAAGCAGACTTCAGCTCGGCCTATCTTAACAGCCTGATGTGGATAGCTACGCGCGATCAAAAACATGCTGAAAAGGCCATTACAATATTGCTGAGTTATGCAGATTCCCTGCAGCGCATTCCAGCTACCAACGATGCGCCATTATTGGTCGGATTGGAGGGGACCAAGATTATCAATGCCCTTGAAATTCTGAAACATGATTTCAAAAGGGCTGATGCCAGAAAGCTTGAGCGGATAGCCCGCATGGTAACAGGGATTTTTTTGCCAGTCTGTGAGCAGTTTTATGCAAGTCCTGCTTATACAAATGGCAATTGGGGACCCATAGTGACAAAATTCTACCTCTCGGCCGCAATCTATCTTGATGATCAGAAAATGTATGATAAAGCTGTACGTTTTTATCTCCATGCTAACGATAACGGAACCATAGCCAACTATGTAGACGGGGAAACCGGACAGATCCAGGAAAGTGGTAGAGACCAGGGGCATTCCCAGTTAGGGATCGGGGCGATGGCCACTGTCTGCGAGATTGCATGGAAACAAGGCGATGACCTTTATGGTGCGCTTGATAACCGGCTGTTAAAAGGATTTGAATACACCGCCAGCTATAACCTCGGCAACCAGGTACCGTTTAAAAAATGGAAGGATATTACCGGAAAATATAGTGATTGGGAACAGATATCCGTTATGGGAAGGGGAAGATTTATTCCTATCTACCAAATGGTTTATAACCATTATGTGCGCAGAAAAGGGCTTTCAATGCCGTTTACCCAGCAGGTAATAGCAAAAATGGGAGCAGAAGGCTATGATCGGGACCAACCGGGTTTTGGGGGCTTACTTTACCTTGGTAGCAAATAGCTTCGCTACCAATCGTCTTTTTATCTGATTCTTTTTTCCGATTGCCAGGGGTAGTCAATGTCATTAAGTTAAGCACAGTTGACGTCAGTCTGTCCAAAGGACTCCTGTGGAGAGCGTAGTCGAAGACTTCTTGGCATTGATCAAACGCAAATAAATGCGCTTCAACTACGCTAAGATCGGCAGATTCCAATACAAGGATCGTCATTCCCGCTCAGGCGGGAATCGTAATGCAATGAGCTTAAGATTATTCATAAGTTTTCCTTTTTTCAGAGGTATTCATGAACACTCCGTGGTTCCCAATCAAGTTGGGAATGACGATTCCACGCAATATTATTTCTCTTAAATTCACCCGTCATTCGTATTGATTTTTATATAATAATGCTGTGCATCTGGGTTAGTTTGCGATAATAAACGTGAAAAAGACGTTCATTTTGCTAAACTGGTTTTGTTTAATTAAGTTTGGGTAGCCAGATATAAGCAATTCACATACCCAGGATATTCTCCGACAAACAATTTTTGGATATTTAGAGTATCCCAGCGGCAACCTGGTGTCATTATTTCATAAAATCCGGAACTTTTATCCTGTCGGATCTTTCATTAACATAAAAGAAACCCTATAACCATTGATGAATAAAATTATCATATTTCTGATTTTTCCCTTGCTGATGCAATTTGCGGGGAAAGCTTTTGAACATTTTCCTGCTCCAGTTCCTCCAAAAAGCATTTATGTTTCCGTATCTGGGAGCGATAGGGCTGAGGGCTCGGCAGCAAAACCTTTAAGAACGATCAGTTATGCTGTTTCCAAGGCAATGCCTGGAGATAGAATACTTGTTTCGGCAGGAGTTTACCGTGAATCGGTGGTGTTTGAACGTGGTGGAAGTTCGGATCGCAAAAGGATTACGTTGCAGGCCTTAAATCAGGCAAAAGTTACAATCAAAGGTTCTGAGCGGAAAACAGGTTGGGTAAAGGGCAAGAACAAACTCTGGAAATGTATGCTGGATTCTTCCCAAACCGGGATGATGCTCTTCTTTAATGATAAAAAAATGGTCAATGTATCTACCCTTCAGGAGTGCAGTAACGCGCTGCGGTGGACTAAAACCCTGGAGAATGGAAAAACGGTAATCTGGGCGAATTTCGGTACATCTGATCCCAATGCCGGGCTAACGGAAATTTCGGTCAGAAATGTCGGAATCAGTGCCAGGTCTGGTGTAGATTATCTTACCATTGAAGGGATTGCTGTCAGTCAGATTTCCAATGATTATGCTTCTATTTATGCAGAACAGCCCGGCGCAATAGCTACCAAAAATGGAAAGTACTGGAATATAATAGGCTGTTCAATCAGCGAATGCCACGCTGTAGGCATTTCGATAGGCATAACCGGGCATGTTTATACAGATGCTAATCCAGGAAGGCCAGAGTTTAACGATTATACAGATCTGGCTTCGGTTGGGCATCACAAGATCAAAGGAAACCATATTTTCAACTGTGGGCAGGCTGGTATTTTTGGGTTAATTGGTGGCACTTCAAGCACCATCGAAGATAACCTGATAGAGAACATTAACCAAGATGGCGGTTATACGGGCAATGAATCTGCAGGTATCCGGCTGGCCATGGCGGTTGATGCCACCATTACGCATAACCTGATCCGTAGGGTTTATGGGAAAAATGGCTATGGTATATTTTTAGGGCCAATTTTTCAGGGAGCCCGCTTGTCAAGAAATATTATTGCAGACAGTGGTGCTGGCCTGTTTTACCTGTTTAAAAACCATGGGCCTGTTTTATTTGACAACAATATACTTGCAATGGCAGATACTGCAGATAAAGACATGGCAGGCGTAAAAATGGAGGCATCAGAGGCAAATGTTTTTGTTCAGAACCTGTTCTATAACTGTAGCTTCTACAATGGTCGGCAACCCGGTAAATCGGTATCAACCTCAAATTTCTTGCCGCATAGCCTGGTGATCAAACAGACAATCCCCGCACTGGATATCGACCACCGTTGGTATGGTAATCTTTTTATAGGCAAAGGAGCAGGCATAGCAAAGCCAGCAGGAAGTGAGGCAGATTTTAACCTTTATGCAGATGGGGCTCTTCCGCTAAGCTGGGCCGATCTGAATAGCTCAAAAGCCAAAAATAGTTTTTCCTTTCGCCTGGAACATAGCCAGAAAGGGGTAGAATTATTTTGGAAAAACGAAGCCCTCAAGCCAATAAAAATCCCGACGCTAACCGCTGAATTTTTAGGTTTTTTTGCGCTGAGCAAGCAATACATAGAGTATCCCGATGGAAAAAAGATAACCATTGACAGGGATTTCCTCAATGCGGTGCGCGGGACTTTAGAAAGAACTCCCGGACCTTTTTATCAAGGGCAGGGCCTTAAACCAAGAATAAAATTATTTTAAAATATTAAGCATGCATAGTTTAAATGTTTATACCAGGTTAATCCGCTACAATAAATGGACGTTAACCTTAATCATATTCTTTTTCTATTTGGTAAATGCTTACGGGCAGGTGCTAAAACTGGAAAAGCCGGTCGCCTACCATCCCAAGCCTTTTACCCATCCCGGCCTGCTGCATTCGGGCACTGATCTCCAGCGGATGAAAGATATGGTTGCCTTGGGCAGAGAACCATGGATGAGTGCATTTGAGAAATTCAGATCGCACCCATGGTCAAGCGCTTCCTGGGAACCTCATGCCGTCCAGCATGTAGAGCGTAGCTTGCTAATTGGTGCCGGCAAAAATATCGGAAACCTGGAGAAAGATGTTTGTGCCGCTTATCAAAATGCAGTGATGTGGAGTATTACAGGCGATGAAGCCCATGCTAAAACTGCCATAAAAATTATCAATGCCTGGTCTGGAACCTTCAAGGTGTTTGATGGGACAGATGTGGAGTTAGGGGCTGGACTAAATGTTTTTAAGATGGCGAGTGCCGCAGAGATCATGCGCGCTACCTATCCAAAATGGAAACAGGAAGACATCGAAAAATGCAAAGTGATGTTCAGGGAAGTATTTTATCCTCCGATCCAATATTTTGCACTTTGGGCCCATGGTAACTGGGATCTTGCCTGCATGAAAGGTATGATGGCTATTGCCGTTTTTAATGATGATCATGAAATGTTCGATCGTGCAGTTGATTTTTACTATAAGGGTCCTGGAAACGGTAGCCTGCTGCATTATATCGTAAATGAAGAGGGCCAGGGCCAGGAGAGCGGACGAGATCAGCCACACAGTATGCTCGGGATCGGCCACCTGGCAGAAATGTGCGAAATCGGATGGAACCAGGGAATGGACATGTACAGTTTTTCGCAGAATAGGTTGCTCAAAGGCTTTGAGTATACGGCCCGTTATAATCTCGGAGAGGATGTACCTTTTCAGCCTTATACCGACATCAGTGGTAGATTTCCTGCCGATAAGGTATCAACCAGTGGAAGGGGTAACCTCCGTTCGATCTTTGAACAGGTATACAACCATTATGCCTTTCGTATAAAGGGTATACCGGCAGATCAGTACCGTTACACTAAACAGGCCGCAGATAAACTTAGACCAGAAGGTGCAGGATTTAATGCCGATAATGCAGGTTTCGGAACACTTTTCTTTTCCCTGCCACAGCCGTAATAATCTAAATTAATTTGTATGAACAGAATAATTTTTATCTGCTTTACTTTTTTATTGCTGTGCCAAAACATTTTTGCTGCCGAATGGCAATGGTCTGTTCCAGTAAAGAGCAGTATTTCTTCCGAGACAGGAGAACTGCCAACAGCATTTTTATGGATCCCGCCTGATTGTAAGCAGGTGAGGGGAGTAGTTATAGGGCAGCACAATATGCTCGAAGAAGGGATATTGGAACACAGTGCTTTTAGAAAAAACCTTTCTGCGCTCGGTCTTGCTGAAATCTGGATTACGCCTTCAGTGGATATGGTCTTTAATTTTAGCTCCTCGGCAGTTATTTTCGCAACAATGAAAAACCTGGCAGAAATATCGGGTTACAGTGAACTAGCATTTGCGCCTGTTATACCTATAGGACACTCTGCTGCAGCAAGCTATCCCTGGAATTTTGCAGCTTATAATCCCGATCGGACAATTGCCGTGTTATCCATACATGGAGATGCACCATTAACCAATATGACTGGTAGCGGTAAGCCCAATCCAGACTGGGAGGGAAGGAACCAAAACGGGATCCCCGGACTTTTGGTAATGGGTGAAGATGAATGGCTTGAGGGGCGGATTACCCCGGCTATGAAATATAGAAAAGATAATCCTGATGCTCCCATTGCGTTTCTATGTGATGCTGGTCATGGTCACTTTGACTATTCAGATGAACTGATAGCCTACCTTAATCTGTTTATCTCTAAAGCTGTAAAAAATCGGCTCCCCAAGAGCACACCTTTAAACACGTTCCCGATACTTTCTGCCATAGACCCCAAAAAAGGATGGCTGGTTGATAGATGGAGAAGGGATAGCTTGCCAAATGCCCTTTCTGCATCCTACAATGATTATATGGGAAACAAAGCGGAGGCCGGATGGGCATTTGATGGGCGGATGGCAAAGTTAACCGAGCATCAGTATAAAGCTGCGCGGGCTAAAATAAAACGGTCAATTGGATTCACCCAGCATGGCAAACTTTTGCCTCCCGCAGGCTTTGCTGGCTTCAGACCTGTTTTTGAACCCTTAGCGGATGGGATCACCTTTCATGTTTCAGCAATAAATACAGATACCACAACCCACGCAATTGATGTGCTTTACCGTCCTGAAGAGAAAATCGTGATCTCCAGGATCTGCGGCCCGGTCAGGAAAATCAATGACTCTACATTTCGGGTATCTTTTTACCGAATGGGATTTAATAATACCAAGCGGAGCAACGATATCTGGTTAATGGCCAGTCAGAAAGGAGATGCTAAATATCGCTCGTCGGTACAACAGGCAAATATGAAGATTCCCCTTTCTAATCTGAAAGGAACTCCACAGAAAATTATTTTTCCGGAAATCCGAGACCAGAAAAAATCTGTAAAATTCCTGAAACTCATTGGCCATTCTGATGCCGGACTACCCTTACAGTATTTCGTAAAGGAAGGGCCTGCAGAAATCGTAGATGGCAAACTTTATTTTACAACGATCCCACCCAAGAGCAGGTTGCCTATAAAGGTTACCCTGGTGGCATGGCAATATGGGTATAATACTCTGGCGCGCCAGATCCAATCGGCTGTTCCCATGCAAAGGACATTTTCGATAACCAACTGATCGGTCAATCAATCCAATTCCGGTAATGATAAAAAAGATCTCCATTGGCGATATAGCTACTGCCCTGAATATTTCAAAGTCAACGATTTCCTTCATTATCAATGGCAAAGCCAAAGAGAAACGCATAAGTTCGGCCTTAACCGAAAAAGTGCTGCAATATGTTGATGAAAACGGATATAAACCAAGCCGCCTGGCCCAGAGCCTGAGTACTGGTAAAACAATGATTATTGGCCTGATGGTAGAAAAGATCTCCGATTATTTTTTTGCCCAGATGGCCTATCATATTGAGGAAATTGCCTATCAAAACGGATATAAAATATTTTACTGTAGTACCGATAATGATCCGGATAAAACCAGGGAACTTATCCAGCTTTTCAGAGACCGCAATGTAGATGGTTACATCATAACTCCTCCGGCCGGGATGGAAAAAGAAATACAGTCCCTTATTGATGAGGGATCTCCGGTTGTATTGTTCGATAGGTATTATCCGGATATTGAATCAAGCTATGTGATTCTTGATAATTTCAAAGCCAGTTATAATGCTTCGAAATATCTGGCAGACAATGCTTTTGCCCATATTGCATTCATTACACTGGAGAGTGACCAGAGCCAGATGGAAGATAGGAAACAGGGTTACGCTAAAGCAATGGCTGAGCACGGGCTGGAAGTTATTATAGAAAAAATACCTTATGGAAATGATCCTGCCCAAACGGTTAAGCAACTTGTTCGGTTTCTCAGGCAGAACAAAAGAGTCGACGCTGTTTATTTCGCTACCAATTACCTGGCTTTTAGTGGTGTGAAGGCGATTAACCAGCTTGGATATAAGATCCCAGGTACAATGGCTATTATCGCATTTGATGACCATCAGGTTTTTGATTTTTATGAACCTACCATAACTGCAGTTGCTCAGCCTATATCTGAACTCGCACGGCAGTCGATCAGGGTGCTGCTCAGCATGCTCAACAAACCATTGGAAGAGAGGGCCGTCCAAAAAGTGATCGTTCCGGCACATTTCATTGTCAGGAATTCAACTGTTAGACTGTTATAAAATGTGATGAAAATCATCTGGCAAATAATGAGTATGGAAGGCTGAGTGGAGTGTCTTATGATGGAAAAGGGCAGAGTTTTGCGGTCTGGTCCATCAAGGCCTGAAACACGTTTTGCCATCATCAAGACCAGTAATATCTGGCCTAATTACATCGTACAGCCAATTTATGAAGAATTTATTTCGCATCACAGGATGTTTTATTGCCATAGGTTTAATCCTATCGGGTACACAATCTTTAACTGCACAGACCAAGCCGATTTTAAAAGCATATCCTGCACCACCATCGGTTCAGCAGAATACCGATTTTACGGTTAAGGTACGCCAGCCCGGTCAGTCCTGGCAGGATCTCCCTGAATATGCCGTTATGGTAGACCGCGTAAAGGGATTGGACCATTCAGTAGAAAAAGCGTCTATGGCCTATTTTGACTTTTCAGGAGAAGTAGAGGTTTCTGTAAGATTCAATAAGGGAACAATCAGCACCTCGCGGATACGTCCGCTTTCCTATAATATTCCGCATACAGTATCGGGGAGCACAATAACCTTTAAACTGGCAAAGCCTGCTAATCTTTCTGTTGAGGTGAACGGTGATCTCTTTCATAACCTTCACCTCTTTGCAAATCCGGTAGAGGCTTTCATTCCAGACAGTACCGATAAAAATGTTGTTTTTTTTGGGCCGGGCTTACATGAGATCCCCGGAGGAAAATTAAACGTGCAATCAGGAAAAACGGTATATGTTGCAGGTGGCGCTGTACTTAAAGGCCAGATCCTGATCGATAAAGTCGAAAATGTTAAGGTTCTCGGGAGGGGAATGATCGATCACTCCATTAAAGGCGCTGTAAGGATTGCGAATTCCAAAAATGTCGAAATAGAGGGACTGTTCGGTACACAGTGTTTTACAGGAGGGTCGGACAATGTGACCATACGCAACTTTAAGTGCATGAGTTACTACAAATGGGGCGACGGCATGAATGTTATTTCAAGCAACAACGTGCTCATTGATGGCGTTTTCAACCGTAATTCTGACGATTGCACCACTGTATACGGTACCCGTTTGGGATTTACCGGAGGCTGTAAAAATGTTACCATGCGTAATTCTACCCTTTGGGCCGATGTTGCCCATCCCATTCTGGTTGGAACCCATGGAAATACACCCAAGCCTGAAGTGCTGGAAGACCTGAGCTATATCAATATCGACATCCTTGACCATAAGGAGCAACAGGTCGATTATCAGGGCTGTCTGAGCCTCAACGCCGGTGACAGTAATCTTATTCGCAATGTCCGTTTCGAGAATATCAGGGTTGAGGATTTTAGGGAAGGCCAGTTGGTGAATATCAGAGTGTTTTTTAATGCCAAATATTGCACTTCTCCTGGCCGCGGTATTGAGCATGTTTTATTTAAAAATGTAAGCTACGATGGTACAAAGGCAAAACCGTCAATCATTTTAGGTTATGACGAACAGAGAAAGGTTAGCAACATTGTATTTGAAGACCTGAGAATAAACGGGATATTATTTTCTGACAATATGCCAAGTAAGCCGGCCTGGTTTAAGACCTCAGATATGGCTAATATGTTTGTAGGCGACCATGTCGATGGTGTGGTTTTCCGCAGGACAGGAAAGTAGCTGATACGCTCCTTATCGTTTGGCAATATCCTTGAAAACATGCATTTACATGAACATTTATAATGTATATCTTTCAGTAAACTAATGAACCTGATCCGTCGTCCTGAATTTACCCGTTGTTTTTAGTAAAAAACGGCTCTGGACAAAATCAGCTGATTTCCTAAATCGATTTAAGTGTGATCCTAAGTAAGGAGAGCATGTTTTTTCTTTAGAACGGATTTAGTTTTCAGCTTGTATTTTGTCGGTTTTGTACAAAATATAGTCTATTTAGTATAACGCTTAGAAAGCGGCTTTATATAACTTTGTTATAATACCGACAGGTGACCTCGAGATTGGAAAATAGCATCTTCCTTGATTCAGTAATATGGTAACGGTATAAAATATAACCAGTATAAACCAGACATAAAAGAGCAGCATGTTATAGAATGCTGAATTTTTTGTCATAGATAAGCTAATGAACTTTCATTTAGTTTAACCTAAATTATGAGGCAATACCAAATCAGGAATGGAAAAAATCAATACGGAATTTCGGGAATCTCTTTTCTTGACAATGGAAGAGCGAAATAGCGTTAACAGATAAATATTTCAACTTTAGCAACACTTTTATAAAAATAAAAAACAAATGAAAAGTCTTTTTTTAGCACTGAGCCTTATTTTCAGTTCAGTTGGGTATGCCCAGCAAATTCTATCGCCCAATAAAAAAATTAAAGTAGTTGTAGAAATGCAGCAAGCTGGTCAGGGAGGTTCAGGTCAGGTACATTTTAAAGTGCTTTATAAAAAAGGAAGTGCTTATATTGAAGTGCTGCCCAGCTCACCGCTAGGTATTTCAAGGGAAGATCAGCAGTTCGCATCAAATCTCAGGCTTATTGGAGAAGGTAAGGCCGTTGCTGTTCATGACAAATATGAAATGCTGACTGGAAAGCGAAAATTCTGCGAGAATTTTGGTACTGAAAAAACATTCAGTTATAAGAATCCATCCGATCAACCCCTGGATATCACTTTTAAAGTTTATAACGACGGGGTTGCATTCAGGTATAGCTTTCCCAATAGCAAGGACTCTAGTTTCTCTATTATAGATGAAACTACGGCCTATGTAGTTCCTACGGGCAGCGAAAGATGGATACAACCTTATAACCAGGCTTATGAGGGTTTTTTTCCTTATTCTACCACAGGAACTAACGAAAAAAACAATAGCGATTGGGGCTATCCTGCATTATATAAAGTTAATAGTCAGCCATTGTGGGTGTTAATTTCTGAAGCAGGCATCAGCAAAGAAAATTGCGCAGCCCGGCTTAACAATAAAGAAAACAAAAACGTATACAAGGTAACCTATCCTTCGGCCAAAAAGAAGCTGCTGGGCGGAGCTGTTTCCAGTCTTCCCTGGAAATCGCAGTGGCATGTGATGATCATTGGGGAGTTGGCCGATCTGGTAGAGAGTACATTGATTACCGATGTGAGTGAGGCTACTGCCTTTAAAGACACCAAATGGATTGAACCAGGAAGTGCAGCCTGGGTATATTGGGCATATAATCACGGATCAAAGGACTATAAGAAAGTGATTGAATACATAGACCTTGCCGTAAAAATGCACTGGCCATATGTACTGATCGACTGGGAATGGGACATGATGTCAAATGGAGGAAAGGTGGAAGATGCCTTGGGCTATGCAAAGCGCAAAGGCATCAAGACGCTTTTATGGTACAATTCCGGTACAGATTGGCTTGGTGCGACTCCGGTAGACAGGCTGTTGACAAAAGAGAAAAGAGATAAAGAATTTTCGTGGCTGAGAAGTATTGGGGTTTCAGGCATCAAGGTCGATTTTTTTGCGGGAGACCAGCAGGATATGATGAAATATTACATAGATATTCTGGAAGATGCTGCAAAATACCATTTACTGGTTAACTTTCACGGCGCTACCGTACCACGCGGCTGGGCCCGTACTTACCCTAACTTAATGACTACCGAAGCAGTTTACGGGGCAGAATGGTATAACAATAACTCAATTTTAACGGACAAAGCTGCTGCACATAATACCACGCTTCCATTTACCCGTAATATAATCGGTTCTATGGATTACACGCCGGTAACGTTTTCAGATTCGCAGCATGAGCACAAAACATCCTTTGCACACGAACTGGCATTGGCAGTGGTATTTGAGTCTGGTTTACAACATTTTGCAGACAGGCCATCTGCCTATTATAATTTATCAGCTGGACCACAGAATTTTCTAAAAGATTTTCCCACAACCTGGGATGAAACCAAACTAATCGAGGGCTATCCCGGTGAAATGATCGTTATTGCACGAAGAAAAGGAAAGCTCTGGTATGTAGCCGGACTTAATGGAAAAGACACACCACAAACACTCGATCTAAATTTGAAATTTTTGGGCAATTCAGATTATTCTCTCCAGTTATTTAAAGATGGAGCAGATACGAAATCGATTACCAGCGAAACCAAAAGCATCAAAAAATCGGGTATATTGCAAATTCAATGCTTGCCCAGAGGCGGCTTTGCAGGAGTAGTCAGCAGCTTGTAAGGTCCAAACCTGGATACTTGATAGGAATTGAAAAGTTAAGGTATTGAGTTTATCTGGCAAGTAAATTATATTTGACGGTTTTCTGTTTGTTGCTTGATGAGTTCAACTGTTGGCCCCCAATATAGCTCCAAGTGCTTACGGATCACTTCGTCAGGGAAATTGCGAATGGTAAGCTCAAGCTTGGTCTGTTTATCTTTAAATGTCAAATTAAATTCCAATATACAATAGCTTTCTTCGGTATCAGGTAAATTAGAGAGCGAACTTAAAAAACTATAACAGAGTTTGCTGCAAGGATCCAGTTCGAGGATTGTTCCTGAATTGATGAACTGGATCCCATGCAGATTCCCGCTTGTGATTATTGCGCTACCGACTTTCCAATCCGTCTGTATTTCAATAGGGCTATCATATGTCCATTCCTGAATAAACTCAGGGATAGTAAGGCTATCCCATACCGCATGTATTGGAGCAGTGATAAACACGGTTTTTTGTAGTATATCCATCGTCACAAAAGTACAATATTTTCAGGCTGATGACACGGGGTTCTTACCCTGCAGGAACCTGCAAGTGCCCTATTAATGATAGCCTAGTGATACTGATGCGCTTTCTCAATTATGCTTCTGTATTTTTTATGCATCTCAATGGCTATACTTACTGAACTGCCAACCGTTTTTAGGGGATAATCTTTCCTTTGGTTTACCCAGCCCCATTCCCAGGCACTTACCTCTCTGTTAAACTGTTTGATATCGATTTCTTTTTGATTGTCGATGGCCTTTGATGCATATCTGAAAAAAAGCGCCCATCTCGGTTTGTAAAAATCACTGAACAATCCACTCCATTGTCTGCAGGCATATTCGTTTAACGGACTTTTTTCATCACCCCATAGGGTAATTAAATCTTTCGCGTTCATTTCGTAAAGTGCTTTTTCAGCTGGATTGTTTCCCCATGTTCTTGCCTGCTCAACCCACGGACCAAGCATAAAATCTTTTCGGGTAGCTAATAGTTTGTCCATATCGTCAATAAGCTGAAGAAATTTTTGGCTTTCTGCTTTAAAGG
The DNA here is from genome assembly GCF_918698255.1 of Pedobacter sp. Bi27. Classification (NCBI taxonomy): domain Bacteria; kingdom Pseudomonadati; phylum Bacteroidota; class Sphingobacteriia; order Sphingobacteriales; family Sphingobacteriaceae; genus Pedobacter; species Pedobacter sp. Bi27. The sequence goes on from NZ_CAKKMW010000009.1 coordinate 90,191, forward strand.
TAACCATATCCTTTTTTTTGTAGGCGGTTACAAAATTTCGCTGTAAGGGCAGGGCATAATTTGCCATGGCCTGTCGGGTTACGTCCACTATGTCGTATTGAAAACCATCACTACTACCGCAGGTAGGCGCTGCCTTTATGAGCTCATCCCAGGCTGGTAATAGGTCCCGCTCATAGTAATTTAAGGTCGTTTTGGCCCAGCGGGTCAGTGAATCAAGTGTGGGACGTGCCTGAATAATGGATTCTGCACCATCTCTGATGTATTTATCCTGGGGTACATTATAAACTGTTTTTCTTAAAATTTCCCATGCCTTTTGGGCATTGGGATTGTTTTTTCCGTATCTGTTAAAAACAAAATTAGGCAGCCATGTTTTTAGGTCTATCGGTTTCGATTGCCAAACATTGGCCATCATCAACTCGTATAATACCGGGTTTTGTTCAATGCCTTCCATTGTAAGGCCAATACCTTTCATCTTGCCACTTTGCGGATCGTTCAAGGCTTTTGCAGGTGCGGTGGCAATTACGTCCATCCGTCCAAAAAGATTGGTATTTCCGCCAAAATTGTGCAGCATATTCCAGATCCAGGGTTTTCCATAAAAACCCGAAGTGCGTTTCCATACCGGTTCTATTTCTGTGGCCAGGTCTAACAATATCATCTTGTCGTTGGGTACGGCTTTTAAAAGGGCTTCTGTTTGGGGCTCTTTCCAAAATTTTCTATCACTATAAAATAGCCAGCCCTGCATCACCCAAATAGCCTTGGGGTCTGCCTGCGACATCCCGTCATAAATTCTTGCGCTCAGTTTACCTAAAAAATCAGGTGCTGATGATGGTGGTTCATTTTCGTTAAAGGTATCGGCAGAGTAGAGGTGATCGGTACCCAGCAACGCGGTCTGTTTCTGTAAAAACTTTTTTCCGATAGCGGCGAACATAGGATCTTCAGAATCGAGGATATAAGTGTCTGCGAAACCATTGGTCCAGTTGGTAGCCTTCAGTTTCGCATTTGGAAATTTCTTTTTAAACGCTGCTGGTACATGCCCTGTAAATGCAGGTAGAACCGGTTTCATGCCAAGAGAACGCTGCCTGGCCAAGATTTTCTTTTGCAGTTCGAAGTGGCTTTTCATCCAGTCCAATGGCAGGGGACCACCCCAACCATCTATATTTCCCATCCAGAACCACGAAAAATAGGCTGGTCCGGTAAAGAAATCCTTCAGATCGTTATCACTAAAACCCATTTCTTTATACAAAAGATACCAGGTATATTCTTCTCCGGTAATAGCCAAGGGCATATTAATGCCATGGAGTGCCATCCAGTCTATTTCTTTTTCCCACCTGGCCCAATCCCACCAGCTCATGCTGTAATTAAAAGTGCAGTAGTTAAGGTAATAGCGGTACTCGTAAGGTGTAGATTTCCTTACTTTATTTTTAACCACCGGTAGGTTTTGTGGCAATTTAAGGTTAACGCCGTTCCAGGTTATCTGGCAATGGACGTATTCCGTTAAATAATAATAAAAAGCCGAAGCAATAGCTACGCCGCTGCTACCTCTTAAAATGATGGTGTTTTTTTTGCTTTCAATTTCAAAGACATCCATGCCGTTTTCAGAAACGATGCTTTGGATTAAAAAAAGCTGATGCTGTTTGGGCAGAACCCTTTTGATCAGTTCAGCTGATGAAGAAAGATAAGCTTGCGCCCTTGTTTTAGCAGATGCCATTATCAAAAATGCAGCAAGAAAGTATATTTTATATTTCATCTGTTTGTTTTATTTTGAAGGATAATCGCGGCTTTTGATATCCTGATATACAATAAAATTATTAGCAGTTCAATATACAGATAATAAATAATGGGGCAGGTATAGCTGGCTCCATAATATATATTTAGCCATTATCTGCTTTAGTTATTGTGGTGCCATTTTTTGTTTACAGGAATCTGAGCAATCGTTATAAAGATAAGCCTATAGTTTTTTTCTCTTGTGATGATTTATTTAAGCTTATTTCTGTATATATATCTACAAAAACTTTGGGCAAGGGTTAAACGACATTTTTGTCTGCTACATATGTAAATATAGGTTCGCTAAATGGAAAACAGCGTGACGCATAATAGCTAAAAGACGATACACATTGGATTTATGCCCTACCCATATGCTAATATAGATAAGACAATTGTGTTTAAAATAAAATGGATGTTATCACTTTAATGCCTTTTTTGATGCATACAGGCACTTTCTACACCACTTAAACAAACTGGGTATAAATTTAAACAATTGTGCTATCCTTAAAATTATAGTTGTCTTAGCTTCGAATACTCAATACAGGTAAACCAATACCTTTCCGTTCGAACATGATGCTGATGTAAGTACAAACTAATACTTACACGACTAGTGCTTAACGCTGATCTTAAATCTCAGTGTGATGCCAAAGGCAGATTGTTCAATGATCAGGAAAGCTAAATTGGTTTTTACAGTAAGGGGCTAACCAAATAAATATGAACCAAACTGAACAAACGCTCATGAAAGCACCTGGTTAAATCCAAATCGATCTCACACCGATACAGATTGAATCCGTTCAATAGTATCGAATATTAATCCTAACCAAAATAAACCAAATTTTATGACTAAAAACTACTACTACTTCAAAGAGGGGTTACTCCGCTCTACGCGAACTAAAACAATTGAAAAATCTGTTTTGGTGATCCTAACTAACTAGGACTGGCATACAATTATCCAAATCTATTTCTCTTTAAATGATTTTAAATAATGGAAAAAATAACCAATATGGGTAATGATGCGCGCTCCAGATATAGGGGAGCAAAGCAGTTATTACTCGTGATGTATTTAACACTGATTATCTCTGCACTGTTGATTGATACAGCTGCCGCACAACAACGGCGAAAAATAACCGGGACGGTAGTTGATGAACAAAAGCAGCTATTAATAGGAGTTACTATTACTGTAAAAGGTACTAATTCTAAAGTGCAAACTGGCACAAATGGAGAATTTGCTATAGAGGTGCCTGCTGATCGGCAGACGCTTACCGTTGCATATATAGGAATGAAAACTCAGGATGTGAGTATTGCCGGCAAAAATACGGTAAACATAACCATGAAATCCAACGCTGATCAATTGGGCGATGTAGTGATTGTAGGGTACGGCGTTCAAAAGAAACAGAGTGTTGTTGGTGCAATTACACAAACCACAAGTGAAGTACTGGAACGAACAGGTGGTGTATCTAGTTTAGGTGCAGCATTAACTGGAAATTTGCCTGGGGTAATTACTACCGCCAGCACTGGAATGCCAGGGGATGAAGATCCTCAGATTCTTATTCGGGGCCGAAGTACCTGGAACAATGCCAGTCCGCTTATTTTAGTAGATGGCGTTGAACGATCGATAAATAACATCGATATCAGCTCTGTAGCCTCAGTATCTGTACTTAAAGATGCTTCAGCCACTGCGGTATTTGGGGTAAAAGGAGCAAACGGCGTAATCTTGATTACCACCAAAAGGGGGCGAGAAGGGAAGGCAGAAATCAGAGCAGCTGCTAATACAGTTGTTAAATCTGCATCTAAATTGCCAGGTAAGCTCGACTCGTATGATATGTTCCAAGTGCGTAACCGAACAATCGAATACGAATTAGCACTCGCTCCGGGCGCCTGGAGTTCATATCTTCCCGAAGCTGTGATGCAAAAATACCGCTCACCTGCCAATCTCGAAGAAGCTGAACGTTATCCAAACGTAGACTGGGTAAATACCTTGTTTAGAGACAATGCAATGTCTTACAACGCGAATCTTAATGTAAGCGGTGGAACATCGTTTGTGAAGTATTTTTCTTCTGTTGATTACCTTGATGAAGGAGATTTATTCAGAAGGTTTGGTAACGATCGTGGTTATAGCGGTGGCTACAGTTTCAAAAGATTGAACGTAAGAAGCAACCTTGATTTTCAATTAACACCATCAACGGTATTCAGAACAAATATCTCTGGTTCAAGAGGTACATCAGAGCGCCCATGGATTGATGTTAACCCTTACAACACCTGGACAGCTGCTTATTCTGCAGCACCAAATCTCTATCTCCCAGTTTATTCGGATGGCACATGGGGATATTACAAACCCAATGAGCAACAAAGTTTAAACTCTGTTAGGATTTTGTCTACCAGTGGCCTTCAAACGACCACAACTTCCCGCATCACCACAGATTTTACCTTAGATCAAAGCCTAAATTCTCTTGTTAAAGGATTGAGTTTAAAAGGAACACTTTCCATCGATAATACATTTATCGAAGCTGGTCGTGGAATTGATGACCGGAATAATGGAACATTAAGTAAATACATCGACCCTGAAACAGGAGTAGTAAGTTATTCACAAACCAAAGATGCGGCAACAGAGCTTGAATGGAGGGAAAGTGTAAGATGGGCAAGCCGGGCAGGCGACGTTAGCGATGGCGCAACCTACCGCAGAATGTTTTCTCAGATGCAGATCAATTATGCCCGAACCATTGCTCAAAATCATAATTTAACAGCTATGGGGCTTTGGAGCAGAGATAATACCGCTACGGGAAGTATTATCCCTTCTTACCGTGAAGACTGGGTTTTCCGTACCACGTACAATTATGCAGGTAAGTATAGTGTAGAATATAATGGAGCTTATAATGGTTCTGAGCGATTTGCGCCTGCCTATCGGTTTGATTTCTTTTCTTCTGGAGGACTTGGATGGATGATCTCTGAAGAAAAATTCATGAAACCGATCAAATTCATCAATTCATTGAAATTACGTGGATCGTATGGTGAAATTGGTGACGATGGTGGTTCTCCTAGGTTTGCCTTCTTGACGAACTGGGCATTTGGAGGCACTACGCCACTGGGTACTACTGGTGAAGCTGCAGAAAATAGCCCTTACAACTGGTATAGGGAAACTTCGGTAGGTAATCCAAACGTACGTTGGGAAAAGGTTGTAAAGAAGAACATTGCGCTTGATTTTGGGTTTTTTGGAAACATGATCTCTGGAAGTGTAGATTTCTTCCAGGACGACAGGAGTGATATCCTTACCAACACTCGTGCTGTTCCAAGTTACTATGGTGCCACACCACCTACATTTAACGTTGGGAAAGTGAAATCAAGAGGATTTGAAATAGATCTTCGTTTTACTAAGAAAATCAACAATAACCTTACCTTATGGAGCAACATTAATTATACTCATGCTAAGAACAAAGTTGTTTATGCTGATGTTGCCGGATTGTTGCCGTTATATGCCAAGCCTCTTGATAAACAGATTGGACAGGCTTATTCTTATGTGAGCGCTGGTTATTACAATACTTGGGATCAGCTTTATGGAAGTACCATGCACAATGCCAATGACCAATTGAAAATCCCAGGAAACTATCATCTGGTAGATTACAATGCTGATGGGATAATTGATGCGAATGATAACATTCCTTATGGTTATTCTGGTGCTCCTGAAAACACCTACAATGCCACTATAGGTTTTGAATGGAAAGGATTTAGCGCATTTGCTCAGTTTTACGGTGTGAACAATGTTACCCGCCAGGTAGTGCTTGGATCTTTTTCAGGAAAGAATACAGTTGCCTATGATGAAGGAAGTTATTGGTCAAAAGACAATACAAACCCTGATGGCCCGATGCCGCGTTGGGAAACAACGCCAGCGGGTTTTTACACAGGAGACAGGTACTTTTATGATGCTTCTTACCTGCGTTTAAAAAATGCTGAGGTTGCTTACACTTTTAGGCAAGATTGGGTTAAAAAAGCAGGAATCTCAAGTATACGTATATTCCTAAATGGAAACAATTTACACGTATGGACTAAGATGCCGGATGACCGTGAAGCAAATTATCAAAGCGCTGGTGGACAGGGATGGGCCTCACAGGGTGCTTATCCTACTGTAAAGCGGTATAATCTAGGCGCTAATTTCATCTTCTAAACATGATCATTATGAAAAAATATATAACACGCCTATTATTGATAGGAATGATTTGGGCGGGAACCGGCATGGTATCTTGTAAAAAATATTTAGACAGAGATCCTGAAGCAACTGTGTCAGCAGAATCTGCCTTCAAAGACTTTCGCAGTTTTCAGGGCTTTACCGAGGAGCTATATAATTGTATTCCAGATTTTACCAACCGGTACTGGACCAACAGTTTCAACTGGGGTGAAGACGAAATCCAGTCTACAGTTCAAAACTTCCATTTGGTTAACAAAATAGATAACGGCGATTTTTGGGGCTGGCAAAGAGAGTTTGATGGATGGGGAGCTGGATTTTTAGATAATGCCAACGCCAATACAAATAACGATCGTTTTAGCAAAGGCCTGTATCCACTGGCCTGGTATGGCATTCGTAAGGCGAATTTAGGCCTCGAGAACCTAAGCCTGATGGTAAACGCAACTGATGAAGAACGTAACCTGATCAGAGGTCAACTATTGTTCTTTAGGGGTTGGTTCCATTTCCAGCTCATGCAATATTTTGGAGGACTGCCATACATTGATAAGGTATTGCCAGCCGATGAAGAATTGAGATTACCAAGGCTAAAGTATCAGGAATGCGCAGCAAAGGCAGCACTTGATTTAAGAGCCGCTGCCGACCTTTTGCCAATCAATTGGGACAATACAACGGCCGGGATCCAAACACTGGGTAAAAATCAGTTGCGCATCAATAAAATCATGGCGCTAGGTTATTTAGGTAAAAACTACCTGTGGGCCGCTAGTCCGTTAATGAACTTAGAATCTACAGGAAGCAAAACCTACAATGCAGAGCTGAGTAAAAAAGCGGCTGCTGCATTTGCCGAGTTATTAAAACTAACAGAAAGTGGGGCTACTCCTTATAAGTTATTGCCTTTTGCACAATACAGCACCAATTTTTACACAACCGGTCAAAATTTCTTGATTCCGGGAGGTACTGAAGCCATATTTAGAGGTCCATATTGGGGCGCACATGGTTCAACCTATGGCACTGCAAAACAATATACACCAGCAATTGTAGGTGCCGATGCACTGGTATTTGCGCCTACCGCAAATTACGTTAATTATTATGGGATGAAAAACGGTTTGCCCATTTCGAATTCTGCCCAGGCTGATCCTTCTGGCTCAGGATATGATCCGCAATTTCCTTGGCGCGATCGCGATCCGAGGTTCTATAATGATATTATATATGATGGAGTTAAAGTGGTGCAGGGAACTTTGGCAGCGAACATGGAGCCACACCGATATGCAAACCTGTTCACAAACGGAAGCTATAGAGATGAACGTTCTGGTAGCCGTACAGGGTATATGATGTTCAAATTTGTGCCCAGAACTGCCAATAACTTCGATCAGGGCTGGAATTATGGACAGAACCTGAATATTAAGGTTTCATATATGCGTTTGGCCGATGTTTACCTGATGTACGCAGAATCGGTTGCAACAGGGTACGACTCCCCAAGTGCAACCGCAGAAGGATTTAGCAAAACTGCCGTAGATGCGATCAATGTGATCCGAGATCGTGCTGGCGTTGGACGTGTTGCCGCACAGTTTTTAGTATCTACAACAGAGTTTATGAAAGAAGTAAGGCGTGAACGTGCTGTTGAACTTGCCTTTGAAGGACATCGGTTTAATGATCTTCGCCGCTGGCATTTGCTCGCCGAAGTGCCTTATACCTTAAAAACAGCCGCAGAATTTGATCGCGCTGCTCCTTTAAGCCCTACGGTCGACAGCAAATTAAACAGGGTTGTAAACTATCGTGAGCGATTAATACTACAACGTCCGTTTAGTGAAAAGCATTATTGGTTGCCACTTAAACGAGCAGATGTAAATATGTATAAGGAGTTTGCGCAAAACCCTGGATGGTAAGGTAGTTCATGATCACAAATAATTAAAGACAAGAATGATGAAATTTTTAAGAAATGCATTGGCGCTGTGTGTCTTTTTTACACTGTTTGTCGGTGTAATCAAAGGTCAGGACGCCGTTAAGATACCTATAAAAGCTGTTGTTCGGGATATCAATGGAAATCCGATAAAAGGAGCATCCATAACTATTGAAGGAAACGACGTGCTCACCATAGCAAACCAGGCTGGTGAATTCTCTTTATCGGTAGAGGAGAACAGCACATTTACGGTAAATGCCAAAGGTTATAAAACCTTGCCGGTAATCGCATTAGCCAACCTAAAGCAGGTTACCTTAATTAAAGAGGATAGACTAATAAATGTGGGTTTTAAAAATGCCACCGAAAGTAATCTTCCAGCTGGCGTTTCAAGCGTTAACCTGGCACAGCTCTTTGAGAAAAACTTTATAACTTATGGATTGGACGGGATGGAGGCTTTTGCTCCAGGCTTTAATGGCAACAACCTTTGGGGTATGAACACCTCGTTAATATTGGTCGATGGCGTTCCCAGGGATGTGAACAGTGTTACACCAAATGAAATTGAGGAGATCACTTTTCTCAAGAGCGCTTCGGCAGTTGCCCTATATGGCAGTCGCGGTGCAAAAGGAGTAATTTTGATCACCACAAAAAGGGGTACGCCAACTAAGCAAAAAATAAACGTTCGTTCCAATATCGGATTAAATACGCCAAAAAGATTTGCTCAATATCTGGGTTCTTCAGAGTACATGACTTTGTACAATGAGGCTTTATCAAATGATGGTTTGGCGGCGGCTTATACCCCGGAAACTATTTATAATCACTCTGGTGTTAATCCTTATCGTTATCCAAGTGTAGATTATTACGCTTCAGAATACCTGAAAAATAGTTTTTCACGCTATGATGGCGTGGCAGAAATTTCGGGAGGGAATGATCGTGCACGTTATTACACCAATGTTGGGTTTGCATCTACGGGTTCGCTGCTTAATTTCGGCGAAGCCAAAGAAAATAATACATCAGAACGCTTTAACATTCGGGGAAATGTTGATATGCAGTTGACCAAAGCACTAAAGGCCCGTGTAGATGCAAGCGCTGTGTTTTCTAGCAGCGGTGGAGTAAATACGAATTACTGGGCTAACGCTGCCACCCTGCGTCCTCATTTATTTACGCCCTTAATCCCAATTAATTTATTGGAACAGAGCGATGAAGTGAGCAAAGCGATGATTAAAAACGCTACAATTATTGATGGGCAATACATCCTTGGTGGTACGCAATTAGATCAAACCAATCCCTTTGCAGCCATTTATGCAAGCGGTAACAATAAATTTGTACAACGCCAGTTTCAGTTTACCACTGGTATTGATGCTGATTTGAAAGGAATTTTGAATGGACTTACCTTTAGTACCACTATGGGGGTTGATTACCTGAACAGTTATAATCAAGGTTATAGAAACGGATATGCAACTTACCAGCCCAATTGGACAACCTACTCTGGTACAACGATGATTGGAAGCTTAACGCGCTGGGGAGAAGATACTAAAACCGGAGTTCAGAACATTGCAGATAGTTATTATAGACAGACTATTTCGTTGTCTGGTCAATTTAACTACAATACTACAATTCGTAATAATCATCATATCTCTGCAGTATTGCTGGCTGCGGCATATCGTCAATCGCAATCTGAAATCTACCAGCCAACAACAAATTCTAATTTAGGATTGCAGTTAAATTATGATTTCAGCCATAAGTATTTTGCCGAAATTACCGGAGCTGTGGTACGCTCACCAAAAATGCCACCAGGAAACAGGATTGCACTTTCCCCTGCAGCATCTATTGGATGGCACCTTAGCGAAGAGCCATTTTTGAAAAAAGTTTCGTTCATCAACGATCTAACATTGACCGCATCAGCAGGTATTTTAAATACCGATCTTGACTTTGAGGAGTATTTTGCCTATGAGAGCATTTATACAGGCACAGGGGGTAACTGGTATGGTTGGAACGATGGTACAGGTACACAGTCTACAGATTCGCGCCGTGGATCCAACATGGATTTAACTTTCGCTAAAAGGAAAGAAATCAGTATCGGCATAAAAGGTGGAATGTTCAAAAATCAGTTTAATTTCGGAGCAAATGTTTTTAGAAATAACATCACCGGGATTATCGGTCAGATTAATGTTCTTTATCCAAACTATTTCACTACCGGATTTCCGAGTTCTTCTTTTGTTCCTTACAGCAATTATAATAGTGATCAGCGTACCGGTTTAGATTTTTACTTAAATTTTAACAAACGCATTGGCGCTATTGACTGGACTTTTGGAGCGTCAGGAACATATTATACCACCAAAGCAACTAAACGCGCCGATCTGTTAACTTACGAAAACAGCTATCAATACCGTGCCGGCAAACCACTTGATGCGATCTGGGGATTAAAAAGCAATGGTTTTTACATGGATGCCAGTGAAGTGGCAGCGGCCGATGGAATTAGTAGTGCAAAACCAGCATTTGGATCAGCATTGGCTCCTGGCGATATCAAATATATCGACCAGAACGGTGACAAAATCATTGATGATAAGGATCAGGTATATCTTGGTCGCGGTGGATGGTTCGGTGCTCCGTTTACAGCAGGATTGAATATAACTGCCAAATGGAAAAATCTTACCCTATTTGTTTTGGGTACAGGCCGCTTCGGTGGAAGTGCCATGAAAAGCGATAACTATTTTTGGGTTAACGGAAGCGATAAGTATTCGGCAGTGGTGCGCGACAGATGGACGCCTCAAACAAAAAATACGGCAACCTTTCCGCGGCTTACCACTTTAAATGGTGATAATAATTTCAGAGCGTCTGATTTCTGGTTGTACAGCACAGACCGGTTTGATTTATCTAAAGTTCAAATCTCCTACACAGTTTCCGATAAATTGTTTAAAAGTAAAGTGTTGAAAGAACTGGGGCTGTATGTGGCAGGATTTAATCTTTTAACAATAGCGAAGGAAAGAGAAATACTTGAACTGAGTTTAGGGGGTGCCCCACAAACAAGGTTATATAACCTGGGCGTAAAGGCAATGTTTTAATTGAATATTAGATTAGAAAAGATGAACAGAATATTAATACGATTTATAGTTGTCGTTGTGATGCTCTCGGGCTGTAAAAAGTTTACTGACCCCGCTCCACAAAATAATGGAGATTTTGAGAACATCTACACAGAACCCGCACTTGCCCATGGGTTATTGCTAAATGGTTACACAAGGCTTCCATCAAATGGCTGGTCTTTTAACGATGTAGCTACAGATGATGCAGTAAGTAATGATATCAATAACAATTTTAGGAAAATTGCCACCGGGCAATGGTCGGCTGCATTTAATCCATTAGATCAATGGACCAATGCAAGAGCAGGTATCCAATATATCAACTTATTTTTGGCAGAGACAGATAAGGTGCTTTGGGATTCTAAAGACCCGGTGTTGAGCAGGATGTTTAATGACAGGCAAAAAGGTGAAGCATATGCTTTGAGAGCCTACCTAATGTCGTATATGCTACAGGCGCACGCCGGAAAAGTAGGGGGTAATTTATATGGTTTCCCTATTGTACTCGAGCCCGAAAATCCGGCTTCTAACTTTAACCAGCCAAGAGCCACATTTGATGCCTGTATTAAACAGATTTATGGTGATTTGGACAAGGCCGAGCAATTGCTTCCTTTAGATTATGCTGATATTAATAGCACTAGCCAGATCCCGACAAAATATGCTGGAATTAATGTAGAGACCTATAACCGGGTTTTTGGTAAGTTTTTTAATCAGCGCATGACAGGTCGTATTTCCAAAGCCATTCGTGCCCGTGTAGCATTAATGGGTGCAAGTCCGGCTTTCAGCACCGGTAATTCTACCACATGGGCCGATGCCGCCACCTATGCAGCACAGGTACTTTCGCTTAATAACTGGTTAGCCAACTTAGATCCTAATGGTGTTACCTGGTATGATAACAAAGCAGAAATTGATGCATTAGCTTCAGGGGCTAGTCCAAGAGAAGTGCTTTGGCGCACAAATGTTGGATCAAATAGTGATTTAGAAGCTGCTAACTATCCACCATCCTTGTCTGGACAGGGCCGCATAAACCCAACTCAAAATCTGGTTAATGCTTTCCCGATGCAAAACGGTTATCCAATTGCCAATACGCCACAGAGCGGATACAATCCTGCCGCTCCATTTACAGGTAGAGATCCACGTTTAGCAAAATTTATAGTGTATAACGGAAATACGATCGGGCCAACAAACAAAGTAATCAATACCACAACAGATGTGGCAACGAATGATGATGGACTGAATAGAAAAGAAGTTTCTACAAGAACTGGTTACTACATGAAAAAATTGTTAAGACAGGATGTTAGTCGTACACCAACCGTAAATAATCAGAAACACTATAGGCCACATATCCGCTATACCGAAATATTCCTGATCTATGCCGAGGCAGCGAATGAGGCATGGGGACCTACAGCAAATGGTGGCAATCCCTATTCTGCTTATGATATCATTAAAGCTATTCGTGCCAGGGCCGGCGTTGGAACTGCAAATGGTGATGCCTACCTCGAATCTATTAAAACAGATAAAGATGCCATGAGAACATTGATTAGGAATGAGCGTAGGTTAGAATTGGCTTTTGAAGGATTTCGTTTCTGGGATCTTCGTAGGTGGAACGCAGCATTAACCGAACCGGTGAAAGGGGTGAGTATCTCACAAGGTATCTACCAGGAAATCAATGTAGAAGCAAGAAACTATCAGGAGTATATGAGATTTGGACCAATTCCTTACAGCGAAACGCTAAAGTATAATGCTTTGCAACAAAACACGGGATGGTAATATTCATTCACTATAACAAATAACATCATGAAAAATAAAGTATATATTTTACTTGCGCTCGTCTTAACACTTGGCGCCTGCAAAAACGAAGAATGGGCATTTCCAGACAATGATACCCAAACCGTTTATTTTGCCTATCAAGGGCCAATTCGGACCATCACCATGGGCGAAGATATTTTTGATACGTCATTGGATAACCAGCGTAAATTTCAAATTATGGGTACAGTTGGTGGTGTTTACTCAAATAAGGAAGATATTACCGTTGGCATCAGTGTGGATAACGCGCTAACCCAGGGATTATCTTTTCCATCACCCTACAGCGGTATTGTAAGGCCCATGCCGACTAATTATTATACGCTTGCGACCAACAAAATTGTCATCCCGAAAGGAAGTTTAGTAGGTGGAGTAGATGTACAGCTAACCGATGCTTTTTTCGCAGACCCATTGGCTATCAATACCGCTTATGTGATCCCTTTAACGATGACCAGTGTTGATCAGAACAAAATGATCTTGCCCGAAAAAAAATACACCTTATATGCAGTAAAGTATATCAATACATGGCAGGGTTTTTATCTCCGCAGAGGAAAGGATGTGATTGCTGGCAAAGGTGGTAACACCGCACTCAATCAAACCGTAGTTCGCCATATGAAATATGTGGAGAATGATGAAATCAACAAGTTAAACACACGTTCGCTAACCCAGGCCGAGTTTCCTGTCACATTTAAAGTAACAGGCGGAACCAGTATCAGCCGAACCTTATTGTTAACTTTTGATAATACGGGCAACTGTACAATTGCAGCTGGTGATGCCAGTTTTACGGCGAGTGGCACCGGAAAATTTGTTAAACGGGGAGAGAAAAACAGCTGGGGCAGCCAGGATCGCGATGCCCTTTATCTGAACTATCAGATCGATCTGAATGATAGAACAGTGAATAGCGTAGATACCCTGGTAATGCGCGACCGTGGCGTGAAAGCCGAAACATTTACGCCGGTCAAATAATTAATATTAATCTAACAATCGAGAAAATGAAACGATTATACAAAATAGCATTTGGTCTGACGGGGGCAATATTGCTTGCTTCCTGCCACAAATACGAGGCACTCGATTTTCAGGTGGCCAAGCCAACAAGCTTTGTGGCCCAAGAGCAGATCGATGCCTATCAGCCATTAAAATCCTATATTGATAGAACGGCAAATCCTAAATTTAAATTTGGTGCTGGAGCCAGTCTGCAACCTTATCTCTCAAAAGGCGTAATTTACAGGCTCATTAACAGCAATTTTGATGAAATTACGCTAGGTTACGAAATGAAACACGGTGCGGTTGTACAGGCTGACGGAAGTTTGGCCTTAACCAATGTGAAAAACCTGTTGGAGACAGCATCTAAAGCTGGCATCACCGTGTTTGGGCATACTCTGGCCTGGCATGCCAATCAAAATGCAACTTACCTAAAAGGACTGATTGCCCCAGTTGTAACTCCATCAAACGGAAGCCCAACATGGGATTTGGTAACAGGCGCTGATTTTGAAACCGATAATGCTGCAAATTATCAAACCAATACCAATGCAGTAGCCTCATTTACAGCCGTAGGTCAGGGAGCAAATGGTATAGGTAGGGCATTGAAAATAAGTAATGCAAGCGTTCGGGCTAACGATTATGACGCACAGTTATTTGTGAAATTCTCCCCAGCTATGCAGCTCAACGAAATATATGAGCTAAAAATGGATGTACGCTCCGATGTGGCAGCATCTTATCCTACACAAGCACATAGTACCCCTGGGTCTTACTTATGGCATGATTTTTTTGGTACAATTTCCTCAACAACAACATGGACAACCTATACCAAACAGATTACCATTACTCAAAAAGACTTGGCAAACACTGGTACAATTGCTTTTAATCTGGGTAAAACAGCAACAAATTTTTATTTCGATAACATCACGCTTAAAAAATACAATCCGCTTGGCGGCACTACAATTGTAGAAAAAACTGCCGAGCAGAAAAAGACCATTTTAACCACAGCGTTAGATACCTGGATTAAAGGTATAGTTACCGCTTCAAAAGATTATGTTAAAGCTTGGGATGTGGTAAACGAGCCAATGGATGATGCAAAGCCAGCTGAACTTAAAACTGCTGCGGGTAGAACTTCCATTGCGGCTGATGAATTCTTTTGGCAAGATTACCTGGGTAAGGATTATGCGCTAAAGGCATTTCAATTGGCCAGGCAGTATGGTAATGCGACTGATATCCATTTTATTAATGATTATAACCTCGAATATAGCATCGATAAATGCAAAGGATTAATTGATTACGTAAAGTATTTAGAAGGCAAAGGCGCAAAAATAGATGGTATTGGTACCCAAATGCACATTGTAGCTACTTCTGATAAAGCCAAGATTGAAGAAATGTTCAAATTATTGGCCGCAACTGGTAAACTGATCAAAATATCAGAATTGGATATGGGTTTTGCAGGAAATATAAAAACTGCACAGGCAACAGCCGAGCAATATGCAGCTCAATCTGAGATGTACAAATATGTAATCAAGAAATACTTTGAGCTTATTCCGGCCGCTCAGCGATATGGAATTACCATATGGGCGCCTCAGGATAGTCCAGCTACTTCAAGTTGGAGGGCAGGGGAGCCAATTGGCTTGTGGACAGAAGGTTTTGTTCGAAAACCTGCCTATGTTGGCACAGCCGAGGGCTTAAAAAAATAAATAAATTTACCACGCGCTTAAAGCCAGGAACAACGTTAATCGTTTTCCTGGCTTTTTTATTGGAAATTACCAATGAGGTTGACTCAAATCTAATTGCAGTTTATGCTGTCTCTTCCACCCGCATAATTTACCGTTTCATTTTCTCGGACGCCATTTACCAGCCAGATTATAACAAATTTAATATAGTTATGCAACCGATTGTTTTTTTCGAAAGTAAATGATATATTCGGGTAGAAATTACTCAGGTACGAGCTTTACATGAGCGTAATTTTTTTAAAAGAAAATAACCAAATATTAACAATTAAACGATGTATTTCTGTGATGAAACTGGGGGAAGGATTGTAAACGTCCACATTTCCCCGAAAATTATCCATTGCAATATTTTCCAGACTTTATAAGCATGACCGTAAAATCTTATCTTCCGCTTTGCGCTTTGCTCTTTACAGTTTTGTTCACAGACCTAAAGTCAAAAGCTGAGGTAAAACTTCCACAGCTAATTAGTAATCGAATGGTGCTACAACGAAATACCGATTTAAAGATCTGGGGTTGGGCCAATGCAAATGAGAAAGTTAAACTTTCTTTTAACAATAGAAAGTTTGAGACAATTACCGGTAACGACGGGAAGTGGTTGATTATGCTTCCCAAAATGAAAGCCGGAGGCCCATATACCATGACTATTGAAGGACGGAATTTGATTACATTAACCGATATTTTAATTGGAGACGTATATTTTTGTGCCGGTCAATCTAACATGGTGTTAGCAATGGAAAGGCTGAAGGAAAATTATCCAGAAGAAGTTAAGAACGACAATTTTCCCCAGATCAGGAATTTCTTTGTACCCACAAAAGCTGATGTATCCAAAGAATCACTGGATCTACCAAAAGGAGAGTGGAAGTTGGCATCAGGTAAAGAATTGCTTGAGTTTGGAGGAGTTACTTATTTCTTTGCAAAAAAACTCTATCAAAAATACAAAATTCCCATTGGGATTATTAATTCCAGTGTGGGTGGAACGCCAATAGAGGCCTGGATGAGTATGGATGCATTTAAGGATTTCCCTGCAACTGAAGCCCAGATCAAAAACTTTAGGGATACCATTTATATGAACAACCTAAAAAAACAGGTGTTACCTATGCCAGTTAAAACTTTGCAATTGTCCTATGTGCCAAAAACATGGCATAAGTTCTGGATGCCGGGCTATTGGGCAGACCAAGGTGTGAGAAACCTGAATGGCATCCTGTACTTTAAAAAGGAAATTGATGTTCCTGCGGGGATGACAGGTGTGCAGGCAAAACTTTTTATGGGGCGTATTATCGATGCCGATTCCACTTTCGTAAATGGCGTTTTTGTAGGTAATATCACTTATCAGTATCCTCCAAGAAGATACAATGTGCCAGCTAACCTGTTAAAACCAGGTAAAAATACCATTTTAGTAAAAGTAACAAATACAACGGGCAAAGGTGGCTTTGTGCCTGATAAAAATTATTCATTACAGGCCAACGGACAAATAATTGACTTAAGGGGCGAATGGGATTACCAGGTGAACCAGGTATTTCCTAAACCAAGCTATTCCCCGTCAGGGCAACAAATTATCCAGCCAATTGTGGCGCAAAGTTCTCCCACTGGACTTTACAATACCATGGTTGCACCTGCAATCAATTATAGTATAAGTGGCTTTTTATGGTACCAGGGTGAAACAAATGCCGGCAAGCCGAGAGAATACGCCAAACTGCTACCTGCACTGATTAACGATTGGAGGAATAAATGGGGCTTAGGCAATATTCCGTTTTTATTTGCACAACTACCCAATTATATGGAGGTTGATTACGTTCCCGTTGAGAGCGACTGGGCACAACTTCGGCAGAGCCAGCTCCAAACCTTAAAAGTACCAAATACAGGAATGTCTGTTGGGCTTGGTGCCGGCGAATGGAACGATATTCATCCCCTGAACAAAAAAACAATTGGCGAGCGATTGGCTTTGTGGGCCGAAAAGCTGATTTATGGTGAAAAAAACGTCGTTTACTCAGGTCCAATCTACAGATCAGCAACAGTACAAGGCAATAAGGTGATTTTGAATTTTGATCATATGGGAAGTGGACTAATTGCAAAAGGTGAACCCGAACTTTACCATTTTGCCATTGCAGGTGCCGATAAAAAATATATTTGGGCCAAAGCTAAAATTGAAGGTAACACCGTAATTGTTTGGAACGATAGCATTTCCAGCCCTGTTGCTGTTCGATACGCTTGGGCGGATAATCCCGACGGTGCAAATTTATATAACGCAGAAGGCTTGCCGGCATCTCCGTTCGAGGCTGAAATAAAATAGTTTAAATTAGGGGTGTTAACTATATTTACGCACAAAGCAAATATAAATCCAAAGTGTACCAAAGGCGAGCGAAGCAAGCCCTGCACTAGTACAATCACAATCCAGATCGCTAAAGCGTGAATCTATTGTTATGATGTTAAAACGAGTATCAGGTATAAGCGCAATGTCACTTCTAGTGATATTGTTATTAACGTACACTATTGTCAAGGGGCAAAGTAACCCCAATTTCATTACCCTTAATACTAAAAATGGCCTTTCTTCAAATACTGTAAATACGATCCTGCAAGATCATAATGGCCTTGTATGGTTTGGTACAAGCGATGGACTGAATAAGTTCGATGGTACCAATTTTACCGTTTATACCACTAAAAGTGGCGACAGCACGAGCATTCCGTCTAACAATATCTCGGCACTTTTAGAAGACAGGAGTGGAAGACTTTGGGTGGGCACAAACGGAGGGGGCCTGGCTTACTATGATGCTAAGAAAAATACATTTAAATCATTTGTAGGTGAAGGTATCCCGAATCGCAACGTCCCATTTAATGTATTAACACTTTACGAAGATAGAACCGGAAATATCTGGGTAGGTACTTTTGGCGGCTACCGGGTGATCAATACCAAAACGTTTAAGGTAAAAAATGTAGGTATCGGTGCATTGATGGGCAACGGTTCCAGTGTGCTTTCTTTTCTTCAAGGTAGTGGCAATAAGATATGGATAGGCACCAATTTAGGACTTTTGGCGCTTAATTTAACCACTGGTGCCACTGAGAAATTTACCCATCATCCCAATGACCGTTCAGGCCTTACTGATAATTTCATTAAAACCATTGTAAAGGATGAAAAAGGGCGGATATTTTTTGGTACCTACAATGGCCTTAATATGTTGCTGGATGATGAAAAGCATTTCAAATCCTTTTTGCAATCGGGTGATAAGCTGTTTTCAAACGATATTATTTATGCTGCCAGATTGGAAAAAGGAGGTAAATTGTGGTTAGGAACCGAGGATGGGGTAACTATTTTCGATACCGCCACCGAGGTTTTCTCAAATATTCGTCCCAACAAACGCGAAACCTTTGGCCTTAGTCATAAGTCGGTTAGAAGCATTTGTATGGCCAATAATGGTATTATTTGGCTTGGTACGTACCAAGGTGGCGTTAATAAATTCGATCCAAATTTAGCACTGTTTAACCTCAAGCGTAGTAGTCCATTTGATCCTAAAGGACTTTCATCACCCATTGTCACTTCCTTTGCCGAATTATCAAAACGAAAAATCTTTGTGGGCACGGATGGCGGAGGACTACATTTTTTCGATCGGGACAAAGGCGTGTTCGAGCATATCGACATGAAAAGCAAAATTGATTTTTCCCGAAATCCATTGGCCATCCTTACGCTAATGCTCGATTCAAGGGGCACGCTTTGGGTGGGCACATACCAGCATGGCTTATTTGCCTATAATCCCAAAACTAAAACTTACAAACAATATCTGGCCGGATCATCGGCAACTGATCTTAGCCAAAACGAAATTTTCGCTATTAAAGAAGATAGCAAGGGTTTGATATGGATTGGTACAAACGGAACCGGAGTGAATGTATTTGATTATAAGACGAATTCATTTACCAGGTATGGCACTCAGTCCTCGCCACCTATGGTGCTCCCTAGCAATGGTTTTATACGTGCAATTGTCGAAGATCCTTACGGAAATATGTGGATATCATCCAGCGGAACGGGAATAGCCGTATTTCAACGCAACAACGGGAAATTTAAAGTATACCGAAAAGCAAATAGCGGTCTTTCTAATGATGTGGTATTGAGTTTGTTATGTGATAGTAGCGGGGATATATGGGCCGGAACTGATGGTGCGGGGCTCGATCTTTTCAATCGCCGTACCGGAAAATTTACCAATTTTAACGAAACAAACGGATTGCCTAATGCTATTGTTTACAGCATATTGGAAGGCAGAGACGGACTGATTTGGTTCAGTACCGATAATGGCATCAGTTGTCTTGATCCAGAAACAAAAAAAATAAAAAACTTTGGGCGTCCTAATGGGGTTCAGGACAGCCCTTTTATATTGGGTTCGGGAATCAGCACTTCAGATGGCGAGCTTTATTTTGGCGGGCAAGACGGTTTCAACTATTTTAATCCGCTTGAACTGCCCTCCAATAATGTGGTTCCAAATGTATTGCTTACCGAGCTAAAGGTAGCCAATGCTGTTGTACTTCCTGGCGAAAAATCACCTATTGATGAGCAGATTGGTTTTGCGAAAAAAATTAAACTGAGTTATGGGCAAAATTTCTCCATTAGTTATGTAGCGTTAAATTATACAGCGCCGCAACAAAACCACTATTCCTATCGCCTTGTTGGTTTAGATGATGGCTGGAACGAAGTTGGTAAAGAGAAAACAGCATATTATACAAATTTGGATCCCGGAGATTATATTTTTCAGGTAAGAGCAAGTAACAACGACGGCGTTTGGAGCGATAAAATCACTTCAATTTCTGTTCATATACAACCGCCCTTCTGGAGAACCATTTATGCTTATGTTTTTTATGTAATCTTAATTGGTACAATCCTGTTTGCCATCAGGCGACGGGGAATTCAGCGCATCAAACAGCAACTTGCTATTGAACAAGCCCAGATCAATGCTGAACAAAGGATCCTACAGCAGCGAAAGGATGCCGAACGTGCCCATGCATTGGATATACAAAAGATTAAATTCCTCACCAATTTAAGCCATGAGTTTAGAACACCAATTTCATTGATTTTGGCACCCGTTGATAAGTTGCTTGCTGTTAAACAGGAATCTGCTGTAGCCGGTCAGGTAAAGATGATCCGTAGAAACGCACGGAGACTATTAAATCTGGTCAATCAACTGCTCGATTTTAGAAAAATGGAAGAACAGGAACTGAAGTTGAACCTAAACGAGGCCGATCTCATTACTTTTATCAGTGAAGCTGCAGAAGCATTCCAGGACCTTTCCGAGCGTAAGAAAATTTCACTTCGCATTAACAGCGATATTAAAAACCTGAAAACGCACTTTGATCAGGATAAAATGGAAAGGATTATATTTAACCTGCTTTCTAACGCATTTAAATTTACAAAAGAAGGTGGCGAAGTATCTCTTAACATGTTCATAAGAGCCGCTGCCGATGAGGCTAAGCCTGTATTTTGTATTGAGGTTTCAGACACCGGGATAGGCATTGCACATCAAAGTAAAGACAGGGTGTTCGATCGTTTTTTTATGGATAATAATGTGAGTTCTATCTTAAATCAAGGCAGTGGAATTGGGTTGTCAATTGTAAAAGAGTTTGTAGAACTGCACGGCGGACAGATTACTGTAGAGAGTGAACTTGGAAAAGGAACATCATTTTTGGTTTTGATTCCAGTTGACATAATGGCTGAAGAAGATGATCAAGAGCTTGATGATACAGCCTATAGTTTTACGAACGAAGAACAGGATGAATCCGTTACTGAACCAGCAACTAATGAGGTCAAGATGCCCACAATCCTTTTGGTTGAAGACAATGAGGAATTTAGATTTTACCTAAAAGATAGCCTGCAGCCTTTTTATCATATTATAGAAGCGTCAAATGGTAAAGAAGGTTGGCAGAAAACACTTTCCGGACACCCACAATTAGTTGTTACCGACATCAGTATGCCGGAAATGAATGGCATTGAGCTAAGCCAGAAAATAAAGGCAGACAAAAGAACAAGTCATATCCCGGTGATCCTGTTAACCGCAATCAGTGGAGAAGAAGACCAGGTTAAAGGCCTGAAATCCGGTGCCAATGACTACCTCACCAAGCCTTTTAATTTTGATATTCTCCATGCGAAAATCGACAACTTATTGTTGTTTAATCGCTCGGTAAAAAATGCGTATTCTAAACAGGTGCAGGTACAGGCTAAAGAAATCGAAATTGAGTCTAGTGAAGTTAAGTTGTTGAATAAAATCGTCCAGTATATCGATGAAAAGCTTAATAATCCAGAACTCTCAGTAGAGGAACTAAGCAGGCATGTGGGCATGAGCCGAGGTTCCCTTTACCACAAACTGCTCGAAATTACCGGTTTAACACCAATCGAATACATTCGATCCGTAAAACTGGAAAGGGCAGTAGAATTATTGGAGAAAAGTGATTACAACGTTGCCCAAATCGCATATATGACTGGTTTTGGTACACCAAGCTATTTTTCGAAGCTTTTTAAAGCCCAGTTTAATATGCTTCCATCCGAATATATCAATGTAAAACGAAAAGATAAACGCGTGAAGCTTTAAAATCGATCTCAATGCATTTCTGTTTAAAAACAAACATCTGGAGCTTTCTTTTGAACAAATGGCTCATGCCAGTAAGGCCATAGATGTTAGTTTTGAGCATAACCAACGTGCACTTTATGAAAAAACTTCTTCTATTGATCGCCTTTCTTTATACTGGCTATTCGTATGGACAAATTAAATTTACAAACCCGATTATGGCAGGGTTTTATCCTGATCCTAGTGTTACCAAAGTGGGAAGCGATTATTACCTTGTTAATTCAACCTTCGCTTACTTTCCAGGGGTTCCGGTGTTCCATAGCAAAGATTTAAAAAATTGGAAGCAGATCGGCAATGTGATCGACCGCCCATCACAAATGACTTTTTTCGGTGATCGTACCTCGAGAGGGCTTTTTGCACCTTCAATCAATTATCATAAAGGAACATTTTACATGACGTGTACCAATATCGATAAGCGCGGAAATTTTGTAATGACATCAAAAAAACCTGAAGGACCATGGAGTGATCCAGTTTGGTTACCGCAAGTGAGAGGGATTGACCCCTCACTGTTTTTTGATCAGGACAAAGCCTACATCGTTTATAACAGCGATGCGCCGGATAATAAGCCCCTATATCCAGGGCACCGAACCATCCGTACTTTTCAGTTCGATCCAGTAGGCCTAAAAGTAGTGGGTGAAGAAGTTCAGCTGGTAAATGGTGGGGTAGACATCAGCAAAAAACCGGTCTGGATTGAAGGACCGCATATTTTTAAACGCGGCGATTGGTATTATCTCTGTGCTGCCGAAGGAGGTACTTCCGTTAATCACTCACAGGTAATTTTAAGAAGTAAGCAAGCCACCGGACCTTATGTCCCTTATGAGAAAAACCCGATATTGACACAACGCGATTTAGATCCAAACCGTAAAGACCCGATTACTTCTACTGGTCATGCAGAATTGGTTGATGGTCCAGATGGGAAAACTTATGCCATTTTTCTGGCTGTAAGGCCTTATGAAGGCAATCATTATAATACTGGGAGGGAAACATTTATCGCACCGGTTAAATGGGTAGATGGTTGGCCAATCATTAATCCAGATCAAAAAGAAGTTCAATATAGTTATACTGCTGATTTTAAGGAGGTAAAACAGATTGCCCCGCCACAAAGTGGAAACTTTGCCTACAGAACTACCTTTGATAAAAAACTTGATCAATCGTTATTGTTTCTAAGAACCAATGATACCAGCTGGTATAAGTTAGATAAAGAAAATGGCTTAACAATGAGGTTATTGCCAGAAACGTGTATGGGGCTAGGAAATCCGGCATTTATCGGCAAAAGACAGCAGCATTTAACTGGTAGCGCTTCAACTGAGATGACCTTTACCGCATCGCAACCAAATGAAAAAGCAGGAATGCTTATCTTTCAAGGTGAATATAATTTTTATTACATCTGCAAATCAATAAAAGATGGCAAGCAGGTCGTTCAGCTTTACAAAGGAAACCGAAGCACTAAAGGTATGGACTTGATTATTGAAACTCCGGTAAAAGCTAAAACCCTGCAGTTTAAAATAGAAGCTGATCGAGGGCTTTACAATTTTCTCTATGCTGAAAGTCCGGGCAAATGGAAAATATTAAAGGATAAAGTGGACGGAAAGTTTTTGAGTACTGAAACCGCAGGAGGTTTTGTTGGCTCACTTTATGCGCTTTATGGTACTTCATCAGGAGAAAACACTAAAAGTACAGCTTCTTTTAAATGGTTAGATTATAGCGGTAATGATGCCATTTACAAGCAAAAATAAATAATGCAGTTTTCTGTTGATTTTATTGCCTGAAGCATATTGAAAAATAATTGATATTACTTCCGTTATCTGTGAAAAAGTTCTTCCAGGTTAATTAGTTATAAAAAAACCTCGCAGGTGCAATACCTGCGAGGTTTTTTTGTTTAAACATAGGGTGGAATTCTATTTCGCCGAAAATGTCCAAAAATCAATATTTACTTCTGGTTTTTCTGCGCCTTTAATGGTTATAAAAAGATCTTGTTTTCCTGTCGCGCCATTAACTTTGCAACTTACTTCTTTCCAGGCCTGCGCATCACCGGTGTTTGGTACGGCCAGTGTTCCGATTACTTTTCCGTCAGGGCTGCCTAAACGGAGTTCAATTTTATTGTCCTTCCCAATACTTGCTACAGAAGCTGAAAACTTTTTTGCTCCTTTGCCGAAGTCTACGCCCCTAACTTTTATCCAGTCTCCGTTTTTAACATGCGTAACATTTAAACCACCTTTGCTGCATGTTTCAGTTTTAACACCTTGTTGGTCACTCATCGTTTCGGCCTCCACACGCATGTAGGGATTTAATCCTTCCACCTGTGGCACTCCATCTGCCGTGTAGGTTACCTGTTCTATACTGCCATCGGCTTTGTAATTTAGCACCTCGACAGCCAGATTTCTTTTAAACTCTGTGGGGATTCCCAATTTGTATGCTACAGCCCTGTTGTGGTAGGCGTGGTACCATTGCCCTTTAAATTCGAAAATTCCCTGATGGTTGTTGTTATTGTTTTTTGGCGGTTGCGCGGCAACAATTCCTCCATAAGTAAATCCAGTTGTGGGGCTTTTACTCATCATATAGTCGATGCGCATCTGCGCTTTCGGGTTGGTTGAGTAGGAGAAATAATAAATCCCATTTCTTTTATGCATCCATGAAGCCTCAAAAAATGCAGGAGCAGTAATAGATGTTGCAGGACCATCTACGCTGATCATATCCCGGTTAAGTTTAATTACCCGAACATTGCTCTCGCCGTTACCGCCAAAGTACATATAGGCCTGGCCATCATCATCAATAAAGGTCATTGGATCGAATAACCACATGTTTGGCGCAGGAAGTACGCCTGGCGTTTCGGTTTCAACGAGTTTTTTCCCAATGGGATCTTTAAATGGCCCTATCGGACTGCTTGAAGTTGCTACGCCGATGCCATTGCCGCCATTTCCGAAGTATAGAAAAATTTTGCCATCGCGGGCAACTGCTGCCGGAGCCCAGGTTCTGCCTGCCCAGGTTACATCTCTAGGTGCTTCAAATACCACACCATGATCTGTCCAGTTTTTCATATCGCTGCTCGAAATGCAAACGATCGATTTCATTTTGTATCCGCTATTTTTATCGTGGGAGTTCTCATCGTCGTTAGATGCGTAGAGATAAACTCTTCCGTTGTAAACAAGGGTGCCAGGATCTGCCAAATGGCGGTAGCCGACTATAACATCGTCGGCGGCGCTGATTTGAGCGGTTGTAAGAAAAAAGAGAAAAGCGCAGAAGGCTAGGATGGATTTAAAGTTCATAAAAAGATAAATTTGGTTAATTTCAATCAATGCCGCTAAATTATTGAGAACCCCAGTCAGCAACTACTTTATTTCGTCAATTTTACTAGCACATTTGGTTAGTCTGCTTGTTTTTCTGTAACGGGATTGATTGAATTAAAAACATTTGTAACATAGATTTGAACAAAGCGGTTCGTTGATCTGCACATTTCTGAATAGCTTTGAATACCAAATATAAACGCAGCGCAAGTTGAAAAGCTGACTAACCTGTATGAAGAACCTTAAATTATTTACATTATTGCTCTTTTTTGTGCTAAATGCAGTTAATGTTGATGCGCAAAAAGCAACAAATCCGCTCATTTTTGCCGATGTACCCGACCTTTCGATGATCAGAGTAGGGAAGGTATATTACATGAGCAGCACCACGATGCACATGAATCCTGGTGTGCCCATCATGAAATCAACCGATCTGGCAAACTGGAAAATTGTAAGTTACGCTTATGATACCCTCGGAAATGCTGACGAATTAACTTTATCCAATGGAAAATGGGATTATGGGCGGGGATCGTGGGCAAGTAGCCTTCGTTTTCATCAAGGCATTTATTATGTGAGTACTTTTTCTGGTACCACTGGCAAAACGTATATCTACAGTACAAAAGATATCGAAAAAGGCCCGTGGAAAGTTACGTCTTTTAAACCTTCGCTCCATGATCACTCCCTGTTTTTTGAGGATGGAAAAGTTTACATGGTATATGGTACAGGCAAAATTACTTTGGTGGAATTAAAAGAAGATTTATCTGGAATAAAACCTGACACGAAACCGATAACAATTATCGAAAACGCAAGTCTTCCCACAGGTACGGGTGTCGGATTACCAGCTGAAGGCTCCCAACTGTTTAAAATTAATGGCAAATATTATCTTTTTAACATTACCTGGCCACGAAATGGGATGCGTACGGTTGTGGTTCACCGTTCCGACAAACTTATGGGGCCATATGAAGGGCGGGTAGCACTTAAAGATAAGGGTGTTGCGCAGGGCGGTTTAATCAGTACGCCAGAAGGAAAATGGTTTTCTTATCTTTTTAGAGATTTTGGATCCGTTGGCCGCATTCCATATTTAGTCCCGGTTACCTGGGAAGATGGCTGGCCGGTGTTGGGTGTTGATGGTAAAGTCCCAGAAACACTGGAACTTCCGGTTAGTAAGGGCCTAATTCCCGGCATTGTGGCATCAGATGAGTTTATCCGCAAAAAAGGCGAGCCCGCGCTTCCACTGGTATGGCAATGGAACCACAATCCAGAACATGCATTTTGGTCGATAACCAAACGCCCAGGATTTTTACGGATTACCACCTCCAGATTGGATACCAATATTCTTCTGGCCCGCAATACATTAACCCAGCGTACCATCGGGCCCGTATCAACCGCAATCACTTCAATTGATATTTCCAATATGAAAGCCGGAGACCAGGCTGGACTGATGTTGCTCCAACGCAAATTTGGTTGGGTTGGCATAAAACATACAGGGTCAAAGAAAACGGTGGTAACGGTAAGCGCCCAAAGTGGCACTGTAAATGGCGAAGATGTTCCAGCCGGACAGCAAACCATTTATCTCAAAGCAAGGTGTGATTTTGAGAACCGAACAGATAAAGGCTATTTTTTTTACAGCTTTGATGGCAAAACCTGGAAACCAATAGGAGAGCCGCTGCAAATGTCGTATACGCTTCCCCATTTTATAGGCTACCGTTTCGGATTGTTTAATTACGCAACTGAAAATGCTGGAGGATATGTTGACTTCGACTATTTTAGGATTGAAGCAAAATAGAATAGCTTCCTGCCTAATCTTATCCAAGGGATAAATCGTAAAAAGATGTTACCCTGAGGGGTAATTTTTGTATAAAATCAATATAAACGACAGGAGAATTTTAAAGATTAATCTCCTCAGATTATCGTCATTGCGAGGAACGAAGCAATCTTACAACGATCGCTACTAGCGCGCGCATTAAGATTGCTTCGTCGTTCCTCCTCGCAATGACGACCTTTCTTTTGGATCCGTTATTGACACCCTAGTCGAAGGGCATTATCGCTGTATTGCGTGTTTTTGTCCCCAGATTTCTCATTTGCCAATTCTTGAAACCTGGGGATAATAGCACTACCGGGATTAACTTCATCAATCGCTTCAATTCCCCATAACAACCTTATTTTCAACTTATACTTATTCAACCCATGGTTCAATCATTTCGATAGTTCCATCGGCATTGTGCTTTAATTCGGTCACTTTCACATTTCTAAGGTGTGTTTTGCCCGAAAGCTGGGTGTCGTGGTAAAAGATATACCATTTGCCTTTTATCTCTAAAATGGAATGGTGGGTAGTCCAGCCTTGAACGGGCTTCATAAAAGTGCCTTCGTAAATAAATGGCCCATAAGGTTTGTCGCCAATCGCATAAGCTAAATAATGGGTATCGCCTGTTGAATAAGTGAAATAATATTTACCATTAAATTTGTGCATCCAGGCACCTTCAAAGAAACGTCTGTCATGGTCATTAGTAAGTAATGCTTTTCCTTGTTTATCTACCAGCCGAACATCTTTCACTTCACCATCAAACGATAACATATCGCTGCTCAATTTCGCTACCTTAGCGCTCAATGCGGGTTCATTTTCTTTCTGTGAGTCGGTTTTAGATCCATTTGCATCGTATTTTCCGTTGTTCCAACGCTGCAACTGCCCTCCCCAAATTCCACCAAAGTACA
This sequence comes from Pedobacter sp. Bi27, assembly GCF_918698255.1. NCBI lineage: Bacteria > Pseudomonadati > Bacteroidota > Sphingobacteriia > Sphingobacteriales > Sphingobacteriaceae > Pedobacter > Pedobacter sp. Bi27. The sequence goes on from NZ_CAKKMW010000009.1 coordinate 118,212, forward strand.
TGTAACTGGCACCATCAGTATCTGTAAACACCGCCGGATCGATACTATAACTTCCTTTAATAGGTTCAGGTTCAGCCTTAAATGGTCCTGCCGGATTTTTTGATGTAGCAACACCTATTCTAAATACATCAGATTTATCTTTAACCGGGAAATACAGGTAATAGGTTCCGTTTTTAAAGGCAGCATCCGGAGCCCAAAGTTGTCTGCCGGCCCATGATATATCTTTTATGCTTAGTGCCACACCGTGATCAGTAACTTTACCGTTAACACTGTCCATGCTCAAAATGTGGTAATCCCTCATGTCAAAATGATCACCATTATCATTTTCAGGAGTGCCAGCCTCGATATCATGTGAAGGATAAACATAAATTTTCCCATTAAAAACGTGCGCAGATGGATCGGCCGTATAAATTTTGGAGATTATAGGCTGCGATAAATAGCTGGTTTTTTTAGGCGTGTTTGCCGTTTCCTTCTCCTTTTTTTGGTTTGCTTGCTGGCAGGAGCTGGCGATAGCCATTCCCATAATGGATGTAAAGAGGGTGATTTTTTTTAATTCGTTAATCATGTTGCTCATGGTTTTGGTAATTTAATTTTCTGTGCTTTTAATGCTTTCCGGTGGTCCTAGGTAACTTGGTTTTAATGCTCCAAGATCTAGTACTAATTTTTGCAGTACCACGCCTGGATTAATCATCCAATAGTTGATGGTGTGTTTTCCGGTTTTGTTAAAGGCAAGGGGCGTTTTAAAAATTTTGATGTTGTTGGCTACCGATTGTCCCCAGGCATAATCGGAGGTATAATCCTTGCTGATATTAACTATTATGGGAGCTTGCCCGTCTACTGACACGGCGAACTTTAGTCCATCTTTCCCGGTGAAATCAATAGTAGGGGAGATAAAGGTATTTAAGGTAAAATTGCCCGTTTCAGTTACAAAAATATCGTAAGCCAAATGTGGTGAGCCTTCGCCAGGTTGCTGAATTGGTGAAGTTACGGGTGTTGCGATTACTCCACCTCTGGTTTTTCCGTAATTGGGGATGGTTTTCCAAAAAATAGGTCTGCTGTTTACCGCTCTGCTATAACTTGTCGCTTCCATCGAAATGTAGCCCTTATCAGGGAGGAATAAATTAGCAGGTAAGTCAGTTGGTATAATGTTTTCGGTTTTAATGGGGATGGTGATGCTCGATTTATCACTGCCAGAAACGAGAATTTCACTTGTTTTGGTGTTTTTTGGCGCTTTATTCCAATCGATGCTGATCTGAATTTTCTGATCATCGTTAAGTGTTCCCTTTTTGCTGCTTAACATAACAAAATCAGGCGCTTTGATGTCGTATTTCATTTCACCCGCACCTGTTCTAAAAATTTCGAGCGTATGCGATGTATTTGCAAGCGCTGAAAAAGTGAAGCCCTGCGCTACCTTTGTTTTTCCAGTAAAATGGAGCTCAGAGTTTTCCAGTGAAACACCAAGGGTGGTCGTAGTATTGTTAATCAGCGTAGTTTTAGGGATAATATTGCTATCGGGCTGTTGCCAGGAAGTATAACCGATATGCGTTTGATCCATCATATGGTCCCATTTTCCTCCAGCCATTGTTTTATTGTAGTAAGTGCTGATTTCGGCATCCCGCTTAAAAAGAGAATCGACTTTAACGGCCAAACTATTGGTAGAAAATCTGCCCTGTTTGGCATATAGTTTGTTTTTGGCTACCGCGAGATACATTTCATACAAATTAGCCACAGCCTCAATGGGGTGAAGAACCAGTTGGTAATAGGCATCTTTTTGATTGTCAGCTAGCTGGTTACTGGTGCTTTTAGCTTGTTCTTTAAGTTTTCTAAAATCAGCGGTAACTTGTTCGAACTCATTATAGTTGCTTAAACTATAGGTATTTGCATGAAGTAGTTCTGGCTTAATTCTACCTGCGTATTTTAGGTAAGTATCTATATGGCTGGCAATTGCTGTGGCGTGTTCATTACCAAACTGGTTGGCCGACCAATTAGTTGTGTAATCCATTAATTTATTGGCCGGGATGGCGTCAGGATTCCAGGCATAATCTAAAAAGAATTGGATGGGGAACTCCATTGGCTTTAAATCGCCAACGTTTACGATCCAGATCTGATTGGCATCATGTTCGTAAGCCAATCGCATCTGTTCCCAAATTTTTTGGATAGGGTTGGTGTTTACCCATTTGTAGTTTCTGGGACCACCCACGTAGTCGAAATGATAATAAATCCCATAACCACCTTTTCTGGGTGCTTCACCTAAACCTGGCAATTTTCTAATGTTGCCCCAATTATCATCGCATAAAAGCAAAGTTACATCATCGGGAACCCGCATTCCTTTATCGTAATAATCCTGAACTTCCTTATACAAGGCCCATAGCTGTGGCGTTTGCGCTGCGGGTTTTTTGGTTACTTTTTCAATTATTTCACGTTGATCTTTTACAATTCTTTCCAATAGTGCGGTAGCTGTACCTGTAGACATAGGCTCGTCGCCATCGCCACGCATGCCAACAGTAATGATCTGTTCTTTATCGGCTACACGTTGCAGACCGCTTTCCCAAAATGCACGTAACTGTTCTGGATTTTGATCATAGTTCCATTTGCCGCCTTTATATCTTTTCCATTCATCATGGGCCCGTGTTAAGGGTTCGTGATGAGAAGTTCCAATCACTACGCCATATTCGTCGGCTAAAACAGGGTTGAGTTTATCGTCGTCGTTAAATGCACTTCCCCACATGGCGGGCCATAAATAATTTCCTTTTAAGCGAAGAATCAATTCGAATACCTTCTCATAAAATTTATGGTTAAAACCTCCAAATTCTTTTCTGCTCCATTCCGAAAGTGCGGGCGCTTCGTCATTTAAAAATATCCCCCGGTATTTTACTGCAGGTGAAGAAATTACATGGCGCCCGGCAACAACATAGAGTGAATTGCTTTTTTTTACCGGAACATCAGCCCAATAATACCATGGCGAAACACCAATTTGAGCAGAAAGCTCGTATATTCCATATATTGTTCCCCTTTTATCGCTTCCGGCAATTACTAAAGCAGAATCTACGCCCTTAATTGGGTTTTTAATTACCTGAATTAATGTGGCTTCCCATTTTCCGGCAATTTCGGAGATATTTAGACTATGGTTCCTGATCATTTCGTCGATGATTTTGCTGTTGCCGATAGTGCCGATGATGATAGGCATGCTGGTTATTTTATCCGTTAAAAATTCGGGTTCAAGTCCACTTACCTTTTTAATATCGTTTTGAAGATTTTGGGCAGCACGTATAGCGCCTGGCCATTCATTGGCACTTACTAAAATAGATGGGACCTTACCTTTGCTCACCACAGCAAAACTTCCAGGCAAATAAGTATTTACCGTAATTGGACCGAGCCCAGCGGCTTGTGCAATGAGGACGTTGAAAAGGAGTAAGATTAACGGAAATATTTTCTTCATTACTTAAAATTTAATAACGCTCCAATAGGCTTTTTTAGGTTTTAATTGCGTGTCGAAAAGTAAGGGGTAATTTTTGCGGCCAGGTACCGGATAACCATCCAGCCAGGTACGGCGATCAGAAATGTTCCAGAATGTAACGTTGGTGATTACATTTTTATACTTTCTGAACACATTGAACACCATTTTGTACTTTGCAACCTGCCTGGCTTCAAGTTCGGCGGTGTAAGCATCGCTTTCATCCGCACGTTTGGCGCGTTTATTTTTCTCCCATGGATAAATGGAAAGATCTAACTCGGTAAACTGTATTTTAAGGCCTAAAGATGAATAGCGTTCAATTGCTGTAACGAGTTCACTTTCACTAGGTTCATAGATAGACCAATGCGCTTGAAGGCCAACCCCATCTATAGGTACACCTTTGTCTTTCAGGCTTTTGAGCAACTTGTATACGCGTTCTCTTTTCTCTGGCCTTTCGGTATTGTAATCATTGTAATAAAGCTTTGCATCGGGATCGGCGGCGTGTGCATATTCAAAGGCTTTGATGATAAAGTCTTCACCACAGATCTGGTACCATTTCGAATTTCTTAAGTATTTTGTAGAATCATCGTCAATGGCCTCGTTCACCACATCCCATGCATATATTTTTCCCTTATATCGCCCAACTACGGCATCAATATGAGCCTTCAACCGTTGTAACAATACTATTTTACTTACTTCCTTTCCCTCTTTATCGGTGAAAAACCATGAGGGTGCCTGTTCGTGCCAGCATAAATTATGGCCACGTACTTTGATGTTATTTTGCGTTGCGAAGCTGATAATCGAATCGGCTTCCCGCCAATTAAATTTCCCCTCTATAGGCTGCATCGACTCCATTTTCATGTCGTTTTCTGCTGTAATGCTGTTAAAATGTTTTTTAATCAACGCGCTTTCCGCTCCGCTCAGATTTCTTTTGCCAACGGCAACACCGATCGGGAAGTAATTTTTGTAAAAATCTTTTAAACCCCTGCCATCTGTTTGATTACTGGAAAGCGATTGCCCCGTTTTACATCCTCCGAAGGCCAGTACGAAGAATAGAAATAGGATATAACTTGAAAATATATTTTTGACACTCATTGTATCTTGATTAATTTGGAAAAGTATAGGCTATTTGATTATTTTTTGCCAAGTAAGCTCAGCATCTTTTCTCCATATCTTTTGCCTAACATGCGGTAGCCTTCGGCAGAAAAATGTAGATTGTCTGGTCCATCAGGGCAGCCTGCAGAAGAAATAACATGTGCATTGGGGATGGTTTGCGGTAAAGTTGCAATAATAGCGTTCATGCTGGCACAAACTCCGCCCTGGTCGGCGTTTACCACTTCTCCGGCCAATAGCGGCGTATTTTTAGCTTCTAATTTTAGGTCTTTTAATAAGTTTTCATACACGCCCTTTACTTTTTCCGGCCAGGCTTTGTCGCCGGTGTTTGATTCTCCCTGATGCAACAATATTCCTTTGATTATGCCACTTTGCTGTGCAATTTTAGCCATCTCTACCATCCGGGCATAGGGGTTCCCCTCGTATTCAGCTAACATACCTTTCATCCAATCTGGCGCTGTTGCCGTGTAGGATTGGTAATTTTCTTTGTCGAACAGTTCAATTTTACATCCGCCTACGGCGACATTAATTACACCGATTTTAATATTTTTGGGCAGGTTGGCAACAAGTGTCCGACCGAAATAATCTACTGGCCCCAGTCCGGTTTTACATCGTGTTAGCGGTGGAGCAGCAGTGTACCAGTTGCCTTTTGTACGGTTTAAGTTGTCGCAATTAACGGCTTCCAACACGCGAAACCGTTGGTCAACTGCTGTAGTATCTTGTGTTTCAAATTTGGCGGCACCTTCCATGTTCGATTGCCCGAAACATAGAAATATATAAAAATTCGAATCTTGTGAAAATGAAGGAATGCTGATCAGCAATAAAGCTGCGCAAGTAAAGATGGCACGGAGTTTAGTCATATTTGGTTATAGTTGATCGCAATTGATATATGTATTGTTACGCTTAATAGCTGATGATTTAGCAGTACATCTTGCCTTTAATCATCAAATGCTTGTTTGTTTAAAACTTTGTAACCTCGTAGTATGCTTTTTTGGGTTTTAAATCGGCATCAAATAGTAATGGAAAGTTTTTCCTACCTCTGGCATCGAGCCAGCTATACCGGTCGGAGAGGTTCCAAAAGGTGACACCAGTAATGTTTTTTTTATATTTTCTGAAGACCTCAAAAACCATCTTGTATTTTTCCAATTGCTGTTGTTCCATTTCTGGTGTAAAAACAGCTGCATTAGTGCTTTTTTCGCCTGTAATCATCTGGCCGCCCTGTCTTCCCGAATACACGGAAATATCCAGCTCGGTAAATTGGATCTGAAGACCAAGAGATGAAAACAATTCAATAGATTTTTCAAGTTCGGAGCGGGTAGGGGTGCTGATCGACCAATGCGCCTGTAATCCAACGCCATGGATGGGAACTCCTTTGGCTAACAGCTTTTTAAGCATCTGATATATCTTTTCCCGTTTTATAGGATTTTCCGTATTATAATCGTTATAAAACAACAGCGCTTTTGGATCTGCCGCATGTGCATCCCTAAATGCTTGTTCAATGAATTCCTCTCCTGCAATGTTATACAGCTGAGATTTTCGGAAAGTGCTGGTGTCATCTGCAATCACCTCATTCACTACATCCCAGGCATAAATTTTCCCACGATAGCGTGATACAACGGTGTTGATATGGTTTTTGATCCTGGAAAGTAATAGTTCTTTCGTTACCTGGTTTCCTGTAGAGTCTTTAAATAGCCATCTTGGTGTTTGGGCATACCAGACTAAACAGTGGCCTCTTACTTTTATTTTATTCTGTAATCCAAATTGAACAATTGAATCTGCAATTTTCCAGAAAAACCTATTTTCAAAAGGGTGTATTGGCCCCATTTTCATAGCATTTTCTGCCGTGATGCTATTAAAATGTGTTAAGATCAGGGCCTTTTCTTGATTATGGAGGTCGCTCGGCTTAACGGCAACACCTATGGGGAAATAATTTTTATAGTAATCTTTAAGCCCGCTGGCTCTTTTATACGCACTTAAGGTTAGAATTCCTAAGAAAAGGAATAGCAAAATCGCTAATAATTTATTCGGCTTTCGGCTCATAATCTGGTTTGATGATCAGTAGGCTAAATTATTCGGATTGTGGCTATGGGAATAGTTTATTTCGTCATTTTTACTAGTACATTTGAATAATCGGGTGTTTTTTTGTAGCACTTGTTTGTTTATGCTTGCCTGGTAAGTGCAAATGCAACAATCTGGATTAGAACCATTAAATCATTGCTGGAGTGTGTTAGGACGGTGTTTTTTGTTGGTCAGATCTGGGATCTAATCCACAAGGCGTTAATGTGAAATTTATGCGGGAGATATTTCGGTGAAAATTAGTTCAAATTGCAAGCGGTCTAGCTTTCTTTGGTCAGAGCGCGCTAGCGCAATCCTTCGCTGGTCATTAGCACCCGCTTGATTGTCCCATCTGGATTATAATAAAGATAATCCACGCAGACCGAACGCCTGTGACTGCCTCCGCCTTTTAATGCACCGTTATGATAAAAAAAGTAGTTTTTTCCTTTGAATTCGACAGTGGCAGGACGGTTTGTTTCGCAGTTTCCAGCCAGCTCATTCAATATTCCTTTAAATATCCACGGCCCATGTATGCTGGGGCTCATGGCATAGGCTACCTTTTCCGGATTGCCATAACCGTAAGTTAGGTAATACCAGTTGTTGCGTTTAAAAACATGAGCACCTTCAGAGAAACCAGGTAGCTCAATCGTTTCGATTTTGCCCTGCAGGCCGAGCATATCGTCACTTAATTTAGCGAAATAACACTGTTGGTTACCCCAGAAGATATAAGCCTGCCCGTCTGTGTCAATGATTACGGAAGGATCAAGGTTTGCCATCGGATTTTTGTCGGAAGGAATATCATTCCCCGTGATGAGTGCCGATCCGATTGCATCACGGAAAGGACCCGTAGGTGTTTCTGATATTCCAAGTGCAATTGCTTTGCCTGGTATGTCGCGATGGGATACTGCAGCAAACCAATAAAATTGCTGTTTGTTAAAAATTACACAGGATGCAAATGCATCCCCGCTAGCCCAACTAAAATCCTGTGCCTGTAATGGTATCAGATGTTCTTCCCAGTTGATCAGGTCAGCAGAAGAAAAGCAGAGCCAGTTGCGCATGATGTAGCTTTGTACACCTGGCGGTGCTTCATCGTGCCCTGTGTATAAATATACTTTCTGATCGTATAACAAAACGGTTGGATCAGAAGTAAATTTGTGGCTGAATATTGGATTTCCTGTGTTGATCATATCATTTGCATAATAAATAACGCTTATATGTCCGTTATTGTTGGATGGATGTGATCTGATAGATTTCTTTCGCAGTGGATAAGCTTCCAAGGATCGTCATTGCGAGAAGGCTTTTCAGCCGACGAAGCAATCTTACAACGATCGCTACCAGCGTGCGCATTAAGATTATTCATTTGTGCCGTTGTTTTTAAAGGCATTCATGAGCTCAATCGTTCGGTTATCTTCGTTCCTCGCAATGACGACTACTCTATTGGAGTCTGTCATTGATAGCCTGTCGAAAGGCCTGTTTAAATACCCTTAAAGGTGTTTAAGCAGGCCATTCATAGGAGTCCTTTAGACAACATGACAGCATCTGAGGTGAAATTACGTTTATGATACACACTCTTTTTATTCTGCAACGGCCTCTTCATTAACCGCATTGACAGCAATCTCGGTGAGTGCTACATCGGTTGCCTTTTCATTTTCAAGGGTCTGAGAAAGCAGTTCGGCAATGTCCGTGTGTCCGATATTTTCGGCAAACACCCTAAGGGTACCATAGGTTGCAATTTCATAATGTTCCACTTTTTGAGCCGCCAGGATAAGTCCTGCATCTCTTATCATCGTACCTTTGTCGGTATCAGCGATAATTCCATCGGCCTCTTCCAGTAAACCTGCCATTGCATCACACTTTTTAGCCGCTGGTTTTTCACCTAAAAGTCCAAAAACTTCTTCCAGTGTAGTCACATGTTGTTGGGTTTCAGTTGTGTGCTTTTCAAAAGCAGCTGCAAGCTCAGGGCTGGTGGCCGCTTTCTGCATTTTTGGAAGCGCTTTAGCAAGGTGTTTTTCTGCCCAATAAATATCCTTTAATTCATCAATAAAAAAATCATGGAATTCAGAATTTTCTATTTTTCCTGTTTTAGATGTAGACTTTGAGGCTTTGTTGCCCGCTGTTTTTGTAGTTGCCATAATTAATATTTTAATAGGTTTTTGATGTCTATAGAACAGGTTGGAATTTCAAATGGTTTTATGTATTTCATTTTAAGCGCGCCCTGATGTATTCAGTACTTCAGATAACCGCAATATCAAATACTCTGATCAGTATTTCTTTTTGATGAAACTGTTTTTCGAGTTTACTTTTGATGGCTTTCCAAAATTCTTTATCAAATAATGCTACCATAACTTCAAACACAATCATTTTATCTTTTTCCAGCCTTGTCTGGTCCTGCCATTTACCTAACACGGGTTGGTGTGCATAGATACTAAGCCCACCGAATTTTTTTATCAGGAGCTGCTCGAGTGTTTTTAGTCTTGTATCAGCAGAAGGAAGGTCTGTAAAGGGCAGAAACAATTGGATGAGTTTCTGTTTATCAGGATTTTTTCCATAGCTTTTCTCGATCAGTTTGAAGGCCTGATCAGTTTGGATATGCCCGAGTATATCAAAAGACTTTTCAGCTTGTTTATCGTAGTTTACAAAAAATTCTTCTATAGCCGTCAATAACCCCGATGGGAGATCCTTTAATGAATTTATTTTTGCGTATGCTGTACTTATGTTAGCTATCGCGATAAAACGATCGTTACGTATTGTTTTTCCATTCCGCTCGCGCTGTTGAGCCTTTATCCCTCCAATTATCCTGCATTCTACCGCACAGCCTGTAAAATTTTTGAGTTCGGAGATGACCACGATATCAAGGGGATCACCGTCTTCTCCTACAGTTCCGGGTAAAAAGCCAAAATCAAAAGGAAACACCATCCCCGCAGGCAATAATTTGCTCAGGATAAAAATATTGCTCTTGGGTTCATAATCAAATTTCTGGCGACTGCCTTTTGGGCTTTCAATAATGGCCTGTACCAATCTATCCATCATGGTCAATTTTAATATTTCTGATCTTTTTATTTTCCCGTTTCCATATGCGGCGCATCTACCGGTTTAGATTCTGGAGAGCCTTTCTGTCTTAAGAAAATGGTAAATACCACAATAGCAGCTACTGAAAGGAACTCACTTTGCCAGTTTTGAAAGGTCTCGAACCAAAAGTTGGCCTGGCCAAGATAGGCGGTCATGGTATCTGTTGCTTTACCTTTTAATATTTGCTCAGCGTTGTGATCTCGCCAGCTACCATAAAAATGGAGGTACCAGCTTAACAGAAAAAGTATGCTAAAAGCAATAGAAAGCGAGTTGGAGTACAGCTTCAAGATCAGCCCGCCCTGGCGTACAGGCCATGGGGCACGCTCCGAGGCAACAGGCTCGCGGTCTACCTCTTCTTCTTCATCAAGTTTTTTAGACTCAGCCGAACCGATCTGACGCAATTTTACGGTTAGCAGCACATAAAGAACCATTTGCAGAAATTCGCTTTCAAAATTTTCGAAAGTGGCAGAAATAAAATGCCCGGTATGAAGGTAATTATTAAAAGAGATCGGCGAAGCTCCCTCGTCGCTGAGTTCACTATTGTGTTCTTTCCAGCCGGTAATCGCCTGTGCCAGGAGTGTAAAAACAAATAGGCTGATAAAGGTTATGGAGAGCCCATTTCGGTACAACCAGGTCTTTTTTGGAAATACTTTCTTTGCTTTCATATCTATTTGTTAGTTATCCGCTGAAGTGAGGTAATCTTCTAACATGGTTGCGCAAGTCAGTACTGTTGCTGCAACAATTTCCTCACGACTGCCGGTAAAGTTAAGCCTTTCTGAAAAAGCCAGTTCGTTATGGTGCGTAGCGTAAATAAACATGGTGCCTACCGGTTTTTCCTCGGTTTCACTTCCCCCGGGAGCTGCAAGTCCGGTGATGCCGATATGGATGTCTGCAGCTATCAATTTCGAGAGTCCCAGGGTTATGGCCTTCGTAACCTCCATTGATTCAGGGGTATAGGTCTTGATCAGCGAGGCGTCAACCTGTAAAAGATCTTCTTTTAAACAGGCATCATAACAGGTAATACCTCCTTTAAGGAATTTACCCGCATCTTCTATCATCGAAAAATCCGCTGAAAGCCGGCCTGCGGTTGCACTTTCAGCAAAAGCAATTGTAAGGTTTCTGGCAATAAGCATTTTGCCTACATTTTTCATCTTGTTGTCCATTATAAAAATCTTATTTGGCCGCTACATTAACAGACCCGTTTGCAGGTGTTTGCAAATCTTGGTGCTGGTAGTGCGGAGGTCTCTTGGCCTAAATAACAACCCTTATGGATAAATGGTTTTGAGTAGCCTGGGGTTAGAACGGAGCTTTTGTGATAAACAAAATGAGGATCTGGCCAAAGCTTCTATTATCACTGATTTACAAGGTGATTTTCAATTTCGCCCGCAATGAGGTTAATTTCATGAATACCTAATGACACCTGTGCCACTTCTGAATTCAGTTTATGGTCGAAATATGCTAGCATTCCAGGATCAATCTCTTCCTGTTGGAGCAGTATCCAGTCCAGCTCCATTTTTCTGATGGCACCAAGGATACCGCCAAAATAAACGATTATATAATAATCTTCCTTTGGAATAATGGTCAGGGTTATTTTATCATCACCATGATCGATCTGAATATTAAATGGAACCATAAAATTACAACCCTAATGTTGATGGATTTGTTTAGGCATTGATCTTTTTTAGTGGCCCTTTGTAACGGTCCAAATCTTGATTTATACCTGAGCTTATTTTATCAGGCTTGTTAAGTCTTATGGATTTCTATTCTCTCCAACGCTTTCCTTGGTGGCCCGGTAAGAACTTTACCATCAGTAGCATATCTTCCTCCATGACAAGGGCAGTCCCAGCTCTTTTCACTGGCGTTCCAGTTAACAATGCAACCGGCATGTGTGCACACAGGGCTTAAAGCGATAGCCTTGCCGTTTGTATCTTTATATAAAGCGAGCTTTTTGCCATCTAATTCTACTATTTTGCCTTCATCGTTGTTTAATTCTTTTGTAGACTGGATAATTTCTGTTCCAAACCGGTCAGCAACGAAATGATAGGCCACATCTGCATTTTCCTGCACAAAATCCATAAAACCAGAAACGGGTTTCAATCGCGACGGGCTGAGCAGTTTCGCAAGATCGTTTTCAATACCCAATATCAAATCGGTTAAGATCATTGCCGAAAGACTGCCGAAGACCATCCCGTTCCCGTTAAAACCTGTTGCTACAAATCTGTTCGCATCACCACCCGGAAACTGGCCAATATAAGGCAGGCCATCTACGGGAACATAATACTGTGATGACCACCGATAATCGATTGAGCTGATGTCAAAGTTTTCCAGTGCATATTTCTCTAGCGCCGAAAAGGCCTTTTCCGGATCATCGTGCCCCGTCTTATGGTCAGCGCCACCAATTAACAGGTATTGATCTCCATCTATTTCATGACTTCGGAAGTAGTGGTAAGGCTCTTGCATATCATAAGCCAGGCAGTTGGGGTAATCTCCGTTTTTAAGTTTAGCCGCAAGTACATAACTTCGGTAAGGTGCATTTCTGAGCGACAGGATATTAATTCCAGGCGGAATGTGTGTAGCCCATACCAAATTCCTGCCTTGAACGGTTACATTTCCTGCATTAATATAGTGAATATCGTTTTTATACGCACTGTTTTCAACAAAGGTATGCTCCAGGATATCTCCACCCAGTTTAAGGAATTCTCTGGCGAGGCCAAGTATATATTTTATGGGATGGAATTGTGCTTGCTCTTTAAATAGTAATACGTGTTGGAAATCGATTGCAATGCCATTTTCAAATGCTTCACTTACCTTAACACCAGCCTGCTGTGAAGAGGAAAGGATGGATTTAAGCTGCTCGGTCTCTTCCTCGTTCTGAGAAAAGAGGAAGGCATCTTTGTATTCAAAGTCTGCATCGATTTCGAGCGATTTGATATTACTGCCGATCATTTCGATTGTTTCTTTTGTAGCACGCGCAAGTTGGGCAGAGGCTTCTTTTCCAAAATCGCTATCGATCTCCGGATAGGTGGCATCCAAAAAGGTATTTAGGTGTGCGCTTGTACCACCTGTTGTACCGAAGCCCAGATTTTGCGCTTCCATCAAAAGACATTTTTTACCTTTTCGCTGTAGTTCAAGTGCAGTAGTTACACCTGTAATTCCTCCACCAACGATTACTACATCGTAAATTGTATTTTCTTTGAGCGGTTTGATTTCCAGGCGGGGATGCGAAACCTGCCATAGACTTTCATTTTCTCCGTCCCTGGCGGACGTAAGGTCGGTACGGTTTTTCATAAGCTGTTTTTATATTAAAACAGGAGGTAAAGCGCAAAGGTTTTTGAATTGTACGCGTTTTTCCGGAGCTTATCTTTTTACCTTGAACAGAAAGTTGTTCTTTTTGGATAAAAAAGGCCGGTTATTTCTACAAATCTTTGATGAGTAAGATGATTGGTAACGGTGGTTTTAAATGGCGCAAAACATATAAAAACTGCCATCTAGAAATTGCCAACTGTTTTTTATTTTCTTATCGTCATGCTGAATTTAGTTCAGCATCTTTCATGCCTTTTTTTTTTATTGTTTTTTGAAAATGAGTGTGCAGTAGTTCTTCGGGTCATGCAGTCTCGCTTTGCGCTGTATCCCCAATGAAGGATTGGGGGATGCCGCTTCAATCGAGTTTAGATTGAAAGGCTGATTTTTATTATGCCATGCAAAATTACTTTTTTAATATAAAAAAATTTAGTCAACAAGCACTCTTTTCGGAAATAAGCTTAAAGTATACTTGAGATAGCAGCATCTAAAGTTTAAGACCCTGAAATAAATTACCTTCGGTGAGCTCGCTTAAGGCTCGGTTTACTGCGTAGTTTTCCGCTGCGCAACAGGTCAGGGTGACGACCACTTGTGTAAATCAGCTATATTTCAAGTACAAAGAAACTGTCTAAATTTGATACAATTATTTTACTTATCTAATATTTTTGTCACACTGAGGGGAGTCGATTGCTTTTAATATATCGAAAAATAGGTCTTCGACTACGCTACCATTGACGTTATTTTGTAAATCATTATTAATCAATATCTTAACGACTTTCGCATTTTCGTCCAGCTAGGCCATAGCACTGTATCCTCGTTCTACTTAAATCCGGCCTAACAAATTTTTCGGGCTGCACTGTTCTAGCCGCACACCTGCCTTCAAAAGAAAAATTTTCAGCCGGCATTTTTTGTTTCTTTTTGATGCCAAAAAGAAAGAGCCCTTCGGCGGCGGCGAGCCGAGGCAAGGATAAGCTTTGGCAAAAAATAATCAATTATGTATGTCACTTATATTGGTTTTTATGAAATAAATTAACCCCTTAGACTCACATACTAATAATTCATAATAAAATTTAAACAGGCTCTTATTTATTTAAGTTTTTCATTTTCAACCATTATTTCTACAAGGCTGTGCATCAGGTTTACTTTTAAACGGCTCTTTTTGATGTCATTTATCAGCTGGTCATCTACGTGCGCATCTTTTCCGTCCCATTTTATCTTTAAGTGTTTTGTTCTTATCGGCGGTACTGGAAACACCACATCTTTTCCTTTTGCAACCTCTGCAATATAGTTTTTTAGGATTTCCCTTTGGTTTTCTTCTACAATTACCACATCGAAAAAACCATCGCTGGGATCAGCATGTTCACTTAACCTCAAATTGGGGCCAAGGCGCGAAATATTCATGATTTCGACCATGATACATTTTTTTCTTATTTTTTTATCCTCTACTTCTATGCTACAAGTGTGAGCAGCATAGGTTTCGGAGATTGCCAATAGCGTATCCAGTGCAATTTCGAATTCATCCTCAGCCGTTTTGATTGCTGTTGTATCCATACCTTCAAGCTTTTGCATCAGTTTAGGGAAAATACCAAAGCCAAAAGATTCGATGAAAAACAGTGGTTCTGTCGTTCCGGTAACCTGTCCAATATCAAATTTCCGCAGATTGTAATTAGACCAGGAAGCTATATTACGGTCCAGATCGTCAGAAATACCAAGAGAGGTTGCAATATTATTTGCTGTACCAAAAGGAAGAAGGGCTACGGGCCGTTTGTAACGCAGTTTTTTATCAAGGAGTTTGATAATCGTTTTTTTTATGGTTCCATCGCCACCGGCAATGGCAATAAATGAAGTTTCGGGGCGGATATCTTTTAATGAACGTTTTTCAGAAGATGCATAATCTACCGAAAAGCCGTGGCGCTCGATGGCAGACGCAAGTTCTTTTTCTGAAAGTTTTTGTTGTCCTGCTCCAGGATTATGGATTACGTGAACTAAAGGCGCTGGCTTTTTCATCTTTATTTGAACAATATAGGCCAGACTTAGTTTTATTAAGAGGTATAAACAGTAAAAAAATAGACATGAATATCTTAATCACCAATGACGACGGCATTTACAGCCCCGGAATAGCAGCACTTGCCAACATTGCCAAAGCTTTTGGCACAGTAAGAATTGTTGCCCCTGATGTAGAACAGTCATCTATGGGCCATGCCATAACACATTCACGGCCTTTAAGCTACAAGAAATCGCCGATTGCTTTTGAGGGTATAGATGCTTTTCGCGTAAACGGTACACCGGCCGATTGTGTTGCACTTGGCCTGCACCTCTATCCTGATACCAATGTGGTGCTTTCGGGGATTAATATGGGCCCTAATTTAGGCAATTCAATGTGGCATTCGGGTACATTAGCTGCGGCAAAACAAGCTGTTCTTTTGGGCGTAAAAGGCATTGCTTTAAGTACGCCTGTTGGCCGTACCGAACCTGATTTCGAAAAACTGAAACCCTTTGTGGTAAGTTCGCTCGAGGAATTATTTATAAACAACGAGCTTGCCCTGTATAATGTTAATTTTCCGCCAGAACCTAAGGGTATTAAGTGGACACGGCAGTCTGTGCGCCTTTATGATGGAAATGTTGTTCCAGGAGAAGACCCGATGGGGCGGAAACATTTTTGGATTACGGTAACTCCGCTTGAGCCAGCCGAAGAAGACACCGACCGTTGGGCCGTTGATCATGGTTATGTTTCTATTACGCCATTGCGGTTAGATCTAACCAATGAGGTTGAGCTTGTAAGTCACCTGATGTCTAAATAGCTTAAATTTTTCGGAAAAATTGTTGATGCATTAAAAAAGGCCCGTGAGGGCCCTTGCTTAATGCACTGGATTGGTTTTTTGCATGGTGTCACGTTTGAGCGTGTCACGTTTGGTGGTGTCTTTTTTAGACGGCCATTCTTTGCTTTTCTTTGCAGGTTTTGTTTTTTCTGTCTTTTTTTTGGTGGTGTCTTGCCGTGTTTGTGCAACCGATGCCAGGCAGATTGAGCAGGCCAGCATCATCATCATAAGTTTTTTCATAAGAATAGAATTATTGTTAAAATACTAGCAATAAAACAATTGTGCTTTTGTGAAAGTTTTACGAATTTTTCTTTTTAGTCTGTGCAATTTTTTCAACGCATAGCCAGTGGTATATTTTTTTGCACTGTTTCTTCATCAACCAATTAATTTTATAAAACCATCTCTGTTTTTACTTTGTTTTATGGGTGAAAACCAAATAAATAAACGGAACAATTTTGTGCTGGTTTATCGACTGGTAAATTAATATTTTGTAAAAGCGTTAAAATCATGAAACACCCTCAGTTTTGTCTATTTTTTATTATTTCGCTGTTTTTGCTTGGCTGCAAACATGATCAGACCGAATTTGCCATGCACGATCGCGAATTTACCGACTCGGTGTATCCTGAAATGCAATATCAGCAGCAGTTGAACCTTGAACTGCAGAAGATGGCTGATGCGCCAGAAATTAAGAATGTAGGTATCAGGAGAGCGGAAGAAAATCAAGCCTATATTCAGCAATTAGCTGCAAATACAAATACGCAGGATCAATTTCCACAAGCTTCGCTCAAAGAAGAACACTTGCAAAAACTAACGCTATTGCGTCAACATCATCCGGTACAATTTGAACAGTTGCATTCACTCCTCATCGATTCAGATCAAAAAATGATTGGTTTTCATGTAAAAGCTACTGGTTCTATAGGATTGCTGAACCCTGATTTGAGGGCCTGGGCTGAAACAAAAATTGCCCATTGGACGGCAGACTTGAATGAAATCCAAGGCTTAAAAAAATAAGCAAAGCTCAAATTTCCACCCCCGTTTTTATCGTTCTGGTGTTCACTGTATAATGATATAAAGTTTTAAGCTAACCTGATTGGTTTAAGTTAATTAACCAATTATGTATCCTTTGCAGCACCTTTTAAATTTAACAGATCGACAATCTTTTTTAATAATACAAAGATATCAAAGGGTTTTACCACAAATTCTTCGGCATTACATCCGCTGGTCATTTGTTGTATGTCGGCATGGGCACTCATCATTATTATCGGTGTCGCAGCGGTTTTAGGATCAGCCTTAAGCAGTTTACATACCGCCATGCCGTTGCCATCAGGCAGCATTACATCCAATAAATAAAGGTCGGGATTGATATGCTTTCTGCTCAAAAACTCATTAACGGTAGTATAACATGCTACCTGGTAGCCTTCTTCCAAAAGCAGGAACTGTAATATATCTCTTATCCCTGCGTCATCCTCAAGTATACAGATCAGTTTACTCATAAAGAAATAGTTTGTACACTAAAATTTGTTCATTAAAAATGGTATTTGCGTTTTTACGTTATGCTGTAGGGGCATTTTTTTGATCTTTATTGTTGCCTTCTTCATACCTGTCTTTATCCTTTTCATCTTCGTGTACAATAAGCGAATGGGGGGTGGCCGCGGCAGGGTTCGCACCTGTGCCATCGGTTTTGGGCAAACTTAAAAGATCGTTGTTATTGGCTAAGGGCGTGTTTTTTATGTCAGTATTACCCAAAGCGATTTGATTTAGCTCTTCCTGGTTTTTCCGTTGATTGCCTTTCTCAAGGTCTTTTCTGTCGTTTTTGGTATTTGCCATAATGCGATTTACTTTGTTAAAATAACAGAACCATCTGATTAAAAGTTTTAAGCAAAGCGAAAATTAACCAACATAAGCTTGGGTACTTTCGCTTATTTTTTTGCTAAATTATTTTTGTTATGCCGGGCCGATCATTTTTTTTATTTCTAGCGCGTTAAAAGCAGCATAACCTGCCTGGTCATTATCGAAATAGAGGTACACATCTTTTCCTTCTTTCATCCACGAAATCAACATGTTGTTCCACTTTGTTAAGCTATGCTCGCTGTAACTTCCCTGATATTTTCCTCCAGGGCCATGTAATCTGATATACACAAAATCTGCTGTGCTCAAAATGGGAGATTGATGCCCGGCCAGCTCATAAATGCAAAAAGCACAGTTATATTTGGCGAGCAGCGTAAATACATCATCATGATACCAACTTGGATTTCTGAATTCGAAAGTATATCGGTGCTTTTTAGGGAGCATTTCTAAAAACCGCTGCAGCCTTTCTGTATTTAATTGCCATTTAGGCGGGAGCTGAAAAAGAATAGGTCCCAGTTTGTTTTCCAGCCCTTCACTGGCATTTAAAAAATCGAGGATTTCGGCCTTTTCCACATTCAATTTTTTGAGGTGGGTAAAATATCTATTGGCTTTAACAGCATAAATGAAATTTTTCGGACTTTGCAATTCCCATTGCTTAAAATTATCGATGCTGGGTTGGCGGTAAAATGAATTATTCAGCTCTACAGTATCGAAATGTTCGGTAAAATATTTAAACTGATCTTTCTTTTTAAGGTCATCAGGATAAAAATTGCCCTCCCAATGGCGGTATTTCCATCCCGATGTGCCGATGTATGCTTTTCCTAATTTCATATTTCGTTATCAGTTTGTTTGCATTTTGCTGCTACCTGTTATTCAATTTCTCCATCAGCCATGCCATCTAAAAACCAGCCAGACCTGTATTCGAATCTTGCTGATGAAGTTTTCGATTTATTGGTAACCTTGCCAATAAAATCATGGGCAATATCGCCTTCGCTTTCCAAAATTTGTTTGGCCAGGTTAGCATATTCATTTAAATCCAACCCATCGTTAATAATATAGGTCAATTCTCCGTTTTCGCTCCATAATGATTCAATTAATCCATCATCAAATTTTTTCTTTAATGTATTCAAATCTTCTTGGTTATGGTTTAAGGGTAGGTCTCTCATCGTTTTTTTATCATTATTTTAAGTTGATTGCTTAAAGCTGCATTTATTAATAAACAATAAAAAAGCGATGTTGGTTCGGGTTGTTTTTACTTTTTGTGGTTCAAATATGAGTTTAGCTTATTTGATTGATATGTTGTGTTTAAGTGTTTGTATTTCAGGTATTTTACTTTTTTAAAACAGTATTAACCACATTGTATAAGGAACTGTGTTTTGGTAAATTGCTTAAAAGAATTGTCAAAATAATTATGGAAAAACGGGTAAAGTTCATTGCAGTTGAAAAACAGGTGCATTTGCCGCAGCGGCTAATGATTATTGAGGATGATCCCGCACTTTCTGAAGTGCTCGGAAATCTTTTTACCGATATGGGATTTTACTGCCGTATAGAGACAGACGCGCCTGAAATGGGTGTAATAGAGGCATTCAGGCCAGACCTCATCATTATTGACTACCATTTGCCGAAGGTAAATGGTGGAGAGATTTGCACAGCACTTAAAGAAAATGAGCATTTATCTAAAATTCCGGTGGTAATCATTTCTGCCTATAGCAGTATTTTACTCCAGTTGGAGGGAAGTACATTTGATTGTTTTATTGAGAAACCTTTTAGTATTGAAGAGATATTGAAGCCTGTAAAACGTTTATTGCTTAAAAAAAAACCGAAGAAGTTAAACAGTAACGCTATGCTCATGTATTTTAAGCCCTGGCGTGTAAAATTTAACTAACCTTCCAATCTTTTAACATGAGTTCGATTATCAAATCTCATTTTGTGACGTTTTAATCAAGTTTTCTGTTAAGGCGGTCGTCACCCTGAATTTATTTCAGGGTCTTTCACACAAAAAAGATGCTGAAATAAATTCAGCATGACGATAAAGCGGGATTAGGCATATATAAGATATGATTTTTAGCAAATAATTATCGAACTCAGGTTTTTAATAGAACGCTTAATTAAATACCAACCGTCATTTAAGTTAGATATCTGTAATTTTCTGGCTTAGGAACGCCAAACTTGGCATATTCGCCAATAGGCATCGCCTGTGGGAATTCTCTCCGGTCTACTATTCTGCCATTTTTAAGTAAGCCACCAAAATCACTCAAATAAATTGCACGTATTTTAAGAAGTACCGCTAATTTTTCTCTTTTATCTACCATTGCTTTAATCACTAGGATATACGCAAATGGATATTTAACAGATTTTGTTATGGGTAGATTGCCAGGTTATTTATGACTGGTTACTGCAGGTTTCGGCCTAACTGATGAAGCCGTTGACTACCGCAAAGCGGATAAGTGCAGCGGTATTTTTAGCACCTGTTTTATCGATCAGTGCCTGGCGGTGCCCCTCAATGGTGCGTTTACTTAAAAATAGTTTATCGGCCATTTCGGTATTCGTATATCCTTCGGCGATTAAATGTAATACTTCCATTTCCCTTAGTGAAAAATCGATATGCTGTCCGTTTGTTTCGGGGTGTTGTATGGTCGTTTGGGTGAGTTTATCGAGTAACTTTTCGGCCAGTTCGGCACAAAGGTATTTGCCTCCGCCAGCTACGTAGCGTAGTGCAAAATTTAGTTCGTCCTCGCCTACATTTTTGAGAAGGTACCCTCTGGCACCTTCAATAAATGCCTGGGCAACGTATTTTTCATTATCAAGCATAGAGAGCATCACAACATGAGTAGAAGGGCTCAGTGTTCTGAGCTGCCCGATCAGGCTGATTCCATCCATTTCGGGCATATTAATGTCGGCAATTACAATATCTGCATGCCCACCTTCAGCAAAATAGCTGAGTACTTCGAGGCCATTGTTAGCTTCGGCTACAACCCTTACCTCTCCCTGCGATTCTAAAAGCATTTTAATGCCGTTTCGAACAATGTTATGATCTTCTGCGAGTATTACTTTCAAGGCTTCTATTGTTTAATTATTTAATTTTTTGACGTTCTTTTGCCAACCCTTGCATTACCAGTTTGAGCCTTTCTATGTGTGCCTGGAGCTCCTTGTCTTTGGCTTCCCTCTCCGGTTCGTTTATGCCATTGTCTTTGCGCATGGTATTGTTAAAATTTCTGCGTTCTTCCATCATGCGGATGGCCACCCAAAGGGTTTCTTCTGTTTTGTCGGCATACTCATTATCCAAAAAACTTTCGCTGAAAACATGGCCGGTAAAACAGCGGTAGTGTTTTTCTCCATTCAGATCGTCAATCTGGGTAAGAATCCCTCCGCAATCCGGGCAGGTAAAAGGCGTAAGCTGCCCCAGTTGGGCGGTAGCCGGGAGGCTGGTAGACATTCTGATGGTAATTTCCGATTCCAGTTTCACTTCTTCAGGAACGGCGCCGGCTTCGCATTCATTTCTGGAATACAGGTCGCTAAGGATATAGCCCATTTCTTCAATCTGTACCCGGTAATCAACCTCCATGTTGCTGATCACGTTGTTGGGCATGTCAGGAAATTCGGCACCATCAGGCTCTTGTACAATACAGCGGCCGCCGCATTTTTTTATTGCAGCCATCCCTGATGTTCCATCATCTAAAAGGCCAGTTAGTATAATGCCCGTTACACACGAATCGTAGGCAGCAGCAGCCGTGCGGAACAGTACATCAATAGATGGGCGCCAATGGTTTTCTTTAGCGCCCCGTTTAATTAAAATATGTCCTTTCTGGAGCATCATATGGGCATCAGCTGGTGCAAGGTAAACCTGTCCGTTGCTTATCGGGGTACCATCTTCCGGTATGCTGATCGGAAGTGGCGAATTTTTGCCAAGCATGTTAAGTACAACATCTACAAGGGCTGCCTTACCTAAATGGATTACAATAAATATAGCAGCATCCAGATCGGCTGGAAGTTTAGAAAGCAGCTTAGACACCGCTGATAGTCCTCCTGCAGATGCACCTATGGTAATAATATTTCTGATATTTTTTGACATGATCACTCTTCTTTAAATTCCGCCGGATCGAAAGAGATGCTAAAACATGCGCCATTGTTGTTATAGGCACTAAATGTACCATTTAACATGGCTACCCTGTTTTTAATTCCCCTTAATCCAGAACCCGTGCGTAAGTGTTTTTCGTTTTTCAGATCAATTCCTTTTCCGTTATCGCATACCGTGATGTTTACTTTTCCATCTTCTGTACATACCGATATGGAGGCCTGTGTTGCACCCGAATACTTGATGCTGTTGTTGATCAGTTCCTGGATGATGCGAAAAGCATATAACTGTACTTCGCCCGGCAACTTATCGGCATTCCGGTGTATCTGATTGTTGATTTTAAAAACGCTATTGCTCAGGCGTTGGCTCATCTCTTTTATTCCGGCTGTAAATCCGAAATCTTTAAGTACAGAAGGGGTAAGTTCGTAAGAGATATCCCTGATTTCGCGTATGGCCTGATCGAGCAGTTTGGTCACATTTCCCATTTCTGCCTTAAGTTGAGCTTCATCTGCTTTTTTAAGGTGGTTGATGTTGAACCTGATGCCATATAACAGCTGACAGATACTATCGTGAAGGGCCGCACTGATTTTACTTCGCTCTTTTTCCTGTGCATCAAGCACGGCCTGTGTTAACAAACGCTGTTGAGCCCGTTTATTCGCCTCTTCAATTTCGTGCGCACGTTTACGTTCAGAAATATCGAATAAAATCCCGGTAAAATAACATTCTTCGCCAGGTTTTGAAATTTCTCTTCCTTTAGCCAGAATTGTTTTTGGCAGCCCTTGGTCTGATTTTAAACGGAACTCCATGTCTATTTCTCTCAGCGTGTTGCTTTTTTCGCATACTGCTCTTATTTTTTCACGGTCTTCACTGATCACCAACTTAAGTAAACCATCTAAAGTATCATCGAAATCATTGGCATTAAGTGCAAGGATGTTTTTACTAAATTCATCAAAATATACCTTTTTTTTATCGGGCCATATGCTCCATGTGCCCGTAAAAGAGGCTTTTAACGTCTGGTTGAGCCGTTCGGTAGTTTCTTTAAGTACTTGTGCAGCATTTTTTGATTCTGTAATATCTGTTAAGGTAATGTAATACTCAGCTGCATCGGTTTGCGGGTTTTTCATGGCTATTCCTCCCAACTGTGCTTGCATTATCTTTCCATCCGAAAGCCGGATGAGTGTTTCATAACTTCTGGTTTTATCTAAATTGTCCAGTCCTAAAATAAAAGCATAAAAATGTTCCTTTACTTCAGGTAAAATCCAGAAAGAGAAATGTTTGCCTAAAATTGCATCTCTGTGTGTGTGGAGCAGGTTTATGCCTGTATTATTCACCTCGCTAACCGTGCCCAACGCATCGAGAATAAAATAACCAATGGGTGCAGCATCGAAAAAACCGGTGAACCTTGAGCGCTCCATATCGATTGCCCTGTACGATTCACGGAGTTCATCGTTTTGCATATCCACTTCAATTTCGTGGATCTCCAATTCGTTAATTAAAACAGCCATTTCGCTATCTGGAGGTATTCTTTGTCCAGCAAAATCCCTTTCGGCTAGGAGTTCTTCTGCCTTAGCCCTGAGTACCGAAAGAATAACTTCTTTTGATGTTTTGCTCACATTTTTTTATTTTTCCTTAAAACTCAGTATCATGATTAAAGTACTCCCTGTTCCTTTTTCCATGATTCTTTCTATTTTAATTTCCAAGTGTTTTAGGCCCAGTCCGTTAAAATGGTGCTGTACATATATTTCTTCACTTGCCGGGGATGAATTGGAGAGCTTGTCAGAGAGAAGATCCATCTGCCACTTATTAATAACAATTTCTGTGAAAGAAAGTTCTCTTATTTCATATTCTTGTATACGGAACATGTTCTGAAACTTCTCATTGCACACCAATACCTTTCGGTCGGCATCCAATACAACAGTGGCCTGAGGATGTAGGTCGGCTGTTGATTGTGCATATTGCAATAAGCCGAGCATCCTCGCGTTCATCGATTTTATCGGTGTAATTTTAGTAAACGTAAGTACAGCACCATTGATGAAATTATCCATTGTACGGTAGGGCATAATGCGTAGGTTATACCATTCGCCTTTTTTGGTTTTGATTTCAAGTTCTTTACCCGATAAGGTTGTAATTACTTCATTAATGGTCTGTTCAATAGAAGGATATTCGAAATTTGAAACAATATGGGTAATGGAACGGCCAATATCGGAGGTAATTACATTGAACAGCCTGGTTACCTGAGGGGTAAAACGTAAAATGTTAAGCTGGTTATCGAGAAATATGGTGCCGATCTCGGTATTGTCCAGCAGGTTTTTCATATCATTGTTCAGCTGGGTGAGCTCTTCTGCCTTGTTCTGGTATTGGAGGTTAATCGTCATTAGCTCTTCATTGAGCGATTGCATTTCCTCTTTGGTGGTTAATGCTTCTTCATTTGTGCTCTGCAGTTCCTCGTTGGTGCTCTGCAGTTCTTCATTGGTCGATTTTAGTTCTTCCAGCGAGGTTTCCATCTGCTCAATGGTGGTATGCAGCTGCTGTTTGGTATAGGTAAGTTCTTTTTCAAGTTCTTCTACCGCTCCTTCACTGATATTGGATGCAGATTTAGATTTTTGTGCCGTAGATTTTCTAACCAGCCCCTTTTCATAAAAATTAACCAGTAAAAGACCTTGAAGCGCAGGCTCATTAAGGTAATCGACAGAAAAGCCCATCAGGTAAGTACGGTTGTTTTCTTTGATCCGGATATCGTTTATCTCAACCTTTGTATGGTTGGTCAGACACAGGTGAATGGCATTTCCCAGTACGTATTTGAGTTCTTCCCTTACCATTCTATGGATATTCATTACCGCCTCTCCGGGATTAAGCTGGATAAACCGGTTTGTTTTGCCATTGATGTATAGGATTTCGCCTTTTTCATTTAATAATAAAGAAGCGGGGGTATAATTTTCGAGCAGTACCTTATTAAAGCTTTCGGCAATTGGGTTTTTGGCCAATGCTTTTGTGGTGTTGTCAATTTTACCCAGTTTATCCTGATTGGCGATGTGGAAAGGAAAATCCAATATTTTTCCGATGGCGCTTACACCTTCCTTACGTTCAAAAATCTTCCATTTGGAATCTATACTGTTAAAAATATCGTTAAAAGCATCCACAGATTCGGCAGGCCCGAGAAAAAGGAGACCGTTTGGCTGCAAAGAGTAATGAAAAACCGGAATAATCTTTTTCTGCAGCTCTGTAGTAAGGTAAATCATCACATTACGGCAACATAGCAGATCGAGCCTCGTAAAAGGGGCATCTTTGATCAGGTTGTGTTGTGCAAAAACAATCATCTCTCTGATTTCCTTTTTTACAGTATAGCCGTTCGGCTTTTTAACAAAGAATCTCTCAAGCTGCTGTGCAGACAATTCTGCAACGATATTTGAAAAATAAAAGCCTGCGCGTGCATGGTCTATCGCATTTGGATCGAGGTCGGTAGCGAAAATCTGCGCTTTGGGCTTCCGCTTCGACTTAAGGTTGTCTAAAAACTCGGTAATGATAATGGCAATAGAGTAGGCCTCTTCACCTGTTGAGCATCCTGCAATCCAGATCCTGATCGGCTCTTCCGGGCTTTTTTGTTCAAGCAAACGGTAAACATGTTCTTTCAGACTATCAAAGGCATGGCGGTCTCTGAAGAATTTTGTTACCCCGATTAAAAGTTCGTTGAACAGGGTATCGATTTCTGCAGGATTTTCCCTTAAATAATTTACATAGCTTTCATAATCTGGCAGCTGATGAAAGGCTATCCTGCGTTCTATGCGGCGGGAAATGGTGTTTTTTTTATATAAAGTGAAATCATGTCCGGTTTGCGAACGCAATAACATCAGTATTTTTTGTATGTGTACCTTATTGGTAAGGGGTGAGGTTAATTCTTCGTTTGCTTCACCTACAAGGACCGGATGATTAAGGTACTGAATCAGTTTTAAGGGCATTTCTTCCGGGGGAAGAACATAATCGGCCATGTGTGTTTTAATCGCAGCATAAGGCATGCTCGAAAATTCGGCTGTATCCGGCTCTTGTACCATACCCATACCGAGCTTTTCTTTGATCATTCTCAAACCTGTTTCTCCATCGGCTCCTAAACCAGAAAAGATGATGGCAACAGCCTTGTTCCATTGATCTTCAGCTAAACTCTGGAAAAAATAATCAATAGGCATGTGTGCACCTTTTGGCCGCGAGGCGCTAAAAAGTAAAAGATGGCCGTTATGAATACCCATATCAGTGCCAGGAGGAATAATGTAAACGTGGTTTTCGCGTACTTCCAAACCATCTTTTGCTGTCAATACCGGCATACTGGTCGATTCCTTGAGCAGGACGGAATAATCCAGTTCTTCGGCTTTATCCTGGTGGACAATAATTACGAAAGCCATGCCGGCATTGACAGGCATATGGGTAAAGAATTTTTGATAGGCAGGTAATGATCCGCTGGCTCCACCCATACCTATAATTGGGAAGGAAGCAGCCTGCTGAGGCGTTTCCCTGTTCAGCTCTGCTGGATGATGTGACTGAGCACCATCTTGGTTTTCTTGCATTTCTTTTATTTTTTTCGCATCTCAATTATCATTGTGAAATGGATAAGGGGAACACTGATACTTGCTATACTGCCCTGATGCCGCATTTTTATTTGCCACCGGGTTTATGGGTCAGATCAAACGCTGGAAAGTCCATGTGTAGCTCCCATAGGATGATTAAAGGATAAATATAAGCGAAATTTCGGGCCAGTCAAAACCTGCACATGTTTGTGCCTAAAATTGTAAAGTTTAGCCTAAAACGATTTACAAAACTTAGAATTATCTAAAATGCCGATCTTGCTGAAAATGAAAAGAATAGATAGGGGATCTATTTTTCTGTTTTCAAATTTGGGGGATCAATAGAGATGTTTTTTTAAGGATTTTTAGTGCTAATCGAATTGTTTTTGTGTTAATTATTTGATATTTAAGTTGTTGCGTGTTGTTGTAGAGCGCTTGCCATTTATCTCCTATACCCGATGGGATTTTGGGTATTATTTGTTTAAAATTGGGTATTAATCGCAGGAAGCCGGAGAAATACGGTGTGCAGTGTTTGGAACAGTTGCATCATAAATATAATTGTCATATTGAGGCCTAATTTATCGCATAAAATTCAACATAAATGGTATGAGGGTTTTTAGCGCATTTTAGGTCGTGTTAAATCGTCATTGCGAGAAGGCTTTTTCAGCCGACGAAGCAATCTTTATAGCAAAGATCACTAGCAGGAAAGATTGCTTCGTCGTTCCTCCTCGCAATGACGACCTTTCGTTTAGAATCTGTAAATGGTAGCTTGTCGAAAGACCTGTAAATTATCTTGATAAGCTCCGTAAGAGTCCTTTGGACAATATGACAGCATTTGAGGTGAAAGTTGCCATTGCGATACAGCCTCGTTGGTTAATTATTTTTTATACTGTTTGAGCTGTTTTTTTAACAGTTGCCTGGCTTGGTGTATATGGGTTTTTACCGTGCCAACGGGTATGTCTAGCTCAAGTGCGATTTCCTGGTATTTATAACCTTCAAAATATCTGATAAAGGGTACTGAATAGGCCTTGGGTAACCTTTTTAAAGCGTTTTTAATGTCTTCCATTGCAAACTTGCTCTCCGCCTGGTTTAAAGTTGCACTACCACCGAGCTGCACCGATGAAATTTCTTCAACCTGTACAACATGGTCGCGGTGCCTTTGGTGCTTGCGATAAGTGTTTATAAAGGTATTGCGCATAATTACAAATAGCCAACCCTTTATATTGGTACCCTGATCAAATTTTGAAGCAAAACGTGTAGCCTTTACCAAAGTATCCTGCAACAGATCATTTGCATCATCAAGATCGTTAGTAAATTTCAAAGCGTGTGAGCGCAGTGCCCCTGAATAGAGGCTGATGT
The DNA here is from genome assembly GCF_918698255.1 of Pedobacter sp. Bi27. Taxonomy (NCBI): domain Bacteria; kingdom Pseudomonadati; phylum Bacteroidota; class Sphingobacteriia; order Sphingobacteriales; family Sphingobacteriaceae; genus Pedobacter; species Pedobacter sp. Bi27. Next base: position 145,857 of record NZ_CAKKMW010000009.1, read on the forward strand.
TTTGTGAGAATTCGTACTGTGTCATAGGTATATGTTTTTAGGTGTATAAAATCCATCAAAGGATATACCATTTGGCACTGCGGTTTTAGGCTGCCCTGAATTTGAGGGTATAAACCACAGGTAGTGGAAAGTACCCTGTTATTAGCCAGTTGAATGTGATGATTTTGGAAAGTATGCGAAGCGTGAATACCTGTTCTGCCCTTACATGATCAGCATATGAGATTCGATTAGCCGATACATTTCATTTATATCAAACGGTTTCTCAATAAAAGCATCTGCCTGACAATCCCTTATTACTGATATATTGCCGTTGGCAGAGGTAAGGATTACAGGCAAATGGCTGATATCAGGTGTTTCCCTGATCATGCTGCATAACTTTTTTCCGTCTTCATACCCGAGCATGATATCTATGATAATCATATCGGGTATGATGGATCTGATGTTTTCTATCATCTGCCGGCCATTTAAAAAACCAAAGACCTGATAATGGTTGCAGGTTAGGGCAAGCGTTAAGGCATCAAGATTGGATGGGTCATCTTCTATAAGGATAATCTTTTTGGGCATAACCTCAGTTATATGAGAACTGAGATTAAAATTAGATATTATCGTACAGAGGTAACTACCTGATTTATAGTATTAAAGATGTTGTCAGATCCGTATTTTGCGTAATTGATTTGCGGGAAATACGGGGTTGGCTAAACGATGATCTACTTTTTCAATTCTTATTAATACTGCTTCTGGCACAGTTAACGATTACCCATTCTGTTTGCTCGATCCGTCTTTTGGAAAATTCAGATTTTCATCCTTTTTGATCAGCTTTTCCAGCGGTTTCATAAACCTGCCTTTTTAAGGTTGTCCGTTTCCGCCTGCAGCACCATAAATCTGGTCGGTTGAAAAACTGGCATCATTTGCGGCAAGCTGGACATAAATGGAAGCCAGTTCGGCTGGCTGGCCTGGCCTGCCCATAGGTGTATCTTTACCAAATTCTTTAAGTTTTTCGGGCGTTGATCCTCCTCCCATCTGTAACGGTGTCCAAATGGGGCCGGGTGCTACTCCATTTACCCTTATTCCCTTCGGACCCAGTTGTTTGGCAAGTGATTTCACAAAATTTGTAGTAGCAGCCTTTGTCTGTGCGTAATCAAAAAGATCAGGAGAGGGGTCGGTTGCCTGAACAGAGGTAGTACCAATGATTGATGAGCCCGGTTTTAAATGTGGCAATGCTGCTTTGATAATCCAAAATGGCGCGTATATATTTGTTTTGATCGTCCAGTCAAACTGTTCGCTGGTTAAGTCTGCCAGTGATGGGGTACTTTGCTGCCTTGCAGCGTTGCTAATGAGGATATCAAGGCCGCCAAGCTGGCTTACAGCGGTATCTACCAGTTTAGAACAAAATGCTTCGTTTCTGATATCACCAGGAATGGCTACAGCTTTACGACCAGCTTTTTTAATCAGTTCAATTACTTCTTTTGCATCAGGTTCCTCTTGTGGGAGATAGTTTATAGCAACATCGGCACCTTCTCTGGCATAAGCAATTGCGGCCGCTCTACCCATGCCCGAATCGCCACCGGTGATGAGAGCCTTTCTGCCAGCTAGCCTGCCTGAACCTTTGTAACTGCTTTCGCCGTGATCGGGCCTTGGTACCATTTTACTGGCCAGTGCCGGCCAGGGCTGGTTTTGGTGGTTAAAAGGAGGGCGTGGGTATTTTGTTGTGGGATCTTCCAAAGCATTGTTCGGGCCATCATTTTGCTGAATCAAAGTCGCAGCATTTAAATTTGGAGATATGGCCACACCAGCCAGTCCGATACCGAGGCTGCCAATAGCCTCCCGTCGGGTGATTTTATTTTTCTTATCCATAATGAAGTTTTAATTGCTTCATATATAACCAGATCAGATTTTAGTTGGTTTGGTTTTTTTGAAATTATTACATCAGGTTTTCCTCTTTATAACTTGAGCCGCTGCCCGTTCATGTCTCCGTCAATGTCGTTAAGTTAAGCGCTTTTAACCACAGATGCAAACAGGTAAACACGGATGAGGGGTTGAGATAAATCGTCATCTCGACCGCAGTGGAGAGATCTTTTAAACATAGTTAAAGATCTCTCCACTCCGCGTTGCTCCAGTCGAGATGACGCCGATTTTTAGTAATCTGTCTCTGGTAAACTGGATTACTTGCAACAGATCCGGCTGCGTTAAATCAATAGCGATTTATCTATCTTATCTTTTATTATGCTATTGCACATGATTTTTATGGTTGGTATTAATCAATGTATTAACCGGCGTACCTTGCGGTGAAGTTTAACATAGTCGAATGGCTTAAAGATGATTCCATCAGCCATATTTGGAATCTTTTCGGCCTGCGCTTCAAGCATTGCCGTTATTAACAAAATGGGGATATTTCTGGTTTCAATATTACGTTTTATGGCATTACATAACTCCCTACCGTCGCCTTTATCTAACAGGATATCCATCACGATCAAATCCGGCTGAAAATTTTTGATGGTGCTCAGCAGCTCATCACTATGGTTAATACTCACAACTATAAATGCCTGATCTTCCAATATCATTTGGATAACATCGGCATTACTCTGATCATCGTCTAATACAAGAATTTTTGACATGATTGTTTTATTTTAATATGAAATCCAAAAAAAACTGCCGGCCCTGATCTTTAGCGCAGGAATTAAATGTTGTTGTTCAGCAACGCTGGTTTGTCTAAATGCATTTTAAGGGTGCTTTTCCATATAGCTGTGATTTAAGGTTAAATTACGGCTTTTAAGGTTATTTTAATAGCTTTTAGCTAAAAAGGGGTAGTTTTTGCGGTATCTTACGTAGTTCGCTACCTATTGAGGTATGCTATGATTTTGTATTTTATCCCTGTTTTTAGGGGCTAAGTACGCGAAAAAACAATGTTGCAAACCACATTTTATGCGTTATTTGGCCAATAGTGGGCATTTTTTGTTTTTCTATAATTTGCGATTATACACCTAACACTTAGACCTTAAAAAAAATAATTAAATTGTAAATGGAGCGCCCCATGGGATTATAACGTTTCATCAATTTAATGGAAATCTCAAATCTTCTTGTATATCTTTCTGAGCGTTCGCCCCGGCTTTTCTTTATATTCGATTTAAACGAGGATAGATTTATCTACATGAACCCATCTTGCATGACCTTCTTCGGTTTAGCGTCTATAGACATACGTTCGAGGCTTTTATTGCATATGGTACATCCCGAAGACCGGCGTTATGTACTTTTCAAGTTAAGAGAATGTACAGATGGGAATACGGTAACCGATGTTGAATGCAGGATACAGCGTTCTGATAACGAGCGCTGGTTGAGCACAACGCCTTATTTACTCAGTGAAAACGGGCAACATCTTTTGATTGGGATTGCTGAAGATGTTACCAATTACAAGAAAATTGCCGAAGTACTCAATAACCACAATAGTAAAAAAAATGCCATACTTAATATTCTCGCACATGATTTGGCTGGGCCTATAGGTGCAATTGGTAATATTTCAGACCTGCTGGCAAAGGGTGCCAGAAGATTTGAAGATCCGTCTATTGATCGTTACATCGCGTTGATAGACAGGATCACTAAAAAAAGCCTCAAATTAATTCGCGACTTTCTGAACCAGGAGTTTCTTGAGACGGCGGGTGTACAACTGGTTAAAAAAAGGGTAGAATTGGTGAGCAAGATCTCCTTAGCTGCCCAGGAATATTTCGATATGCAGGACGGTTTGCAGATTACTTTTTCCTGCCGTTCAAGTAAAGAGCGTATTTTTGCTGAAATTGATGAAGATAAATTTATGCAGGTGATCAATAACCTGATTTCCAATTCACTTAAATTTACCCCCAAAAATGGCAACATAGACGTCTATCTCACAGAAAGCAAAAAACAAATTCTAATTACAGTTGCCGACAACGGAATCGGAATTCCAAAAGAATATCACGCTACACTTTTTGAGAAATTTACCAATGCCCGCAGGAACGGTTTAAACGGCGAACAGTCTACAGGCCTTGGCATGTCAATTATCAAAACTATTGTTGAATGGCACAAAGGGAAAATCTGGTTTGATAGTGAAGAAAACAAGGGAACAAAGTTTTATATTGAGCTACCTAAAGTATAAGCCCTTCCCAATATGAGGTAACTTACCTTTTTGGGCATGCAAAGCGCAGTACCAAACTTTTAGCCTCTTATTATTGAGAATAGCTGAGCTTTTAATCCCATCCCGATTGTTAATTCAGATCATTACATATGGAAAAACGGCTAAGGTTTACCATTTTTTTTATTTTTAGCTAGCCTGGGCGTACCTGTTAATTTTTCTTCTGAAAGTTTTTTTGCAGAATCAATTGAATGGGAATGGTGGATATCTTCTCCTTTTTCTGCCATATCAGAAAGTTTCGCATAGTATTTATGCAATACATCAAGTTCTGCCTCCGAGAGGTCTTCAATATCGACCATGCGGTTACTGGCATGTCTGCTGGCCGCCAATAACTCATTAAGTTTTAACTGTATAGCCTTTGAATCTTTATTCTGGGTTTTTTGGATCAGAAATACCATTAAAAAAGTAATAATTGTTGTTCCGGTATTAATGACCAGTTGCCAGGTATCCGAATAGTCGAAAATAGGGCCGCTAATGCCCCAAATTAGAATAATGCCAACAGCTATGGTAAAGGCGCTTGCACTTCCGGTCCAATAGGTAATCTTGTCAGATATACGTTCAAAAAAGTTTTGCTTGTTTGTCATATTCTTTAGTACTAAGTCTAAGGCTTTGTTTTTGTTTATATAAACAGGCGAAAATTTCAGATGGTTTTCTTTTTTGTTTTCTCTTGCTGTCCTTGGGACATAAATCCCCAGGCCATCCCTTTTTTAAGGTGCTAAAAATATGATAATACTGTGCCTGCTTAGAAACATTTAATCGGATGTTAAGCAGTATTGTAACCACATACCTTAACTGTTAAATAAATCAAACCTGTAGCAGTTTTACCTTGTTTATTTAATGAAGCACAAGTTTTAAAACGAAGGTTGTGCTTCTTGAAGAAAATAATTCGAAGGTTTAAACTTAAAACTATGGAAAACAAAAAAACAGATCAGCAGGAAAATAGGGTTTGTATTGTACCACATTCGCAGATTGAGGCAAGTGATGCGGATAGTGCTTATCAGGATGAGGCTTCTGCTAAGGAATTATCAAAACAGGCAGCGAAATCGGATTCGGATACAGACCGCGCAGAAGATAGCGGAACGCCTCATCAAAATTAATTTTTTTAAAACAGTAAATACGACAACATGGAAAATAGAAAACATTTTGCATTGATTACCGGTGCAAGTAGCGGAATTGGCTATGAACTGGCCAAACTTTTTGCAAAAGATGGTTTTAACCTCATTATTGTTGGCCGGGAAGAGGCAAGGTTAAAACGTGCAGCAGCCATTTTTGAAGCGGAAGGAGTTGAGGTAATCACCATGATCGCCGACCTGTCTGAACGGGATGCGGCTTTTGACCTGTATGAAAACATACGTACAAAAAATGTGCAGATCGATGTATTGGTAAATGACGCCGGACAAGGGGTTTATGGCAAATTTATAGATACCGACCTAAGTAAAGAATTAAAAATTATCCAGCTTAACATTGCCTCTTTGGTAACCTTAACCAAATTATATTTAAAGGAGATGGTAAAACGGGGAGCAGGGAAGATCTTGAATGTTGCATCGATCGCAGGAAAATTGCCTGGGCCTTATCAGGCCGTTTACCATGGTACAAAAGCATTTGTGCACTCTTTTAACGAAGCGGTGCGTGCAGAAATAAAAGATTCGCCAGTTACGATAACCTCTCTACTACCTGGCCCCACAGATACCGACTTTTTTAGAAAAGCTGATATGATGGATTCAAAAATAGTACAGGAAGGCGAATTAGCTGATCCTGCAGCGGTAGCTAAAGATGGTTATGAAGCGATGATGGACGGAAAAGACATGGTCGTATCAGGATTTAAAAACAAACTGCAGGTAGCCGTGGGCAATATTACCCCTGATGGCAAATTAGCTGAACAAATGGGTAAAATGCAGGAGCCAGTAGATGATAAGCCTCGCAATACGCCATAACAGCTTGCCTTAAGACCTATGCAAATTATAGCATATTTTTATAAATATCCGTCAAAACTTTGGCCTGTTTTTTTTTGTTCTCCTAAAAAAGGGCTTTAATGGGAATAGATATACAAAAAAGAAGTATTGGATTAAATTTTAACGAAAGCGGACAGGCAGAAATAAGGGTTTGGGCACCGCTTGCAGAACAGGTTGCTGTGTTAATAACAGAAAGCGCTGCGGTTATTGATCTATTTAATGAGGAGTATGGATATTGGTATTTACAAACCGATCAGATCAAGCCACTGGAAACTTATAGCTTTAAAATCAGCAGCCGTAAAGATGGGAAGGAACTTGTGCGTTCAGATCCAGCCTCATTACTCCAGGCCGAAGGACCGCAGGGGGTATCAACAGCTTTTGATCTGAAAAGTTTCCCTTGGACGGATAACAATTGGCAGGGAATTGCACTGAAAGATTTCATCATTTACGAACTCCATACCGGAACTTTCACACCTGAAGGAGATTTTGCCGCCATCGAAAAAAAACTCGATTACCTTGTTGAACTCGGCATTACCGCCATCGAGATTATGCCCGTTGCACAATTTTCGGGCGGCAGGAATTGGGGTTATGATGGCGTATTTCCTTTTGCCGTACAAAATACCTATGGTGGCCCTTTGGCATTACAACACCTGGTTAACACCTGCCACGAGAAGGGACTGGCCGTAATCTTGGATGTGGTTTATAATCATGTGGGACCAGAAGGAAATTATTTTGCAGATTTCGGCCCATATTTTACGGATAAATACCATACGCCCTGGGGGCAGGCCATTAACTTTGATGATGCAGGCTGCGATGCGGTAAGGGATTTCTATATCGAAAATGCGCTAATGTGGTTCAGGGATTTTCACATCGATGCGCTTCGGTTGGATGCGGTACACGCAATTAAAGATTTTAGCCCTGTTCATATTCTGGCAGAAATTAAATCGCATACCGAAAAACTTGCTCGGGTAACTGGCAGAACTTATGAACTGATTGTTGAACTTGACCTGAACGACGGCCGTTTTATCAGGCCGCAAAAGGAGTTTGGCTATGGCATGGATGCCCAATGGATAGATGAATTTCATCATGCGTTGAGGGTTTGTGCAGGTCAGGAACAAAAAGGTTATTATTCAGATTTTAACGACGTGGCTGATCTGGCTAAATCTTTTAACAGTGCTTATGTGTACGATGGACAATATTCACCCCATAGGCAGAAAAAGTTTGGCGAACCCGTAGGAGATGTACCAGGTGATAAATTTGTTGTTTTCTCACAAAATCATGATCAGGTCGGTAATCGCATGCTGGGCGAACGTACTGCTACATTGCTGAGCTTTGAAATGTTAAAAGTGATGGCTGCTGCCGTTTTTTGCAGCCCTTTTTTACCCCTGATATTTATGGGCGAGGAATGGGCGGAAACAAATCCTTTCCAGTTTTTTGTAAGTCACAGTGATCACGATCTGGTAGAAGCCGTTAGAGAAGGCAGAAAAGCGGAGTTTTCGGCTTTTCATGGAGATGATGGGGTGCCCGACCCACAAAGCGAATCAACTTTTCAGCATTCAAAACTGGATTGGCAAAAACTGCAAGTGCCGTTAAACCTTAAAATGTTGACTTATTACAAAACATTGATTGCACTCCGAAAGCAAAATGAGGTGCTTGCAGATTTAGATCGAAAGAACGTTAAGGCAGTAGCTTACCCAGAAAAAAGATGTTTAATGTTAAACCGGTGGAAGGGCACACAAAAAATAATGATGCTGTTTAACTTTTCAGATCAAAAGCAAAACCTTTCGACTGGCGAAACCATTCAAGATTGGGCCGTGTTGCTTAACTCTTCCTCATTGGTTTGGAATGAACCACACGACGAAATAAACAGCTTACCTCCTGGTGAACAAATTACCCTATTTCCAGAATCAATTCTTATTCTTTCTAAAAAAGATGTATAAACCTAACGCCACTTACCGCATTCAGTTCCACAAAGATTTTAACCTGAAATCGCTTGATCGTATTATCCCATACCTAACCGAATTGGGAATAAGTACATTGTACGCATCGCCCATTTTTGAAGCCGTTCCGGGCAGTATGCACGGTTATGACGTGATAAATCCATTAAAGATAAATCCTGAGATCGGTACTGAGGCAGAGTTATTAAATGTATCTAAAAAACTTAAAGCAGCAGGAATTGGATGGCTTCAAGATATTGTTCCCAACCACATGGCCTTTCATCCCGGTAATACCTGGTTAATGGATGTACTTCAAAAAGGCAATACCTCAGATTTTGCCAGGTTTTTTGATATCGACCTGGAAAAGGACGATGGACGCTTAATGGTTCCTTTTTTAGGTGAGGCGCTTGATGAAGCTATAATGCAGGAGAAAATACAGCTCAAGAAAGTTAAGGGCGAATATTACCTCAGTTATGGTGAAACCAATTGGCCCGTTAATGCTGATACGCATAAAATGCTGGCATTACTCGATTTTAGGAAAGTTAACAGCAATACAGCTGTTTTAAAACAGATTGTCAACGATCAACATTACCGCTTGTGTAATTGGCAGGAAACCGATCATAAAATCAATTACCGAAGGTTTTTTACAGTCAATAGTCTGATCTGCCTGAACATGCAACATCAGGAAACATTCGATATTTATCACCGCTATATTTTCGAACTCATTGATAAAGGGGTTTTTCAAGGATTGAGAATCGACCATGTAGATGGGCTTTATGATCCTGCAGGTTATTTACAAAACCTCCGGAAGTCAGTTGGAAAGGAAATTTATATTGTAGTGGAAAAAATTCTGGAACAGGGAGAACAGATGCCGCGTGACTGGAAAGTACAGGGAAATACCGGTTATGATTTTATGGCAATGGTAAACAATCTTTTTACCAATAGGCAGGCCGAGAAACCTTTTACCAGACTTTATAAGCGGGTAACCGGAAAAAAACTCGATCCATCTCAGCTGATCTATGAAAAAAAACATAATATATTGTTTAAACATATGCAGGGTGAATTGGATAACCTTTTTGAAATGCTTTTGCCACTTAAGCCGCCTGGTTTTTTTTCTATAGAAAACGCAGAACTAAAAAAGGCGCTTGGCTGGCTCCTCATCCGCATGCCTGTATATCGGTATTACAATTATAGTTTCCCACTTTCAGAAGTCGATGAAAAGAAAATCAGCAGCCTGCTAATGCCGCTCGTCGGTGATAAAAAACTGGGTAAAGCAGGTGAATTGTTATCTACCATATTTTTAGAAAAGTCCCGAAATGCAGATCCTGCGTATAGCCAAAAAGTTGGTCAGTTTTTTCAACGCTGTATGCAGTTTACCGGTCCGTTAATGGCAAAGGGGGTTGAAGATACGCTGATGTTTACCTACAACCGTTTTGTAGGTCACAGTGAAGTTGGAGATGCTCCGGATGCATTCGGGGTATCGGTTGATTGGTTTCATAATGAAATGCAGAATCGCCATCAGCAATGGCCACTGAGTATAAATGCGAGTGCTACCCACGATACCAAAAAAGGGGAGGATGTAAGGGCCAGATTGAATGTGCTTAGCGATCTTCCTGAGGAGTGGAGCCTGCTGGTTGAACAACTTAAGCGTATTTTTAGCAGTTTACAGCATAAGGTGCCAGCTTATAAACAGTTACACGACAATGATGTTTATCTGCTCCTGCAGACCATTATCGGCGCCATGCCTTTTCTGAAAGATGATGAGCATGATATTGATAACCGTTTAGCACAGTTTATTGTAAAAGCGTTGCGGGAATCCAAAAAACGATCAGACTGGGCAAATCCGGATGAGGTTTACGAGCATAAACTGAATAAGTTTTCGCGGGTTATTTTAAACGAAAGGCTGGAAAGTGGAAAATTGATCAAAGACTTTTTGAAGCGGATTTCAGATTTTGCAATAATCAATAGTTTAGCGCAGCTTACTTTAAAATTTACCTGCCCTGGTGTTCCGGATATTTATCAGGGAACCGAATTATGGGATTTAAGCCTTGTTGATCCTGATAACAGAAGACCTGTTGATTATAGCAGCAGATCCAAAATGATGGAGGATCTAGAAACACCTGCTGACTATAAAAAACTTTGGGAAGACAGGTTTTCTGGAAAGTTGAAAATGTGGTTAACGAAAACGTTACTATTGATCAGAAAATCCGAAGCTGATGTTTTTGAACTTGGTACCTATATACCCTTAACAGTCGAAGGTAAGTATAGTAACCATATCTGTGCTTTTGCAAGGAGGTACAAACACCACTGGATAATAACGGTTGTTCCCTTGGGTTTTGCCAAATGCTGTAAAATTCAGCATGTACCAGTTAGCGATTTCGATTGGGAAGATACTGCAATTATTTTACCGCAAGAGGCACCCTTAACATGGGAAAATTTACTTACCGGGAAAAAAGGGGCTAAGGATCCGTTACAGAGGGGTATACTCATCAGCCAGCTGTTCAACGAAGTTCAATTGGCGGTAATCAGGTTAACCCCTAAAAAAAACGAACGTTCTGCCGGGGTTTTGATGCACATCAGTTCCTTACCATCCAGTTTTGGTATCGGCGATCTGGGCCCCAATGCCTATAAATTTGTAGATTTTCTTTACGCTTCGCGGCAAAGCTATTGGCAGATTCTGCCGCTCAATCCGGTAAAAAAGGAGAACGGGTATTCTCCTTATTCCAGCAGTTCTGCTATGGCCGGAAATACCATGCTCATTAGTCCGGAATTTTTGTTCGAAGATGGGCTTTTGAATAAAAGCGACCTTGATGCTTTCCTATTACCAATAACAGCACAAGTTGATTTTGAAAAAACAGCAGAAATGAAACAGCGTGTTTTAAGTAAGGCCTATCAGCGCTTTAAAGGTATAGGTAACAAAAAACTGATTGCAAGCTACAACGCGTTTTGTAAAGCTGAAGAGCGCTGGCTCACTGATTTTTCTATTTATACCCATTTAAAACAGTTTTATAAAAATAGTGAATGGTTTAACTGGCCAGAAAAGTTTAAGTCTAAAAATAAAAAGGCAATTGCTGAATATGAAAAAAACTACCTTGCCGAGATTGAGGAAATAAAATGGAGCCAGTTTATTTTTTACCGTCAATGGTACAAATTAAAGGCCTATGCAAATAAAAAGGGAATAAGATTGATTGGCGATCTTCCATTTTATCTGGACTACGATGCAGTTGAAGTATGGGCAGAACCTCAAAATTTTCTCCTTGATAAAAACGGAAACAGAACCGTTGTTGCGGCGGTACCACCAGATTATTTTAATGAAAAAGGGCAGTTGTGGGGAATGCCGATATACAATTGGGAGCGGATGGAGCATGAGGGATTTAAATGGTGGAAGAACCGGCTCAAAAAAAGCAGTAAAATATACGACCTTGTACGTCTGGATCATTTCAGGGCTTTTGCGAGTTATTGGCAGGTTGCAGCTGATCTTGATGATGCGGTAAATGGTACCTGGCAACCTGGGCCCGGCGCTAAATTTTTTAAATCTATGAAAGGAAAATTCGGCGAACTTCCTTTTATTGCCGAAGATCTTGGCGAAATTACCGAAGATGTAGTCCATTTAAGAAAACAGTTCGGCTTGCGCGGCATGAAAGTAATACAGTTTGCCTTTGGCGAAGACCTGGCCGTTTCTCCCCATATTCCACACAATTTTGATTCAGTGAATTTTATTGTCTATACCGGAACGCACGACAACAATACAACTTTGGGATGGTTTAAAAATGAAACAGATGAAGCGCTTCGAAAACGGCTATCGAACTATGTTGGTGCCAGGGTTGATGAAACGAATGTTAATATGGCCATGATCAGGCTTTGCTATTCTTCAATTGCAGAAATTGCAATAATTCCCATGCAGGATATTATGCAGTTGGGTGATGCCGCTAAGATGAATACGCCGGGTAAAGCATCGGGTAACTGGGCATGGCGGGTAGATGAAGGATTTATTACCGAAAAAACGATAAACTGGTTGAAATCAGAAACCGAACTTTACGGCCGCTAAATTGTAAAGTACCTGGTTATCCCTTAGGTAGTTGTGATAAACTTTTGGCCGTTAAAAGCACTGCGCCCGCAAAGAGAAGTAGTCCGCCGGCCAGGTATTTACGGTGCGCCTTAGGTTTTCCAGGCATTCCCCAACCGCCATGTATGGCATTACCAAAAGGAAGCGGAGAGAAAATATTGCCATTTGTTTTTTCGATGTCAGGTGCACTTTTTAAGTAACTACGTATCACGGCTCCGGCTATACCCCTTGTAATTGCCGGAAAAATGGCATAAGATAGGCGGAGCAGTATCGAAGTACTTCCAATCATCGTTTGTGGTTTCGGTTGCTTAGAAAGTTTAAGTATGCTTAGCGCAACACGCATCGGATCGTATACCGGAGGTGCAGGTTTTAAACTTTTTCTGGTATAATTTGCCGCATGCTGGATCCCTGGTGTATCTAAAAATGCCGGAAAGGCATCACAGATATAAATATTGGGGTACCTGGATAATTCTGTTTTAAGGGCTGCACTAAAACCCTTCAAACCAAATTTGCTTGCAGAATAGGCCACACCGTAAGGTACAGGAAGAAAGCCACCAATAGAGATATTGTTGATGATGATACCTGATCCATGTTTTTTAAAATATGGGAGTACAGCATGAGCTCCGTTCATGTAGCCAAGCAGATTAGTGCGCAGCACCTGCTCCGAAACTTCCATTGGTGTAACATCAAATTCGCCGATAGCAAGTACACCGGCATTATTTATCCAGATATCTATTCCAGGTCCAAAATTATCGGCCGCCGCTGCCAGATTAATGACCTGTTTATAATCGGATACATCTGCTTCAACTGTTAACACTTCTACACCGAATAATTCACATTCTTTGGCCAGTGATGTGAGTTCGTCCATATTGCGGGAAGAGATCACCAATTTATCTCCATTCTGAGCAAATACTGTAGCCATTGCTTTGCCGGCACCGCTCGAAGCGCCTGTAATTACAACCGTTCTTTTTTCCTTCATCATTATTGTACAACCCATTCTGCCCAAAAAATGTTTTTTGATATTCTTTATCGGGATTTGAGGCCAACGAGTTGATACGGAAGAGGCTAGAGCAAATTGTTAAAACCATTTATTGTTTTTGCAGGTTCTCTATATGCTATCGAAAATACATCCGGTGCCGTAAAAAATATCTTATGAAAAATCAGGTCTTCATTTTGCTCGCTATTGTTTCTTTTTTCCTCAACTGCGGAACCATATTATAGAGATTGTTGACGAAAATACATTGGCAAAGATAAACTTTGTCCGTGCAGACGGCACATGGCCGATAGTTTTTCCCTCAACCAGTAATGCATTAATCGCAGAAAAAAATTAAATGTTAACAGCCCAAAAAGAGGCTTAAGCTAAAAAAACTATGGACAAGAAAACACCAAAAGGAAAAAATAAACCTGCCCAGCCAGAAAATGGTAAGACGGCCAAACTGGAATCATTTGTTGCAGATTCGACAGGCGAATTTCTAACAACTAACCATGGGGTCAAAATTAACGATGATCAGAATTCGCTCAAAGCCGGAGAAAGAGGCGCAACACTTTTAGAGGATTTTATCCTCCGGGAAAAAATTACACATTTCGATCATGAACGCATACCCGAAAGGGTAGTGCATGCCAGGGGTTCTGCTGCACATGGTGTTTTTAAGGTATACGAAGACATGTCTAACTTAACCAGGGCTGCATTTTTATGCGATCCGGGAGCAGAAACTCCGGTGTTTGTTAGGTTTTCAACCGTAGCAGGCTCCAGGGGATCGACAGATCTGGCTCGTGATGTAAGGGGTTTTGCTGTAAAATTTTATACCCAGGAAGGGAATTTTGATCTTGTGGGCAATAACATGCCAGTGTTTTTCATCCAGGATGCGGTTAAATTTCCAGATCTTGTCCATGCAGTAAAACCAGAGCCTGATAATGAAATGCCACAGGCCGCTTCGGCTCACGATACTTTCTGGGATTTTATTTCTCAAATGCCAGAGTCGTCGCATATGATTATGTGGCTGATGAGTGATCGTGCCATACCAAGGAGCTACCGCATGATGGAGGGTTTTGGCGTACATACTTTTAGATTTGTGAATGCCAACGGTGAAGCCAATTTTGTGAAATTCCACTGGAAGCCACTTTTGGGTGTTCATTCGGTAGCCTGGGATGAGGCACAGAATATTTCGGGCAAAGACCCCGATTTTCATAGAAGGGACCTTTGGGATGCCATTGAGGCCGGCGCTTTTCCAGAATGGGAACTTGGCGTGCAGATCGTTCCTGAAGCTGATGAGTTTAAGTTTGAATTTGATCTTTTGGATCCTACCAAATTGATTCCTGAAGAACTTGTTCCCGTACAGCGCATTGGTAAGATGACACTGAACAGAAATCCCGATAACTTTTTCGCGGAAACGGAGCAAGTTGCTTTCCATGTTGGCCATGTAGTACCGGGTATCGATTTTACTAATGACCCGCTATTGCAGGGCAGATTGTTCTCTTATACCGATACCCAGCTAATCCGATTGGGAGGACCAAATTTTCATGAAATCCCGATTAACAGACCTGTAATTCCCGTGCATAATAACCAACGCGATGGCCATATGCGCCAAACAATCAACAGGGGTAAAACCAGTTATGGTCCGAACGGACTCGCCGCAAACGACCCAAGGCAGGTACCGGCTGCACAAGGTGGCTTTGTAAGTCATAATGAAGCAATTGATGCCAGAAAGATCCGGGCAAGGAGCAGAAGTTTTTTTGATCATTTTTCGCAGGCCCGCTTGTTCTTCAATTCACAGAGCAATGCCGAAAAGAACCACCTTATCGATGCCCTTAGTTTTGAACTCGGCAAAGTAAAGGCCATTCCTGTAAGGGAGCGTATGCTGGCTGTATTAATTCAGATAGATAAGGGCCTGGCTGGGGCAGTTGCGCAGGCATTAGGTTTGCAGATTCCAAAAATCCCTTTGGCAGACCTTAACAATAGCTTGCCAGCTGATGGCAAAAGGAAAGATTATGCTTCTGTAAACCCTAAAGGAAGCCTTGCAAGGTCTGTAGCGCTAAGTATGGCCACAACGATCAAAGATACCATCAGGTCAAGAAAAATTGCAATACTTGCGGCAGATGGAGTAAATGAACAGGCACTTAGCAAAGTTAAAGATTTCCTTGTTGCACAAGGAGCGGTGGTGCATATTATAGCGCCAAGGTTGGGCGAAATTATTTCTGCAGGTGGTAAAAATATTGCAGTGGATGAAAGTCTTTTAACAGCAGCATCCGTTCTTTATGATGCAGTATATGTGCCTGGGGGTGCTAATTCAGTTAATGCACTTAGTGGAGAAGCCAATGCCATTCATTTCTTAAATGAGGCTTTCAAACATTGTAAGGCAATTGCTGCCGACAAACAGGCGCTCCAGGTATTGGAATCTACTTATTTCGCTAAAAAGCTACCAGCAGAATACGCAGACGGTACGGCATTAAGTGAAGGTATTTTGATTACTGAGGATCTTGATGCCCTTACAAAGACTTTTGCAGAAATGATTGCCCTGCACCGCTTTTGGGACCGTGAAATTCAAAGAAAAATACCAGCATAGTTTAAGGTACAAACCAGGTGAAGGCTGTTGGCCTTCACCAAATTTATTCGCTATGGAAAATAAAAACAACTTAGAAGCCGTACCTGCCCAATATACAGGCAGCAAGATGGATGTAATAGAGCGCAGGGACTGTAGCACCCTGGCAGAAGCGGTACAGGTTTTTGAACGGGCGTGTACCAGATTATTGTCTGTAAACGAATGGGGACGTTATGCAGGCATATCCGCATTCCAATTAATCGATCCTCAGGGCATCCGCGCAGAAAGGCAGGCGCAGTTAAATGATTATATTAGAATCGATATTCCTGGTCCTGGAACCCAGGCTGGAATGGGCTATGATTGGGTTCAAATCGAGGAGATTATTACCGAAAGCGACGGTGAAAAGCAGACATTATCCATGAGGGTAAGGCCTTGCGCGCACCCCTTGTCACGAAAAAAGGAAACGGCCCACTTTTTAAAAAGTGAGGCTACATCAAGCTTTATCGTTACACAGAGCGGACGATCTGTTAGTGCCGAAGAACATGCTAGAAATGAAGTTCCAAATACGGATAATGGCAGCCTTTATGATAAGGGAAGGAATTTTATGGTGGGTATGGCGGCCAAACTGGGTTTTTCATATCCCCAGTGGAAAGGGCTGGTCAAGGCGCTTTTGCAAGATTAGCATTTTTACTGTATAATTCAAGTAGTTCTGCTCCAGCTTCGTTCCCCTGTAAAATGGCCAGATCTAATGCATGCTGTCCCCTGATATCCTTGAGCCTGGTTTCAGCGCCATGGTCTAAAAGTAGTTTTAAAACCTCATTGCGGCCAAACATTGCGGCAAACATCAATGCAGTCCCGCCGTTTCCATGCTGAAGATTAATGTCTGCCCCACTTTCAATCAATAGTTTTGCAATATCGGTATAGCCTTTAAATGCTGCACCCATTAAAGCTGTGTTGCCTCCATGATCTCCAAGATTTAAGTCTGCTCCCGAAGCAATCAGGTATGCTGCCGCTTCCAGCTGGTTGTTGTAGCAGGCAATAATCAAAGCGGTATAACCTTTATCGTCCTGAAAATTTATATTCGCTCCTCTGCGTATTAATTCTTTTAAAACCTCGGTATCGCCTTTTCTTGCAGCAGGTATAATGAGTTCTTCTATGTTTTCCATTTTTATATAACATCTGCATTGTTAAAAAGTTTAAGGGAAAGCGCTGCTCATTTTCCGTTTAAAAATCAATAATCCTTCAAAATTTTTTTAAAATTTTTCTGCCAAAAGCGCAATGTGATATATCTTTGTATCAATTTTTGTGTCCCATAAAGGGAATTCAGCAAACGGGATATAGCGTAGCCAGGTATCGCGCCAGCATGGGGTGCTGGAGGTCGGAAGTTCGAATCTTCCTATCCCGACCAGCAATTGAGCAGGAAACATATTTGGTGCCGCTTTTGCTAATTTTTTTGAAACTATAGTTAGAAAGTATCTGTTTTACAATAAAAACAGATACTATGAAAAATTACATCGATCCAAAAGAAGAAGACAACGAAGATGAAAACGGCAATGAACAGTCGCGGATAAGTCCCAACGAAGAAAAAGAAGCCGATGATAACGAGGTTCAACGGGGGCTTACCGGTGAAATTGATGATGAAGATGATGTTGGCGGAGATCTTGCCGGGAATGCAGGCGGAAATGCCTAGCACCTTAAAAGCGGGCAGCGGTATGGCATGCCCGCTTTTTATATGTTCTGCCGTATAGCTGAGGAATAACCTGTGATGTCGGATGAACGGACAAGTGTAAGATTTTCTCTGTTTTTTTGTTGGCTTATAACGGATGCATGGCTGTTGCCCAGGTTAAAAAAAGTATTTTCGGTGGGCGATATATTTCCTTATTGCAAACATTTTTTAACATTCCCTGTTTGTTTGAAAAGAATTGATCAATATTACTATTATCTAATAGATTTAAGCGTTAAAAAATAAATGGCTAAATCAAAAAATCAACAGGAAACGCGCTCAGCTGGTACAATTCCTAAAACACTTACCGGTATTTCCGGACTTGATGAGATTACATTAGGCGGGCTGCCCTCGGGAAGACCTACACTTGTTTGTGGTGAGGCCGGTTCTGGAAAAACACTTTTTTCCATAGAGTTCATTGTAAAAGGAGCCATGGATTACGGTGAACCTGGCGTATTTATGGCTTTTGAGGAAAAGGCCGAGGAACTTAAAGCGAATGTAGCATCACTTGGATTTGATCTGGAACAATTAGAAAAGGATAAAAAGATAAGGTTGGATTACGTGCACATTGACCGTGCAGAAATTGAGGAGACCGGAGAGTACGATCTGGAGGGACTTTTTATCCGACTGGGATACGCAATTGACAGTATAGGCGCAAAAAGAGTAGCACTTGATACCATCGAGAACCTTTTCTCGGGACTAAATAATACGGCAGTGCTGCGGGCAGAGATCAGGAGACTTTTTCAGTTTCTAAAATCGAAGGGCGTTACGGCGGTCATAACAGGTGAACGTGGAGGAAATGGACTTACCCGTCAGGGCCTTGAAGAGTACGTGTCAGACTGTGTTATTTTACTTGACCACAGGATTATCAACCAAATCTCCACCAGGAGGCTCAGGGTTGTAAAGTACCGGGGATCGGTCCACGGAACCAATGAATATCCCTTTCTGATCGACGATGAGGGCATCTCAGTGCTTCCTGTTACCTCTCTGCAGCTGAATCATGAGGTTTCCACAAAAAGCTTGCCCTCAGGTATTGCTTCGCTGGATAAAATGCTGGGAAATTCTGGCTTTTATAAAGGGAGCAGTATTCTGGTTTCAGGGACGGCCGGTACGGGCAAAACCAGTATAGCAGCAACCTTCGCCAATGCGGCCTGCCTTAGGGGAGAGAAATGCCTTTTCTTTGCTTTCGAAGAATCCCCAAAACAGATCATCAGAAACATGCGTTCTATAGGCATAGATCTTCAAAAACACCTTAAGGATGGAACGCTTGAGTTTTACGCCTCACGGCCTACCTTGTACGGACTGGAGATGCATCTGGTGGCGATCCATAAGGCGATCAAAAAGTCCAGGCCATCTGTTGTTATACTCGACCCGATTACCAACCTGATCACAATAGGATCGGTTAGCGACGTGAAAACCATGCTTGTACGCCTGATCGATTTTCTGCAGGCTGAACAGATCACGGTCATGTTTACAGCCCTTACCCTTAATAATATAGTTAACGAACAAACCGATGAAGGAGTTTCTTCGCTTGTTGATGCCTGGCTTTTGATCCGTGATATCGAGAGTAATGGTGAGCGGAACCGTGGATTGTATATCATGAAATCCCGGGGAATGAAACATTCAAACCAGATACGCGAATTTGTGATTACAGATAAGGGATTAGATCTGGTGGATGTATATCTGACCGAGGATGGCGTGCTAACCGGCTCGGCGCGGGAGGCAAGAATGCTTATGGAGCAGACCGGCGAGGTCATCCACGCCCAGGCTGTCAGCCGTAAGGACCGTGAACTCGAACGCAAACGGAAAATTTTAGAATCAAAGATTGAAAGTCTAAGATCAGAATATGAATCAGCAGAAGAGGAACTCAATAAAGTTTATGTGGAGGAGGCTTTAAAAAAACAGATCATGGGCGAAACGATAAGCAAAATTGCCGATCTGCGCAGGGGAGATGATAGTCGGAAAGAAAAAAACGTAAACAAAAACAAATAAATAGTGGGGAAAGCATATGAACTCCGGCTATATGTGGCCGGTAAAACCAATAAATCGGTAGTTGCACTGGAAAACCTGAAAAAACTCTGCGAGGAGCACCTGAAAGGAAAATATAGCATTGAGGTGATCGATCTTTTGGAAAAACCACAGCTGGCTGAAGGTGATCAGATATTTGCCATTCCGACTCTGGTAAAAAAAGTGCCTGAACCGGTCCGCAAAATTATAGGTGACCTTTCAAATGAGGAAAAGGTTCTGGTGGGACTGGACATACGTACAAAGATTAATAATTAGTTATGCCGATAGGAAACCCCGATCATCCAGACAGTACCCAAAGCGACGATTTTTTTTCGCTTAGGCTTTTCATTGCAGGTGCATCACCAGTTTCCGCAAGGGCAGTTGTCAACATCCGTACAATATGCGAGGAATTTATTGCCGGCAGGTATGAGCTGGAAATCATTGATGCACATCAGCAGCCCTTGTTAGTGCAGCAAGAAGATGTGACAGCCATCCCGATGTTGATCAAAAAATCGCCAGTTCCGATCAGAAAGCTGATCGGGGACTGCTCTGACCGTGCGAAAGTATTGAAAGGTTTGGGGATCAGTTATTAAGTTATGCAGAAGTCAAGTGAACATATCAGGCTCGAGCGGGCCTATGAAGAACTTCGTATCCAGCTCGAGGAGGCCAACGACATTATCCATGCAATTCGCTCTGGAGAAGTTGATGCCCTGATTGTAAATGGTCAGGATGGTCATCAGCTTTTTACGCTTAAGAGCGCTGATCATACCTACAGGATCTTTATCGAGCAGATGACCGAAAGCGCACTTACGCTCGATGAATCATACAGGGTATTGTATTGCAACTCACAACTCGCCAGGCTTTTGGGGCTACCTTTAGAAAAGGTTATCGGTCTGAACTTTCTGGCATTTTTTTCAACAGAAGATCAGGCCTTTGTTCGAGAAACAATCGATGGAGCCTGGGAAGTAGACACCAGGGCAGAAGTCGATATCATCAACAGCTCAGGCACTTCCTTGGCAGTTCAACTCTCTTTAAAGGCGCTTAACCTTGATGAAGGCACTTCACTGAGCGTCATTATTACCGATCTGAGCGAGCTGAAGAAAAACCAGTTGCTTTTGGAAACGAGGAACAGGGAACTTGAAGCGGCAAGAAAAAATGCAGATGAACTCAATGAAAATCTTGAAAATACAGTCAGGCTACGAACACAGGAGCTCGAGACCATCAATGAAAAACTTGCAGCAGTCAATGATCTTCAGAAAGAAGTGAATGCTCAGCTTAAAGATGCACTCGATGCACTGAGAGAGAGTGAAGATAACTTACAGTCTGCTTTCGATGCCGCTGAATTGGGCAGTTGTAACCTGGATATCAAAACAGGACGTGTTGAAGTATCAGAGCGGTTCAGGAAACTCTGTGGTCTGCCCTTGGAGGGGGAGGTGAGCTGGACAATGGTGCTGAGCAGTGTGGGTACCGAATACCTATCAGCGCTTCAAGGGGTTCTTCACGACTGCATCAATCTTGGAAAGCCCCTGGATTATACCTATCCGATCAGACATCTTATTTCCGGTGAGAACCGTTGGATGAGGATCGTAGGCAAGTTAAAAAAAGGCAGCTATGGCGATTTTGATAGCTTTTACGCTGTTTTGATGGACGTAACAGATCAGAAAAGGGATGAACAGCGGAAGAACGATTTTATTGCAATGGTTAGTCACGAACTCAAGACACCGCTTACTTCCATGAAAGGTTATATTCAGGTTATGCAGCTGAAAGCCAGGGGTACGATGAACGGCTTTGCAGATAAAGCTCTCCAGGGCGCTGAGCGCCAGATCAATAAAATGACTGGTATGATCAATGGTTTTCTCAACCTCTCGCGTTTGGAATCGGGAAAAATGCTGATGGATTTTCAGCCCATAGAAATGTCTGTCCTGCTTAAGGAAGTGGTAGAGGAATATATTGCAACGGTAAACAACCATAATATAAAGTACATATTCCAGCCTGGTTTTTTTGTGAACGCAGACAGGGACAAACTCGGGCATGTGGTCAATAATCTGATCAGTAATGCGGTGAAATATTCGCCGGCCGATAGTGAAATAATTATTGACAGTTATCTGGAGAACGGTACAGCGGTATTCCGCATAATGGATCATGGGATGGGAATAGATGAAAACGATATCCCAAAACTATTCGAACGGTTTTACCGGGTAGAAAA
The DNA here is from genome assembly GCF_918698255.1 of Pedobacter sp. Bi27. Lineage (NCBI taxonomy): Bacteria > Pseudomonadati > Bacteroidota > Sphingobacteriia > Sphingobacteriales > Sphingobacteriaceae > Pedobacter > Pedobacter sp. Bi27. Next base: position 167,449 of record NZ_CAKKMW010000009.1, read on the forward strand.
CAATCGGATGAGTACTGTTGCCGGTTTTGGAATAGGACTTTATCTATCGGCCGAGATTATCCAGAGACATGGCGGAAAGATATGGGCAGAAAGCCAGTTAACAAAGGGCTCGGTTTTTTATTTCAGTTTGCCATTAATTAATCCTGCAAAGCGCTTTTAGTGCGAAAGCCTGTGGATTTACCTTCCATTCTCGCGCATTGTATTCTTTCTTAAAAACTTATTGATTCGATGTTATGGTAAAAAAAATGCCGCTATATGCGGCATTTCTTTATTGGATTTCGATCTGTTTAGCGACCACTTTGGCTTCCTCTTTTTTAGGAAGTTCAAGTTTCAGAATTCCATCGTTATAGCTTGCACTGATCTTTTCAATGTCAGCACTTTCCGGAAGTGTGAAAGATCTTGTGAAGGCTGAATAACTATACTCTTTTCTGTTATAAGTTCTTCCTTCGCTGAGGTTTTCGTTTTTTGTTTCAGTTGAGATCGTGAGCATATCCCTTTCTACCGAAACGCGGAAATCATCTTTTTTAAGTCCGGGTGCAGCAAGCTCAATGTGATAGTGATCGGCTGACTCCGAGATGTTTACAGCCGGAACGTTGCTTAAACGACGGTCGGTAAAAAAAGTGTCGCCAAGTACTGATTCAAAGATGTCATTAAAGCCTGGCAATAATGAACTGTTCTTTTTTTCTGGATTGAATTTAACCAATGTCATAGTGTTTTCTCCTTTAAAATTTTTAATAATAAATGGACTATAAATCAATTAATTTTCTCTGGACGCTGATGGTCCAATTTTGATTAATCAACCGCTATGCCAACGGTGAAAATAAAGTGATTATGACGCTCAAACTGAAAAATTTTCATTTTTTCTGAATTTTTTTCAGTTTACGGAACTGAAATTTTTTCATTGTATCCTCTTAGCCGCTGAGTGGTTGAGGGATGTTTTTAATTAGTTAAGATAGTATACTATTTATGAGGAGAAGGAAATTTAAAGATATAAAGTGAAGATGCGGGTGTGATCGATATTACAAGCTTGACGTAAAGGGAAGCCAATTACTGGGTGTCTAATATAAACTCTTTTTACAGCTGATTCTGCTTACTATGGCACTTACGACACAGCAAAATTCTATATTACTTTGCATTTAGTGACTTTTAAAGGAAGGACTAATTAATTGACCATATTCTGTTCATATCAATTTTTTTATATGACAACAAATTTTATCTCCATTTATAAGTAGGCAAACTATAGATAGTGCGGTGAAGGCATTGTTTTAGGTAAGTTATATATGCTGACATTTTTTCTAGATAACATTCAATATAAAGCATAATAATTTTGGTCACAAAAACTGATATGTTCGTGTAATTTTTTTGCTTTTGTTTTTTCAAAAATGGTATTTCGTGCCATCTAAAAATATTAAACAAGAATAGATATGTCTCTCAGAACTTTCTCTGCCCATTCCAGTTTTATTTCCTCTCAGCAACTTCTAAACAGGGTAATATTTCTGAATCTTTTTAATTAATTGCTCAACCAGTTCGGCCAATAAAAGTACAGATGGCTTGGTTTGTCCAATAAATGCGGATTAATTTGCTTTTGTGCAATTTTACTGATTGACCACATGCCCTTGTTCCATCCAAATCTAAACTAACATGAATTATTCAATGCTCCCTCGTCAGGTTACTCATACTTTCAATTATTATCGGCATTTTCACAAAGCTGGATAACCCATGCCTGATTAGCTTAAGTAAGAAAGTTAAAACTCAGGATGTGTACGTCAAAACCCTGAATAAAAAGACGAAATAATTTAGCTGTAGCTGTTAGAGGTCTGAAAACCAATACCCTTTTAAATTTTAACCCAAAACCAATCAAATCACATGAAAATTTTAATGTTCTCAATCTTGCTGTGTTCAGCCAGTGTTGCTTCTGCGCAAACTAAAGTACTAACTACAGGAAACAATCTTATTGATGCAGCTAATCCTTATGCAGCTGATGTAGTAATCGGAAGCGACGGTGATGGGGGCACGAGGCATGATGGTAGTATGATGTGGTGGTCTAGCTATAGTGCTACCCGCATCAGTGGTAGCGGTACCTCCCTTAATTTTTCGGCATGGGCTACTCCACAAACGCCTAATGTTTCTCTTGCGGCAGATTTCGGCGGAGCCAGCTTTTTGATGGGCAATGTGGGTATTGGCACAGCCGCCGCAAATGATAGGCTTGTGGTAAATGGAAACATTAGGGCTATTCTGGATCAAGCTAATTTCCCCAATAAAAATGTGGCTGGTATTGTCTCATTAGGTTTTTCAGGAATTACAGGGGCACAAAACTGGGCACTTCGGGGTGTATATCAGCATGGTTTTGGCGTGGGTAACAATGCCGATGGTGGGGATCTGGATGTGATTAAATCACTAAACGGAAATACCGTACTGGCCACTAAAACTGATGGGTCTGCCCTAGGTAATGTAGGCATTGGCACCACTAACCCGCAAGAAAAGCTTACCGTAGCGGGAAACATCGGTGCCCGTGAAATTAAAGTTTTCATCAATGCAGGTGCCGATTTTGTGTTTGAGCCTGCTTATAAGCTCCCAGAGTTGGCAGAACTCGAAAAATTTGTAAAAACCAATAAACACCTGCCCGAGATCCCGACCGCCAAGCAAATGGTAGAAAATGGTGTAAATCTGGGTGAGCTGAACATTAAACTGTTGCAAAAGGTGGAAGAACTCACCTTGCATCTGATCGAAAAGGATAAACAGCTGCAAAATGAAGCCTCAATGACTAGAAAGCAGCAAGTGCAGATAGAGGAATTGAGAAAAGGGTACCTTGAGTTAAAGGAACTTCTGATAAAACAAAAGAAATAAAAAAAAATGTCTTTATCGGTTAAAGAAGAACATCCAATCAAATCCATCAAAGTAGCGAGCTTTTCCAAATTGATTAAATTAAGACCGATCACAATAAACAAAAAAACTATAGCAATCATTTATTTAGAAACAATTTGAATTAACCATGAAACAAATTAATATTTTATTACTATTCTTGATGAGTTTCTATGCCTCCTTTTGCGATGCACAAACCACATCTGGGAATAACGATTTAAAAAAAGTGGTCACCGCCTCTCCAAATGCTTCTTCACTTGGGCAGTATGGGAACGCAGATATTGGATTATATACTGGAGTACCTAAAATTAACATACCGCTTTATGAGATTAAAGAAACAGGTGTGACGCTTCCGATTGAACTTAATTATAATGCGGGCGGTATTAAGGTTACCGAATATGCATCATTTGTAGGGTTGGGCTGGAATTTAAATGCTGGAGGAGTCATTAACCGCAGTATGTATGGTACCCCTGACGAATTAAGAAATTTCAATTTCTCTATACCTACTAACCCAACTACACAGGAGCTCGAAGAAATAGCTTCAGGTCAAAAAGACTATCAGCCTGATGTATTTTATTTTAATTTTTCTGGAAAATCAGGTAAGTTTTTTTTAGGGGTCAATGATGAAGTCACCATCATTCCTTACCAAAAAATTGGCATTGTACCAATAAGAGCAAACGGGAGTTCTGATTTGAGAGGCTGGAGGGTTACAACTGAAGACGGAACTATTTATGAGTTTAACGATTACGAGATAACAAAGAATATGGGATATGAACAGAGTAATCCAAATTCTGAACCTGATCCGCATGGCGTAGGCACTCTTCCAGCTTCAATAAATAGTTGGTACATGTCAAAAATAATTCCTGTGGTAGGAAATGAAATCAATTTTACATATGAGAATTATCCTTTGAGTTATGACATGCCGAGCTCCGATCAGCGGTATGTATTATTAAATACGGATATACTAGCTGGAATTGAATTTGTTAAAGAGCCACTGGTTTCAAATGTAAATAGAACGACAAGCGAAAGTAAAAGATTAAAAATGATATCGTTTTCAAACGGTAATATTGAATTCAACTACGATAAAGATAGACGGGATTTAATTGGTGATAAGATGCTTACCTCAATTAATATAAAAGAACTGGATGGGCATGTTAAAAAAGAATACAGATTTGACTACAAATATATGATTGGGACTTCAATGGTAGATGTTGATGGAACCGGAACGGGCGTTGAAGATAATTTTTTAAAGTATGATCAATACCAAACTAAATATAGACGATTAGTATTAGAAAATGTTAGGGAACTAAGTAGTTCCAATTTAATGGGAAAGTCTTATGTTATGGAATATGAAACAGGATTACCTCCAAGAGACTCTAAATCGAGAGATCACTGGGGATACTATAATGGATATACTTTCCAAGCTAATAATTATCTTCCATACCAATTGGCGGGAAATTACCTGGCTAATGAAAGTTATGTGCTTTTGGGGAAAGATCCAAATTTAGCCTATTGTAAAAGTGGCACGCTAAAAAGAATAACTTACCCTACAGGCGGAAATACCCAATTCGATTATGAATTGCATCAGGTTAAATCGACAGCCTTATTACCGCCTACTTCAGAACCGCAGTCCCACGATCTCAACATAAATTATTTACAATATAGCTCATTGGGTTATAATTCCTACGTTGAAGGTGGGCTAAAAAAATATTATAAGGATTTTAGTGTTATAACAACCGCTGCAACCACTAGTATAAATATGCAGATCAAAGGCTATCCCTTTCAGCCTATTCGATCCGGATCAATGAGTTTTGAAATTCTTAACACATCGGGAACTGTAGTGGTTTCTATGTTTGACATTGACGCTAATGCCCAAAAAACAATTAATCAGACCAATGGCACAGTCGAATATAATTATACTTTTCCCCTGGCGCCCGGAAATTATAGATTGGTGTTTAAACCAGTTGCTAGCTTTATTGATAACAACAGCTATTTTAATGCCTTTCACGAACTACCCTATGCAAAGGTATATGGCTGGTCAAATATTTTTCCAGCTCAACCCGGGCCGGCGGTAAGAAATGTAGGTGGGTTAAGAATAAAATCCATGAAGGATTTTGATCCCGTTTCTGGTAAAAACCTACAAAAAAATTACGAATATAAATTTGCTGATGATGCTAGTTCAGGCTCATTACTTTCAGATGTTAAACACGTCTATAGTTATGGTGAGGTATATCTTATTCAAGGAGAGCTTACTTCTTTTCCACAAGAGCTGATTTACAAAGTAATCAATAGTGATACAAATTATCCCTTAAGCACAACCCAAGGTAGTAATGTTGGTTATGCTGAGGTAACGGTTAAAAGTATAGACCCTGAAAATGCTGCTGTTAATGGTAAAAGTGTATTTAGATACACATCACCAGAAAATTATCCGGATTATTATGGAGGAAGTGCTGGGCCTGTAAATAATTTCCCCTATCCACCCGCTGATAGCCGGGATTGGCAAAGAGGACTATTACTAGAGCAAGAAGATTATAAATATGTTGCCAACACATTTAGTTTGGTAAAAAAAACTACCAATGTTTATAATAGTCCTGTTTTTATGAAAACAGTTCAGGGGGCAATGGCAAAATATTTAAGACGAGGATTTCCAGGATCTCAAGAGCTTATTCCCAATTTGTATAGCTATAGAATATATGATTTTAAATCAGGATTAACGCAATTGAATAAAACAACGGAGGAGCTCTTTGATGGTGGAAGCCCAACCCTCGAAGAAACTGTCTATAATTATGCTTCGCCGCTTTTACATCTATTTCCGATTGAAATCAAGAAAAATAAGAGCAATGGTGGGTTAACAGTAACTAAGACTAGGTATGCTCCCGAATATGAAAATATTACAGCCGCAGATAATATCAGTTTAGGCATAAAGAACCTCCAGGCCAAAAATGTGCTTTCAGCTGAAATTGAAAAAACAAGCTTCCAGCAAGATGTAAATGGTGCTAACGCTGCGATGTTATCAAGTCAGTTTATTTCATATAAGCCAAATCAGGTGTTACCTGATACCATGTACAGGGTCGAAAATTCGAAAGCGCTAACCGATTTCAGTCTTTCTTCGGTAACATCTGGAGCAGTATCAAAAGACAGCCGTTATTTTCCGATAGCTTCAATGGATTTATATAGTTCAAAAGGTAACCTGGTACAGCAAAAAAGAATATCAGGTATTGTTTATAGTTACAAATGGGGATACAATGATCAATATCCAATCGCAGAAATTAAAAATGCAGCACAAAATGAGTTTTATTGCCAGAATTTTGAAGAGGCTGAGGGAGTATCAGGGACTTCACATTCAGGGCTGAAATTTTATGATGGTGCTTATACTGTAAATTGGACCCGACCCAATTCAAGAGCGTATAGGATTAGCTATTTCTATTTAACTTCAGGTTTATGGAAATTCAAGGAAGAGGATTATACCACTAATGGTAAATTATTAAGTGGGGGTACGGCCTATGATGACATCAGAATTTATCCATCTGATGCGGAAATAACTACTTATACTTTCGATCCACTGATAGGAATGACTAGTTCGACCGATGCCAAAGGCATGACTACCTATTACGAATATGATGCCTTTCAGCGTTTAAAAACAATTAAAGACCAGAACGGTAATATTTTAAAACAAACAGATTACCACTATAAAAACTAACGCCCTCATGAAACAACATCTAAAATATTTTTGTGCCGCAGCATTCTTGTTGCTCTGCAGCCGCTCTTCCGCCCAAAAGGTTGTATCGGTTTATAATGGTGAAAGTGAGATCAGTGCGCCCTTAAGTGTAACGCTGACCGATGGTTTCCATACTACCGGCTCTGTGCGTATTTTTACCACAGGGCTGAGCTATATAAACTGCGTGCCTTTTGTATCGGCGGCCAGCAATGGCCAGAACTACATCAGTACGAGGATATTCAAACAGCCGGGCATGGATCCGAACAATCTTTCAGGTCGCAGCATTTGTGAGGTAAACGAAACGATCCAGTATTTCGATGGCCTGGGCAGACCTTTGCAGACCATTCAGGTACAGGGCAGCCCGGGCTTTAAGGATATTGTACAGCCTGTTGCCTACGATGCCTTTGGTCGCGAAGCGATAAAGTACCAGCCATACGCAGCACTGACCGGAACGACAGGGAATTACCGTTCAGGTGCACTTACCGATCAGGCGGGTTTTTACAATTCCCCTACAGGCGGGATAAAGGCCACGGCCTATCCATTTGCAGAAACGGTGTTCGAGGCCTCACCATTAAACCGTGTACTACAGCAGGGCGCTCCAGGTGAAGACTGGCAGATCAGCGGTGGGCATACCGTAAAGGCAGCGTACGGCACGAACCTTGAAAACGAGGTGAAGCTGTGGATAATCAATGGTACCGATAATGGCGCAGCAGCAACGGTGTACCCGCAAAGTAAACTATACAAAACCACCAGTAAGGACGAAAACTGGGTACCAGGCGACCTGAAAGCGGGTACTACAGATGAGTTCAAGGATTTTGAAGGACGCGTGGTGCTAAAACGGGTCTGGGAAGCAGATGGCAAAAGCCTCAATACCTATTATGTGTACGATGATCTGGGCAACCTGCGTTATGTACTACCGCCGGCGGTAAACGAGAATGGACAGGCCGCGCTAAACAGCTTTGATGAAACGCAAATCGTTTTCGATCAATTTATTTACGGTTACCGTTACGATGGACGGAGACGCCTGGTAGAGAAAAAGGTGCCAGGCAAGGGCTGGGAGTATTTGGTGTACAATAAGTTAGATCAGGTTACCCACACCCAGGATGCAAACCAGCGCGCACTGAGCCAATGGAGCTGGATAAAATACGATGCGCTGGGCAGGGTGATCCTTACGGGTGTTGAAAATGGACAAGGTATTAACCGCCCAGGGATGCAGACTTACAACGATGGCGTAAGCATCCAGTGGGAAGACCGTACATCGGCTACTGCGGAGGGTTACAGCCACAATACCCATCCCGAGGTTGGTGAAGAGTATGCCAATGTCGAATTTCTAAACATGAACTATTACGATGATTACAACTTTCCAGGTTATACCAGTGCTTACGCTGCAAGTGTAGGGGTAAGTACCCGTACCCGCGGGTTGACTACAGGAAGTTTTGTGAGGATACTGGGTACTGCTATCAAGCTGCTTACGGTAACCTACTACGATGAGGATGGACGGGTGAAGGAAACGATTTCTGATAATCGTTTGGGTGGAAAAGACCGTACGGTGAACAACTATAACTTTGCCAGCGAACTGACCTCAAGTGTTAGGACACACGAAGCCAACGGAGCGGTAACAACCGTGCTTTCCGGTTATAGTTATGATCATATAGGCAGGAAAGTTCAAACCTATAAACAGATCAATAACGGCAGTGTTACGGGAGTGAATGAGCTTTTAAGTGAGTATGTATATAACGAAATCGGTCAGCTGACACAGAAAAAGTTGCACAACGGAATGCAGGTTACGGCAATGGCCTACAATGAGCGTGGCTGGCTGAAAAGCAGCATTAGTAACGAATTCAGTATTCAGCTGGGTTACCAGGAAAATGGGGAGAACCAGTACAATGGTAATATCAGTAAACAGTTCTGGTCCCAGAATGCTTCTCCTGCTACTTCGCCCAATGTCTTCAGCTATAATTACGATGCACTGAACAGGTTGACCAATGGTACCAGTACGGGCATTTACATGAGCGAGGTGTTGAACTATGATAACATGGGCAACATTAACCAGTTAAGCCGCAACGGTGGTGCAATGAACCAATATTATTACAATGGGAACAGGTTGGACAGGGTGGATAATGTTGCAGGCACTTATAGTTATGATGCAAATGGAAATGCTACAACCGACGGCCGGAATGGAATGAATCTAACCTATAACCTATTGAACCTACCCTCTGGGGCGAGCGGCAATGGAAAGGTAATTCAATATGTGTATGATGCTTCAGGCGATAAACTTAGGAAGGTGGCTATAGAAAATAGCCTGACCACAACCCGGGAATATATAGATGGGATTGAATATGAGGGCAGCAATATCGATATTATCCATACCGAAGAAGGGGTAGCACAGCGCAATGGCGACAACAGTTATAGCTACCACTACAACCTCAGTGACCATTTGGGAAATGTGCGTTATACTTTTGATATCTACAACAACCAGATCAGACAGTTGCAGGTGGATAATTATTATCCTTTTGGCAAGCGCAATAATGCTGTTTTCGGTAATAATAAATATCTTTACAATGGAAAAGAGGTTCAGGATGAGTTAGGGGAGCAGTATGATTACGGCGCAAGGTTCTATGATCCGGTAATTGGACGATTTACAACCATGGATCCGCATTCAGAAAAATATTTTATGCTATCGCCTTACGCGTATGTGGCGAACAACCCATTGAAGTATATTGATCCAGATGGCAAAGATATTATTATAGCAAAAGCTGATAGAGCAAAGGTATTGGGCTATATTAATTCTTTGTCCTCAGGTAAGTTTGGTGTTAATTCTCAAGGAAAGTTATATGCCATGGAGTCTAAGTCGTCCGTAGGCAAATCGGATTATTATAGAGACAAATTGGTAGCAGCTATTAAAGACCCAGATCTAATAAGTATAAAAATAGCTTCAACTTTTACAGATAGAAATGGTCAGGCTAAGAGTGTTGATTTGGTAGCAGGAGGCGGAGTTACTCAATCGGGTGTAATGACCAAAAAGGATGCATCAGGGAAGGTTGTAAGTACCACAAAAGTTGCCGAAGTTACAATTTCGGATAATCCTAATCAAATGATAAAAGATACTAATGGACAAATTTTAAGAGATAATCCTGCAGACATTTTAGCACACGAATTGGTAGGGCACGCTATTCCAATAATTACCAAAACAGATACCGGTAATGCAGTTTCAAATGAAAATAAAGTAAGAAAGCAGCTTTTACCAGGGCAAAATAAAGAGAGACAAGCAGATCCTAATCATAAAGAGAATTGAGATGAGAAAATTATATAATTTGTTTTTTGTTTTATTGATAGTATTTTCCTTTACTTCCTGTAAGAACAGTGTTAAGAATATATCTAACTTAAAGGATTTAAACATATATGTTGTTGCAAACGAAGATGCAAAAACTCTATTTTTTCGAATAGAGAACGTAAGTAATAGTGTTTATTACATACCTGATGACTATTGGTGCCAATTCTCGACGTTAAGTGATACACTGTATAATGAAGCTGTTTACAAGAAGAATTTAAACAAGACATTAAATTACTATTACAGTCAATTTGGTAAAACAATAATTACCAACAAGAAAATAGAGGGGCTTAATGCCGATTCCATATCTGAACAGGACGCTGGGGTCAATTATAATCAATTTTTATTGCCAAAATTGATTAGGATTCCTCCTCATTCCGCTATCCTAAAAAAACAAACGCTTAAATTTCCATATTCGATAGAAGACATCAATTTTAGAGTATATAAAAATAATTATTCTGCAAAAATGTTGAAAGATCCCACTTACGGTAACTTCGTTAAGTTTGAAAATGATTCTGGAATAATTATATCTACAAAAATATACTTATATCAATAAGATGACATAGCATGGCGGGTATGAGAAATAAATAGAATCTTAGCAAAGCCTAGCAGAAATGTTGGGCTTTGCTTGTTTAGAATGCCCCATGCTGGTGCGAGCGTGTCGCTCGTATCAATATAATATCCAAAGCCTGACAGTTTAAAAGCTTGCCGGGCTTTGTTATTTCTATGGGAGTTTAAGTTTAAGGAGCCTTGTTTTAATTGCTCCATAGATGCGGGAATGTAGTTTGGCGAGCTGGGTAATCTTAGCGCCATCGTTGAAACGTTGTGCCAGCAAATTACGGGGCTTTGTTAGTTCTTGAGTAGTCAAAGTTTGAGAAGTCTGGCTTTAATGTCACGTAAGTCGTGGTTCAGGGTTATATTTAGAATTTTTGATTTTAATAAAGGAAACTGCATTTAACTAAAAGACTATTGAAAACACAAGAATTTTCTCGCTTAAAAAGGCTTTTACGCAGATATTAATAATTTATTAGATTATTTTTGTAGTTCTAAAATTACTTTTTTGTTTGTTATTGTAGCCTTAATTTTTGAAATAAAATTAACTTTTCAAATTGTATTTGCTCAAATACAATTAATTTGGATGATATTAGCTTTTTTTGTATTTTGTTTTTGAAGTTTATTTATTTTTAGGGATATTACACAGATAAAACCCAAACGATATGTGCCTGTCTATCATTAATGCTTCTCTCAATTTATTCTGCTACGCAGGTGTTTTTCATCCCAGATCCATAAACAAACCAGTCGGTTGCTGTTTGTGCCAAAATCAATAGTAGTATCCTTTTAATGCCCTGAAATGAGGCAGCAATATTATATTTAAATTAATGCTCCATGATTAGCTGTTACGTAATCGGTGAACTGTACACCGTAGAATCGCTCTGCATTTACATAAGCGATTATCCGCTTACCCAATTGAAAGGATATTCAGTGCAAAGACCAGAAAGTTTTGATGCAGTATATTCCATCAGACCAGATATTGTTTTTGTTGATGTTGCCCTATTGGGGGGGAACGGCAACTGGTTGGAGCGGATCAAACAGTTTTCTTCAATTGTTTTAGTTTCAGAAGATACCCAGAAGGCTTTCGAGGCCTTTGAACATGCAGCCTTTGATTATCTTGTCAGACCAGTTACTTTTAGCCGCTTTGCGAAAAGTATTAATAAATTCGATCACCTTACACAGCTGGCCCAATCTGTAAACATCCCAAAGAAGCAACATGTAGTAGATTCGTTTTTTATCAAAGCAGATTCTAAAGGCCTGAAAGAATTCCTGATCAAATGTGATCAGCTGATCTATATACAAGCGATGCAGAATTATGTGGTACTTTATATGGAAAATGACCAACGTTTTTCATGCCACAACTCGATGAAAGAAATGGAAGATAGTTTATCGGCCAGTTGTTTTAGCAGGATACATAAATCCTTTATTATTAACGACGAAAAAATCACTTCAATAGAAGGGAACATGGTCATACTTAATGGTGATGAGCGCAATAAATTACTGATAGGAAACACTTACCGAAAAGCTTTTTTTGAAAAAAAGGCGCAAAAAATGATTAGAAAAAAATCTGAAATCCAGATCTTCTCTTATTCCAGGTTAGCCTCAGCGTTGATTACCTTTGGGGCAGTGCTGTTTAAGATACAGGCATTAGGCGAATTTAGTATACAGTTATAAATATGAAGAAGAATATTAGCGTTTTGATGGGGAGCATTTTGTTCCTTTTGGCAGGATGTAGTGAGTTTATCGAACCTTCCATAGAAAACCGAAAAATAGAGGTTTTGGCTCCGGCAAACAGATTGGAGACCAATAGCTATCAGCAGACCTTCTGGTGGAACCCAATGGCCGACGCACTTTTTTACAGGTTGCAGGTCGTGTCGCCCAAATTTGATAGTGTGAGTAAGCTGGTGCTGGATACCTTGATCACGACCGAAAAATTTGTATACACCATGGATCCCGGTAAATACGAATGGCGCATAAGAGGAGAGAACGGGAGTAGCCTGAGCAATTACAGCACCCGATCGCTGGAAATTTTTCAGTCAAGTCTTACCGACCAAAGTGTTCAACTCACCGTTCCGTCAAGCGGTCTTTATTTTTCGAAACCTGAAATTCGGTATGAGTGGCTTAAACTTTTCGGTGCATCTGTTTATCGTCTGCAGGTGGATAATAATAATTTTCTGGATGAAAAGAATATGACACTGAACATCACGACGACTAATTTAGGCTTTTTGCAAACCCTTACCCAGGAAGGTACCTATCAATTTCGTGTGCGGGCAGAAAACGCGACTGAGAATTCAAAATGGAGTACGGTAAGAACCCTCAGTTACGATGCTACAGGACCAGAACGGGTAATCCTTAGTACGCCGTTGAACAAACAAACGGTATCAAGACCAGTAAGATTAGTGTGGAATAGGATTGCCGATGCAGAGCGCTATGAGGTTTCTGTATATAAAAGCGATGAACAAACTGCTTATAATAAGAGCTACCCTCAAACAGTAACTTCCACAGAGCATATTTTTGATGCTGGAGAAGTTGGCGAAACAATTGCCTGGCGGATAAGGGCTTTTGACAAGGCCGGAAATGCAGGGACCTATAGTGAGATCAGAACTTTTATTGTCCAATAGCCATGAAAAGCAAGAAAATGACCTATCTGCTGATCTGCTGTGTTGCAGGGGTATGGGGCATAATTTTTTATAGGGTGTTTACAGGCATGGCAACTGAAGATTCTGCAAAGGTTAATACCCGTACAGCTCGTGAACCTTATTTTAATATGATTGATCACGCAAAAGATGTAGTGGTACTTGAAATGAATTACAGTGATCCTTTTGCTTCAAGATTTTCGGAGGAGCCGGTGAATGTTCCGGTGTCTTCCGTTCAGGCTTTTGTGCCAATGGCTGCTCCAATAAAACCACAGGTAAACTGGTCGGGAATTATTTACAGTGGACAGATTTTTAATCGTGCAGAAAAAAGACATGTAGCCATAATTAGTATAAATGGTAAAGAGGTAATGCTAAGTGAAGGGGAACGTGCCAGTGGCTTAAAATTTATAAAAAGGGTTGGCGACTCAATAAAAGTCGAATACCAGAATGCGACAAAATTTTTATCAATAAAATAATGAAGTTCATATATATCACCATACTCCAGCTGTGCCTACTGTTTTTTCAGGCAGATGCACAACGCATAAAATCTTATTTTAATGTCGATAACTATACCCATACGGTTAACTACGACCATTACAAAGCCGTTTTTTATGTGCAAAAACCAGAAATTGGTTCGGGCAATGTCAAATCAGACCGGAAATATGCCTGGTTTAGTGGCAATCAGATCCGATATACTCAGGGTGGTTATAGTGGCAAATTGCTTGATGGGGTATACAATGAATTTTACGATACCAAAGGGCTTAAAACCCAAGGCCTTTTTGAAATGGGCCTAAAATCTGGTAAGTGGAAAAGCTGGGGCGAAGACGGAAAACTAGATTCTATTGTACACTATTCTTCTGGAAAGGCTAATGGCAGGTTCGAAAAGTATGATCAGGATGGTGTTTTATTGGAAAGAGGAAAGTATGATGATGGGCAGCTGAACGGAAAGCTTGAAAAACGGATCAGTAACGATAGTATCCAGGTAATCCGCTACAAAAAAGGGAAAGTGATGGCTTATCAGCCAGGTAAAGCGGTTAAGATTACCAAATGGTTAAAATCCATTTTTAAAAAAGATAAGAAACCCAAAGTAAAATAAGTTATGAAATTAAAAAACATCTTTATTATCCTCTCTCTATTTGTTGGCAAAACGCTGTTTGCCCAAAATACTTTTCCAACTTCAGGAAATGTTGGTATTGGTACTACAAATCCAAATGCTTATTTCGGAGGGCCCGTATTGCAGATAGAAGGACAAAGGCCGGTGTTAAGACTAGCGCCCAGTGTAAGCGGAGGTTTAGGAACCATTTTGTTTAAAGGATCTTTTTCGGAAGGGCTTACCGGTTCGGAAGATGAATTTCATTTAAATTATGTAAGCAATCCTGCTGATCCATATTTGGTACTAGGGGCGTACAAAAACGGTCCTAAAACAGTTTTGACGTTGAAAGGAGGAGGAAATGTTGGAATAGGTACAGAAAGTCCAAGTGAACGGCTTGTGGTAAATGGCAATATCAAAGTTATTTTAGATCAGGCCAACCTCCCCAATAAAAATGTAATGGGAATTGTTTCTTTGGAATATTCGGGTATTACAGGTGCAAAAAACTGGGCGCTTAGAGGAGTTTATCAGTATCCTTTTGGTGTTGGAAACAATGCGGATGGTGGTGACCTGGATGTAATCAAATCAATGAATGGCGCTATTGTGCTGGCAACTAAAACAGATGGTACAGCTTTAGGGAACGTTGGGATCGGAATAACAAATCCGGCTGAGCGTTTAGCTGTTAATGGCATGATCAGGGCCAAAGAAATTAAAGTAGAATCTACCAATTGGCCAGATTACGTTTTTGAAAAAAATTATCAGATCGCTTCACTTGGAGAACTGGAAAAGTATATTAAAACCAACAAACATCTTCCAGAAATGCCTAGTGCTACGGAAGTAGAAAGCAATGGGGTAGAACTGGGCGATTTAGTAAAAAAACTCCTTAAAAATCAAGAAGAGCTTACGCTTCATTTAATCGCACAGCAAAAAACAATTAAAGCGCTGGAGAAAAAAATAATCAGTCAGCAAAGCCTAAAAACCAAATCTAAAAGAAGATGAAGAATTATCGCTTAATCTTAATCCTAATGGTGTTTTTTTTTAACAGCGTTCAGGCCATTGAAAAAATAAATAAAAATCCGGCTCACCGTTTGGCTGATAGTTATGAAACTAACGTCACCTTTCCTGCAGGTTTTTCCATTGGCGATTATATCGAGTTTGTGGGGGTACAGCCAATTTCAGCTGGTGAGCTGAACATTAAGCTCTTACAAAAAGTAGAAGAACTCACGCTGCACCTGATCGAGAAAGACAAACAGCTTAACGTTCAAGGCGGGCAGGTAATCAAGCTCGAGGCGAAGCTAATTCAACAAGATAAAATCCTTCAGGAAATTTTAAAGAAACTAAAATGAAAAATACCATCAAATTATCCGCACTCACACTATTTTATATTTTCTTCCTTGTCACTATAATTCAGGCCCAAATCAGGGACAATGCTGGTCTTCAGGGAGATGCTGGAGCAGTATCCGGCTTTTTTGATACGGTTAATCCAATAAATTATCCGGCTGGGGCAGGTGGCTGGTGGCATTTATTAGATGTTCGCCATAGCAACCCGGCAAATAACTATGCCATGCAGTTTGCAGGCAGTTTTTTTGATCAGAATCTTTATTTTAGAAAGACTAATAATAATGCGGGTCAACCCTGGCTAAAGGTTGTTACCGAAAGCGAGGGGAAAGTAGTATTAAATCACCTGACGACAACCGGCGACGGAAATGTACTTAATCAAGGGAATGCAAATGATTTTGCTGGTAACCTGCTTATCCGGGCAAATACGGGGGGACGGTTTGAAGATAAAGGAGCGCAGATTGAATTTGTAATACCAGGTAATACAGATGGAAGTAATCCTTGGGGGCAGGGAAGGATTATCACTGTAGCCGGTAATGGTAGCAATAGCAATGCGACGGGGAAAATGATTTTGGGAACCCGTAGAATGTTTAATAAGTATGGAAGTGGTATGCAGTGGTTCTATGGTGATGATATTGTAATCGATGGTATCGGCAACATTGGGATGGGTACCCTTACTCCACGTGAAAAGTTATCTGTAAACGGCAACATCCGGGCCAAAGAAATAAAAGTAGAATCTACCAGCTGGCCAGATTATGTTTTTGAAGAAGGCTATAATATCGGTACGTTAAAAGGATTGGAAATTTATATCAAAACGAATAAACACTTACCCGATATGCCTTCTGCCAAGGAAGTTGAAAGGAATGGAATAGCAGTAAGTGAAATGCTCAAATTACAGCAGAAAAAGATAGAGGAGCTCACGCTGCATTTAATCGAGAAAGATAAACAGCTTAGTACACAAGGCGGGCAGGTAACCAAGCTCGAGGCAAAGCTGATTCAACAGGATAAAATCCTTCAGGAAATTTTAAAGAAATTAAAATAATGAAAAATACCATCAAATTATCGGTTCTCCTATTAGTTAGCATTTTTCCGCTAGCTTCTATCGCACAGACCCAAACCAGGGACAATGCTGGTCTTCAGGGAGATGCTGGAGCAGTATCTGGCTTTTTTGAAACAGTTAATCCAATAAATTATCCTGCTGGAGCCAGCAACTGGTGGCATTTATTAGATGTTCGTCATAGTAATTCAGTAAATAATTTTGCCATGCAATTTGCAGGTAGTTTTTTTGATCAGAATCTTTATTTCAGAAAAACTAGTAATAATGCAGGACAAACCTGGTCGAAAGTTCTTTTAGAAACTAATGGGAACGTTGGTATTGGTACCACTAATCCTAGGGGAGTATTAGATATTGCAACGCATATTCCTGATGGGATGTTAGGTGCGGTATTAGGAAGGTTACCCGAAGGTGATGGGACAGGAAATGGAACGTTTGTAGGTGTACAAGGTTTCAATACAAATGTTCTGGATGGAAAAAGCTTTTCAATTTTACATAACTTTTACGGCGAAACGAACAGTTCTATCAATTTCCACAGAGGCAAAGATGTAACAGGAGGGTTTATCAGCTTTAATACTAGTTCTAATCTGGAAAGAATGAGGATAGATGCTTTTGGTAATGTAGGAATAGGTACTCTTACTCCGCGTGAAAAGCTTTCAGTCAATGGTAATATCCGTGCTAAAGAAATAAAAGTTGAAGCCACCAATTGGCCAGATTATGTTTTTGAAGAAGGTTACAAAGTTGGAACGTTGAAAGGATTGGAAAGTTACATTAAAACGAATAAACATCTGCCAGGAATGCCTTCTGCCAAAGAAGTAGAAAGAAATGGTGTCGAACTTGGGGAAATGAACAAGCTTTTGCTCAAGAAAATAGAAGAACTCACTTTGCACCTTATCGAACACGAGCATAAAATGAACGAGCAATCAGATGTGCTAGTCAAACAGCAAAAGGAAATATCGGAACTTAAAGAAAAAATCAAATGAAACACTTATACCTTTTAATTATCACTCTTTTTAGCGCTATAATGAGCTTATCTGCACAGCAGTTCAGCCTGCCTGCCGATGGGAAATGGTACCTGGTGGCTAAGGTCGGTGGTATGCACAGTGCGTTCGAATATACCTATACACATACTACTGCACATACGCCTTCGTTGGTTTCCGGTAAGTTTCAGTTTATCAATTCACAGAGTTTTGCTATTCAGGAACACCATAGTATGGGTTATAATGCATGGTTGCAACCTCAATTCGCGCTGTTAAATCTTGGAGCAGAAAGTCAGATATGGGTAAAAGCAGCATTAGGCGCTGATTTGGGAACCTTTAAAATAAGCAATCTTTTAGCAGGATCATCGGAAATGGGTTCTGTCAGTGACGAGAATTTAAATGACAATGGTGGCATAGTAACCACCTATGATAAGATCAGAGACAATGCTCATACTTATGTAGGTAACCTCAATGTAATTAATGGTAGCGTAGGCATAGGTACTGATCTACCTTCAGAAAAATTATCGGTAAACGGTAATATTAGGGCAAAGGAAATCAAGGTAGAATCTGCCAACTGGCCCGACTATGTTTTTGCCGATGGTTACAATGTTGGAACGTTGAAAGGATTGGAAAGTTACATTAAAACGAATAAACACTTACCTGACATGCCTACTGCGAAAGATATTGAAGCCGATGGCCTGGAATTGGGCGAAATGGTAAAAATGCAGCAAAAAAAGATAGAGGAGCTCACCCTGCATCTGATCAGCCTGGATAAAAAGCTAAGCACATTGGAACTTGAAAATCGAAAACTCAAAGTAAAATACAAAAAACGTTAGGCTTTGATTCGAAACGATTAACCTAAAAAGCTAAAACCAATCACCTTTAGAATAAAAAAATCAGGGATTATTCAATATTAAAAACTGAAACAATGAAATTTAAATTATTTTCCATCTGTTTACTTTATAGCGGTATAACCATGGCTCAAACTCAGGTTGTAACTACTGGTAACAATGTTATCGATCCCGCCAATCCTTATGGTGCAGATGTTGTAATCGGTAGTGATGCTGCAGGTGGTATTAGGCATAATAGCAGTATGATGTGGTGGTCCAATAGCAGTGCTTCCCGTATAGCTAGCCTTGGCAATGATTTTCGTTTTTCAGTATGGAGTAGTGAAGAACCCAACATATCGTTGGCTGCTGGCCTAGGTGGATCTAGTTTTTTTCGTGGAAATGTAGGCATTGGAACCACAACACCAGGATCGACATTAACTTTAAGATCAGGCAATGGTACGGGAATAAGCATTCATCCTGGTTCAAATCCCTATTTCGGCACATTAGCGTTTAACCGGGAATCGGCAACAGGAGAAATTTTTGATCCCGCAGGAAAGGCCTTTCAGATCAATAATGGCGGAGGCGATCAAAATCTGCATATCCAGGTCTACAATGGCGACGGTACGCTTGTGACCAATAATTCGCTGGTTATTTCAGGTACTAATGGAAATGTTGGGATTGGAACAGCAAGTTTAAACGAAAAGTTTAATGTAGAAGGGAAAATCAGGGCACGCGAAATCAAGGTAGAATCTGCCTTTTGGCCCGACTATGTTTTTGAAGTGAATTATCCTATAATCAGTTTAAAGAACCTTGATTTATACATCAAAGAAAACAAACACTTACCCGGCATGCCTTCGGCTAAAGAAGTTGCCGCAAATGGTATTGAACTGGGCGAGATGAATAAAAAATTATTGGAGAAAATTGAAGAACTGACTTTACATCTGATCGAAAAGGATCAGAAAATCGATGCGCTTATCGAAAGAGTGGAAGTTCTTGAGTACAAATCTAATACCGATAAACAAAAACCATAAGTCATGAATTTTAAGTTTTTAATAATCTTTTCCTTATTATCTGGCAGCAGCTTGGCTTATGCGCAGAATACTTTTCCTCCAAATGGAGCGGCAGGTATCGGTACACTCACTCCAGATGCACCGCTTCAAATATTCGTTGGTCCAGACAGCAAACCAGCAGGCGTGGTTTCGGCTGCTCAGACAACGTTAAAGTTATCGCGGTTTGGTACAGGAAACTATAGTTATAATGAATCAGCCGAGTTTAGGGTTGCCCATGGTGGACCTTATTATTGGGGTTCAAGGTTAGATCTATATGTGAACGGAGCAAATAATCAGAGTAATGTTCCAGATCAACATGCCATGACCTGGCAATATAATGGGAATGTAGGAATAGGCACCAATAATCCAATGGCTTTGCTTCAATTGGGCGATTTTAACAGCACAAATCAGCCAAAGCAGGTTCTTATTCCTGGTAACTATAATTTCGAGAGGCTTCAGCTTGGCCAGTTAGGAAATGGAAATTCGGCCCTGGAAATGGTTAATCATAATTCAGTAGAAAACTCGTACGGTATAAGATTAATGGCTAATATTGATAATGGTGGCCCAGGCTTACAATTTCAGTATGCAAAGAGTAAGAGCAGTTATGAAGCACTCGAATACCAGACAGCAATGTTTTTAGATCTGAATGGGCAGATCGGTATTGGTACACTTACCCCTCGCGAAAAACTTTCTGTCAACGGTAATATTAGAGCAAAGGAAATTAAGGTAGAATCTGCCAATTGGCCAGATTATGTTTTTGAAGAAGGTTATAACCTTGGAACCCTGAAAGGATTGGAAAGCTACATTAAAACAAATAAACACCTGCCGGGAATGCCAACAACCAAAGAAATTGTCAACAATGGTTTAGAACTGGGCGAAATGGTTAGGTTACAGCAAGAGAAAATTGAAGAATTGACTTTGCATTTAATCGAAAAGGAGAAAGCCATTGAAAAAGAAGCATTGGCTATGAAAGTGCAGCAAGCCCAGATAGAAGGATTGAAGAAAGGTTATCTCGAATTGAAACAACAGCTACAATTGTTAATAAAACAAAAGAAGTAAGAGGTGTTATGGTATTGTGACAAAAAAATAGACTAATGAAAAAAATTTATCTTTTATTAATTGTTCTTAGCATGGCTGCGGGTGTACAAGCCCAAAATATCAACTTAGGTAATACTGGTGGTTTTTTTGGCTGGTTCCGTCTAGGAACATTAACATTACAGCAACAAGGAGCAGATGCGTCGATCCAGATTGTTTCAGGAGGCGGTTATAACGCAAATTATCACCAAAATGGGGAATGCCAAATCCATTTTAGAACCAGTAACGGCGTTTCGGAGACGAATGGTTTTTTTGCTTCAGGGAGCTTTTACAATACAGGTAGAACGAAAATTATCTCTTCAATCCGTGTGATCCAAGTCAATCAGTCTACTTGGGAGTTTTATGCCGTAATGCCCAGTTATACCGGGCTGGAAGCGGTATTATCACTTAGTTCAGTTTCTGGAAACTGGCAACCATCTCTTGCCAAATTGGATCCTCCTACTAATTTGACTGCTCTCGATTTAACGGAAGAATTCTTGGTTTCCAGTAACACTTACTTTATGGATAATGTTGGCATTGGAACTGCAACACCTCGTGAAAAATTATCTGTAAACGGCAATATCAGAGCACGCGAAATAAAAGTAGAAGCCACCAACTGGCCAGATTATGTTTTTGATGAAGGTTATGAAATAATTTCCTTGCCAAAACTAGAACAGTATATCAAGGTTTACAGGCATCTTCC
This sequence comes from Pedobacter sp. Bi27, assembly GCF_918698255.1. Classification (NCBI taxonomy): domain Bacteria; kingdom Pseudomonadati; phylum Bacteroidota; class Sphingobacteriia; order Sphingobacteriales; family Sphingobacteriaceae; genus Pedobacter; species Pedobacter sp. Bi27. The sequence continues at coordinate 188,666 of NZ_CAKKMW010000009.1, forward strand.
AGAAATGCCATCTGCAAAACAAATAGCTGCCAGCGGCCTTGCTGTAGGCGAGGTAGTGCGATTGCAGCAGCAGAAGATAGAAGAACTCACTTTACATTTAATAGAGAAGGATAAAAATGCCATGCAGTTAGAAAAAAAGTTAAACTCGCAGACTGCGCTTTTAGTTGCCTTCGAAGAACGATTAAAAAAACTGGAGCACCCGAATAGCCAAAATTCAATTACCAACAAAAAATAAACCATGAAAAAAATCCTAATCTTATTATTATTCATCACCGTAAATTATGCTGTTGTTTTGGCTCAAGCAACAAATACATTTCCCGAAAGTGGAAACGTAGGCATAGGTACTTTAAATCCGTCTGCCAAATTAAGCATTGCACTAGGCGCTGGTGCCGCGAATGGTACAGTTGGTTTAAAAATAGGTTCTGTAGATAATTATCCGAGTTTAGAATTAGGTGTTGAGAATAATTATGATGCACAAATAAGAACTTATGGCAATGATTTAAATATTTATGCTGGTCATTTTAGATATATAGGCAATGTTTCAACAGAAGATCATAAAATTAATTTCTATACCAGTAAGAATGGCTCCCCCAATTGGAATGTTGCAAAGATGGTATTAACCGCTAATGGTCAACTGGGTATTGGCACCAATAGCCCAACCGATATGCTTACTGTAGCCGGAAAAATTGGTGCCCGTGAAATTAAAGTCTCTACCACTGCAGGTGCCGATTTTGTATTTGAGCCTGCTTATAAACTCCCAGATTTAACCGAACTGGAGAAATTTGTAAAAACCAATAAACATTTGCCCGAAATTCCAACGGCTAAACAAATGGTAGAAAATGGGGTAAACCTGGGTGAGCTGAATATTAAACTGCTGCAAAAGGTAGAGGAACTTACCTTACATCTGATCGAAAAAGATAAAGCCCTCAATCAGGAGAAAACAACAAACCGATTACAGGAAGAAAGGATTTCAAAACTGGAAGCATTGATGAGAATTAAAAAATAATGACGTGAGAAAATATACAATAGCAGCATTGTTATGCTTAACAACAAAGGTTTTGCTGGCTCAAACCAATGTGCTCACCATGCAGGATACACGGGCTGTAGCAACAACACCAGATGCTTATAACGGTTCTGTACAGGGGCATTTTAAAGCATCAGGCGCCTTAGGACTTTCATCAAGTCAGTTTTATTCGGTACTGGGATTAAGGGGGTGGGTAGATGATAGTGGGGGAAAAGCCCATGAATTTGCTTTTGGAGATGATAATAAGGTTTTTCTTCGTTCGGGTTTTAATAATACGGGATGGGGAAGTTGGCGTTCTTTATTGGTAAGTAATGAAGATGGCAATTTTGGTATTGGTACATCTAATCCAAATCAAAAATTGTCAGTTGCCGGCAACATCTCTGCCAGTGCAGGCTCAAATGAAGGTGCAGCCCTCATACTTGAGAACCCTTCAAAAACTGCTGATGATTTAGCCTATCGTTGGGCCATATATAATATGACCGGCCCGTACGGCAATTCGCTTCAGTTTTGGAGTTATAATCACGATACTTCTGTTATGGGCTCGAGGTTCGCTATAAGTGATAACGGTAATGTGTTAATTGGTAAAGCGAGCCAGAATAATCTGTCTTATAAACTGGATGTTAATGGAAAGGCACGCGCAAACGAAATTGTAGTGAATACCACTGGGGCTGATTTTGTTTTCGAAAAGGATTACAAATTACAAAGCCTGATAGAAGTAGAAACTTTTATTAAGAAAAACAAACATTTGCCTGAAATCCCAACGGCTAAAGAAATGGTAGAAAATGGGGTAAACCTGGGCGAGTTGAATATTAAATTATTACAAAAGGTAGAAGAACTCACCTTGCATCTAATTGAAAAAGACAAACAGCTTAAAAACGAAAAAGAAGTAAACGAAAATCAGCAGGAACAGATTGACAAGGTGATAAAAGCGCTTGCAAACATGCAAAAAACCAAAACCATAAACAAATAATAAAATGAAGAACTTACTCACTTTTTTACTCCTAAGCGCATGCTTTGGATCTGTTTCAGCACAGAATGTATTTCCTACCAGCGGCGGAAATGTTGGCATAGGTACGCTAAACCCAGCGGCAAAAATTAGTTTCAACGATGTAAACGATGGTACAGACACACCAGATGGAATTACCTGGTTTAATGGTGCACCTTTGAATTATGGCATATATCGCACGCCTGGTCCTTGGAATGGACCAGCTTTTCAACAGCTAAAGTTACAATGGGACACTGGGATAATATTAGAAACTATCGCCTCTTATGAAAAAAGCTATGTTGATATTAGAGGCGGTGGACTAAGGGTAAGTTCTGGTAATGTTGGGATCGGAATCTTAAATCCAAATGAAAAGCTAGCGGTAAATGGTACAATAAGAGCCAGAGAAGTGAAAGTTGAAGCCACCAACTGGCCTGATTATGTTTTTGAGGAAAGTTATAAAATTGGAACGCTGAAAGGATTGGAAAGTTATATTAAAACGAATAAACACCTCCCGGACATGCCAACGGCAAAAGAAATTGAAGCCAATGGTCTTGAATTAGGCAAAGTGCTGAATATACAACAGAAAAAAATAGAGGAGCTCACGCTACATTTAATCGAGAAAGATAAACAGATCGATCTACTTCTTAAAAGAATGGATGCTTTGGAAAATAAGAATAAAAAATAAATACAATAATGAAACAATTATTTATAAGCCTAATCCTTGTGGCTATTTTTAGCAACTGTTTTTCACAGGGCTCCATATCAACCATTTTTCAGGATGAAAGCAATGGTTTGAATGTTATCCAAGGAACCGTGATGGTTAATGATACTAAAGCCAATGGGGGTACATGTATGTTCAGGCCGGCTACAGCAGATGGTGGTACGATTTGGGCAGGGCCTTATATCACTGTTTCTGCTGGTAATTATCTATTGCAGGCAAGAATAAAGGTAGCCTCCAATAGCGCTTCTTCCGGTCTCTTTATGCTTGATGTTGTAAGCCAGTATGGTATTGTTGTACATAGTGCCATCTGGATTGCACCGAATATGTTTAAAACCAATAATGAGTGGCAGCTGATTACCATTCCTGTAACTATTCCACACGGAATCACCAATCTGGAAATGAGGGGAATGAATTTCCAGCCAGGAATAACAGATGTTTACCTGGATTATGTTCAACTTATACCATCAGGTTTCTCTAGTTTTTATTCAGAAGAATTAACAATTTCAGGTAAAGGCGATGTTGGCATAGGTACTACCACGCCACGCGAAAAACTTTCCGTTAACGGAAAAATCAGGGCAAAGGAAATCAAAGTAGAAACGGCTAACTGGCCAGATTATGTTTTTGAAGAAGGTTATAAGGTTGGAACGCTAGAAGAGTTGGAAAGCTACATTAAGGCCAATAAACACTTGCCAGAAATTCCTTCCGCTAAAGAAGTACAGGCAAATGGGGTAGAATTGGGCGACATGAACAAACTTTTACTTAAAAAAATAGAAGAATTAACGCTTTATCTCATCGATAAAAATGAAATAATTAAAAAAGTAGAAGCTGAAAATATACAATTGAGGGTAAAACAGGATCAGCAAGACGCGGTTCTCCAGAAAATGCTTGAACGAATGAATAAAATCGAACTTAAAAAAACAGTAAAATGAACAAAATAATATTAGCGCTTACACTCATTGGGAGTTTTCTAAGTCAAGCACGGGCTCAATTAGGCGCAGCTAAAGGAGATGCATTCGAAATATCGAGTGTTGGAGGAACAACAATAGCAAATAATATGATGCATAAGTCATGGTTATACCGTAATAATGCTGGCAGCGATTGGTTATCTGCTTCATTACATGATGGCATTGCGGTTGATGTTTCATTTTTACAACCACAGGTAAATACCAGAACATGGTGGGAGCGAAATCCGGCTACCGGAGAACAATTGTGGGGCGATATGGGCCAAACTTTTATGGTGCTCTCTGGGGGCAATTTAGGTGTGGGCACGCTCACGCCAGCTTCTAAACTTGAAGTAGCAGGAGAAGTAAATCTTAAGTATAATAGCATTGATGGTTATTGGCTAAAACACACTGATTTAGGAGGCAATATAATTGCTGGTTTTAAACGTACGGGAAATGATCTGTTGATCAGGGCTTTTGATGGTATTGGATTTTCTGTTGGTAACAATGAAACTAAGGCTGTTACAATATCAACCAATGGCAATTTTGGTATTGGCACAGCCACGCCACACGAAAAACTTTCAGTAAACGGAAACATCCGTGCCCGCGAAATCAAAGTTGAAGCCACCAACTGGCCTGATTATGTTTTTGAGGAAGGCTACAATGTTGGAACGTTATCCGGATTGGAAAGTTATATCAAAGCCAATAAACACCTGCCAGAAATGCCATCTGCAAAAGAAGCACAGGCAAATGGAGTAGCGCTCGGAGAGATGAACAAACTATTGCTCAAAAAAATAGAAGAATTAACACTTTATGTTATCGAGCTAAAAAAAGAAAGCATAGCGCAGCAAAAACAGCTCGATCAACTTAAAAAAAGACAATAATTAACTAAACTATATTTTATGAAAAAAATCTATTTAACCCTCGCTTTTATAATCGCTGTAATTGCGGTGAAAGCACAAAGTCAAACCATCAATGGTGATTTATCTATTGGTGCCGAAGGGACAGCGGTTGTTGGAGCTGGAAACAGGGCATATTTCAATGGAGCAAGTTTTAATGGAGATGAGCTGTCTATTTATCGATTTAACAGAGGTGTGGATATTAGCGATTTAAGGGTAAGTATTGGTGATAATTATGGTTATGGAGATGACCGTTTTGTTATCGGTAGCCATAACTGGCAGGATAGTAAATATTATATTCATATGGTTGTGGCCGCAGATGGTAAAGTAGGTATCGGCACAGAGGCTTTCGGCGCGGAGCGTTTGGCTGTTAATGGCAATATCAGGGCAAAAGAAATTAAAGTGGAGGCAACAGGCTGGCCTGATTTTGTATTCCAAAAAGATTATAAGATATCTTCCTTGGCAGATCTGGATCGTTTTATTAAACTAAACAAACACCTGCCGGGTATACCCAGCGCACAGGACGTAAAAGAAAACGGAATCGAACTAGGAGAAATGAACAAACTTTTGCTTCAAAAGATCGAAGAACTTACGCTGCACCTGATCGAGAAGGATAAAGCTATTGAAGGCATGCTCAAGAGAATGGGTGATATCGAGAAAAAGTTAAACAAGTAAAATTTATAAAGATGAAATTGCAATTATTTCTTGTTGCTGGCATTCTTTGTCTAAGCGCTATCTGTATGGCCCGGAATACTTTTCCTGGAAGTGGAAATACAGGTATTGGTACCCTCAACCCTATAGGAAATCTTGATATTTTTACATCAGAAAATACCACAACTACGCCACTGATCTCTTTACGCTCAAATTTTCACTTTGCAGGTAATTATGGGATGATCAGGTTTGGCGATTATACTCAAACCGTATTATATCAAAAAGGTGCCATTATTTACGAAAGCGTTTCAGGGTCGGCACGTGGAAAGTTCCATATTGCGATGGAAAATACGGATGGCCCGGGAAGCGTAACATTGGCAGATGCGAGGTTTACGGTACAGTCGGATGGAAATATAGGTATAGGAATTACCAATCCAACGGAAAAACTCGCTGTAAACGGTAGAATCAAGGCTAAGGAAGTAAAAGTGGAAGCAACAGGCTGGCCCGATTATGTTTTTGCTACAGATTACCGTGCACTCACTCTAGATGAACTTGAAAGATACATCTCGGTTAATAAACACCTGCCGGGCCTTCCATCAGCAAAAGAAGCCGAAGAGAATGGTGTTGAACTTGGAAAAATGAACAAAACGCTGCTTGAAAAGATAGAGGAGCTTACACTGTACATGATCAGTCAGCAGAAAGAAATTAAAGCATTAAAGGAACAGATCAATAAAAAATAATGGTAAAGGCTGGGGCATTATATTTCTCTATAATTGTAGCTTTCCTGATTGCGGTGATCTGTGCATCGCTGATCATGTTGGCCGCGCATTATCGTGGAAGCTACCTGAAAGAAATGCGGATGGCCAGGCTAAGCAGGAATATGGACTCGGGCATTGCCTATGTACTTACCGGAAATGAAAATACAAGCGATAATTTAGAAGGCCTGGATCTTTTCGGCGATCAAACAGATAGTGTGCTCATCGCGAAAAAAAAATGGGGCATCTTCACGCTTGCTACAGTAAAAAGTTTTGTGCTGAGTGATACACTTAAGCGCAGTTTTTTGATGGGGCTCGAAACCACCAATGATGCTTTAGCGGTATACCTGAGTGATGAAGACCGGCCCTTGTCGGTTAGCGGCGATACGCGGATCACAGGTGATGTGGAAGTGCCTAAAGCGGGCATGAGGAAATCTTATGTAGAGAGCAGGCCATATTCGGGCGATCAATTGGTTTATGGAAAGATACAGGAGAGCAAAAGAACGCTCGGCGGACTTGAAAAGAAATGGATTACCAAGATAGAAGAGAAACTGGATTTTGATCCGTCAGCGCTTTCTGCATTAACAGCAGGCAATGAGCATGTTTCTTTTTTCGCTGCTGCAAAAGAATTTGATGTGTCGCGTTTAACAAAAATAAACAATAACCTATCGGGTCAGATTACGCTCTATTCGGATACAACAGTACGGATTTCTGCCGACGCAAAACTCGATAATACCATCATCTATGCAAAAAGCATTGTCATTGCCGATGGTTTTAAAGGAAACTGTCAGCTTTTTGCACGCGATTCGATCATCGTAGGGAATGATGTTGCGCTCAGTTACCCATCGGTGCTGGCCTTGATCAGCAAGGAGAAAATAGTTGATCAGGCAAAGATTACTTTGGGCAGTAACGTTGTTTTTGAAGGCATCATCCTCAGTTATGAGCCCAAAAGATCGGCATTGCAGACCTTGGTTAGTCTGGGCGAAAAAACAGTGGTTAAGGGCGAGATCTATGCGACCGGGTTGATCAAACTCGAAAAAAAAATAAAGGTAGAAGGAAAGGTTTCCTGTAACCGTTTTATCATGCAAACGCCAACAACACTATATGAAAATTTTCTGGTAGATATAACCTTAAATAGAAAGGCAAGAAACCGTGTTTACCTCACTTCGGCCATATTTACAGGGGTTTCGGGAAATAAAAAGATACTCAGATGGGAAAATTGAAAGGAAAGAAATTGGAGGGATCAACACTGATTGAAGTGTTAATCGCGATGGTGATCATCATGGTGGTTTTTTCTATTGCCATGGGGCTTTTTTCTAACGTGCTGAGCGGTGGGGTTTCGATGCGTAAAGTTCAGATCAATCAACAGCTGGAATCGCTTAGGCTTCAGGTGATCAAAAATGGAAAAATTGAACAGGAACACCTGGTTATCGATAGTGTAGATTATGAACTGATTAAAACCGAACAAGCTTCATCAGGAACTGATCTGTTAGAGATTAAGGCAAGCGACCATGGAACTCCGGCAGGTAACATCAGGTTTCTTTTAAAATTGAACAATGAAAACAAAGAAAATTGAAGCTTATACCATGATGGAGGTGGCCATTGCCATGCTCCTGGCTGCGGTATGTATGAGTATCTGTTATACTGCATATAACATGATCGGAGATTATTTTCAGGCCTTTCAGAAAAGGAATGCTTTGGCTGAAGAAGTGCTTACCCTGCGAAGAACGATGGAAAAAGATATCCTGAAAGGAAAGTACCTGATCAGGACTGAATCAGGGATCAATATCCTTGGCGATAGCTTAAGCATCACCTACAACTTTGCCGATTCGGCAATATTGCGAAAGGCAGAAGGCTTGCGTACCGATAGTTTTCATGTAAGCCCGGTAGAGGCGGCTTTTCTTTTTGAAGGAAGGGAAGCCCTTGAGTTGGATACCGTTGATCATATCAGTTTTAAGCTCAAAATGGAGAAACAGCGGATGATTCCGGTTACCATAGGGAAAATGTACAGTGCCCACGATTTACTTAAATAACATGCCATCAATAGATATATCAAAAATCCGCAAAAAAGACACACCGCTCAAAGAAAATGAAGGCGCAGGTTTTTTTGCTTTTTTAAGCAAAGACATTTCTTTTGGAAAGGGCAAACTATCTGACAAGAAAAAAGAAGGTTTTTATAATGAACTGGGTACGCTGATCCGATCAGGAATTGATATCCGTTCGGCGCTTGAACTTACAGCCGGTTCTTACACCCAGAAAAAGGATATGGAACTTTTTTCTTCGGTACAAAAACAGGTAATAGAAGGGAAATCATTATCAGAAACCATGCAGGCCGAATCCAAATTCAGCCCTTACGAGTATTATAGCGTAAAAATTGGAGAAGAAACAGGTAAGCTGGGCGAGGTATTGGGCGAGTTAGCGAAATATTATAAATCGAAAATCAGTCAGCAACGGAAAATCATCGGTGCCATTACCTACCCCTTATTGGTGTTATTTACCTCTTTCGCGGCAGTGTTTTTTATGATCAAGTTTGTGGTACCCATGTTTGCCGATGTTTTTAAACGTTTTGGGGGCAAACTCCCCTATATCACCTCACTCATCGTAAGTTTTTCCGATTGGTTCGATCGTTATATCTACCTCATGCTGTTGGTAATTGTTGCCATTGTGATCCTCTATTTTGTAAACAGAAATAAATTCTGGTTTAAAAAAGGGGCGGCTTTGCTTTTGCTGCGCATCCCAATAGTGGGCGAAATTACCCGGAAAATCTACCTGGCCCGTTTTGCCAATACCATGCGTTTACTCACCGAAACCAATACCCCATTATTACAGGCCCTGGAACTGGTGAGGCAGATGATTACTTTTTATCCTGTGGAGAGTTCGCTCAAATTGGCCGAAAAAGATATCCTTTTGGGCAGTAGCCTTTCTATGGCCCTTTCCAAATACGATTTTTATCCTGCAAAATTTATCCAGATGATCAAGATCGCCGAAGAGGTAAACCGCTTGGAGTACTTTTTCGAACAGCTTTCAGAACAATATACCGAAGAAGTAGAATATAAAACAAACGCCATCAGTGGCTTACTGGAACCCTTGATCATTATCTTTTTAGGTTTGGTGGTAGGAGTAATCCTGATTGCGATGTACCTGCCGATGTTCCAGATGAGCAGTAGTTTTTAAACCATAAACATTCTAATATTAATGCTCTACAATAATTTACGCCCAATAAATATTTCGAATTTAAGCCATAAAACACAGGTATTTAGTTGCCCGATTTATCACGGTTTATTTAGTTCATTACTCATTTATTCCCTCTTTACTATTCAATATTTAATATCATACAGAATCTATTACTAAATACCTGAAAATGAAACGTCGCCTCTCTATCCTAAGGATATTTCTCCTTTTATCGTCCATGCTTTTTTGTCAAATGATTAGCGGGCAAACTACAGTAAAACCACCAATGCTAATCCCTCCTGCTCCAGATGTATCTGCATTGGGTAAATTTGGGCTCATCCCAGTCAGTAACTTTTCCGGAATACCCAGTATAACTTATCCCGTTTATACAATAAGGGATGGTGACCTTAATTTACCAATCTCGTTGATGTATCATGCAGGAGGTTTAAAGGTTAAAGAAGAGGCCAGTGAAATTGGACTCGGATGGGCTCTCAGCGCAGGGGGGACAATTGTCAGCAGTGTCCGTGGGGCTCCCGATTTTGAAGGGGGGTTCTCCAATAATTATCAGGATATGCCAGATGATCCAGAAATAATCCAACAGTCAAAAAATCCTTATATCAGTTATCAGAATAACTATTATTTATGGGTAAATAACTTTAACCAGTTTACAGCGAATGGCGCATCGGGAGTTATTTACAGCGGTTTATCCCTTCCGCATAAAGGAGTAGAAAAAGAATATTTTTATAACTTCCAGGTGGGGTACGACGGTAAGGCTCCCGATTTTGCATCTGATCTTTATATGATCAATATTGGTGAGCGTAGCTATAAGTTTGTTTTTGATAATGATTTTAAGCCGGTTTTATTGGGCGATGGTTCATTAAAGATCGAAATCATACCTAATGGATATTACCCCGACTGGAAAATTACCGATGAAAAGGGTGTTGTCTATTTTTTTACCCAAAAACAGTTAAATTCTACCAATTCGAGCGATCCTTATTATGTTGGAAACCGTGTTTCACATAACTTAAATACTTGGTGGCTTACTAAAATCGTATCACCTATAAATGGAGAAATTAATTTTGATTACCTGTATTCAACACAGAATTATACGCATCCCTTACCGGCCATCGGTGAAACACAGCTTGTGGGCAATGTTTCTCCACATACTGTACAATCCCGTGGTGTTATTACCACGGCCAGTTACTCGATCTACCAACAGCTCAATATCAACAAGATAAACTTCTCTGATGGATTTGTGAAGTTTATTTATGCCGAACAGCGGAAAGATCTTCAGAACGCCCGCCGTTTGAAAGCCATTGAGATTAGAAACAATAGGGGGGCTTTGATCAAAAAAGTTGTTCTTGAGAATGATGACTATTTTATGTCCAGCGGATTTGGCGGTATATCAAATGTGCAGCTTAACCAGTACACCGATGATAACCATACAAAAAGGCTTAAATTGAATAGTGTGACCGAATCAGATTCTTTAGAGACAAGCATAAACAAAAGAACTGTTTATTCCTACAATGAAAATATCAACCTTCCCGCAAAGTTGTCGTATTCTGTTGATCATTGGGGGTATTTTAACGGAGCATTTAACGGTCAGTTTATACCGGGTGGTGATGTTTTTTCAAATGGTGCCTGGCAATCTCTTCCGGGTGCAGATAGGGAAGCAAGTTCAATTAATATGCAAGCTAATATTTTAACGTCTGTTCAATATCCTACTGGGGGTAAATCAACGTTTGAATATGAAACCAATCAGTTTATCAGAAATGTACCTGTAACGACTTATAAGGATACGGTAAGCAATGGCTACAAAGCTTCAGGAGCGACTGCACTGTCAGTCTCTGGTTTTATGGACGCGAATGGTAATCTGGTTGCCGCAAATAACTGGAACAATAGGCGACTCAAGATTTTTTGCCTGGTTGATAGACATGGCACCTATCCTTCAGATTATTTTTTTAATATTCTGGTGTATGAAAACGGAAGCTTTTTAAAAAGAATCCCAACTTCTTCTTCAAGTTACACACCTGTTCAGGATACTTCTGTTGTTATTAAGGGAGGCAGTAATTACCGCGTATATTTTGAGCCCTACTCACAGGCTTTTTTTAATAACTGCGAGGTCAGGCTCCAGGTATATGTTGAGAAGATCAGTAGTACTACTATTTATGTAAATAAAACTATCTATTCAGGCGGTCTACGGGTCAGTAAGATTACCAATTATGACCCGCTTACACAAACAAATAATGTCAAAAAGTTCACCTATATCGATGGGAGGGAGGATGACCTGCCTATATACGTTTCGCAACAGGGATCTGATCATTTTCAACAGGGTCCACATCAAGATGCTTTAAATATTTTCAGCTACCGCTATGGTCAGTCAATTTATCCTTTCAGCGATGGGCGCGATGCTCCATGTTTTGGGTATGCTACGGTAAAAGTTTCTGAAAGCACTAGTGGTAATCTAAACGGGTTGTCAGAGTTCAATTATAATGCAGGAAGCAGTTTTAATGTTAATTCCATGCTTTATTTCAGCAACCAGTTAAGCTCTGCCGGAATTATAAATCCAGTAATGGCTACTGTTCCATCCATTCCTGGCGGAAGGGGAGACCTGATCGAGGAAAAGCACTATAAACTCGCTGCTGGTAATCTTGTACCGGTAGCAAGAGATTACTATTACTATGACCGGGCAACACCCCGGAGAATCTGGCAAATGCTCTTCAATCAGGGACTGAGTGGTTATACTTCACCCGGATATGATGGTGGACAGGAATTCAAAATATATGCACATCAGTTTGCTATTCCCGTTTACCGTAATGTTGTTATGAGAAAAGAACATACTGAGTATGATATGGCTGGCAACGAGGCACAGGTAACTTATGAAAACTATATGTATGACAAAACACAGGGACACTTTCAGTTGATTAAAAAGTCCGTTGGGAATTCTCGGGGAGATACCTTAAATACCTATTTTAAATATCCACAGGATTATCCTGATCTGAATAATGCATCTGGCCTTGACTCTGTTTCAGGTGGTATTAAATTACTGCAACAGAAACATATTATTCTTCCACTTGAATCTTTTACAGAACTGGTCACCCCTGGTACAAATTTAACTAAAAAGTACTTTGCAGGTACAATTAACGTATTTAACCCTGATCAGCCTACCTTAAAACAGGTGTTGGTCTCTGAAACTGCCACACCACTTAGCGCTTTTAATTTCTCAACAGTTATAAACGGTCTTTTCTTAAAAAATGCAACTTACACCAGTCGGCTCCGTATGACCTATGATTATAAAAACCGGCTTACGCAACAGGCAGCAGATCGGGGTGCCGTTACAAGTTTTTTGTGGGGCAATAACCTGTCTGTTCCCCTTGCGCAAGGCAACAATGTTAGGGCTACAGATATTTTTTATGAAAACTTTGAAGAATATACCGGCTCTGGATTAAGTACTGTTGGGGATAGTAAATCTGGAAGGTATAGCAAAATTGGAGGATATACAAAGAGCATATCCGGTTTGTCTAACGGCACTTACCTTTTGAGTTATTGGAAAAAAGAGAATACTGGACTTTGGTCTTTTGTGGTATTAGATGATATTTTGGTCGAAACATCTGCCTATAGTATCGCTATTAATGAGGGCTATCAGATTGACAATATTCGTTTTCAGCCAAAAAATGCTCAAATAGCCACTTTTGATTACGAACCTCTGGTTGGCATGACAAGCCAAACAGACGCGAAAGGGATGGCGACCATTTATGAATACGATGCCTTTCAGCGTTTAAAGGCAGTTAAAGACCAAAAGGGAAATATCTTAAAACAAACCGACTACCACTATAAAAACTAACGCCTCTATGAAACAACATCTAAAATATTTTTGCGCTGCAGCAGCATTTCTGCTGTTCTGCAGCCGCTCTTCCGCCCAAAAGGTTATATCAGCCTATAACGGAGAAAGCGAGATCAGCGCACCATTGAGTGTAACCCTGACCGACGGTTTCCATGCCATGGGCACTGTGCGGATTTTTACCACAGGGCTGAGCTATGTAAATTGCGTTCCTTTTGCATCGGCAGCCAGCAGTGGCCAGAACTACATCAGTACAAGGATATTCAAACAGGCGGGCATGGATCCGAACAATCTTTCAGGTCGTACAAGCTGCGAGGTAAATGAAACCATCCAGTATTTCGATGGCCTCGGGAGACCGCTGCAGACGGTTCAGGTACAGGGCAGCCCGGGTTTTAAGGATATTGTACAGCCTGTTGCCTATGATGCCTTTGGCCGCGAAAAATTCAAATATCAACCTTATGCAGCACAGACCGGAACGGCAGGGAATTATCGCCCGGGTGCACTTACCGATCAGGCGGGTTTTTACAGTTCCCCTACAGGCGGGATAAAGGCGACAGCCTTTCCATTTGCAGAAACGGTGTTCGAAGCCTCACCCCTGAATAGGGTACTACAACAGGGCGCTCCAGGTGAAGACTGGCAGATCAGCGGTGGACATACCATAAAGGCAGCGTACGGCATGAACCTTGAAAACGAGGTGAAGCTGTGGATAATCAATGGCACCGATAATGGCGCAGCAGCAACGGTTTACGGACCGGGCAAACTATACAAAACCATCAGTAAGGACGAAAACTGGGTGCCAGGCGACCTGAAAGCGGGTACTACAGAAGAATTCAAGGATTTTGAAGGCCGCGTGGTGCTGAAACGGATCTGGGAAACAGATGGCAAAAGCCTCAGCACCTATTATGTTTATGATGACCTGGGCG
>NZ_CAKKMW010000010.1:0-181050 GCF_918698255.1 Pedobacter sp. Bi27
GATAAAAGAAGATACGGTTATATCTTCAACTGGCAAAATGCATTCAGATTTGTTAGGAACAGCCTAATTGAGTTAGTAATGGGATCAAAACTGAAAACAATAATTAAACAGCTAATAGAGCAAATTTCTAAAACTGTAGTTGCGGTAAAGCCAACAAGAAGCTTTCCCAGAATTAAAGTTCGGCAAAATAAAAGCAGGTTGCACCAAGCATATAAATAGCTTAACTTAATAGCATTGTTAGCGTCTCGCCAAGACCACCCTTGCTCTACCGATTATAACCTAAAATGATTAAGCGAATACAGTTGAACCTAAAGACATTAAAAAGACACATTATAAGAAGCTTAATTAATAGCTTTGTAAGCCAGCATATTTCATTTTACACTCCTTTTCCTTTTCAATTTAAAAAAACTTAATTTACGTTCGTCACGCCAAAACCCAATAATATCACTTCATTTCGATCGTTCGTCAAAAATATTGGGAAATTTATTAATTTCTTTGCATTTTACAGCCTTATCTCATTTAACCTAAAATGTGCTAAATAAATTAACGTTTACAATGAAAATAAATACATCTAAAAAGCTTAACGCCTACACCCTTACCGAGATTCTGATTGTTCTGGCTATTATTGGCATATTGATCCTTTTAGCACTGCCTAACCTAATGCCTTTGATTACGAAAGCAAAAACTACAGAGGCAAAAATGCAGTTGGAGCATGTGGCCAAACTAGAGCAGAGTTATTTTTACGAACATTCGAAATATTCGACAGATCTGCTTGAGATTGGATTTATCCAGGAAAAACTAACTTCTGATGCAAAGGATGGCAAAGCGAACTACAAAATAGAAATTACTGCCGCCTCTAATAATACCTTTACCGCTAAAGCTACTGCTGTAGCTGATTTTGATGGCGATGGAACTTACAATGTTTGGCAGATAGACCAGGATAAAAACTTAAAAGAAATCGTTGCAGACTAATGTTTTTGTTGCAGGGGGGGATTTTTATGGTGTTAGCGGGCATGCTTTATCAGGATTTAAAATACAGGGGGATTTATTGGTGGATGTTTCCTATACTTTTGCTGCTTTTGGCAATCGGTACCGTACAGATACTTGGTTTTTCCGAAATGATTGCGCAGGTAGTTAAAAGTTGTCTTTTTTTAGGACTACAATTTTTAGCCTTAACGGCCTACATTTCGATCAGGCAAAAAAAACTCACCAATGTATTCAATGGTTTTTTTGGCCTTGGCGACTTATTGTTTTTATTGGCCATATCTTTTGGTTTTTCCTTTTTAAACTATGTGCTTTTTTATCTTTTAAGTTTGATGATGGTGGTGCTTTTTACGGCGATTTTTGGTCATCACACTCAGGCACACGGAAAAAAAATTCCTTTGGCAGGTTATCAGGCCTTGCTGTTAATGATACTCATGGCGGTGAGTTGGTATAAGCCAGTTATAAACCTGCTTTCAGACGAGAACTTAATCAATCTGCTCAGTTATGGAAGTTAGACCAGAAATCCTCGGGCTCATATCCAAAGAGTTTGCCATGGAGTACCGGGTATTCCCAAAAGAACGTGGGGTGAATGGCGATCTGGTACTGTGTTGGGATGGCGTTGGCGATAGCAACCAGCTTACAGATGAGCTCCAGGTGATGCTGGGCTGCGGTATATCATTATTGCCTATAGATCAGCAGGAGATCAGCAGATTACTTTCCAAACATTATCTGGGCGATGTATCAAAAGGAAGTGCTGAAAAAGAAGTTTCGGTAATTACTGCAGGTGATGATTTTTTAAATGTTTTAATTGAAGAAGCCAGGCGATTGAAAAGCAGTGATATCCATATCGAAACTTTCGAAAAACGCTCGAGGGTTAGGGTAAGGATAGATGGGATGATGATTGAACGGTACCAGATAGAAAAGAAAGACTATCCGGCATTGATCAACAAAATCAAGATCATGGCCAACCTCGATATTGCCGAAAAACGTTTGCCTCAGGATGGAAGGATCCAATTCAGCTCTGCACGTTTTACTTCTTTTGATATCAGGGTTTCGGTACTGCCTACCCTTTACGGCGAAAAAATCGTGCTCAGGCTATTGAACAATAGCAGTACCGATATTGATCTGAGTACCTTGGGCTTATCAGAACAGGATATGCGTAATTACATGGAAGGCGTTCAGCGCCCGAATGGCATTATTCTGATCAGCGGGCCTACAGGATCGGGAAAAACAACAACACTTTATGCTACGTTAAAGCTTTTAAATAAAAGTACAAGAAATATTCTCACGATAGAAGACCCGATAGAGTATACACTTGAGGGCGTAAACCAGGTACAGTTGAGAGAAAATATCGGGCTTGGTTTCGCGGCCACCCTGCGTACCTTTTTAAGGCAGGATCCGGATGTGATCATGGTAGGAGAGATCCGTGATCCCGAAACAGCAAATATGGCCATAAGGGCTGCGCTTACCGGCCACCTGGTGCTGTCGACCATTCACACCAATTCGGCATGGGGAACCGTATCCCGTTTGATGGATATGGGCATACCAGGCTTTCTGGTGGCCAATACACTCAATACAACTGTTGCCCAAAGGCTGGTGAGGTTGCTCTGCCCTAAATGCAAAAAAGAAGAAACCGTTACTGAAGGGCTTTATCCGAGGCAGTTTAGACCGCCAGAGAAAGTTACCTCGCATTTTGTTGCCACAGGCTGCTCACACTGTTACTATACAGGTTATAGTGGAAGAAAGGCTGTGTACGAAGTGATCCCGATTGATGCAGACCTCTCTCAGGAAATCAGAAAAGGAAATATGGCCATTGAAACGATACTTGAAGAGAAAGAAATCAGTACACTTTCTAAAAATGCTTTTGCCCTGTTTGCCGATGGACTCACCTCCATGGAAGAAATTTACCCTTTATTACTCGCTATCTAAATGAACAATAAAAACGTATTAAATGTGCTGATCGGCATGGCCCTTTTGCTCTTAAGCCTGTCGGGTTTAACGGTATCAGCACAGGTTACCACTACAGCAGACCGCCTAAAGGCAATTGAAGAACGCTTAAGGAACCTCTCGGTAACGGTGCCGGGATTAAACCAGCCCGTTCAACTGTCCATGTCGGGCGCTTCTGCGCAGGAGTTTTTAAGGGCCCTGGCGCAATCGAACAATTTGAACATCAATATCGATCCTCAGCTCAATTTTAAGGTTTATACCAATTTCCGTAACGAAACGGCCATGAACGTGATATTGTTCATGGCAAAAGAATACGATCTGGATATCAATCTCATCGGATCGATTATGTCGGTTACGAAAGTACAGGTACCAAAGCCTGCTGTAGTACCGAAAGATTTCCGGGTAAACTATAATGCATCGAATGAATACCTGGGTTTTGAACTCAATAACGATACGCTGAGCCAGGTAGCCAAAAAAATCAGTCAGCTTTCGCAGAAGAATGTGGTGGTTCCGGTAGCACTGATGGGTAAAAAAGTAAGTGGTTTTATCGCCGCTGCACCTTTTGAGGTTGCGTTAGAAAAACTGGCTTATGCCAACGAGCTCAAAATGAACAAAACCAATGATGGGGTTTTTATTTTCCAATCTCTAGGCGAAGGAGAAGAGCTTTATGTGAACGGCGATAATGCAACCGCTGTAAAACGGGGCAATAAGGGCGCTGCACAAAGCGGTCCTTCTAACTTCAGCTTAAACGGGAAAAAAGATGCACAGGGCAACCGTACTGTAAGTGTTGATGCCCTAAATACACCTATATTAGACCTTATAAAATCGGCTTCGAGCGAGGTGGGTGCCAATTACTTTATTTATTCAGACATTAAAGGTACGGTGAGTACCAGGCTGAGCGGTATCGGTTATGATACTTTTCTCACCGCTTTACTTCAGGGTACCGAATATACCTTTAAAAAAGATGGAGGTGTTTACCTGATCGGTGACCGTAAATTAGAAGGCCTGCGGGCAAATCGAATTGTGCAACTGCAGCACCGCTCGTTGGATACCATCCAGATGATGATTCCAAATGAGTGGAAGAGGGGTGTAGAGATTAAAGAATTCCGCGAACAGAACACCTTGTTGCTTTCAGGATCTTCCCCTCAGGTAAATGAAATCGAGAATTACATTAAACAGATTGACCGGGTGGTACCTATGGTACTGATCGAAGTAACATTGGTTGATGTTAGAAAAGGTAAATCTGTTAAAACAGGTATTTCGGCCGGGGTTTCGGATAGCGTTCGGACGGGAGGTACGATATTGCCGGGCATCGATTATACTTTTGGGGCAAATTCCATCAACAATTTTCTTTCCAAACTCGGTAGAAATGGTGCGGTAAACCTGGGTAGGGTAACCCCGAACTTTTACGTCAAACTTAGTGCATTAGAAAACAATAATAATGTAGATATCCGCTCGGTTCCGAAACTTTCAACCCTCAATGGCCACTCTGCCAATTTAAGTATCGGAAGTTCAAGGTATTACAGCCAGAGAACACAAAATGTAATCCCTTCACTTAATGCACAAACGGTTGTAACCGAGCAGTTTACCGAGGTAAATGCCAACCTGGAAATAGATATCAGGCCAGTAGTTTCGGGCGATGATCAGGTTACCCTAAACATTAAGGTAAACATATCCGATTTTATAGGCAACCCGCCGCTAAATGCACCTCCGCCAAAATCAACCAGTAAGTTTAGCTCTATTATCAGGGCAAAAAATGAAGATATGATCGTTCTGGGTGGTCTTGAACGTACCGAGAGTAGTGAGAGCGGTTCGGGCATACCAATCCTTTCGAGAATTCCTGTATTGAAGTGGCTCTTCAGCAGCCGTGAAAAATCAAATAACAAAGTGGTAACACTGGTATTTATTAAACCCACAATTTTATATTAAACATGTTCGAACCTTTTGAACATATACTGGGGATAGAACTCACGCTTTTACAGAATGAGACATACCGCTGTATTTATGCTGTGATTACCCGCAAAGGTGATAACATAGCTGCATCGGAACACCGCACCATAGAAGGAACACTTGTTAAAGTGTTGGAGCGTTTGCCACGTAAACATCCTGTAGTGCTCTCAGTCAGCGGTAAGGGAATTATACACAAGCAACTTAAAGGTGCTGAAAAAACGGACTTGTTTAGAACAGCTTTTTCTGCTGTTGAAAAAAAGGATTTTTATGTGCAGGAAGCTTTGGCTGAAGATTTGGCCTGGGTAAGTATTATCCGGAAAACCCTGGCAGATGATATTATAGGAAAGTTACAATCATCTGGCCTAAATGTTTATGCATTGAGCCTTGGTGGATTGCCAGTAATTTCTATATGGGAGTTGCTTAGTGGAACGGGTGAAGGCTTTTCGGCTAACGGCCATAAATTTGAAACCTCTCCGGAGGGCCACCTGATAGGCTATCGTTACCTCGAGGGGGAACAAAACACCGGAAACCTGAAACTAGGCGATACCAAGCTTGCATCAGCGCTTTTGGTACCTTACGCATTGGCTTTTCAGCTCTTTCTGCACGACAAACTTGCTGTAGTTAAAGTTGAAAATGAGCAGGTTGATCACCGCTTTAGAGATTTTCTTGAATTTTCGAAACTAAAAAAAACAGCTGGTATTTTTGTGTTTGCTTTGTTAGGATTGTTGGTGATCAGTTTTTTTGCACTTACGCACTACAATGCAGAAAATGCAAAACTGAACCTGCAGGTAGGGGCAATTACAGCTACAGCAGATCAAAGCGACCTGTTGAAAAAGGAAATTGCAGATCAAAAAGTATTATTGGAAAAACTTGGCTGGAATGGTGGTTATAGTCACGCCTTTTTGCTCAATGAAATTGGCAGCAGCAAGCCAAAGGCACTTACACTTAACGAAATACAATTCGACCGCTTAAAAGAGTCAGCAGAAAATAAGGATGTACTGGCTTCAATCAAAATCACTGGCGAAACCTCCAATTTATCGGCTGTGAACAACTGGATCTTTCTGCTCAAAGAAAAAAAATGGGCAAAAGAAGTCAGACTGCTTCGCTATCAGCAGGATACCGAGTCTGAAAGTTTTGTTTTTAACCTAATCATCCAATATTGATATGCTGGAAAAACTAAGCCCAAAGAACAAAAAGGTGATCATGGTTTTGCTAATGGCCATGGTCGTTTACCTAGCCTATGTATTTTCTTTCGAAAAGGCGATCTCAGCAGTTGCACTCAACAGGCAATTAAAACAGACGGAACATATCGGGCAGGAGCCTGATGCTGCTTTTCCACAGCTGGAAAAAAAACATGCCTTTTATCAAGCGGTACTTAAAGGTTATAAAGTACGCCGCGAAGATAGAGAAAACCGCTTGTGGCAATCCATCTCGGCCATGGCCATCGCTAAAAATGTAGATATCAACTTCAGTCCTAATTTGGGCAATGTAGAAAAAGATACCAGCGAACTCGCCCGTGGTATAGTGGTACAGAAATTCATTTTCAAAGGCAAATACTTCGATATGGTTAAGTTGCTTGATACCTTGGAAAAAAGCCAGGGAATAGGCCGGATCTCTGGTGCCAAACTGATGAAAAAGAAAGAAAATGGCAGCGAAGAAAAATCTGATAAACTTACACTCGAACTGCAAATTGTGGGCAAAGAAAATTAATCTTTTTACAGTTTTTTTGATAGAAGAATTGGTGTTTTAAGAATCGCCAAAATCAGTTCATCAAGAAAAAGGCATAGAATATCACTCGAAAAGCATCGTTCGTCAAAAAGATTTAACTATTTCTTTTTTATGATTTAGTTTCGCACGCCCATAATCGGGCCGATATACTTTAACTGAAAAAAATATGAAAACACAATTGACAGCTTAAATAAAGGCTGGTTTTGATTGAAAAAAATAGTCGAATTGTAATGTCTAAAACGCTTAAAAAATTACCAAAAAATACACGAAACCTCATTATGAAATTATTTAAATTATTCGTTATATTATTAATTAGTTCCCAAAATGTATTTTCTCAAAAAATACCAAGTCCATTTAATACTGTATCACCCAATAGTGCTGAACTTGTAACTAAAGGGGTTAATGTAGCCTCTAATCAATATAATGGTAGTTTAGGTGTTAATTTACCAGTTATAACTTTTAATCACAGAAATATAGAAATTCCAATAGAATTATCTTACCACTCTAACGGTATACGAATAGATCAGAGACCAACTGTTGTTGGGATTGGCTGGAATATTAATCTTGGAGGCGAGATTACAAGAATAGTACATGGTTATCCAGATGAAAAAAAGGCGACTAAATATACACCACATAGAGCAGGTTATTATACTACGAGCGGTGCTTATATCCCTCCAGTTCAATCGGTAGAAGATTTTGAAGATTATGATGGTTCTTATTTAAACTTACGTAATTTGTTAAATAACTTTAATGGAAATACACAGGATTTTATCAATAATTATGTTAAGCCTAATTATGATAATAAAATTATAGATCTGGCACCCGATGAATTTATTTTTAATTTTAATGGAATTAGCGGGAGTTTCTTCTTTAGTCCTGATGGAGGTGTAAAATTCATGAGTAAATCAGGTGTTCAGTTAAAAGTAGAATATACAATCCAAAATGGCGCAGTTATCAATGATTTATCCTTACCAAGAGCAATAACAAATTTTAAATTGACAGATAATAACGGTATTCAATACTTTTTTGGAGGAAAGAATGCAATTGAATGCAGTTATCCTGCGCAGGATGTATCGCCACTTGCAAGTTCTGGTCAACCGATCACAATAAAGTTTTATAGTCCAGGTGCAGCCGTTAATACTTGGAAATTAACCAAAATTATCATGCCAAATGGAGAAGGCATTTACCTGGATTATCATGTGAAAGAACAAATAATCGATAAAGCATTTATTAATATATTGGGTAAAATTGGTGCGAATGAATCTTTTGCAGACGGATATGATGTAAATTTATCAAGAAAGGCCGTAGTTAAACAATGTTTACTGGATAGTATATATGATACTATAGGGAACAAATTAAAGTTTAATTATCAGGTATCAACATCATTAGGGAGTATTACCACTTATGCTTCTGCTTTAGCATATAAACAATCATCAACAGGAGTAAATGCGGCTATGGGAAATGCTTTTCAAGTGTGTAGTAGTTATCCTGGATTAAACGATGGAACAATAATCGGGGACCTTAGAATTGCCCCTCAGCTATATGCATTGAAATCAATCACAAAGTCATATAATAACGCTATGATTGACTCCTGTTTGTTTAATTATAGAGATGAAACAGATAAACGTTTAAGACTTACCTCAATTTCAAAATCCGATTATCTTGGTAACCCCAGAAATATTTTTCAGTTCGAGTATAATCCGATTAATTTGCCTGAGTATACTTCTAAAAAAGACGATTTTTGGGGATTTTATAATGGAAATAATTTCTTTGATTATTCTGTTGAGGCAAAGAATTATACATACAATAAAATAAATTCGGACTTCATCAATTCAAAACAATCAAATTTTGATTATAGCAAGGCTGAAATTCTTGAAAAAATAATTTTCGAAACTAAGGGATATCAAAAATTTGAATATGAACCGAATGTTTGTTCTTCTATTTTAAATTATGATAATCGCCAGATTGAACAACTTTCATCAAATAACATTTCTGGTGGGATAAGGCTGAAGAGTATTACGGAATATAGTGATGCTGATCAGATTTTGACACAAAAAAAATATCATTACATTAAGAATTTTTCATTAAACGGTAATTTGTCTAGCGGTATACAGAGATGGAAAACAAGTACTATAGATAACTATTTGAAGAATATAAGTGAGTGGGTGTGGGATTTTCAATTAAAACCAGATTTTAAAAAAATTGGTCATGATGGAAATCTAGTCGCATACAGCGAAGTTACAGAAGAGATGGTAGGCAATGGGTTTAAAACATCATATTATGAAAATGATGATAGTATCTTAATTCCAGCCGGTCCAATCAATAATGGGTGGGACGTGCAGGAATTAAATAATTTTTATACCCTAAGAAATGGTTTGTTAAAAAAAGAGGAATACTATAATAAAGACAAAAATAAATTACATGAAAAAATTTATCATTACGATTATAATAACACGGAACATTTAACCTCAATTTCGTTTTTGCCTCCAATTCCTGACGCCATTTCGTCTGGAGACATGCTCATATTTGTTAACTATGTATTATTAAACGAAAACTATACAAATAATGTGTATACGCATAATCCTTTATTAATCAGTGTGGTAACGAATGATTTGCATGCTGGAAATATAATAACCAGTACTCAAAATTTTGAATATGATGTCAATTCTAAATTAATAAAGAAAGAGAGCATTTTAAATAGTAATAATCAAACCAGTTCAGTTGATTATAAATATCCTTATGACTTCCCTTCATCAAGTATTTACCAAGAAATGGTAAGCCGGAATTTAATAGCGCCTGTTATTGAAGAAATAAATAGTGTAAATAACATACAAACAAAATTGACCCGCACTAATTTTGATCAATTTGATTTCAGTGGTATATATCCTAAGAATGTTGAGGTACAGCTTGGTTCTGGCCCATTGCAAACTAAGACAAGTTTTTACAGGTATGATGCTTATGGAAATATTTTAGAGAAGCAAGATGGAAATTCTGCTTTAAAGGAGGTTTATTTATGGAGTTATAAATCTCAGTATCCAATTGCAAAAATTGTTGGTAATGACTTTACAACTATAAAATCCGCTTTAGGAGGAGATGATGCACTTTTATCTTTTAGCAGCACTGTCAACCCTGATAAAATTGCGGTTGATTCCTTTTTAGCACCTCTAAAAAGCGCGCTGCCTTACACTCAAATGATCTCCTATACGCACAAACCTCTAGTAGGAGTTTTGAGTATGACAGATATTAAGGGATTGAGTACTTATTATGAATATGATGGTTTTCAAAGACTGGCTTATGTGAGAGATCAGCATAAGAATATTATTAAAAGTTATTGTTATAACTATGCCGGGCAGATGGTTGATTGCAACCAGCTAAGTATCCCAACCCGTCCTTTTGGCATCAGAATAACAAACTAAAATATTTCTGCTGATTAATTACACGCTAAATCATAGTTTTATGAAATTTACAAACACCACAATAAAATACTTTATATTTTTTTTACTTTTAATACCTTTTCTCTCTAAAGGTCAAGTAACATTAGCTCCAAATGGTATGTTCTATTTGAGTAGCGATTTAGGCCCATATTTTTGGGATGAAGTGCCAACATATACTAACAAAATAATGTATGTCTCTCCGGGAAAAGATGTTGGGCCAGCGGCAATTTTTCAGACAATGGGAAGAAGATACCAAGGTAGCGGAAGTAGGTATAGTGATAGAAATGCGTGGTACTCACTTACTGATTGGGGTAATAGTAGTTCTAATAATTTTTTTGCAGGTGATGGCACTTTTAAATATGTGCCTAATCGAGCTTCTAATGGCAAAACGACCCCTGTTTATCAATTTGTTACTTTTTCGGGTCGAAAACCCAATAATCATACAACTACTCCGTATGATGCATTAAGATACAACACTTTTACAATTAAAGTAGAGGCACCAGATTTTGTTGGTATTGATAAACTACAGGAAATTACGGTCGGATCTGGCAATATTTCAATTTCGACTTTTTTTACTCCAGCAATAGCAGGAGTTACATTTACTTTTGACAATATTCCTGCTACCTCAATAGATTTAAGCAGTTTAACTAATGGAAGTCACACAATTAAAGCTACAAAACAATATGATAATGGCACTTATGTTGGACAGTTAAAAATTCAAGTTTCAAGGCAGAATATAATAGGCCAAGCTACTGAAAACTTAAGTAGAGAGAATAACTTTATATTAACCAGAACTTTTAAAAAAGCAGGTGTTAATGAAGTTAATATAGGTAACATCAGGTCTGTTGAAGATGAAAACCAAAGCGTTCAGTATATGGATGGCATAGGTAGGCCAGTCCAAACTGTTTCCGTTATGGGCAGTCCGGCTAAGAATGATCTTATACAGCCTTTTACTTATGATGCCTTCGGACGGGAAAATATAAAATATCAACCATATAGTACAACCAGTAATAATGGTGGCTTTAGAACGAATGCCCTCTCCGCACAATTGGATTTTTATACAAATCAAAATAGTTTATCCAGTATAAAAGCGACACAAAACCCTTTTAGTGTAAGTGTTTTCGAACCGAGTCCTTTAAATAGGATTGAGCAACAGGGCGCTCCGGGTGATGATTGGCAACCAGCTGCCAGTCACACCATAAAAATGGAATATAGTACCAATGGTACAAATGAAGTCCGTTTCTGGCAGGTTAATAATGATGGCGCTGTTGGAACAACTTTTTATGACGCGGGTAAACTATATAAATCAATAATCAAGAATGAAAATTGGATAAGCGGACATGAAAATACGACTGAGGAGTTTAAGGATTTTGAAGGTAAGATAGTATTGAAGCGTGGCTGGAAAGATAATTCTACCAGTTTAGATACCTACTACGTTTATGATGATTTAGGTGGTTTACGATATGTTTTACCTCCTGCTGTAAATGAGAATGGACAGAATATGATTGATAACTTTAATGAATCACTTCCTGCATTCCAGCATTTTATATATGGATATCATTATGACGGCTTAAAACGTCTAGTAAAGAAAAAAATACCGGGTAAAGGTTGGGAATATATGGTATACAATAAACTCGACCAATTGATCATGACCCAGGATGCGAACCAAGAGGAAAAAAAACAATATTTATGTATAAAATACGATGCTTTTGGCAGGGTAGTCATTACTGGTCTTTATACCGATACCAGAACAGCTGCACAGTTGCAAACCGACTTGGTAAATGAAACAGTTTTGTATGAAACACGTCTACCAGGATCAGATTATAATAACCTCTCTTTCCCACGCTCAGGTTTGGATATCTTAACGGTAAATTATTACGATGATTATGTTTTTCCAGATAATATTTTTGGTGCTGCTTCAGGTGACCAGGCTTCTGGTGAAAGGATCAAGAGTTTGTTAACCGGTACCAAAGTGAAAAATCTTGGCACCAGTGTTATGGATATGACCGTTAACTACTATGATATTGAAGGGCGTATTGTGCAAACAAAAGCCACAAACCATTTAGGGGGTACGGATCAGGTTGATCAAGAATATAATTTTCCGGGCGAATTGGTTTCCAGCACCCGTACCCATATTGCTAAAGGGATAACCACAACTATCGAAGATGTTTATACTTACGATCATATGGGTAGAAAGATCAGTACTAAGGAAAATATAAATAAACAAGGACAGGTTGTTTTGAATATGCTCGAATATGATGAGATCGGACAATTGAAAACCAAAAATATTTACGGTAAAAGTGCTACACCACAATCTCTTGTGCAACATGTGGTTCTTGATGCTGCAGACATAGTAGAGCCAGGGCAAACCCGGATCGTTACCGCAAGTAAAAGTATTACTTTAAGTGATGGTTTTATTGCCAAAGAAGGATCAGTATTTAAAGCCAGTATTATTGATGATTCGTTTTTACAAAGCACGCTATTCACCTATAATGAACGTGGCTGGCTAAATAAGGCGGAATCGGGGAAATTTAAAGAGGAACTTAAATATACAGCTACTGATTTAGCAGATATTCCTAATGCGCCGCAAGCAAACTACAATGGCAACATTTCGGCACAGCGCTACAATGGTAACCACAGCGGTGCACAATACTTTAAGTATGGGTATGATAAACTGAATAGGCTAGTTAGTTCCGTACATAGTAATGGTATACTATTAAACGAAACCATTGCATATGATGTAATGGGTAATATTATCAATCTGGAAAGAGCTGGCAATGGCAATCCCATAGTATATACTTATCAGAACACCAATCAGAGCAACGTACTGGATCATGTTAGTGGTGGATTAAACGGAAGTTATGGTTATGACCTTAATGGTAATGTGCGTACCGATGGTACCAAAGGAGGCACAGCTACCTGGACATATAATCATTTAAATCTTCCAATATCAATATCTGGTGCAGTAACGGCAAATTATACCTATGATGCTCTTGGTGCTAAATTGAAATCATTTATGGGGGGGATAAATCGAGATTATGTTGATGGAATTCATTATGAGGATGGAGTTTTAAAATTTATTGCAACAGAAACAGGTCGAGCTGTGAGGATTGGCAATACCCAGAGCTATAGCTATGAACACAATTTAAGCGATCATTTAGGTAATGTTAGGGTAACCATAGACGATCAGGGGAATAATGTAGCCAGGGTAGTACAAGAAAATGAATACTATGCATTCGGACTTGTAAAACCTGGAGGATATCTATTTGGAGATAAAAATAATTATCTTTATAATGCCAAAGAGTTACAGGATGGTTTGGGACAATATGATTACGGCGCAAGGTTCTACGACCCGGTTATAGGCAGGTGGAATGTAATTGATCCTTTGTCAGAAGCAGATAGATCTTGGTCGTCATACAATTATGGACGGAACAATCCGGTCAGATTTACCGATCCAGATGGTATGTTCTGGGGTGATTTTTTAAATGACAAAGGAAATAAAATAGGAACAGATGGGATAGCTGACAAACGTTTGTATCATGTCTCTAACAAGGCTGAACAGCAAAAAATAGCTGAAACTGACCGAGAAGGGGGAACAACTAAATTATCTGATGTTAGATCAGCACGAAGGGTTCTGAGTGTCGAATCGATTACAGGCGATCCTAGGGAAAATGAGAGAAGTGGTAAACCAGGGGGCGCAAGTTTCAATGGTACTTTTAACGAAAGTTTTACCCGCAATAAACAGGCATCAATAATCAATACGGCTTTGAATAGTGTGGACGGTTATATCGATGTTGCCCTAGAGTCAAATAGGGGTAAATTGGACTTTAAAAGTAAATTCAAAGCGGGAGAGTTAATTAATTTAAATGGAATATATATGAACAACCATGAAGCGTTAAATTATTTATGGGGGGCGAGTATGAGCAGAATAAATTCGTCCAACAAAGCGGAAATAAGTGTCAGTGATGCGCTTCTGGGAGCAGAATTATACAATGTTTATGATTATACTTTTAAGGATAGTAAGACTTTTTCTAATCAGATGAATCATAGAGAGGCAATAGCGAGGGGTTATTTCGATTATTCGCTGGGATTTTCTTCATCGAATACCTACAGCAGAGATAGCAGAGTAAGGAAGGTAATCAGATAAGGTATGCAAGATTGTAAAATGATTAAAATTTTATGCACATTCTTTTTGTTTTTTTTGATCTGTGGATGCCATAATATCGATAACCGTTTACTCTTAATTAAGGCTGACATTGGTAAAGAGGATGAACTAGATACTTTAGAGTCCTATACCGCAAGGGATTTACACATTGTTCAGGTTGTTCGTCACAGCGGATTTGATGATTTTTCCCTCCACTATGGAGTACTGACACATAGTGGAGGAAGAACAATATTGTATGAAATGATAGGGACGGGCAAATATGGTAAAAGGATTTCTAAAGAGTTTATTGCCGAGGTTGAACCCTATGGTAAAACAAACTGGGGTTGGTTTTCCGTTAAAAATGGCAAGCTTTCGGATACGCTGCCTGGAATGTCTAAGATACTTTTGGGGTTGGAATCTGAAAATAGCAAAGGGGAGTTCATCAAAGAAACAAATGGCTATATCAATTTTTATTTAAATGGTAAGACTGTAAAGGAAACTAATTATGGGGATTATGTTATTAAAGACTCGGCTTTGAATTTCTCTAGCATGAAATACGGTTTGTACAAGCTTTATAAAGGCAGTCTTAAATTAGTGGGAAAAAACGGAAACGATATTTTTAAAAAGAAAGATGGGGTGTTTTTTATCCCACAGCCAGGATATGGGGTTATAAATAAATATCGGAAAAGTCAGATCTTGGATGCGGTTGATTCAGCTGTACATCTTGGTGAGGAACAAAAAAAAATATGGATAAAACCAGAAAATTGATCTAATCAAGCTAAATCAAAAGGAATGATCCTTTTCTGAATAAACTGATGACACAGTTTGTTTTACCTACGCAGTGTATATGAATTTCATATTTAAGCTATTTAGTTTTAACGGCAATAAGTAGGAGGATACGATTTGTTAACTACCCTCCTTTATTCTAATATTTATTGAACAATTTAGACTTGACGTTCTAACTAGTTTGGATAAACCAATTTGATTAACCCCTTTCCCTCACTAGCGCAAGTCTATGCGTTAGGATTAGCGCGAGTGGATGTCTTATGCTTAAAAAATTATACTTTAGCCTGGCCTTAGTGCCAGGCTTTTGTGGCACTAAGCCTAATATGATTATGGAACGAGGTTTTGTGACCCCATAATTGGAGGGTTCAGGATTCAGTGGCGGAGTAGGTGAGGAGATATTTTACTTACAATTATGGATTCAATAATTTGATATATCATTTTTTCACACCTGCATCTTGTGTTATATTGCATATTGGGAAGTGGTATAAGACCGTTAGGAACCTTTGCTTGTAGGGATCTGAAACTTGTTTTAGTATTGTAATCTTGATAATCTCAAGACTAATCCATAGAACTTTGAGCCCAGAAGTTTTATAGAAAAAATTGTTAATCAGGCAGATAAGAGTCAGACTGATAAAGGCAGAATCGATATAATAGTTGAAAAACGCACAGAAATTCCTAAAAGTAGATTGTTCGCCCATGAAAAAATTAATTAAATTAATGGTGTTATTTGTTTTCTGTACTCAGATTGCAAGTTCACAGGATAAAATCAATGTACTGGAAAAAATCAAGGCCAATAAAATTCCAGATCAGTACTATGTTTTAGAAACAGATAGTGTAATTCATTTCAAAGGGAAAAGATATTTAATAGAATTTCGCGAATTTTTTAATGAAAATCAATTTGATAAAATTGCAATATGGAAACCACTTGGTTATTTGGAATTCTCTAATGTTGAAATTGCAAAATCCAGGAAGTTTATGCAGCTCTATAATATTAAACCAATAATTCAAGCTAGCATTACAGATGCTTATCACATCAATATTAATGGAAAAGCATTCTTAATAATTTCGCGGAATGTGAAATTGAAAGAGATATATTATTTTGATAGAAAATTTCCGAAGGAGCTATATATTTTAAAATACAAATAATAAATCTCGACTCTTTGGACGGGATTACAAATCTCGTCCATTTTGTAAAAAACCTTCCGAATAGATGAGAAAAATAGTACTATATATAATAATTATCTCATTTTGTTCTTGTGAAAGAAAAAATGAGATCGTAAAAGTGCTAGAACATAAAAATGACAATAGCTATTGGATACAGAAAAAACTGCTTGATGATGGGATATATTCTTTTAGCACGCTTCAATGGATCTTTTATAATGATGGTTCGTCTCAACCACTTTCTTCATTGGATGAAAATAAAAAAGGTAGTCCATCATTATTAAATCTGGAAAGTTCGGGTAAAGGGACATGGAGTTTTAATAAAAAAGACAGTACCTTTAAGATTTGTGATGTTTGTTTTTTAGATAAAAAAAATCAGACATGATACTATTTTCATAACTGGGAAAGGTTATCGTGGTGATTTTATACTTGTTAAACACAAGTAGAGATTATTAACCTTATTGAAAAACAAAAGTGAAAGGAGATTAGCGTATAAAGCCTCTCAATTTATCTTAGTGCGTTATTAAGATAAAAGTAAAGTACATAACAAAGCCCAACAGAAATGCTGGGCTTCGTTTTAATAAGCCCGGTTGAATTAGGGGCTGCTTTCAACAAAATTTAATACATCATTTTTTCAATTTCATATTTGTGCATTAACTTGGAAGGTTTTTTCTAAAATAAAGCATTTTAATAAGCTTGGTAATGACATCGTGAAATAAAGTCATCACTCCAAAACATACGTTCGTCACTCGATATCGCACGTTCGTCAAAAAGATTTCTCTTTTTTGCTGATAGGTGATAGCTTGAGCATTAATTATAGATTAACTCAAGCCAAACCATGAAGATTAAATTTTTATCACTAGCATTAGTATTTATGAGCTGCTCTTCTGCAGTTTTTTCCCAACAAGTACTTGGAGATTTCACTAATACAGAAAACTTTGAATGGCCCAAAGTTATTTGGCAGCGGGATATCGCTGCAGGTTGGGATGAAGGACTTATTAAAACTTCACCATCTACTAGCGGTGTTGCCAGGAGTGGCTTTGGGATACACATGCACGAAAGTCGTCAGTTTAGTTTTTGGTCAACGAATCTTCAGCCGCTTTTAACTATTGAAGGAGGTTCCGGCAATACTTATATCAAAGGAAAGTTAGGTCTTGGAACCTATAATCCTCAGGCATTATTTGATATGGGGCAAACATTGGATGGTGGAAACCTGGGTATGGTGTTTGGCCGTATGACTGAGGGTAACAATGAAGGTAGCGGTACTTTTCTTGGTGTTAGGGGCTATGAAACTCAGAACGCTGCATACTCAGGTAAGGGGTTTTCTATTGAACATAATTTCTATGGGGTAACCAACAGCTCCATCAATTTTTACCGTGGATCGAGTCAATTTGGTGGTTTTATTACTTTTTCTACTAATAATAATACCGAACAGCTGAGGATAGATGGCTCAGGTAATGTGGGTATTGGCACAATATCTCCTAGAGAAAGGCTTTCTGTTAACGGAAACATCCGTGCCAAAGAAATTAAGGTAGAAGCCACCAATTGGCCTGATTTTGTTTTCAAGGAAGAGTACAAATTGCCATCCTTAAAGGAAGTTGAAAAGTATATCAAAGCAAACAAGCATCTTCCCGAAATACCTTCTGCAGCTGAAATAGAAAAAGACGGCGTTCAGCTGGGCGAAATGAACAGGTTACTTTTAAAGAAAATAGAAGAACTTACCCTTCATGTAATTAACCTGGATAAAAAAATGACTGCCTTAGAAGAGGAAAACAAAAACCTAAAGAAAAAATAGAAATGAGAAATAAAATAACTAAAATTTCGACTACGTTGATTTTATGCTTAGCTTTTACAGCGGCAGGGGCACAGAACTGGAATAAGTCAATATATATTGGCGGTGATGGTGTATCTGAATTAGGGAAATATATCGATTTTCATGAAAGTGATGGTGGTACTGAGGATTTTTCTTTAAGATTTTCAATTTTTGGAAATAGATTGATCTCTTCGGGTACATTTAGCATACCTGGGCTTGGTATCAATACCAATTCGTTTAACAATAACGAACTCCATATTTATGGCAGCTCACCCTCAGCTACAAATCTCATTCTATCGGCCAATTATGAGAACAGCTACCGATGGAAGTTCAAAACTACCGATAGGGGTAGTGCAATTGATCTCGATATTGTGGGAACAAACCAGGCAGATCAAGAAGAGCAGTTGATTAAGTTATCCCCATCATTTTCCGGCCGTCCTGAATTGAGTTTTATGAACGATTGGCTGGTGGTTAACAATGGTAATATTGGGATGGGTACGCTTACCCCGAACGAAAGATTATCCGTTAATGGGAATATCAGGGCGAGAGAAATAAAAGTTGAGGCTACCAATTGGCCAGACTATGTTTTTGGAGATAAGTATGCCATCATGCCACTTGATTCGCTCGAAGCTTATATAAAATCAGAAAAACATCTTCCTGAAATGCCAAGTGCAGCAATAGTGGAAAGTCAAGGCATTTCATTAGGCGAAATGAATAAAATGTTGTTAAAAAAGGTAGAAGAACTTACACTTCATTTAATCGAAAAAGATCACCAGATCAATAATCAACAAAAGAAGATGGATACCATGAACAATGATTTACAAGAAATAAAATTATTATTGAAAGATAAACTAAATGAAAAAAAGTAAAGAATTTTAAAGTTAACCTGTTTATTATCAAAAGGAAATGCTCTTTGAGAATATACAGGCCGGTGGATATGTTACCCGCCGAATCACTCACCTGTACTTTCTTAAACTCCCGGATAATCTTTTTATCCGGGAGTTTCATATTTGTTAGCCAATGTCTTGTTGCCCGCACCGCTTCATCATACGGCACATGGTAAAAAAGCACCATTGCTGAGCAACTGTATCAGATTATTGGCTCGTAAGGTTTATATTTTTAAAAATGCCCACTGCTGGTTACGTCCACCACTGTAAGACCATTGAACAGCTGTGCCACCGTTGTTGAGTGAAGATCCATTAATATCCAAAGCCTTTCCGCTATTTACATTAATGATCCTATAATATCCATTAGTGGTAATCTGAATTGACCATTTTTGATTTGCACCGCCACTGTAATCCCATAAAGCTGCCTGGCCGCCATCAGCAGTACTCCAGCCATTAATTTCTAAACACTTTCCGGTGGCATGCATTGGTGTTAACCTGTAATATCCACCTCCCACATCTTCCACCTTGAACTGCTGGTTTGCCCCCGCTACATAAGCCCATTGCTGAGCGGGTGTTTGATTGGCAGTACCCCATCCTCCAATCTCCAATGCCTTAAAACTGTATCTGTTTACAATCTGGTAAACCTGTCCCACCTGGATGGTTGAGGTTGTGTTATTTTGCGCGCCCTGCACCACCGCGGCAAGGCCTTGCTGATCAGCAACTCCATTTGTCTGCCTGTCAATGATTCTGAATGCATTGTTTCCACTTGATCCATCGTCGAAATAAAATGGAAGTAAGCCGTTTAAGAGTGCCTGATGGGTAACATGATTGATATAGTATGCCCTGCTGGCCAGATGCAGTGTCAACGCATCTCCAGAAAGCGTTGTCGACCGCCGGATTGCTCCATATTCTCCCAAAATAACCGGAATGCCCTTATCAATATATTTGGTCTTCATCAGCGAAAAATCTGCTCCGGCATTTGATTCTTCGCCAAAAGTGGCATTCCGTGAAGCATCAGTAGTAGAATGATAGCCATCTCCCCAATAATAAAACATATTGCCCCAACTTACATCCTGGGTAAGACCGGCAAAATTAAAGGGCGTATAATGGTGTACTTCAACCATCAGGCGATTGGCTGCAGGATCGGTGGGTAGGGTATTCATTAAATTATTGGTGTATTCAATGCTGGTTGTAGGTCCCTGGATAACCAACACCCTGTAACTATTTCGGCCACCAGTTGATCTGACCGCATTTACAAAGGTTTGATGATAGGAAAGCAGAACGCCCATTCCGGTAGCATCTGATACCGCAGGTTCATTAGCACTGGCAAACATAACATGTTCGTCAAAATCACGCATCTGCGTAGCAATCTGTTCCCAAAAGGCTTTTTGTAATGCATTAACCTGGGCCTGTTGGGCTGTGGTGCAGTTGTTCTCCAGCCAGCCTCCGTCCCAATGGATATTTAAGATTACATACAGGCCATCGTTAACACAGTATTGCACCACTTGCTTTACCCTATTTAGCCATGATTGCTGAAGTTCTGCTGTAGCACTGTTGGCCATGTATTGGTTCCATGAGCAAGGGATCCTAACGGCAGTAAAACCGCTTCTTTTCACCTGATCAATAAGCGCCTGGCTAACCATAGGATTGCCCCAGTTTGTTTCACCACCAATTGCCTCAAGTGTGTTGCCTATATTCCAGCCCAGTTTGAATTTTGCCGAAAGCTGCATCGCCGTGCTGTTTACTCCTGATTGGTCGGGTGGAAGAGGTGATAGATTATAACTTGGATAACTGGTTGCGGTTAAGGCCCTGGCAGTTGTTTTATTAGTTGTATCCGATTCTGGAACGGCAACTTCGGGCTTTTGGCATCTTGTTACTAAAAGAAACAGGAAGATGCCCAAAAGATATTTTAAGGTTCTCATATTTTTGTAGATGATTTGGTTAGTAAACTGAATTAGATTGATATTCGATCCAATAACAGCTAATAATAGGTTAAGCGACTAGCTTTTTTACAGATGGTTTTTTTATTGATCGGATAGGAAACCATCGGTGCAAGTGATGCGGTTAGCCTTCTTTTTTTACTGAGTTAATACAGGAAAGCAGTTTGTTACCATCGGTTGATATTGTGTTTTTTCGGTTTCCGATTGTCGGTACACTGACGGGCCACGTACTTTTCGACATTAGCCAGAGCCGCAGTCTTGTTGGTTCTAACAGCCTTGTTAGGTTGATGATTTTCATGCTCATAATTTGTTTTTTTGGTTAGATATGATTTATTAGTAGGCTGAAGCTGATAAACCTGCAACGGAGGCAATATTAATTCGAACCAGCAATCACGCTGATTATAAATTAAGTGCCGGTGCATGGGTTTATAGAATCTGCATGCCAACAATTAAAAGTAACTATAGGTAATTTGTACACGGGGCATATATGTTACTAAATAGGTAACAAATGTTGCCTGTTAATTTTAGTATTTTACAGGCAAGGGTTGCTTACAATTATCCGTTAAAACATAAATGGTTTAGGGGATGTATTTGACTTTAGTTAACATAATCATTTCAGGATAAAGCCTAAAAATTGATAAAATGTTACATAAGGGAGCGATGTTTTTATAAGGCAAAATTATCTTGTTTTTTAGTTATTTGTCTGTTTTTCAGCGCTTAACAGGTTTTTTGTTTAGCTTTCTTATCAAAATACAATCGATAGTTATGTAACAAAAATATCCTTCTTTGTATCATTTGAGGCATTCGTCAGTTTGACTTGAAACTATATTTGACTATTCAAAGCCACTTGTTAATGGCAGGCAATTAAGATCAGTGATCACGGAAGAATAAACTCATCTACGTTTGCTGTTCTAAGGGCTGCTGCTTAATAAGGGGCGAAACAAACCAAAATAAACCAAATATGAACCAAACAATTTCTATTCGGAAATTACCGGCTTTTTTGCTGGTGGTAATTTTCTTAGTGCTTCTGCACTTAAAAGGTTATGCCCAGGAGAGGCAGATTACAGGAAAGATCGTGGGGAACGACAATCCCGCACCATTGCGCGGAGCCACCGTGCTGCTCAAGGCTAAGAACACGGCTGTATCAACAAATGAACAGGGACAGTATTCTATAAGGGCAAATACTGGAGATGTACTCGTTTTCAAAATGATCGGTTTTCAATCACAGGAAATAATGATCGGTGATGGTAGTGTCATCAATGTTACCTTAAGGATCGAATCTACTAAACTGGATGAAGTTGTTGTTATTGGCTATGGTGATAAGTCCAGGGGTGATCTTACGGGATCTATATCTTCGATTTCTGGCAAGGAACTCCTTAGAACACAGCCAACAACTGTTGATCAGGCACTGCAGGGAAAAGTTCCCGGTGTTGTGGTTCAACAGATTTCCGGCCAGCCAGGTGGAGGTGTTTCTGTTCAGATCCGCGGACTATCGGGCTTTAGTAATAATCCTCCTTTATATGTAGTAGATGGTCTTCAGATCTTGCCTTCAACCGGAGATAAGGGTACAAATCCATTATCCAGTATCAATCCATCCGAAATCGCTTCAATAGATATTTTGAAGGATGCTTCAGCTACCGCTATTTATGGTGCACAGGCAACCAACGGTGTGGTAATCATCACTACTAAACGAGGGGTTTCTGGTCCTCCGGTAGTGAGCTACGATGGTTATGCAGGTGCCCAGGCGCTGCCCAAATACTATGAAGTAATGAACCTTAAGGAATATGCAACCTTTATGAATGACAAGGCTGCAATCATCGGTTATGATCTCAGACCGCAGTTTGCAAATCCGGCATACCTGGGCGTGGGAACTGATTGGCAAAAAGCCTTATTCAGGACCGCACTCATGCAAAATCATAATGTGGCCCTTACCGGAGGTGATGCCAGAACGAAATATTATCTTTCAGGAACTTATTTTTCTCAGGATGGAATTGCTTTGGGATCTGATTTCAGAAGGATCTCCAGCCGATTGAATCTGGATAACAAAACAACCGATTGGTTAAAAATGGGGGTGAGCCTGCAATTGGCCAATGTAAAAGAAAATGTAACTACATCTGGGTCAGGTGTAATCAGACAAGCGTTAAACCAAACGCCGGATGTAAACGTAATAAATCCAGATGGTACCTGGGGTGGCAATGATCCCAATATTTATGGCGCTACCGGATTCAATCCATTTGCTTTGGCGAAAATCGTAAAAGACCTTAAGAACCGTTACGAATTATTCGGAAATGCTTATGCAGAAATTCAGTTTGCCAAAGGACTTACCCTGCGCAATGAGATCTCAGGGAATTTTACAACGGCTACCGAAGATCAGTTTGATCCTATTTATACGATGGGCGCTTACACCAAAACCTCTAATTCGGCAACTTATTTTAGCGGAAAAAATACATTTTATTCCCTTACCAATTACCTAACCTATTCGCATTCTTTTGCCAACAAATATAACCTGAATGCAATGGTTGGGCACGAGTCTAAACTGTGGGATTATGAAAACGTATCGGCAAAGAGAACAAATTTTCCCAGCAATAATGTACAGGCCATAAATGGGGGTGATGCCACAACGGCAACCAACTCTGGCGATAAAGGACAAACAGCTGGAGAGTCCTATTTCGGTCGTATTGATTTTAAATACGATGATAAGTATAACGTTACGCTTAACGTCCGCAATGATGGGTCATCCAAATTTGCTGCTGATAACAGATGGGTGACCACTTATTCTGGTGCATTCGCCTGGAAAATAAAACAGGAAAAATTTCTTAAAGACGTAAAAGCGATCGATGATCTGAAACTTAGGATCGGATATGGTTTGCAGAATAATCAAAATATTCGTGATTATGCCTACGGCTCAACTTTAATGACTGTAGCAACATCATTATCGGGTAATTCGCAGTTGATTGCTACCAGTGGTAATCCCGATGTAAAATGGGAAACAACAAAAGGATATAATACCGGTTTGGATGTAAGTATACTGAACAGAAGGGTCGACTTTTCGATAGATGCATATTATAAAAGAACGGATAACTTATTGTTAAGCCTCACCTTACCATTATATTCAGGTATGGTTGATGCTACAGGCTATGCCCCGGGATCGATCCAGTCTCCTTATATCAATATCGGTTCTGTGAGTAATAAAGGAATTGAATTTTCCGTAACCACCCATAATATTAAATCTAAAAACTTCAACTGGAGAAGTAATCTGACATTTTCCCGTAACAACAATAAAATCCTCACCTTAAATACCGATGCTGCGGCACTATATGGTTATGCAGGTAACACGGCAATTACCAAATCAACTGTGGGCCGATCGATTGGGGAATATTATGGTTATGAAGCGCTTGGTACCTATAAAAATGCAGAAGATTTTAAAAAGTATCCTGCCTTGCCGCAAAAAGGAGGTCTTCCAATACCAATTACCAATGGTTCAGGAGGCGTATGGGTAGGTGATGTTATATTTAAGGATCAAAATAACGATGGCGTGATCGATGAAAGCGACCAGGTTTATCTAGGCTCGCCAATTCCGAAATTCCAGTTTGGAATAAACAACAGCTTTAATTATAAAAACTTCGACCTAAATATTTTTATGGCCGGCAATTATGGCAATAAACTTTATAACCAGGTAAGGGTAGATGCCGAAAACCCGAATCAGAATTTTGGATACTTTAGAAATGTGGGAGATTTTGCCCGCATCGGGTTAATTAATCCTGCCGGTTCTGCTGCTGATATCAACAACGTATATATTACCAATCCCGAAACCAGTATCACCAGAATCAGTCAGTCCAGCGGTAACGACAACCAACGTTTTTCGAGCAAATATATCGAAGATGGTTCTTTTATAAGGTGTAAAAGCATTACGCTGGGATATAATTTTAAAGAGAGCCTTTTATCTAAAATCCACCTGAAAAACTTGCGCCTGTATGCCCAGGTAACCAACGTATTTACAATTACAAAATATAACGGTTACGATCCTGAGATAGGTTCATGGAATCCCTTAGCAGCAGGTGTAGATAATGGATATTATGCGCAGCCACGTGTGTTTACTATTGGTGCCAACATCTCTATTTTAAACAACTAAGACCAAAAATTATGAAACATATTAAACTATACATACTCATTTTATTCGCCGCTACCACAATAATAAGCGGCTGTAAAAAAGACTTTCTGGATAGAGCGCCCTTGTCGCAAATAACAACAGATAATTTTTATAAGAGCGCTGCGGATTTAAGGCTTGCCACAGCTGCCATTTACGCGCAACCATGGAATGATTGGAACACTTTTCCTTTGCTTGGTATCGGCGACATTCTGAGCGGCAATATGTTGCAGCCTTATAATGCCGACCTTGCCCAGTTAACCTCCTTTGCGGTAACTAGCAATAATTCACAGATTGGTACATCTTGGCGCTGTTTTTATAAAATAGTGGCGCATTGTAACACCAATATTAAGGCAATCACTAATAAAGTACCAGATAGCGTATCCCTCAAAAGTAAAAATGGGGCGCTTGGCGAACTGAAGTTTTTGCGTGCCACTGCATATTTTCATTTGGCACAATTATGGGGAGCAGTACCCATCATTGAGGATAATGATAAATTAATACAAAATCCCCTGTTGCCACGTCACCGGCTGAGCGATGTTTACAAATTTATCATCAGCGACTTAAGGTTTGCCGCAGGCGCGTTGCCACCACGCGATCAGACGGGAAGGGTAACTACCTGGTCTGCCCAGGGTATGCTGGCCAAAGTATATTTAACAAAAGCTGGTATCAGCGGAAGCAGAAGCCAGTCAGATTTAGACAGTGCTGCATTTTTTGCTAAAAATGTGATCAATACCAGTGGATTAACCCTTTTGCCAAGTTATTACAACTTGTTCAGAACACAGTTTAATGATAACCAGGAATCACTTTTTGCCTTTCAGTGGGCACCTGGTGTAGGTTATGGAAATGGTAATGCGATCCAGACCCAGTTTGCACCCAGCGGAAGCATAGTTCCTCCTGGTGGAGGATGGGGCGGTGCCATTGGACCAACCGTTGATCTTGATACCTTATATACACCTCAGGATTCTATACGGCGCAAAGCGACTTTCATGCTTACAGGCGATCACTATCCCGAACTGAATGCTGCTGGCGGAGGATATACCGCAACCTCATGCAGTGTTAAAAAGCATATTGTTGGTACTGCCATCGATAATAATTCACCAACGATGGACATCTGGTCTTCTAGCGAACATAATGCGGTTTTACGCCTGGCCGATGTTTATCTGGTATATGTTGAGGCCTTACTAGGTACCAGTAGTTCAACTTCTGATGCAGAGGCATTGAGGGTTTTTAATATGGTAAGGAAAAGGGCTGGTGTTGATCCGGTAACAACAATTACTACAGAAACACTTAGAAATGAAAGAAGGATTGAGCTTGCATTTGAAGGGCAGTACTGGTTTGATCTGGTTCGCCTTTCATATTATAATCCACAAGGGGCTATTAACTTATTGAACAATCAGATTCAGAAGAAAACAAGAGTTCAGTTTGCTTATGATCCGGCTACAGGGAAGAAGACCAGAAATAACACTGGGATAGTGATTACTGCACCTACCATTGCAACCTTTACTTTGCCTATACCGGCCACAGAGATAACTGCCGATCCGAAATTATTGGATCCACCAGTGGCATATTATTAATTAGGACTAATTTATTTTTAATCAAAAAAGATATGAAAAATCTGTTAAACAGGGCCAATAGCCATTTGTTACTTATTTTAGTTGCAATAATATTTTTTGCAGTTCAAGGCTGTAAAAAAGATGCATCCTCATCATCATCATCAGGTCCGCCGGTTATTACAGGTGTACGTAATTATGTACCCAGTCCGGGCGATTCGCTCCTAACCAGAGTAGGAACCGGAAAATGGGTTGTAATTACAGGGAGTAACCTAAAAGGGGCACTCCAGATTTATTTTAACGGAGTAAAGGGCTCATTTAACGATGCTTGGTTTTCTGATACCAGTGCAATCGTATTAATGCCGGCAGTAATTCCATTCCCTTTGGTAGAGCCTTCGCAGCTTAATACCATACGTTTTGTAACTACAAAGGGCGAAACGACCTTTTCATTTCCGATCGTTGCTCCTGCACCCACGATTTCCGAAATATCAAATGAAAGCGCCAATCCCGGCGATAGCGTTACGATAAAAGGATTAAATTTCTTTTTTATTCAACGGGTGAGCTATGCGGGGGTAGAGGTTACGGGCTTTAAGGGCGCAAATGATGGTACCGCTATAAGTATGGCAGTTCCTGCAAGTGTTTCAACACCTGGGCCTGTTATTGTGACCACAAAATCGGGTACAGCCACCACCTTTTACAACGTTCATGATTTTACAACAGGTGTCTTAAATAACTATGATGGTATAAATACCTTTAGCTGGGGTTCCGATGTTTCGAACAGCGCTGTTAATTTCCCTGGGAATAATGGTAATTATGGGATATTAAAAGCCACAAATATCCCTGCTGGTAATGGAAGCTGGTGGGAAGGCGGACGTTCCATCAATACCAACGCTGTTCAATGGGTTCCTACAGCCAATTTGCAAGATACCCTGAACAAGTATTCATTAAAATTTGAAATAGCGGTTAAGAAGCCGTGGACCGATGGTTCCATTCAGATTGTTAAAGACTATACATTTACCTATTCTGCTTTTTATCGCCCTTGGAAAAATGCAAACGGGTCTAACGGTTCATTTAAAACAAATGGCTGGCAAACAGTCACTGTTCCATTATCGAACTTTTTAAAGAACGGACTGCCATCTCCAACCTTAACCGAGTTACTCGGTTCGACCGGAAACGGAGCAATCAACGTCACTTTTACCAATGATGGTTCAACGGTGGTCACCGATTTTGAAGCCGCTATTGATAATATCAGGATAGTAAAAACAAGATAAGCAATACCATCGGCCCGTAATTTTACGGGCCGGTATGCTTTAATTATAGTAACGAAGATTT
Source organism: Pedobacter sp. Bi27 (assembly GCF_918698255.1). Lineage (NCBI taxonomy): Bacteria > Pseudomonadati > Bacteroidota > Sphingobacteriia > Sphingobacteriales > Sphingobacteriaceae > Pedobacter > Pedobacter sp. Bi27. The sequence continues at coordinate 27,807 of NZ_CAKKMW010000010.1, forward strand.
TCTATCATCTTCGGAAGAAAATAAATAAACTTATGAGCCGCTTCGGAAATGTAAAAATAAAAGGATGCCTATATATGTTGGTATTGCTCGCCTTTAGCTTGCTTACCGCATATTGTAAAAAGAAAGAAGAAGTTCAACCCCAGCTCAACATTTCTACATCGGATGTTGCTTTTCTGCCTGATGGAGGCATCTCCAATATAACGGTTACCAGCAATGGTAAATGGAACACTAAAAACCCTGCCGATGTTTGGTTGCAGGTTAGCCAGACCGCAGGAAGTGAAGGAAATACTGAATTAAAGTTAACCGCAATGCCTAACCTTACAGGTGTTTCCCGTTCTGCGGTAATGGTGGTTAACTCGGATAACGGACAGGCCCGAAGGGTTACGATCTCGCAAACGAGCACGCTATATCCTTCCTATAATACATCGCCCAAAGCCCCTGACCAAACAGGTATGGGCAGCACAGCGGTACAACTGGCGGCGAAAATGAATTTGGGTCTGAATATTGGGAATACAATGGAAGCTCAGGGCGGCGAAACGGGTTGGGGTAACCCCCAGATTACCGAATCGTATGTGAAATTTGTAAAACAGACAGGTTTTAATGCCATACGCATTCCTTGCGCCTGGAACTGGAAACATTTGAGCGATGAGCAAAAGGCTACCATCGATCCTGCATGGCTTAACCGTGTTAAAGAAGTAATTAAATATTGTGTAGACAATGATATGTATGTGCTGCTGAATATCCACTGGGATGGGGGCTGGCTGGATCAGAATATCAACCAGGCGAAGAAAGATCTGGTTAATGCGAAACAAAAGGCCTTATGGGAGCAGATTGCTACAACCATGAGAGATTTTGATGAGCACCTGATGTTTGCCAGTGCAAATGAACCTCCTGCCGAAAATGCAGAACAGATGGCAATATTAAACAGTTACCACCAAACATTTATAAATACCGTTCGCGCTACAGGTGGCAGGAACAGCTATCGGGTGCTGGTTGTTCAGGGGCCAGGTACTGATTTCGAAAAAACAAATAATCTGATGAATACCCTTCCAACAGACCAGGTACCTAACCGCATGATGGTTGAAGTGCATAACTATACCCCATCTCAATTTACAATATTGCTTGATGGTGATGCCAGCTGGGGTAAAATGTTCTACTACTGGGGAACGGGGCATCATTCGGTTACCGATCCGAGCCGAAATGCAACCTGGGGTGAAGAAAATGAAGTATCAAGATTATATGCATTGATGAAAGCCAAGTTTGTCGATAAAGGAATTCCGGTAATACTGGGTGAATACGCAGCTTTCAGGAGAACAAATCCCAATTACCTGCCTTCAGATATGGCAAAACACAATGAGTCGATAGATTATTGGACAACTTATTCAACCCAACAGGCCATTAAATCTGGCCTTAAGCCATTCTTTTGGGAACAAGGCAGCGTTTTAGACCGTAGAAATAATAAAGTTCTCGATCAGGGGATCGTAAATGCCCTTATAGCCGGATCTAAATAAAAGCAGCTATAGTTATACATTAAGAAGTAATAAATCTACGGTTCTTCAAGGGCCGTAGATTTTGGTAAATATAAATCTCCCGGCCAGGTGGAAGCTTAGCAATTGATGGATGAAAACCTCCATCTCCGAGAGAGAATGATTATACACACAAATAATGAGCGTACGAATACAAGCCTGGTTTATATTTTTTATATTGCTCCTTTTTATCCAGGTAAAAGGTTATACCCAGATTGTTCTGCCAAAAATTTTTGGCGATAATATGGTTTTACAAAGAGGCATTAAAATTCCGGTTTGGGGAAACGCTACGCCCGGCGCACATATCATAGCTGAGCTCGGGCGATTCCGTGCTGTCGCGATAGCAGATCATAAGGGAAAATGGATGGTCCGTTTTCCGGTGCATAAAGCAGGCGGTCCCTATGCACTTAAAATTTCAGAACAGGGAAAACCGGAATCAGAAACCAAGCTTAATGGAATCCTTATTGGCGATGTATGGCTGGCTTCCGGGCAATCGAATATGGAGTGGCAGGTAAAGCAATCCTTGAATGCAGATAATGAAATTGCAAATGCCAATTACCCCGAAATACGCCTGCTTCAGGTAGCGCACGATAAGAAATTAACACCACAGTACAATATCCCCGGGGGAACGTGGGAAGTTTGTAATCCTGTAAACGTGCCGCAGTTTTCGGCTGTTGCCTATTATTTTGCCCGAAAAATACATCATGATCAGCGTGTTCCCATTGGCATTATCCAAAGCACCTGGGGAGGCACGCCTATAGAATCGTGGACAAGCCGGGCGCAATTGCTGACTTCACCGGTAACCAAAACAAATATAGCTGCCAACGATACTTTAAGTGAACAAAGTTTTGTAAATGATAGCCTTAACCTGATCCGCTTCTGGGATATCGTATATCATCCGCAAAATAATACAGATAAAATAATATCAGCAACCGGGTATGACGATTCGGGCTGGCCGACTGTAGAAATGCCCCGGCTGATCAAAGATTTTGGCATTGGGCCTTATGAAGGGATGGTATGGCTGCGTAAAAAGATAACCTTGCCCGAATCCTTTTCCGGAAAAGACTTAACCCTGCATCTCGGGCACCCGGAGATGAACTATTCGATGTATTTCAATGGCGAAGAAATCTGTAAAACCATATGGAACAGTGATCCGAAACAATCCTATACCATTCCTGCTAAATTAATTAGAAAAGGTGAAAATACGATTAGCCTCAGGGTAGCAATGTTATGGGGTGGCGGTGGCTTAAATCCTCCGGCGGAGCGAATTAATATCACTGATGGTACCATTAAAGTTTCCTTAGCTGGAAAATGGCGCTACCAAAAAGACCTTGAACCAGGTTTGCCCAAAATAAAAAACTATCAAAATTATCCCTCATTGCTGTTCAATGCAATGATCAATCCGGTTATTCCTTTTGGAATCAAAGGATTTCTCTGGTACCAGGGAGAAGCCAATGAGGCTGACGCCTATAACTACCGAAAGTTATTTCCCATGCTGATTGACGACTGGCGAAAACGTTGGAAACAGGGCAATCTGCCATTTCTGTATGTTCAGCTCGCAAATTTCAAAACAAGAAAGCCGCTTCCTTCCGAAAGTGAATGGGCCGAACTGAGGGAAGCCCAAACGTTAACATTATTGCAACCCAATACTGATATGGCCTGCATCATCGATATCGGTGAAGCAGATAATATCCACCCAGTAAACAAACAGGAGGTTGGCCGGCGCCTGGCATTAAATGCCAATAAACTGGTGTATAAACAAAACGTAACAGCATCGGGGCCTTTGTATAAAAGTTATCGGAAAGAAGCAAATCGCATCTACATCAATTTTGCCAATGCTTCAGCTGGCCTTAGAAGCAAAGATGCCAAAGAAATAACAGGCTTCTCGGTAGCGGGTAATGATCAACAGTTTTACTGGGCGAAAGCCACCATAAAGGGAAAATATGTGGTGGTTTATGCCGATCAGGTGCGAGATCCTAAAGCGGTACGTTATGCCTGGGCTGACAATCCGGAATGTAACCTGATAAATTTCGAAGGTCTGCCTGCCATCCCTTTCAGAACAGATAATTGGAAAGGAATTACACAAAAATAATAAATAATCAATAACAGGTTAACCATACTTTTTACCGCATAAAATATATGAATAAAATTATAATCACAATTTTTTTGCTGCAGTTTAGCATTTGTGCAACAGCGCAGTACCAGGTAGCTCAGCACCCGAGGACACCGGGCTTCTATACGAATCCAATTTTTGCAGGGGATTATCCCGATCCCAGTATATTACGCGATGGGGATAATTATTACATGGTCCATTCATCCTTCGAATATTACCCGGGGTTATTAATCTGGCATTCAAAAGATCTGATCAACTGGAAACCGGTAACCCATGCTTTACACAAAAAAGTAGGTTCTGTGTATGCACCCGATCTGGTGAAGTATAAAAATAAGTTTTATATCTATTTCCCTGCAAATGGTACCAACTATGTAGTAACCGCAGATTCGGTCGAGGGTAAATGGAGTGAACCGGTTGACCTGAAAATCGGCAACATCGACCCCGGACATATTACAGATGAGCAGGGCAAAAGATATTTATTCTTTAGCGACGGAGGATTTGTGGCTTTATCTGATGATGGCCTTTCCACCACAGGAAACCAAAAGAGTTCATACAAAGGTTGGCCCATCCCCAGAAACTGGTCTATTGAGTGTTTTTGCCTGGAAGGCCCTAAATTGATAAAAAAGGGAGGATACTATTATATTACTGTGGCCGAAGGTGGAACAGCAGGCCCGATAACGGGCCACATGGTCGTATCCGCACGGTCAAAATCACTGTCCGGCCCATGGGAAAATTCTCCCTATAATCCGATTGTAAGAACAACAGAAAAATCTGAAAAATGGAGATCAAAAGGGCATGCTACCATAATTGATGATGTAAAAGGAAACTGGTGGATGGTGTTCCACGCTTACGAAAAAGACTTTTACAACAAAGGCCGCCAAACGATGCTTCTACCTATAGAATGGACAAAAGACGGCTGGTACAAAGTACCCACAGGTATAAACGACAGTAAACCGATCAAAAAGCCAAATTTGGCCCCTTCTAAAACCAATTTTAACCTGAACGACAATTTTGCGGGTAATAAATTAAAATCTCAATGGCAATTCTTTGAAGAACTGGATACCAACAGGTTTAAATTGGCTAATAACAGCTTGTCTGTTAAAGCAAAGGGAAGTGCTATAGGCAATAGTTCTCCCTTATTATGCATACCTGAAGACCATTCCTACACCGTTGATGTTGAAGTATTAATTGAAGGAAAAGCAACTGCTGGCTTGGCGCTTTTTTACAACAGCACTGCATCTTCCGGGATACTGGCCAACAATAAAGATATCGTAGCCGATTTGCGTGGCTGGAGGGCTCCGGCTGAAAAAAATGTAGTGAACAACCATGTGTTCGTGCGTCTTAAAAATGTAGAAAACACCGTAGATATGTATTACAGTAAAGATGGTGTGAAATGGAACAAAATTGAAAATTCCTTTGAGGTATCGGGCATGCACCACAATGTACTTAGCGGATTTTTGAGCTTAAGAATCGGCCTTTGTTCAATCGGAGAAGGAAAGGTAACTTTTAAAAACTTTAAGTATACTCCGATAAAATAGATATGATGTCAAACTGAGGGGTAATTTATTTTATAAAAATCAGTATGAATGACAGAGGGTTTTTAGTGCTATGTGCCAGCGAGGAATCGTCATTGCGAGGAGGCCTTCTCAGCCAACAAAGCAATCTTACAACTATCGCTAGTAGCGAGCGCTTTAAGATTGCTTCGTGCCTCGCAATGACGATTCTTCTACTGGGATCTGTCAATGGTAGCGGAGTCGATTGCTTTTAATATATCGAAAAACAGGTCTTCGACTACGCTCTCCACAGGAGTCCTTTGGACAGACTGACATACTAATGATTTATAATAAAATTTAAACAGGCTCTAAAAATCAGAATAAATAATATTAACCTAATTAAAATGAGATATACGCTTACCTTGGTTTTGGCACTTGTTTTTAGTGTTATAAACGCACAAACAGCCCCAAAAAAATATCATCAATGGGCATTAACACCGCCTCTTGGTTGGAACAGCTGGGATTGTTTTGGAACAACCGTTACCGAACAGCAAATAAAAGAACAGGCAGATGCGATGGCAAAATACCTTTTGCCAAGCGGATACAACTACCTCACAGTGGATATTCAATGGTATGAGCCTGAATCAAAAGGACATGCTTACGACCCGAAGGCGCTGCTTACCATGGATAAATATGGCCGCTTAACGCCAGGTTTGAAAAAGTTTCCTTCGGCTGCAGATGGAAAAGGTTTCAAACATCTTGCAGACTATGTGCACGCCAAAGGACTGAAATTCGGCATTCATATTATGCGCGGAATTCCCCGTCAGGCTGTTGAAAAAAATACACCGGTACTCGGCACAAACATAAAAGCGCAGGATATTGCCATTAAAAGTTCTACCTGTCCATGGAATCCTGATATGTACGGCGTTAATGCCAGTAGCCCCGGAGGTCAGGCTTACTATAATTCTATTGTGCAGATGTATGCTGACTGGGGAGTGGATTTTATCAAGTGCGACGATATTTCGCGTCCTTATGATGATGTACAAAAGGCAGAAATTGAGGCGCTTCGCAAAGCAATAGATAAAACCGGGCGGCATATCCTGTTAAGTTTATCTCCGGGAGCAACGCCGGTTGAAATGGGCGATCATGTGATGAACCATGCCAATATGTGGCGTATCACCGACGATTTTTGGGATAAGTGGGGATTGTTGCAAGCGATGTTTGAGCGAATGGATGTGTGGACACCTTTTCGTGGGCCCGGACATTTCCCAGATGCCGATATGCTGCCTATCGGAATTGTTGAATTCAAACGCCCGACCAATTTCACCAAAAGCGAACAATATACGCTGATGAGCCTTTGGGCTATTGGCCGTTCACCACTTATTTTTGGTGGAAATATGACTAAGCTTGACGATTTTACGAAGGAAATGCTTACCAATCCCGAAATGCTTAAAGTAAATCAACACAGCATAAATAACCATCAGGTGTCTCGCGAAAAGAATCTGATCGTGTGGACGGCCGATGTACCTAATAGCAAAGATAAGTATGTGGCCCTTTTCAATGCGCAAAGCAAAGAAGAGAATCTTGATTTCAATAATGCCGATTATGTAAGTCCAATAATTGCCGGCAATGGAAGTTCGCAAAAGATAGAAGTATCGGTAAAAGATGGTAAGAAACTTGTTCTCTTTGTAAAAGATGGCGGAAATGGTTCTGATAGGGATCATATCGTTTGGGTCGACCCTGTACTTCATGGTTCCAAAGGCGATTTAAAGCTAACTAACCTTAAATGGCTGAGTGCAACTTCCGGCTGGGGAGATGCAAATGTCAATCGCACCTTCGATAATAACCCAATTATTATAAATAATGAAACACGAGAGGGAATTGGTGCTCATGCGGCGTCTGTAATCATTTATGAATTACCAGAAGGATATGATTCCTTTACAGCAACCGGTTACGTAACACAGGAAATAGGCTCAGTAAATTTTGGAGTTTTGGTTGATAAAGGAACATTAGATTTGCCCGACAAGGCCAATGTAAAAGTAAGCTTTGAAGCGTTTAATATAAAAGGCAAAGTAAAAGTGCGCGATTTGTGGAATCACAAAGATCTCGGAACTTTTGATGGGAGCTTTGAGCGTGAATTGCCACAACATGGGGCTGGACTGTATCGGATAACGCCTTTACGCTAAAATTCTAGTGCTAAGTTAAGCATGATTTTATACTCCCGCTGATTACGCGGAATACGCTGATTTATATGTTCAGCGATGATCACCGAAATCAGTGGGGAAAATAGAACCGCCATTTACTATTATAATATTTAATACTACAAATTAATATAACGCAACAAAGTGAGGAGCTTCAATTTATACAAAAGACAATATTTTGCTAAACAAATGGTATTCGCATTTATACTATTGATAAGCTTTTTTTCAGCATATGCACAAAATGGCATCGAAAGAAAACAGTTATTTGATGATGACTGGAAATTCTTTTTAGGTGATGCGCCAGAAGCTAAAGCAAATGATTTCAATGATTCAGGCTGGCGTAAACTTGATTTACCGCACGATTGGAGTATCGAAGGAAAAATTCATCCTAAAAATGCTACAGGCGGGGGGGGTGGATTTTTTCCGTCAGGGATGGGTTGGTATCGAAAAACCTTTCAGGTGCCTGATAGCTGGAAGGCAAAAAAAACAGCTGTTTATTTTGAAGGTATTTATATGAATTCCGAAGTTTTTATCAACGGAAAATCGCTCGGTGTATATCCTTATGGTTACACATCATTCAGTTATGACCTTACACCTTACCTGAATTTCGGAAAAGAGAATGTTATTGCTGTACGGGTGGATAATGCACAACAGATGAACAGTCGCTGGTACAGTGGTTCGGGAATCTATCGTCACGTTTGGATGATGGTTACAGATCCTGTACATGTTGCACAATGGGGTGTTGCTGTTTCAACCCCTGACGTATCTTCAAAAAAAGCAATTGTATTAGTAAAAACAAAGGTTAAAAATGAAACAGCATCTGCCCAGCGTGTTGTTGTAAAAACCCTTCTTTGGAATAAAAATTCTAAAAATACGGGTAATGGCCAGATGAAGGTCGAACTTCCTGCCAATAGCGAAAAGGAAATCACTCAAACCATCCAAGTGTCAAGCCCGATGCTTTGGACACCAGAAACACCGTATTTATATCAGGCGCAAGTTCAGGTAGTAAAAGACAAAAAAGTGCTTGACGATACAAAAACCAATTTTGGCATCCGTTCCCTAAAATTTACTGTCGAAAATGGATTTCAATTGAATGGAAAAACAGTGAAAATAAACGGCGGTTGCGTGCATCATGATAATGGATGCTTAGGTGCTGCTGCTTTTGACCGTGCCGAAGAGCGTAAAGTTGAACTGCTCAAAGCCGGTGGGTTCAATGCGGTGAGAACTTCCCACAATCCACCTTCTGAAGCGTTTCTCGACGCCTGCGATAGATTAGGTCTTCTCGTAATGGACGAATCTTTCGACTGTTGGAAAATTGGAAAAAACAGTAGCGATTATGCAAAATATTTCAACCAGTGGTGGAAAAAAGATTTGCAGGCAATGATTTTGAGGGATCGAAACCATCCATCTATCGTGATGTGGAGCATAGGTAACGAAATTGTAGAACGGGGAAAACCCGAAGCTGTTGAAACCGCTAAAATGCTTTTGCAGGAAGTAAAAAGAATGGACACTACAAGGCCTGTAACCTCTGCAGTTGTGAATTTCGGCAAATGGGAAAACCTGGATTCTTTGATAAACGTACACGATGTTGCCGGTTACAATTACAACCTGAATACTGCGCCAGACGATCATAAAAGAGTGCCTTCCCGTATCATTGTTCAAACGGAATCCTATCCTAAAGATGCTTTTGCCAATTGGAAACTGGTGCAGGAAAACAATTATGTAATCGGTGATTTTGTTTGGACAGCGATGGATTATTTAGGTGAGTCAGGCATCGGCCGTTGGTATTATTCTGGGGATACACCTGGTGAGCACTGGGAAAATAATTTTTTTCCATGGCATGGCGCTTACTGCGGCGATATTGATCTGATCGGATGGAGAAAACCCATTTCCCATTACCGGAGTATGTTGTACAATAATAACGAAAAACTCTATATGGCCGTTCGTGAACCTGCTCCTGACCCTTTAGAAATCAAAGAAACCTGGTGGTCAGTTTATCCAACCTGGGAAAGCTGGACCTGGCCAGGTTTTGAAGGAAAAACAGTTCAGGTTGAAGTGTATTCCAAATACCCGAAAGTGAGGCTTTACCTTAATAATAAACTGATCGGCGAAGAGGCAACTACCATTGGACAACAGTTTAAAGCTACTTTTCAGGTGCCATATGCTGCGGGTTTGCTTAAAGCCGTAGGGGTAGAAGATAATAAAGAAACGGAATCAGCCATCCTCAAAACTGCTGGCGAGGCTGCAAAAATAAAACTAATAGCAGACCGGAAAGAGATCTTGGCCAACGGGCAGGATTTATCGTACATCACAATTGAAGTAACCGATAAAGCGGGAACAATTCAACCTAATGCGACCAACCGTTTACATTTCAAAATTGAAGGTCCAGGCGTAATTGCGGGAGTGGATAATGCTGATCTGAAAGATTTTGAACAGTACGTGGGCAATACACGTAAAGCTTGGAAAGGTAAAGCTTTAGTTGTGATAAAGAGCAAACATGAAGCTGGCGATATCAAACTAACGGTTACCTCGCCTGATTTACCAGCGGAAACTTTAACCATCAAAACAGCAATTAAGGATTTAAACCACAAGAACTAAGTTCCCATGTTAAAAAAAACTATACCACTGATTATATTAACACTGCTTATTTCGGTAATAAGTGTAAAATCGCAGGAAGTCAACCGGTTTTTCCCGGAAAAAGACCTGATCACTACAGGAATCTACTATTATCCCGAACACTGGAAGGAAAGCCAATGGGAACGGGATATCAAAAAGATTTCGGATATGGGTTACGAGTTTGTCCACCTTGCAGAATTTGCCTGGTTTAAAGTGGAACCTGAAGAAGGAAAGTTTGATTTTACCTGGCTCGATAAGGTGGTGGGTTTATGTGCGAAATATAAGCTTAAGGTGGTCATGTGCACACCATCTGCAACTACACCAGCATGGATGCGGGCTAATTATCCCGAAACCTTTATCATGGACGGGCATTATATCCGTGCCGAACATGGCACAAGGGGACTTGCTTCAATCGTTAATGCCAAATACCGGTTGTTTGTCGAAAAAATTGTAACCGAGATGGGCAGGCGCTATGGTCAGCATAAAAATGTAACCGGATGGCAGCTGGATAATGAGCCCGATGCCAAACCCGATTATAGCGTGTCTTCGCAGGAGGCTTTCAGGCAATGGCTAAAAAGCAGGTACAAAACCATTGATGCTTTAAATGATGCCTGGGGTACAGCTTTCTGGAGCCAGTGGTACAATAATTTCGATCAGGTTATGATCCATAACACCAATCTGGTTGGTTGGTGGGGCAACAATCCGCATGCCCTGCTCGACTTTAAGCGCTACTGTGCCGATGCGCAGGCCGAATTTCTTGATTTTCAGGCCGGCACCTTACGCGGACTCATATCGAAGCAGCAATATATCACCACTAATTATACCGCGGTTTCTCCCGGTTCTGATCCGGGGCGGACAAAGAAACTCGATTTTGCAGCTTATACTGCTTATCCTAATGGTGGCAGCGACAACATTGGCGAACTGGGATTTAGGATGGGAGATAGTAGGGTCATCCTTTTTGCATCAGAATATTTTAAGCGTGTAGGAGGCGTATCGGGTGTGATGGAAATTCAGCCAGGTCCTGTAAACTGGGGAAGTTACAACCCGCTTCTTTTGCCCGGAACGGTACGTATGTGGCTGTACCATACCTTTGCTGCAGGTGGGAAACTTGCCTGTTCTTATCGCTTCAGGCAGATTTTATACAGTGCCGAACAATACCATTCTGGTGTGATACAAACAGATGGGGTAACACCTTCGGCTGGAGGCGAAGAGTATATCCAGTTTATGAAAGAAATAAAAGAACTGAGGAAGCTGTACAAGCCAGGGGCTAAGGTGCCTGAAAAACTGATGGAACGCTCAACGGCCATTCTTTGGAACCTGGAAAATTACTGGACCATCGACAGGCAGAAACAGACCAACCAGTGGGACACATGGAACTATCCCGTTAAGTTCCTTGAAATGGCAAAATCTCTGGGAGCCCCTGTTGATGTAGTGCCAGAAACTACTGATCTGTCGAAATACAAGGTGGTAATTGTTCCTGCTTACGAAATGGCCGACTCGGCTTTGGTAAAAAAATGGAATGACTATGTAACCCGTGGCGGACATCTGATTATTACCTGCCGTACAGCAACCAAAAACCGCATGGGGCATTTCTGGGAGGGTAAACTTGCAGCGCCAATTTCGGGCCTTATCGGTGCGCAGATTACGGCAACCGATATGCTTTCAGCTTATGCGAAAGGAGACATCCAGATGGGCTCAGAACACTACAAATGGAATAAATGGGGCGATCTGTTGCAGCCCGATCAAAATACCGAAGTTCTTGCACGGTATGAAAACCAATTTTATAAAGGAAAGGCAGCTGTTGTAAAACACAAAATCGGTAAAGGATCGGTAACCTACATTGGTGTAGCCACAGATGATTCGAAGCTGGAAAAGGATCTGTTACGCGACACTTACAGCAGAGCAGGGGCAACTACTGAAAATTATCCGCCAGGTGTTTATGTTTATTGGAGGGATGGGTTTTATATGGCCGTAAATTATTCTTCCACTGATTATATCATAAATATTCCTGCAAATTCGAAGATTATTGTTGGAGAAAAAACATTGAAACCTGCTGGCGTATTGGTTTGGAGCGAATAAATGCCTTTTGGGCGAATCGCTGCAGTATTTTTTATCCGAACAGTGGTTTTTTGATCCAGAGAAGTGTTTGCCATTTAGATTTCCTTAAAGATTATAAGGATTTAACTGTAGCTTAGCTATACTGGAACCTTGACCAGTTATAACCTTTAGCGCTTTAACATTGATATTGGAGGCTACCTCAAATTATCAATCTATATTACAGTAACATATGTACCGGTTTTTTGCTTTGATCTTTGTATCTATCTTGTGTAATTCTCTTTTTGCGCAAGAAAACGTATATCAGTTTTCTCACCTCAACATTGCTAATGGCCTATCAGATAATCAGGTAAATGCCATATATAAAGATAACAAGGGATTTATGTGGTTCGGCACCCTGTCTGGCCTGAACCGCTATGATGGACACGAATTCAAGATATTTAAACACAGTTCGAAGGATAGTACCAGTATCCCGGAGGGTTATATCTTAGATATATTTGAGGGGCCGGAAAAACAGTTATGGATTGCCTCTGGTGGTGGTTTTAGTATTTACAGTCCCTCAACCGAAAAGTTTGAACGGTTCCAGGATAAACACCTTAAAAAGTATAAACTTCCTGGTGGGTACCTGAAGGCGATAAAAACCAATAATAGCGGCAAGCTCTATTTCCTGATCGAAAACCTGGGTATTTTTTGCTATGATCCAAAAACTCATGCAACCATCAGGTATGGGCATCAGAAGGGCATACCCAATTCATTATATGCTGATCAGATAAGCGATGTTATTGATGACGAAAAAGGCAATTTATGGGTTATTTATACCAATGGTGTTCTTGATAAGTTCAACTTAAAGAACCGCAGGGTAACAAACAGGTATTTTGCCATCAACAAACGGTTTGGTGAGCAGGTAAATTCTTTCAATCTCAACCGCGATTCGGAAGGCAATATTTTTATTTATAGCAGGGGTAACCCTTTCGGTCTATATTACCTAAATGTGGCAAGCCAACAGTTTAGTTATTTTGGAAAAAAGCAGGATCAATCGGGATTAAGCTCGAATAACGTAAGTAAGGTAATTGAGGGCGACGATGGCAAAATCTGGATAGGGACCGATCATGGCGGAATTAATATCCTGGACAAGTATACCCACAAGTTAACCTATATTTTAAGTAAAGAAGATGATCCGAAGAGCTTAATTGATAATAGTGTAGCCGCCCTATATAAAGATAATAACGGAATAGTGTGGGTTGGGACCTATAAAAAAGGGATCTCTTATTACCATAAAAGTATTTATAAATTCCCCTTAAATCAGTATCTAACTGGGAAAAATGCGCTAAACGAGGATGTTAATTCATTTGCAGAGGACAACAAAGGCAACCTGTGGATCGGAACAAACGGAGCAGGCCTGTTGTACTTAAATAGAAGTACAGGCGAAATAAAAAGGTACCGTAATAATCCTGTCGGCAGTAATTCTTTAAGCAGTGATATTGTGATCAGCCTTACTATTGATCATTCAGGTGTTTTATGGATCGGTACCTATTTAGGAGGCCTTGATTCTTTTGACGGGAAGAAGTTTACGAATTTTAAGCACAGCGCTGATCCCTTGAGTATTTCAGATAACCGGATTTATGCTTTGCTGGAAGATTCTTCCAACAGGCTCTGGGTAGGCACCCTAAACGGTGGGCTAAATTTACTTGACCGTAGTACCGGAAAATTTAAACACTTCAACCCTTCGGTTAAAAATACATTAAATGCTTATGTGGTTACCTGTTTGTACGAAGATAAAAACAAAAACATCTTAATCGGCACCACGGCAGGGCTGAATATCCTGGATGCAAAAACCACTAAGTTTAGCTATTTTAAAAACAACAGCAAAGATACCAATTCCCTGATACAGGGCGTCGTAAATTCAATCACCAATGATAGCAGGGGATGGATTTGGATAGGCACAAGAGAAGGGATAAGCATATACAATCCTTTAAGCAGAAAGTTCACTAATTTAAGCGAAGAGGTTGGCCTGCCTGAAAATACAGTACTTTCACTTATCGAAGATGAGGATCACAATATCTGGTACAGTTCCCTTAAAGGGCTTTATAAAATTTCGGTAATTGCTCAGGGGGAAACCTATAAGTTCAGGTACAGTAAATACAACAAATCAGACGGGTTGCAGAATACGCAGTTCAACATCAATGCAGTACTCAAAACTAAGGCCGGCGAACTGGTTTTTGGAGGGCCAAACGGCTTCAATATTTTCAGGGCAGGGCAGATCAAGAACAGCCAGTTTCCATCAGCATTGGTCATGACCGATCTGGAGGTATTTTACCATAAGGTGAGCGTTGGCGAAAAGATAAACGGGCATATTATTCTGCCCGAAACCATAACAGAACTTAAGAATTTAACCCTCACCTATAAGGAGAATATCTTTTCGGTCCAGTTTGCGTTGCTCAATTATCTTAATCCCCAAAAGGTAATCTATAAATACAGTCTGGAAGGATTCGATAAACGTTGGCTTACAGTACCTTCAGAAAGCCGTAAAGCTACTTTTACAAATCTCGATCCCGGAGAATACACACTCCATGTAAAAGCCTTTAACGAAAACGACGCTGCGCTCCTGGTCGAATCACAATTGAAAATTACCATTTTACCTCCCTTCTGGCGCACAACATGGGCGTATATCCTGTATGTTTTGGCCGTTGGTTGCCTGTTGCTATTTATTAGGAGAAGGGGGATCAATAAATTAAGGCGGGAGTTTGCTTTGGTACAGGAAAGGATCCAAGCCCGGCAATTACGCGAGCAAGACCGTAAGGAGGCTGAAAGGTTACGGGAACTTGACCTGTTAAAAATTAAATTTTTAACCAACCTGAGTCACGAGTTCAGGACGCCTATTTCCCTGATCCTGGCTCCCGTAGACAAACTTTTGATCGAATCTAAAGAGAAGGAAAGGCACGGTCAGCTGGCCATGATCAAAAGAAATGCACGGCGGTTATTAAACCTGGTAAACCAACTGCTCGATTTCCGTAAAATGGAAGAGCAGGAACTACGGTTAAATAATAGCGATGGCGAAATTGTTTCCTTCATTAAAGATGCAACAGATTCTTTTTATGATCTGGCAGAACGGAAGCAGATCAAACTTACTTTTAAAAGCACCATAGAGAATTTATATGTATCATATGATCAGGATAAGATAGAGCGGATATTGTTCAATTTACTTTCGAACGCATTTAAATTTACACCTACAGGCGGAACAGTAGGTGTTGAGCTAGAAATACTGGATGGTAAACCAGGAGATGGCAGGGTTTCATTGGAGTTAAAAGTGATGGACTCGGGGATTGGTATTCCAAAAGATAAACAGGAAAAAATATTCGAACGGTTTTTCCAAAATGATACTTCTTCTTCCATTCTCAACCAGGGTTCAGGGATAGGCCTTTCCATCACCAGAGAGTTTGTCAAAATGCACGGTGGCGAAATAGTAGTAAAAAGCGAACCTGGTTTGGGGAGTTGTTTTACATTATCCTTAAATCTTGTACCCCTTGCCATTTCCGGGCAGGAGCAAAAACATCTTGAGGATGATGATGTGCCAGATGCCGCACCAGATAAAAAAGATGGAGAAAAAGAATCTGCCGACAAGCGTCTCCGCGTAAAAAATGCCCCTCTCATTCTGTTGGTTGAGGATAATGAGGATTTTAGGTTTTACCTTAAAGATAACCTGAGGGTTTTTTATAAAATCGAAGAGGCATCAAATGGTAAGGAAGGCTGGCAAAAGGCGCTTGCTCTACATCCAGATCTGATCGTTTCCGATATCAGTATGCCAGAAATGAATGGCAATGAGCTTTGTGGGAAATTAAAATCAGACGAGCGGACAAAGCATATCCCGATTATTCTTTTAACGGCTTTAACGGGTGAAGAAGAACAGCTAAAAGGGTTAGAAATAGGAGCGAACGATTACATGACCAAACCCTTTAATTTTGAGATTTTACATTCCAAAATCAAGAACCTGCTCACACTGAATCAAACCTTTAAAAAAACTTATTCCAGACAGGTGAGTATGGCATCGCCGGAAATGGAAATAGAATCCGATGATGTGAAATTCCTGAACACCGCATTGCTTTACATTGAAGACAATCTCCATAAGCCTCAATTATCAGTGGAAGATCTGAGTAAACATATGATGATCAGTAGGGTATCGTTATACAGAAAGTGCTTACGGGTTACCGGTAAAACCCCAGTTGATTTTATCAGGTCTGTTAAGCTCGAGAAAGCCGCTGTTTTATTGGAGAAAAGTAGTAAAACCATTTCTGAAATCTGTTATATGGTCGGTTTTAGCACCCCTAACTATTTTGCAAAGGCATTCAGGGAAAAATACCAGTTACTTCCTTCAGAATATAGAGCGAAAACAAAGGATTCGGACTAAAAACAGCTCCTTGCGCCTTTCGGACAGGATGATTGATTGATGGTGTTGAATTAAATAAAAACACAGCTGCGTTGCGGCTCGATGTTATTAAGTTAATTTATTCGGCACAAGCAAAAATAATTAACAACAGATAGAAAGGATGTACACAGATATGAAAATCCGTGTTTATCTGTGTACATCTGTGGTTAAAAGCCCTTAACTTAACGACATTTATCCTATCGGTTGGTGTCTCACCGACGGAAATAAAAGATATTCTTATTTGGAAATGAGTGGCCTGTGGTTCTTGGGGGCGCTCAGTCCCGCCATTCGCTAATTCCGATGAAGGATCGGAACCGCTGCTGTCGGGTTTAGGTACAAAGTTAGGTGCACCCTGCAAGCCAAAAAAAGAAACATTGTCTGAGCTGCTTAGCCCCGGTTGTAGCGTTACTAAAATGTTATTAAGTTAAGCCATTCGGCACAAGCAAAAATAATTTAATCACAGATAGGAGGGGTGCACACAGATATGAAAATCCGTGTTCATCTGTGTACATCCGTGGTTAAAAGCCTTTAATTTAACGACATTGGTGTTGCGGCTTGGATAATATTATTCTTGGTGTGCGTTAAATGATCTGATTATAATCGTTGTTTTAACGTTTATTATTTATATTTGTGAAAGACCAAATATAAAACGCATGAAAAGAATAACATCAGTATTGCTTTTACTTTGTTCAATCTTCACAATTGATCAAACTTACGCACAGCAGAATTTTAAGAATTGGGCGAAGACTCCCCCAATGGGCTGGAATAGCTGGGACTGTTACGGATCTTCTGTTACAGAAGCCGAAGTAAAAGCCAATACAGATTACATGGCTTCCAAATTGAAATCTTTCGGATGGGAATATATCGTTGTAGATATCCGCTGGTTTGTGGAAAATGATAAAGCAGGGGGGTATAACCAAACGGATCCGAAATATGTAATTGATAAATTTGGCCGTTATCTGCCTGCTTTGAACCGGTTCCCCTCAGCAGCAGATGGACAGGGTTTTAAAAACCTGGCAAAATATATACATGCTAAGGGATTAAAATTCGGTATTCATATTATGCGCGGCATCCCTACGCTTGCCGTTAAAGAAAAGATGCCAATTAAGGGTACAAAATACACTGCCGATCAGATCTATAGCACTGCTTTGCAATGCAAATGGCTTACAGACAATTATACAGTGGATGCGACAAAACCCGGTGCCCAGGAATATTATGATTCAATAATGGAACTTTACGCCAGTTGGGGTGTCGACTTTATTAAAATAGATGATCTTTCCCGTCCTTATCATCAGGGCGAAATTGAACTCATCAGAAAAGCAATCGATAAAACTGGTCGCCCGATTGTGCTGAGCACTTCACCAGGCGAAACGCCGATAGAAAAAGCAGAACACGTTCAACAACATGCAAATATGTGGCGAATGGTGGATGATGTATGGGATACCTGGCCACATATTACGCACCTGATTAATGTTGCCCAGCCATGGGCGCCTTATATTAAGCCCGGAACCTGGCCTGATTGCGATATGATTCCTTTGGGTAGAATTTCCATTCGCGGAGAAAGAGGCGGCGACCGTGCAAGCAGATTGACCAAAGATGAGCAGCAAGTGCTGATGACCTTCTTCACCATATTCCGCTCACCCCTGATGTTTGGTGGTGATATGCCGAGTCTGGATCCCTTTACCACTTCGCTGCTTACCAATAAAGCTGTGCTTAAGATGCATAGAGAAAGTACGGATGTAAAATTTCTTTTTAACGATCGCAAGAAAGTTGCGGTAACATCAACGAATGCTAAAACCGGACAACATTATCTCGCCCTGTTCAATCTTTCTGATGAACCAGATCTAAAGGAAATTTCTGTAAAACACTCAGATTTAGGGATAACTAAAATAGCTAAAGTTACAGATAGCTGGACAGGGAAAATTGTTCAGAATGATGGAAAACAAATAACCGTAAATCTTAAACCTCATAGCTGCGTTTTGTATGAAATTAAGTAAGCTATCTATAGTGCTGGTGTTTCTGCTGTTTAGCAGAAACTCATTTGCAACAGAACCAACGCAACATGCTGCAGCTGATTCTGTTTACCTGTTTTCATACGTCAATGATGGATTACGGTTTGCATGGAGTGATGACCGAAATAATTGGACACCTGTTGGAACAGGACAGGTTTATCTTCGCTCAGACTTTGGCCGCTGGGGATCAGATAAAAAAATGTTTGCTCCATATGTCATTCAGGGGCGCGGGGGAGTTTGGCAATGTGTATGGAGCTTAAATGATCGGGTAAAGCAATTTGCCCATGCCCAAACAAGAAATCTGATTGACTGGGGGCCGCAAGGTTATCCCCTTTTTGAAAAAGGTAAGAATATCCTTCGTCCTGTGATTAGTTACCATAAAGATCTCGACATTTATCAGATTGTATACACAGATAGTGAGGGCGCCTATTTTCAGACAGAAACAAAAGACTTCAAAACCTATAGTCCGGCAAAGGAAGTACCCCTCTCTGCCTATAAAAGTAATACCATCACCACTACCATTCAAAACAATCCGGTAAGCGGACAGTTACACCGTGTTAAATGGGCGGTGGTTGAAGCGTTGAATAAAGCTGCGGAGCTCAGGAATTTCAAGGCACGGCAAGATGCGGAGACAACCAAAGAAGATCCGGTACGTTTTGCAAACTTAACAAAGCCCGAGCTGCATATTTCGGCCGAGCCTGAAAAAGCTAAAGCCATAAGCAAGCTGTTAACAGGGATATTTTTCGAAGATATCAACTATGCAGCAGATGGCGGGCTTTATGGTGAACTGATTCAAAATCGTGACTTCGAATACCAGCCATCAGATAAAGAAAACCATGATACAAAATGGAACAGCAATCATTCCTGGACATTCAAAGGCAAAGAAGGAGATTTTGCAATTCGAACAGATCAGCCACTACACCCGAATAACCCACATTATGCGGCACTAAATTTAACGGTTGATGGTAGTTCATTATCGAATGCTGGTTATGACGGAATTGCACTAAAAAAAGGAGAAAATTACCTGTTTTCCAGTTTTGTCCGGGTTGCAGAAGGAAAGAAGTCGTTTGAAGTAAGGCTCGTTAGTGAAAAATATGGCTTGCTTTCAAAGGGATTGATCAGTTGCAGTTCAAAATCCTGGAAGGAAATAAAAACAACACTTAAATCATCGGTTTCAGCGTCGGATGTTAGTTTGCAATTGTGGCCATTACAGAATGGCCGTATTGATCTCGACATGATTTCACTATTTCCCCAAAACACCTTCAAAAATCGCCGAAATGGCCTTAGAGCAGACCTCGCAGATACAATTGCAGCGATAAAACCGCGTTTTGTGCGTTTTCCCGGTGGATGTGTGGCCCACGGAGATGGGATCCATAACATTTACAGATGGAAAAATACAATCGGAGCCTTACAGGCCCGGGTTCCCGACCGCAATTTGTGGGGCTATCACCAGAGTATGGGACTGGGATACTTTGAGTACCTCCAGTTTTGTGAAGATATTGGTGCAGCACCAGTGCCTGTTATTGCTGCTGGGGTGCCCTGCCAAAACTCAGGAGCCAATGGAGGCGGACAACAGGGCGGAATCCCGATGGCAGATATGCCTGCCTATATTCAGGATATTATTGATTTAGTTGAATACTGTAATGGAGCCACAAATACAAAATGGGGGAAGGAACGTGCAGCAGCAGGGCATCCGAAACCATTTAATTTAAAATATATCGGCATCGGCAATGAAGACCAGATAACAGACGTCTTTCGTGAGCATTTCGCCATGATCTATAAAGCACTTAAAAAAGCACATCCTGAAATAACCATTATTGGAACTGCAGGGCCATTTTTTGAAGGCACAGATTATGAGGAAGGTTGGGCTTTTGCCAACGAAATGAAGGTTGATATGATAGACGAACATTACTATCGTCCACCAGGCTGGTTTATAAACAATCAGGATTTCTATGACAAATATGACCGCAGTAAATCAAAGGTATATCTGGGAGAGTATGCGGCAAGCCTCCCAGGGGGAAATAGGACAAACCTGGAAACCGCTTTAGCTGAAGCGTTGTATCTCACTTCCCTGGAGCGCAATGGAGATGTGGTATCTATGGCCTCCTATGCACCATTGTTGGCAAAGGAAAAACATACGCAGTGGAATCCTGATCTGATCTATTTTAATAATACAGAAATTAAGCCCACCATTGGATATTACGTGCAACAGCTTTACGGTCAAAACGTAGGAGATGAATTCATTCCTGCACGGGTTGATTTTTCAGTGAAGAGAGAAGATGTAATTAAGCGGGTGGCGTACTCCATTACCCGCGACCAAAAATCAGGAAAATTATTCATCAAAATTGTAAATATGCTTCCAGTCGCAGTTAAGACTAATATTGATCTGTCCAAGTTAAGTGCTGTGAGCAAACAAGTAATTAAAAAAGAAATATCAGGTCTTCCGGGCGATTACAAAATCCAACCTATAAAAACAGCTATGGATTTTTCGAATCTTAAATCTTTCGAACTAAAACCTTATTCCTTTACCGTATTTGAATTGTAAAACTAAATAAAAGCACTCGTCATCCGATAGTTATTGGATGCGAGAAGGCTTTTTTAGCCGACAGCCTGTGTCGATCTTTCGCGAAAGCAATCTTACAACTGTTGATACTAGTGTGCGCTTTAAACCCCTATCCGCCTATCGGCACCTTTCCCTGAAAGGGAAAGGGCTAAAAAACAAATTACCGCATCCTGCTATCTGCTCCCTGCTATCCGGCATAGCAGATTTTCGCAGGAAAAAGCACGGAAATCTGTGCATTTCCCCTCATTACCCCACAGCGCAAGGCAGGATCAAGCGGGTGTGCTGGGATAAGCCAGGGTAAGAGCCTCGATGCTGCCGCAATTAAGGTTTCCGTAGGTTTTTACAAGAATTGCGCAGCAATCTTTTATACCTATAAAAAACAATACAATCACATAAAAAACGGTGCAAGCCTTGATTTATGCCTTCTTAGTTGTTGTTTCATAGGTAGTCATGCTTTCGCTACGCTCAGGTTTGGTTACCTTTTTATCAAGAAAAAGGTAGGAGCCCCTTCGGCGGCGGTGAGCCGAGGCAAGGCCGAGCAAGGGGGAAAATCTACAATTATCATTCTGAACGCAGTGAAGAATCTTTTGGTAAAAGATCCTTAGTGCCTCAGGATGACAGAAAATTGTAGAAGCAAACGACGGAGTGACTGCCTATCTATCGCAGATAACCCATAGTGGTAAGATTGCTTCCTCGGCTGAAAAAGCCTCATCGCAATGACGGATTTATTGTTGTAGTAGAATCACCACCGTATTATAGCGGGCGCCTTAAACCCCTATCCGTCTATCGGCACCTTTCCCCTGAAAGGGAAAGGGCTAAAAAACAAATTACTGCATCCTGCTATCTGCTCCCTGCTATCCGGCATAGCAGATTTTCGCAGGAAAAAGCACGGAAATCTGTGCAGTTCCCCTCATTACCCCACAGCCCAAGGCAGGATCAAGCGGGTGTGCTTGGATAAGCCTGGGTAAGAGCCTCGATACTGCCACAATTAAGATTTCCGTAGGTTTTTACAAGAATTGCGCAGCAATCTTTTATACCTATAAAAAACAATATGATCACATAAAAAACGATGCAAGCCTTGATTGTTTGTTTCTTTATCATCAAGGATAAAGAAAGAGCCCCTTCGGCGGCGGTGAGCTGAGGCAAGACTGCGCCGAGGCAAGAATAATGACCGCTTTAAGATTAGCTTCGCTGAGCACCTCGTGATTTCCGCCTGCGCGGGATCCGATAGCTATCGGATGACGACAGTGTTATAGCTTATGCATCTGTCTGGGTTTACAATAAAAAAAGCACCCCAATCAGTGCTTACCAATTTACGGATCAGGAAAAAAATCGGATAAAAATATTTCCAATTCAAATGCTATTATTTAGCAAAAAAAGGTTTTTAGCGCTCAATATAACGCTAGTGTAACATTTCTTGCGGAAATTGAAAGATCTGATCTATTCCAAATGGTATCCTTGACCTAGTTTTGAGTCTAATAACCAATTATCCAAAAGAAGCTTATCCAGACTTCTTACTAATTATGAGAAATGCAAAAAAAGGAGTAAGGTGGCGTGCACACAAAGCTTCATTAATCACTAATACTATTGATAAGTTATGAACCGGTCAGTAGCCCAATTTTAAAGATAATGCGAAACCAACACAACACACTTAATTAACCAAATATTATAGATAAGCATGAATTTATATTCTTATTTTTTCATTGCCTGTGCATCGGCCTTTTGTTTTACAGGCAGGCCGGCTATTGCGCAGGAGACCAAAGTTGAGCCAATAATCATTAAGGCAGAACGCAATATCCTGCTCAGGAGTTTTATTGATCTTAATGGTGGTAAACGGGTTACGCATGCCATAAGCATAGGTAGTCCGTTGCAAGTGCATTATACCTACGACGCCGACAATGGCCAATTGGTACTATTGTGGAAAGGAGGATTTCTGGATGCCACACCAATGTGGCATGATAGGGGTGATGGTTCTTCACGGCCACTCGGAAAGGCAATCCAGATCGGCGATGCAATACCCCAGATTCAGCAGTTGGAAACACTACAAAGCGAGTTTAAAAAAGACACAGTAGGTTCGGGCTTCAAACCAAAGGGTTATACACTAGATGCATCCGGTCTGCCAGTGTTTAAATACCTTACATACGGATTGAGTGTTAAAGATGCAACCAGGGTCATTGATGGTGGCCAGGGCATTCGACGTGAAATTGAGCCAGATGGCAGTGCCAATGATTTATACCTGTGTCTCGCCAAAGCAAACGTCATCGAACAGAAAGATGGTAAATATGTTATTGCAGATAAAGCTTATTCCATTTCTGTTGCAGATGAAGCCGCATTGAAGCCTATCATTAGAACCATACAGGGAACTCAGGAGCTCCTTGTTCCATTCAAAAGTAAGATCGTTTACGCTATTCTTTTTAACCAATAACCCGATGAATATTTTTTTTAATTATAAAAACGGTATTTCGTGCCTGTTGACAATGACAGTTATATTGATGTCAATAAGCTGCTTTGCTCAGGCAGAATCGCCAAAGGAAGAAGATTATTTTAAGATCATGAAAGTGCCCGCTCCCGAAGGAGCAATTCTCGAAGTGGGCGGACTCTGTACATTGCCTAACGGCGATTTGGGTGTTACTACCAGGAGGGGGGATGTTTTTATTGTGAAAAATCCGTCTTCATTGAAACCAACATTTCAAAAGTTTGCTTCGGGCCTTCATGAAGTACTGGGACTTGCCTATAAAAACGGATCGTTTTATTGTGTTCAGCGAGGTGAACTTACCAAAATGACAGATACCAACAACGATGGAGTGGCCGATGATTTTGAAACCATATACGCTTGGCCACTATCAGGAAATTACCATGAGTATAGTTTTGGCCCTAAGCTGGCTGCCGATGGATCTTTTTTTGTAACCCTAAATCTTGGATTTCCGCCAACCTGGTGGAACCCGACAAGTATGGTTCCATGGAGGGGCTGGGCACTCCATATTTTTGAAGATGGAAGAGTAGAGCCTTGGGCTGCTGGTATGCGCTCGCCTTGCGGAATTAGTATGATTGATGATCAGCTTTTTTATACTGATAATCAAGGCGATTGGGTTGGCTCCGGAAGTATCATGCAAGTAAAAAAAGGCGCATTTATGGGGCATCCAGCCAGCTTGGTGTGGGGTAATCTGCCACAGTCTCCAATAAAATTGACCACAGAACAGTTCTTTGCTAAGAATGAGACAAAAATGATTTACGACAGTAAGGGAAACAGTGTAAAGCCAGAGAACGATGTGAATGCAAAGGTGGTAACCGAGATGGATATGAAGAAGAACTTTCCTGAACTGCAAATACCCGCGGTGTGGCTGCCTCACGGAATTTTGGGCATTTCAAATTCTGAGATCGTAAAAATTCCTCAAGGCTCCTTTGGCCCTTTCGCTGGCCAGCTTCTGGTGGGAGATCAGGGACAGAGTATGGTTAGCCGTGTGTTTATGGAAAAGATAAACGGAGAATATCAGGGGGCCGCATGGCCTTTCAGAAGTGGATTTCAGTCAGGTATCGTGCGTCTGGCTTGGGGGAAAGATGGATCATTGTTCGCCGGCGAGACCAACAGGGGATGGGGTTCGGCGGGTGAGGCCACAGAAGGGATCCAGCGACTCGTTTGGAACAACAAAATCCCTTTTGAAATGCACAGCATCAAAGCCATGCCCGATGGGTTTGAAATAGCGTTCACCAAACCTGTTGATAAGAAATACGCCTTAGATCTTGCTTCCTATTCAGTGGAAAGCTTTATTTATAAATACCATAGCGTGTATGGAAGTCCGCCGGTAAATAGCCAAAAATGCAACGTAAAAGGCGTTCGCGTTTCAGCTGATGGCCTCACTGCCCGAATTATTGTAGCCGGCCTGCGCAAAGGCTATATTCACAACATTACTTTGGATGGTATCCGATCGCAAGAACACTACTATAGTCTGGTACATCCAACAGCATATTATACTTTAAATAATATTCCGGAAGGAAAAGCGCTTAGCCTTGCAGAAGTAAGTACCAAAAATTCGGCCTCAACTAAAACGCTGCCTGTGGCACAAAGCAAAAAGTCTTCATCAGGTGGAAAAACATCAGTAGTGAAAATTCCAACTTATGAGCAGGTGAAAGGGCTGCTAACTAAAAATACTTGTCTGGCCTGTCACAACTCAGATAAACGACAAGTTGGTCCCTCTTTTAAAGAGATTTCCACCAAAAAGTACACGGTTGAGGAACTAATAAGCTTGATTTATACACCTAAGCCGGAGCATTGGCCGGGTTATTCTACACCGATGCCGCCAATGACTAATGTTCCAAAAGATGAGGTAAAAAAAATTGCGACCTGGATCAAATCATTAAATAAATAATACATCAATAGCTAAAGAAAATCAATCAATAATATGAAACGATCAATATTAATTGTTGGGATACTCATAATAAATGCACTGCTCGTTCAGGCACAGCAACCTGCTAAGCCAGAAGATACGGAAGTATGGACCCCGGTACCCGCAAAGGTAAGTCCGGCTAAAGTGCCTGGGGGAGCACCTTCAGATGCCATACTTCTTTTTGACGGGAAAGATCTGGATCAGTGGGTAAACTCAGGCGATACTGCTTCGGCAAAAAAATGGACGTTATCTGATGGGATCATGACAGTAGATAAATCTGTGGGTGATCTCCAGACAAAAGAGAAGTTTATGGATTTTCAGCTTCACATTGAATACAGGATCCCAGAAAATATAAGCGGAAGTGGCCAGGGCCGGGGTAACAGCGGCATTTTTCTGGCTGCTCTTCCCTGGGGTGCTGGCGGGTACGAATTGCAGGTACTGGACAATTACGACAATAAAACCTATGTAAACGGGCAGGCCGGTAGTCTCTACAAACAATCGCCACCATTGGTAAATGCCTGTTTAAAACCAGGAGAATGGCAAACCTATGATGTCGCCTGGACAGCTCCCCGGTTTAACGATGACGGTTCTGTAAAATCACCGGCTATAGCGACAGTTTTTCACAATGGGATTCTCGTGCAGAATGCGACCATACTTAAAGGAGATACACCTTATATAGGCCAGCCAACCTACAGAAAACATGGCGCCTCACCAATTAAGTTACAGAGTCATGGAGATAAAAGTGAACCGATTAGCTATCGCAATATCTGGTTAAGGAAATTGTAGCAAGTGCCCCTCTGTTGATCAATTTTTAATAGAAACCAATTATATCCCTATATGAGAACAGTAAATTATCCTTTCGGCACCGTCGTCATCCCTACGTTTACGAGGTGCCAAAAACAAGAACCTGGAAGTTTGGCCGGGAAACAATCTATTCCAAAAGCAGTGGATGCTGGCTTACCCAGGCATATGTCAACCTGGCTTAAGAAATCGGTTTCAACGCCATCCAAATTCCTTGCTCCTGGGATCAATATGGCCGCCAATAATGCAGCAAAGCTTCAACATGAAGTGAAAAGAAATCAGGTTTTTGACCTAAGTTGAAATAATTTTTTCAAAAGACTGGTCGTAAAAAAGGGCCTTCGACAATTTGAGGGTCGTGAAAAAATAAATTATAATCTAACCAAAATGAACAATATTATAAATATGAAAAATAGAAGTTATGGGATATTTTTAGGTTTCCTGATCGTTATTGCCTTATTCTCCTCGTCCTGTAAGAAGTCAGAAGTTGCAGCAGAGCTGGAAGTTTCTTCATTGGATATTAAGGCGCAGGCAGATGGCGAGCGTACAGAAGTAACGATTACCAGCAACGACGCATGGACAGCAATTATCAATGATGCAGTACCTTGGATAGAGATAGGTACTACAGCGGGCGGAGCAGGTGCTACACAGTTACAGCTAAAATTTTCTGGTAATGGCACAGGCGCATCGCGTTATGGTGTGGTTACGATTAAATCTGGGAATGGCCAAGCCAGGAGAATTAAGATTACACAAGTAGGTAATTTATATCCAACATATAATTTAACACCTAAAGCGCCCGATGCAACCGGTATGAGCAGTACAGCTGTACAACTGGCGGCAAAAATGCATTTGGGAATAAATTTTGGCAATACCATGGAATCCCCAAAAGAAGGTGAGTGGCAGAATAGTAAACTGACTGAATCATATGTGAAGTTTGTAAAGCAAATGGGATTCAATACGGTACGGATTCCTTGTAACTGGAATTGGAGTCATTTAAGTGATCCCGGTAAAGCAGAAATTGACAAGGCATGGCTTAACCGTGTGAAAGAAGTAGTTGGATGGTGTGTAGCTAATGATATGTATGTGATGCTGAATACGCACGGAGATAATGGCTGGCTTGAAAATAATGTCAATGCGGCAAAGCAAGAGGAAATTAATGCAAGACTCAAAGCACTTTGGGAGCAGATTGCTACAACCATGCGTGATTTTGACGAACATCTAATTTTTGCCGGCACGAATGAACCTGCGGTTGAAAATGCTGAGCAGATGGCCATACTCAATGGTTATCACGAAACATTCATCAAGGCGGTTCGTTCTACCGGAGGCAGGAACAGTTACCGGGTGCTGGTTGTGCAGGGCCCCAGCACTGACCCTACTAAAACTTTTACTTTGATGAATACGATGCCGAAAGACGAAATCGCTAATAAGTTGATGGTCGAGGTGCATGACTACACGCCTTCTACATTTACGATACTAACAGATGGGGATGCAACTTGGGGCAAGATGGTTTACTACTGGGGAAAAGGGAATCATTCTACTATTGAGCCAGAACGCAACGCTACCTATGGAGAAGAGGATGTGATCGATACAGAATTCAAAAATATTAAACAGAAGTTTGTTGATAAAGGTATCCCTGTGCTGCTGGGTGAATATGCAGCCTGGAGAAGGAATGCGATTAACAACCCGAATTATCTTCCTAAGGATCTGGCTATGCACAACAAGTCTGTAAATGACTGGACATATTATCTAACCAAACAGGCTAAAGCAAATGGTATTCTGCCATTCTATTGGGAGATAGGTTTTATGTTAGACAGAGCTAATAATGTGGTAAAGGACCAACCTATGTTAGATGCCCTTATTGCAGGAGGTAAGTAAATAGTAAGAGATACTCTAACTAAATAGAAATACAGCTTTGTAGAGGTTCATGTATAGCATTGAATTTAAAAAGAGGTTGTATCATAAAGGGGATTTTAGCCCAGACGCTGTCATGTTGAGCCTGTCGAAACACCTTAAAGCGTATTTAAACAGGTCCTCGACAAGCTCAGGATGACAAATCTATATTTATGATATAACCTCTTATTACATATAGTTAATCTCACTAAAACCATGAATTTAAACTTAAAATTAATTGCAATTATATACACACACAAATTAGATCAACAATGAATATCAAGAAAGAAAGTATTGTAGGTAGCAGCTCGGGGGTGCAGACTCAAAACCTGATTATAAAAACCATTTATGCATCCTATCCATTATAAATTAAAAATGAATACAGCAAGTAAAAGCATTTTTACGCTTGTCTCCGTTATTATCTTCAACTTAATAAGCATAAGTACGCTTTCCGCACAAACTGTTTGGTTAGATGAACTGGATCTCAGCCCAACTACACAGGGCTGGGGCATACCTAAAAAAAACAGGTCGGTTGATGGCAACATCATGACCATCGCAGGCAAAACCTTTGAGCGTGGCTTTGGTACACATGCGGAAAGTTCTCTTTTTATTCACATTGATGGTAAGGCAAATTCGTTTACCGCGCAGGTTGGCATTGATGAAGAGGTGAAAGGGCGTCCGTCCTCCGTAGAGTTTGTTGTATACGGAGATGGAGCGAAGCTTTGGTCGAGCGGTATAATGCATGAAGGTGATATTGCCCGGCTATGTAGTGTGAAGCTTTCGGGTGTGAAAAAACTTGAGCTGCGGGTAACAGACGCAGGAAACGGTGACAGCGATCATGCCGACTGGGCAGATGCAAAATTTGAGGCGGTCGGCGTATCAACTTTTGCTACTTTTTATCCTATCCCAAGTGAGCCCTATATTCTTACCCCTAAACCATCGGCAAAACCGAAGATTAATAGCGCAAGCGTTTTCGGTGTCCGTCCCGGCTCGCCGTTTCAGTTCAGGATACCTGCCACCGGAGACCGACCAATGACCTTTGTGGTTACGGGCTTGCCTCAGGGACTAAAGCTGGACCAAAAAACAGGGCTCATCACCGGTAAGCTTGTAAAAGCCGGCACTTACGTTATTCAATTGAACGCAAAGAATGCGAAAGGCATAGCCGAAAAAAGTTTACGCATTATCTGTGGAGATAAAATTGCACTTAGCCCGCCAATGGGTTGGAATAGCTGGAATTGTTTCGCTGGAGAAGTTTCTGGTGAGAAAGTTAAGCGCGCTGCGGAGGTAATGGTGAAAAGCGGACTTATAAATTACGGATGGGATTATGTAAATATTGACGGGTACTGGCAAAATAACCGCGATTCGAAAGATCCCGACCTGCAAGGTAAGCTGCGGGACGAGGCTGGTAATATAGTTCCTAATAAAAGGTTTGGAGATATGAAAGCCCTGACAGACTATGTGCATGGTCTCGGTTTGAAGATCGGTATTTATTCCAGCCCCGGTCCCTGGACCTGTGATGGCGGTGCCGGTAGTTATGGCTATGAAAAGCAAGATGCCGAAACTTATGCCAAATGGGGTTTCGATTATCTGAAATACGATTGGTGCAGCTATGGAGGAGTGCTAAATGGAATCCCTGATAATGACCCGAACAAAGTAGTCTCCATATCTTATAATGGAGGTTATCAATTGTCTACGGCCGTCAAACCATACAAGATAATGGGAGATTATATCCGTCAGCAACCCCGCGACATTGTTTTCAGCTTGTGTCAGTACGGAATGTCGGATGTTTGGAAATGGGGCGATTCGGTAGGCGGAAACAGCTGGCGTACAACAAATGATATTACAGACAACTGGTCTAACGTTAAAGGCATTGCATTAGCGCAGGATCAGTCTGCAGCCTGGGCTAAACCCGGTAACTGGAACGATGCCGACATGCTGGTTGTAGGACATGTAGGCTGGGGTAACCTTCATCCAAGCTTGCTTAGACCAGACGAGCAGTATCTTCACGTCAGTCTTTGGAGCCTTTTCTCTTCTCCGCTGCTAATTGGTTGCGATATGGAAAAGCTAGATGCCTTTACCCTGAATTTATTGACAAACGATGAAGTGATTGCTGTTAATCAGGATGCGCTTGGCAAACAGGCTACCTGTATTCAGACTATCGGAGACCTGCGCATTTATGCAAAAGAATTGGAGGACGGCAGTCGTGCAGTAGGCTTTTGCAATTTCGGTCTGGAGGAAGTGGATATCGCTTACAAGGATCTGAATAAGCTTGGTATTTCAGGAAAGCAAAAGGTGCGTGATCTTTGGCGTCAGAAAGATATTACAACGATCCATGCAAACAAAGAGGCGCTTTCGGTTAAGGTTCCGGCGCATGGAGTGACATTGTACAAATTTACACCGGTTAAATAGCTATATAGGCTTTTGTCTGAGCAAAGACAATGCATTATAAAAGATAAATACATCAAACTTAAATTTTCAATCTGCTCATTTTGTACATATTTACTGCCTTTAGATTAGCATTGCACAACTGATCCCGAGCTGGCGCATGCGACAAGCATGTGCCAGCTAAAGCAACGCCCGTTAACGGCCCTATTTATTTTATCACACCGATTCATGAAAGCAATTTTTAATTCACTACCGCTAATTCTTCTTTTATTTTTCTTTAAATCTAATGCACAACAAATCATGCATCAGGATGCTGTCCAGACGGTGAAATTACAGGGCAATGCCGGAGGAAAACGTTTCGATGGAATTGGTGTGGTAAATGGGGGAGGCGCTACATCGGTACTACTGAAGGATTATCCCGAACCCCAACGCAGTCAGATTCTCGACTTCCTTTATAAACCAAAATTTGGAGCTTCCGTAAGCGCACTGCTTGTTGAGATTCCTGGCGATGGTAATTCAACACAGGGGTCTATGCCGAGTCATATGCACACGCGTAACGATCTTGATTACGCCCGGGGTTACACCTGGTGGATTTTACAGGAAACCAAAAAGCGCAATCCTGATCTTAGCCTCGATGCTACCGCGTGGAGCGCTCCCGGATGGGTTGGGAACGGGGATTTTTGGTCGCAGGATGCAGCCGACTATTACGTTAAATGGCTTCAGGGACTTCGTAAAGTTTATGGCCTTGAATTAGATGCCATTGGCTGCCGCAATGAAAAGGGATCTGACTACAATTTTGCGAAGACACTCCGTTCTACCCTTAATGCCAATGGCTTTGAAAAAATTAAGCTTCATGGGTTTGATCTCTGGTGGAAAGACAAACTAGACTTCGTTAAGGACCTGTCTAAAGATGAGCAGCTTCGCAACTCCATAGATATTATCAGTGCTCACACATTTTATGAAGGAGATACCGCTTCCCAACAAGTTCAGGAAATGGCTCGGAAACTTGATAAACCTATCTGGAACACCGAGGATCATGTTTATAAGAAAGGCTTCGATTGCCTGATCAGTATTGTGGAGTGTTTCAACCGGAACTTTATTCAAAGTGGTGCTACCAAGATAATGAATTGGTATGATATTGCAGGCGTTTATCCTATCGAGCCATATTCGGAAGATCCTGCTGCTGTACTGGCGCAGTCGCCATGGAGTGGGCACTACCAGGTACGTGAGGCTTTGTGGGGTTATGCACATTATGGGCAATTCTCGAAAGTTGGATGGCAATACCTGAATGGGGGTAGTGTTAAGCTTAAAGGTGGTGGGACTTTAGTAACCTTAAAGTCGCCTGAAAAGGACTACAGCATCATTATCGAAACAAAAAACGCAAAAGCTCCACAACAAATCCGTTTTCAGATCAGCGAGGGGTTGTCTCTAAAACAACTTTGCGTATGGCGTAGTAACGAGAAGGAGCATTTTGTACAGCAAGCTGATATAAAACCAACAAAGGGCGCATTTACGCTTACCTTAGCGCCCAATTCAGTTTACTCTCTTTCTACCACTAGAGGGCAACAGAAAGGAAACTTTGTTAATATTCCCGATGCAAAGCCTTTCCCATTTCCATATTATGAAACATTTGAGCAATATTCCTCGCCTAAAGCATGGGGGTATTTACCACGTTATACTGCTGATATTGTCGATGCGTTTGAAATCACTGAACGCCCGGATAAAAAAGGCAAGTGCCTGCGCCAGGTTGTTCCCGAGGGAACCAACTCCTGGGCACCAGATTGGCGGCCTTACAGTATTTTAGGCGATGCGCAGTGGAAGGACTATGAAGTAAGCGCTGATGTTTATCTAAATGCAGGCGATAATGCCGGGGTTATGGGCAGGGTAAACCACGTTGGTACTGGGTATGGATTTATTCCAAAAGGCTATTACCTAAAGCTTGAAGATAATGGCAAATGCAGCATAATTGTAACCAGGGGAAAAGAAGATAAAAAGGAACTTACCGGAGATGCTGAACAACAAGCAATTATCAAAAAACAAAACGATGAAAGCGCAGGTGGAGAAAAGGTGCTTGGTGAAATACAACTTTCAAATATCACCCACAGCCAATGGCATAACCTGAAACTCCAATTCGAAGGATCTATTATCAGCGCATTCGTTGATGAAAAGCAGGTATTACAAGTAACAGATAGTTTGTACACCCAAGGAATGGCAGGACTGATTGCGGGTGACGGAAAAAAGCTCAGTACACCTTTTTACGATAATTTATTGATCAAGGGCAAAAATGCTCCTGTGCCGAAACCTTCTCTTGCAGCACCAGGACAACTGCCGATCTATATCGTTAAATAATGCTGTCGGCGAACAATCCCTTTGGGGCAAGAAGTTACTTCGTTTCCCCGTCTTGGTAAGCTTATGGACCGGTTTTGTGCGTCTGCTGAGCTTGTTCGCTATGGCCTGATGAAATCCAGGTTTAATGACAAAGAGATTTCTGTGATACGATAATTAATTAATTGAAAATAAGCCCTTTAACGGGTATTCGTTAAATAAATAAAAAACATGTTTAGAAAAAAAGTATTGTTAAGTACAGCTGTTGTTATGGCTTTTCTGGGAGGCAGAGAATTCGCAAAAGCGCAGACGAATGCAGGTAAACCGAAAATGGTTAAAGAAAACCTGGCAGAAAAATTCGCAAATGTTTCGCCGAAACTTAGCTCCAATAATGCCAATCCTTTATTAGATTTTATGTTTACGGCCGATCCAACAGCTGTAGAATACAATGGAAGAATTTATGTATATGCCACTAATGATCATCAACAGTATGAGCATGTAGGAAAAGATGGGAAAAATTCATACGAGCGGATCCGTACACTGGTGATGATGTCTTCCGATGATATGGTTAACTGGACTTATCATGGTCTTATCAATACTGCCGAGCTGGCACCATGGAGCCAGAATTCCTGGGCGCCTTCCATTACATCCAGAAAGGAAGCAGATGGCAAGACACACTTTTATCTGTATTACTCCAATGGTGGTGGTGGCTCAGCCATGCTTACTTCCACTTCTCCTGTTGGCCCCTGGAAAGACCCACTGGGAAAGAACATAGTCGACCGTTCTGTTCCCGGTGTGGATGTTGATGCTCCATTCGATCCTGGGGTTGTGATTGACGATCAGGGTATAGGCTGGCTGGCTTTTGGGGCTGGAAAACCTAAAACAAAATACATGCCGGATAATTCCAGAATCGTTAAACTAGGGAAAGATATGATCAGTTTGGCCAGCGATGTTGCTAAAATACCCGCCCCTTATTTCTTCGAGGCAAGCGACCTTAATTTCATCAACGGCACCTGGGTTTACACCTATAATACAAATTGGGAAGAACGCACAGAATGGCCTTATAGCAATATCGACAAACCAACCAAATGCAACATGTCATATATGACGAGTAAAACACCCTTA
The DNA here is from genome assembly GCF_918698255.1 of Pedobacter sp. Bi27. Taxonomy (NCBI): domain Bacteria; kingdom Pseudomonadati; phylum Bacteroidota; class Sphingobacteriia; order Sphingobacteriales; family Sphingobacteriaceae; genus Pedobacter; species Pedobacter sp. Bi27. The sequence continues at coordinate 61,717 of NZ_CAKKMW010000010.1, forward strand.
AGTCCGGAGAGCTGGAAGTATCGCGATAATTACTTTAAGAATACTGGCGAGATTAACGTGGGGCCTTTTACAAACAACCACACTCACCTGTTCAAGTTTAAAGGGAAATATTATATTGCTTACCATGCCATGTATTTACAGGATTATTTTGGTACCAAGGGTGGTTTTCGTAATGTAGGCATCGAACCAATACAGGTGGATGAAAAGAATGTGAATATCCCCATGGTCAACGCAACTTTTAAAGGTCCCTCACAACTTAATCCATTAAATCCATTCGTTCTTCAGCAGGCAGAAACCACTGCAGGCACTTCGGGGCAAGTTCAGTTCGAAGCTGTTGGTAACCCTGGCAATATGGTTGCAAAAGGAAAAGCAGATCAACAATGTATTATGGTGCGGGGAGCCGATTTTAGCAAACAGATTCCTGCCAAATTCGAAGCCAGGGTGAAAGGAAAAGGCAAAATTGATGTTTATGTAAATAATCTTAAAGGTAGTCCTTTAGTTTCCCTAATATGTGATGAGCAGGAATGGACTACACTTTCAAAGAAAATGGACCTGAAAATAGATAAAGGAGTAGAGAATATTTATTTGGTGTTTAATGGGGATGGCTTTTTGTTTGATGAATGGAAATTCATTCGTTAATTCCGGTTGCAGGCTTATTAATGCTAATTACAATTAAATCGGTAAAGAATGAAAAACCCAAATGAAAATATGAAAAAAGCGGTTTACAGGTTATGCATAATAGCCTTAATTGTGACCCTTATGGTACCGTGTTTATACGCACAAAAAGCCAAAAATCCCATTATTTATGCAGATGTACCGGATATTTCAATAGTACGTGTAGGCAATAACTATTACATGAGCAGTACAACGATGCACATGAGCCCCGGTGTACCCATTATGAAATCGACAGATCTTGTCAACTGGAAAATTATCAATTATGCCCATGATGCTTTGGCAGATGTGCCGGCGCTAAATTTGACAGAAGGAAAAAACGCCTATAGTAAAGGCACCTGGGCAAGTAGTTTACGCTATCACAAGGGGATGTATTATGTAAGTACTTTTGCACAAACCACAGGTGAAACGTATATTTTTAAAACGAAAGATATAGAAAAAGGAAATTGGGAACGAATTTCTTTTAAGCCAGCGTATCATGACCATTCCTTGTTTTTTGATGATGACGGCAAGGTATATTTAATTTATGATGCAGAAAGACTAAAAATTGTTGAATTAAATGACGATCTAACAGAAGTTAAACAAGGCGTTCCGGAGCGGGTGCTCATCGAGCACGCCAGTGCACCAACAGGCAAAGAAGTAGGTCTTGGAGCTGAAGGATCTCAATTATTTAAAGTAAAAGACAAATATTATTTATTTAATATTTGCGCACCACGCGGTGGAATGCGAACTGTACTTATACATAGGGCAGATCATATCAACGGCCCTTGGGAAGGAAAAGTTGGCTTACAGGATAGAGGAATTGCTCAAGGCGGACTGATCAACACGCCCGATGGGCGTTGGTTCTCTTATCTTTTCCGCGATTATGCTGCTGTTGGCCGCGTTCCTTATCTCGTTCCTGTCAAATGGGAAGATGGCTGGCCTGTATTAGCAGAAAATGGTAAAGTCCCAGACCAGCTAGACCTGCCGGCCAGTAGAGGTTTAATCCCTGGTATTGTGGCTTCTGATGAGTTTACCCGTAAAAAAGGCGAACCTGCTTTGCCGCTGGCTTGGCAATGGAACCATAACCCTGATAATAGCTTGTGGTCTGTAACTGAAAGAAAAGGATTTCTGCGCCTCAAAACAGGAAGAATCGACACTGATTTTTTTCAGGCCAGGAATACACTTACACAACGCACTATTGGTCCAACCAGCTCAGCTTCTGTTGCTCTTGATGTTTCCAAAATGAAAGACGGCGATTTTGCCGGACTTTCAGCTTTCCAAAAAGAGTATGGATCAGTAGGCGTTAAAATTGATGCGGGTCAAAAATCGATAGTAATGATCACTACCGGTCATGATAAGCCTGTCGAAGTAACCCGGATTCCATTGAATCAGGACCAAATTTACTTTAGAATCGATTGCGATTTTACCGGAAAAAACGATGAAGCCAATAACCTTTACGCGCTTAACGGGAAAGATGAAGCGAGTTTCTTTTACAGTCTTGATGGAAAAGTTTGGAAAGCAATAGGGCGACCTTTGAAGATGAAATACGACATTCCACATTTCATGGGCTATCGTTTTGCTTTGTTTAATTATGCTACAAAAAATATAGGGGGCGCGGCCGACTTTGACTTTTTTCGTATAACGGATTCTATCTCCACAGAAAAATAAAGTTTCTCCAATATTATAGACTGTAAATAATTATGAACCAAATATTAGGAGAAACGATAGCTGGCAGAACCTTAGGTTATCTGTTTAAGGATGGTTTGCGGAGGAATAATCCCCGTTGCTACAGCTGTTTAAGTGGTAAAAGTTTAGCCATATTGTTTTTGCTTTTGGTAAACTGCACGCTGGGAAATGCTCAAAGTAGGGCTAAGCTCACCGCTTTCCAGGCAAAGGATGTAAAATTAAATGCGTCTTGGATCCTCGAAAGGGAGGCCTTAAATACCACTTATATTGGTTCTCTGGATGCCGATCGATTGCTTCATAATTTTAGGATAAATGCCGGACTTCCATCGACGGCAAAGGCATTGGAGGGTTGGGAAAGTCCCAATATCGGCTTACGTGGTCATTTTGTTGGCCACTACCTTTCGGCTGTCTCGATGTTGATTGAAAGGTATCATGGGCCCGTCCTCTCCAAAAGGCTCGAATATATGGTTACTGAGCTTGCCAAATGCCAGCAAGCCCTTGGCAGGGGATATCTCAGCGCATTTCCCGAATCTGATTTTGAGAAACTGGAGACAAAATTTACTGGAGTCTGGGCTCCTTATTATACTTATCATAAAGTGATGCAGGGGCTTTTAGATGTTTACGCACACACTGGTAACCAAAAAGCACTGGAAATCGTTAAAGGTATGGCAGGATATGTGAAATTAAGGATGTCAAAGCTTGATAATCAAACCATTGAAAGAATGCTTTATACCGTAGCGGCAAACCCCGAAAATGAACCTGGGGCAATGAATGAGGTATTATACAAATTATATAAGATTACAAAGAATCCAATGCATTTTGAGCTTGCAAAGCTATTTGACAGGGATTGGTTTCTGCAGCCGCTTTCTAAAAATCATGACATTCTTAGCGACCTGCATGCCAATACCCATTTGGTTTTGGTTAATGGCTTTGCTCAACGGTATATGCTCACCGGTGAGCAAGCATATCATGATGCGGTAGTGAATTTTTGGAATATTCTTGAACATGACCATACTTATGTCAATGGATCAAGTAGTGGTCCGCGCCCAAATGTAACTACGCCAACCTCGCTCTCTGCAGAGCACTGGGGGCTGCCGGGGCACCTGAGCAACACAATGACGAAAGAGATTGCTGAATCATGCGTTATCCATAATACCCAAAAGCTTACTGCTGAGCTGTTCGAGTGGACAGGAAAGTCAACGTACGCCGATGCTTATATGAATGCTTTTTATAATGCAGTACTGCCTACGCAGAATGATCAGAATGGGACTTGTGTTTATCACCTTCCGCTTGGCTCACCAAGAACCAAGGCTTTTTTAAAGGAAAACGATTTTCGTTGCTGTAATGGAACGGCAATAGAAGCATTTGCAGGCCTCAGTTCCAATATTTATTTCAGGGATTCATCAAGCCTTTGGATCAATCAATATATCCCTTCCCAGCTCAATTGGCGTGAAAAAAAGCTTATCCTTAACCAAACAGGTAATTTCCCCCAAGACAAGGAAGTTTTATTTTCGTTTTCAGCTGAAAAGGATATCCGGTTCGCTGTTAACTTATTTGTTCCTTCATGGGCAAATGAGCTGAAGATTTATGTGAATGGGCGCTTGCAATCCCAAACTGCTGTTCCTAATTCTTTTGTGCGGCTGGATAGGGTATGGAGCAACAAGGATCAGATTAAATTGGTATTTGATTATCGCTTTAGAATCGAGCGCATGCGGGATGACATGAACAAAGTTGCTTTTTTTTATGGGCCTACATTGTTGGCTTTCGATACTGATACCGAACTCGCATTGAGGAGCAAACCTGAGGAATTATTAACAAACCTATCCATAATTGATTCTGCATCTTTCCAATTGAAGGATGGAAAGCATGTTTATACACTACATCCTTTTTATGGCATAAGCAATACACCCTTTGGTGTTTATGCATCGATCAGAGAATATTAGACCATTTAATTGTTGGTGATTTAGGCACCTTTATACATGCTGCTTGCCTACAATTTTCGTGTTTATTAAAAAATATCAAAATATAAGCGTAGCTTGGTTATGTCAATATTAAACAGCCGTTTTGTAACCAAATTTTACTTCAAATTAATTATTTGAAGGTGATAATGCTTCTGTATTGAGTAGAATATATGTTTCGGATTTTAATTTTAATAAGCACATTCCTACTGTGTAATTCTCTTTTTGCTCAAGAAGGTTTGTACCAATTTTCTCATCTGGATATTGCTAACGGCTTATCTGATAATCAGGTAAAAGCCATATATAAAGATCATAGAGGATTTATGTGGTTTGGAACCCAAGCCGGCCTCAACCGTTATGATGGGCATGAATTCAAAGTATTTAAACATAACATAAAGGATAGTACCAGTATCCCTGATGATTATATTTTAAACATATTTGAAGGGCCGGAGAAACAGTTATGGATTAAATCTGGCAGCGGTTTCAGTATTTATAATCCTTTGACAGAAAAATTTGAGCCATTTCAGGATAAACACCTTAAAAACTATAAAATTCCGGGCGGATACCTTAAAGAGATACAAACCAATAATAAGGGAAAGTACTATTTCTACCTTGAAAATCAAGGCATTTTTTGTTATGATGCGAAAAGCAATACAACCACCAGGTATGCTCATAAAAATGGAATAGTAAACTCCCTGTACGCTAACGAAATAAGCTATTTTTTGGACGACCAGAAAGGAAATTTGTGGGTTATTTATACCAACGGCGTTCTTGATAGGTTTAACCTGAAAGAACAGCGGGTAACAAACAGGTATTTTGCAATAAACAAACGTTTAGCAGATCAGGTAAGCGATTTCCACCTCAGTCACGATTCGGGAGGCAATATTTTTATTTATAATGTAAGTAACCCTTTTGGGTTATATTATCTTAATGAAAAAAGTAACACTTTCCGTTATTTTGGAAAGAAGCCGGATCATTCAGGCCTCAGTTCGAATAATGTAAGCTCCATTACAGAGGGAGATGACGGAAATATCTGGATCGGGACCGATCATGGTGGAATTAATATCTTAAATAAGCTAACCAACAAAATAAGTTATATTTTAAGTAAAGAAGATGACCCCAGGGGATTAAAGCAGAACAGCATTGTTACCTTATACAAAGACAATAACGGAATAATCTGGATTGGCACCTTTAAAAAAGGGATCTGCTACTATCATAAAAGCATCTTTAAGTTTCCGCGAAATGAGTATTTAACAGGGAAAAATACGATATATAAAGACGTTAATTCATTTGCGGAAGATAACAAAGGGAATTTGTGGATTGGAACAAACGGCACTGGTTTGCTGTATTTAAACAGAAGTACAGGTGAAATTACAGTATATCGTAATAATCCTGCCAACAATAACTCTTTAAGTAGTGATATTGTTGTAAGCCTTTACATCGATCATTCGGGCCTCTTGTGGATTGGAACTTATTTAGGTGGGCTTAATTCTTTTGACGGAACTAAATTTACCCATTATAAGCATACTACAGATCCTTCCAGCCTTTCCGATAATCGCATTTATGCCCTGTTAGAAGATTCATCCAACAGGCTTTGGGTTGGTACTTTAAGTAGTGGATTGGACTTGTTTGGCCGGAATGCCAAAACCTTCAGGCACTTTAATTCGACAGTTAAGAACACATTAAATTCTAATATCATTAATTGTTTATATGAAGATAAACTTAAAAGGATCTGGATTGGTACTACCCGTGGAGTGAGTATACTGGATCCCAAAACCTTTAAATTTACCCACTTAATTAATAACAGTAAGGATACGAACAGCCTGATACCCGGTAATGTACATTCCATTATCGAAGATGGCAGAGGATGGATGTGGATAGGTACCCGTGAGGGTATAAGTATATATAATCCTGCAACAAAAAACTTTAATAATTTAACCGAGGAAGTCGGGCTGCCCGAAAGTGCTGTTTTGGAGTTGCTTGAAGATGAAAATCATCATATTTGGTATAGTTCGCAAAAAGGCCTTTACAAGATATCCGTGGTTGCTGAAGGGGGAAATTATAGATTTATATACAGTAAATACAATGAGGCCGACGGATTGCAAGGCCCTACATTTAATATGAATGCTGTATACAAAACAAAAGCCGGTGAACTGATTTTTGGAGGGGCAAACGGCTTCAACATTTTTAGGGCGGGCCAAATTACTAAGGAACAGTATCCTTCAACACTGGTAATAACGGGCTTAGAAATGTTTAACCATAACATACAGGTTGGAGAAAGTATTAACGGCCATATTATTTTGCCAAAAACAATAACAGAACTCGAAAATTTAACCTTTACTTATAAAGAAAACATCTTTTCACTCGAATTTGCATTGCTCAATTATATTAATCACAGCAAAATAACTTATAAATACAATTTAGAAGGATTCGATAAACATTGGCTTACAGTTCCTACAGAAATGCGTAAGGCCACTTTTACAAATCTTGATCCCGGAAATTACACCTTTCATGTAAAAGCATTTAATGGAAACGATCCTATCCCCCTGGCAGAGTCGCACTTGAAAATTACCATTTTGCCTCCTTTCTGGCGCACCACATGGGCATATATATTTTATGTTTTAGTAATTGGCTTTTCATTGCTATTTATTCGGAACAGAGGGATCAAAAAGTTAAGGAAAGAATTTGCCTTAGAACAGGAAAGAATTCAGGCCAGGCAGTTACAGGAACAGGAAAGAATTCAAGCGTTGCAGTTGAGACAGCAGGATCGTAAAGAAGCTGAAAGGTTACGTGAGTTAGATTTATTGAAAATTAAATTTTTAACGAATCTGAGCCATGAATTCAGAACGCCCATTTCATTGATTCTCGCTCCTGTAGATAAACTTTTAACGGAGACCAAAGAGACTGGACGTTACGGTCAGCTGGCCATGATTAAAAGGAATGGAAAGCGTTTATTAAACCTGGTAAACCAGCTGCTCGATTTTCGTAAAATGGAAGAGCAGGAATTGCAATTAAATAAGAGCGATGGCGAGATAGTATCCTTTATTAAAGATGCAACAGACTCATTTTATGATCTGGCAGAACGCAAGCAGATCAAGTTTGCTTTTAAAAGTGCTGTTGAAAATCTACATGTATCGTTTGATCATGATAAGATTGAGCGGATATTGTTCAATTTACTTTCAAACGCATTTAAATTTACACCGTCGGCAGGGACCATAAGTGTTGAATTACAAGAGCTGCCGCATCAGGGAGAAGATGGCTGGGTTTCATTGGAGATAAAAGTACTAGATTCTGGAATCGGGATTCCAAAAGATAGGCAGGAAATGATCTTTGAACGGTTTTTTCAAAATGAAACAGCCTCATCCATCCTTAACCAGGGGTCAGGAATTGGTTTGTCTATCACCAAAGAGTTTGTTAAAATGCACGGAGGTGAAATATTGGTTGAAAGTGAACCAGGCGTAGAAACTTGTTTTACCGTACGCTTAAAACTCGCTTCCAGTTCTATTTCAGTGCAAGAGCAAAAGGATCTTGAAAATGCTGAATTGCCATATGCAGAATCAAATGAAACCATTATCAGCATACCGCTTACAAATAGTAATGAACATGTTTATGATGGCTTCATAACCACTGAAGAACAATTATGTTCCAATGAAAAAAAGGATGAAAATGAGTCTTCTGAGGTCGGTATTCCCGGAACAAACGTGCCCCTTGTTCTGTTAATTGAAGATAATGAGGATTTTAGGTTTTATCTTAAAGATAACTTAAGATCTTTTTATAAGATAGTGGAGGCTTCGAATGGTAAGGAAGGCTGGCAAAAGGCCCTCGCATTGCATCCTCATCTTATTGTTTCAGATGTAAATATGCCTGAAATGAATGGTACAGAATTATGTAAAAAACTGAAAGGGGATGACAGGACCAAACATATCCCGATCATATTACTAACAGCTTTAACTGCTGAAGAAGAGCAGCTTAAAGGCTTAAAAACCGGAGCGAACGATTACATGACCAAGCCCTTTAATTTTGAAATTTTACATTCAAAAATAAAGAATCTGCTCACGCTTCATCAAACATTTAAGAAAACTTATTCCAGACAGATCAGTATTCAGGCGCCAGAAATAGAAATCGAATCTACCGATGTTAAGTTCCTTAACGAAGTATTGCCTTATATTGATGCAAATCTTGATAAACCTGAGTTGTCTGTTGAGGATTTAAGTAAACATATGAGGATGAGCAGGGTATCTTTGTATAGAAAGTGTTTGCAGGTAATGGGTAAAACGCCTGTTGATTTTATCCGATCTGTTAAGCTGGAGAGAGCAGCCGTATTATTAGAGAAAAGCGATAAAACGGTTTCAGAGATATGTTACATGGTAGGTTTTAGCGCCCCTAATTATTTTGCTAAGTCGTTTAAAGCAAAATATAATGTAGCACCATCCGAATATATGGCAGAAAAAAGGAAGGCCAATAAAGATAAAGACCTTTAAAAACTGAACAAATCTTTTTTATCATCCGAGTTGATGCGGACAAGTTATATTAACGAATCTAACATTTTGTCACACTGAGGGGATAATTTGTTTTATAAAATCAATATTAATAACACAAGGGGTTTTTATCCTATTGTAAGTTGCGAGGAATCGTCATTGCGAGAAGGCTTTTTCAGCCGACGAAGCAATCTTACAACGATCGCTACTAGCGTGCGCATTAAGATTGCTTCGTTCCTCGCAATGACGAGCTTTCCATGGATTCTGTCAATGATAGCCTGTCGAAGGACCTGTTTAAATACGCTTTAAAGTATTTCGACGACTTGTCCCGATTTTCATCGGGAGGCTCTCCGTAGGAGTTCTTTGGACAACATGACAGCATCTGAGCTGAAATCGCCTTTATGATACACCCTCTTCCATTCAATGGTAGCTACAGCTCTGCTGCGCTACATCCCGTCTGATCGCATTGCAAAAACTAATTTTACATGTCTGAAGGCATTTGTTTCACTCCATTCATTGTCATAGTTTAAACCGTAAGGCCAAAAATGCCCGCCTCCTGTATGTATTACACCACTAGTGCCATCAAAAATTTTGATAAGTGCAACTGTGTTTGCGCCCAAGAAATCGCCAGTACTGGTATTCGATGTCCATCCGGAGCTTAGGCCTACGCCATAGGTGTGGGCAATTTCGTGCATTGCCGTACGCACATTCTGGTAACTGGTATTTGCACCAAAACGTATGTTTCCGTTTGTACTGCCATCGGCTGTTGGCACACCTGTGTTATATTGTACGGTAAGTGTGCGGGCGGGCCAATTGGCGCCGGCATTATATCTTGCACAGGCATCATTCATAGCGCTGGTAATTCTGGCGAGTACATCAGCCGGTACCCCTGTACTGTTAAGCACCCAATTCAGTTGACCGCCTGCATTAACCGTTAACAAAGACCATTGCTGGTTTTCTCCGCCATTGTAAGCCCATTGCGCAACATTGGCACCATCAGCGATTGACTGGTTGGCAACTTCAAGGTCTTTACCACTGTTTCGGTTAATAATACGGTAATACCCGTTGCCCAAAGCGGTAAATTGCCATTGCTGGTTTGTAGCCCCCGAATAGGTAGATATATTCACATTAGCCCCATCAGCTGTTCCCGCCTGGTCTACCTGAAGTCCTTTGGCGCTATGCACACCAATAATCGAATAGTAATCACCAGGAAGCAGGGTCAGGGCCCATTTTTGATTTGTTCCACCTGTACCGCCATATTGGGAAACATTCGAGCCGTCAGCAGTCTGAAAACCACCCACATCGAGTGTTTTTCCACTTTTGCGGTTCACGATATAAAAGGTGCCATTGGTTATAGACAGTGGGGTTTCGTTTGGTGGTATTGCACTCAGTTTTGCCTTCACTGAAAGCTGATCCTTGCTGTCTGGATCCGGGAGATCGTTTTTTCTACAGCTGCCAAAAAATAAAACAAATCCGAGCATCAAAATGCCGGCTGAGGGTAAAGTAAATGGTTTTGTTTTCATAAAATTAGGTAAGAATGAATGAACAGGCATATGAACATGTTCGTTTGGTTATTTTAAAGAGGACATATGCTGCTCGTTTTAAGTGAGCCCCTCTTTTTATGGTTAATAAAAACTATTTAATCGCCTTGTTTTAAAAAGGTTATGCCTTTTAAAACGATCTGCTTTATAAGGCTTTTGGTTTATCCCGTAATCACGTGCCCATTCCTTACTGCTGCTGCCTAAACAGCGGTAACGATTAAAATAATTGTAAAGATACTTCTGGTAGTTTGCCAGATTTTTTATACTTGGTTGAAACAAATTAACTATAAAAAATGGGCTTGTAGTGAGGGGTAATCTGATATAAATTAGGGGGTAAACTCCTCGTTTCCCTGCTTTATTACAAGATGTTTAGCTAAATAGGGGAAAGCAATCTTTTTATAAGCGTCTTTTTTACGTTTATTTTGCCTGGATTTTGGAGAAATCTGCCTGTTCGCTATCTCTTCGATTATGCGCTATAAATTCATAAAAACACATCCTGCAAAAAAAGAATTGTATATGTGATAAAACATACGCCTTTGGCTGTACCGGGACGCTGGCTGTACCAGGACGAGACCTGCTACTTTGACGGTCTGTCCGTCTTTTGCCTGGGCAAGGTACTGGGTTGGGAATAACCAAATATATCATTCCGGTTAATTTACAGTTAGTTACCTTAAGTCTGTGCGTATAACAATTTGACAATTTGAGACAAATCGACAAAAAGTTGAACAGATAATAATGGCGCTATTCCTTTACTTTGATTTCAATTAACCAAATAACAAACCTTACTGCAAATTTCTTCCACCAGCAACACTATGCTTTTGCAGTTTTAATGCTTTTTATGAGATACAAAATATTTATTTCAGACGATTGATAATCAGTAATTTATCTAAACCAATAAACCAGGGAAATTATGACTAAAATGATGCTATGCTCAAATAAATACTTATCAGTTTCAGGTACATTCCGCGTATCAGAATAAAACAAATCCGTATTGATTCTGTAAGAAAATGCTGAAAAATAGGCCAATTTTAGTCGCAATAGCGCTGCACACAGTTGAACATCTAGACTGCAGTATGGTGCCAATCAGATGTTATTAATGTGCTGAAATTATTGCTATTGACAATAAAACGATTTACTGATTAAGCTGACCTAAAACCATTAATTAAAATAAGAGGGTTACGCACATCCTACACAATCTTGTGGGTCTGCAGCTTGATAAATAATGTTTTCTACAAAAGGTAACGGCTCCTTTCGATCCGTGGTCGGAATTACAAGTTGTAATGCCGAAGGACATTGCTATGTCCATTCCTGGGAAATATTGTTGCATGTTGTCAGTTTAACGGTACTACGATCCGGCTATTTCGAAAATTTACGGAATACCACAACCATTATTGGTTAGCGTTCAGCGTGGGAAAGAAATAATAAAATTCAGTGTAACCCGGCTAAATCCGGATAAAAGCAATATGTATATGAAAATTAAAAACAAGGTTAAAACCAGGCGTTGGCAGATCTGTTGGATGCTGTTCGGGTTGATTGCGCTTTCCTTAACACATTGTAAACATGATGAGTTGACGCAAGAAGTTGGTTACGATCCATCTAAGCCCGTAACCGTCAGCGATTTTTACCCTAAAGCCGGAAGTGTAGGAAACAATCTGGTAATATATGGCGAAAATTTCGGGAACGATCTTTCCAAAATAAAAGTGATGATCGGGGGAAAGCCAGCCAAAGTTGTTGGTGTAAAAAATAATGCCATTTATTGTATCATTCCCGAAAAGGCTTATGCTGGGGATATAAAAGTTAGTGTTCTTGGCGGTAACAATGAGGAATTGGCCTATGGAGCCTCAAAAGAACCACTTTCTTATACCAGAAAACTGCTCGTTTCTACCTTTTTGGGTAAATACTATCAGGTACCAAGTAATTTTGAGGAAAAGGAAGGCCCTTTTAACGATTGTGGTGGATTTAAAGGGATACTGTGGCTCACTTTCGATCCTAAAAACTATAACCACCTCTATTTCTCTGCCGATGTAAACAGTTGCCGTCTGATTGATTTTGAGAAGCAATATGTGAGTTACTTCAGAACGGATCTCGACAGGGTATCGATTTTAAACTGGAGGATGGATGGAAATCAGGACATGATTGTTTCCCACAACCATTCCAGCGATACCAAAAATGGCAATTACCTGTTCACCCGTGAATCTAATTTTGTTCAGAAAAAAGCAATCGAGGTTTATGCCAGGGGTGTAAACGGTACAATAGTTCATCCACAAAACGGAGAGTTGTACTACTCACGGTACAGAGCTGGTGATATCCGCAGGTATGACTTTAATACCAAAGAAGATAAATTGGTGTTCTCCAATCCTTACAGTGCAGTGGCTGTTTACATGGTGATGCACCCCTCAGGAGACTATGCCTATCTGGTCGAATTTGAAAAACATTTTATCATGCGGACCGATTACGATCGTGACAAGAAAACCTTCAAAACGCCATATACCATCTGTGGCGCAGCGGGTACGGCAGGCTATGCTGATGGAATTGGCACTAATGCGCGTTTGAACAGCCCTGTACAGGGGGTATTTGTTAAAAATCCAGAATATGAAGCGGCAGGAGGCGACCAGTACGATTTCTATTTCTGCGATAAGGCCAACCATGCAGTTCGCATTTTAACACCACAAGGAAGGGTAAGTACATTCGCCGGACGTGGGAACAACGGTACAAGCGGTTATGCAGATGGCGATTTACGTACCGAAGCCCGTTTCAATAACCCGCAGGCCATTGCCTATGATGATGTGAAAAAATGTTTTTATATCGGTGATACGGGCAATTGGCTTATCCGCAAAATAGCTAAAGAAGAATAATTGATGAAGACCAAATATATAATGATGAGATTTATTTTACTAACGTGCATGGTGCTGATTGGTGTCTCCCTTAATGTTTTCGCACAGGAGGTAACCGTAAAGGGAACAGTAACCGACATTGGCAAACAACCCATCCCAGGGGTAAGCATATCTGTTGCCAACCTGCCCGGACTGGGGGCAATTACAGACGGTGACGGGAAATTCAGTATCAAAATGCCTCCTTACCAAACATTGGTATTTACTTATGTGGGTTACGAAAAACAGGAGGTACTGGTAAAAGAGCAGCGCGTTGTAAATGTTAGCCTGAAAGAATCAGATGCCAGTGTATTGAACGAGGTGGTAATTACCGGTACAGGCGCAGAAAAAAAGATCTCCATCACTGGGGCCATTACAACTGTAAATGTAGACCGGCTCAAATCTAATCCCTCTACATCGATGGCAGATGCGCTGGCAGGCGTGGTACCAGGTATCCAGGCCATGCAAACCTCAGGGCGCCCGGGCAGCATTTCAGAATTTTGGGTGCGCAGTATTTCTACTTTCGGAGCCAGCAATGCAGCGCTGGTATTGATTGATGGTTTTGAACGTGACATGAACGAAATCAATGTGGAAGATGTGGAATCCTTTTCTGTATTAAAAGACGCTTCAGCAACGGCTATTTATGGAAGCAGAGGTGCAAACGGTGTAATTTTAATCAAAACCAAACGGGGCAAGGAAGGCAAAGTAAATATCAATGCAAAAGTAGAAGGCTTTTATAATACACTTACCAAACTCCCTGAATTTGTGGACGGCTATGCGTATGCGTCGATGGCCAATGAGGCAAAAATTGTTAGAAATCAGGAGCCTCTCTTTTCGAGGCCAGAACTCGAAATACTGCGCCTGGGCTTAGACCCCGACCTGTTCCCCAATGTAAACTGGATGGATGTGGTGTTGCGTGATGCAGCAAAGAGCCAGCGCAGTATGATCAATTTAAGCGGAGGCGGAAAAACTGCACGTTATTATTTATCAGGAAGCTACCAGAATCAGCAGGGGATGTATAAAGTAGATGATGCGTTGAAAGACTACAATACCAACGCTAGTTTTAACAAGTATACTTATCGCTTAAGCGTTGATATGGATATCACCAAATCTACGTTGCTCACAGCAGGTGTTTCGGGTTCGTTACGGAAACAAAATGATCCCGGAGTAGGCAGTGATGCAATATGGACGGCGCTGATGGGATACAATGCAATTACCTCTCCACTTGTATATTCAGATGGGAAGATCCCAGCAAGTGATGATGGTGATACCAATCCAGACAATGATATGGACCGCTTTAATCCCTGGGTACAGGGTACCATGACCGGTTACAACGAAAGTTGGAGCAATAACATCCAAACCACATTAAATCTGAACCAGGGTCTGGATTTCATTACCAAAGGCCTCCGCTTTGTTGGCCGCTTTGGTTATGATACTTATAACAATAACTATATCAAGCGCTACAAGTTCCCTGAACTGTGGAGCGCCAACCGCTACCGCGATACCGAAGGCAACCTGGTATTTAAACGCATAAAGGAAGAACAGAAAATGACACAGACTTCTGGTTCGGACGGTGATAAACGTGAGTTTTTTGAATGGGAAACACATTATAACAATAACATAGGCGACCATAATTTCGGGGCCATGGTTAAGTATAGTCAGGCATCGAAGGTATTTACCCAGAATATCGGTTCGGATTTAAAAAACGGAATTGCACGACGGAATCAGGGATTGGCCGGACGAGCCAACTACAACTGGAAATCGCGCTATTATGTTGATTTCAATTTCGGTTATACGGGTTCTGAAAATTTCCACAAAGACTACAGATTCGGATTTTTTCCGGCCATCTCCGGAGCATGGAATATCGGGGAGGAACCTATCGTGAAAAAATTGGGATGGGTAGATATGTTTAAAGTGCGTTATTCATATGGAAAAACAGGGAACGACAACTTAGGCGATATCAGGTTTCCTTATCTCTATACTTTAGAGCAGATGGCTGCAGGAGGATACAATTTCGGTGATTTTGATTCTTCAAATCCATGGACGGGTATCCGTTATTCTTCAGTAGCGTCTCCCAATGTTACCTGGGAAATTGCGACCAAGCAAGATCTGGGAATCGATTATTCACTCTTCCATGATAAATTTAGCGGATCAGTAGATTATTTCCGCGAACGCCGTGATGGAATTTACATGAGCCGGAATTTTCTGCCCGGGTATGTAGGTTTGGAGAATAATCCTTCTGCCAACGTGGGCGAGGTAAAAGCAGCCGGATTTGATGGCAGTTTTACTTATAAACAAAAGGTAAGCAATGTAGATCTTACCTTACGCGGCAATGTTACTTATAGCAAAAATGAAATACTGGAAAGAGATGAAGAAAATACGATTTACACTTACAAGCTTCAGGAAGGCCATCGGGTAGACCAAGCCAGGGGGCTGATGGATTTAGGCCTGTTTAAAGATTATGATGATATCCGCAATAGCCCAAAACAATCTTTTGGTGAGGTAATGCCGGGCGATATTAAATACAAGGATATCAACGGCGATGGTATTATCGATGATAATGATATTGTAGCTATTGGGGCAACAACCAGACCAAATCTTACCTACGGATTCGGGCTCTCGGCGAGCTGGAAAGGTCTTGATATCAATGTGCATTTTCAGGGTGTGGGAAAGTCTACTTATTTTATTAACGGATCGTCTGTTTACATGTTCAGCTTAGGTCAGAATTGGGGAAATATCCTGAGTGATGTAGCCAGTAGCAACCGCTGGAAATTAGGTGAAAATGAAGATCCCAATGCAGATTATCCCCGGTTAACCTATGGGCCAAATGCCAATAACTATCGGGCATCTACCTTTTGGCTGAGAGATGGTTCTTACCTGCGTTTAAAGACATTGGATATTGGCTATTCGCTGCCAAAAACCTTGGTAAACAAGGCTCACCTCAATAATGTACGTTTCTTTTTTATCGGCACCAATCTGCTCACATTTACCAAATTTAAACTGTGGGATCCGGAATTAGGGAGCTCAACAGGGAAAGTTTATCCGCTTAGCAGAACAATGTCATTAGGGGTATCAGTTAATTTATAAGCAAAGAAGAATATGAAAAAAATAGTTATCGTTTTAGCTTTTGCAGGTATTATTTTAATCGCAGGCGGATGTAAAAAATATCTCGACTCTGATTACCTCTTCGATGAGCGGTTAACCACGGAAGAGGTTTTTACCAATACCGATTATGCAAACAGATGGTTGGCGCAGGCCTACTCTTTTCTGGGCAGTAATTTTATGCAGGATGTAAGCAGCAAGAAATATGTGCCCTTTAATTTTGCTGATGATATGTATTATGGTGATGAAAGCGACGGATACAAAAGATGGAAAAACGGACAATACACTGAAAATGGATTGAATGGCGAAAGCAAAGAAATTTGGAATGTAGCCTATAAAGGCATCCGTCAGGCTTCTATATTTATTAATAATATCGATATCAATAAGCAGTTTACCGCAAAAGAAATTGCAAACCTTAAGGGGCAGGCACGGTTTTTAAGAGCCTACTTTTATTGGGTATTGTTACGTACCTACGGCCCGGTGCCAATTGTACCCAATGAGGGGATTGATTACACTAAAGAGTATGATGAAATTGCACAGCCACGGAATACCTACGAAGAATGTGCTGTTTACCTCTCGAACGAACTGGTAGAAGCCGCCAAAGGACTTTCACTTCAGCAAGGGATACAACAGATAGCAAGGCCAACCCGTGGTGCAGCATTGGCGCTCCGTGCCCGGATACTTTTGTATGCCGCAAGTCCGCTGGCCAACGGCAAAGCACCTGCTGATGTAGCTGCGGCACTGGTTACCAAAGATGGGAAGCCTTTACTTTCCCGAACCTACGATGAATCCAAATGGGCCAGGGCTGCTGCCGCTGCTAAGGATGTAATGGATATGGGCCAATACCGTTTGTATGTTGCTTATAAAAAAACAACTGGCGATGCTGCTTATCCGGCAACTGTTACGCCTCCATTTGATAGTAATTTTTCTAATAGTGCCTGGCCTTCGGGCTGGAGTGATATCGATCCTTACGAGTCGTACCGCGCTTTGTTTAACGGAACAGTTCCTGCCTATCAAAATCCTGAACTGATTTTCACTCATGGCCAAAACCAGGGCGGAGAAGGCATAAATGTTTTGGTACTGCATCAGTTGCCGCGCCTGGAGGGCAAGGGCTACAATTCGCATGGCATGACCCAAAAGCAGGTTGACGCCTACGCCATGAATGATGGTAGCGATATACCAGGAATGAACGGCATGTATGCCGGCAGACAGGGTTATGAAGGCCGATATAATACCCAACCCCGCACAACAGGTTTTGTAACGCAGACGGAACTGACCAAATACCCGGAATTAGGACCTTTGGGCGTTGGCGTAAATAAACAGTTCGTTCAACGCGAACCCCGCTTTTATGCTTCAGTATCGTATAACGGTTCTACATGGAATCTCCTCAATGCAGAAAGCGTAAGAGATGAAAAAAGTAATGTTCAGATATTCTACTACCGTGGCGATCCTAATGGTTATAAAAACACGACCTACTGGCCACGTACGGGGGTGGGTATTAAAAAATATGTACACCCAGACGATATCAGCAATGTAGCTGTTACCGCTTATGATCAAAGCCGTATGAAGCAAAAAGTTGATCCTGCTATCCGTTATGCGGAAGTATTACTGATTTATGCAGAAGCCTTAAATGAGCTGAACGGATCTTACAATATTCCATCATGGGACGGAAGTAAAACACAGGTAATTTCAAGGAACATTTCTGAAATGAAAAGAGGAATCCAGCCGATCCGCATCCGTGCTGGATTAGCCGATTATCCGGGAGATGTTTATGCCGATCCAAATAGATTTCGTATAAAATTGAAAAGAGAACGCCAGGTAGAGTTATTTGCCGAAGGGCACCGCTATTTCGATCTGCGCCGTTGGACCGATGCGCAGTCGGAAGAGTCGGCCCCGGTTTATGGCTACAATGCCTATGCCACTAAAGCGCAGGCAGACCTTTTCCACAACGTGGTTGAAACGCCATCGTTACCTTCGATTTTTACGCTCAAAATGTGGTTTTGGCCAATTCATTTTGACGAATTGAAACGCAACAAATACCTGACACAAAATCCGGGCTGGACAAATCCTGAATAACAATCATAATCTGCAAAAAAATGAAGAAGTATATATATATTCTATTTTTATTGATAACAACATCGGCATGCTTTGTTTCATGTAATGATGAATGGAAGGAAGAACAATTTGTTCAAACGGCATCATTTAAATCAAATCCGACTGCCCAGGGGGTAAGTTGGAGTTATTTACGTTATAATGCCAACGGAAAGGTGAGGTTTAACCTTCCGATTATCATCAGTGGTTCTACACCAAATCTAAAAAACCGCACTATACATCTCGGTTTAGACCCTGATACGCTGGCAAAATTAAATCAGGAGCAGTATGGGCACAGGCAGGAGCTGTATTTTAAACAATTGGATAAAAAGTATTACACCATGCCCCAAACCATAGATGTACCGGCCGGGGTGAGCACGGTTACTGTACCCATCGATTTTACTTTAGGAGATCTGGATCAATCTGATAAATGGGTATTGCCGTTACAGATCTTAAACGACCCTGCTTATGATTATCAGGCCAATCCACAAAAATATTATCGTAGAGCTATGCTGCGGATCACGCCCTTCAATGATTATTCTGGAGAATATGGTGGTACTTTGTATAAAATATTTCTCGATGGGGATACTGAGCCCTTAACCCTAAATACCCACCGAACTTTTGTAGTGGATGATAAAACTATTTTTCTGTATGCCGGAATTAGGGATATTGATTACCTGGACCGCAAAAACTATAAGGTATTTATTAAGTTTACCGATCAGAATATCGATATCCAGAAGAAAAAATTAGAAATCTGGAGTGATAATACCGTAAACAATAAATTTAAAGTTGGCACAGCCCAATCTTATTATACCAGAGATGAAGCCTGGGATCCAAAACTTCCATACCTGAAACATATTTATACCACACTCTATTTATCATACGAGTTTGAAGATTACACTACAGTGCCCGGACAAAGGTTGAAATATAAGGTAGATGGTACGTTATCCATGCAGCGCGACCTGAATACATTGATACCAGATCAGGATCAACAGATTCAATGGTAGTTGGTAATTTATAGAAGTCAAGTTTTTAAAACTTGACTTCTACACACTAAACCCAGCCAGCACACGTGTGCTCCGTGTGAAATATAAGAAACCATGTATTAAGAATTAGGTCGTAGCCTTTAGTTACGGCCTTTTTTAGTTAAGAGACCAATGCTTTTCTATATCATTTAATCATAGTTTTATTGCCATATGCCTCAATAATAGCATTGAATGAACTGAAAAGGCAATTTGAAAATGCAGCCAGCGAGGGGCAAGAAATTTAAGTAAGTCCTTCGACAGGCTCAGGATGACAGCTATATAATGGAATCGTCATCCACTTCGCATTGCTTCGGTCGAGAGGACGGATTGATCGCGGTTGAAATTACGCGTAATATTCCTCTGCTCCCTGCTATTCGGCCTAGGGTATGATGGTAGGAGAAAACGTTAAAGCTTTTGCAAGCCCTTTCACCTATCACTACCCTGAGGCAGCACGCCCTACCCGATTTTTCATCGGGGGCTTGTGCTGGCGACCAAAAAAGCTTTGACGAATTTATCCGACATCAGATCCAAGCCTTGATTTTTTGTTACTTTTTCATCAAGGAAAAAGTAAGAGCCCTTCGGTGGCTAACCGAGGCAAGCCCGAGCCATAGACAAAGATCTCTCCACTGCGGTCGAAATGACGATCTTTATATTTAAGTCTGTTAGTGATAG
Source organism: Pedobacter sp. Bi27 (assembly GCF_918698255.1). Classification (NCBI taxonomy): domain Bacteria; kingdom Pseudomonadati; phylum Bacteroidota; class Sphingobacteriia; order Sphingobacteriales; family Sphingobacteriaceae; genus Pedobacter; species Pedobacter sp. Bi27. Next base: position 81,794 of record NZ_CAKKMW010000010.1, read on the forward strand.
AATAATTGAGTTTTAATGGTATTATTAAATATACGCATTTCCAAGCGGAAAATAATTCAGCTTTCAATGGCATCATTAATTATTCATTAATCTAAAGCTGTTAAAAGTGCCTGTTTGCGAACGATCTCCTTTTACCACAATACCAGCCCTGTATCCCATTCCCCAAGGTACATATTTGGCTGCTAAAAAATCTATACGATAAAAACTAAGCCATTCTGCTCCTTGTTTTTTATGGAAAAATTCTATCTGTTTCCCATCATTGCTGATCTGCATTTTTAATTGCACTGGGCCAGCTAAATTTTCTTTTGATGTTTTAAGAATCTTATATGCGCCTTCAAAATTATCAAAAACAGCAAAGCCCTCTTTCGAGACTGTAATGCCTATTCCACCGAGTTCACCAGGCCACTTGCTTTTAAAAATGGCACCGCCCAGGCAAATGCCTGTTTTTGCTGCATCGGGCTTTATTTCGGCACTGATGCTAAAATTTACAGTCTTAATGTACTGGCCCAGAAAGGTGCCAAGTGCATGGTTTTCATCAGATGCTGCTAATTTTAACCCTTTATCAAAAGACATCGATGGCCTCGTTGATTTAGAAGGCCATTGCCAGGCAAGATCAAGTTTTTGATCATTTTCAAAATTGTCGACAAAATTAAGGTCGGCCTTTGGCCGGTTGGGGAGGGTTGCATTATGTAATACAGGCCAGCCATCAGCACCAACAATTAATTCTTCTATAATGCCCTCTCTACCTACAAAAACATCATAACTTTTGTTAAATGCGTGGTATAGCATAAATAGCCTGTTGTTTGCGGTTTTTACCACTGTGCCATGGCCGGGGCAATTCCACTTGTCGTTACTTACCATTATCGGGTTGTTGCTGTATTTCTCCCACACACCGCTGTTCAGGTCTTTCGTTCTGGCAATTCCTGTTTTGTAATTGCATTTTGCATCACAGCAGCCACCAACAGAATATAGGCTGTACACATATTCTCCTAAGGTAAAAAAACAGGCGCCTTCAACCAATCCGGTTTCCCATGGCTGGCTATTGGTGAATACTTTGCTCTTTTGCCCGAGCAATTTTGTCCGGCTATCGTTAATTTCCTGTTTCCAGATCCAGCTTTCTTTGCCACAGCCATTACCGTCATTTTTCCAGAAAGCATAAACTTTGCCATTGTGCTGTAATTCAAACGCATCTATTGCGCCACATTCATCTTCAATAATAACAGGGCCATTGTCGGTAAATTTACCGCTTTCAATTTTATCTGCATCGATCCAGGCTGTGCCGCATTGCAAACCCGGATTACCTTTTGTTTCCCTGTTGTGCGCTGTATAATAGGCATAAATCCGGTGCTGTTTTTGATCATAAACCAGTTCCGATGCCCAAAAGTTATTTTCGCCCCATTGGTTTTTCATATCCTTAAATCCATCCGGAAAAACATGATTGATCAATTTCCAGTTTTTAAGGTCGGTTGATTTATATATGGTAAAATAAGGAGCCCATTCGTTTGTAGTAGAGGTAGCGTAATACACTTTTCCAACCCTGATAATGGAAGGATCTGGATTATCACCTGGTAGGGCAGGATTTAGCAACAGGTGCGCAGCGCCATCAGTGTTTGAATTTTCGGTCTGTGTTTTTTTTAATCCGCAGGAAACCAGGCAAAAGCTAATCAGCAAATAAACCAGGCGAGTGCCCAAATGTTGTATCGTTAAGGTATAGGACTTTTTTACAGCTATTTTATTTGTTTTTTTTGCTGGTTGAACACCACTTGCATATTTTTTAAAAAATCTAGATAGTCGAAAAGTGATCATGTATTTCAAGGTATAAATTGTCTTTTTGATATTTGGTTATTTTCCGAAAATAAACAATTATACACAGGAAGGAAGGGGAGCCAAAGTTGGAGAATCGCTCATAAATGAATGTTTTATTCCTAATCCCCGTGGCGCAATCTACTCTTTTTCACTTTCTTTTTTAGTTATTTTACCTGTTTAAATTATTGATTTTTAATATGTTGATTATGTTTTTGTCTGTTTATTTGTGTTTTTTATAAGCGAGGTTTTAATCTTACGATTCTTCTTTTCTTTAGGTTTTTGATCAGGTAAAATGAGACAAATCAACAATAAATTGAACATATTTTACAAGGTCCATTGGCTTACTTTGGCATGATAACCAATTATAAACCCATAAATCAAATCATATTGCAAATGCTATAACTACCCGCAAGCAGATACCAATGAAGCGCTATCCACTTATGTGGTTTTTGTTCTTTAGGCGTCCGCAAAAGTAATTGTAAACGTAAATCTTTAAACACATAAAATAACTATAAATTAAATGAAAAACTACAGGTTAATTTACATGCTAATATTGGGCATTTTTGTCGTAAACCTAACTTATGCCCAAAATATACTCAGCAAAAGTGAAAAAAAGGAAGGGTTTAAATTACTATGGAATGGCAAGGATGCTAGCGGTTGGCGTGCGATATTTAAAGCACAGTTCCCTGCCAAAGGCTGGGAGATGAAAGATGGAATTTTAACAGTACTGGCATCCAATGGAAAAGAGCAGGGTTCGGGCGGCGATATTGTAACCAGGGATGAATATTCGGCCTTTATATTAAAATTCGATTTCAAACTTACTGTAGGTGCCAACAGTGGCATAAAATATTTTGTAACTGAAGAAGAAAAAACCAATCTGTCTGGCATTGGCCTTGAGTTCCAGGTACTGGATGATGAAAAACATCCTGATGCTAAACTGGGCAAAAACGGTAACCGAAAGCTTGCCTCTTTATATGATCTTATTCCATCAAACAAGCCTGCTTCGGTAATTAAAGCAATTGGCGAATGGAACAGTGGTGAGATTCGTGTTTATCCGAACAGCCATGTAGAACATTGGTTAAACGGCGTAAAAGTAGTGGAATATGAGCGCGGGTCAGAAGATTTTAAAAAACTGGTAGCTGGAAGTAAATATAAAACATGGAAAAACTTTGGAGAAGCTAAAAAGGGACATATCCTAATCCAGGACCACGGCAACAGTGTTTCGTACAGAAACATTAAAATCAAAATACTTAAATAATGAGCATGATGGAAGAATCGAGAAGAGACTTTATAAAAAAGGCAGCAATTGCCGCAGCAGGAACTTATGTAGGTACTTTTGGGATGTCGGCCAAAAGTTATGCGAATATTATCGGTGCCAATGATCGGGTTAGGGTTGGCGTGGTTGGTTTTTCCGATCGATTTAAAGATACGCTGTTTCCATGCTTTTTGAACCATAACAAAGAACTTAATTTTGATATTGTTGCCCTTTCCGACCTATGGAATTACCGTCGAGATTTAGGAGCTGAACACATTAAAAACAAAATTGGCCATGGCATTACTGCCTGTAAAAACAATGATGAGCTTTATGCATTGAAAGATCTTGATGCCGTAATCATCAGTACACCAGATTTTGCACATGCCTTGCACGCCATAGAGGCTGTTAAAAACAAAAAAGATGTGTATTGCGAAAAACCTTTTGCCGAAACCATGGATGATGCCAATGCCGCATTGAAAGCAGTAAGGTCTTCGAAACAGATTCTGCAGATTGGTTCGCAGCGCCGAAGTGGACAAAATTATCAGGCTGCTGCCGATTTTATCAAAGCGGGTAAATTTGGAGATCTTACCATGGTAGAATTGAGCTGGAATGTAAATCAGCCTGGCCGCTGGCGCCGCCCCGATTTGGTAGCGAAACTGAAAGAGCAGGATACCGATTGGAAACGCTTTTTGTTAAACCGGCCGTACGAAGCCTTTGATCCCAGAATATACCTCGAATACCGCCTTTTCTGGCCGTATTCTTCTGGTATGCCCGGACAATGGATGAGCCACCAGATTGATACGGTGCATTGGTTTACCGGATTGTCTCACCCGCGTAGTGTAACCGCAAACGGTGGGATTTATCAATGGAAAGATGGTCGCCGTAATTGGGATACCACTACTGCTGTCTTCGATTACGGCCCGCTTGACGATACCACTAAAGGTTTCCAAGTGGTATTTACTTCCAGGATGCATAATGGTGATGAAAGGCCGGCAGAAATCTACTATTCGAATGGGGGAGAATTAAATCTTATTACCAATACCATATCGCCTCATGGAGGTTTAACGGCAAAAGCTGCGGCTGCGATGAAAATGAAGCCAAACCTGTTGCCAGAAATTAAACTTGCTGCACCTTCTGCGGCGGCGGCATCAGCCAATACGGGTGCAGATGTGTTAAGTTCTAACCATATGCGCAACTGGCTGGAGTGCATTCGAAGTAGAAAAGAGCCTAATGCGCCTGTTGAGGCAGGTTATCAGCATTCCATCGCCAATATCATGGCTAATGCTGCGGTGCATACTGGTGGAAAAGCAAGCTTTGATGCCACTCGTCAGCAGGTTATGGTAGAGGGAAAAGTATTCAAATATTAACCGCTTTCAACCGATAAGAGATGGCCGGATTAAATCTGGTCATCTTTGGTTTTGCTTAAATTTTTTCACCCTTCGTGTCCTTACTGAGCGAATTCATGTATTCCTGGGGCGTCACTTTAAAATACCTTAAAAAATTTTTATTGAACAGGCTCTGAGAGCTGTAACCCACCATTTTCGCAATCTCAAAAAAGCTGAATTCGTTCTGAGCAATCAGCTTGGTGGCCTTTTTTAAGCGGGTAACATCAATCAGTTCTTTTGGTGATAGGGCAGAAATCGCTTTTATCTTCCGGTAAAGGGTAGGGCGGCTCATGTGCATGTGCTCGGCAAGCTGATCGATATCCAGATAGGGATCCTGAATATTTTTACGCACATATTCGTCCAGTCTTTTCAGAAATGCTTCTTCAATTTTTGAGTTTGCCACTACGCGTACATCTTCGAAAGGCGCACTTGCAAAATGGGCTTTAATTTTTAAGCGGTTCTGGAGCAGGTTGGCCACCTGAACACGTAACAGCTGCGGCGAAAATGGCTTTTTGATATAAAGATCAGCGCCCACTTCCAGCCCTTCAATGTGCGCCTTATACGTGTTTTTAGAAGTCAATAATATAATGGGGATGTGGCAATATTCTACGTTTGATTTGATCAGCCTGCAAAGTTCAAAACCATCAATCCCGGGCATCATAATATCGGAAATAATAAGATCTACGATTTCTTTATCCAGAATTTCCTGCGCAACTTCTCCGTTAATTGCCAAATGCAATTTATAAGTGTTTCCGAATACCTGCGTTAAAAACTCAAGAATATCTTCATTATCATCAATAATTAAAATACTGTCAGTCATGTTTATTTTATCTTTTTCCAACTACTCAATTTAAATTCAAATTTTTGATGTATAGGCAAAATTAGTTCAAAAACCACTTTATCAGCATCACCTTCTAACAACGTGAGCGAGCCGTTATGCAGTTCGGCCAACGATTTTGCCAGCGAAAGCCCAATGCCTGTACCAGGTTTATCTTTACCATATAACCTGAAAAACGGTTCGAAAATCTGCGCACGGTATTGCTGGGGAATGCCTTTCCCATCATTGGCGAAAGTAACGTTAAAACGGCCTGCTGTTTCACCTGAAGTATAGAGCCGAACAATTGCTTTGCTTGTTCCATATTTAATCGCATTCGAGATTAAATTGTTAAAAATCTTTATCAGCGCCTCTCTATCGGCAAATGCAATGATGTGCGTTTTGGGCAGTTCAAGATCAAGTGAGATATTGCTTTTTTGAGCCTCCTGCTCAAAAGCATTCACCTGTTCTTTTAACAGGTTATTGATATCGGTATTTACAAAATTTAAGCCGAACTGGTGCATTTCTGTCTTACGGAAATCAAGCAGTTGATTGGTCAGTTTGGCCAGGCGGTTCGCATTTTTTTCGACCATGAGCAAACTGCTTTTTATGGGCTGCTCCTTCGTCTCTTCCAGCATCATTTCAACAGGACCTAAAATCAAGGTCAGCGGTGTTTGTATCTCATGCGCAATATTGGTGAAAAATTCGATCTTGGCCTGGTAAATCTCCTTTTCCTTTTCGTGTTCGAATAACTGTAATTTATTGAGGTTTTTGCGCTCAATATAACGGTGATAATAGCGTATAGCCAGAAAAAGGCCGGTTGCGATCATCAACAGGTAGCAAATGTACGCCGTAATACTTTTCCAAAATGGTGGAAGGATTTTAATAAAAAGGCGGCGCTCTTTTCCAGTCCAGCTCTCTACATTACTTTTTGCCCTTACCAGAAAAGTGTAACTGCCTGGAGACAAATCTGTAAAATAAGCTTTTCTATTGTTATTCAGGTAGGTGGTGGCCTGATCTACACCTTTCATTACATACTCATACCTGGTCACTTCGGGCGAGGAGTAGTTGAGTGCCGCAAATTCGATACTGAAATTGTTCTGGTTGTAGGCAAGTACAATCGTATCGGTATAGGAAATTGATTTGCTAAGCGGACTATTTTCAATATTTGGAAGGACTTCCTTATTGTTGATCTGGAAACCCGTGATAAAAGTAGGCGGTGCGATATCTTTTTGCTCAAAATCTTTTGGGTTAAAAGAAATCATTCCCCTTACCGATCCGAAATACATTCTGCCATTTGGATCTTTATAAGCAGAACTGAAGTTAAACTGATCGGTAATTAGACCATTTGATTTGGTGTAGATTTTAAACTTTTCGGTCTGCATATCAAAACAGATCAGGCCTTTAAGAGAGCTTATCCACAAATGTTTTGAACTGTCTTCGAGCACACGGAACAGAATATTGGTAGGCAGACCATTTTCGGTGGTGAATTTTTTCAAAACTTTCCTGTCCGGACTAAGCCTGATCAGTCCACCGCCTTCGGTAGTAAACCACATGGCATGGTTGCTATCTTCAATAATGCCACATACCGGAAATTCGTGAACGCTCTTATTGCTAAGCTTGTCGCCAAAGGTGATATTGCCATGTTTACCGGTTTTAGGGTGGTAATAAAACGCTCCCCTCGATACGCTACCAGTCCAAATATTACCAAACCTATCTTCCCAAATGTCGTAAACATAAGAATTTACTGGGATTTGTGTAATCCGTTTAAATGTTCTTTTCTTTTGATTAAAAACAAATAGGCCCGACCCCATATTGTATCCGGTACCCACATAAATTGTACTGTCTTTAGCAAGGTGTATAGAAAGCACAAAATCGCTGGTCTCTTCGTTTTCTTCGCCAATGGTTTTAAAACGGTCTATGACTTTTCCCTTGTTAATATCCATAATTTCCATCCCGTGTAAAAATGGGCCCACCAGCAGTTGATTGCCCAAAGCAAGTAAACCATGAATGTTGGGGTAGGATAAATTGCCTGCTTTACCATTGGCGGTGTAATTGGTAAATATTCCGGTTTTTGGATTGAATTTGTTCACGCCGGCATCTTCAGTACCAATCCACAAATTGCCTTTGTTATCGGGACAGATTTCCCTTACCGCATTTCCTGAAATGGAATTGGTGCCCAATAATGGATAATATTTTTTAAACCGTGCATTGTTTTTCGAGAAATAACTCAGTCCACCAAAATAAGTACCTGCCCACATGCCACCCTCGTTATCTTTACAAACCGTATAAACGGCATTATCTGGAATGGAATAAGGGTCGCCGGGCCGTTTGCGCAAGTTGATGTTGGCATGGGTTGCTAAATTGTAGATATAAATGCCCGATTCGGTGGCAATCCAATATTCGTGGTTTTCACCAGCAGTAATATCACGTACATAAATATCGGTATTATCACTGTTTTTAAGAATCAATGATTTAATCGCACCAGTTTTGGTATTATAGCTTTTTAAGCCCTTTTTAAAGCACCCTACCAATATGTTATTATTCCCCGTTGGAAATACTTTACTGATTGACCGCAGGTTTACAGGTACATTTTGGCCGATTATTTTTACACTGGTTTTAGAACCATCCTGAGGATTGTAGGTTATCAGTTCTCCATCATCATTACCTATTACAATGTTCCTGTGCTCATCAATGGCTATGCAGGCTGCACTTATTTTAAGGTCTATTACCCTGTTATCTTTCTGCACGTATTTAAAAAGCACCCTGTTTGCTAAAAAGAAAAGGTTGTTTTGATGATCTACTAAAATGGAATTGATGTATTTTTTCAAGCCAGGTGCAAGTGGGGTAAATACTTCTTTAACGGGGTCATATTTAAAAATCCCGCGACCTGTACCCACCCATAACATGCCATTTTTATCTTCTGCAAGGCTAACAATAATGTTGTTGCCGATGTTTCCGAATCTGCTTTTTTCGTTTTTAAAAGTTTTAAACGTATAACCGTCAAAACGGTTTAAACCACCTCTGGTTCCCACCCAGATCATGCCTTTTTGATCCTGTATAACCGTATTTACCGAATTATGCGCCAACCCATCATCTGCCTGGTATTGCTTAAAATAATAAGATTGTCCCTCGCAGGTAGAAACTGCAAAAAACGTACTCCATAGCAAGAAAAATAATACAAACCGCATATTCAAGTTAATATCAAATATATATAAATCGGATTGTTGTGTAATCTATGTTTTAGCACCTTATGATCAGGCTTTAAACAGTAGTTTTGTTGTAGTCTGATTATCAGTTGTTTGTCTGGCCTTTGGGAAATGATTTGAGACATATCGACAAAAAGATGAACAAATTTTACGGGCATCATTCCTTTACTTTGATTTGAAATTAACCAAATTAATAACCCCGCTGCAAATTTCTTCTATCGGCGTACCATGCCTTTGCAGTTTTATTATTTTTTATGAGAAATAAATTATTGATTCATTTGGCAACCGCATTTGTGGTTTTAACAGGTTCTTGCCAGAAAGGACCATCAACCGATAGAAATGACGCCCTAAACAGCGTTGAAAAACTGGCTGCATTAAATGTAATTGCTGCTGCACCGCCTTTAGGCACCTTAATTGACGGTGCAACATATCGGATCCGTGGAATGTCATCCTTACCCGATGGACCGGTGGTGGAGGTTACGGGTAACTCAACGGCAGAAAATGCAGCCATTCAGCAATGGTCATGGTTTCCTAACAACGGGCAGAAATGGAAACTGGTAAAAACAGATGCCACTTATTGCAAACTGATTAATATCACCAGCAATAAATGTTTAAAATCGCCATCAACAACATCTGGCGCTATTCTGCAACAAGGTACTGACGATGGCAGTGATGCGCAACAATGGGCCATCACTTATACGGGTAGTAATAATGTATATACCCTTACCAACAAAGCCACAGGGATGAAAATGGCCGTTGATCCCGAAAGCAGTACACCCGGTGCTAAAATAAGGCAAAAAACTACGCTAACCGGTACACAAGGGATGTTTAATTTCCATGATACGAATTTCCAGAACCCGCTGATCAATGCAAGCAGGGCCGACCCTTATGTTGCCCAAAAAGATGGCTATTATTATTTTATGTATACACGGGGCAATAATATCGGACTTAGAAAAACCAGATCAATGTCGTTGTTATCTACAGCAGTAGAAACTGTGGTTTGGACACCTCCGGCCGGTGCTGCTTATTCTTCTAACATCTGGGCGCCCGAATTACATTTCCTTTCTGGTAAATGGTATCTGTACTTTGCGGCAAATGATGGGGGCGACGTTAGCCACCGCATGTTTGTGCTGGAAAACGCTAATGCCGACCCTACCACCGGTACATGGACTTTTAAAGGGAAAATAAGCGATCCGAGCGATCAATGGGCTATTGATGGTTCGGTATTAACCATAGGCACTACAAACTATTTTATTTGGTCGGGATGGGAAAATGTGGCCACCAAGTACAAACAGTATATCTACATCGCGCAGATGGCTAACCCATGGACAATTAGTAGTGATAGGGTAAAAATATCATCACCAACCAACAATTGGGAAAAATACGAACCAAGCGGCTCATTGGGTGCGGGGGTTAACGAGGGGCCGATTATGCTCAGAAAAGATGCCAACAGTCCGGTTTTTATTATTTATTCTGCCAGTAGATACAGCAGCGATAATTATTGTTTGGCACAGATACAGTTAAAAGATGGTGGCGACCCCATGCTACCTGCCGATTGGATCAATAAAAAGCAGGTGTTTGTTAAAAGTGATGCCAATGGGGTTTATGGACCTGGCCATAACGGATTTTTTACCAGTAGCTATACCGATCCAAATGGGGTGTTGCACAGCGAAAACTGGTTTATTTACCATGCCCGGAGTGTTGCCAATACCACCAATGGATCCAGAACGCCACGGATGCAGAAGTTGACCTGGAATGCAGACGGCTCGCCAAATTTTGGAACTGCCGTTGCAACAGGAGTTAGTATTCCGGTGCCTGTTGGAGAATAATGGTATCGGGCTAAATGGGGTATAAGTTTCTCGAAATATAACCATAAAGATCAATTTGAGATAAAACGACAAAGGAATGAACAGTTTATACGGCTAGCATTTTTTTACTTTGATACAGGAAACCAAATATAAAACATTGGCGGCTTTGCAAATTTCACTTTGCCGTTTAATGTCGATTTAACCCTAAGGTTTCCACATATAATAACCTAACCAAATATGAAATATAAAGTTCTACCCAAAAGAATTATAGCCGTAACTTTTTTACAGGTCGTGATATTGGCCATTGCAACAACGGCAAATGCCAATTATAAAGGTGGTGTAACTACAATACTGAATAAAAAACTTTGGTTTACAGACATTGGCCAGGCCGATATTAGTATAACTGGTAAAGTGATAGACGAAAAAACAAAATCGCCGATACCAGGTGTTTCTGTTAAGGTGAAAAATGGTACAGCGGCAGCTGTAACCGACGAAAATGGTGTTTATAAGATCAATGTAGCCAATGAGCAAACCGTTCTTTTGTTTTCTTATATCGGTTATGATGTACAGGAAGTAGCCGTAGGCAGTCTTAAAAGCATTAATGTTGTTTTAAAATCTTCACAAGCTAACCTTGATGAGGTGGTGGTGGTGGGGTATGGTACACAGAAAAAGGCTGATGTGACGGGATCGGTAGTGAGGGCAAATCTCGATGATTTTAGGAATGCACCTACCACTAACGTGGCCAACCTTTTACAGGGAACGGTTCCGGGTTTAAATGTGGGGCAGGTTAACCGCGCTGGTGCAACACCAGGTATTAGCATCAGGGGACAAAATACGTTGGGTGGCAACCAAAATGTACTGATTATTTTGGATGGGGTACAATACAATGGTTCCTTAACTTCTATTAATCCTGATGATATTGCCACGATAGATGTACTAAAAGATGCAAGTGCTACGGCAGTATATGGCGCACAGGCGGCAAATGGTGTTATCCTCATTACCAGTAGAAAAGGTGCTATTGGTAGAACCAGAATTTCTTTTTCTTCTCAATATGCTACCCAAAAACCAAATATCGATTTAAAACCAATGGCCAGGGATGAATATTTGGATCATATTAAATATTTATACTATGACCAAGCCTTTCTTGCTCCTGGCTTTACACAACCAAATCCGGCATTCGATCTGGTAAGCAAAGTTGACGCATCGATGAAGGATGTGCAGGGAAACCTGCTGCCGAATGATTTTAGCTGGTATGATGAAGCCACCAAAACGGGAGCAATTGTAGATAACCAGCTTAGTGTTTCGGGTGGAACCGATAAGATCAATTACCTTTTATCAGGCAGTTTAACCAGAAATTCGGGTTTTATCAATAACGATGTTTTTAAAAGAAAAACCATCAGGGCAAACATCGAAACCAAAGCAACAGATTGGCTTACCATTGGCCTGCAATCGTTCGCGACCTTTGTAAATGAGGATGGGGTAGAGCCAAATTTCGTAGATATCAATTTAATGTCGCCATTAATCCTTCCCTGGGATAATAACGGAAACCTGAAAATCAATCCTTTTAATACGAATGTAACCAATCCGCTGTTAAATTACCAAGCTGATGATTACGACCGCCACAATTATTTCTTTGCCAATGTTTACGGCAATGTACAACTGCCTGTTAAAGGTTTGAGCTATAAAATTAGTTTCGGTAACAATTACCGTCTCGATTTTAAAAACATTTCAAATATGTACGATGCTAACCTTACCGGGCAGGCTTCAAAAGAAAATACCACTTATTACGATTATACCTTTGATAACCTTTTAACTTATAATAAAATTATTGGCAAGCATAGCTTTACCGGAACTTTACTATATGGTGCCATTGAACGCGATAATAGCTATACCAGGGCTTATTCAACAGGTTTTTCGAGGTTGACCCTCGGTTATGACAACCTACAGCAGGGCACTAACCGGTTTGCGATATCCAATGCCTGGAAAGAAACCCTTAATTATCAGATGTTCCGTTTAAACTACAATTACGAAAGTAAATACCTGTTTACCGGTACACTTAGGAGGGATGGATTTTCTGGCTTTGCAGAAAATAACAAATACGGAATTTTTCCATCAATATCAGCAGGTTGGGATATTTCGAAAGAATCGTTTTTTAAAGTTAATTGGGTAGATAACCTTAAATTAAGGGTAGGCTATGGTGTTGCCGGAAATCAAACCACAAGATATTCTTCATTGGCCAATGTAGGCGTGAGTGCTGCTTATGTTTTTGGTGATGGCGGTTCTACGCAGTTTGGTCAACAGGTAAATTCATTGTCTAATCCAGATTTAAGATGGGAGCGTACCACAGGTGCAAATCTGGGTTTGGAATTTACCCTTTTCAAAAATAGGCTATCGGGTGTAATTGAATATTACGATACCAAAACAACCGATCTTTTATATTCGGTTAATATCCCAGTGGTTACGGGTTTCAGTAATATCCTCACCAATATTGGGCAACTGAACAACAAAGGACTTGAACTTTCTTTAAACTCGAAAAATATCAATAGTGGCGAATTCAAATGGACTTCTGCCTTAAATTTTGCCAGAAACGTGAACAAGGTGGTTAAACTTTTGGGTGATCTTAATGGCGATGGAGTTGAAGATGATCTTCCGCAAAGTGGCCTTTTCATTGGGCAGCCTACCGCCGTAATTTACGACTATCAGGTAAATGGAATTTGGCAGGTTGGGGAGCAGATCCCAACGGGCTATTCACCAGGGACCTACCGCATTGTAGATCAAAATGGCGATGGGGCAATCAATGCCAGCGATAGAACTGTTTTAGGGTCATCAGCTCCGGCCTTCAGGATCAGTTTGCTGAATAATTTTCAATATAAGAATTTTACCTTGAGTATATTTTTAAATTCAGTGCAGGGCGGCGATAAATCTTATCTCGCCGGCAATACCCCAAGGCTCATCAGAGATGATAACTCCATCAGGAACAATTACCTCAGTGGAATAGACTTTTGGTCGCCTGATCATCCCGATGGTAAATATCCCCGTTCTATCGTTTCGGCAACCTTAAATCCGCCACTTTTTCAAAACCGAAGTTTTGTGCGCTTACAGGATGTATCGCTCTCCTATAAATTTAGCGGAAAACTGATTGAGCGTATGAAACTACAAAACCTAAATGTATTTGTAAGTGGAAGAAACCTGGCTACATGGACCAAGTGGGACGGTTGGGACCCAGAAACCAATCAAGGATTAACCAACGACGGAAGGCCTGTATTTAAAGGATATTCTGTAGGCCTTAATGTTACATTTTAAACTAAAAGCGATGAAAAAGATAACCTTTACCATTATAGCTGCAACTACTATCCTGTTTTTCTCCTGCAAGAAATCTTTTTTGGATGAAGAACCGCTCGATTTCTTAAGTACAACCAATGCCTACACCACTGTTAAAGATTTTGATGCTGCAGTTAACAATTTGTATAGCCGCGTAAGAAGCGAGTTTTATAACAGTGGAGAGCAAAGGCCATTCGATTATGTATTTGGTTGCGATCTGGTTTTTGATGGTCAGCCGGCTACCACGAGGCACACTAATATGGTTGCCGCCTATTCGCCATTGAGCACCGAAATCCCTTTGATCCACTGGACTTCACTATACAAGATTATTGCAGAATCCAATACCATTATCGGACGAATCTCAGCTTCTGAACTGGCACCAACCGATAGGACACTAATGGAAGCGAGAGCGAAGTTTTTCAGGGGTATGGCCTTTCGTACCCTTGCCTATCTATATGGCGGTGTACCCTTAAATACAACAGAAGTGGTATCGCCCAAAACAGATTATGTAAGGGCACCCAAAACCGAAGTACTGGAGCAGGCTATCAGCGACCTCAAATTTGCATCGTTAAATTTGCCGGCCATTAATCTGGTGCAGGATGGAGAGGTAAACAACCTTGCAGCGTATCATCTTTTATCAGAAGTATACCTGGCTGCAGGGCAGTTTCAAAATGCGGCAGATGCTGCGTCTACTGTAATCAGTAATCCCAATGTTGGCCTAATGACCACCAGATTTGGAGTTAAAGCATCAGATGCCACAAAAAATGTGTATTGGGATCTTTTTCAGAGAGGGAACCAAAATAGAAAAAATGGTACCAATAAAGAAAGTCTTTGGGTAATCCAGTTTGAAACCGATGTTCCGGGCGGTGGTGCCGTTTCTACAGGTATCAGCGGTTCTTATCAAATGGAAAGACATTTTGCACCACAATTTCTAAACTTTAGACTCTCTGGTAGCAGTATTCAGCCATTTCTGTATCCAATTAGCGATTATACTGGTGGCAGGGGGATCGGTTGGGCCATACCGACCAAATATTTTTCGGATGTAATATGGCAAAGCGATTTTAATAACGACCTTAGGAATGCACCCTTTAATTTTGTACGCGAATTTAAAGTAACCAATCCTGCACACCCACGTTTTGGTCAAACCATATCTACCATTAATCCACCTGCGGGTATAACTGTACCAAGAAGAGATTTCTATGCCTTTCAATCAAAAGTAACCACGCCAGGCGATCATCCTGATGGCATGTTCCAGGATAAATCACAGCTGTTGCTTAAGGCAAGTGCTGGGGGGACTTATGCCGATCAGTATATGTTCCGATTGGCAGAAACTTATCTTTTAAGAGCCGAAGCTTATTTTGGCTTAAATCAGTTGGATAAAGCAGCTGCAGATATCAATGTGGTACGCAGCAGATCAAATGCATCGGCTGTATTGCCTACTAATGTAAATATGGATTACATTTTGGACGAGCGTATGCGCGAACTGGGCTCCGAAGAAAAAAGACGGATAACCTTGATGAGGCTGGGACTGGTTTACGATCGTGTAAAAAAATGTAATCCTTATTACAACGATGTTTTAACCACCTATAACCTGTGGCCAATCCCCGCTTCCGAAATTGAACGAAATAATGGTGCAAAATTGGAGCAAAACCCGGGTTATTAGCCGCAGGATAATTACTACAGGTAAAAGCTGTCTTTAAAGGTGACAGTATGGAAAAAATGATCGGAAAAATAGTAAAAAAATAGAAGTCCTAACTGATCTTTTTAGGCTATAGTATCGTGTAATGGCCATTAGCATACAGCCTAAGTTGAGAAATTTTTCCTGTAATCAAAAAGACTTTAAACCAAATTATAATTTATATGTGTAGAAAATTAATTGCCTTATTTGTCCTTTTAACTTCATCCCAGTTCCTGTTTGCGCAGAACAATCTGCTAAAAGATTTTCCTCAGGGATTTGGTCCGAAAGAAGTAGGGAAACGATTAGCTTACCGCTTTCTTGACAAAAAACATATGCTCCACGCGGGGAAATGGATCAGCTATCCCGAAACTTTCAATTGGACCGGAGCACTTAAATATGCTAAATTAACAAAAGACAAAGCGCTCTTGTCGCACCTGGAAGAAAGGTTTGAGAAACTAACTTCACAGGAAAAGCAACTATTGCCAATTATGAACCATGTTGATTTGAATATGTTTGGCAGCCTTCCTTTGGAATTGTATCAGATTACCAAAGATAAAAAATATTTTGAGTTAGGCATGCCGTATGCAGATAGCCAATGGGCGGTTCCGCAGAAAGCAAGTTTACAGCAAAAGGAATGGGCTGATAAAGGTTTTTCATGGCAAACCCGTTTGTGGATTGACGATATGTATATGATCACGATCGTTCAGACCCAGGCTTACAAAGCTACCGGTGATAAAAAATATATCGATCGTGCGGCTAAAGAAATGGTGCTTTATCTGGATGAATTACAGCGGCCTAACGGTCTTTTCTATCATGCACCTGATGTGCCGTTTTATTGGGGGCGCGGCAATGGTTGGATGGCTGCAGGCATGACGGAGCTTTTGCGGTTGTTACCCAAAGATAATAAAGACCGTCCACGTATACTTAAAGGCTATGAAACAATGATGAAAAGCCTGAAAGATTACCAAAGACCAAGCGGAATGTGGAACCAGCTGATTGATGAGCCAGACTGTTGGGCCGAAACATCAGGATCGGCGATGTTTACCTATGCGCTGATTAGTGGGGTAAAACATGGCTGGTTAGATAAACAGGAATATGCTCCTGTGGCGCGGAAAGCCTGGCTGGCATTGGTGCCGTACATCAACGAAAAAGGGGATGTGGCAGAAGTTTGCGTTGGAACAAATAAGAAGAACGATAAACAGTATTATTACGACCGTCCACGGAATGTTGGCGACTCGCACGGACAATCTCCATACCTATGGTGCGTTTTTGCACTGTTGGAAAAGTAAACTATGGTAGCAATGTAAATAATTTTGATAGTTTATAATCAGGCAATCATCTGTATAAAAAAAATGATCTTTCGTGTGCCGTATTTGGTATAACGCCGGCAGATCTCATAGTAATGGCGAGTGCACACGGTGATAATCCTGGGGCATTGTCCCCAGGTTATCTTTAAAATTAAGCAGTAGTCCCAACTCATGATCAAAATTGAAGCTTAGCGCACTCATGGCAAAATAGTGAATGACGATACAGCCATTAAAGCCGGGAAGAAGTAAGATTGGTATTTTCGTGAAGAATTTTCACATATGCGTTATTTGGTTAAAAAAGCCACTAAATACCAAAAAATAAAACATCACTTTGGTAATGTTTGAAATTAATAACACTTAGAATAACTTTCGAATAATTTCAATTTAACAACTTCCTGAATTCCAGAGGCGAAATATCCGTTTTAGCTTTAAATAATTTGCTAAAAGACTGAGAATGCTCAAACCCCAATTCATAAGCAATTTCACTCACTGAAAGTTCAGTTGTTGAGAGTTTTTCTTTGGCTTTTTCAATCAGCTTTTCGTGGATGTGCTGTTGTGTGGTTTGTCCGGTTAAAGTTTTTAAAAGACTCCGCATATAGTATTTCGACATGTTGAATCTGTCTGAAAGAAACTGAACACTCGGCAAACCTTGTTCTTTGAGGTTATTTCCTTCGAAATAATCTTTGAGCAGAATTTCCAGTCGTTCTAAAAATTGATGATGCACTTTGTGACGCGTAATAAACTGTCGCTGATAAAACCTTTCAGAATAATTCAAAAGCGTTTCCAACTGAGAAATAATAATGCTCTGACTGAATTTATCAATGTTGGTTTGATATTCCTGCTTGATATTATCAGTGATTTGCTGGATTTTTATTTCTTCATCTTCGGATAAAAATAATGCTTCATTGACAGAATAATCAAAGAATTCATATTTCTTGATTGCGCTTGCCAATGGCGTATTCCAAAGAAAATCCGGATGAATCATCATCATCCATCCTGACGGATTTTTGCCCTTTTCTTCTCGTATGACGCTCAGAATCTGATGTGGAGCCATACAGAACATCACGCCTTCATCAAAATCGTAATCCTGCTGCCCATATCTATATTTATGATTCATATCTCTCTTGACAGAAATCATATAAAAATCAAACATCAAACGCTGCTTTCCATTTTCCAAAGCCGGCGCCATATCTTCAAAATTAATCACACTGATGAGCGGATGTTTTGGCTTTGGCAAGCCACGTAAAGTATGGAACTGAGAGATGGTTTTTATTCTTATTGGCGAATCAGACATCCGTTTATTGTTTAATCAAATTTAATGAATATAAAGGTACAGACTATTTTACCTCAGAGAAATAAACATCATTTTGCAAATCTTCCATCAATGTTGGGTGTTGAGGATCCCAACCTAATGTTGTCTTAGTTGCTTCACTTGAAGTGAGGTTATTAAGCTTTGCAAAATGTGCAAACCAGCCGAAATGTGCTGCTGCTTCATCGTTTGTTAGGGAAACAATTGGAATCTGCAATTTTTCTGCAATAAAAGTTGTAATGTCTTTAAACGGAATTCCCTGTTCTGCAACTGCGTGATATCTCGTTCCGCTGATGAAAGGTTTTTCCAAAGCTAACCGGTACAGTTCTGCTGCATCAAGTCTGTGGACAGCAGGCCAGAAATTATGGCCATCATCAATAATTGCAGCCTTTCTTTTTTCTTTTGCAATATTAATTAAGGTCGGAACAAAACCAATTACATCTCCTTTACCGTGAACAGATGGAGAGAGTCTTACTACGGCAACTTTCACACCTTTTGCAGCTACGGCATCGGCTGCATTTTCTGTCGCAATTCTGGGATGCGGATTGTTTGCAAAGCGATCTTTTTCGGTTGTGATTCCGTCTTTTGAAAAAAGTGCAGTTCCTGAAGTAATGAGAAAAGATTTGTCTGTTCCCAATAAAGCTTCGCCTATTGTTTCAATTACTTTTCCATCGAGTTTACACATTTCCTCGAATCTGGTAAAATCGTGGACAAATCCTAAATGAATCACTGCATCTGAAGCGATAGCTCCTGATTTCAAACTTTCAAAATCGTTTAGATCTCCGCGGTGTACTTCTGCGCCGGCTGCAATTAATTTGTTTACTGATTCTTGCGAACGGGCCAATCCCAAAACCTGGTGTCCATTGGCTAATAATTCCTGTACTACGGCAGTTCCTACGAAACCTGTAGCGCCTGTAACAAATACTTTCATTTTGATATAATTTAATGAAGCAAAGTTCAGATTTCGTTTCTGTACTCTTGTAGCCGAAAAATACTTTCTTGTAGCCGAAAATTTAATTAGATGACTTTCTGAATTCCAGATGGATTAGCCTGTGAATTTTTCATGCAATGACATACTGTTGTCATCATGCCATTGCACTTTTGCTAATATTAATTTAAAAACAAAAAGAAGGATGAGTAAATCAAATTTAGTATCAATGAGAATCATTACAGCTGACATAAGACGATTAGTTCAGTTTTTTGAGGATGCAACAGGAACAACGGCCGAATGGGCAACAGATGACTTTGCGGAGGTTAAATTGGAGTCTTTTACTTTGGCAATTGGAAGTACACGAACATTGGCTTTCTTCGGAGAAGGTGTTGCGCAACCTGGAAATAACAAAAGTATTATCATTGAGTTTCTTGTTGAGAATGTAGATGATGATTACGAAAGGATTAAAGATTTAACTGGCGACATTGTTCAGAAACCGACAACAATGCCTTGGGGTAATCGTTCTTTACTATTTCGAGACCCAGACGGTAATTTGATTAATTTTTTCACTCCCGTAAGTGACCAAGCGAAAAAGAAATTCTTATAAAATAAGCTATCCGATACAAGCAGTTCAATCTTCATTACCATTAACGCAGCGCCAGGGCTTCATGGTTTGTTCATGTTTGGCTTCTAATTTTACAATATACATATTAGTTATATCATTTGGTTTAGTAAATAAGCCGCAACGGATGTTGTGGCTTATCTGTTTTATTCCATGAGGGCAGTTGAGCTGCTGTAATGTTCAATAAGTTAATATTGCTTTATATACAACGCCGGTATAGGTTTCATTTTCGTTATATTGTTGAATTTTTATTGAACCAAAGGGGATTTCTCACAGAAAGGTAATTTACCTGTGGACCGTTCGGGAAAAGAAATAAAAGGTATAATATTGCATTTCCGGACCGCTTGTAAGCACAGATCTGCTCGAATAGTGCCGGTTATTTTTTCGATATATATATGAACATAATCAATTTGATCAAGCTAAATCTCGCTGTGCTCTGCTGCGTAGCATTACTATTTCCTACTATGGCCGTTGCGCAGAATAAGGAGCAAAAAAGAATAAAGGCTTCAGTCCAGGTACTTTCGGGTTTCGGGAAAATGAAAGAATCTATTCCCTCAAGGCTGCTTGAGCTTACCCAGGGCATTGTTATTGTTCCAAAGCTGATCAATGCAGGTTTTGTGATCGGAGGAAAACGTGGAAGGGGCATTGCTATGGTGAAAAGGGCAGACGGCTCCTGGAGCAATCCTGTATTTGTAACCATTACCGGCGGAAGTGTAGGTCTTCAGGCGGGTGTACAGTCGACTGATCTTGTGCTTGTTTTTACCCATGCCAATAGTCTGAGTGCGATCAAGAAAAGCAGCTTTACCCTTGGTGGTGATCTTTCTATTGCGGCAGGTCCCCTGGGACGGAGTTCTGCTGTGAATACAGATTACAAACTCGATGCCGAGGTGTATTCCTATTCCCGTAGTAAGGGGCTTTTTGCAGGGCTTTCCGTAAATGGCGCATCGCTGGAGATTGATGCGGCTGCAAATGCTGTGGTATATGGCAAAGATATGGATGTTGCGGAAATCTTTGCTTCCGATGGGGATCCTGATGATGAAATAGGAGAGCTTAAAGCCGCGCTTACGAAAATGAAATAATTGAATTATTATGCTTATGATCATGAAGAAAATCATTTTTGTTTTATTGCTGGTAATCGCTGGTTTTTCAGGTTATGCACAAACCTATCAGGGTATCACAAGTAAGAATAAGACTTATCTGGAAACACTGAAAGGAGTGAGTTATACATATAAGCAAGGGGTTGTTACCTTGAAGAATAATGGAAAGTATGATTTGGGTACGATAAGTATAGTCGTTTCATCTAAGGTGGACAGTACTTTGTTCGGGATTGCCTTGTTTGAAGAGGGACTTGAGAAAGGGACTACTGTTAAGGCTGATGTTTATTTTACTGCAGGTCTGGGCAGTGGTGTTCATGAGGTTTCGTTAAAAGATATTGATCAGAAGAATCTGGTGCTGTCTTTTGATAAGGCGACCAGGGCTGTGAGGTGATTGCTGTATGGGAAAAGTACGGTAGGGTGAAAGTCGGGTGGTATTTATATCTTGATTTTTAAACAGATTATATGATATAGTTATGGACAAATTCAGACAGATAAAGGATTGATCGCTTCGGTTGAAGCTGATGTAGGAAAATTTTATGATGGTGGAAACAATGCAGCTTACTTGAAATTTCTACCCCCGGGAATGGCTGAGGCTACTGGAGCACCTTTATCTGGTACATCTCTGTTGCCGGAGTATGGTGCGGTCCTTTCATCAGATCTTGAGAAAGCGACTGCCGGGAAACCATTGTTTTCTTCCCTGTCCATTGATCGGATCAGGCTGGTTAGATCAAAGCAGCGTTTAACGATTACGTGGATCACTTCGCCTTCTATCTGCAGTTTTCCCTCAACCATAAGTAGTCTGGACTGGATGATTTCTTTGCGGAACTTTTCAAACAGGTTCTCAAATACGACCAGGTTAGTGAAACCTGTTTCATCCTCAATGGTAATAAAACACACACCTTTGGCCGTGCCTGGACGCTGGCGGACCAGGACGAGACCGGCTACTTTGACGGTCTGTCCGTCTTTTGCCTGGGCAAGGTCCTGGGTTGGCAAAACGCGGAGGAGGCTTAACTGTTCACGTACAAAACTGACCGGATGTGCTTTTAGTGACAGGGAAGTAGAAGCGTAATCCTGGATTACATGTTCGCCTTTGCTCATCAGGGGCAGGGTGGCCTGCATTTCCAGGCTGCTTTCTGAAGGCTGGTTTTCAAAGAGTGCAACCGGGCGGTCAGCCATGGCGGATACTTCCCAAAGGGCAGCTCTTCTGTCCAGGCCAAGGGAGCGGAAGGCATCGGCATCGGCAAGCCGTTCCAGTGCAGATAGGCTGAGCCCGGCATCCATCAGTTCGTGGATATGACTATATGCTTTTTTTCTGCCATTGGTCAGGTATTCGATATCTTCAGCATTCATGCCCTTGATCTGTCTAAAACCAAGACGCAAAGCATGGTATTTATTGGTTTTTTCCTCTAACAGATTGTCCCATCCGGAATAGTTGATGTCTATGGGCCTGATTTCCACACCATGCTTTTTGGCATCGATGACGATCTGGGCAGGCTGGTAAAAGCCCATGGGCATGCTGTTGAGCAGGGCGGTGGCAAAGACATCGGGATAATAACATTTGAGCCAGCAGGAAACATAGACCAGCAGGGCAAAACTGGCCGCGTGGCTTTCTGGGAAGCCATAACTGCCAAAACCTTCGAGCTGCTTGAACACCCTTTTGGCAAAGTCCTCGGTATAACCTTTGCTGGTCATGCCGGTGATGAGTTTTTCTTCAAACCTGGTTACCATGCCCTTGGCCTTAAAGGTGGCCATGCTCCTGCGCAGTTCATCCGCCTCGGCTGGGGTAAAGCCTGCGGCAACAATGGCGATCTTCATGGCCTGTTCCTGAAACAAGGGAACGCCCAATGTTCGGTGCAGGATATCTTTTAACTCTTCGGAAGGATATTCTACGTTTTCTTCTCCGTTACGTCGTCTTAAGTATGGATGGACCATATCACCCTGGATGGGACCCGGACGGACAATGGCCACTTCGATCACCAGGTCATAAAAACATTTGGGTCTTAACCGTGGGAGCATGGACATCTGTGCACGGCTTTCGATTTGAAATACTCCCAGGGTATCGGCATGGCTGATCATTTCATAAACCTTTGGATCTTCTTTTTCGTTGATCTTGGCCATGGTCAGATCAAGGTTATAATGTGCTTTGGCCAGATCGAATCCTTTTCGGATGCAGGTAAGCATGCCCAGGGCAAGTACATCTATCTTCAAAAAGCCTAACGTGTCAATATCGTCTTTGTTCCACTCGATATTGGTCCGCTCTTCCATACGGGCATTGAGGATAGGGCAGAGGTCGGTCAGTTTACCCCTGGTGATGACAAAGCCGCCTGTATGCTGACCCAACTGTCTTGGAAAGCCCATCATCTGGGCGGTAAGGCTAAGCACTTTTCGAAGCAGTGGATCATTCGGGTTGAGGCCCTGTTCGGTAAGTTTTCCGCCCTCGAACCATTCATCGGTAAATTCCCAGATGGAGGAAGAGAGCCGGTTAATGGTATCCACCGATAGCCCCATCACTTTGCCCACATCCCGGATTGCGCCTTTCTGGCGCTGCTGGGTGACGGTGGCTACAATCGCCGCGCGGTCGCGTCCGTATTTACTATAGATGTATTGGATTACTTCTTCCCTGCGTTCATGTTCAAAGTCCACATCAATGTCGGGCGGTTCGTTGCGGGCGGAAGAGATAAAGCGTTCAAATAAAAGATCGAATTTGGTGGGGTCAACCGAGGTAATACCCAAACAGTAACAGATGGTGGAATTGGCAGCAGAGCCGCGTCCCTGGCAAAGAATATGCTGGCTTCTTGCAAAACGCACAATATCATAAACGGTGAGAAAATAGGAAGCATAGTTCATTTCCTCCACAAATTTCATTTCATGGCTGATGTTATCTGTTACTTTTTTAGGTAGGTGTTCACCAAAGATTTCGTGGGCCCCATTCATGGTCAGGTATTCGAGTTCCTGTTGCGGCGTTCTGCCTTCCGAGGTAATTTCTTCGGGGTAGATGTATTTTAGGCTATCCAAACTGAAGGTACAGGCTTGGGAGATTTTTACCGCATTTTCCAGCGCATCGGGATATTGGCGGAAAAGCCTTTTCATTTCTTCTTCGGGCTTTAAGTGCCGCTCGGCATTCTGGAAAAGCAAGTAGCCTGCATTCTGGATGGTGCATTTTTCCCTTACGCAGGTCAGCACATCCTGCAGTTCACGTCTTTCGGGGCTATGATAATAAACATCATTGGTTGCCACCAGTGGAATATTGGTTTTTTTGGAGGTTTCTGAAAGACGGAACATCCTCTTCTGGTCTTCTCCCTGATAGCTCCTGTTAATGCCTAGGTACAAGTTTTTCCCGAGTGCTTCTTTGTAGCGCTGAAGGTCTTCATAAAAATCCGCCTGAAAATCAAAATTCTCTGAAAGGCTATCGGGCGCGATGGCGATGAAAATAATACCTTTTGAATATTCAAATATATCTTTTTTATAAAGTTCGCAACTTCCTTTTTCGGTGCGAAGGTTGCCAAGGCTGAGTAGTGCAGACAGCCTTCCGTAACTTTCGGTGTCTGTAGGGTAGGCAAGCAGGGATACACCGTCCATGAGGTTTAACCTGCAGGCAGGGATGAGCTTGAGACCAAGTTTTCTGGCTGCTGCATGTGCACGCACGATCCCTGCAAGGGTATTGTGGTCGGTAATGGCAATTTTTTTATAACCCATCCTGGCTGCTTCTTCCACGATTTCTTCAGGGTGCGAGGCGCCACGGAGGAAGCTAAAGTTGCTGGTAACCTGAAGTTCGGTATATTCCATCTCTATTCTTTTTTAAGGTTTAGGCAAAAAATCCATGGATAAACCAGGCCGAGTTTTCTGCTGCATAGTGGCCAGCGCGGAAGAGCCAGTAACGGTTCCCTTTTTCATCTTCCACGGTATAATAATCGCGGTGTTCCCCTTCTTCCAGCCACCAGGCACGCTCAAGTCTTTCCGGCCCGTCTGCTTTTTTGATGCTGTGGCGCACACCCTGGTAGATAAAGAGCATGGGCGGATAATCGGGGATAGGTGCGGTAACCTCGATGCGTTCCGGTCTTGGAAGCAGCTGTATGGGACGGTTCAAGGGATTGTGGAAACTTATTCCGCTGTCTTCGCTGAGATCTTTAGCCTGTTTAACTGCCCTTTCCGGCCAGTAGTCTGCCTTTGGCAGATAACGGTGGATGGCGTTTTTACCTACCTTTCCAGCCACGCGGTCCAGTAATTCTGCCAAGGGCTGGCTA
Source organism: Pedobacter sp. Bi27 (assembly GCF_918698255.1). Lineage (NCBI taxonomy): Bacteria > Pseudomonadati > Bacteroidota > Sphingobacteriia > Sphingobacteriales > Sphingobacteriaceae > Pedobacter > Pedobacter sp. Bi27. Next base: position 106,580 of record NZ_CAKKMW010000010.1, read on the forward strand.
TTTAGGCCGGCCTGACCGGCCCAGATTTTTTCCTGTGGACGTTCCATTTTTTCAGTTTTCTCAGCACTCAGCGTGAAAAGCTCAATGCCCATGCCGGGTGCAATTCCCGAAATGTTGAGCGCAAAGAGTTTCATCAGGTGTATGGGATCATCACTTGGACGGTTGGTGCCGATAGGAGTTGATATTGTTTTTCCATCTATCCGGTAACCTTTCAGTTCTGCTTTTCTCAGGCCCAGGCCTTCTTTTTTAAGTCTTAAACAAAGTTTACCAAGCAGTCTTTCGATGGCGATTTCAATAGCCTTAGCTGTGCGGATAGGTTCCATACAGGCCAATCTTTCTTCGAATTCCTGAATAATCGTAATTGGGATGAAGGCTTCAGGTTCATCGCCCATGGCCTGTGCTATTTTGATGAGCAGGTTCTCGCCAAACCTTCTGCGCAGGGTACTGCGTGGCATCTGGATAAAGCGTTCGATTCGGTTTAAGCCCAGTTTGTGCAGTTTTTCAGTAATTTCACCGGGGATCCTGAGCGCTGCCGGTGAAAGGGGAAGTAAAGCAAAGTGTTGCTGGTATGGTGCTACAATCTCAACTCCTTTACCATACCGGGATAGTGCCCAGGAAGTACCAATGGTATCGGCGATTGCCGCTTTTATGGTATAACCTGATGACTGGAGTCTGCTGGTGATGTGCTTAAGGTAAGCTTCTTCTCCTCCCCATAAATGACTGCATCCCGTGATGTCGAGTAGGATGCCATCAGGATCGGTAGAAGAGAGCGGGGTATAACGGATGGCCCATCTGGCAAGGCCTTCGAGCAGTTTTTCTTTTCTTCCCGGTTTTTCATCAAAAACTTCGAGCTCATGGACAATGGCACGCGCATCTGCAAGTGGCATTCCGTTATGGATGCCCTGGGCGTTCGCTTCCTTGTTTGCAGCGATAACCATCATACGGCCGTGACTGGCTCCAGCACATACCATTGCCCGTTCTTTCCATTCAGGGCGGCGGATAGTCTTCCAGTCCGTTAGTAGAAACGGAAACCATATGCTTAAGAATCGCTTTGTCATCTTTATCCTGCCTGCAGTTCATGGATAGGTAAGGCCCTGATGTTTTCTTTTTGTGGCTGCTCGAATGTGCTGCCAGACCAGCATACTTCAAAGGTGCCACCCGCGCCGTTACGCACTTTTAGTAGTTCTGCTTTCCAGCTGGGCTGGCCAACGCCCGGCATGCCTTCGGGCAATATGCTGGGCAATGGACTGATCTTCCAGCGGGCTAAACAGGTGGTATTGGAAAGAATCCTGGGGTTTTCCCTTAAGAACAGGGCGGTGACCTTGCTTTTTTCGATCACCAGCTGAAATCTTCTGGAAGTGGCAAAATTCAAGTCTGGGATTTCTGAGACCACAGCAGCGAGCCCTTCGCACTTAAGTGCTTCTTCGGTTACCCATAAGAGTTCTTTTTCGTTTTGAAGGTCAATAAAGATAATCGATGCAGCATTCAGCGAAAATCTTTTGGCCGCTGGCGGGAAGAATTTTCTGGAGGCACTGATCCAGATACAAGGACTGCCGTCTTTCATCAGTGTGGACAGTATTCCGCTGATAAAGCCACTGCTGGCCGCGGTCTGTTCGCGGCTTTCCGATATGAATTCATGGATGCCCTGCAGGGGAAAGCTGTGGACTGGAAAAGCAGGAGCAAAAAGCTCAAGACCTGAGATATTCTGTTGACTTTTGGATACGGTCTTATAACCCTGCATGGAAAGGATCTGCTCCCTTAAGCCCTCAATGACCTGTTTTTTTACTGCCTGTTCCATGATCAACCTCCTTTTTTAGAATTACATGGACAAATATAATACTAAAAATATTAGTATTTTGAAATTATTTTGCACATTTGTGTTGGATATGGAACAGCTGAGTTTTTTTAGGGAATCAGGCCAGACACCCGGGCTGCCAAAAGAGGTGCTGGAGTATATGCCGGGATTTATTGATATTGAAGAGGCAGACGTTTTGCTTTTATCTTTTATTTCAACTACACCCTGGACGCAGAAGATAGTGAAGATGTATGATAGAGCGGTAATTACCCCCAGACTTTCTGCATGGTACGGGGATCCTGAGGGAATGGATTACAATGTTCTTGGAAAATCCACACCTTTGCCATGGACAGTTGAACTTTTAAAACTGAAAGCTTTTGTCGAAGCAACGGCAGGGATCAGCTTTAATAGTGTGCTGCTTAACTATTACCGCGATGGACAGGACTCGGTTGCCTGGCATAGTGACAACGAAACGGTTATGGGTTCACACCCCGTTATCGCATCTGTGTCTTTCGGGCAGGTGAGGGGTTTTGATATCCGCCGGAAAACTGATCATGCTGAAAAATATACCGTCAGGCTTGAACATGGTTCGCTGCTATTGATGAAAGGAGATTTACAGACCATGTGGGACCATAGGATTGCAAAATCAGCCAGACCGATGGGGCCAAGGGTCAATCTGACTTTTAGAAAAATCATTGGGGCTTAAAATTCACATATAATCTCATGATTTCAGCTCACTATATTTCTATTGCTGAGCAGGCAAAATGTCAATCCCCGGTTTCAAAATTGGTCATACTTTTCTAGCTTTCCTTTTGTGCTGGTTTTTCTGCCAGGATTTGAATTGTTTTGCACAAAAAAAGCGGCAAAGTAATTTGTCGCTTTCAAGGGTTAATTGCTGTTCAGAAAATTTGATCAGTAGCAGACGGTTTTCAATCTTTGCGAAGCTATCGGAAATGTATGCTCTCCTTCATGGTAAGAAATCAGTTGGAATACTGATATTTATCGGTTTCATTCAACAGGATTTATTTGGAACTTTGCGGGACAGTTTTATGGCTTTGCTTTAAATTGCTTTCCTGTCCTGGAAGGTTAGCTTATTTAGAAATGGCTACAGGTATGCCCATTCAATGATTTGTTTAATGGTTTTCTTTATTTCGGACTGTGCTTCCTCTTTCCTGATATCAACTCCACAGATCAGGCCATTATTCGTATGAGCAATCATGGTAATGTAATATATACCCCCTACTAAAAGGGCTGCAACCGGCCTGATGTTTTTGTCTTTGTCTTTAAAATATTCGTCAGTAAGTTCACTAAAAAACAGCTCTCCCAAAGATTCACGTTTCTCATTCAACTCCTCTAATACCTTTGAACTTTCGCACACTCCCCAACTGATGATCTTTCGCATTTCTTCATTTGCAATTAATGAATCGAGCTGATCTTCCAATAAATGATACAACATCTCTCTGCCCTGATCACTTCTGTTTTGCTCGATTATTTCTTTTGACTGATCGATGTTTGCAGTATAAAAATCGCTGTTGTTCAGGTATTCCTTTACCAGACCTTCCATACTGCCGAAATAATCATAAACTAACTTTCGGTCAACTTCGGCATTTAATGCTACTTTGCTAACGTTTAAGCCAGTAAAACCGTCATTTTTTAAGATTTTACCAACAGCGGTCAGAAGTTTTTGTTTTGTCCATTCTTTATTTCTGATGGGGCCGCTCGTAGGTTTTCTTGTCATTCGGGAATTTTGGGTTACAACAATTTCTTGATCTGGAGATTATCCAAATATATATAATGCAATGCTAATTGTTCCATCTTTTTCAACAGAACACATTTAAACGGCACTATTTTGCTGCATTGCTTTTTATCAATTTGTTGATTTATCCTGTTTCAGTAAATAAAGTAAATAAATAAAGCCACTATATATTTTTGGCCTTTACCTCTTGCAGCACATTTTTTATAGCCGTTTTGAGCTTTGGAAGAAGACCGCTGTCGCTGCGTTTTTCTGAAAGTAGGGTACTGATGAGGCGGGTGATTTCCTGGATAGAAAATGGTTTCTCCAATATCGCATCGCAACCATAATCAGACAGTGAAAATAGTATTTTAGTATAGGCAGAAATAATGATGATCGGGATGTACTCAAATCCATCGATAGCGCGGATGGCACTACAAAGCTCTCCTCCGTTCCATTCGGGCAGCATGTAGTCTAAAATGACCAGATCCGGACGGTAATGCTCAATTAGTTTAACCGCTTTTTCCGGATCGTGGCAGCCTTGGCATTGATAACCGTACAATTTAAGGACTTCTTGCAGCGTTTCCAGTAACATCAGGTCGTCCTCTACAATAAATATTTTTTTTGCTTCCATAGTCTTCTCCTTGTTAACATCAGCTATTTTGAAATCGTTCAATCTCCGGCCGGATAGGTGCTGATGCCCTCCAAAAAGTTCATCATTTTTTTGTCTATTGCAATGGCTTGATTTCCAGGTCATCGAGTTGCGCAATCCGGAAGATTTCTTTCGAAATAATCGCTACGTTTTCCTTTAGTTGCTCCAGGTTACAGGATATTGTTCCTAAAGGTACCGGAAGACCTGCAATTTCTTGGATAAGTTCCATCTGGATCATACAAGCACCTAAAAATTCCTTTTTTCCTTTGAGCATGTTAAAGGTTTCAAGTGCAGCGTCCCGGTCTGTTCCAAGCGTAAATTTTCCATAGGTAATTTTGGTGCCCTTTAAATGAAACACCACTATTATTGCAAATGCAGATTCCATTTCGTTTTTATTTTTCTATGATCAGTATACTTCGGGATTAAAAAAAATGCCGCTTGGTGCGGCATTTTCAAATTTATTAGCGAATCTCAATCTGTCTTGAAACTGCCTTTGCTTCCTCTTTTTTTGGAAGTGTGAGCTTAAGTACCCCGTCGATATAACTTGCCTGGATACGGTCCACATCGGCACTTTCAGGAAGTGTGAATGCCCTGGTGAAAGCCGAGTAGCTGAATTCACGTCTGTTGTAGGTTTTTTCCGATGTATTGTTTTCGCTGTACTGCCCGGTAGAAATAGTGAGCATATCCCGCTCTACCGAAATTTTAAAATCTTCTTTTTTCAGGCCGGGAGCGGCAAGCTCGATATCATATTCTTCGCCGGACTCTAAAATGTTTACAGCTGGAAGGCTGTTGATTCGGCGGTCTGAAAAAAAAGTATCGCCCAGTACGGATTCGAAAATGTCATTAAAGCCTGGCAATAATGTGCTGTTTTTCTTTTCTGGATTGAATTTAACCAATGTCATAGTGTGTTCTCCTTTTAAAAAAAAAAATGGACTATTAATCAATTAATTTTCTATAAACCCTTTTAAACGGTTTTGAAATATCAACTTCAAGTGCTGTGCCAATGGTACTTTTAAGAATATTCAACTACTTTTTAGAAACCCTTGCTGAAAAATTTTCATAAATTCTGAACTTTTTTCAGCTTTAAACTGAAAAATTTTCAGTTTGCTGGTCGGGTGCTTATAAGTGGCTGTTAATTTTATATTCTTGAACTTTAGCGCAGCAACGATTAAACCTTTTTGATAATTTGATTGTTAATAAAGGGAAAATTTACGGAACAGACTATCAATATTTTGACATCGATGCCCTGCAGTTAAAGGTCTCGAAGACAATGAAGTTCATCGGGGCTTATAGGTGGAGTGATAAAGAAAACAATGTATCCGGAGAGCTGGCTGGAAATCCAGAAGATTAAAAAGGCGTTTATTTGCCTTTTCGACCTTATTTTTCAAATGAAGATTTTCTGTTTGTTCATCAGTTATTTTGTTGGTTTATGTAAGGATTTCAACCTTATATTAACTAGACGCACTCCCGGAGGCTGATAATTTTCCGGGGTTTCGCTGATGAGTAATACTGAAAACGTGAATAAATGCACTTAAATAACAGTTGATATGCATACAGTTTACCAGCTTCCTGGCCGTCCTTATCCGCTTGGATCTATCTGGGATGGCAAAGGGACTAACTTTGCGCTTTTTGCTGCGCATGCACAAAAAGTAGAACTCTGCTTGTACGATGAACACGGTACAGAAATTGGGCGGGTTGAGATTGCCGAACGTGATCACCATGTTTTTCACTGCTATATTCCCGATATTGGCCCCGGGCAGTTATATGGTTATCGGGTACATGGAGATTATGAACCCATTAATGGCCATAGGTTTAACCCCAATAAATTACTTATTGATCCTTATGCAAAAGCAATATCTGGTGATGTGGAATGGTGTTCTGCAGTTTTTGGTTATGATCTGGAAGGAGAAAAAGACGATCTGAGTTTCTCGGAAACCGATAGTGCGCCCTACATGCCCAAATCGGTAGTTGTTGATATGACCTATGATTGGGAGGATGATAAACCCTTGCAGATTCCCTATAACCAAAGTGTTATCTACGAACTTCATGTAAAGGGTTTTTCTAAGTTAAACCCTTTAATTCCCAAATCTCAACGTGGTACTTATGCGGGGTTGGCACATCCGGCAAGCATCCAATACCTCAAATCGCTTGGCATTACTGCCGTTGAGCTGATGCCGGTACACCAATTTGTTTCAGATGGCCATCTTATTGAAAGGGGATTGAATAATTATTGGGGGTATAATACCATAGGTTTTTTCGCGCCCGAATCCAGGTATTCTTCTTCTGGTACCAGTGGAAGTCAGGTCAGGGAGTTTAGGGATATGGTAAAAGCGCTGCATGCCGCCGGAATAGAGGTGATTTTAGATGTGGTTTATAACCATACTGCCGAGGGCAACGAAAAAGGCCCTACACTCTCCTTTAAGGGCATAGATAATTTAACCTATTATAGGCTTGAAGAAAACAACAAACGATATTATACAGATTATACGGGAACGGGGAATACCTTAAACTCAAGAATGCCTACCGTACTCAGGTTTATTATGGATAGTCTGAGGTTTTGGATACAGGAGATGCATGTAGATGGATTCAGGTTCGATCTGGCTTCAACTTTGGCAAGGGGGCTGCACGATGTTGACCGGTTGGGTGCTTTTTTTGATATTATCCACCAGGATCCGATCATTTCTACGGTAAAACTGATTGCTGAACCCTGGGATTTGGGAGAAGGTGGCTACCAGGTAGGCAAGTTTCCTCCTGGCTGGGCAGAATGGAATGGCAAATACCGTGATCTGATGCGCCGTTTCTGGAAAGGTGATCAGGGAACACTCGGGCAGTTTGCAAAAAGATTTTTGGGTAGTCCTGATATCTATATGCAGGATTATAGAAGGCCAACAGCGAGCATCAATTTCATTACGGCACACGATGGGTTTACCCTTCACGATCTGGTAAGCTATAATGAGCGGCACAATATGGCAAATGGTGATAATAATACCGATGGCGAGGCCGAGAACCATTCGTGGAATTGCGGTGCGGAAGGACAAACGGATGATAACAACATAAACGCGCTCCGAGCAAGACAAAAACGTAATTTTTTAGCCACACTGCTGCTTTCACAAGGTATCCCGATGATCACCTCGGGTGATGAATTAGGAAAGACCCAAAAAGGCAACAATAATGCCTATTGCCAGGACAATGAAATTTCGTGGATCGATTGGCAGCACAAAGATGAGGGACTTTTGAAGTTTACCCAAGATCTGATCAAACTCCGCCTAAAACATCCAAGCCTGCGTAGAAAGGAATGGATAGTAGGTGATAGGATAGATTCGGATGGTCTTTTGGATATTGCCTGGTTTTCTCCAAGCGGTAAAATTATGGAAACAGCTGATTGGCAATCGGATAGTTCTGGGAGTATCGGGATTTTTCTTCATGGGGAGGGAATACAGGGGAAAGCAGAAAATGGAGCGGATATTCTTGATGTCCATTTTTTTCTCATCTTCAATGCCCATCATGAAAGTGTAACCTTCAAACTGCCTGAAGAGAAATATGCGCCTAAATGGTCTGTTGAGATCTCTACTGATGAAGGTATAAATCCGAAAGCGCAATTTGAGGCAGATAGCAGTATAGCGGTTGGAGGAAGAACATTAATGGTACTTAAGGCAGGATAGCTGGCCTAAGGTTAATAACCCTGAAGACCATTCTTGGTTGCTAAAAAACTATTGCTAAACGCTGTACTTTAAAAGGGAAATCATTGGGTTGTTTCAGGGTAATTTGCCACCGATGAAAAATGGGTTAATAAAAAAAGCCTTTCGTTTCTGAAAGGCTAAATTGATTAATCTAAATCGTCCCGTTGATTTAATTTAATGACGTAAATTTAACTTCATGAGCGCCTGATCTAAAATGGTTTTATACTGGAAATGAGGGAGATAAATACCTGTTTTCGTCTGTTAGTTTGATCTTTTCATTGTCTGTTAATACCTTTTTCATTCTCCAAGTAACCGTAGCACGCTCCAGTTCGATGGTATTTGAGCTTAAGGTAACCGTATCAAGAAAGGGATATTTTGGCGCATCGTATCCTGGAATTGACATAGGCTTTAAATTTTCGGAAACTATGATAAACAGATAAAGGTTTATACCTATGGACATGATCCCGACCATTCGTCAAAAAACAGAAATAGGGTTGATTTTTTTGCTTTTCCGGTTGGCCAGGTCTTATAACTATGTTATATGAAAACTTTAGCCACGTGATGGTTGTTTTTTCATTATGAAAGACCTTGCTAAAAGATTTTTGTCAAATCCGATCTTATTACCCAAAGATATCACACCCAGTAATAGTTCCCTTCAGGTTATCTGCCTGTTAAATCCAGGCGTTTTCCGTTTTAAGGGAAAGACATGGCTATTGGTAAGGGTAGCAGAAAACAAGGCGCAGAAAGAGGGCTTTGTGTTTTTTCCCGTTATGAACGAACTGGGCAAGCTGGAAATTATCGAAGTTGCCATTAACGATCCTGATCTGGTTTCTACAGATGCCAGGGTTATGAATTACCGGGGACTGGATTATCTTACCACCGTCTCCCATCTCAGATTGCTCAGTAGTGACGATGGTGTCCATTTTTCAGAAAGCGACAGATTTCCCGGACTTTTTGGGATGGGTGAGCTGGAGCGTTTTGGGATAGAAGACTGCAGGGTTACTGAAATTGAAGGAGTGTATTATCTAACCTATACAGCTGTATCTGCCTCTGGCGTAGGAGTGGGACTTCGCACCACTACGGATTGGGAAAACTTTTCCCTGCCAACAATGATCCTGCCTCCACACAATAAGAATTGCGCACTTTTCGAGAGAAAAATTGACGGAAAATTTTTTGCCCTTCACCGTCCAAGTTCGAAAGAAATTGGTGGTAACTTTATCTGGCTATGCGATTCGGTTGATGCTAACCGATGGGGAAACCATAAATGCATTATTAAGACCAGGGAAGGTATGTGGGACAGTGCCCGTGTAGGCGCCGGGGCTTCGCCCATATGGACCGAGAAAGGGTGGTTGGCGATATACCACGGGGCAGATGAGCGCCATCGTTACTGCCTGGGTGCCTTTCTGCTCGACCACCAGAACCCTTCAATTGTTTTAGGAAGATCGATTGATCCGATTATGGTTCCAAGCGAGCCATATGAGTTAAGCGGGTTTTTCGGTCAAGTAGTCTTTACCAACGGACATGTAGTTGAGGGGGATAAGCTCACTATTTACTACGGAGCGGCAGACGAATTTGTCTGCGGCGCTGAATTTTCTATCGCGGAGATTTTGGCTGTAACGGTTTCCGTTCGATGATTGATTGAAACATAATTAACCTCCATCAACTATACCACGCAGGCCTCTGCAAGATTTATCAAGGTAGCTTTAAAATCAGCATATCATTTACAGCAAAATCTACAGTGGTGTTAAGCCAATTTATGCATACTGGTTTACCCGGGCAACGAAATGGTCGATATTAAAGGGCTTTGCTATAAATTCTGCGCCACATCCCGAACCCATAATTTCGTTCTTGGTCGTGTTGGCAGACATCATGATGATATTAATGACTGAGGTACGCTCATCCATGCGCAATTGCCTGCAGATATCAAGTCCGTTACCATCGGGTAACATGATATCAAGAATCGCTATATCAGGCAATCTCTGCGAGATCATATGGTTGAACGCCGCAACGGTAGGGCAGCCATTTACTTCATAGCCTTCTTCGGACAGGATATAACTGACCACTTCACTGATATCCGCATCGTCCTCCAGGACATAAACTAATTTTTTGCTCATTTGTGTTTGTCTTTGTTAGATTAGATTTAATGTGTGTGTTACAGACTAGGGACCGCAAATTTAAATGCAGCACCTTTACCGGGTTCGCTTTCCACCCATATCCGCCCTCCATGGCGTTCAATAATCTCCTTTGTAATGTAAAGGCCCAGTCCAAGTCCGGATATATTCCTGTCCTTTTCTCTTACCCTGTAAAACTGGCTGAATATATGGACCTGTTCGGCCGCAGGAATCCCTGCGCCATAATCTATCACGGAAATAACTATTTCATGGTTATGGTTTACAGCCGTTATATTAATATCGCGGGAATTTGGTGCATACTTTACTGCATTGCCGATCAGGTTTGTGATTACCTGTTCCATTCTCATTTTATCCCCTTGTAATACAAGGTCTCCTTCGCGGAAATAAATATAATTATGTCCGGGAACGGTCTGCTCAAATGTTTCGCAGATATCACCGATTAGTGCACCAAGGTCCAGCCGCTCAAAATTGAACTGTAATTTGCCAGCCTGGACTTTGGAAATGTCAAACAGGTCGTTGATCAGGATATTGAGTTTGTCTACCTGCTTGATCGCCTTGTTTAAAAAAACTTTGTTCAAACCATCCGAAGCTGTTTTTTGAAGCACCTGGAGAAAGCCGCTCATAGAGGTAAGTGGTGTTTTGAGTTCATGGGAAGCCAAGGCTATAAATTCATCTTTTTTAAGGCTAAGGGTTTTAACCTCTTCAAAAAGTTTAGAGTTATCGAGTGCTATGGCTGCCTGCGAAGCAACCCCAACTACCAGGTCTTCGTGATCCTGCAGAAATACACCTGGTTCTGGGTGACCAAAGAAAAGCCCGCCGATTACTGTCCCTGTTGAGGAAATTACAGGTACAGCCAGATAACTGACCACAGGTAGGTGTCCATCGGGCATCCCAAAATGGGGAGCCATTTTGCTATAACGTTCATCTTTTCTGATGTTGTCTACACGCACAACCCCTTCACCGCTAAAGGTAGTGTGGAATACTGCTGTATTACGGGGCATACCAAATTTTTCAAATGCCTCCCGGGGAGCGCCCGAGAGCGTATAGAGCATATAAGATTCACCTTCGGCATTGGTTTTATTGTAAAAGAAAGCGCCAAATGCCGCCCCTGTAAGTTCTGTTGTCGCATCGGTCACTTTTTGCAAAATGACATTAACATCCAGTTGTTCACTGATGCTCTTACCTATCGAATTCAGGATCATGAGCTTTTGGGAGTTGCTTTTTAAGGCGTTTTCCGCTTCTCTCTGGGCAGTGATATCCCTGGCTACCTTTGAAGCGCCAATAATTATCCCATCACTGTTCTTGATCGGGGATACTGTTAAGGAGACCTGGATTTCCTTGTTTTCCTTGCTTATCCTTATGGTTTGAAAGTGATCTATCTTAACACCTCTTTTGATACTGCCTATGATGCGTTCTTCCTCATCAAGACGGTCTGGCGGAATCAATAGAGAGATGTGGCGGCCAACGGCTTCGTTTTCGCTATAGCCGAAAATATTTTCAGCCCCTTTATTCCATGTGGTGATTATACCGTCGAGCGTTTTGCTTACGATGGCATCATCAGAACTCTCTACTATGGCTGCCAATGCGGCCTGCTTCTCATCGGCAAGTTTTTGCGCTGTAATGTTACGTGCAATTTTACTTACCCCAATAATGCGCCCCTGCTTGTTCCTTATGGGTGATACGGTAAGCGATATAGGTATTTCAGTTCCGTCCTTGGTCAGGCGTACTGTCTTGTAATGTTCGATTTTCTGGCCTGCCCTTACCTTAGTGATAATGTAATCTTCTTCATGTATCCGATCTTGAGGGATGAGGATGGTAATATGCTTCCCGATTACCTCTGATGCAGCATAACCAAAAATTCCTTGTGCTCCATTGTTCCAGCTGGTAATGAAACCATCCAGCGTTTTAGAGACGATTGCATCTTCGGATCCTTCAATAATGGCCGCCAGTGTAGCTTGCTGCTCTTCAGCGGTATACTCATCTGAAATGTCGCGGATCATTTGGGAAATGCCTATCAATTTTTGCTCAGCATCAGTAATTGGAGAGATGGTAATGGAAACATACAGGTCTTCCCCGGTTACCGATCGGCGTACGGTACGGAAATCATGGACCTTCGCACCACTCCGCACAGTGTCCACTAAGCGCTTATACTCTTCAAAAACGGCTTTTTCCATTATTCCGGAAACTGCCTTTCCGATCTGCTCCCTTGTAAAACCGAACAGTCGCTCTGCCGCCGGGTTTATATCTGTAATTTTAAAATCAATGTCATTGCAGATTACTGCGTCTTCCAAGCTTTCAAAAATCGACTTAAAGGTAAACAGTTGATTTAGGGAAGTTAAGTCCATACTGGGCGGTAATTATTTAATTAAAGGAGGTACATTCACATTAATACCCGATCTATGTCAACAACCCTGAGCGATAATAGTTTTAAGAATAAAAAAATGCATCCCTTTTGGGCTATCCATTTTAGCCTTTTTGATTGAACCCATCGACTTTGAGCTGGTGTTATGCAAAAATAAAAATTTCTTTAATTGAACTAAATGTGATTTTCGCATAATTATACGAGTTATTATTAAAATCGACTTTGCGGTGTAGAGTTTTGATTCAATATCAATAAATCTTCAGCTATACTCAGGCTGACGACCACAGGGCTTAACTTAATGATATAAGGCGTGCAACAGATATAAGACCATAGGTAACCGGTAGTAACATTTACAGCGGTTGCCATTTTTCTATTGATGCCTTAAGTTATTATATTATGGCAGAAAATGAAAAAACTTCTGATAATCACCAAAGGCGAGGAAGAACCCGACTAGAGCGAACGTCTTTTGATAACTTTTGTTGGGTTTCTCGTAATCACGATTTTTTCATCCAGGATGGCTTGTGCGACTGTTTTACCCATTGCTTCAAAATCAGTTGAGATAACAGTAATCCCATCTTCAAGCACTTCTTTCACGAGCGTATCATTATAAGAGATGAGACCTATATCCTTTCCCAACTTAAATTTCTTTTTTCGGGCGAGCTTAATTAACATCACATCATCGGTGTCGTACCTGCTAAAGGTTACATAAGCATTACCTTTTTGAAAAGTCTTTTCATCAATTTCAGATTGTATCAGGTAGGGGTACTCAGTTTCAGTACAATAATGTAAAAAACCTTCAATTACCAGCTTTGCATGGACGGCTTCGGGATGGGCAACCAAGATCAGCCGATCGTATTTTTTCAACTCGGCCTTTAGCTTATGAAGGCTATTATAAATGTCATAGCCGTAATCCTGATATATACTACTGTAATTGCCTGATAAACCTTGCTCGTTTAAATCAATAATTATTCTTTTCTTGTTGGGAATCAGGTTGAGGAGCGGGGCTACATTTTCTTTTAAAAAAGTTGCAATGACATAATGTGTATATGATCCCAGGTTTTCTTTGATCAATTTTTCGAATACCTGATAATTATGATGGTGAAAGTAGATGTCGATATCGGCGCGGTTTTCCAGTTGATTAAAAAGCGTTCTATAAAACTGTTCACGCAGAATATTCATTTTATCAAGTAGCAAAAACACGCGGAAGGAATGATGAATGGACTTTTTGCGTACATAATATCCTTTCCTATATACCGATTCTACGATACCTTTTTCAACAAGCTCATTTAGGCCTTTGAGTAAAGTTTCCTTACTCATTTTTAATTGCAACTGCAGCTGCTTAAGAGAAGGCAGCTGATCTCCAATACGTAGCTGATCAATTTCAATCAGTGACATAATGTGATCGACAAGCTGTTGGTATTTCATTTTGCCTTGATTGCCTTTCTGCAGTGTGTTTTCGGAGGTCATGGGTATATTATTTAGGCAAATGTAATTAATACACCATACAAACCAAACCAGTCCACCTAACAAATATTCAATAATTAGCCCATTTCGGGCGTAAAGAGCTTTTTTTATTTTTTTTATCTTTTGAAAAGAAATAAAATATACTATATTTGTTTACTTACCAGTCCAGACCAGACTAATGTTATGAGCGTTTGGTTTATATGCGTAGGAATTATTGTTATACCGCTCTAATTGCTATTCTCGGAATCTGGATGAGGTTTTAAATGCTTTAGCAAGTCATTTAAAAATATACTGCGGATATGTAAATGTCTGTCGTAGCAATGCAACCAAATATAATAATGAATATGAAACCAAACTTACTCTTAACTGTGCTATTGGTTCTGGGCATTCCGCTTTCCATTCTGGCCCAAGCGGTAAAAACCATTACCGGAACTGTTACAGAAGAAACCGGGAAACCCTTGCCGGGTGCGAAAGTAGTCATCCAGGGGAAAACGGCTTCCCGCGTAACAGATGATCAGGGCCGCTTTAGCTTTTCCAATGCAAAGGAAAGTGAACTATTGGTTGTCTCCATGGTTGGCTACATCAGCAAAACTGTGGTTATCACCAGTCAAAACCAGTATAAAATTCAGCTGGTACCTAACAACACTGCTTTAGATGATGTGGTAATTGTTGGTTATGGCCAGGTAAAACGAAAGGACCTTACTGGTTCGGTCGGTTCTGTAGTGATGAAAGATATGGAAAAAGCACCGGTGGTTTCTTTTGAAGATGCTTTGGCAGGAAGGGTGGCAGGAGTGCAGGTCGGTTCTGGTGATGGACAGCCAGGCAGTATTAGCAACATCACCATTCGCGGAGGAAATTCCATTACCCAGTCTAACTCACCGCTTTATGTAATTGATGGCTTTCCTTTGGAAAATCCCGACAACAATACCATTAATCCGGATGATATTGAATCAATAGATATATTGAAAGACGCATCTTCTACCGCAATTTATGGAGCGAGAGGGGCCAATGGGGTAATCATAATCAAGACCAAGGAAGGTAAGGTAGGCGCACCGGTAGTTAACTATAACAATTGGCTGGGCTATCAGTATCCGTCAAAACAGATAGAAGTGATGAGCCCTTATGAGTTTGTGAAGTATCAGCTGGACCTGAATAAGACTTCGGCTACCGCTTTGTATCTTAAGGACGGCAAAACTTTAGATGCGTACCGCAATGAGCGCGGGATAAACTGGCAGGATAATGTATTACAGAATGCATTTATGCAAAATCATAGCTTCTCTATGAGGGGCGGCACTGCGGCTACAAAATATTCGGTAAGCAGCTCTTATTTAGATCAGAACGGAATTGTTATTAATGGTGGATATAAGAGATACCAGGGGCGGTTTCAGATCGATCAGCGTGTAGGGAAAAACATGAGAATTGGCATTAATACCAATTATACATACGGAATCAAAAAAGGTCAGATCGCAAATCTAACCAGTGATAACTTAAACAGCAGCTCGGCCGGAAATGCCAGTTCGTATTTGATGTACAGTACATGGGGATACAGGCCTGTTACTGGCAATGCGGATGATGAAAATTTCCTTGATCAGCCATTTGACGATGATGTGGCGGGCAATACAGATTTAAGGATAAATCCGGTGGTAAACTCCAACAACTTGTATCAGTATGCTTTTAACAAATCACTTACTGCCAATGCTTTTGCGGAGTATGCTTTCCTGAAGTATTTTAAGTTTAAGGTGAGTGGCGGGATGACGGATACCCGTTTGGTTTTTGAGCGTTTTAACAATTCTAATACGGCAGCTGGAAATCCACGGACCGTTTATGGGCAAAGCTATGGCATTAATGGTTCCCTCGAAAATCAAAATATCCGCAGTTTACTGAACGAGAACCTGCTCACATTTAACAGGACATTTAACAAGAAACACCGTTTAGATGCAGTGGCTGGATTTACCATGCAGCGAAATAGTATGGAAGGTGATGGATTTGTATCTATTTTATTGCCAAATGAGTCATTGGGTGTCAGGGGGCTTGATCAGGGGACTGTCCTGGTAAAAACAACCTCAGGTAGTTATTCAACGCTGGTGTCTTTCCTGGGACGTGTGAACTATACGTTTAATTCCCGCTACCTGTTCACGGCTTCTATCCGTAGTGATGGATCTTCAAAATTTGCCCGGGATAACAGAGTGGGTTATTTCCCTTCCGGGGCCTTTGCCTGGAATATTGGGGAAGAAAATTTCCTGAAATCAGTTAAAGCCATTTCTTCCGCAAAACTGAGGGCTTCCTATGGAATTACCGGAAACAACCGGGTATCAGACTTTGCGTACCTGAGTATTTTGGATCAGGAAGTAGGCGCCAACACCGGAAATACCAGAAGTGGCTATTATTTTAACGGACAATACATTAAAGGAACTATACCTGTTGGGCTGGGAAATGAGAACCTTAAATGGGAGCGAACCGGAAACCTTGACCTTGGAATAGACTTAAGTTTCTTTAAGCAACGCATCAGTTTAACTACCGATTATTATTATAAAAGAACCACAGACTTGTTGCTGAATGCTTCATTGCCTACTTCAACCGGGTACCTTGCCGCATTTAAAAATATTGGTGTTGTGGTAAACAGGGGCTTGGAGTTTACCTTAAATACAATAAACGTGAGTACAAAGAAATTTAGCTGGACATCCAATTTTAACATTGCCTTTAATACCAACAAGATCGAAGAGTTGAATGGTGATCAGCCTAGTTTGATTACACGTGTTTCGAACTGGAACGCCAATTTCAATAACTCTTTACCCTATATTGCCTTACCAGGGCGTCCCGTAGCCTTGTTTTACGGCTATGTTTTTGATGGCGTGTACCCTTTAAGTGATTTCAATGTACTATCTAACGGTAGCTATGAGCTGAAACCTGATGTACCGAATAATGGGAGCGCCCGCTCGCTCATT
The DNA here is from genome assembly GCF_918698255.1 of Pedobacter sp. Bi27. Taxonomy (NCBI): domain Bacteria; kingdom Pseudomonadati; phylum Bacteroidota; class Sphingobacteriia; order Sphingobacteriales; family Sphingobacteriaceae; genus Pedobacter; species Pedobacter sp. Bi27. The sequence continues at coordinate 123,342 of NZ_CAKKMW010000010.1, forward strand.
AAGCCGGGCTTCATCAAATACAAAGACATTAACGGAGATGGGGTGGTAGATGCAAATGATCAGACGATTGTTGGTAATCCTAATCCGAAACACATTGGAGGTTTTTCCAATAATTTCACTTATGGACCATTTGACCTCAATGTTTTCTTACAATGGTCTTACGGAAATGACATTTTAAATGCGAACCGGATTGTATTTGAAGGCGCAGAAGCCAGACCAAGTCTTAATATGTTTAAAACCTACGAGAACAGGTGGTCTCTGGAAAATCAGAACAGCGATTTGCCTGTCGCAGGTGGTTATGGTCCTAATGTATTCTCCGACAGAAATATAGAAGATGGCTCCTTCCTACGGTTAAAGACGGTCTCGTTGGGCTACAACCTTTCTTCTACAATAACGAAAAAGCTGAAAATACAATCAGCCCGCTTTAATGTTTCGGCACAAAACCTGATAACCTGGACCAACTATTCCGGTTTGGACCCTGAAGTTTCAGTGCGCCATTCTGCGCTTACACCGGGTTTCGACTGGAGCCCATATCCAAGGGCACGCACCATCACCTTTGGTATGAACCTAACTTTTTAACGATAAATGTTTTTACAAATGAAAACAACTTTATTATATATCGCGATGATGCTGGCACTGGTTGTTAGCTCATGTTCAAAGATCCTGGATACAACCCCACAGGATTTTGTATCGCCAGTAAATTATTATAATACAGAAAGTGAACTGCAATCTGCACTGGCCGGAGTATACGACCGTTTGGGCGATAACAGGGTTTATTCACAAGGGATGTCTTGCTACATGGTTTTTAGTGACGAATTTTTTATGAAAAACCAGACATCGGGAATGAATGCCAATATTGTGGATGCTTCGACACTGGAATTAAACAGACATTGGGAAACGCTTTACACGGGTATTGAGCGAGCGAACATGTTACTCGAAAACATAGATAAGGCCGTTAAGGTGACTGCTGAAAAACGCAACGAAATAAAAGGGCAGGCACTATTTTTAAGGGCTTACTATTATTTTCTGCTGGCAGATGAGTTTGGAGGCGTGCCTTTAAAGCTTCAATCGAGTAAATCACCTGAAGAACCGCCTCTTCCTGGCACGCCGTTAAAGGACCTTTACGAACGTATCGTTACTGATATGAAACAGGCAGAAGGCCTGGTGAAATCCGTTTTTGATTATGGCTATAATACCCGTATTACGAAAACTACCGTACAGGGTATACTCGCGAGGGTCTATATGACTATGGCAGGCGCCCCGTTAAATGATGTTGCAAAATATGCTGATGCCAGAACTTATGCAGAAAAAGTAATGCTGTCAGGATTGCACAGCCTTAATCCCGATTTCAAACAAATCTATATCAACCATGTTCAGGAGATTTTCGATACAAAGGAAAGTATGTGGGAAGTAGAATTTAAAGGCGTAAACCAGGGCGAAATACAAGAGGGCGGCATGATTGGCAGCTATAACGGCATTACCTGTGGAAATATTGAAATGGGATATGGTTATGATTATGTTCATGCTACGGCGAAGCTTTACAATGCTTATGCGAATGGCGACCTGAGAAGGGACTGGACAGTTGCTCCTTACCGGTATGTGACAAGCGGACAAACGGCTGTACGGACCAATTGGGCAGCAGATCAGGTATACGACCGTAGCAATGGAAAATGGAGGCGCGAGTATGAACTTCTTTTACCAAGAAATCAAAACTATACCGGTACAAACTGGCCGCTGTTAAGGTATGCCGATGTATTGCTGATGTTTGCAGAGGCTGATAATTATACCAACAATGGGCCCTCTGCAAATGCGTATAAAGCGATAAATATGGTGAGGCGAAGAGGCTATGGAAAAGATGTACTTGTTCCTGATGTGGCGGCCGATGCTGCTGCTAATTTGTCGCAGCAGGACTTCCTTGATCTGATCAGGAATGAACGGTTACGTGAGCTTGCTTTTGAGGGCATCCGGAAGCACGATCTTGTACGATGGGGTATTTATCCATCCGTTATGCAAACACAGGCAAGAGAATACCAAACCAACATGCCAACTGCTTTAAAAGACGCGGCTGTTGCACAGGCACAGCGCGTTACAGATCGTGCTGTTTTATTCCCGATCCCGAACAGCGAACTGGCCGTTAACCCTAATATCAAACAAAATACAGGATGGTAACTACAAAATTGTATAAGATGAATAAGCTATTAATTGCATCTGTAATATTATTTTCCCTGGCTTCCTGCCAGAAGACCTATGAGCTGGCTCCGCAGGATGATTTTTCTGTTGAGTTGGAAAAAAACAGTTATAAAGTTGGAGAACCCGTTCGGTTTATAATTAATGGTAAACCAGAGAACATTGTATTTTGGTCGGGAGAAACCGGGCGCAAATATGAATACCGGAAAAGAACGGTCGTGGAAGGAAATTCGGTTTCCCTCAATTTTAAAACTTATGCCCAGTTCGGCTTAATGCCCATCGATCAATCGGTGATAAAACTGTACGTATCTACCAATTTCAACGGAATATATGATGCTACAAATGTAAAGGCTGCCACCTGGGAAGATATTACAGATAAAGCCGTTTTATCTGCCGGCCTGGACCAGACACCCTCAGGAAATATCAGCCTGAACACTTTTGCCGGGCGTAACAAAAATATGGCGCTGGCTTTGGTTTATAAGACCAGTGTTATCAAACCAGAAGCACAGCAAAACCGGTGGGTAATCCGTTCTTTCGATCTAAAAAGCACCAATCAGCAGGGCGAAGAAGCGGTACTGGCCACTATGGCTACCGCGGGTTGGACTGTTTTTAATTTTAGTGGTCCTGCAACCAATTGGAGTATTAGTTCAGCACAGTTGCTTACGGTGAGGAACAGTACCGATCTTGATGACGACTGGGTAGTAAGCAAACAGTTCAACCCTAATAGTATTTTGCCAGACGTAGGGGAGCCTATTAAGAATATTTCCCAGAAACTGACAGATTATACCAGGGTTTATACTAAAGCTGGTGTATATAAAGTGTCGTTTGTGGCAACCAACGCCAATGTAGAAGAATCACTTACAGTTGTAAAAGAAATAGATTTAACCATTACCCAATGAGATTAAACCCTTTAATTTTAATCGTGCTGTTGCTTGCTTTTGCAAACAGCAGCTATGCCCAGCTAGCGCCCAAAGCCCGATTAACAAATGATGTACTTCGCCTGAACTGGGAAGATACCGGTAAGGGATATCAAATAAAACAGCTATCGGTAAAAGGTGAAAACGGATGGCATTCCCTGTCTGGCACATTGGGGCAATATAACCTGCTTTACAGTGCAGATCAACCCAGGATGGATTCGGAGGCTAAGGACAAAAACGGGAAAGAAATTCAGTTTCCTGAACCTGAATACCGCTATATCATTCCTACCTGGAAGGCGAATACCTCTGCGGTTTCTTTAAATAAGGAAGGGCGTGCCATTTTATTTTATCCACAGCAGTATAAGCAGGTTGGTAATACACTCGTTTTTCAGCAAAAAACAGCGGTTTCTACCGTAAAAGCAATCTGGAAACTAGATCCTGTTTACAAAAATGATCTATGTGTTTCTATTCATTTAACAGCCGAGAGGGATGGATATTATTCCATAGCAACTCCGGCATTGAACACAAACGACAAAAAAAGTTTTGAATGGGGCTGTATCCCAGGTGTGTTTCAAGGCAGTACCATCAACAATAACTTTACAGATGCCTATGCTTATGGACACGGAATTCCGGATAGACCGGTGGTGGTAAGAGAAAGAACAGCGGCTGCACTTACAGCTATGCTCACCAATAGAGATGGAATTACACTCGCCGTAACGGCCGAGCCGGGAACAGCCAGACACCCATGGGAATATGATAAATCTACCCAGTCGAACTGGCTGCTTGGCCTGTCGCTGATCAACAGGCAGGAACAACTGAGCCCAACCTTATATCATCCGGTACTGGGGCAAAACAAGTCGTATTTAAAAAAGGGGGAAAGCATCTCCTTTGATTTCAGGTACACCATCAATACTTCAAACTGGTATCAGGCATATCAGCATGTCGTAAATGATGTTTACCGCTTTGATGAGTTACTGCACTTAAAGCAAACCAAGCTTTCCTTATCTGATCGCATGGAACAGCTTTTAGACTATGTGAAAAAGGACAGTACTTCACGGTGGCGGACTTTCGATTATCACGGCCGGACGATCGGTGCTCAGGAATATTTGGGTGGAGTGTACGGCTCTGAAAAAGACGCCGTAAAAAATGCCGATTATGGGGCCATGTGGATGTTGGCGAATATCACTCAAGATCCGATTCTGGTTCAGAAACGTCTTAAAGATGCATTGAACTTTAAATTGGCACAGCAAAATACCTCCGGCGGGTTCTTTCACGGAGCTGCAGCTGGTCAATATTACCTCCACAATTCAAAACGGTTTACCGAAGAGTGGGGGCCTTATACCGAGCCAATTGCAACCACTTATTATATGCTGCTTGATATGGGAAATGTGTCCTTATTTGAGCCAGATAATCAGCAGCTTAAATCGGGTATACGTATGGCGGCCGACTGGCTTTTGACTAAAATGAAACCAGAAGGTTATTGGGAAGTAGCTTATCATAACGACACGCAAAAACCTATGTTTGAAGATCTGAAAGATTACAGACCTACTTTTTACGGGCTGTTGGTAGCATACCAAACGCTTCGGGATAGGAAATACCTGGAGGCGGCTGTAAAAGCTGCAGACTGGTATATCAAAAATGCTGTAGAGAAAGGATACTTTTTAGGTGTTTGCGGAGATGCCAGGTTTGCGCCTGATTTTGCAACGGGACAAAGTGCCCAGGCTTTGCTCGATCTGTATGAAATTACAAAGGATGTACGATTTAAACAGGCTGCCATTAAAACTGCACAATTCTATACCACCTCCATCTATTCTCATCCGATTCCGAATAAAGAAAGCAAAAAAGTTGGGTCGAGACAATTGGAAGACTGGCAAATAAGCCAGGTGGGGCTAAGCTTTGAACATGGAGGAATTTTAGGTTCCGCAAATAACAGCGGCCCCATTATGCTCGCAAGCCATGCCGGCATGTTTGTAAGGTTATTTCAACTGACAAAAGATTCGCTATACCTTAAAATGGCAAGGACTGCAGCTTTAAGTAAAGATGCTTTTGTAGACCCCGCCACAGGAGTCGCTTCCTATTATTGGAGCGCCATGAACAAGGGAGCCGGGCCTTTTCCTCATCACGCCTGGTGGCAGGTGGGTTGGATCACCGATTACCTGATGGCAGAACTTTCCTTACGTTCGCAGGGGCGGATTGATTTTCCTTCAGGTTTTCTTACGCCTAAGGTTGGCCCTCACAAAACATTTGGCTTCAGGCAGGGAAAAATATTTGACAAGCAGGGAGACCTGGCATTGATGGAAAAACTGGTTTTATTGAACAATCCCAATATGGACTATGTATGCGCTCTGAATAAGCAGGATAAAGTGTTTTACCTGTTTGTATTGAATAACGATGACGAAATACAGGAAAGTACACTCAAGCTAGACATGTCCCGTTTTATTTCAGGGCACAGCCTGGATTTGAAAACTGCCAAATGTTTTTCTGCATCAGGTTCAAAAATTCCTTTTTCTACAGGAGACCCTATAAAAATAGCACCTTATGGCCTCCAGGTTTATGCATTTACATACAAATAAATTAAAACATGTACCAGAAAACCAGGCTATGTTTATTATTAACAGCATTCTTGTTTTTAACAACGGGAACTGTGATTGCTCAGCAAGAAAAAAGCCTGTTGCTGGGGACTGATTTTCAGTTTAAAGGCAAATGGTTTAATGAAGTCAATAAAGACGGCATCAGTGGTAGCATTTTAAGATTTTTAGAAGGAGAACAGGACAGTACATCTGATGCATTAACCGTGATGAATATCGGAAGAGCAGGTCGTTATGCCATCTGGATAAGGACCCCAGATTTTGATACCCGTCCTGGTACCCGGTTATTCCAGCTTTCGGTTGGAAATGCCAGGTTAAAAAAAGCAGGTGGACATGGAAAACCAGGATATGCCTGGGAGCGTTTAGGAAGTGCTGACCTAAAGGAGGCTGATGTGCTGTTGCGCCTCCATAATTTTAATTTTGGCCGCTGCGATGCTATTCTTTTTACGCAGGATAGCACCATCAATCCAAATGATATAGACAAGAAAACCCTTTTATCCTGGAAAAAGCTTCCTGTTATGCAGGAAACACTTACAGCGGAAAAGAAAAACACGAGTCCCGCACTTCAACTGGGCAAGACGGATAAGGTAATTGCAGGAATTGAAAACGAGGCCGTACGTGTGCAGTTTGTACGAACGGGAGCTGACCATAAGGCTATTGCTTGTAAAACAGAGATAAAAAAAGATGGGGCCTGGCAACAGGTAAGTACTGCAAACATTGAAGACCATAGGATTTTTTTAATCAGTACTAATGCCACCGCCATCCAGTTTAATAAATACTACCCGACCTGGGATAGCCAAAAACCAAATGCATATTTTGTTTTTAAGGGGAATAAATATGCAGTTTACCAGCCGGGAGCCGATCTCAATCCTTTTGAGGCGGGGAACCTAAGCGAGGCCATTCCCATAACAGCAGAAGCTGTAAATAAACAGACCATAAAAGTTCAATATGTGACCAGGAATGGTTCTGAAATAACCGGTTTGTGGACATTACATCCGGGGCAGCAACATATTGATCTGCGGTTGATCTGCAAAGTTGCCCAGCTAGGGTATTACAGTATGGGGATCGAAGCTTTTCAGGCTGTTTCCGATCAGGAGCTGGAAAGCGTGCTGATGGCACCCATGTTTCAGTATAAGCGGCTTTCTGACGGTCCGCAAATGATGATTACTTCAATGATGCAGCAACCCTTGGCTATTGTTTCTTCAAAAACAGGGCAAGGTATTGTTTCAAGTTATGTGGCAACAAGCCCTGAATTGTTTAAAAAGGATTGGGGTTCTGTAGACTATGCGCCTGCGGGTTTCACACTGAAGAACCACAATAACCAGATACAACCGGTTATGTTTTCTCCTGTTTTGGGAATGAATGATTCTAAATACCGTGCAGGCGAGCTGATTGACAGACGATTTATTATTGGTGTAAAGGCGGGCAACTGGGATTCGGCTATGGATTATGTATCGAAAGAAGTGTTTGAGGTAAAGGACTACCGGAAACAACAACAAGCTTCGCTTACCGATGCGGTATTCAATATGATTGAACTGGTAAAAAACGACAATGCTGCGGGATGGTCAACCAAGCTAAAAGGTTTTTTTGATATTGAAGGCGACCCTAAAACAGCACCTACAGTTGTAAATGCCACGCCATTGGCCAACATCGCGCTTTCTGTATTGCAGAATGATGAAGAATTTTACATTAGCCGGTCCTTGCCGACCATAGAATTTACGCTTTCAAGAAGCGGGTACCGATGGGCGACAGATATTGTTCCGACAGCCTATAATGCTACACGAAAAACGCTGGAGTTCAATCCGCTTACCTCTCAGTTCACCACATCTTATTACGTAGGATTGGATCGCATATTGGGCGGATTGAATCCCTGGCTGAAAAATATAGCACTACCGGGAGATAGCCTAAGGGTAGCAAAAGGCTATTCAACAGATTTCCATTCATGGAACCAGGCGCTTTGGGCATACCAGCTCACAGGACAGGCAAAATGGTTGCAACAGGCAAAAAAAGATGCCGATCTTTTTATTCAGCAAAAAATATATAACAATACCAGTACAGTATTGAGTCATGTGCCTTTTTACAATGCCAGTTTTTATCCGCCCTGGTGGGACCTGCTGGATCTCTATGATACAACAAAAGATAAAAAATACCTGAAAGCCGCAGAATATGGTGCACATTTTACCATTGCAGGAATACGCAGCTATCCTAAAGTGGAAGATAGCCTGCAAACAATTCACAAGAATAATCATTATGATGGTGTTACACACATCTGGTGGAAAGGCAACAAGCCTTATCGTTTAGGCTTTCCCCGGAAAAATGGCGATGTACAGGAGAAGAAAGTACCCGAATGGTTGGTATCGCCAGTGGGTTTGGGCCTGGAGCAGCCCAGTACTTATTTTACCCGAGTAAAAGATCAGACGGTCCGTCCGGTATTTATGAGTAGCTGGGCACCTCATTTGTTGCGCTTGTTCCAATACGAGAACAAACCCATCTACGAAACCTATGCCCGCAATGCAGTGATCGGTCGTTATGCAAACTATCCGGGCTATTACGGCACGGGTTTTACAGATATACCCATGTCGGTTGATTTTCCCTATAAAGGGCCAGATGTGAGTTCCATTTATTATCATCATATCCCACCACATATCGCTTTTAGCCTCGATTACCTGATCTCAGAAAGCATCCAGCGTTCGAATGGAAATGTAGTGTTTCCTTATAGCAAACAGGAAGGATTTGTCTGGTTTAACAATCGGGTATATGGTGGCGGAAAAGGAAAGATTTTTGGCGATCAGGAGGCCACACTATGGATGCATAAAGGGCTGGTAAATATTCAGCATCCAGGAATCAATTATGTTACCGCAATTTCGGATAAGAACTTCTGGATCCTGCTTTCCTCGGAAGCTGAGTCTGAGCAAAAAGTAGCTGTACAATGGACTGATGCTACGGCTGCGCTAACGGATGGGAAAGCCCTGGTTTATGCGCAAAGCGATCAGCAGGTCCCCCGGGATTTTAAAGCGGCTAAGATTGATGTTGTTGTCCCTGCAAAAGGATTCAGGGCCATTGCTATTCCCTTAAAGGCGACTCCCGTTACAAAGAAATCTCAGCCGGTAAAAGATGGCATGAAGGTGATTGATTTGGGGGCTCCCTGGGGGCATGTATTCTTGTTCCGTATCCGCTCTCCCTTTGGTTGGGATACTTGTTATGGATTTGCAGAAACGGCTCCTTTAAATGGATATTCCGTAACCGTTAATTGTAACAATCAGACTCAGGAAATAAAGCAGTACCCTTACGAATGGGGTTTTAACAAACTGGCGATGGGTGAGGACGCAAAACTGGAGCTCATTTTTAAAAGTAATGATGGGAAAACAAAATCAAAAAAGATTGTACTCAATGGTAATGAATAAAAAAGGTGTGAAAACTGCATTGCTTGGTTGTTTATTAATGTCTGTTACTGCATTTTCTCAAACCAGGCCTGATCGTGATAAGATTGCGGCCTCCCAGGCAGGGGCTTCTCCGCTTTATTTTGATGTTTCTGCAGCGAATATCCCGGTGATTGAAACGGGTGATTTTAACAATGAACTGGAATGCAATGCCAGGGCAGGCTTTCCGGGCTTCTTTGAAAAAGTAAATGCGGGTAAAAAGGTGGTGGTTGCTTTTATTGGAGGAAGCATCACCCAGGCAAATTTTGGTTATCGCCTTCAAACGGCCCGGTACCTGGAGCAAACTTATCCTCAGGCCAGCTTTCAATGGATCAACGCAGGTGTATCTGGCACGGGAACGGAGCTTGGCGCATTTAGAATCGATGAACAGGTACTCAGCCATCAACCCGATCTTATTTTTATAGAATTTGCCGTTAATGGTGCTTATGCAGCCGGGATGGAGGGCATAATCCGTCAAACAATCAGGAAGAACCCGAATACAGCTATTTGTTTGCTGTATACTATTTTAACCGGGCAAACTGCCTTTTATCAAAAAAATGACTTGCCCCCAAATATTAAGGGATTGGAACAGATTGCCGAGCATTATGACCTACCTTCTGTGAATTTAGGTGTGGAGGCAGCAAGCCTGGAAGCTGCGGGAAAGCTGATCTGGAAAGCGAACTCAGTTGATCAGCAGAAAATTTTGTTTTCTGAGGATGGAATCCATCCGACAACAGCGGGCGGGAACCTGTATGCGGCCGCCATTGCCCGTGCATTTAAAAAAATTGAGGCAGCAAAGCCTTTAAAAAAGAAGGAGCTGCCAAAACCATTAATTACTGCCGCATGGGAGGAGGCAACGATGGTAGATCCATCAGCTTTGCCGGTTACTGATAAGGGTTGGAGGGTGTTGCCAACAGATACTGATCCAGACCTTAAAAAATTCAGTCCCTGGTTTTTCAATGTACTTTCTGCAAATAAACCAGGAGCCACATTTAGTTTTCGTTTTGAGGGAGATATGCTGGGCGTATTTGATATTGGCGGACCAGAGGTTGGGCAACTGGAGTGGATCGTAGATGGGAAACCGGTAAAACTAAGCAGGGAAAAGGAGGGGAATTTTATTTATTACCAGGCAAAAGATACAACTACTGCGGATGTATTGAACAGATTCAACAGCTACTGCGATAACCGTTACCGTGGACAACTTGATGTAATTAAAGTGCCGCAGGGAGACCATTTGGTAAAGGTAACCCTGTCTGGCCGGAAAGCCAATAAACTCATGATACTGCCTGAAGACAAGAGAGGGGATATCATTCAACATCCTGAAAAATATGATCAGACAGTGATCTATTTAGGTCGCATCTTACTAAGGGGGACATTATTGAAATGAAACAGATCTTTAAATTAAAAAAGTATTTTAAATTCATTTGCTTTTCAATTGCGTGCTGTTTATGTATGCAGTCGAATGCGCAAATTATAAAAGATAATCAGGGCTTTAAAATTATCTCAAAAGACAAAACTTACCTGTTTAAGCCAGATTTTGTTGTTGTTTGGAATGAAAAGGATCCTGAACTTGCATTAAAACCTTCAGGCTTAAAAAAAGTATCTTACAATATTCCTACCTGGAAAACCAGCGACAGTAGCCTGGCCGATTATCGCCAACAAATTGTTAGTGCCAGTGTTGCCGGAGATGGATTTGACGATAAAATATTAAGAAGTGCGAAGCAAGATAGAACGGCCAATATCTATCACGCCGGAAAAACACATTTTCTTAGCGCCATTAAAACAATCAGTTCTGGAGATTCCATTCATTTTATCTTTCCCGAACACGCCTTATTTACGCTAAAAGCGTGGCTGGTTAAAAGTAGTTTGCCTTATCCTAAAATAGCGTTTTCGTTTACACCAAAAAAGAACGGTTTTTATAGTGTTGGGTATATCGGGGCGCCATCTTTTAAAAGTGATCATGTTGATGAAGTATGGCAGCCGCTGATCTGGACCGAAAAACGGGTTCCCCAGCAGCCCTATCTAACGCCCTCGTTTATGGCAACAATCCCTACTACACTGGTGAATGACGGGTATAACTCAATAGGTGTACTGGCTGATTCGAGGTATTTGCCTTTTCAACCTTTACCGCTTTTAACCAACAGCCAGTTTGGGATTGCACTTCTAAATAACAAATCAGCATTACAGCCCCAGGTTTTCGCCCCGATGCCAGGTGGTTTCAATTCTCAGATGAGTGCAGGGTATTCTTTTGAGTTTTCAATGAACCTTATTGTTGAGCCCTTGAGCATCACCAAAACATATGAGCAAATTGCAACAACTGTGTTTGGCTTTAAGGATTACCGGACCAATGCCACCGTTTCTATGAATACAACCCTGGACAATCTGATTGATTATTCAAAGACCCGCTATGCCTGGTTTATTGATAGCCTGAAAGGCTTTGCCTATGCTACGGATGTACCTGGCGCAGTAAAGAATGTTTCGAGCCTGAACCCGCTTGAATTGGCTATCGTGAGGGATGATCAGGAAATGTTTGATAAAAGGGCATATCCTTTAATGGAGTTTATGTTGTCGCGCGAAAAGTTCCTGTTTGCGATTGATAGCAACCAGAAAATTCAGTCTCCATCCAGAAAGTTGAGGGGGCCTATTGCGCCATTGTCCGAATTACAGGTTTTGTCTGATGTTTTTGGTGGGAACAACTCCTTTTATGCTACGATGGCAAAAAAAGAGTTCGGAACGGCGCGTGTCAGAAATCTTGATGAAGAGCAGAAAGGTCGCAACTGGGTCAATGCAATGTTTATGTTTAAACTGACATCCGATTCGGCTTATTTAAGTTTAAGCAAGACCCTGGCAGATAAATATCTGAAAGAAAGAGTAAATACAAGGTTAAAGGCGTTTGGTGATCCCTTGTTTAGTTCCAATTTCTTCTGGCCAACCTTTACCAATAACTGGTCAGCGCTTTTGGAGTTATATGAACTTACTGCTGATCGCCGGTATCTGGAAGCCGCACAGGATGGGGCCAGGCATTACACCTTGTTTACCTGGATGACACCCGCTATACCGAATGATGTGGTTACTGTAAATAAAGGAGGGAAAGCACCGATGTATTGGTACCTTAAATCAAAAGGGCATCATCAAATGTATTATCCTGAAGAAAAAGTGCCCGCGTGGAGGCTTTCTGAGATGGGACTTACACCAGAATCATCGGGAACTTCAACCGGGCACAGGGGTATTTTCATGTCCACTTATGCGCCCTGGTTGTTAAGGATAGGCTATCATACAAAAGATCCGTTTTTAATGAATGTAGCTAAAGCTTCGATTGTTGGCCGTTCCGAAAGTTTTCCGGGATATCATATCAATACGGAGAGAACTACAGCCTATGAAAAGGCCGATTTTCCACTCCACGAGCATAAAGACCAGAGTGTAAACTCTTTTCATTACAATCATATCCTGCCAATGGCTTCTATGTTTGTTGATTACCTGGTTTCGGATGCTTATGTGAAGAGTAGCGGCAGGATAGACTTTCCAAGCGATTATATAGAAGGATATGCCTATTTGCAGAACAAGTTTTACGGCGCTAAGAAAGGCCGGTTCTTTCAGTTCGAAAATGTGCAACTCTGGATGCCTTCCCGCCTGTTGAACACCGCTAATATTGCTTTAAACTATGTGAGTGCAAAAAAAGGAGATACACTTCTGCTTGCTTTTATGAACCAATCCGGAGCGGATATCAGCACCCGTGTTTCTGTAGATGCTTCAAGGGTAGATTTTTCAAACAGTACCGGAGTGCAGACTTTATATCCCTCAGTACAGGTTTTGGATTTAAAAGACGGTACTTTCCAGATCAATGTCCCTGCCGGCGGCATGACTGCCCTGGCTATTCCGGGCGTAAAAATCAGCAGTGGTTTTCAGGACCAGATCCTGAATGTGAAAAAAGACCAGAGAAGTGATTACATCAATATCCCCGAAGGAGAGGCAAAGGCATTATTGTTTAAGCTTGGTGCTTATGCCCAAAAACTTTTTGTATTTCTTCAGGAAGACGATACAAAATGGAAGAAGGCTCGGTTGGTCTACAAGATCAATGGAAGCAAGGAAAAGATTATAGATAAAAATGAATACCCATTTGAATTTACAGTACCTGTTGATAAAGATAAAGCGGTTAGTTTTTACCTTGAATTAACAGATGTCAATGGAAAATTGATGAGATCCAAAGAAACGGAATTAGGCAAATAATATTGATTCGGATATTCGACGGCGGTGCACCAGGATAATGATGCCAAAGGTAGAACCGCTGAGGGCTTTCGCCACAGGCTTTAAAGGATGTGGTCAGGCACTAGCGAAGGCTGGGGTTTGCATTTGAATAAGTTTTTAATATAGAAGGATTTCCCTCGTCGTCATTCAGAACAGACAATTGGAAAAGTATAACAGAAGGAAAGAAATAATACAGAATATTTTATGATAACAAATCAAGGAGGCGAAAAGAGGCAACTGCGATCTAACGAACTTGCGGCAGATCTTGCCATTATAGGCGGCGGAGTATCAGGAACCTGTGCCGCAATTACCGCTGCGAGGCAAGGTTTAAAGGTTGTACTGGTGCAGGACAGGCCCGTGCTTGGCGGAAATGCGAGCAGTGAGGTAAGGTTATGGATGCTGGGCGCTACATCACATATGGGAAATAATAACCGTTGGGCCAGGGAAGGTGGTGTTGTGGATGAGTTAATGGTCGAAAATATGTACCGGAACCCTGAAGGAAATCCGTTGATTTTTGATACGGTTTTGCTTGATAAAGTTATTTTAGAGCCAAATATTACCTTATTGCTCAATACCGGGGTTTATGATGTAGAAAAATCAGCCACAGATCAACTGAGCGCCATAAAAGCCTTTTGCAGTCAGAATTCTACAGAATATATCATACACGCACCACTTTTTTGCGATGCATCAGGAGATGGCATTGTGGCCTTTCTGGCGGGTGCGGCATTCAGGATGGGAGCAGAGGCCAAAGAAGAATTTGGAGAACAGTTTGCGCCTACAAAAGAATATGGCGAACTGCTTGGCCATAGCCTGTATTTTTACAGTAAGGATACGGGCAAACCCGTAAAGTTTGTAGCTCCTTCTTATGCGCTTGATGATATTACAAAAATCCCCAGGTTTAAAAATTTTAATGCCAGGGAGCACGGATGCAAACTTTGGTGGCTGGAGTATGGAGGAAGACTGGATACGGTACATGATACCGAAAAAATAAAATGGGAGCTCTGGAAAGTAGCCTATGGTGCATGGAACTATGTAAAAAACTCTGGCAATTTTCCCGAAGCCGAAAACCTTGCGCTAGAATGGGTAGGTACCATACCAGGCAAAAGGGAAAGCCGTCGTTTCGAAGGCGAATACATCATCAAACAACAGGATATCGTTAACCAGCAATTGCATGATGACGCTGTCGCATTTGGTGGCTGGAGCATAGATCTGCATCCGGCAGATGGGGTGTTCAGCGAGAAACCCGGTTGCAATCAATGGCATAGCAAGGGCATTTATCAGATTCCCTACCGCGCTTTGTACAGCCGCAACATCAGGAATCTTTTTCTGGCTGGTAGAATTATCAGTGCCACGCATGTTGCCTTTGGCTCTACCAGGGTTATGGCTACTGCCGCCCATGCCGCGCAGGCAGTTGCCATGGCAGCGAAGATCTGTAAAGACAAAAATCTGTTGCCAGCGGAACTCTATCATAAAGGATTTATTCCTGAACTGCAGACTGAGCTGCTGCGCAGTGGGCATCACATTCCAGAGCTTGTACTCCATGATGCGCTCGACCTTGTGCGCAATGCGCAGGTTACCGCATCCTCAGAACTGTCGCTGACAGGTCTTCCTGAAAGTGAATTGTTTAAGCCACTTGAGTTTTCTGTTGCACAGATGATCCCCTTAAAAGCAGGTGCAATAGGGGCTTTTGTTGTACATGCAGAAGGAGATGTGGCAACGGAGCTGGAAGTGGAACTTAGAATCAGCAGTAAAAAGAGCAACCATACGCCAGATTTGACTATAGATAAAGTTTTACTGCCAATAAATGTTGGGCGTAATTGCTTGAAGATCAGCTTTGATGCGGTAATGCCTGAGGAAAGTTATGCGTTTCTTACCTTTATGAAGAATCCTAATGTTAAACTGCAGTTCTCAGCGAAGCGCGTTACGGGGCTATTATCCGTGTTCAACGCCATTAATAAGGACGTATCCAATTATGGAAAACAAAGTCCGCCAGCGGATATCGGGGTAGATGAGTTTGAATTTTGGTGCCCCAAGCGCAGGCCCGAAGGGCACAATATTACATTTAACTACAAATCGGGCATCAATGCTTTTGGTGCTGCAAATGTTACCAATGGCATTGATAGGCCGGTCTCTGCTCCAAATGCGTGGGTGGCCGACTGGAAAGATAAAAATCCGGCACTAACCATCAGCTGGAAAGAAATCAAGACCGTTAAACGGATCGAGTTGTTATTTGATACTGATTTTGATCATCCGATGGAGTCTGTCCTGATGGGGCATCCGGAAAATGTGATGCCGTTTTGCGTAAGGAATTATGTAATTAAAGACGATAAAGGGACCGTTGTTTTTACTAAAACCGGTAATTATCAAACCAGGAACATCATTGAGCTAACTGAGCCTTTAAATACCAGGAGCCTAACGATATATTTGGAGCATCCTTCAGGTGATGTACCTGCAGCTTTGTTCTCGGTGCGTTGCTATCAATAATACTAAATAAAAGATAAATTAAATGGGAAAATTAGATTTTGTGGTAATGGCGGTTTTTGCCTTACTTATATTCGGTATCGGACTTACATTTACCCGCGTGGGTAGTAAAAGCGGACAGGCTTTTTTCGAAGCCGGGGGAGAAACACCCTGGTGGATTAATGGCCTATCCTTGTTTATCAGCTATTTTTCGGCCGGAACCTTTGTGGTTTGGGGATCTATAGCTTATAAACATGGGCTGGTTGCCAATGCAATACAATTAACAATGGCCATCAGTGGCTTAATTGTCACCTTTTTTATTGCCGGAAGATGGAAAAAAACAGGTGTTGCAACAGCAGCCGAATACATCGGCAAACGGTTTGGTGCGGCCGAAAAACAGTTTTATACCTATATGACCTTGCTGCTGAGCCTGTTTACTACTGCAGCTGTATTGTATCCGGTTGGTAAAATGGTGCATGTAGCTACCCCATACTCCCTAGAAACCTGCATTATTGTGATCGGATTGATCATTGTGGTATATACCGCTGCTGGCGGTTTATGGGCGGTTTTAGTAACCGACGTGGTTCAGTTTGTGATACTTACAGCTGCGGTACTGATTGTGATCCCTATTGCTTTTTCCCAGATCGGAGGACCGGCAAACCTCGCGGCAAAAGCGCCGCCACATTTTTTTGAACCTTTTAACCAGGACTATACCTTTGGGTTTATGCTGGCTTTTATTGTATATCAGACCTTTTATATCGGCGGAAACTGGTCATACGTGCAACGTTATACGAGTGTGTCTAACCAGAAAAACTCAAAAAAGGTAGCAGGTATATTTACCATGTTGTATTTTGTAAGCCCTTTTATCTGGATGATCCCACCGATGATCTACCGGGTGATCAATCCAAATCTTCAGGGACTGGAAAGTGAAGATGCATACATGATGTTGATCCAAAAAGTAATGCCGGCAGGTTTGATAGGACTTGTGCTGGCCGGAATGGTTTCTGCCACATCAAGTAAGGCCAATACAACGATTAATATGGCCTCGACTGTTTTTGCACAGGATATCTATAAAAACCTGCTCAGACCGAAAGCTTCAGAAAAAGAAGTGATCTGGATGGCCAGATTCTTTACCCTTGTTTTTGGCGTATTAACAATAATTGTTGCCATTTGGATTCCAAGTGCCGGGGGAATTGTTGAAGTGGTTTTAAGTACTGCCTCTATTGCAGGGGGAGCATTATTTGCACCGATCATCTGGACACTTTTTTCTAAACGTCAAACGGGATTTTCAGTCGTTACCGCCACCGTAGCATCATTGCTGATCAACCTGTTCTTTAAAGTAATTGCCCCTAGTATCTGGGGTTTAAAGCTCGACCGTACCATGGAAACATGCATGGGTATGGGCATTCCAATAGCGGTTCTTTTGTTTTTCGAAATATATTATACTGCTAAGGGGCATATTTCAATTAAGGTAGAAGAAATGGAGCAGGAAAAAGAGCTTACCGCGGTCCGGGTTGTAGATCCGGCCCTCCATATTGAGGCTGCAAAACAAAATAAATTCGGGATAGGTGTTATTGCACTTTCAATGGGTATTGTGGGGATAGGCATTGGGATACTTGGATATATCGCAAAGGACTTTTCAATCACCGTTATGGCTGTTGGCGGCCTAATCCTGATATCGGCAGGGTTAATATGGCGGGTAGCCAGTAAAAAGTTGGTTGTTTAAGGCAAACCGTACAAAAGTTTATGGAGTGGGTGCTTTTTTATTTTCAGGAGTAGGACCCTATAAATACATGAAAGCCCACCTAGGCGAAGTAAAAACAAAAATTTATAAATATGATACAATTCTTTTTAAAGTACAAAGGCAGCAGATTATTCATTTTTTTGCTTGCTTTTAGTCTTAATGCTTTCAGTCAAACCAATAACAATACATTACACTTATTTGTAATTGGAAATAGTTTTTCGCAAAATGCGACCAGTTTTCTGCCTCAAATGGCCAAAGAAATGGGTAAAAATTTAATTATTGGTAGGGCAGAACTTGGCGGTCATTCTTTGGAGCAACATTGGGGTTATGTAGAAAAATTTGAAAAGGATTCAACCGATGTTAAAGGAAAGCCATACGGAGGCAAATCGCTAAAAATGTTATTGTCGCAAGGTACCTGGGATGTAGTGACGATCCAGCAATATTCATATCTTTCCGGCGATTCATCAAGCTACAATCCATACGCAAAAAAACTGGTAGACTACATTAAAAAGCTTCAACCAAATGCAGAAATCGTGATTCACCAAACTTGGGCTTACCGTGTTGATGCAAAGAAATTTGGGAAAGTTGGGCCAGCGCAATTGGCTAAAAACCAGTTGGAAATGTGGCAAAAATCTCGTGAAGCATACCGCAAACTGGCGAAACAGTTTAATGCAAGGCTTTTACCTGTTGGCGATGCGTTTGAAGAAGTGGCAACCAATAAAAAATATGGCTATAAAAAGGATACAACTTTTGATTTTGAACATCCTGTTGCATCCAGTTTGCCCGATCAAACGCATTCTATCAATGTGGGCTATTTCTGGAACAAACAAGAATTGGCCTTTGATCCAAACCATGCGAATGATGCGGGGAAATATTTAGGCGGTTTGATTTGGTACGGGATACTTTTTAAAGATTCCCCGAAAAAAATAGGATTTAAACCCGCATCTGTTTCAGATGATTTTAAAAGTTATCTGCTTGAGGTTGCGAGTAAGGTTATAAAGGTTTCCAAAAATTGATTTTGTTTCTTACCGCTCCTTGCAGAATATGCTGCCTGATTTAATAAAGGAATGGAATTTCCCTGACCATTTGGCCAGGGAAACGCAATTTAATAAGATACAAGTGTTGTAATGCTTGATGCAGAAAGGTTAATGCCAAAGCTTCCGCCTGAAACCGCGAAACTGTTTGAGCCAAGATTTGTGGTGCTTGTTGTAAAATAGCGGTTAAATCCATTAACCGAAATCCCGGTATAGCTAAAGGGCTGATAAGTAACAGCTGCATTTTGGTTTATGATAACAAGTACTAATTTTGTTCCGCTTTTGTATGCGGTAACATAAACACCGGTACTTGGATTTGAAGTACAACTGATTTTGGTATATCCCGGGCGGACATATCTGGCGTAATGTGCCATGATATAACCTAATTTTTGAATATTGCCACTTTCACTGATAGGTCCGTAACTTCTTCTGATGTACCACCATACATACGCACTCCATCCTGCATTCATGCAATCATGGATCTCTTTGGCTGCTGTCATGGCATTTGGCCAATCTTCCCCGCTTATGCTCGAATTGGTATAATGTTCGGTCATCCACACTGGTTTGCCAATATTCCCCAGGTTATAAGGCGTTTTACCATAAATGTGGCCGCATACAAAACTGGTTTTTGATTTTGCAGTTGCATTACTGAGATAGGTATTAATATAAGTCTGGTTCATTTGAAATGGTTCAGGTGCCATAATCGGTGCGCCGCAATTGCTGCCCTGTGCAGCAACAAAGTCGGCTACTTCCGGAGCGGTAAGCTCCATAGATTCGTAGTTGACCTGATAATCCGGCTCATTCGTGGGACTAATGGCGGCGAGGCCGCCAACTGCACTATTAAATGCACTTAAATGTGCAGCATAGGCAGAATAAGAAGCTGTTTTGATTTTGCCACCTACTACGCTTCCATTGGTCTTCATCGATGCGGGTGCTGACCATGCTGAGGCGATGGCCGATCCTCCATATGACTTACATGCATCGATAGTTGCTTTTTCAGTAGCAAACTCTGCGGAGGAATTTGGAACACGTACGCGGACGATGCTTAAACCAATGCCGTTTGTAGGTGAAAATGCCGTACTTCTTTGGGTACTTGTCAAGTCCCCTGTCCATGCCACAATATTGGCTCCACCGAACCCTTTTATAGACTGTTGTACAGTAGAGGCATTAATTTCGGCGGTACCCTGTACAGCGAGCGCTGCCATGCTTCCGTTAACGGAGTCCGATCTGAGCGCTGCGGTCGTTTTTTGCGGAATTAACAGTTCTGCTTCGTTGATTTCATTTTTTGAACAGCCGGCAAACAATAGTGCTGCGATGAGCACATGTGAAATTTTGTTTCTCATAAGTAGATTTGGTTAGTGATTTAATTAATCAATTTTAAATAAATCAAGTGTTAGCGGATACTTCATATGGTTTTTTTTCTGACACATATGTTGAAAGACCGAGGCTTTGTCGCCCTCCCACATCAAGAGGATTAGCGTTGCTACATTTAACTAGGGGATTTATGTGTAAAATTTGAACAGAAAATTTAAATTTGAATAGAGGAGAAACGAGTGTTTGATGAGTCCTTTAAGAAAGCGGCTATAGATTTATCCAATAGCCGAGGGGCTATAAAAGGAGTTGAATGATGCCCAAATAGAACGCGATATATTAAAATAGCCAATAAAGTAGATATTTAATTTATGCCTTGTCCATATGTCGTCAAATAACCAATACCAATCTGGCAGTGCTACCCGTTTACGCAGGCTTATTGCCTTGCTTACCGTTTTGCAGACCAAGCGAATTGTAACCGCAACTGATCTTGCCACCCGGTTTAAAGTTAGCACAAGAACTGTTTACAGGGACATCAAACTATTGGAAGAGGCCGGTGTTCCGGTTTTTACGGAAGAAGGAAAAGGATTTTCGTTGGTAGAGGGCTATAAAGTACCCCCATTGTTGTTTACGGAAAGCGAAGCAGCTGCTGTTATCACCGCTGAAAAACTCGTTGCCGGTAATAACGATGATTCACTGGTTAGAAATTATCGCAACGCGACAGACAAGGTAAAAGCTGTACTGCGTTATGCGGAAAAAGAGAAAATGAACCTACTCTCTGAACGTGTAAAAGTGTATGTTAATACCGATGAGAAGCCATCGAGCAGTCATTTGGCGGAGTTGCAACAGGCACTAACCGATTATAAGCTCATTAAAATCGAATACTGCGCTTTAAAAGAAAATGAAATTACAGAGCGTGTAGTCGAGCCTTTTGCTTTGTTTTATGCGGCAAACAAGTGGTTGTTACTTGCCTTTTGCCGGTTGCGGAAGGATTACCGTTTTTTTAGGATTGACCGGTTCCAGTCCTTTTATATCCTTAACGAAAGATTTGAGCCACATAAAATGACGATCTCTCAATACCTCAACAGACTGGCAGAAGATAGCATACATCCCTAACGCTGCAGCTTTTTTCTGAACCATCGGTTTATTCCAGCTTCTTAATTTGTCTAAACGCGCACCGGTTAATAAAAAATCCGAAGTTGAAAATACCTATGACAGAGAGTTGTCACAGTAGCTTGTAGTTTTGATTTATTACGAAATTTAACCTATAGCATTATGAATATCATATCTGGAGGAACGGGGCAGATCGGATCTGCCTTAGCCAATGCCTTGCTCAAAAGCGGCGAGGCGGTAACCATTATTTCCCGAAGCTCGAAGTCTGCAGCTGATTGGCAAGCTAAAGGCGCAAAATTTACAGTTGCAGATATTTATGACACCGAAGGTTTGCACGGGATCTTTCAAACTGGAAAAAACATTTTTGTACTGAATCCGCCTGCTGACCCGTTGACGGACACGGACCTTCAGGAAAGGAAAACGGTCGCTTCCTTAGTGGAGGCCTTAAAAGGAACGCAGGCAGAAAAGATAGTTGTTGCTTCGACACTAGGGGCACGGTCTGGCAGCAGGATTGGTGATCTCAATACCTTGTATGAACTTGAGCAAGGAATAGGGACTCTTGGATACCCTTATCAGATCATCAGATCAGCCTATTACATGAGCAATTGGGCATCATCGTTGCCGATCATAAAAGAAACCGGCGAACTTATATCGTTCTTTCCAAAAGCGCTTAAGATACCGATGGTCGCGCCTCAGGACATTGGGGAATTGGCGGCAAGGTTTATGACAACCAACAACGGACCGGAGTTGAATGCCATAGTAGGCCCGGAACTTTATTCGCCACAGGATGTGGCTGACGCGTTTTCTGATGCACTGGGCAAGAAGGTAAGCGTAAAAGTGATTCCGAAGCAGGATTGGACTAATGCTTTTAAATCTGTAGGGTTTTCTGATGAGGCCGCTGCGTCTTACGCGGCTATGACCGAAATAGCAGCTAATGATATCGAGGCGCCGAAGAACGCTGTAAGGGGAGAAATTACGCTACAGCAGTATATCCATGATCTGGTAAAAGAATAATACAGAAACTGACCGATCCGCCCAGGTCACAATATATTTGATCACCTACCAATGAGGCGGACAGTAAATTTGTTATTAATACCTTAACAGGTAAATAATGTAACTATGAATTGGATTTTATTAGCAATCGCCGGCCTATGCGAAGTCGCTTTTGCGTCATGTTTAGGCAAGGCAAGGGAAGCGACCGGAAGCGCTGTTTATCTATGGTACCTTGGCTTTTTTATAACCATGTCTCTTAGTATGCTTTTATTAATGAAAGTTACACAGACTATGCCTATTGGAACTGCCTATGCTGTTTGGACAGGTATTGGCGCTGTAGGTACAGTAGTGGTTGGCATCCTTGTGTTTAAAGATCCAGCTACTTTCTGGCGCCTCTTTTTTCTGAGTACATTGGTGATATCACTGATTGGACTTAAACTCGTAGCGGAATAGTTTTGCAGTCTTTATTTAGGTCAGGGTCTTGCATTCAAATTTGTTTTTATTGAAGCATGACTCGACCTAACTCAGTGTTAACTGGATTACCAGCTTGAGCAAGATCATTTTACAGGCATAAGCTCTTTTTAAATGCAGTATAGTGTCTGAATTTTTAAAGATTGATCTTTTTTTTATTGTATTGTTTTGGTAGTCAATTACTTATAGTGTTTTTTTTGATCTGAAATAATGAGCTTTTACTATGTGCGAAATCAGGCCCAACCACTGAAAAAGATCATTTAATATGCTAAATATAGAACCTTATTCAAGGGTCGGATTAGAAATAGTTGAACAATTAAAGAGAATTATTTTCAATCCGATATCACGTCACAAACATTTGCTGATATCGTTTTTCTGTCGCCATTGTGTTTAGCGTCGCTCATTTAAGTAGCAGACCGGCAGCAGCTATCTAATGTATTTACCATGGATGAGGCTACGCAGGACCATTTAGGTTACGCTTCAGACAAGACTTCGGAATTCGACCGAGGCAATTCTTCCATGAGCCTAATGTGTTTATCCTACAAAGACCTCGCTTTTGCTGGCATATACGCGACAAGAGGTCTTAAATTTCGGCTAAACATTCATTTTGTACAAAACTGAACCATTTCTGTACAAAACCGAACCCTTCGGGTAGGCAGTTTAGCTAGTTTTGGACTCACCAAATACAATAGCTACAAATTATTATGAGATCGATCGGCGAACATTTTCGCATACTGTTGGAAATTCTCCAATACCACAAACAGCATCCAATTAAACCACTGCCGGGTCAGGAGAAATCAACAATTAAATAACAGGTATAACTGATGAAACAAAAAATACTACGCCTATTCCTTTTAACGTTCCTAACTATCCCCGCAATCGCCCAAAGGAGGCTTAGTGTTACTTCGCCCGATGGGCGGTTGCAAGTGGGTGTTCTCCTTACTGATACTATTGGCTATCAGCTGTTTCACGATGGCAAACTGATACTGAGTGCTAACGCCATTGCCATGAAACTGGGTAATGGAAACGCCTTTGGGATCAGATCCCAATTGAAGCAGGCCAAAACCACGCTTGTTAAAGAAAAAATTGACGCACACTTTTACAAAAGAAGCCGGATAAATGATGAATATTCGGAATTAACACTTGATTTCAAAGAAGATTTCAAATTGATTTTTAGGGTTTATAATGAGGGAATGGCCTATCGTTTTGTATCCAATGGTAAAAAAGACTTCATCGTAAATGAAGAACTGGCATCGTTCCGATTTCCTAAAGATTACAAAGCCTACATTCCATATGTAAAAACAAAGGAGAAGACGCTCGAAGGACAATATTTCAACTCGTTTGAGAACACATATGACTACAGTCGTCTGAGTGAAATGAACAGTAATAAACTGGCTTTCTCACCACTGGTGGTAGAACTTGATGGAGGAAAGAAAGTATGTTTAGCCGAGGCAGATCTGCAAAGCTATCCGGGTATGTATCTCTATAATCTTGGTGGCACCACCACCCTGGAAGCAAACTTTGCACCTTATCCCAAATCTACAAAACAGGGTGGCCATAACCAGCTGCAACAGATGGTAACCTCCCGTCAGCCCTTTCTGGCTAAAAGCAAGGCCCAAACAAAATTTCCCTGGCGTATTGCCATCGTAACCACAACCGATAAAGCATTGGCCGACAATGATCTGGTTTATAAACTGGCTGAACCCAGCAGGTTAAAGGATGTTTCATGGGTAAAACCAGGAAAAGTGGCCTGGGAATGGTGGAATAACTGGGGTATCAGCAAAGTAAACTTTGTTACAGGGGTAAATAATCAAACCTATAAAGCCTATATTGATTTTGCATCCAAAAACGGAATTGAATATGTTATTCTCGACGAAGGCTGGGCGGTAAACCTTAAAGCCAGTTTATTCGAGGTTGTACCCGAAATTAACCTGAAGGAGCTTGTTGCCTATGGAAAATCTAAAAATGTAGACCTGATTCTTTGGGCTGGATACTACGCTTTTGAGCGAGACCTGGAAAAAGTGTGTAAACATTATTCGCAACTGGGGATAAAAGGTTTCAAGATCGATTTTATGGATCGTGATGATCAGGAGATGGTTGATTTTCATTACCGGGCGGCAGAAACAGCTGCTAAATATAAACTGCTTGTTGATTTTCACGGAACCTATAAACCAACAGGTCTGAACCGCACTTTCCCGAATGTAATCAACTACGAAGCGGTGAACGGCCTTGAGCAAATGAAATGGACCGGACCTGAAATGGATATGGTTACCTATGATGTTACCATGCCCTTTATCAGGATGGTTGCAGGGCCTGTTGATTATACCCAGGGTGCCATGCGTAATGCAACCAAACGAAGCCATAGGGGAATAAATGATGAACCGATGAGCCAGGGAACCCGCTGTAGGCAACTGGCTGAATATGTGGTATTCGAATCGCCTTTGAATATGCTTTGTGATAGCCCCGATAATTATGAAAGGGAGCAGGAATGCACTGACTTCATCAGCTCAATCCCCACAGTATGGGATAATACCATCGTGCTTAATGGTGAGATTGGAAAGTATATTACCACCGCACGCAAAAAGGGCGATACCTGGTATTTGGGATCGTTAACCAACTGGGATGCCCGCAAGCTGGATCTTGATCTCAGCTTCCTCGGTACAGGAGATTATATTGCAGAAATTTATCGCGATGGCATAAATGCCGATAAAATCGCGTCCGATTACAGAAAAGAGCAGATCACTATTCCTGCCAATCGCAAACTATCCATTACCATGGCCCAGGGTGGTGGCTTCGCAATGAAAATCGTTAAAAAGTAAACCAATAATTTTATGAAGCTAAGCAAAACCATTTTTTCTTTGCTGATACTGCTGTGCTGCCTGCTTTCGAACATTTTTGCACAGCACATTTTGGTCAATGTATATGGAAGAAAAACGCAATCTCTTAATGGGAAATGGGATGCCATTGTAGATCAATATGATCAGGGGAGAAAGAACAAAATTTACCTGAATAAAAAGCCTGTTAGCAAAACAGATTTTTATGAATATTCCTTTGATGGCGGCTTAAAACTAAATGTACCATCTGATTGGAACAGCCAGTTGCCGGAACTGAAGTACTACGAAGGCACCGTTTGGTATGCAAAACATTTTGATGTACCTAAAGCGCAAAATGGACGCTTATTTATTTATTTCGCAGCGGTAAGTTATCGCTGTAAGGTATACCTCAATGGAAAAGAAATTGCTGAGCATGAAGGCGGCTTTACGCCTTTTCAGGTGGAGGTTACGGACTTGGTCAAGAACTCGGATAACTTTTTAGCCCTCGAGGTAAATAATACCCGGACTACTGATGCCATTCCTGCAAAATCGTTCGATTGGTGGAATTATGGAGGCATTACGCGTGATGTGATGCTGGTATCAACACCCAAAGTTTATATCCAAGATTATTTTATTCAGCTGGATAAACACCGTAACAATCAAATCAATGCAGCGGTTAAAGTTGCTGGTAGCCAGGTAAATGTAGAGGTAACTGTCGAAATTCCCGAGTTGAAAATTAAACGAAAGCTGGTTACAGATCAGCAGGGAATCGCCAGGGCTACAATCAACAATATAAAACAGCTGCAGCGCTGGTCGCCAGAGTCGCCCAAGCTTTATAGCATACGCGTATCTACTGCCGAAGATGTGGTAAACGAAATGATCGGTTTTAGAAACCTGGCTGTAAAAGGAACCGAGATTTACCTCAATGATAAGCCGGTTTTTTTAAAATCCATCAGCTTTCACGAAGAGATTCCACAGCGAAAAGGTCGCGCTTTTTCTGAGGCCGATGCCGTGATGCTTTTGTCTGAAGCGAAGGCATTGGGTTGTAACATGATCCGTTTGGCACATTATCCTCAAAATGAATATACGGTACGTGCGGCCGAAAAAATGGGCTTTTTGTTATGGGAAGAAACACCAATCTGGCAGGGAATTGATTTTGAAAATCAGGAAACCAGAAAAAAGGCAGGAGCCATGATAAAGGAAATGGTGATGCGGGATAAAAACCGGTGTGCGCTCTCATTTTGGGGCATGGCAAATGAAACACAGCCCTCAAAAGCCAGAAATGAATTCTTGAAATACCTGATCAAATGTTCAAAGGAGATTGATAGTACTCGTTTAATCACAGCTGCATTCGATTTAGTGAAGTTTGATCGCAACAGGCAATGTTTTGTTATGGATGATCCTTTCATTAAGGAATTAGATGTGGTAGCCATTAATAAATACATGGGCTGGTATCATCCCTGGCCAGTTACACCCGATAAGGCCATTTGGGATGTAGCCAGAAACCAGCCTTTAATCATCTCCGAATTTGGCGCAGAAGCCTTGTACGGTAAAACCGGAGACGCTGATGTAGCGAGCTCATGGAGTGAAGATTATCAGGCCCAGCTGTATAAAGACAATCTGGAGATGTTTAAACACATTCCAAACCTGCGGGGAATTTCTCCCTGGGTATTGTTCGATTTTCGATCACCTTTCCGTTTCCATCCTACTTACCAGGATGGCTGGAATAGAAAGGGCCTTGTTTCAGATCAGGGATTCCGCAAAAAAGCCTGGTATATCGTAGCAGATTATTACAAAAACATTAAGTAAACATTTATATGAGGGATATTTTTTAAGTCTTCAGAACTACTTAAAGCAGAAAAATATGCACCCTAGTAAGTAACCCTTATTTCGCTAAAATTATTATAACAATTGCCCTTTAGTGCCTCCTTTGTACAAAAACAAACCATTTCCGTACAAAAACGAACCCTTTGGAATGGGCTTTAGCGGTAGTTTTGTACTAACCAGATATCACAACCAAATAATATGAGCATTCAACAGATCATTGATTTTCGGGCCGTTGTCATTTCCGCCAAGCCTGAGCAAAACATCAAAGTTGCCAGCAAATCATCAGGCCCATGATAAACATCCAATCTCTTCAAGCTCATGCCTACCGGGAGCAAAAAAAATAATAATCCGAATACTAACCATATATAATTCTACATGATAAAAAAAATACGAATCAGGCTCCAGGGCCATATTATAATGCTTGTGCTGATTTTATTGATGATAAACATCGGTTATGCGCAGGACCTGAAAAAAATAACCGGTAAAGTTACCGATGAGAAGGGCGAGGTACTCGTTGGGGTTTCCGTAAGGGTTAAAGGAAGCAATACGGGTACTTCGACTGATAAAGACGGAAATTATATCTTGCAGGCACCACCTGCTGCTATTCTGGTATTTTCTTATGTTGGTTTTAGCAACCAGGAAGCAAGTGTAAATGCCTCAGGGATCGTTAATGTTAAAATGGCTGGCGATAAACAGCTGGATGAAGTGGTCGTTGTGGGCTATGGTACCGCCAAGAAAAAAGACCTGACCGGAGGGCTGGCTGTAGTAGGAAAGGAGCAGATTAATATGGTTTCTACGCCGAATCTCATGGATCGTTTGGTTGGTCAGGTAGCAGGTTTTAATATCACAACAGGAAATGCTGCTCCAGGTCAGGACCAGGCTTTACTGATCCGTGGAGAAAACTCATTATCGGCCAATAACTCACCGCTAATTGTTTTGGACGGTATACCTTATAGCGGATCTTTGGTAGACCTTGATCCCAATAATATCGAAAACCTGACCATTTTAAAAGATGCATCGGCAGTGGCCATTTATGGTGCCCGTGGATCTAATGGTGTCATCCTGATCCAGACCAAAAGAGGGATGCTGGGTAAAGCGCAGGTTGCCTATCGCGGGCAATTGGGCTTTGCTGAGCCAATGCAACGGATTGATGTAATGGGACCAAATGAATTTATCCGTTTGAAACAGGATATCGGTCGTTTAAAATCAGGGTACACCGGCGACCAGCTCGATCCTATTGCCGGAAATATCATGAGTGTAACCGAGCGGGAGAACTATAAAAATGGCATTACTCATAACTGGCAAGACTATATCTTTAAAAGGGGAATAACGATGGACCATCAGTTAAGTATCTCCGGTGGCACACAAAACACCAAGTACATGGCGGCAGCTTCTTCGCTCAGTCAGGAAGGGGTAGTTTATAATTCGAAGCTTTCGAGACTGAATGTTACTGCCAATATCGACCAGACTTTTAATAATTGGTTAACTGTTGGCCTTGGTACCCAGTTTTCGCAAAGAAATGATGGAGGCGTTACCCCGAATATTGAACACGCCATCAAAATGAGCCCTTATGGTAAATATATAGATGCTGCGGGTTATTATGTTCCCGAGCCGATGGAGTCTTCGCTCATTGTTAACCCCATGCGTAATGTGAATGCAGACCAGGATAGAATAAACCGTAGCTTTTTTCTAAGTGGTTATGCTGATATTAAGTTGCCCTTGAAAGGACTTTCTGCACGCTCGAATTTCGGTTACAACTACAGGAGCAGCTTTGCAGGCACCTATTACGGAAGAGATACCTTTGACGGTCGTGAACAGGCCGGTTTAGTTGGCGGTAGGGCATCTATCAATAATGGACATTATAACGATTATACCTGGGAAAACGTACTGAAGTACGAACGCACCCTCGGCGATCACCGTTTTGATGCTACAGGCTTATTTAGTATGCAACAAACCAAAAGCGTTGGTTCATCACAGAGTGGCGAGGGCTTTGTAACCGATAACACCAGTTATTACATGATGAGTACTGCGGCACGCAACCTCACCATGTCATCAAATTTATCAGAAACAGCACTTTTATCTTATATGGGGCGGATCAATTATGGCTATAAAGGGAAATACATCGTAACCTTTACTGGCCGCTCGGATGGTGCTTCCGTATTTGGTGAAAATAATAAATATGCTTTTTTCCCATCAGCTGCCCTGGCATGGAATATCGGTGAGGAAAGTTTTATTAAAGATAAGTTAAACTGGGTCGATTTACTCAAACTAAGGGTTTCCTATGGTGCTAATGGTAATCAGGCCATCACGGCTTACCGAACATTAGATCGCCTTTACTCGAGCGTAAAATACATCTGGGGTGATGGTGGTACGGCCGTAAATACCGCTTACCTTGCTGGTGATGGCGTTGGTAATCCCAATCTGAAATGGGAAACAACTTATACCACAAACGTTGGTCTGGATTTTCAATTGTTTAAAAACCGTTTAAGCGGTACAATTGATGCCTACCTGTCTAGAACCAAAGACTTACTGATGACCCGTACCGTTCCGATTATGAACGGTTACAGTAGAATCTGGGATAATATCGGCCAAACCCAGAATAAAGGATTAGAGATTACCTTAAACTCGCTCAATATTGATGCTAAAAACTTTAAATGGAATTCGACAGCTGTTTTCTCCTTAGACCGAGATAAAATTGTAGAACTCAGGGGCGATGGGCTTGATGATGTAAATAACAGTTGGTTTATTGGTAAACCGCTGCGGGTTTTTTACGATTATAATATGGTTGGCATTTGGCAAAAAGGTGAAAACTATACCGTTCAGCAAGGTGCAGCAGCAGGCGCTGCCAAGCTAGAAGATGTGGATGGTAATGGGCTCATCGATTCTAAAGACCGCAAAGTTATTGGCTCTAAGATGCCAAGGTATACCGCCTCGTTAAGCAACAGGGTAAGCTACAAAAACTTTTACCTGTCGGCATTGGTAACCGGGGTATTTGGCGTTTGGCGCGATGATAATATGGCCAATATCAGTTCGTGGACTTTCGGAATAACCAATTATGTACACAATGCCAATTACTGGACGCCAGAAAATCCGGAAGCAACTATTGTTTCGCCGGGATACAACAATAATTTCGGGCATGGCTACTATAAAAAAGTTTCTTATGTACAGGTAAAAAATATCACCCTTGGGTATCGAATAGCACAACAATTGGCCAAAAAGCTTGGTGTAAATGGTATTGATGTTAACGTAAGTGTTAACAACCTAAATACAATTTCGAACATCAGGCAGGTGCTTAACTATGATAATACCTGGATGGCCTCATATCCAACTGCCCGGTCTTATATGTTCGGTTTAAACGTAAATTTCTAACGCTTTTTATCACATGAAAAAAATTATAAAAACAGGATTGGCACTCATCATATTGTTTTCGGCAATGGGGTGTAAAAAATTTCTGGTAGAAGATTTGAAAACAGAGTTGGCACCAACCAATACTTATACCAGTACCTATGGTTTTGAAGTAGGAAGTGCCGGATTATACGCCCTTACCCGCTCTGAATACAACACTTTTGGCGAAGGTGGAGCTTATATCCACAATGGAGCATGCCCTTACGAGGCTTTACAGGCTGCAACAGATATTGCTGATGTCATCAACAGCGATGCATCACTGCTGCCTTTTGCAAATCTTACGTTAAACTCATCAGAAAGGTTTGTTGGCACTTACTGGAACTGGGCATACAGTATTATCTCATCGGCCAATTTAATGCTTATCTATTCGGAAAAAAATACCAATTGGGATTCACCTTCCGATAAGGAACGTTTTCAGGCAGAGGCCAGATTTTTCCGCGCATATGCTTATCGCACCTTAGTATATTTATATGGAGACGTACCCTATGTAGAAACCATTTTATACGATTTTAAACTCAATTTTACCCGTACCCCAAAAGCAGAGGTATTGGGGCATATTATTGACGATTTGACTTTTGCCAGCCAGCACTTACCTGCAAATCCAGATCAGGTAAAGGACGGGAAGCTTACCAAATGGGCTGCTTACCATCTACTGAGCGAAATGCACCTGCTGAACAAAGCCTATGTACCTGCTGAGCAAGCTGCACTCGCGGTAATCAACAGTGGCTATTATGGTTTAATGAAAACACGATTTGGCGTAAATAAAGATAAGGCTGGAGATGTTTTCAGTGATCTTTTCCTGGAGAATAACCAGAACAGGTTAAAAAACGCAAACCGGGAAAGTATCTGGGTTTTGCAGTTCGAATTTAATACTGTAGGTGGTGGTACCAATTCAGACGATTGGAGCCGCAGGGCCTGGAGTCCAAATTATTCTACCATGACGGGTTTCGTTTTAGCAGATACCCTGGGTGGAAGGGGCCTGGCACAGCTCACTCCGATGAAGTGGTGGGTTGGAACCGCAGGCACAAATGCTACAGGTAATGTTCCAGGGATTTTTGAAGCAACGGATATCCGTAATTCCAATTATAACATCAAACGCAACTGGTACTATAATAACCCCGGCGAAACCTCATTATATGGCAAAAAAGCAAATATTACCGAACAAACCTGGTTTTCTACCAAAAGTTTATTTCCGGCAATTACTAAGTTTTTTTACGGACGGGCAGAAAACCTTGGCCTAACCGGAAGTTATAAAGACCGGGTGAAATTTAGACTGGCAGAAACCTATCTGCTGCTCGCAGAAGCTTATTTAGGACAAGGAAACCTGGCGAAAGCCGCCGACGCAGTAAATGAGGTGCGTAAACGTGCCGGTGCCTCGGTAGTAGGCGCAGGCCAGATGACCATGGATTTTCTCCTCGATGAACGCATCAGGGAACTGGTGGGAGAGGAAAGCCGACGTTTTACATTAGTACGTACCAATAAGCTGGTAGATCGGGTGAAACTTTATAATACGGCCATCAAAGGCAAAATTATGGATTATCACGCCCTGTGGCCAATTCCACAATCGATTATTGATGCAAACCGTGATGCAGTATTTCCTCAAAATCCAGGCTACGGTAAGTAGTGCTGAGCGTGCTAAAATAGAACAAAGTTAAATGAATACTTATGCTATTATATCAGATGAAAAAAAATAGATTTTTATATAAAATATGGCTTTTACTGTTTCTGTCGATCGGTTTTACAGCTTGCAAAAAGGGAGTCAGCGATATTGAAAAAGTTGAAGAACAATTGGTGCTACAGCTATCTTCGGCGAATATAACACTTGATGAAAACAACCTCAGCAAAGACATTGTCACCTTTTCGTGGCATCCGGCGAGGCCGCAATCAAATGATCATTTAGTTTCTTATATCACCAAGCTGGATCTGGTTGGGAACAACTTTGGTTCGGCCACCGCCATTATGAATTACGAAGATGATGGAACATTTAGCAGAAGTTTCACTTCTGAACAATTACAAAACTGGGCAAATCAAAAATGGGGCATTCCTACCAACAAATCCTTTACACTAGAGTTCAGGGTTATTGCACAATGGGAGGGTGGTGCCACTTTTGAATCGCCTGAAGTAAGAACAGTACAGGTTAACGTAACGCCTATCCGAACAGTTGTTTTTGATGCTGATAAAATATTTTTGGGCGGAAGCGCTGTTCCGGGATTAAGTAAGGTTGAAATGCCCAAAACTTTAGAGAATTTAAATCAGTATGCCTACCTGATCGACTTACAGCCTGGCGAACTACAAATTCCTGTTGAATATAATGGTTCAACAAATTATATCGCCTCTGCTGATGCGGCTACGACGGTAAAAGACGGGACCGCTATTGGCATAAAAATGCGTGAAACCGCCTTTTCATGGAAAATTGAGACTGCAGGGAAATACCGAGTTGTAGTGAATATGCAAAAAGCAACCGCAACCATTTATTCTCCGGCGCAGGCATTGGCACCAAAAGTTGTAACCTGGAACGGAGATGGCGGAATTGCCCAAACAACCACCATTGCTGAGTTATGGATGCACGGGGCCGTGAATAGTTTTGGAACCCCTGTAAAAATGGACTGTAAAGTGAGTTTGGCCGATCCTCAGATTTTGGTATATACCGGAGGCAGGGTGGGTAAAACCAAGTTTATTGTTTATGGAGGTAATGATAACAATAAAAACCTGGCCTACGCATTTAGCTGCCCACTTACCGCCACCGGTACCGCACAAGAACTTACCCTTGTGCAGGGTACCGTTGCGCCACTATCTGGCGGCTCTACCAGTGCACAGCGCAATTCTTATTATACTATTCCATCTGGTACAAATGTGATTGTATTCGACCTGCGTAATATGACCATACTGGCAGAAAAACGATGATACAGTTAGTGATGGGACCTCAAAAAAATAAAAGATGAAAAAAATGAATTATAAAATACTGATTTCACAAGCATTATTAGCCCTGATGGGTGTTATGGGCTTTGCCTGTAAAAAAAATGTCGATGAAGAAACCGCTAAGGCTGAAGGTACTTTGGTTAAACCTAAGTACAACAGGAGTGCTGTATTTCGTAACCCGCTTAACGGTTGGGTAATGTACGGCTCGGGTTCTGGTAACGAATCTTATTGGGATACCGAATATTATGTCCCCGATTTAGGAAAAAGAGTAAAGGCGATCGATTATGCTTCAGCCTGTTATATCCGGACCAGCTGGGCAACATTCAACCCCTCAAACGGCGTTTATGCATGGCGAAATCCAGGTTCAGCACTTTATAAAATGATTAAAGGTGCAGAGAGCAGGGGTTTGCCAATTGCTTTCAGGATTGTTGTAGATGGCCGCGACCAGGGTTTAAATACCCCGCAGTTTGTATTCGATGCCGGAGCGAAATATTACCTGGAAGACAGTAAATTTCCCAGCCGCCGTACGCCTTATCCTCAGGATCCAGTTTTCCAGCAATATTATGCCAAATTTATTGAAGAACTGGCCAAAGATTTCAACGATCCGGTTCGCACTTCTTTTATCGATGCCTATGGCTTGGGTAAATGGGGCGAGGCACACAATGTAATTTATGAAGATCCCAATACTTCAACTGGCGCAAATACCGAAGCGCTTAAGGAACAGGTTTTTGACTGGGTAACCAACCTTTATACTAAGAATTTCGATAAAGTACCGATGGTAATCAACTATCACCGCTTAATCGGCCATCCGGCAAGTTGGGGCGCAGCCAATGCAAACAGCGATAAACTTTTAGTAAAATCAATTAACAAAGGTTACATTTTAAGACAGGATGCTTTCGGCATGAGCGATTATTACCAAAGCTGGGAAAAAAACTTTGCCAAAACATGGAGTTTTAAATGTCCGGTTATTATGGAAGGCGGCTGGATTACGACAGGCACTCACCGCTACTGGACCGATCCGAATGGTAAATACAGGGAAGATCATCCTGAAGATGTGCGCCAGGGCGAATTTGATGCCTCGGCAGACGCAGCAGTGAACATGATGGATTTCCGTGTCGGAGAACTTGAAAGCTGGTTTACAAAGGCATTTAACTTAACACAACGTTTTGTTTCTGAAGGCGGCTACCGTTTATATCCGGATCAGGTGTACCTGCCAGAAAAATTGACTAGTGGAAGCGAAACCACCATTACACACCGTTGGAGAAACATGGGCTGGGGTTACTTTCCAAACAATATTAAGCAATGGAACTTCAAATATAAAGTGGCTTTTGCACTCCTTGATGGTAATAACAATGTGAAGAAAGTTTTTGTTGATACCAAAGCCGAACCATCAACCTGGTTAAAAAATAACCCTGCCACTTACGAATTTAAGCTAAGCGCAGGCGTACCTGCAGGAAATTATACCTGGGCAGTAGCCATTGTTGATACTACAAAAGAAAATCAACCGGGGATAAAAATTGCTGTAAATGGCGATTTAACTTCCACAGGGTGGCTCAAGCTGATGGATGTAGCTGTTCAATAAGAAGGTCTTTTCGAAGCGTTTGTTTGCTTTAGGGTAAACGAGCGCTTCGATCTTAGAAATTATTGAACACCATCATTTAATGATTTCCCTTCCAGGCGTGTAACATCGTGAATATAAAAGAGAATAGAAATCGAAATAAATTTATAGATAAAAATTTTAGTGGTAATTTCAAAATCCAATACTTTACCTGCTTCTGCTTTAACCTTATGGATATCCGGAAAATCATTTGTTTGCTGTTTTGTTTCACTGCATTTCTACTAAAAAGTGCATTTGCGATTGATATTTCCAGGTATCGTTTTCATGTAATGCCCGAAACATTCTATTACGGAGGCATTCAGAGCATCACTAAGGACAGCTTGGGGCGAATCTGGTATACCGGCCCTGATGCTGTTTTTATGTATGATGGAAACAGCTTTTATCAGTTAAACGAACTGGCTTCATTGAGTAATCCGAAGGTAAAGTGGGCTTATGGCTCGGTTGTAACTGATAAAAAGGGCGGATTGTTTTTAGCAACAAACCACGGCCTGTTGAGGTTTAATTACGAACGGTTTAATTTTGATTTAATTCTTCCAGGGAAAATCCGCTCAATCTGTCTGCATGACGATGGGAATGTTTACATGCTCTCGGGCGATAGCCTGCTAAGATATAACCAACAAAACAAGTCGGTCAAAAAAATTAAACTGCCTGCCAGCAGATATTTCAATAGCGTAATTAGCTTGAAGGGTAACATTTACCTCTCGCAGGAAAATTTACTGTATAGGTTCGATACCAAAACGTCGCGCTTTACTGTTTTTGCCGATTTGGGCAAAACCTCCTATGTAGTTAACGATGCAGTGGCCTATCGGGGCGATTATTATTTTCTTACACAATACGGGGGTATATTCATTACCGATGCGAAGGGAGCAATTAAAAAAAATATTGCAATAGTGGCCGGAGGGAACCAGGCAACTATGGCTAAAAAGATTTTCATCGATCAGGTCGGAATGATGTGGATAGCTACACAGTCGGGGCTTTTGCTTTACGATCCGCGGACAGAAACAAGCAAATTGCTCAAAATGAACCTGAATGATGCTTTTTCCCTGCCAAATAATTCGATCTGGACCATTTATGGCGATCCGGATCAGGGTGCCTGGATTGGAACTTATGGCGGCAAAATCGCTTATTGTTCACTCTATGACGCATATGTGCGCTATTTTACACCGAGCGCAGGAGGGCTTAACCATCCAATAGTTAGCGGTTTTCAGGAAGACGACCTGGGTAATGTTTGGATTGCAACCGAGGGCGGCGGGCTTAACTATTGGAACAGAAAAGAAGATACTTTCCGGCATTTCACCAAAGGCGAAGCCAACGCCATCAATTCGAACATGGTAAAGCGCTTAAAATTTGATCCTGAGCGAAAACACCTGTTTGTATCTTCTTTTAATGGTGGCATTTCTGCCTATGAAATGGCGACCGGGCGCTTTAGCAACCTCGACATACGCTCGCCAGAAAGTAAACAGCCCTTAACCGTGTATGATTTTGTACGCGATGCCGAAGGTACCTGGTGGATGACTGACCCTGATAAAACCTTTTTTCACCGGAAGAAAAACCAGCCAGCGTCAGCAACTGAAATCGTGAAACTTATTGGTTTAAATGGTCAACCTTTGGATGTAGAAATTGAGGCCATTTCGCTTGATCAGCAACAGCATTTACGGATCGTTAGCCATCAGGGCTTGTACATTGCAGATCCCAAAACCCTAAAGGTGCTGCGGCATTATGTCATCAAAAATGGTCCATATGCGGTTAATCACCTCTGTAGCTATTATGAAGCATCAAATGGCGATCTTTGGCTCGGCACTTCCGGAAGAGGAGTTAACATTTTAAAGAAAGATGGCCGATACCTTAATTTCAATGGCGCAAATGGATTCCCTCCAAAGATCGTTTTCGGTATTCTTGAAGATGATGCTTCTGGAAATATTTGGTTCAGCACCAATGATGGACTGTATTTTTTCGATCAAAAAAATCAAAAATTTGAAAAAGCCAGGTTTTATAAGGCAAATAGCTGCGGCTCTTTTTATCTAAGGTCAGCCTATAAAACCAAAAACGGAGAAATGTTGTTTGGCGGAACAAACGGCTTTTTACTTTTCGATCCGCAATACCTGAACAAAAACTTACAAAAGCCAAAGGTATTTTTCACTGGCCTGCTCATCAACAATCAACAGGTGAGCAACATTTCCAAAGATTCGCCATTGGTGAAAGATATTTCTACTTTAAGCAATCAGGAGAACGGAAGGATTTCACTCTCCAGTAATCAGTCAAACATCGAAATCCGGTTCTCCTCAAACAGCTATCTATCTGCCGATAAAAATCAATTTTCTTATCGTATGGTAGGCCTCAGCGATAAATGGCTCAAGATCAATACCAGTCAGCATGCTGTACAGTTTTTCAATTTGCCTAGTGGCGATTATACTTTTGAAATAAAGGCTTCTAATAACGATGGGCTTTGGGGCAGCGAGGTTTCTAAACTTTATTTTCATGTAAATCCACCGTTTTTCCTGTCGTGGTGGGCTTACTCCATTTATACTTTAATTGTACTGGGGCTCCTGTTTTTCATTATGCGTTACTTTACCAATAAGAAGGTTTTTAAGGAACGGCTGGCTTTAGAAGCGATGAAAGAACAGAATATGCGGGATTTAAACCAGGCGAGGACAGATTTTTTTACCAATATTTCACATGATCTGAAGACACCGCTTACCTTGGTGCTCGAACCCCTTAAGCAGTTAAAAGAAACGGTGCAGAAAAACGACCACGCCACTGGATATATGCAGTTAATTGAGAAAAATGTTGCCCGTATCCAACGTACAATCAGCCAATTGTTACGCTTCAGGGAAATCGAAAGCCAGAAAGTAACGCTAAACCCTCAGGTTGGAGATTTTATCAGCTTCGTACACGACGTTTTTGGACTTTTTGAACTTTACGCGAACAAAAAAGAGATTGAAACCAACATAACGGCACATGAAGATCATTTATATGTTGCCTTTGATTACGATATTATTGAAAAGATTTTGACCAATCTTTTCTCTAATGCTTTAAAATATACCTCCAATAAAGGCTATGTTGGCGTACGGATTTATCAATCTACAGCTGAAGAAAAACTGCGTGTGGATGTTATGCCAGATCATCATGACCGGGAATATATTTCTGTGGAGGTATTGAACACCAGTATCGGGTTTTCAGAAGCGCAGATTGCTACCTTATTTACCTCTTTCAATCGTTTGTCGTCTTACCGACCAACTTTCGAAGAAAGTTCGGGGCTTGGCCTTGCTATTGTAAAGGAGCTTGTGGATGCCATTGAGGGGAAAATCTGGATGGTGAATAAAACAAATAAAGTTTCTTTTACCATGATGCTCCCTCTAAAAAAAGAAGCCGGCTCTGGCGATATGCAGTCGAGCGTATACGATTATACCATCTCAGAGATAGACGATATCCTGTTAGAAGCTGAAGAGCCTGATCATACATTAAAAAATGCCAGAAAAGCCACCAGCATCTTGTTGATTGATGATGACCCTAATCTTCGGAATTATCTGGAACGGCGACTGTCTGAAAAATACAACGTATACATGGCCAGCGATGGGATGGAGGGTATTTTTAAGGCCGAAAAAATCTATCCACAACTGATTATTACCGATCTGGTGATGCCTAATACCAATGGATTTGAGGTTTGCAGCCATTTGCGACAGAATTTTAAAACCAGCCATATTCCTATCGTAATGATATCTGGTATGGGCGATGTACACCAGAACAAGACCAAAGCGCTTGAACATGGAGCCACGGTTTTTATTGATAAACCTTTTGAAGTGGAATACCTCATTCAGCAGATTGATACCATTTTGAAAAACCAGCAGGAAATGCGCGAGATGTACAGCAAGCGCCTGGTGGTCGACCCATCTAATGTTACCATTACCTCAATGGATGAGGAACTGCTGATTAAGGCCATGAAATTTATTGAGCAGAATATGGCCAATCCCAATTATTCAGTCGACGATTTTGTATCGGATATGAACACCGGAAGGACTATTCTTTATCAAAAGATCAATGATATTGTAGGTATGTCTATTAAAGAATTTATTTTAAATATCAGATTGAAAAGAAGTGCCTATTTGCTCGAACATGCAGATTTAACCGTGGCAGAAGTTGCTTATCAAACCGGGTTTAACAACGCAAAATATTTTAGTGTTTGTTTTAAAAAACAATTCGAAGCCAGTCCGTCTGAATATAAAAAGCGCTACAGTACTGAAAGCAATACGGCGTAATGATGATGGGAAATAGGCAGATATGCTGCCTTATTGGACATAGCAAAAAAAATAATATCATACATAAAGGGAGCATTGCGTGATTTCAGCATCCCATTTTAACCAAATAAAATACCATGAACCATTTAAAGTTTTTTCTTTTCATTTTTCTCACAACATTCCTTTTAAGTACGCTGCAAGGACAGCAAGTGCTTGCGCAAAACCAACTTAAGGGCATGCACCCACAACAACAGATTGATTTTGTTAAAAGGCAGCTCAAAGCCAAAAAAGAGCCATATACCTCAGCTTATAAAGCACTGATCAGCAAAGCAGATTCTGCCTTGCTGGTAGAACAGCATGCAGTAGCAGATTTCAGCATTCCCGGATTTTACCAGGACAAGGATGGCCATCGGAAAACCTCACTGGCACTTCAGGTTGATGGTTTTTCGGCTTATAGTTGCGCCTTGGCCTATCAACTGAGCGGGAAGGCTAAATATGCCGATAAAGCAATTTATTTTCTCAATGCATGGGCATCTGTTAACAAAAAATATTCACAATTAGATGGTTCGCTGGTAATGTCGTACTCAGGTACTACCATGATGATCAGTGCAGACCTGCTTAAAGATTATAGGAAATGGAAGCCGCAAGATGTTGCGCAATTTAAATTATGGACTAAAAACGTTTTCCGGGAAGCGGCAAATAGCATTCGTTTCCGCAACAATAACTCTGGCGATTGGTCCCGGCTGGCTTCTATACTGGCTGATACCTATCTCGATGATCAGGAAGATTTACAAAAAAATATTGCGCTGATTAAAAATGATCTTTTCGATAAGATTGCTCCTGATGGTCACATGGTTGAAGAAGTAAAAAGACAGGGCAAAGGAATCTGGTATACCTATTTTTCGCTGGCTCCGCTAACGGCTTCGAGTTGGGTGATCTATAACCAAACCGGTGAAAATCTTTTTGCAGCAACAAAAAACGGCGCATCATTTAAGAAATCGCTAGATTATTTGCACTACTATAACCAGCATCCTGAAGAATGGAAATTCTTCAAAAATCCTGCTACGGGAGCGGTGTATACAGAAACGGGCTTCTGGCCGGCCAATCTTCTGGAGGCCATGAACGGCATTTATTCCGACGCGGAATATGAGAAATACCTGGCGCCATATCGCCCGATCATGTATCCGAAACACGATTATGCCTGGACGTTTCCAACACTGATGCCTTTACGTTTAAACGGATACCAATAAATCAACCCCAATGAAAAAACATTTATTAAAACCCTTTTTAATGGCCTGTACTTTCTTCGCGGGCTTATCTGCAGTAGCACAACAGCAAAAACAACCTATGCCGCCAGCACTCACCGCCGATGGTTTCAAACTGATATGGGCCGAAGAATTTAATGGCAATGGTGCGCCCGATCCGGCTAACTGGACCTACGAGCTTGGATTTGAACGCAATGAAGAACTTCAATGGTATCAACCAGAAAACGCCAGATGTGAAAACGGAAAATTAATCCTCGAAGCGAAAAGAGAAAAAAAGATAAACCCCAATTTTAAAGAAGGGAGCAGCGATTGGAAGAAAAACCGCAAAGAAGCCGATTATACTTCCGCCAGTATCAAAACGCAAGGACTGCACAGCTGGCTTTACGGCAGGTTTGTGATGCGCGGTAAAATTGATATCCGCGATGGCATTTGGCCAGCCTGGTGGACATTGGGGATAAAAGGGTCGTGGCCTGCAACCGGCGAAATTGATATAATGGAATATTACCGGAAAAAACTACTCGCCAATATTGCCTTTATGGGAGCCGATCGAAAAGATGCCTGGTTTAGCACCGAGAAAAATATCGATTCCCTGGGCGGCCAGGCCTGGGCAGATCAGTTTCATATTTGGCGAATGGATTGGGACGAGAACAGCATTGCACTTTATGTAGATAATCAGCTCTTAAACAAGGTGCCTTTAGATAAGCTGGTGAACCAGAATGGTACCAATATTAATCCTTTCAAACAACCGCATTATATGTTGCTCGATTTGGCAATAGGCGGAAAACAAGGTGGCGATCCTTCAAAAACGTTCTTCCCGGCCAGATTCGAAGTAGATTATGTAAGGGTTTACCAAAATAATAAATTAAAAAATTAAAAATATGAATCACATGAATTTTAGACACTTGCTTTTAATATTAATACTAACTGGCTGTTGCAGATTCAGCGCTTTTTCTGCACCAACACATGCAAAAAGAGATTCGGTTCTGCAAAAAACAAACATTTTTAAAATGATGCAGCGGGTAGCAGACTGGCAATTGGAAACCTGGAAAAATAAAGGTTTTAACCATCGAAAAGCTGACTGGACAAATGGGGCCTGTTATACTGGTATTTTCGCTTTTGGCAACATTAAAGGTAATGAACATTATCTTAAAACGCTGGTAGATATTGGCGATGAGCTGGGTTGGAATACCGGACATTTGCGCTTCCATGCAGACGACTATTGTGTGGGGCAAACTTATGCTCAGCTTTATAGTAAATTTAAAAAGAAAAAGATGATTGCTCCGTTTATTTTGCAGGCAGACAGCATTGTAAATCAACCACATAACGAGCCTTTAAACTGGAAAAATAAAATCCAAAACAGGGAGTGGGCCTGGTGCGATGCCCTTTTTATGGGGCCTCCTGCTTTAGCTTATCTGAGCACCGCTACCAAAGATGAAAAATACTTAAACACAGCGGTAAAACTGTGGTGGAAAACCACAGAATTCCTCTACGACCCAACAGAGAAGCTGTTTTTCAGAGATGAAAGTTTCTTTAACAAAAGAGAAAAAAATGGTCAGAAAATATTTTGGTCGAGGGGTAATGGATGGGTTTTGGCGGGTTTGGTAAGGGTGCTGGAAAATACGCCGAAAAACCATCCCGACAGGACTAAATTGGTACAACTTTACCAAGATATGGTGGGTAAAGTTGCCAGCTTACAGCAGCCAGATGGTAGCTGGCATGCATCATTATTGGATCCTGCGAGTTTTCCGGTTAAGGAGATGAGCGGTACAGGTTTCTTTAGCTATGCAATTGCCTGGGGCTTAAACCATGGGCTTCTGGAAAAGAAGCAATATCTTCCTGTGGTAGAAAAATCATGGAAAGCTCTGGTATCTGCTGTTCATGATGATGGCATGCTGGGTTATGTGCAACCTATTGGCGCAAGTCCGGATGCCGTAAATGCAAATAGTACCGAGGTTTACGGTGTGGGTGCATTTTTGTTGGCGGGAACTCAATTGTATCAATATTTAAAATCACAGGAGAAGGCTTATAAAAATTAACAAGAATGAAGATTAACATCAAAATACAGCGCGCTCCTTTAGCTAAATCAACAGCTTTTTTTCTGCTGTTGATCTGCCTGGTTACCGATCTTTTTGCTCAAAACCGGCAGGATACCTTACGCTTATTTATCATAGGAAATAGCTTTTCGCAAAACGCTTCAGCCTTTTTGCCACAAATGGCTAAAGGGAGGGGAAAGACCCTCATTATCGGCCGTGCCGAACTCGGTGGGCACTCACTCGAACAGCATTGGGGATATATAGAAAAAGCAGAAGCCAATGTTGATGACCCCAAGGGCAAACCTTATAATGGTAAATCATTAAAAATGTTATTGGGGCAAGGGAATTGGGATATTGTAACTATACAGCAATATTCTTTCCTCTCGGGCGATTCCTCGAGCTATTATCCCTATGCCAACAAACTGGTTGCTTATGTAAAAACACTTCAACCTCAGGCCCGCATCGTCATCCATCAAACCTGGGCTTACCGTTCTGATGCAAAGAAGTTTGGGCGTATAAGTGAAGGC
This sequence comes from Pedobacter sp. Bi27, assembly GCF_918698255.1. Taxonomy (NCBI): domain Bacteria; kingdom Pseudomonadati; phylum Bacteroidota; class Sphingobacteriia; order Sphingobacteriales; family Sphingobacteriaceae; genus Pedobacter; species Pedobacter sp. Bi27. Next base: position 166,466 of record NZ_CAKKMW010000010.1, read on the forward strand.
CTAACCGCGAAGAATCAGGAAGAAATGTGGCAAAAATCCCGTGCAGCTTATCATCTCCTTGCAAAACGGATCAATGCCCGTATTTTACCAGTTGGCGATGCTTTCGAAATGGTGGCTACCAATAAAAAATATGCTTTCAAGCCCGATCTTTCATTTGATTATGATCATCCAGTTGCACCAAATTTACCAGATCAGACCAATTCGCTAAATATCGGGTACTTCTGGAACAAGAATCAGTTAAGTTTCGATCCAAATCACGCCAATGATGCAGGGAAATATTTAGGTGGATTAATCTGGTATAGCTTATTGTTTAATGATGATTTGAAAAATATTGCCTTCAAGCCCCAAAGTGTATCTAATGACTTTGCAGCTTACCTGAAAAAAGTGGCACGCAAAGTTGTAGGAAAGCTCAGGGTGGAGAATAAGCATAAAGTGTCTATCAACTAAATTGATCTCCGCAGATTTTTGCCCCCAGCATCAGTCTGCGGATAAATTTAATCGAAATAATGCGCTAACTGTACAAAACCAAACCATTTCCGTACAAAAGTGAACCCTATGTAAGGGCTAAGTACTATAGATTTGTGTTAACCAAATAATAAACCCAACTAAGTATGATAACCCATTTCTCAACCATCTCGGCCATTGCCAATGAGGAAAACACAAAGGCTAAACCACAAGTCAGTAAAATAGAATGGCATAGGCATTTAACTTATATTTCACGGCATAAGGTTTAAACCAAAACGGCAAAATCAAATAATTGCTATTGTAATGCTTTCATATCTCTTTTCTTAAAATTCAGCTGATAAACCTACCCTTTTTTGGGATTTATGAGGACGCTTGTATGGTATCCTGAAGGTGAATTATGCGTGATAAAAAGGCGTGACCATTTTAATTCAATTGATTTTGCCTGAAGCATAATTGTAAATAAAATGAGGCTGCAACTTTAAAATCAGATAAGGAAGGCTCATCATTTTCGAAAAAAATAATTCTAACCATATATCAAATAGATGATAAAAAAATTAAACCTCAGGCCCAAAAGCTGGTTTTTCGTGGTTATTGTGGTGTGGTGTCGGGCACATGCGCTCGCTGCCGAACCCATAAAAATAACCACCAGCGCTGTTACTACATCTCCCAAACGATTGTTTCAGGAAATAACCGGAATAGTTAAGGATGAGAAAAATCAACCGATTCCGGGTGCAACAATCAAAATAAAAGGAACTACCATCGGTGTTCAAACCGATCTGGACGGGAAATATAAAATCAACGTTAACCGAGGTCAGGTACTTGTTTTTTCTACCATTGGTTTTGAAAGCAAGGAAGTAACTATAGGCGCTTCCAGTGTAATTAGTGTAACCTTAACATCTTCAAGTAGTTCGCTTAATGATGTGGTGGTAAATGGTTATTCTACACAAAGAAGATCGGCCGTTACAGCCGCCATCAGTACCGTTTCAGGTGCCGATTTATTAAAAGCGCCAGTAACCAATGTCAATAACGCTTTGGCTGGGCGGGTACCTGGTTTGGTCGTACAGCAAACCTCCGGACGGCCAGGAATTAACGGTGCAGCGCTGTATATCCGCGGACAGGTTTCTCCCTCAGCAACAGCACTCATTATTGTGGATGGTGTTGAGCGGACTTCTTTCGGCGATATTGATCCAAATGAGATCGAAAGTATTAACATCTTAAAAGATGCATCATCTACCGCTTTATACGGTTTAAAAGGCGCCAACGGCGTATTTGTAATCACCACGAAAAGGGGAGTTGAAGGGCCGGCAAGGGTAACCCTTTCTGGTAACGTGGGCATTGTTAGTGCCACATCCCGTCCTGAGATTCTGGGCGCCTACGAAAGTGCGATGTTACTTACCGAAGGCCAGCTTAATGTTGGTGAAGCCCGCACATTTACCGATGAAGATTTAGCCACATTTAAGGCCGGAAACGGTAATCCGTTGCTTTATCCAAATGTAATGTGGTACGATGAACTCGTTAAAGACCATTGGATGCAGAACCAGCAGAACCTGACAATATCAGGCGGTAGCGAAAAAGTAAAATATTTTACCTCTTTTAGCCACCTGCGCGAAGATGGAAATTTCAAGGAATTTAAAACACCTTTAGATTATTCTACCTCGCCGAGCTATAGCCGTTATAACTTCAGGGCCAGGGTTGGCATAGATCTTACCAAGACTACAAATTTTGAAGTTAACCTTGCAGGCAGAAACGAGCACCGCTACAGTCCTGCAGGCATGAGCGAACACAATGACCCTGCTGGTGTGGTGAGCAATGGTATTGAAGGGCTTGTGGGCAGGGCGCTGAAAATGCCGTCGTGGGCAGCCCCATTTTTTAAAGAATATACCAACTCCGACGATCCTAAAGTGATTGCGTTGGATGGAAACTATAACCACATCGTAAATTATGGACTTAGTGGGGTAAATGCCTTCAATCCTTACGCTTTGTTAACCTATGGAGGATATGCTTTTACCGATAACAACATTGCCGAATCAATTTTTACGGTACGCCAAAAACTTGATTTTATAACAAAAGGCCTGAGTTTAAAAGCCCAGTTTGGTTATGATGCCACACAATTATCAGGAAAGTTGCAAAGAGGCAGTACAGGATACCTCGAGCTAAATCGGTCAACTTTAGCGCTTACACCAGTTGGAGGAACTTACAATGATTTTTTTGGCGCACCAGCTTATTCAAGAAGTGGGTTCACCAAAACGAACTTACAGCTGTTTTTAACCTATGGCAGATCATTCGGTAAGCACAACTTGAGTGCTAATTTAATCGGTCAGCGCGAGCTTCAAGGCTCAGCCGCTGCCGCCGCCCCATATGCTAATCAAGGTATTATTTCAGAAGCAACCTATAACTATGGTAATAAATACTTTTTAACAGCCAGTGCTACTTACAACGGTTCGGAGAACTATGCCAAAGGCTATCGTTATGGCTTCTTTCCGGCTGCAACTGTAGGCTATAATCTGGCCAATGAAGAATGGATGAAAAAGTTTACCTGGATCAGTATGCTCAAAATACGTGGTTCGATTGGAAGGGTAGGGATTCCCAGTCCGGGTACAAGCCGGTTCTATTACCAGAATAGGTTTGGGGCAGGGGCAAATGTCGTATTTGGAAACCCAAACAGCAATTTCAGTGCGCCAACCTATACCCAATTGCAATATGGTAATCCATTTATCACCTTTGAGATCTCGTTAAAAAGAAACATAGGGCTTGATCTCTCTTTATTTAAAGATAAACTGAATATCACGGCAGACCTTTTTGATGATGAGCGTTCGGATATTTTAACGACCCGATCAGCAACAAGTTTTGCCACTTATGGAGCCACGGTTCCAAGTACCAATTATGGCATCAATTATAACCATGGATATGAACTTTCAGTAACTTATCGCAATAAGATTAATGAATTTAACTACTCCTTCACCGGAAACCTGAGTTATGCACGTAACCAGCGCAGGGTACTAGACGAGGCTCCCGGCCTTGCAGAGAACCTGCGGGTATCAGGCAGGCCTATCGGTACTTATTTCGGATACCATGTGCTTGGCTTTTATGCAGACCAAAAAGACATTGACAGCAGTCCGCTAAACAAAATAACGGCATATCCGTCTATACCCGGCGATTTTAAATATCAGGATGTAAACGAAGATGGCATAATCAATAACCAGGATGTAGTGGCCATTGGGCATCCAAACATCCCTGAATACAATGCCAGCTTGAATATGCAGTTCGGCTATAAGGGATTTCAGTTGTCGGCATTGTTTAATGCGGTAACCAATGTGAGTTCTAACGTAGTGTTCCAAAGCGGTGGCCTTAACCAGTATTATGCACCGATGCTGGAAAGATGGACGCCTGGCAATACCAACGCCAGCTGGCCGGTAATCCGTCCGGGCCTGAATGCAAACCCCAACGAAAGTTTGAACGATTTTACCTTGCAGGATGCATCTTACATCAAGCTGCGAAATGTGCAGCTCAGTTACAGTTTGCCTAAAAAATGGATAACCAGACTTCGGTTAAGTAGCCTTACGGTATTTGTTAGCGGGCAGAATTTAAAAACATGGACTAATTTCTATGGTATAGACCCTGAAAATAGCTTGTCGGGAAATGCTTATGCTTCATCCGTTGCCACTATTCCAACCACCAAGATCTTCAATTTTGGGCTTAATTTATCACTCTAATTAAAGGTATAATCATGAAAAAAATCATATATCTCTTGTTTTTAGTCGCCTCGTTAATTGGTTTTTCCTGCAAAAAGGATTTTCTACAACGAGATGTGGGGATCCAGAGCGACCTCGAAGAGGTTTTTAAAGACCCCTTGCTGGCTTCCCGTTTCGGCGATTTTACTTATACGTTTTCCATTTCAGATTATGGCCGCCTGAGCGGTTACAAGGGCATGACCTCACAATTTACAGATGAATCTATTGTCAATAACGGTCAGATAGAGGTTGCCGCGATGAATAGCGGCCAGTTTTTAGACCCAGGGGCTTCAGATGTAACAGGGATTTATGCCCAAATGTACAGAGGAATCCGAAATGCAAACCTGATGCTGGCCAACATGGACAAAACCCCATGGACAGATCTTTACAATCCCAATTATATCAAAGGTGAGCAACTTTATCTCCGGGCATATTTTTATTTTGAGCTTTTAAGGCGCTTTGGCGGGGTGGTTATATTAAAGCAGCCTCAGGATTTTACTGAAGCTTCAACAGACCTTCCCCGCGCGAGTTATGCAGAAACATTAGGGCTGATTTTGAGTGATCTGGAGCAGGCCATCACACTATTGCCATTAACCAATGCCGATTGGCCGAATCCTGCTGCACAGTCTAACAGGGCTACAGGCGCTGCAGTTATGGCGCTTAAAGCAAGAGCGTTGTTATTCGATGCCAGCCCGTTAAATAATCCCAACAATGATTTAGTTAAGTGGAAGAAGGCCGCAGAGGCATCAAAAGCAATTATAGACCTGAATAAATTTTCACTCGAGCCCAACTATGCAAACGTACTCACTGTGGCAAACTCTAATGAATACATCCGGATCTGGCCACGCGGAGGGAGAGGGTTTATTGGTACCTACCTCAGCGATTTTTTGATTCCTACAAGTTATGGGGGGGCACAATCTAATCTTTCGCCAGTTCAGAATCATGTTGATCTGTATGAAATGGCGAATGGCAAACCGATTACCGATGCCACGTCGGGATACAATCCGCAAAATCCTTACCTCAATAGAGATCCACGGTTTTATGTCAACATTCTTTATAATAATGTTACCTGGCAGGGGCGTGCGGTACAAACCTGGCAATCAGAGCCCAATGCACAGGGGATTATCACTTATGGAACGGATATCAGTACGGCTACCTCCATTACTAAAACCAGCTATTACCTGAAAAGATTGTGGCCTGAAGCTTCGCGTTCGGGCTCTACTGCATCGGCGCTTCTGAATTATGTTTTCTACAGGTATGCCGAAGTACTGATTAATTATGCTGAGGCTTTAAATGAAGAAGCAGGAGCAACTGCCGAAGTGTATAACGCGGTGAACGCCATTCGTTTGCGGGCTAAAATGCCGGTTTTGCCAGCTGGCCTCAGCCAAGCTGAAATGCGCGAGCGCATCAGAAATGAGCGTGCCATAGAATTTGCTTTCGAAGACATGCGCTGGTGGGATATACTCCGCTGGAAAAAAGGACCGGAAATCGTGGCGCAGCCAATGAAAGCCATGAAGGTGATTAAAAATGCCAATGGATCATTCAGCTACAGCGTAATAGAATTGCCCGCATTTAAAAAGGTGTTCAACAATAACATGTATTTATACCCGATCCCGAGAGCAGAAATGAATAAAACCAGCGGCGCTTTAAAACAGAATCCAGGCTGGTAATCATTCAGTTATATATAATTTAAAAGATAAGAAATGACAAGATATACTAAATGTTCAGGCATAATTTTGGGCATCATATGCTATCTGTTTACCTGCACAGCTTTAGCACAAAATACAAATCAGAAGGTGTCTATCACAAAGGAAAACGATGGACAGACAGACTCAACTAATAAATTGATTGAAATTCCCTTTGGCACCCGCAGTCGGGAAGAAGTAAATTTTGCCCAGAGTTCGCTTCGCTATAACCAACTTACAAAAGTGCCCATCAGTAACCTGTCTGGTTTACTCGCCGGAAGATTAAGTGGTTTTTTGTTCAGATGGACAGGTAATCAACCTGGTGGCGGCAATGTATCCTATCAGATCCGTGGAAGGTCATCTTATGCGCAGGGCTCAACACCTGCCTTTTTGGTGGATGGAATTGAACGTGATTTCGAAGATATGGATATCAGCGAAATTGAAAGCGTAACTGTATTAAAAGATGCTGCTGCTTTAAACTGGTACGGACTAAATGGAGGCAATGGTGCCATTCTGGTGACAACCAAAAGAGGCAAAATTGGAGAAAACCTAATCTCTTTCGATGCCCAGGGCGGTTTTCAGTCGGCCAGCAACCTGATCAAGCCCTTAAATGCCTACGATTTTGCCACCTTGTATAATCGTGGCTTAACCAATATCGGGCAAACACCAGCCTATAGCGAAGCAGCGCTCGAAGGATACAAAAATCATACAGATCCCTATCTGTATCCTGATAACAATTATTTAGATCGTTTTCTAAACAAACGGGCTGCTACCCAAAGGTATGCACTTACCTTTAGTGGCGGGAGCAACAAGGTGCGTTATTTTAGCTCTGTTAGTTACTTTAATCAGCAAGGACTTTTTAAAGAAACAGAAACGCCCAATTACGATTCTAATTACGGTTATAAACGTTATAACTTCAGGATCAATCTGGATTATGATGTGACTAAAACGCTTACGTTGACTTTGTTGGCAGGGGTTAGAAGTGAAGTACGGAATGATGTTGGAGATGGTACTGCAACAGTATTTAACAACTTGTATAATCTGCCGCCAAATGCGTTTCCTATTTTAAATGCGGATGGATCTTACGGTGGAACTTCACTCTTTCAGAATAATCCACTTGGCCAGTTACAGGGCACAGGATTTTCGCGTACCACCACAAATATTTTACTGGCCAGTATCATGGCCGATCAAAAACTGGATTTTATAACGAAAGGCCTTTCTGCCAACTTATTCTTCTCTTACGATGGTTATGGTAATTATGGAGACGGATTATCTGAAAATTATGCAGTTTTCAATCAAACAGTTACCCCAATACAAACCTATCGTACACCTGCGGTAATTGCTTACAGAACTGCAGCGTTCCAAACCAATACCAAAAACAATGAGCTCTGGTTTGGCTTCGATTATAACAGGACCATCGGCACAGATCATCAAATAAAAGCCAATATACGTGGACAGCAATATGTAAGTGCAGCGGTAGATCGGTTAGATTATCGTTCCCGTATGCTTGTTGGGCGAGCAGATTATAGTTTCAAACAGCGCTATATGCTGGGTTTAATAGCAAGTTATTCCGGATCAGAAAATTATGCTCCGGGAAGACGTTTTGGGTTTTTTCCGGCGGTATCGGCAGGATGGCTTATCTCCAAAGAAGATTTTCTTAAAGATGCCTCTGCAATCAGCTACCTTAAATTAAGAGGATCTTATGGCCGTTCGGGCAATATCGGACCAACTTATGATGCCAGCGGGAATGTGGTAAGGCTGCCTTACCGTACGTTGTTTACCAGAGATGCTGGGCCATTTCTCGGTTCTACTTTTTCTACTTCAACAACAGCAAGATTGGTAAGCCCTGCCGGTAACCCGTTAACCACCTGGGAAAAGGTTGACCGCTTAAATTTGGGTACAGATGTAGACTTTCTCAAAGGAGCACTTTCGTTCTCTTTTGATTATTTTGATGAAAAACGGACAGACATTTTAGGGCCTGCAAATTTACCAGGTATTGTTGGGATAGCCATTGCACAGGTAAATTCAGGGAAGGTAAGCAGTAAAGGATTTGATGCCAGCGGTGCATTTAATAAAAGAATCGGCGAAGTGTTAATCAGTACGAACGCCAACTTTACCTATGCCAAAAACGTGATCTTGGAAAGAACTGAAAACGTATTGCCCAATCAATCTACAATAGGACGCTACGTAAATGGTGGAAATTATTACCTGGCTGAAGGTATTTTTCAAAACCAGGCTGAAATTAATGCAAGCCCAAAGCAAACCTTGTCGAGCCTCGTAGTACCTGGCGATCTTAAATATAAAGACGTTAACAACGACAATCTCATAGATGCAAATGATGCTGTATCAAGCGACTATACCGATATTCCGAAAGTATATTATGGCTTTGGTTTTAACATCAGGTATAAACAGTTTGATCTCGGCGCACAGTTTCAAGGTGTAGAAGGGCGAACAATTGATCTTTCCGATATTATGTATGCCGGCCCTAACGGATTGAACCAGTTAAGCTTAGATAGCTGGACACCCACCACTGCAGCTACGGCAAAATATCCACGTGTTGGAATTTCAGATAATGGGAATAATACCGCAAACTCTACCTTTTGGTTGTATTCAGGTGATTTTTTGAAGCTTAGATCCGCCGAAATCGGTTATAGTACTTCAAATAAACTCAATCAACGCTTACGTTTTAAAGGCGCCAGGATATTTGTAAGTGGCAATAATATTTTTACCATTTCCAAACTCAATGCGCTGGATATTGATCCCGAAACACCCAATGCAGGTCGTTTTTCCTCTTATCCCTATGTAAAAACCTTTGCCGTGGGCATAAATGTCAAATTTTAATTCAAAATGAAGATGAAAAAGAAACTATATGGTATGTATATCCTTCTGGCCGTTTTGCTAATGGGCCTTGGTGCTTGTAAGGATGAATTTTTTGAACCTTCATACAGTGAAGGTCCCGTAAGTGAAGAAGCAATCTGGAATACCGACAGGCGTGTACGGGAGTATTTGAACAACGGATACAATTATATGCTGGCCAGATACAATGTTGACGGTTCGGGCGCATTAATGGCCAGCGGAAGTGACGAAGCCGTAAATTCAAATTTAAATAGCAACGTTAATGTTTTCAATAATGGTAACTGGAGCAGTTTAAGGACCTTCGACGAACAATACACCAACCTTTATACTGGATTATGGGTGGTAAATACATTTCTGGAGCGATCGCCCACGGCGGTTATCTTTCCGGCAAGCGATCTGCCCGCGCTAAGGGGAGAGGCCTTCTTTCTGAGGGCTTTATTCCATTATGAATTATTTAAGCGGTATGGCGGAATCGTGCTCGCCACCAGATCCTTTTCGCCGATAGAAGATCTTAACCTTCCACGAAATACGGTTGATGATGTGGTAAAACAGATTGTTAAAGATTGCGACTCGGCAATCAGCCAGATTCCTGCAGCTTCTACCAAAGATTGGGATGCGGCCAATTACGGTCGTGCTACAAAGGCCGCTGGAATGGCACTAAAAGCCAAAACGCTGTTGGTTTATGCAAGTCCGCTTTACAATCTAAATAATGACCTGCAGCGTTGGCAAAATGCCGCAAAAAGTGCAAAAGATTTAATGGACTTAAACAAACACAGCTTGTTGAGCACGGCGTTATTCCCTAGCTTATGGGACTATACCACCACCGCTACTTCTTACAACAACGAGGTTATTTTCGCCACACCGGCAAGCAATACCAATACAATAGAGTCAAATAACGCACCCATTAGCTTCACCGGCGGGTTGGGAAGAACAAACCCTACACAGAACCTGGTCGACGCCTTTGAAATGACCAATGGCAAAGCCATAACGGATCCTTCATCAGGTTATGATCCGCAAAATCCGTACGCCAACAGAGACCCTCGTTTAAACCAGTTTATCGTGTATAATGGGGCAAATTTTAAAACGGGAAGTTTAACCCGTGCGGTGGAAACTTATGAGGGAGGTCGGGATAATGTTCCTTCTAATGTAAACAGTACAAAATCAGGCTATTATCTACGTAAATTTCTAAGTGGCAATGCAACTTATAACATCACAGGTACCACAAGCGTAAGAAGGCCCTGGGTTTTGTTTAGGTATGCAGAAATCTTACTGATCTATGCAGAAGCTTTAAATGAATTTGGCGGTCCGAACGCAGAAGTTTATAATGCCATAAACGCTGTGCGTACCCGGGCTGGGATGCCCGCGCTGACCGGGTTGACACAATCTCAAATGCGCGATCGCATTAAAAACGAACGCCGCGTAGAATTATGTTTTGAAGAACAGCGGTTTTTTGATGTGAGGCGATGGAAGGATGGGGAAAGTAATTTTAACGGACCCGTTAAAGGCATAAAAATTACCAAGGTGGGTACTACTTTAGCTTATAGCCCTTTTGTAATTGAAAACAGGACCTTTACCAGTAAAAACTATTGGTATCCTTTTCAGCAGTCTGAAATCAATAAAGCAAATAAACTGATTCAAAATCCAGGTTATTAAGTATGATGTATAGATTAAAATTTTCTCCCCATCAAAGCAGATTTGTAATTACCGATTCGGTAAGAAAAACGCTGATTTTTTTGCTTGCGCTAATCCTATTTTCAGGTAGCGTATATGCGCAGAAAACGGATAAGTTTATGGGAGAAATTGTCAATTATGATGAAAGCACTGTTCCGGCCTACACCTTACCCGAAATACTGCTCACCACAAAGGGAGAAAGGGTGAAAAACACCTCGATTTGGGAGAAAAAGCGAAGACCTGAACTTTTAGCTCTTTTTGAAGAACATGTTTATGGAAAAACACCCGGTAGTTTTGATAGCTTGAAGTTTATGGTAACCAATGAAAAAGCTGATGCCATGCAGGGAAAGGCTCATTTGAAAGAGATAAAGATTACCGCCTGGAATAAAGGGAATTCGATATCCTTTCCTGTGGTGCTCTTTATTCCAAACAAACGGAACAAACCAGCTCCTGTATTTTTACTGATCAACAACCGGAGCAGCAGAAATATGGATCCAACAAGAGTAGAAAAGAGTACTTTTTGGCCAGCAGAGCTGTTGATCGACAGCGGTTATGCTATTGCTGCTTTTCATCATGGAGATGTAGCCCCTGACCGTAAGGATAGCTATCAGAATGGTGTATTGGCGCATTTGTTTCCGGCAGAACTGGAAAAAGATAATGGAATGAAAGCAATCGGCGTATGGGCTTGGGCCGCAAGCAGAGTAATGGATTACTTCAAAACCGATAAAGCAATCGATTTTAACAAAGTTGCGCTCGTTGGGCATTCCCGGGGTGGTAAAACGGCTTTATGGGCCGCCGCCCAGGATCAACGTTTTGCAATGGTGTTTAGCAGTTGCTCAGGCAGTACGGGTGCATCGCTTGCAAGGCGTAAATATGGCGAAACAATAAGCCTGATCAATAAACAGTTTGGTTATTGGTTTAATAATAATTACAAGAAATATAGCAATGATGTAAACAGCCTGCCGGTTGACCAGCATATGCTCATTGGTCTCATTGCTCCACGGCCAGTGTATACCACCAATGCTACCGAAGATAGATGGGCAGACCCTTACGGCTCGTTTTTGTCATTAGTGAAAGCCAAGCCTGTTTACGATCTCTATGGTAAAAAAGTTAACCTTCCAAAAGATATGCCCGTAGTGAACAGTCCCATAATTAATTCGGCTATGGGCTACCATTTCAGGGAAGGAAAACACGACCTAAATGTTTACGATTGGACAAATTTTATCCGCTTTGCCAAACTCCATTTTTAGTTATCCTATTGGATAGATGATGAGGCAAGTCGCTATTTTACAATATGTTGTGATAGCATAGCCTAAAAGATAAGATTGGTTAGTTTTAGTTAACGGAGGAATGCTGCAAAGCGCCTCCGTTTTTTGTTTTCTGGTGATATGCAATGGTTTACCAATATTTTTTGAAGGCGAATGCCCGTTCTAATACCATTCAGGGCAAATTTTTTCTTCTTGTACAAAATTGAACCATTTCCGTACAAAAACGAACCCTTTCGCGCCCTCTTGTCGTGTATTTTTATCACAACCAAATTATATTCTTATGAGCCAATAGCTAAGTTCCCTTAACCCAAAGCAAGGTGAAATGGGAGGCTAAGTGTATTAAATGCGTCCAGATTGGATGCATTAAAGATCTCTTTTGCCTTTCCTAACCAGCGTAACACCGTACGCTGATTACCGATTTTTTTAAACCCCATCATTTTAATTCGAAACAACGATCTGTCGACAATCGCGCTTCGATTTATAATGTCTCTTTACGTCAATCCCTTATTTAGGTAGCAACTGGTGCACATGTAATTTTAGCAAAGGCAAAAATTGCCCTCTGCTTGAAGCATTGCTGCATTCAAATTTAAAGAATTTTTAAATCCAATAATTTAATGTTTATTACTATGAAAAAACCAAATTTAGAGAAGACCGGAAAGGTCGCTTTGCTGGCATTATTATGCTTGCAAATGCTTTCGTGTACTAAAAACAAAGACGAAGATCTTTTAGAAACCTTTAACAACGGAGCACAAAAAATGGCTGTTGTTGGTGCCGCCAATAATGTACTGATCAGGCCCGTATATAACAGTACAGCTGTATTGCGTAATCCGTTAAATGGCTGGGTGATGTATGCAAAGCGAGATGCTGTTGATACTTATTGGGATAGTCAATTTTACGTGCCAGAATTGGGCAGAAATGTAAAGGCTATTGATTACGCATCCGCCTGTTACATCCGTACAAGCTGGCGATCGCTTAATCCCAGTCCCGGCGTTTATGCCTGGAGAGACTTGAGCTCGCAGATTGGTAAATTAATTAATGGGGTTAAAACCAGGGGATTACCCATCGCGTTCCGGATCGTTGTAGACGGGCGTGATCAGGGAGAAAATACACCTGCTTTTGTGTTTAACGCCGGAGCTGGATATTGGTTGTCAAACCCCGCCGCGCCTACACAGAAAACCCCTTACCCTCAAGATCCGATATTCAGACAATACTATAGTACTTTCATAGAAGAGCTGGCAAAAGACTTTAATGATCCCGTTCGTACCTCTTTTATTGATGCCTATGGCTTGGGCAAGTGGGGAGAAGCCCATAATACGGTATATGCAGCCCCGGGTGTGTTAACGGCCGCACAAACAGAGACGGTAAAGGAAGAGACTTTAGACTGGATTATGGCATTATACAACAGGACATTTACCAAAGTGCCGCTGGTGATCAATTACCATAGATTAATAGGTCATCCTACGAGTTGGGGGGCAGCAAACGCCAATAGCGACAGGTTACTGGTTAAAGCGATCAATCGAGGGTATAGCTTGAGGCATGATGCCTTTGGAATGACCGATTATTACCAAAGCTGGGAGAAAAATTTTGCGGCAACCTGGAAACATAAACGTCCGATTATTATGGAGGGAGGATGGATTGTGAGTGGTACCCACCGTTACTGGATCGACTCAAGCGGACAATATCGCGAAGGGCATCCTGAAGATGTAAGGCTGGGTGAATTTAACAGGTCGGCCGAAGCTGCGGTAAACATGATGGATTTTAGGGTTGGGGAAACAACCTCCTGGTTTCAGACCAGCTTTCCGCTGGTACAACGTTTTAATGCAGAAGGAGGCTACCGGTTATATCCTGATGAGTTATCGTTGCCAGATGCAATTGCCAATGGTGCCACGGCTACTTTGAGCCATCGCTGGAAAAACATGGGCTGGGGGTATTGCCCTAACAATATTCCTCAGTGGAACTATAAGTATAAAGTTGCCTTTGCTATTCTGGATACTGCCGGTGTGGTAAAAAAACTTTTTATCGACGAAAACGGAGACCCTTCTAAATGGCTGAAAGATAATCCTATCACTTATAATTTCACCACAACGGCAATCAATTTGCCTCCTGGCACCTATAAATGGGGGGTTGCCATTATCGATAAAACAAATTTGAATAAACCGGGTATTGCACTTGCTGTAACCGGCACCTTTAAAAATGGATGGCTTGAACTCGGTAATCTGCAGGTACAAGCAGAGGCGCCCATTGGCCAAACGGTAAAATTAAAAGGCCCCAACAATATGTTTGTATCCGGCGAAAATGGGGAAGCACCAATGAGATGTAACCGTGCGAACGCGTCTGGCTGGGAAACCTTTGCCATTGTAGATGCAGGCGGAGGAAAAGTTGCCTTGCGAAGCATGAACAAATATGTATCCTCAGAAAATGGGGCTACTACCGGGATAACCTGCAGCCGAACAACCATCAGCGATTGGGAAAAGTTTGATTGGGTGGTTAACGCCAATGGCAAAATCTCACTTAAGGGGAATAACGGTAAGTATATTTCTTCTGAAGGTGGGCAGTCGGTAATGAAATGTAACAGGGAAACTATCGCAGGCTGGGAAGCTTTCGCTTTGGAGTAGGCGTAAAATCACTCAGGTGAAACTGTCGTCATTGCGACTTTTTCAGCCGACGAAGCAATCTTTGTAGCGTTGATCGCTGTCATGAAAGATTGCTTCGCCGTTCCTCCTCGCAATGACGTATTTTCACTATTCTGGTCTTAGCGTCTCCAATGCTATTAAGTTAAGGTTTTTTGGATTTTGAGATAGTTTTTTTTAGTATATTTATATACAATCAAAAAAGATACATGAGTTTAATTTCCAGCAATATTTCCAAGGAGAAACATATCGTTTCTCCTAAAAAAAACATGTGATTTT
>NZ_CAKKMW010000011.1:0-79712 GCF_918698255.1 Pedobacter sp. Bi27
AAAATCACATGTTTTTTTTAGGAGAAACGATATGTTTCTCCTTGGAAATATTGCTGGAAATTAAACTCATGTATCTTTTTTGATTGTATATAAATATACTAAAAAAAACTATCTCAAAATCCAAAAACCCTTAACTTAATAGCATTGGAGACGCTAAGACCAGATAAAGACATCAAGACCAGAACCAGCATTGATCTGTGTTCATCCTTTTTATCTGTGGTTCATAAAAGCAAAAAAAGTCGTGGCAAAATGCCACGACCTTATTTATGTACTATTGAGTGGAAAAGCCTTACAACCTTCCACCTTTCCTTATCCCAGTTTTTCCAGTTCTGTTTTTACAAAACTTGCCAGTTCTTTTACATATTCTGCACTGAAATCAAATTTAATTCCTGCGGTTTCATATATTTCGTTCATTGGTTTGGTGTAACCTAATGAAAGTGCTGCCAAATATTGCTCCAAAGCCTTTTCTGGATTTTCTTTGTAATTTTTCCAAACAGCAATGGCACCTAACTGGGCAATTGCATACTCAATATAGTAAAACGGAACTTCGAATAAATGCAGTTGTTTTTGCCAGCCATTTCCAAATTGTTGTTCTAAATCTGTCCAATCGGCAAAACCAGCGCCAAAACGGTTAAAAATCTGCTTAAAAGTTTCTTCACGGTCAGCTGCAGTATGGTCCGGGTTGGTGTAAATCCAGTGCTGAAACTGATCAATTACAGCAACCCATGGTAAAGTTTTCAAAACATCGGCCAACTGTTCTTTTTTAGCGCGGTTTAAATCTTCTTCGTTGTCGAAATAAACATCCCAGTTATCCATAGAGATAAGTTCCATACTCATAGATGCGAGTTCAGCAACTTCAGAAGGACAATGTTTAAAATCGTTTAATTCTAAATCTGCGGTTAAAAAAGTATGTACCGCATGGCCTCCTTCGTGAACCATTGTGGTTAAATCGCGTAACGAATTTGCCGAATTCATGAAGATAAACGGGGCTCCGGTTTCAGCCAATGGGTAATTGTAACCACCTGGCGCTTTACCCTTTCTGCTCTCTACATCAAAAAGGTTATTGGCTTTCATGGTTGCCAATTTTGAGCCTAACTTTTCATCAATGGCATTAAAGCAGGCAATACTTTTATCAATCAGTTCTTCGCCGTTGTTAAAAGGTTTCAAAGCTGGTTTGCCACCAATGCTTACTTCTAAATCCCAAGGCTTTAATACTTCTAGTCCTAAAGCATCCCGGCGTTTTTCGGCCTGCTCTTTTAAAATCGGTACGATTTCTTTTTCAATAGCATTGGCAAAATCGTAACAGTCTTGTGGGGTATAATCGAAACGGCCTAAAGCCTGGAACATGTAATCGCGGTAGTTTTCAAAACCTGCATTTAAGGCAACCTGATTACGCAGTTTAATCAGTTCATCAAACAACACGTTTAAATCATCTTTATCAATCAAGCGGCGTTGTTGAATCGTTTTCCATGCATTTTCGCGTACCTCGTGGTTTAAATCTTTGATAAAGATCGAGGCTTGCTCCAAAGTATATTCCTTGCCATTTAGCTCAACACTCATGGCGCCTGTAATGCTTTGATATTTTTGTTGTTTCACCTGCAATTCGGTAAACAGCTCAATATTCTCGTCGCGGTAAAGCTCTAATGCTTTTTTAATCGCACGGCTGTAAACAAAATATTTTTCTTTGTCCAGGTCATTCATAAAAGGACTTTCAACAAATTTTTTGTTCAATTCGTTGGCAAATGGAGAAATTTTCGGTTCTATTTCAGTCGCAAAATATTGAAAGTTTTTAACCAGTTCTTCATTTGCGGTATCGCAACTCATTTTAATATACCTCCAGGCAAAATCTTCTTCTAAAGCGGCTTCAAGCTCCGAGCGGTCTTTTAACCAGTGCTCTAACTCAGCGGTGTTGGTTATTTCGCGGTTTTGCAGTTCGGTAAAAAGTGGTTCTAAATTTTCCCAGGTAATGTTTAGTTCCTGTGGAATATATGTTCTAGGTTTCTTTGTTATCATAATAGTTAATTATTGAATATTTGAATGATTGAAGGGGTGAATGGTTTAAGGCGTAATGCTATATTCTCTCATTCAAAATTCAATCATTCTCTCATTCGGCCTTTACTCATTTTATTTAAGTTATTGAATGTTGGAAGGATTGAATTAGAGAATGGAATTAGTGAATGTTAAACATTCTATCATTCTCTCATTCGGCCTTCACTCATTTTATTTATGTCTCAAATACGCATCTATTAAAAAGCATATTGCAAATACTACCGATGCATAACCATTTAAGGTTTGAAACGCCCTGTTTACTTTGCTGATATCATTTGGTTTTACCAATAAGTGCTGATAAATCAACATCGAACAGAAAAACACAATACCTACATAATAAACCCAGCTAAAGGAAGTAAAAAACACAGGCAAAATAACACAGGTAGCCGAGAGTATATGCAACAGCACCGAAACATTCAAAGCATTTTTAATGCCAAGTGCCGATGGGATGGAATGTAATTTTTCTTCCCGGTCAAATTCTTCATCCTGTAATGCGTATATAATATCAAATCCACTTACCCAGAACAATACGGTTAAGGAGTAAAGCACAGGAACCAAGGCGAAATGTCCGGTTACGGCAATGTAAGCGCCGATAGGAGCAAGCGCCAGGCCTAAGCCCAATACTAAATGGCATAGCGCCGTAAATCTTTTGGTGTAGCTATAAAACAAAACTACAAACAAAGCTACTGGCGACAGATAGAAACAAAGTGGATTGATAAAGTAGGTGGTAATGGCGAAAAGTACACAATTGGCAATTACGAAAATCAGCGCTTCGTTTGCCGAAACTTTACCTGCAGGGATATCGCGCATTTTGGTGCGTGGATTTTTCGCATCAATATTTCTGTCCAGGTAACGGTTAAAAGCCATGGCCGAGTTTCTGGCAAAAACCATACAAAGCAAAACTAAAATCAGTTTATACCAGGAAAATGGGTTTTCTGTTGTGGTTACGCCCAAAAAGAAACCAATCATGGCAAATGGCAGCGCAAAAACAGAGTGGGCGAATAATACGAGTGAAAAGTATTTTTTCATTTATTGGAAAGGGTTAACTGCATAAATCGGTTAACTGGTTAATTTGTTATTTTGGTTAATGGTGTGATGGCTCATGGTTGATAGCAAATTCAACTATCGACTATGGACTATTGACCAATGAACTAATGGCCAATGAACCAATAAGCCGGTTAAAACTTTTTATAATCTGTTGGCACAACAAAATCTTTATTCACCTCATAAATGAAATTCAGCACCTCATCTTTTCCGGTTCCTTTTTCGGCAGAGGAAATAAAGGTGGCAGGGATCTCTTCGAAAAACTCACCTAATTTTTTCTTAAAGGCAGCTACATTTTTCTGGGTGGTTGTCATGCCCTGTTTGTCAGCTTTGGTAAAAATCAACGAAAAAGGTATCTGTTTTTCACCTAACCAATAGCAAAATTCTATATCAATTCCCTGTGGCTCTAAACGGCTGTCTATCAAAACAAAAACGCATTGTAAACTTTCTCTTTTGGTTATATAGGCGCGGATAAATTTCTCCCATTTCTCTCTGCTGGTTTTAGAAACCTTGGCATAGCCATACCCCGGTAAATCGACAATGTACCAGGCTTCGTTAATCAGAAAGTGATTAATTAACTGTGTTTTTCCCGGGCGTTGAGAGGTTTTGGCTAATCCATGTTGATTAACCAACATATTGATTAATGAAGATTTACCCACGTTAGAGCGGCCAATAAATGCATATTCGGGCATAGTTGGTGCCGGTAGGGCCGAAATCTGGGTGTTGCTGCAAACAAATGTTGCCGTTTTGATAATCATAGTGCAAAGGTAACAATTAGTTTTGAGTTGGGCGTTTGGAGTGTGGAGTCAAAAACCTACCGTCGTCAGCAATTCGTAAAGTTTAAGGGAATCGCTAAACTCCCAACTGCAAACTCCCAACTGCAAACTCTTTTATCTATCTTTGCCCCATATCATGAATCAGAATATTACCCCATACCAAGTAGAAGATGCAACTAAAAAGGAGCAGGTTGCAACCATGTTTAATAACATTTCGGGCACTTACGATTTTTTAAACCACTTTCTTTCTTTAGGAATAGATGTATTATGGCGTAAGAAAGCCATTAAAGAACTGGTTTCCATCCACCCGAGAACTTTGCTTGATGTGGCTACAGGAACTGGCGATTTTGCCTTTGAAGCCATTAAAAAGCTTCATCCCGAAAAGGTAATTGGTGTTGATATTTCGGAAGGTATGTTAGAAGTAGCCAAGAAGAAAATTAACGAGCGTAGTTTAAACGAAGTTTTTACCGTTCAGGTAGGCGATTCTGAAGGTCTGCATTTCGAAAATGATACTTTTGATGCGATTACCTGCGCTTATGGTGTGCGTAATTTCGAAAATCTTGAAAAAGGATTAACCGATATGTACAGGGTATTAAAGCCCAACGGAAAAATGGTGATACTGGAATTTTCGAAACCAAAGGTTTTTCCGGTAAAACAATTGTACAGTTTTTATTTTAAACAGGTAACGCCTTTCTTTGGAAAACTATTTTCTAAAGACCACAGAGCTTATACCTATCTGCCAGAATCGGTAGCAGCTTTTCCCGACGGAGAAGATTTTACCAACCTGATGGAAAAAGTTGGCTTTAAAAGTACCAAACAAAGAATTTTAACGTTTGGAATAAGTTCGATATATGTAGGAACCAAATGATCAGAAAATTAAGCCTCATCCTTTCACTTTTTATGATTTCTACAACCGCCTTTGCTCAAAATTGGGGTGGTGGAATAGATGATGAAGATTGGAGTTTTGGTTTTAATTTCCAGTATATCTCAGCCGAATACAAAATTCTTAAAAAGCAAAATTGGCGATCGCCCTTTTATGAGGTGCTAAATTCACTGGATCCTTCTTACGATCCAAATTCGGGCACTCCGGTTACCTCAACATTAAATTCTATTTCTAGCCCTCCATCTCAAGGTTTTGGTTTGGGTTTTGTAATGAACAGAATGATCTCTGATAACTTCGATATCAGGGCAACGCCCTCCCTTATTTTTAGCGACAGGATAGTAACTTACGAGTACGAACCTATGGCGCCGATCAACGTAGGTAATGGGCAAACGAAAAACTTTCAAACCGTGGTTGAAAGAAAAGTTCAGGCAACCATGTTCGAATTTCCATTAGGCCTGAAGGTGAAGTCGAACCGGATGAACAATTTTAGGGTATATTGGTTAGGTGGCGCTAAATATTCGATAGATATAGCTTCGAAAAAGAAAACCTTCGATGAAGGCGAAACGCCGGTAAATAAGTTTTTAAAAAATCAAAGAAATTACCTGTCGTACGAAACAGGGATTGGTTTCGATATTTATTTCGAGTATTTTAAAATGTCGCCCGAAATAAAACTCTCCTATTCGACCAACGATTTGCTTCAGCACGACAATACGGTTTATGCCAATCCAATAGATAAGTTGAAATTACGTCAATTAACATTCAGTTTGATTTTTCAATAGTCCTGCAATCCAAAAAAACTTACCTTTGTTGGTGTAGGTAAATCAAAGATGTTATCTTAAAGCATTACCGAGACTTAAAATTCATAAAAATGTCTAAAATCGCATTAATTACAGGCGCAACTTCTGGTATTGGCGAAGCTTGTGCGCATACATTTGCCCAACAAGGTTACAATCTGGTATTATTGGCCCGCAGAGAAGACCGGTTGGCAAAAATTGCCCATCATTTAGAAGACAAGTATGCCATTACCATCAAACAGGTTTTTGCCGATGTTCGGGATAAAGAAAGTCTTACCGCTGCTTTAGAAGTTTTGCCGGCCGAATGGAAAAAGATTGATGTTTTGATTAACAATGCAGGTTTAAGCCAGGGTTTAGATCCGATTGATAAAGGTGATACCAACGATTGGGACACCATGATTGATACGAATGTAAAGGGTTTGCTTTATGTAACCAAAATCGTTTCCAACTGGATGATACCAAATCAATCCGGCCATATTATTAACATTGGTTCTATCGCCGGCAAAGAAGTTTATCCAAATGGAAACGTATATTGTGCCAGCAAACATGCTGTTGATGCTTTGAGTAAAGGTATGCGCATTGATTTATTGCCCCATGGCATAAAGGTTACCGAAATTAATCCGGGCATGGTAGAAACCGAATTTTCGGTGGTGCGCTTTAAAGGTGATGAAGACCGGGCGAAAAAAGTATATGAAAACCTGGAGCCGTTAATTGCCGACGATATCGCAGATGCCATTTGGTATGTAGTAAGCAGGCCAAAACATGTTAACATTAACGACATGCTGATTATGCCTACTGCACAGGCTACAGCAACAATTATAAATAGAGTATAAAGTTTCAGTTGGCAATTTGCAGTTAACAATTTAGCAATCCTGCAATTAAACAATTAACTTAACAGTTAACCAATTTAAACGATTAACCAATTAAAGAAATGATATCAAACACAATAGATCAGGAAATAAAAAAAGCCATGTTGGCTAAAAACAATGCACAGTTAAGAGGTTTAAGAGCAATAAAGGCAGCTTTACTTTTAGCTAAAACAGAGAAAGGATCTTCAGAAGAAATTACGGAAGAAACTGAACTTAAAATTCTTCAGAAACTGATTAAACAACGCCGCGAATCTGCTGATATTTACAAGCAGCAAAATCGCGAAGATTTGTATCAGGTAGAAGAAGAAGAAATTGAAGTGATTAGTCAGTTTTTGCCAAAACAGTTAGATAGGGCAGAGGTTGCTGCAATTATTGAAGCTGTAATCAAACAATCTGGTGCTACGTCGGTTAAGGATATGGGGAAGGTAATGGGCATAGCAAATAAGGAACTTGCAGGTAAAGCCGATGGTAAATTAATTGCTGAGATTGTTAAAGAAAAACTAGCTTAATTTTAAAGCTAAAAGCATAAAGACTAAAGCTAAAAGCGCATTTATTGCTAGTCGCTAGTCGCTTAACGCTTTACAAAGGGCGTTTTTATACCGTTTTCGATTTTATTTCAGAAAAATGGCATAGAAATGCATAAATTTAATTTTACTCTACTAACTTAGTAGCACAATACCATCTAGAATATATATGACCTACCCGATAATAGAAGAAGACGGATTTAAATACATCGAAGCTGGAACAGGCGAAACATTGGTATTGCTACATGGCCTAATGGGCGAACTAAGCAATTGGGAACTGGTTCTAGAACAGTTTAAAGATCGCTATCGTGTAATTATTCCAATTTTACCAATTTACGATTTGCCTATTTTAACATTGGGCGTTAAAGCATTGTCGAGATATCTTCATCGCTTTTTAAAATATAAAAATTTAAACCAGGTAGTACTTGTTGGTAATTCGCTTGGTGGCCATGTGGGTTTGGTATTTACGGTTGCCCATCAGGAGTTTGTTAAAGCCTTGGTACTAACAGGTAGCTCTGGTTTATACGAAAATGCTTTTGGAGGTTCTTTCCCGCGTAGAGAGAGCTACGATTACATTAAGGAAAAAGTAGAGTTTACTTTTTACGATCCTGCAACCGCAACCAAAGAACTGGTTGATGATGTTTTTAAAACAGTTAACGATAGATCGAGGGTTATTAGGATTTTAACCATGGCAAAATCGGCTATACGCCATAACATGGCTAAAGAACTATCGAAAATTACCATACCGGTTTCTTTAATCTGGGGTAAAAATGATAAGGTTACGCCACCAGAAGTGGCAGAAGAATTTCACGAATTGTTGCCGAATTCGGAATTAAACTGGGTTGATAAATGTGGGCATGCGCCTATGATGGAACATCCGGAAATATTTAATGCATTTTTAGAGAAATTTTTAGATAGGATATTGTTAAAATAAATGTTTGCAGCAGAAATCATATCAGATGCAATTCCATCACTAAGGGTCGATGACACGGTGCAGAAAGCTTTAGATCGTATGAACGATTTTAAACTAAAGCATTTGCCGGTTGTTAACGAGGTAACTTTATTGGGCTTGGTTTCTGAAGATGATTTACTAAATATTGATAATCACGATACACTATTAAGCGATAGTGCGGTAAACATCCTTAATGTTTTCGTGTTGAGTAACGTACATACTTATGATGTAATCAGGTTATTAAGTCAGTTAAAATTGACAGCTGTTCCGGTTTTAGATCAACAGAAAAACTATCTGGGTTTAATTTCGATCAATAACATGGTAAATGCCGTGGCCGAACAGTATGCGGTAAACGAACCTGGAGGAATTATCGTTTTGGAGATCAGTAACCGCGATAATTCTCTGGCACATATTGCACAGATTGTTGAAGCAGACAATGCACAGGTGCTCTCTTCTTACGTAAATTCTTTCGAAAATTCTACACGTTTAGAAGTAACGCTCAAAGTAAATAAAACAGAAATTACTTCATTGGTAGCTTCTTTCGAAAGATATGATTATCTGGTTAAAGAGGTATACAATAACACGCAGATTGATGATGGGTCGCAGGAGCGTTACGATTCTTTCATGAACTATTTAAATGTATAAACCTACTTTATGAGGATTGCAATTTACGGGAGAGATTTTAATGATACGGTTTTGCCCTATGTTCAAGAGGTTTTTAATCATTTAGCCGAGCATCATATTCAGCCGGTTTTATATTCAAAATTTAAAACATCACTTCATGGCAAAATTAAGTTGCCGGCCAATACAGTTATTTTTCATAACCATAGCGAACTAAAAGAACTTGCCGATGTATTGTTGAGCTTAGGAGGCGATGGTACCTTACTGGATACCTTATCGTTAATCCGCAATTCGGGCATACCCGTAATCGGGATCAATTTTGGCCGGTTGGGTTTTCTGGCCAGCATCAACAAAAATGAAATAGGATCAGCGCTAAAAGCCTTGATTAACGGAGAATATACCTTAGATTCCCGTTCTCTTTTAACTTTAGAATCGGATAATGGCCTGTTTGGAGAAGAGAATTTTGCACTGAACGATATTACCATTCACCGCCGCGATAATTCTGCCATGATGATTATCCATGCCTCAATGAACAATGAGTTTATTAATTCTTATTGGGCCGATGGATTGATTATTGCAACCCCGACGGGATCAACCGCTTACTCATTAAGCTGCGGTGGCCCGATAATTTATCCCGATTCTGAAAATTTTGTAATTACGCCTATTGCACCGCATAACTTAAATGTAAGGCCGGTGGTTGTACCTGATGATAATAAACTCTCTTTTGAGGTAGAAGCACGCGAATCAAAATTTCTGGTTTCTTGCGATAGCCGAACTGTCACCGTAGAACGTTCAGTAAAAATTAGCATAAAAAAGGCAGATTTTTGTGTAAATCTTATCCGCCTTAACAATGAAACCTACTTAAACACGTTAAGAAATAAATTATTATGGGGCATTGATACCCGTAACTACTAAGTATGACGCCAACCAAACCGCTCTTAATTCTCCTATTTTTTATCTTTAGCGCACAAGTTCTTCGTGCGCAAGAAGGCACCTGGGAAGTTGGGCTAATGGGTGGAGGAGCAGGTTACATGGGCGATCTCAATCAAAATAATCCATTGCAGATTAGCGGACTCTCTGGCGGTGCTTATGTAAAACGTAATTTTAACCAATATTTGGGCGTTCGCTTAAATTATACTTACGGGCAGGTTAAGGCAGATGATGCCAACTCTAGTAACGAACAGTTCCGTGAAAGAAACCTCCGTTTTAAAACATCAATGCACGAGTTTAGCGGGCTCATCGATTTTAATTTTTTTAACTTCAGTATAGGTGGCGGAACCAGACAATTCACTCCTTACCTTTTTACAGGTGTTGGTTTAGTTGTTTTTAAACCTACTGTAAAAATTGATGGAGAAAGATACCGGTTAGATCGGCTCAGAACCGAAGGTCAGGAAAATGGTTACAACAATGCTGTTTTAACTATCCCATATGGATTAGGGCTAAGGTATAATTATAAAAATACCTGGAGTGTTTTTACTGAATTAGGTTACCGGACACCACTAACCGATTATATTGACGATGTAAGCGGCCGCTATCCGGTTAATCCTGTAATCGTTGGAAATGGCCAAAATCAGGTCAATTTATCCGATCCTTCACGCTACCAAATCGGACAAGCGGGTACCCAAAGAGGCGATTTTCGAAAAAGGGACACTTATCTATTTGTTAGTGTTGGCATATCTTTTACCTTTGTATCCTCAAAATGCTATTCCTTTTAAGCTGATTTTGACATAATTAATGGGATTTAAAGAACAAATAGACTATAGCCGCCTGCCAAAGCACATTGCCGTAATCATGGATGGTAATGGAAGATGGGCAAAAGGCCAGGGTAAAGTGCGGGTTTTCGGACATGAACAAGGTGTACTTTCTGTAAAAGACATTGTAGAAGGTTGTGTTGAAGTAGGTATCGAGTACCTCACTTTGTATGCTTTTTCTACAGAAAACTGGAACAGGCCTAAAGAAGAGGTAGATGCATTGATGCAGATTCTGATTTCTACCATTAACAAAGAAACCGAAACACTTAATAAAAACAATATTAAGCTGAATGCCATTGGTAATATTGCATCTTTACCTCAAGAATGTATAGATGATTTAAAAGAAGCCATGGAAAAGACTGCTCATAACGAAAAATGTACTTTAACATTAGCGTTGAGCTACAGTGCAAAGTGGGAGATTTTGGAGGCTGCCAAAAAAATCGCATCGGCAGTGAAAGACAATGTCATTTCTTTGGATGATATAAACGAAGACCTGTTTTCATCAAAACTAACAACCGTAAATATACCCGATCCTGAACTCATGATCAGGACCAGTGGCGAGCACCGTATCAGCAATTATCTGCTTTGGCAAATGGCTTATACCGAGTTTTATTTTACTGATGTTTTATGGCCGGATTTCAGACGGGAAGATCTTTTCGAGGCCATTGTAGACTATCAAAAACGCGAACGCCGTTTTGGTAAAATTAGCGAACAATTAAACTAATTTTTCTTTTAACACTTTTTAACAAGCGTTTAAACTAACTTAGCACCACTTTTATACGATAAATGAAACCATAATAAGGGAACAACGTAAAGAAATTTTGCTTTATAAAATATCGTTACCTTTTGGCCATTACTGAACAATTAATTTTAATGAAAAGAATATTTCAAGTTTTAATCCTACTAGTTTTAGCCGCTCCGGCCTTCGCTCAAGTACGTCCACAAGGTCAGGCACCGGTAACCCCTTCTTTAAAGGTTGGTGGCTTAGATCTCGATTATTTTAGTCCAAAAGAATATATCATTGGTGGTACCACGGTAACCGGAACCCAATATTTAGATAAAGAAGTATTAATTACCTTATCTAAACTAACCAAAGGCGATAAAATCGTGCTTCCTGGCGAGGCAACTTCTGATGCGATTAAAACGCTTTGGGCGCAGGGATTGTTTGATGATGTTAAACTTAACATCGAAAAATTTGTACAGGATTCGGTTTATTTTGAAATTGAAGTAGTGGAGCGCCCGCGTTTAAGTTCTATCGATTTAAAAGGTATCCGTAAATCTGAAAAAACGGCCATTCAGGAAAAGCTAAACGATAAAACAGGTAAAATCGTAAACGATAACTTATACAATACTACTTCGGCCATCGTTAAAAAGTATTTGTTAGATAAGGGGTTCTTCTTCACACAGATCGATTATAAAACACGTAAAGATCCGAATGCAGAAAACAGCGTGGTATTAGAAGCAAATATCGATAAAGGTCACCGTGTTAAAGTACAGCATATTGATTTTACCGGAAACAAAGATTTTAAATCAGCAAAACTTAGAAAATACCTTAAAACCCCTAAACAATTTGCCTGGTGGCGCTTTTGGGGCTCTGGAAAATTCGCGAAAGAGAAATACGAAGAGAACAAGGTAAAAATGATTGCCAAAATGCACGAGAAAGGTTATCGTGATGCCGAATTATTAAAAGATACCATTTACCAGCACAACAAGAAAAAGGTTAACATCAGGATGGACCTTTACGAAGGAAAAAAATATTACTTCGGTAATATTACCTGGGCAGGTAATGCCATTTATCCGGATAGTATTTTGCAAAAAGTATTAACCATCGAAAAAGGTGATGTTTTTAGCGAAGAAAAATTAAATAAAAAATTAAACGGCGGTGGCGAAAACGGTGGCGACATTAACAGTATGTATACCGATAATGGATATTTAACTTTTAATATCGATCCGGTACAGACCAAAATTTATGGCGATACTGTTGATGTGGAATTACGCATGTACGAAGGACCACAGTATACCAACAACCGCATTACTTTAAAAGGTAATACCATCACAAACGATAAAGTTGTTTTACGTGAGATCCGTACCAAACCCGGACAGAAATTTAACAAAAGTGATTTAATCCGTACCATCCGCGAAATTGGTCAATTGGGTAACTTCGACGAGTCTAAAACTGTACCCACACCTCGTCCTAACCCGGCAGATGGCACTGTAGATATTGAATATGCTGTAGAAGAGAAACCTTCAGATCAGATTGAGCTATCAGGTGGTTTTGG
Organism: Pedobacter sp. Bi27; assembly: GCF_918698255.1. Classification (NCBI taxonomy): domain Bacteria; kingdom Pseudomonadati; phylum Bacteroidota; class Sphingobacteriia; order Sphingobacteriales; family Sphingobacteriaceae; genus Pedobacter; species Pedobacter sp. Bi27. The sequence continues at coordinate 12,543 of NZ_CAKKMW010000011.1, forward strand.
TGGTGGCCGTATCATTGGTACATTAGGTTTAACTTTCAATAACTTTTCATTACGTAACTTATTTAATTTAAAAGCTTACAAACCATTGCCAAAAGGTGATGGGCAGAAATTAAGCTTACGTGGACAAACCAACGGTAAATATTACCAATCATATAGTTTCTCTTTCTCTCAACCTTGGTTTGGTGGCGAGAAACCGGTAAGTTTCGGTGTGAGTGCATTTACTTCATTACAATCTAATGGATTAAGTTCAGATAATGCGCAGTTTCAAAAAATACGTTTAAATGGTGTAACGGTTAGTTTGGGTAGAAGATTAAACTGGCCAGATAACTATTTCCAGTTAAGCCATGCGGTTAGTGTGCAACAGTACATCTTAAATAACTATTCAGGATATTTATTCAATACAGGAACATCTTACAACATCAGTTTATCACAGGAGATTAGCCGCGATTCAAGAGATTCGCCGATCTTCCCTAAATCTGGATCATTCTTACGTTTCACCGTTCAGGCAACCCCTCCATTTTCATTGTTAAATAAAACAAATTATGCAACGGCATCAGATAGGGAGAAATATCGCTTTACGGAATATCATAAATGGAAATTCGATTCACAATGGTATCAACGTGTAGCCGGAAACCTGGTAATCAAAGCGCAGGCCCAGTTTGGTTTCTTGGGGCAATATAACAAAGCAGTTGGCCAATCAGCATTCGAGCGTTTTAAACTCGGTGGTGATGGTATGCAGGGATTCGATTTCTTGCAGGGATCTGAGCTGATCGCGATGCGTGGTTATGCTAACAATGCTGTTATCCCGAATGGATCCGATCCGGCTGTAGCGCAACAATCAGGTAGCCCAATTTATACCAAATATGTATTAGAGGCACGTTATCCTGTTATTGCAAGCCAACAAGCCACAGCCTTCGTTTTGGCCTTTGCAGAAGCTGGTAACACCTGGAACAGATTTGGTGATTTTAATCCTTTTAACGTTAGAAGATCAGTGGGTGTAGGTGCAAGGATCTTCCTTCCTATATTTGGTTTGTTGGGTATCGATTATGGACATGCGTTTGATACCATACCTGGACTATCAGATGGAGGAAAGCAAAATTTTACATTTAGTATCGCACAACAATTAGGTGGATTTTAATTGATAAAGAACAAAAATTTAACTAATTATGCAATAAATCATTGCAATAGGAGTTTAAAGAAAGCTTAGGTTATTAACTATATCATTAACACACACACACAAATGAAGAAGTATCTTTTTATCGCATTCCTGCTTTGCACTTCTTTTGGTGCCTTTGCACAGAAGTTTGCTTATGTAGACACGGAGTATATTTTGAAACATTTACCAGAATATAAATCGGCACTAAGTCAATTAGATGTTGCCTCTAAACAATGGCAGCAACAGGTAGATCAGAATTTTTCTGAAATAGACAGGATGTACAAGGCTTATCAGGCCGATCAGGTTTTGTTAACCGATGATATGCGCAAGCGCCGTGAAAACGAGATTATAGAAAAAGAAAAACAGGCTAAAGAATTCCAACGTTCTAAGTTTGGGCCAGATGGGGATCTTTTTCAAAGCAGGGTAAAATTAATTAAACCCATTCAGGATAAAGTAGCCGAGGCTATTAAACAGATTGCAAAATCTAAATATTTAGACTTCATTTTCGACAAGAGCAGTGAAGCAACAATGATGATTTATGCAAGCAGCAGTTACGATGTTAGTAATGACGTAATTGTAAAATTAGGTTATAAACCAGGGACTGTAAATAATTAGTATATTCGCCCCTGATTTTTGAAGAAAAACAATTAGAAAAAAATAAAAAAGTAAAATAAAACGATGAGAAAGTTAATTAACGTATTCTTTGTAGCAGCAGGGTTATTGTTTACAGCGAATATGGCAAGTGCACAACAAAAATTGGGTCACATTAATTCTGAAGAGGTATTTGCAAATTTACCAGAGGCTAAATCAGCTCAAACTACTTTAGAAACCTTAGGTAAGCAAAAGCAAGCCGATATTGATGCAATGATCAAAGAATATCAAAGTAAAATGGCTGCAGCAGAAGCTAAGCAAAAAACTTTGAGTGAGGCTAACAAAGAAACAGTGGGTAAAGAATTACAGGCTGCGGGTCAAGAATTACAGGATTTAGAAAAACGCATTACTGATGCGCGTACTAAAGCGTCGCAAGATATAGGTACTAAACAAGGTGAATTATTCCAACCTATCCAGGCTAAAGTTGCAACTGCAATTTCTGCTGTTGCTAAAGAAAAAGGTTTAGCTTACGTTTTCGATATCGCAAACGGACAAGGTGGTAACAATTTAGTATTCTGGGATGGTGGTGATGATATTACTGCTTCAGTAAAAACTAAATTAGGAATCACTGCAACTGCTGCAAAACCAGCGGCACCTAAAAAGTAGTTCTGAAGCGGAAGTTCGGAGTTCAAAATCTCCTTACCAATTCAAAATATAAGGCGGAATTAAGTTTAACTTAGTTCCGCTTTTTGTTTTTGAAGGATTTCAAATCACCGATTTATCTAGATTGTCGTCATCTCGACTGGAGCAACGCGGAATGGAGAGATCTATACTTGATAGATTTAGCTTCGCTGAGCCTCCGGGTTCTCGACTACGTTGCACTCCGCTCGAAATGACGATTTTCTTGTTGGAATTTTTTGTTCAAAGGTGCTAAAGATTTGAACTTTACAACATTCTAACCAATACTAAAACATTTCAACTTTACAACAAACATTCTAACTTTACACCTTTCTAACTTTCAAACAGCACAGATGCAAAACGCTTCGCCAATAGGTATTTTCGATTCAGGTTACGGTGGTTTAACAGTTTTCCGTTCTATTGCTGATAAATTGCCCGATTACAATTATATCTATTTGGGCGATAATGCCCGTTCGCCCTATGGCGACCATTCTTTCGAGACCATTTATAAATATACTTTAGAATGCGTAGAATGGCTTTTTGCTAAAGGATGCCATTTGGTTATTCTTGCCTGTAATACGGCGTCAGCTAAAGCGCTTAGAACGATCCAGCAAATAGATCTTCCTGCTAAGTATCCTGATAGAAGAGTGCTAGGTGTGATCAGGCCCACGGCTGAAGTAATTGATGGTTATACGAGCACCAAATCGGTAGGTGTAATGGGAACGAGAGGTACGGTTAATTCTCAATCTTATCTCTTAGAGATCAATAAATTTTTTCCTGAAATTAAGGTTTACCAACAAAGCTGCCCAATGTGGGTGCCACTGATCGAAAATAACGAACACTTACAATCTGGTGCAGACTTTTTTATAAATGAGTATTGCGATCAATTACTTAACCAATCGGCAGCTATTGATTGTGTGTTATTGGCTTGTACACACTACCCTTTATTAATGCCTAAACTGAAGAAGGTATTCCCTGGCCATATAAGCGTTTTAACGCAAGGCGAGATTGTATCCAACAGTTTAGCTGATTATTTAAAGCGACATCCTGAGATCGAAGAAAAACTAGCTAAACAGGGCGAACGACATTTCTATACCAGCGGTGATCCTGCAGCTTTTGATGAACACGCCTCTATTTTTTTTGGGGAACCGTTGAAATCGGATAAGATGTGATGGATATGAATTGTGTTGAATCGCCTGATTGTTTGATTGTTGACGGCCAATCAATAGCTGGAATCGGTTAACTGTCAAATGCAAATTATAACTGTTCACTAAGATGAAATGTTAACGGATCAAATCTATGCTCTTTTAAAACAGGTAGGAATATATTTTAAGACCATTTTTGATCGGGTGCGCTTCGTACTTGCTGGCGGACAGCATCGACCCTGACTCACCCAAGAAAGTCCCAAAGCAGCGCCTGGCTCTACCTTTTAGGTAACCAGAAGGTAAAGAAAAGGTAACTAAGGGGTTAACTTGGGGTTATCTTGGTATAGAGAAAGGGTAAACAACAGGTATAGGAAGGGTAAGCAATTTTGTGGCCTATACTGAATGTCGTTTAATTGCCTCCAAAGGCCCAACTCACACTCCAATCTAAATTACTGTGGCAATTGCGCTACCCTGGTAAGCACCGTAGGAGAAGATAATGCTTCTAAAAAGGCAACAACTGCATCTTTTTCTGCAACACTCAATTTTAACCCTTTTAATAACTTATCGTTTTTAGGTAGTAAAGGATCATTTACCTGTTCCGGTTTCACGCGTTGTACCGGCATGCCCACATTATACATGTTCATTACGCCATCCATATCTGGGAATAAACCATTATGAAACCAGGGAGCCGTTTTCATAACGTTTCTCAGTCCGGGGGTTTTGAACTTGCCTACGTCTTCTGGTTTCTTGGTTACATTGTATAAGCCTAAGTCTTCATATTTGCGGCCATAATAGGTTAGGCCATCGTTATGGAATTCGTTATCGGTAAAAAATGGTCCGTTATGGCAATTAATGCAGCGTGCTTTGGTGCGGAACAAATGTAAGCCCACTAATTGTTGATCAGTCAACGCTTTTTTATCTTTCGCCAGGAAACGGTCGAAAGGAGTTCTTCTGCTTACAATGCTACGCTGAAAAGTAGCCAGACTTTCGAAAATCCTTTTATTGGTAATTTCTTTTGAGCCAAATGCAGCCGTGAAAAAAGGTTGATAACCTTTAATTTTACTGAGCTTTTTTGGTAAAACTTTCATGTCCTGGTGCATCTCGTTATGTGCCGCCACCGGGCTGCCAGCCTGCTCTTCTAAACTGTTTGCCCTGCCATCCCAAAACAGGCGTTTGTAAAACCAAACATTCTCCAGTGATGGTGCATTTCTGATATTGGTTAAATGATCGTGACCAACAGAAACCTGACGCCCATCTGTCCAATGTAAATCTGGTGCATGGCAACTCGAACACGAAATCTGATTCGAACCCGACAGCCGTGGATCAAAAAATAAAATTTTACCCAGCTCTACTACATTTTTTATCGAATCGTTTTTTAAATCAACCGGAGAGGATGGGAGTTCGCCTAATTCCTGAAAAACAGCATCTTTATCAACCGTAGGCTTTGGCCATTGATCAGTAGGTTTCGAATATACTTTGCGCAGGCTATCAATACTCAGTTCATCCTCATCGTTAAAATCGGCCGATTGAAAAGAAAATAGGATTAATCCGTTAAGGGCTAAAGCAAGAAGGGCAAGAATTTTATTCATGGGTTAAAAATAGAGGTTTAAGCTGATATTGGAAGAAAAACGGTCTTTGCCGGGGGTATTAAATGTTGTTCTTTGAAGATCAATATAGTTGCCTACCCTCTGGATATAGTTTCCTGAAACCTTGATTGAGGTTTGTATTCCTTTGTAAGTTGGAAAAAAATAATCAGCCGTTAATCCAATTCCATAATTATTTGAGGTGTTGAACTGATAATCGGGGTACATTACATAATTGTAGAATATATTTTCGGTTTCAATTGGTGCATAAAAATTTGATGAAGTTTTTAGACTATAACTTGCTGATAATGCAGCGCCAAAGCTATGTTCCTTATCCAATTGTTTATTTATTCCCCAGCCTGCATTAAAATTAATTCTGCTATAAGAAATATCAACAGCATAATTTCCATCGCGCTTAATATCTTCAGAATGTTGAATCCCAAAATTTAAATTATTGATTAATCCATTTTTGCCTTTTAGCGTGTAGAATAATTTTAGACCGTAATACTCTTGATCGTTTATGTAATTTACACCCGCAAGTCCATAATCATAGCCGGCACCTGCATCGTAGCTGTAGTTTAGCGAAAAATTAATTTCATTTTTGTCCGTATTTTTATGCCAGATCAAATCTGCAGACGAATGTTTGATTTCATAATTCAAAAACTCGTCAAAGCCAACATTGTCAGTTAAATTACGTTTAAAAAGCTGGACTTCCTTTCCTTTCTTTAATGCCAAGATTAAATTGTCATTTTGTGTGGCAGCGTAATTAACAAATACTTTCACATATTGACGATTTTGATCGTTATCGTATCTTAATAAATTTTTAACTTGAACTATTTGTGCCCCCCCATACCCACTCATTAAATAATTGGTGAAAATTTCGCCCACTGTATTTTCGATGTAGGAACTGTTTTTATATCCAACACCAATTTGTTCACGTCCGTATCCGTATTGATAGCCAACTCCAATTAAAAGGGGCTTCGAAATATGATATCCAATAGCAGGGTTAATATTAAATTGAAAGTCTTTTACATCACCACGGGGATCGTTATTGCTAAAATGATTTCCAATTCTATAATCTAATCCTAAAGAAAGTGGTAAGTTATTGCCGATCATTGTTCTGCTTACCGCAGCATTAATTTTATAAACCGAACGTTCGTAGTGGTTGTTCTTTATCGAGCCAAAATAATATGGAGAACTATTGCTAAATCTTGATTGGTGGGCCCATCGTGTACTGTCTTCAGTACTTCTTTGGTAATTAAATGCTCCATAAAGATGAAACTTTTCTAAGGTTGTTTTACCCTCACTAAACAACGTTAGTGCTTGTAGTTTAGAAGCACCCTGAACCGGTATATAATGACCCTTGTTTAGATCATATTTAATGGTAAGGGTATTGAATTTATTTTGCATCATCTTTCCCATAAACAATGGATTTTCTTTCGAAAATTGATACAGTTGTATTAATGCCGAATCTACCGAATAGCTTTTGCTTATTAATGATTGGGCTTTTGAAGTCTCGTCGTTAGTTTGTGCAAAAAGCAGAGAAGCGGGCATTAATATAATTATTGATATGATGATGAGTTTTTTCATGTAAATCGAAATGATGCGTTTGGTGTATTTTATTTAAAAGCCCTAGGTAAAGCGACATCTAGAAAGTCGAAATCTTCTGTGGAGTTATTGGTGTCCTTTAGTATTACTCTTCCATTTTCTATCTTTTCCGTTTTACGGATAACAGATTGAGATGTATATGCACCTTTAGGAACAAACGCAAATCCGGCGTCAAGGTCGGCTCCTAATTTCTTTGGCAATCTGGATGAAGCCACATTTGGCTGGATTTCCATCGCATCAATTATATATTTTGAAGGTATCTGATAATACTTACGTGCCGTTGATGATGGGGTAGTTTTACTCGGTTCATTATACATTGGCCAGTTTTTAACATCCTGTGTTTTATCTACTTTAAAAATGGCAATGCCTGTTCTACCGGTATTGTCCAAAATCATATCCGTACCTGTATAAGAGAGCACATCAACATTAGGAACAAGTGGGTTATCAATATCCGAATCTAATGGCCTTGGGACAAAAGAACCATAGTAAGCTTCGAAATCTGCCTTGCTCAGATCGACAGTTAACTCAGGGGTGCGGACTGAGATGGTTACGCCATCAGTTCCGGTAAAAGGCGATTTATGATTTAATGCAGTTTGGGCCAAAACAATACTTTGCCCTGGTTTTACAGGATATGTTGTGCCATTTCCAGGGATCATACAAAGCGTTTTCGCATAAATGAAGTCTGTATTGGGATCCCCATTGGCAAATGTCATGTTTAGCGATTTAGTCCAATCATATTGCCCATTGGCTTGTAAATTATAAGTTGTATTAGTTGTACTTTGCCTACCCCAAATTTCAGAAATATATAAGCTATCGGCATACATTGTTTCATTTGTATTGTTATAGATTTCAATAAACTGATCTCGGTAAAGTGCGCCTAAAGTTCTGTCAGAACCTGCGTAATATACCTGTTTCACTAACCAGTTACCAATAGCTCCGGTTTTAAGATTAAGTGTTAGTAGTGCGTTATTATCTTTATTAACCAGCTTATTTTTTTCTGCTGCATTAAATACCACTGGTTTTGTTGTAATGATTCCAGTTATGGATGTATAATCTGCAGCTGATATCGCATAGGTCACATCTACATCATATCTTCCTGCGGGCAGATCATTAAAAGTTCCTAAACCCTTATCGTTTGTTGTAAGCGAGAGGTATCTTCCAGAGGTTAAACTTTTAATTCTAACAGTAATATTTAGAACAGGGAATGTATAACCGCTGTTGGCAAGGTCAAAAGCAACCTTTACATTAAGGTCAGTTGGAAGAACATCGGGCTGGTGTGTTTTTTTGCAGGAAAACAATAACCCAATAACTATAATTAATAATATCTTTTTCATGATGATTAAAGTTTCAAGGATAATTCTATACCAAATGTTGGTGCCCCGTTGGGTGATGTGACTGTGTTGCTGCCTGGTTTTTGGTACCTGGGCTGGTAGTTCAAGAAATTATAGGCATTAAAAGCAAACCTAAACCTCTTCTTAATCTCTTTAGCGAGACTTAAGTGGTAATTCGAATAAATCCGGTATTGATTATCTGATACAAGTTCATTTTCAGGTATAAATAAGTGCCCATAAACTGTGCTATTTGGATCAGGATTTGTGATTTCAATGTATCTTACATCACGTGTAAAATATCCTTTTGGTACACCATCGTTAGCATTAACAAGTGTTTTATTTAAGAAACTAAATTCCGCTGTCAACTGCACAATTAGGCTAATTGCAGGAATGTGTGTTGATGAAGTTACCCTGCCAGAGCTAAAGTATGTGGTTCGTTTTCTAGGAGCATAAACACCTGTAACCGGATAATCAGGTATAGTGTTGTTATCAGAAATCGTATTGCCAATTCGATCTGAAGTTTCTTGATAATTCGAGCGGTATATTCCCCCGCTTATGTTAAACGAAGTAGATATTGCCTCATACTTTGGGGTGCTTAGTATTAAATCGAAACCCTGGTTATCTGTTTTAAGGTCATTATTAAATTCATTATGGTTAATCAGAAACCTCTTTACGCCATTTTGGGTGAGGATAGGTTTTGAGCCCGGTACAAAAACGGCAGTATATTGAGGCAGAGATAAAATATCATATTGGGTAACTGTATTGTATCCCTGTGTATTTAATTTATTGAATAATGAAAAAGATAACTGGTAATCTTTTATTTTATATAATCCGGTAAGTTCGAAAGTCTGTCCTTTTGATGGTTTTAATTTGCTGCCATCAGGATCAAAACGCTGGACATAAAAAATACTTGCACTTTCGTTAGCATTTCCATTATAGGCATTAATCAGTGGAACATCAACAAAGGTCGGCCCAGGATATCTTTGAGCTAAACCAGGCGATTTTACCGAAAGACCATAGGCAAAGCCCAGTCTAAAATCATCGCTGATCTGATAGTTTATGTTTGTTCGTGGAGAAAGAGTTATAAAACCATTTTGACCATCTAAACGCAACCCGCCTCTAAAATTTAAATCGCGGTTGTTGATTTTTAAAGTAAATACATCTTCGGTGTATAAGCTAAAATCTTTTTGTGCATACGCAAGAGAAAAGTCATAATATCGCTCACTTGGACCGCTTGATAAGCTGTTTCCGGTAGTATTGTAACCAGGCCTTGCCCGGCTTGGGTCTGAAAGCCTCCCGAGTCCATTATTGGCTGCATAAGAAAAATTACCGCCAAAGTTTAAGTTATGTCTTATTTCTCCAGTTCTAAATTCTCCATTTAAGTCTAATTGTGCTGAGGCAGTTACTGGCCTTCCATCTACATCACTTACTGCAGTATAAACGCCTTTATCATAAATTCCGTTGGTAAAGCCCGTTTCGGACGCATTATTATATAAAATATATGGGCTATTTACAAGTTGTTCTGTATAAGTGCGTTGGTGTGAATTACTATAACGAAGGTTTAAACTTATATTTTTAATAAAATCACCCCCAATACTATAACTTGTACGGTTGCTTAAGCTCAAATTCCAACTATTGAAATTTAATATTTTGCTTGTGGGATCGTCGTCATCTTTTTTAATGCCATCCAAATTTCTGCCATAATCAAAACTCAAGGTATTCTTTAACCTTTTTTCTTTTCCAAAGCTATTAGTCCACATTGCATTGGTATTGATACGCTTATAAGCTTTAATCTTATCTCTGTTATCTGCGTAAGAATTAACATAGTTTACGCCTACATTAAAACTTCCCAATTTAGGACTGAGTACAAATCCTTTAGAAAAATTATAAGATGTTGCATTATCCCGAACCTGCATACGTACATAGGCCGGCGATTTACCTGCCTGCCTTTCAATTATAACGGCTCCATCAGATAGATCGCCATATTTTACGGAGGGTACTCCTGCAATAACTTCGATACTCTCAATATTATCTGCTGGAATTTGCCTTAAATCGGTACCACCATAAGCAAAATCTCCACTGTAAGAACTTGTAGATGTTGTACCTGTTAACCCAAATGAATTGCTACTAACGCTTGTACTGCCAAGCCCTCTTAAACCGGGATTGTAACCCTGCATATTGGCATTATTAGAAATGTTATTTCCATCTATTATTATAGCAACACCGAATGAGTTATTCAGCGTAAAGGGATCTCTTCCCGATGTAGTAGGCTCAAAAACAGATCGAAGGGTTAAATTCTGAATATTCTGTAACGATGGTGGCTGAATTTTTCTATTCGGAATTTGATTCAGCAAATCGTTAACACTCAATGCAGGCGTCTGTTCAATCAAATCTCTGGTAATAATCAACGAGGAGTTTGTAGAACCCGAGTAATTCCTTTTAGCATTGATCTCGATATTTTCGAGACTTAAATCCAAAACCTTTAAAGTAATGTTGCCCAGATTGGTTACACCCGCTTTGATTGTTATAGGCAATCTTAACTTCTGGTAACCGATGTACGAAAATTCCAACGTTAAAATGTTGTTGGTTTCTGTTCCATTTATCCTGAATAAACCATTCTTATCAGTTATTGCGTACTGGTTGGTTTCTACAATTTTGATGTTAACAAGTTCTAAAGGCTTGTTCTGAGGGTCGACCACTTTTCCGGTAACCACATTTCTTACTTGCGCCAGCGCAGTGAAGCAAATAAAAAAGAATAATAAGGATGTGTATAGCTTCTTCAATTTAGACTAAATCTTAATAATGAGGCAAAAGTGTGAAATTTACACTAACCATGCAAATTATTTAGAAAGATTCTAATTAATAATACAGAATTTTTAATGAGAAATGCATGTTACCATACATTTGGAACATCTGTCAGCTAAAAACTCATCATCTTAAAAGAAAACATTTTTCTTTAGGTTGTAACAAGTTAAAAGGATAACTTTGCGGCTTCAAACCCACACAATGAGTGATCAGATAAAACACGAATGCGGAATCGCTTTTATTCGCCTGTTAAAACCACTTTCTTACTACCAGCAAAAGTACGGTACAGCACTTTACGGCCTTAACAAATTATACCTTTTAATGGAAAAACAGCATAACCGGGGCCAGGATGGCGCAGGTATTGCCACCATTAAACTGGATATGAAACCGGGCAGTAGGTACATTAGCCGATATCGGAGCATGGCATCTAATGCGGTAGCAGATATCTTCGAATATGTACAGAACAAATTTGTCGATATCCAGGAAAACACCCCTGAATTAATGCAGGATACAGAATGGCTCAAAAACAACGTAAGCTTTATCGGCGAGGTGTTAATGGGCCATTTGCGTTATGGTACACATGGTAAAAACAGCATCGAAAATTGCCACCCTTTTTTAAGGCAAAACAACTGGATGACACGTAACCTGGTAATTGCAGGTAATTTCAACATGACGAATGTTGATGAGTTATTGGAGCAATTGTACGAGTTAGGTCAGCATCCAAAAGAAAAAGCAGATACCGTAACGGTATTGGAAAAAATCGGTCACTTTTTAGATGATGAAAACCAGGAGCTTTTCGATCAATACAAAAAAGAAGGACATGATAACGTTGCGATTACACACAAAATATCTGATAATTTAGATATCGCGAATATTCTTCGCCGCTCAGCCAAAACATGGGATGGAGGTTATTCAATCTGTGGTATGGTGGGTAATGGCGATTCGTTCATTATGCGCGATCCGGCAGGTATCCGTCCGGCGTATTACTATTATGATGACGAGATCGTTGTAGCGGCATCTGAAAGGCCTGCTTTACAAACTGCATTTAATATCCAGTTCAAAGATGTTAAAGAGATTGATCCTGGTCATGCTTTAATCATCAAGAAAAACGGCGAGGTAAGCATGGAGCAGTTCCGCGAGCCTACCGAAAGATTATCGTGCTCGTTCGAGCGCATCTATTTCTCAAAAGGAAGTGATGTAGAAATTTACCGCGAGCGCAAGCAGTTAGGTCGTTTATTAAGCGATAAAATTCTTCAGGCCGTTAATTACGATTTAAAAAATACAGTATTCTCATTTATTCCAAATACGGCAGAAGTAGCCTTTTTTGGAATGGTTGATGGTGTTCAGCAATATGTACGCAGGCACCAGAAAGATATACTTTTACATAAAAAAGAAACATTAACAGATCAGCAGCTTGAAGACCTGTTATCTTTAGCACCCCGTGTAGAAAAGCTTGCGGTTAAAGATGTAAAACTGAGAACTTTTATTACACAGGATGCAGACCGGAGCGAAATGGTGGCACACGTTTACGATACTACCTATGGGATTATCAATAACCACCAGGATACTTTAGTAGCGCTTGATGATTCGATTGTACGTGGTACAACCTTAAAACAGAGTATCATTAAAATCGTTGACCGTTTACACCCTAAGAAAATTATTATTGTTTCTTCTGCACCTCAGATCCGTTACCCTGATTGTTATGGTATCGATATGAGTAGAATGGGACAGTTCGTGGCTTTCGATGCGGCCATTCAGTTGTTAACGGAGCGTGGTATGTGGCAGGTGATCGAAGACGTTTACACCAAATGTAAAGCTTCGTTACTTTTACCTAAAGAAGAAATTGTAAATCACGTTAAGGAAATTTATAAACCGTTTACGCCTGAAGAAATTTCGGCTAAAATTGCACAAATTATTACGCCAAAAGGTACTGTTGCTGAGGTTGAAGTAATTTATCAAAGTTTAGAGAACTTGCACGAAGCTTGTCCGAAAAACAAAGGTGACTGGTATTTCTCAGGAAATTATCCTACCCCAGGTGGTAACAAAGTGGTAAATAAAGCTTTCGTTAACTGGAAAGAAGGAAATAACCAAAGGGCTTATTAGACCCCTAAACCTCCTAAAGAGGACTTGAATAACAAATAGCTCATATTTTATATGGGCTATTTTTTTGTTTTTTTACCACCTGAGAACAACGAGTTTGCACAGAGAAAAGAAGAGTTCCGAGCCCCTGTTTAGCACTGAGCACGAAGACACAAATTGTAGCTTCCTATGCAGAGAAGAGTCCTTCGACTCCGCTCAAGGTGACCATCAAAAAAGGTAACAATCTTTTCCTACCTAAACCTGACATTCGCGAAAAGCCCGGAGGCAAATTCTTCATTTGCCGAGGACTTGCAGCATTGGCAGGACTAACAGTAATAGTAGCACTGAGCCTAGTTTTCAAAACTTTTAACCAACCAAGACACAAAGGCACAACTTAATTAACTTCGTGAAGGTTCAATTGTTTCCCAACAGTGTGTCATCCTGATCCGATAGCTATCGGATTTATTTCAGGATCTGTTTTAGTGTTATTACTGATATTGGAGAACAGAAGTTAATGATTTTAGCGGTTCGTGGGGATACGAACTACGGCGGAAGAAGCATTGCACCTGTTTTTCAAAAAATAAAAAACTGTTTAGTAATTTTTGTCGGCCCCTCGACTCGGCTCAGGATGACAAAACGTGAGAAATTCCGTGTGTTCTGTGTTTCCGTGGCTAACGATAAGATGTGTATTGCGTTTTCTTTATAGTCTTTGTGGTGAAAACCTATACGTAGAACTTCAGGTAAGTTTTAACGATCAGCCAAATGGCAAAAAAGATGATGACCACCCCTGCGATTTTATTCAGCTTTTTAAGCGCATCTTCTTTTATTTTATAACGGAGTTTACTCGAGTAGAAACTCTTTGCACCATCTATACTCAATTGGGTAGCCATGGCAATAAAAAAGCAGACTAGCTTTTCGTTCAGCATGTTATTCAATTTAACCGAGATAATCCCGCTTACAATGATCCAGAACATTAAGGTAGAGGGGGTAAGGATGCACATTAAAAATCCTTTTATTACATAACCACGTTTACTTACTTTTTGAAGGGTTGAACTATTATAGTGCACTGTTATTTTAGAAACCAGGTAATATATGCCTACGGCTAACAAGAATAGGCCCCCAATGGTGCCTACATATTTATCAAACTCTGCTTGATAATCCAAAAACTGGCTGCCAAAAAGAACCAGGCCAATTAAGACCACATCACTAATAATTACGCCAACAGCTAAAGAAAACCCAGCTTTGAAACCCCTCTCAATGCTGGTTTTGATCATTGCAAAAAATACCGGCCCTGTTAAAAACGACGAAATAATCCCTGCTCCTATACCTAGTAATATGGCTTCAAACATGCATTGTATTGTTTATAATATGCGAATATGCAACTTTATACCTAAACATTTAACATTTATTTTTGTTGCATAGGTTGCATAAAATTTACTGGTTTTCATTTTTTTTTATTTATGTTTAGAGCCACTAAAACTAGATTTAAAAAATGAGTTCAGAACAAACACAAACCAAGTGGGGGCAGTTTATTCCTTTGGTTACGGTATTCTTTTTCTGGGGCTTTGTAGCCGCCAGTAATGACATTTTAATACCAGTATTTAAAAAAGCTTTTGATTTATCGCAAGCCGAAAGTCAATTGGTTTCATTGGCATTTTATATTGCTTATACAGTGGGTGCTTTAATTTATAACGGTATTTCTGTTATAATAGGACAAGATATTGTAAACAAACTGGGTTATAAAAATTCGCTTGCGCTTGGTCTGGTTATTTCGGCACTTGGAACCTTATTGTTTTATCCTGCAGCAAACATGCATTCATTTCCTTTAATGCTTTCAGGCTTATTTATTGTAGCATTAGGTTTCTCCTTACAGCAAACTGTTGCAAATCCATTAGCTATTGCATTAGGGCCAATTAAAACAGGTTCGCAACGTTTAACGCTTGCCGGTGGTATTAATAACTTTGGTACAACCATTGGACCACTTATTGTAAGTTTCGCTATTTTTGGTTCTGCGGCAAATGCAACTACAAATATTAGTATAGAAAGCGTTAAAATTCCATATCTAATTTTGGGTGTTGCTTTTATTGCCGTTGCTGTTTTCTTAAAAATGTCGTCTTTGCCTGATAGACCTGCTTTGGTTGAAGCTGTGGTTGAGGATACTAAATCGATTAAGGGATCAGCTTTGCAATATCCGCAATTGGTTTTGGGTATGATTGCCATATTTGTTTATGTGGGTGTTGAGGTATCTACCGCAAGTAATCTACCAGCTTATATGGAGAAAGATTTAGGCTTTGCCATTAAAGATATTGCCCCTTATATCTCTTTATATTGGGCAAGTATGATGATCGGTCGTTGGACAGGTGCTGTTGAAGCTTTTACTGATAATATCGGCACACAAAAAGTATTACGTTTTATTGCGCCATATTTAGCTTTTGGTATTTTCTTAGCTGTAAATGCTATAGCAAAACATGATCTTGCTCCATTTTATGTATACGGTTTGATTATCTTAGTATTAATTGCTGCTGATATGGCGAGTAAAGGTAACCCGGCCCGTATGTTGCTAATCTTTTCGGCAATAGGTATTACTGCGTTATTAATCGGAATGTTTACTAAGGGGATGGTAAGTGTTTATGCCATTACCAGTGTAGGTTTATTCTGTAGCACTTTATGGCCTTGTATTTTTACCTTGGCAGTAAGCGGTTTAGGCAAACACACCAGTCAGGGAAGTAGCTTCTTAATTATGATGATTATGGGCGGTGGTATTATTAGCTGGGCACAAGGTGCGGTATCAGAATTTACAGGTATTCAATACAGTTATATTGTAGGGATTATCTGTTTTGCTTACTTGGCATTCTATGCCTGGAAAGTGGCTGGAATATTAAGATCACAAGGAATAAACTTTGATCAAAAAATTTCTGGCGGACATTAATTTTTAATAAAGTAATTTTGCAGCCACAGAGATTTAGTTCTTTGTGGCTTTTTTGATTTTTATAATGGCAGATAAACCAAGTTTCGATTCGATATTTATGAACCTTGCCACCGATTTGGCAGCCCGTTCGCATTGCGTGCGTGCCCATGTAGGTGCAGTGTTAACAAAAGATACCCGTATTATTTCTATCGGCTACAATGGCCCGCCAGCTGGTACGCACAATTGCGATGAGGAATGGCCAGAGCATGGCTGTGCGCGTGATAGTAAGGGCAGTTGTTCTTTAGCCTTACACGCTGAGGAGAATGCAATCCTGTATGCTTCTAAAAACGGTTCGAAAATTGAAGGTTGTACTTTGTATACCACCTTATCGCCTTGTATTGCTTGCGCAAGGTTGATTTTATCTTCAGGAATTAAATTGGTTTATTATTCTAAATCGTATGCGGCTTACAAAGGTTTGCCTAGCGACGAAGGAGTAGACTTTTTGCGGAAATTTGGAGTTGAGGTGGTTTTGATGGAATCGTAAAGGTTCATTGGTTCATTTGTCAGTAGTTTATTGGTAACGGCAAGTAGTTTACTGGTTAATTGTTAATCAGTTAATCGACTTTGGACTTCTAACTACCGACTTTTAGTTATGCTGGTTAATCGGTTAACTGTTTGAAGCGGTTAATTGACTCCAAACTGACTTCGGACTCCTGACTGCCGACTCCGGACTTTTTTAAGCTAAAAATCTCAAATCTCCGGCTTCAAATCTCATATCTAATTGGTACCTTTGCGGATGCAAGAAAAAATCATTATCGTCGATTTTGGTTCGCAATTTACACAACTCATCGCTCGTAGGGTTCGCGAACTAAATATTTACTGTGAAATATATCCATACAACAATCTTCCTGAGGTTACGCCTGATGTAAAAGGGGTTATTTTTTCGGGTAGTCCATTCTCTGTTCGTCAGGAAGATGCACCTCAGATCGATTTATCGAAATACCATTTAAAATTTCCTTTATTGGCTGTTTGTTATGGTGCACAATATATTGCCCAACATTCTGGCGGTGCAGTTCAGCCATCTTCAACACGGGAATATGGTCGTGCTAACCTGAATTTTGTAAACCAGGAGAATAAATTATTTAAAGGCATTAACATCGGTTCACAAGTTTGGATGAGTCATGGCGATACCATTACCGATATTCCAGAAAATTTTGAACTGATTGCCAGTACCGATAGCGTAAAAGTGGCAGCTTACCATATTAAAGATTCAGATACTTATGCCATCCAGTTTCACCCTGAGGTAACGCACAGTATTGATGGGAAAATCCTGTTAGAAAACTTCTTGGTTGATATTTGCGGATGCAGCCAGGACTGGACTTCTGCTGCTTTTGTTGAAACCACAATTGCTGATATTAAAGCTACTGTAGGTAACGATAAAGTTGTTTTGGCACTTTCAGGTGGCGTTGACAGTAGTGTTGCTGCGGTACTTTTACATAAAGCCATCGGTACAAACCTACACTGTATATTTGTTGATAATGGTTTATTGCGTAAAAACGAATATGAAAGTGTTTTAGAGCAGTATAAAGATTTTGGCTTAAATATTAAAGGCGTTGATGCTAAAGACAAATTCTTGGGCCAGTTGGCCGGAGTTGAAGATCCGGAAACAAAACGTAAAATTATTGGCCGTGTATTTATCGAAGTTTTCGACGAAGAATCTCACCTGATCCAAGATGTAAAGTGGTTGGCCCAAGGTACAATCTATCCTGATATTATTGAATCGGTTTCGGTTAAAGGGCCGTCGGCAACCATAAAATCGCACCATAATGTAGGTGGTTTGCCAGATTTTATGAAACTTAAAGTAGTTGAGCCACTTAAAACTTTGTTTAAAGATGAAGTAAGAAGAGTAGGCACCACTTTAGGATTAGAATCGTTTATTTTAGGCCGTCACCCGTTTCCAGGCCCGGGCTTAGGTATCCGCATTATCGGAGAAGTTACTCCAGAAAAAGTGGCCATTTTACAAGATGCCGATAAAATTTATATCGACAATTTAAAAGAAGCAGGCCTTTACGATAAAGTATGGCAGGCAGGCGCAATCTTCTTACCGGTAAGATCTGTTGGGGTGATGGGCGATGAGCGTACTTACGAAAATGTAATTGCATTAAGAGCAGTTGAATCGCTTGATGGGATGACTGCAGATTGGTGCCATTTACCTTATCCGGTATTGGCTAAAATCTCAAACGAGATTATCAATAAAGTTAAAGGGATCAATAGAGTGGTATACGATATCAGCTCTAAACCACCTGCAACTATCGAGTGGGAATAATTCAGTTATGAGTTTTCAGTTTGGAGTTTTCAGTCCAAACTGCATAAAATAAATGTTATGCTAGCAAGGTGGAATAAACTTTGCTAGCATATTTTGTTAAAAACAACAGGTATGATTTATAAAAAGGTTTACTGGTTACCAGTTTTGTTTATGTTGATTTTGGGTGCTTGTTCGCCAAAAGTGAGAACACCTAAACCAGAGACGAGTAAACCCGTTGAAAAAGAAAAACCAGCAGATAAAAAGCCTATCAAAAAGTTTTCGCAGGCAAGTGTTTCCTTGCTTGTTCCCTTTAAACTGGATGAGCTGAATTTAAAAACAGCAACAAAAGCCGATATCGAAAAATATGCTATGCCTATCGATTTTTATCAGGGCTTTAAATTGGGATTGGATTCTGCCGCGGCGCAGGGTTTAAATTTTAAACTCAATGTTTTCGATACGCAGGATGATAACACACATATATCGGTTTTGTACAAAAATGAGCGTTTTAAACAAAGCAATTTAATTATTGGTCCTGTTTTTCCTGATGGGTTAAAGTTTATCTCCAATTATGCCAAAGAAAACAATGCAATCATCGTATCTCCTTTGGCTGCTTCCGAACCTGCAGAATTTAATAATCCAAATCTGGTGTCCATTGTAAATAATATTGGTTTACATGGAAAAAAGATAGCCACATACATTGCTAAAAATTATAATCCTGCCAATACGATAGTGGTACTGATTAACCCTAAGAAAACAGAAGACGAACAGTTTGCAGCACCAATAAGGAACTATTTTCAAACCAGTACCAAGTTTGTGGTACAAGAGTATGCTTCGGCCTATGCTTTTGAAACAAAAATGATCAAAGGTAAAGAGTATGCCGTGGTGCTTACCTCATCTGACAGGGCTTTTGTATTACCGACAGTAGAAAAACTGTATAAATTAAAGCATCTAGCCACAGGTGGTTATAATATTAATCTATTTGGTCATCCTAATTGGGTAAAACAGAATTATCCTACTGATAAATTACAAGATCTAAATACGATTATCAGCTCGTCTTATAAAATAGATTACAAAAATAGCGCAGTTGTTGCCTTTATTAAAAAATATCGCTACAGGTATGGATTTGAGCCTGGAGAATATGCCTTTAAAGGTTTCGATGTTGGCTATTATTTCGGTAAACTGTTAACTACATATGGAGAGGATTATAGAGATTACCTGGTAAAAGATAAATATAAAGGCCTCCATAATAACTTTTCATTTATCCATGATGAAAAATTAGGCTATATTAACACCAGTTTAATGTTACTGAAGTTTAAAAACTTTGCATTAAACCTAGTTGAGTAATTCTATAATTTTTCTTCCATTTTAATTATTGCATGAGAGCAGATCACCAGTTAAGAGCCTTTGAACAGATTTTGAGTAATTATGATGGAAGTTTGCCATTGCATCGTTTTCTACCAACCTATTTTAAGCAGCATAAGCAAATGGGTTCATCCGATAGGAGATGGGCCGCACGACATATATATAGCTTTTTTAGATTAGGTAAGGCTTTATCGGGACTTCCACAGGAAGAGCGTTTAAGTATTGCCGATTTCTTGTGCCATGATACACTTAGCCTTATTGTAGAGAAAAATCTGCCGGAATTAAAGGAAAGTATTATACTGCCGCTGGGAGAAAAAATATCCATCATTAAAACCAGGTATCCGGATTTTGATTTGCAGGAGGTATATCCGTTCCACGCAAATCTATCTGATGGATTAGACCGGGAAGCGTTTTGTACCTCATTCTTCAAACAGCCAGATCTGTTTATCAGGGTAGTAGGAGAAGAATCTGCCGCTATTATTGCAAAATTAGAAGATGAAAACATTGCGGTTAAAGCGATTTCTGATACTGCGCTGGCTTTGCCTAATGGAACCAAGTTAGAAGCCATTTTAAAAGAAGGTAGTTATCAGGTTCAGGATTTATCTTCTCAGCATACGGGCAATTATTTTAAACCGAACAAATGGGATAAATGGTGGGATTGCTGCGCGGCATCTGGTGGGAAAACGCTGCTGCTGCATAGTTTGGAGCCTGTGATCGAGCTGTTGGTTTCTGATCTGAGAGAAAGTGTACTTTTAAATTTAGATGAACGTTTCCGCTTAGCCGGGATCAAAAAGTACCATAAAAAGGAACTGGATCTTTTACAGAACAACGATCAGGTTTTACACCACTATCAATTTGACGGGATCATTTTGGATGCGCCCTGCACTGGTTCTGGAACATGGGGCAGAACACCCGAAATGCTTACATTTTTCGAGGAACGGAAAATTAATCAATTTGCCAGCATCCAGAAGGGGATTGTCCAAAATATTGTAAAGTATTTAAAGCCGGGTAAGCCCTTAATTTACATTACCTGCTCTGCCTTTGCCGAAGAAAATGAAGCCATTGTTCGGTATATGATTGATCAGTTGCCATTAGAACTTGAAAAAATGGAATTGATAAAAGGTTATGAAAACAATGCCGATACGATGTTTGTGGCGAGGTTGATTAAGAAGAGCCAGGATTAACAGGATTGTAGGATTTTAAGATCAGGGTGCTTTTTTAGCTCTTAACCGTCATTCCCGCGCAGGCGGGAATCCTAATGCTTTAAGATTTCCAATCAAGTTGGAAATGACGGATCTATTTAAAAAAATAGAAATCGATTCAATACATACTAAGTATGTTCAAACCAGGATTTGAAATTCTTTTTAAAGTATTTTACCGCTTCGATTAAAACGGCTATTGCTCCAATAATTAAGGTATATTCTTCAAAGCTGTTCATGATGTAAGCTTTATGTTTAGATGAATATACGCAATTATTGTTACAGCTTGATTGGTGGATTGTCATTTAATAGCGTGTCGTCATTGCTAGGCACGAAGCAATCCTACAGCTATAGGAGGTAACGATCGCTTTAAGATTGCTTCGTCGTTCCTCCTCACAATGACTACCTGGCGTTATAAAATGAAGCTACGCCTTCAAATCCTTAAAGCCCAGTATTATTCCTGAACAATTTAATCGCTATAGCCAATAAAATTACCCCAAAGGCTTTACGTAAGATGTTCAAGCCCGATTTTCCGAAAAGTTTTTCCAGTCTGTTGGTATTTTTCAATACAAAGTATACAAACAACATATTGAGTATAATGCCCACCAATATATTCTGGGTATGGTATTCTGTTTTTAGCGAAAGTAGGGTAGTCATTGTTCCTGCTCCGGCAATTAAAGGAAAAGCCAACGGAACGATGGAGACTGTTTCTGGTGCTTCTTCTTTAAAAATCGTTAATCCCAATACCATTTCCATGGCGATAAAAAAGATCACGAAAGAACCCGCAATGGCAAAAGATTCTACATCTAATCCGATTACTTTTAATAACGATTCGCCAACAAATAAAAAGAGGATCATTAAGCCTGTAGCAACTAAAGATGCTTTTTCTGATTCGATATGGCCAGCTTTTCTACGTAATTCGATTACAACGGGAATGGCGCCCAAAATATCGATAATAGCGAAGAGCACCATCGTTGTGGATAGGATCTGGCTTAAGTTGAACGTCATAAAATCGAATTTCATAGCGGCGCAATTTTAAGCAAAGGTAGCGGAATTTGTCTCAATTCCTCAATTGTACTTTATTTATTAGAAATAGAACTGTGTTCTTAACGTAAGCACATTGTCTTTTCTGTCTGCTGTATAGCCTTGAATTTGGGTTGATTCGTTTTTAATGATATCATAATAAAGCACCGCTTTAAAATGTGGATTAAAATGATGTAAAAAACCAAATCCAAAAGTATCAAAACGAACATCCGCCGGAGAAAGCCCCTGGGCGCTTGAAATATCAAGTCCTTTTACCTTTGAATTTGGATCATACCAATCGTATTTTAAAATAAGCTGATTGTCGGTGCTATTCAAAGTTTGTACAAAGGTAAAGTAAGCACCGTTGAAGGTTCGGGTATAATAAGGCAAGGCTACCGATTTACTATCAACAGGATAAGATCCAGGAGTGGTTGAGGTAGTTGAGGTACCTGTTTGTAGGCCTGATACCACTTCTGCCCTTAACTCAGATTTCCAGCTCTTGGTTTTTGTAGCCAGCTGAATATCGGCACCGTAATATCTCCTTGGAGCAACCTTATTGATGGTATTGGCCGATGAATCCTTCACCATTCGCCATTGCTCATTGATTCTATCCATCTTATAACTTACTGGCAAACGATGGTTTAAGCCACCTTGTAGTGTACTTATACCGCCCGCAATGGTAAATTTATTAAATGCATAGGTTTTGTGGCTTAACCTGAAGATAAAATCCTTACTGTTGTCAAATTCTCCGGCACCAGCTAAGCCTTGTCCGTTATAAATACCAAAATCGAATACAAAGTTTTTCAACCGGGCATCTTTCCATCGTGGGTTTAGGGTAAACGTAACCCCCAGATCTCGTTCTGTTTTCATTAGAATCTGCGACATCCGGCCACGCTCCGGCGCTTCCCTTACTGAAGAAGATAACTGCAGTTCGTTCCCAAACGGACGGCCTGAAAGCCCTAAAGTAACCGCCAGTATTTTCCATTTATTTTCGTAATAACGTCCCCAAAAATCACGGATGGCAACACCTTGTTCAGTACCGTCAAACTGAAGTACAAAATAGGTAGAAGGACTGCCATCATCTGTTAGCATCATATAATCTGCCCTTAAACGACCTCTTCTTAACCTAAACCGGTTATTGGTAAACTCGCCGAAGTTTCCGCCTTGATACTCTGCCTGTGCACCATTTGCCTGCGCAACCTGGAATTGAGGCTGCAGGTATCCGCTAAAAGATAATGAGCCGTATTTCTTAGAGATAATGAGCAAATGGTTAACCGTGGTAGAGTCCATTACATCGTTAATTGTTCTCTGCGCATATCCTGCAGCGGAAATGAGTAGCAAAACAATCGTTAAGAAGAAATAAGTGATCTTAAATTTGGCAAAATAGCGGTACATGTTATCGATTTTTTGCAAAGGTAGTTTTATTAACAATTATTTAACATAAAAAAGCCCCGACTTTTCGGTCGAGGCTTTAATTTTTTTATGATTTAGCTATTATAACTCGGGTTTTGGTGGATCTACTGCGCCAACCACTTTTCCTTTGTTTCTTAATACTGAATTTCCTTTGCCATAAAAGAAATAAATCGCTATACCCAGCGCCATCCAAATGGCTAACCTGATCCATGCTTCAAAAGGTAATGATGACATTAAATAAACGCAAACGATCACACCCATAATTGGAACGAAAGGCACCAATGGTGTTTTGAATGGACGAGGCCTGTCAGGATCTGTTTTGCGCAGTAACATCACACCGATACATACTAGCGAGAAAGCGAACAACGTACCGATAGAAACCATATGGCCTAGATCGGTTACAGGAACAAAACCTGCAAATACGCTTACAAAAAGCATAAAGAAGATATTAGTTTTGAAAGGCGTTCTAAACTTAGAGTGGATAGTGCTGAAAAACTTAGGTAATAATCCATCTTTTGACATGGTATAAAATACCCTCGACTGGCCCATTAACATTACTAATATTACCGAGGTGTAACCAGCTAAAATGGCAATAATTAAACCCATTTGTAACCAACCGTATCCTGTAACTTTAAAAGCGGTAGCTGCAGGAGAGGCATCACCTTTAAAAATAGTATAAGGTACCAAGCCAGTCATTACATGCGCAAATAAAACATATAATATCGTACAAACTACTAAAGAGCCCAATATACCAATTGGCATACCTTTTTGTGGGTTTTTAGCTTCCTGAGCTGCAGTAGAAACAGCATCGAAACCGATAAATGCAAAGAATACCAATGCTGCACCAGCTGCGATTCCCGAAATACCAAATTCTCCCTTAACACCAGTGTTTGCAGGAATATAAGGTGTATGATTAGCTGGGTTGATAAATTTCCATCCCAATGCAATGAAAATGATTACTACAGCTACTTTTACAATTACTAAAACGTTGTTAAGGCTTGCAGATTCTTTTGTACCGCGGATTAACATCAATGAAAGTAGAGAAACAATTACCACAGCAGGTAGATTGATTCCACCACCATCTACTTCTGCAAATGATTTGGTTAAGTAGAGCGGCATTTCGAGGCCAAACTCGTGCAATAGTTTATTGAAATATCCAGACCATGAAACGCCAACGGTTGCGGCCCCTAAAGCATATTCCAGAACAAGATCCCAGCCAATAACCCATGCCATGAACTCACCCATGGTAGCATAAGAATAGGTGTAGGCACTTCCTGCAACAGGAATCATAGATGCAAATTCTGCATAACATAATCCTGCAAAAGCACAGCCTACAGCTGCCAATACAAATGATAAGGTTACAGCAGGTCCAGCGTGGTCGGCTGCAGCAATACCGGTTAAAGAGAATAAGCCTGCACCAATAATAGCTCCAATGCCCAATGCAACAAGGCTTGTACTACTCAGTGTCCGTTTCAGCGTGCCTTCACCACTTTCAGCAGATTCTGCTATAAGCACATCAATAGGCTTTTTTAGATTCATAAGTTGTTTAGTCTTTTATGTTTGTTGATTTTATGATAATAAGCGGTAAACCTAAATAAAAATTACCAAAAAGAAAAAGGGATTCTGTTAAAATCCCCCTTTCAGTTGTATTATATCTGTGATTTTAGAACTAACGCCTTAAAGTGTCGGTAGTATTTGTTAAAGTATCCGTAATTGTGTTACCTAAACTATCGGTTTTTTGCTCAATTCTGATTTCTTTTCGAACTTCTTGCTTATGTTCGCTGGCAATTGCCTTAACTGCGATGTATGGCGCAATAACGAGTGAAACAATAGACATTAATTTGATTAAAATGTTCATTGAAGGACCCGAAGTATCTTTAAAAGGATCACCTACAGTATCTCCGGTTACCGAAGCCTTATGTGGTTCTGATTTTTTGTAGTGCATTTCTCCATTGATCATTACACCTTGTTCGAAAGATTTTTTGGCGTTATCCCATGCGCCGCCTGCATTGCTTTGAAAAATCCCCATCAATACACCGGTAACGGTTACACCGGCCAATAATCCACCTAAAACTTCAGGACCAAAAGTAAAACCAATAATTATCGGCGTGATTAAGGCGATAGCACCAGGCATCATCATTTCACGGATAGATGCTTTGGTTGAAATGGCTACACATTTTTCGTACTCTGGTTTGGCTTTGTACTCCATAATGCCAGGAATTTCCCTAAACTGGCGACGAACTTCCTGAACCATATCCATTGCCGCTTTACCCACCGCCTGGATGCAAAGGGCCGAGAAAATGAAAGGAATCATCCCGCCAACAAATAATCCTGCTAATACTGGCGCTTTATATATATCTATCGCCGTAATACCTGCAATGCCTACAAAAGCTGCAAATAATGCTAAAGAGGTTAAGGCTGCAGATGCAATGGCAAATCCTTTACCGGTAGCTGCAGTGGTATTTCCAACAGCGTCTAAATTATCGGTACGTTCGCGTACTTCTGGAGGTAACTGACTCATTTCTGCAATACCGCCCGCATTATCAGCAATTGGTCCGAAAGCATCAATGGCCAATTGCATAGCCGTAGTGGCCATCATACCCGCTGCTGCAATGGCTACACCATATAAACCAGCGAAGTGGTACGATAACATAATCCCGCCTGCTAAAACCAAAATTGGAATAACAGTCGATTTCATTCCAACCGCTAAACCTGCAATAATATTGGTGGCATGTCCGGTTGATGATTGTTGGATAATAGAATTTACAGGGCCTTTGCCCATCGCGGTAAAATATTCGGTAACGATACTCATAATCGTACCCACTACTAAACCAACAATAATGGCGTAAAACACATTAATACTGGAGAACTCATAACCACGTAAGTTTAATGTTTCGGGCAACATCCATTTTACGATAAAGAATGAAGCTACTGCTGTAATCAAAATTGATGACCAGTTGCCTAGATTTAAAGCCGTCTGAACATTTGATTTATCATCTTTAATGGTTACAAACCAGGTGCCTACAATTGAAAATAAAATACCCAATCCGCAGATTACCATTGGCAAAAGGATGGGAGACATGCCGCCAAATTTATCTGTTACGGTAATTTCTTGTCCTAAAACCATGGTTGCCAATATGGTTGCTACATAAGAGCCGAATAAATCGGCACCCATGCCTGCAACATCACCCACGTTATCACCTACATTATCGGCAATGGTTGCAGGGTTACGCACATCATCTTCCGGAATTCCAGCCTCAACTTTACCCACTAAATCGGCACCAACATCGGCAGCCTTAGTATATATACCGCCACCAACACGGGCAAATAAAGCAATAGATTCCGCTCCTAAAGAGAAACCGGTTAAAACCTCAATGGCGGTTCTCATTTCTACACTATTGGCACTGGTTACATGAAATACCTGTAAAAAAACAATAAATAAACCGCCTAAACCTAAAACAGCAAGACCAGCTACGCCTAAGCCCATTACGGTACCGCCAGTAAAAGAAACTTTTAATGCTTGTTTTAAACTTGTTCTGGCAGCCTGTGTGGTTCTAACATTTGCTTTTGTGGCCGATTTCATTCCGATATAACCCGCAGTTGCAGAAAATACCGCTCCTATAATAAAAGAAATAGAGATGATCCAACTCGAATGCATAGGTACTCCTTTAATTTCGGTAATTGTACCCGAGTAGGCCAGGAGCGCGGCTGTAAAAACAGCGAAAATGCTCAATACTCTCCATTCGGCTTTTAAAAAGGCCATTGCACCATCGGCGATATAGCCCGCAAGTTCCTGCATGTTTTTATCACCTGCATCTTGCTTGTTCACCCAGGCGCTTTTAATCATCATAACTATAATCCCGACAAGGCCCAGCGCCGGAATACAGTAAATTAAATTGTTTTGTAAAAAATCCATAGTTAATAATTGGTTTTATATTTGGTTAGTTGTTTATGTTGTTGTGTAATTGGTTAACTGTTTAAATTGGTCAATTGTTTAATCTATTTCAAACGTTCAGCGCCAAATGCTTCTCTCCGAACTGCGTACTTATATCTAGCAAGATAATAAAATATTTTTCTTGTGATTAAATTTTTCATTGTCAAGTAGAATAAAATTTCGCTCAATTAAAATAATACAAGCGAAGTACTCCTATTTTCTTTTTTTTAAATAAATTAGCCACAAACTAAACCAAACTAAAAATGAATATTGAAAAAGAAGATGGACCTTCTAAAAGAAAATTAAGCCTTTTTGATGCCACCATGCTGGTAATGGGTTCGATGATCGGAAGCGGTATCTTTATTGTTAGTGCCGACATCATGCGGAATCTCGGTTCTGGTTATTGGTTGATTGTGGTTTGGTTGATCACTGGGGTAATGACAGTTGCCGCCGCAATTTCTTATGGAGAACTTTCTTCCATGTTTCCCAAAGCTGGTGGGCAATACACTTACCTGAAAGAGATTTTTGGTAAAATGATGGGATTTCTGTATGGTTGGGGCTTATTTACCGTAATTCAAACAGGCACTATTGCAGCTGTTGCTGTTGCTTTTGGTAAATTTACGGCCTATCTAATACCAGCTTTAAACGATGCTGCTCCAATTTTTCAAAGTGGCGGCTATAAAATTACCTGGATACAGATTTTAGCCATCGGTGTGATTCTGCTTTTAACCTATATTAATACAAAAGGTGTTGAAGGCGGTAAAATTTTGCAGAACATTTTTACT
The DNA here is from genome assembly GCF_918698255.1 of Pedobacter sp. Bi27. Taxonomy (NCBI): domain Bacteria; kingdom Pseudomonadati; phylum Bacteroidota; class Sphingobacteriia; order Sphingobacteriales; family Sphingobacteriaceae; genus Pedobacter; species Pedobacter sp. Bi27. The sequence goes on from NZ_CAKKMW010000011.1 coordinate 40,448, forward strand.
GGTTCTAAAATTGTCGCTTTAATCGGCTTAATTATCTTGGGCTTTCTTTTGGTGAAAAACAGTTTCTGGGCCGGAAATATGAGCTTTGGCTGGGATGCTTTCAATAATCTTAAAACAGATCCAAGCGGCAATTTTCTGAAATCGGGATGGGAATCCATTTCCGGAATGGCAATAATGGGGGGGATTGCAGCGGCCATGGTTGGTTCGGTATTTTCGAGTGTGGCCTGGGAGAATGTAACTTTTGTTTCGGGAGAAATCGAAAACCCTAAAAAAAATGTTGTACGTTCTATGGTTTTAGGTACTTCAGCAGTGATGATTCTTTATTTATTGGTCAATTTTATCTATCTCAATACCCTAAACAGAGAAAGTATTGCATTTGCCCTCAATGATCGGGTTGCTGTTGCAGCCTCAGAACAGATTTTCGGTAGTGGAATCGGTACAATTGTAATTGCATTGTTGGTAATGATTTCTACTTTCGGTTGTGTTAATGGAATCGTATTGGCAGGTGCCCGGGTTTTTCAAACCATGGCAAAAGATGGAATGTTTTTTAAAGCGGCATTAAAAAACAATAAAAATGGAGTTCCTGAAAGATCACTTTGGATGCAGGGCATTTGGGCATCTGCTCTATGTTTAAGTGGGCAATATGGTAATCTTTTAGATATGATATCATTTGTTATTGTGCTCTTTTATATGATTACTGTTTTTGGCGTTATTTATTTAAGGATAAAACAGCCAGGCCTTGAAAGGCCTTACAAAACCTGGTTATATCCAGTTACACCAATTATTTACTTATTGATAGGAGCGGCATTTTGTATTTTGCTGCTTATTTATAAACAGCAGTATACCTGGCCGGGGCTTGTGATTGTTTTGCTGGGGGTGCCTGTTTACTTTTTTATTAATAAAAAAGAGCAGCAAGATTAGGCGATTCAGGTATCTCTGAGATCGTCCTGCTGAATTTATTTCAGCATCTTAATGGCAGAATAGATCCTGAAACAAGTTCAGGATGACGGTTCGAGAAGAGAATTAACAACGGAACCTCGCAGATTTAAAAAACTGCGAGGTTTTTGCTTCTTGAAAAGCAGGGTTCTGTTTCAATCGGTTCATGAAGACCCGTTATTTGCTTTACTTCTCCCGATAAAAAAAATCGGGATCGTGTTCGCTGCTACCGGGGTTGTGTAGTAAACTCAGTTTTCTAAACCCGACACGGCGGATACCGGCCCTGTGCCTAAGGCCTGCAGGCGTATGAGCATGTGGCGGGACTAACATTGCGAAGAACCACAGGTTTTGCTTTTCAAAAAAAAGAACTAAATTTTTAAATCCTGATGAGTAGCAGCGTGTTTTTCCTAAACCCTAAACCCTAAACCTTATATATATGCTAAATCTTACCGCTCCAAATCCCATTTTCACATTTTGAAAAGCAGGGTTCTGTTTCAATCGGTTCCGAAAGTCCCGTTATCCGCTTTACTTCTCCCGATAGAAAAAATCGGGATCGTGTTCGCTGCTACCGGGTTTAGGTAAGTTAAACCTGTGCTTAAACTCAGTTTTCTAAACCCGACACGGCGGATACCGGCCCTGCGCCCAAGGCCTGCAGGCGTATGAGCATGTGGCGGGACTGGCACTGCGAAGAACCACAGGCTTTGCTTTTCTAAAAAAAAGAACTAAATTTTTAAATCCTGATGAGTAGCAGCGTGTTTTTCCTAAACCCTAAACCCTAAACCCTAATTGTACGCCAAATCTCACATCTCTTGTCTAATATCTCAAATCTTACCTCCCTAATCACTCGTCTCGAACAAAAAGCGTATTTTTGCAAATAATGGGAACACTAGTAGATTCAGGGATAAAGGGTTATAAAAATTACGGCACGCATTTGCGCGAAAAGTATAAAGGGCAGCGTGTATTTAAAGTAATTGTAGATGGTGGTTTTACCTGCCCCAACCGCGATGGGAGCAAAGGTTACGGTGGTTGTACGTATTGTAATGTTGATTCTTTTACGCCGGAGCCTTCGCGTAAAAATCCAAATATTAAAGATCAGCTTGCCGAAGGCATGTTAAGGGCTAAAACTTCTTATAAAGCTGATAAGTATATTGTTTATTTTCAGCCTAATACCAATACCTATGCGCCAGTACATTATTTAAAGATGATGTATGATGAAGCGCTATCGATTAATACCGAAGATATTGTTGGTTTTGCTGTAGGTACACGTCCTGATTGTATCGATGCAGAAAAGGTAGCTTTGTTAGAAAGTTATACCGACCGCTTCGATGTGGATTTAGAAATGGGCATGGAATCGATTTATGATGAAACGCTCGATCAGATCAACAGGGGCTGCAATCATGGCGAATTTGTTGCTGCGGTAGAACTTTTAAAAGATAGTAAGCTCGATCTGTGCGTGCATACCATTTTTGGTTTCCCATGGGAAACCCGTGAGCAGATGCACGGTTACATTCATGAAATTAACCGTTTCCCACAAATCAAGTTTGTAAAGTTCCATCACCTCCATGTTGTAGAAGGATCTATAATGGGCGCTAAGTATAAAAAGGAGCCCTTTAAATTGTTTTCTCTCGAAGAATATACCGACTTACTTTGTGAATTAATCCCTTTATTACGACCGGATATTGTTATTCAGCGGCTTTTTGGTATTTCGGATTGGGATTTATTGATTGCGCCTAACTGGGGGCTTAACAAATCGGCAATTCAAACCTATATGGATAAAGAAATCGAAAAAAGAGGAGTGATTCAAGGATCTGCTTATTTTTCATAAAAAGTTAAATTTTTTAACGATTTTTTTAAAAACCCATGAAATTTCATGGGTTTTTTCTGTTATTTATGTTTTTTTGAGTCGATTTTTTATAAATTTTAGGTAAAATCATATAAATGATGGTTAATATGTGATTTTGTTTTTATTAAAAACTTGTATTAAAATCACCTGTATTTTTTGGTATTTTTATTTTTAAGGTTAATTTTTGTTTTGTTTTATAAAAATCACTCATTTTTATTAAAATATTTTAATTTAATGGTGTAAAAACTGCAATATGTCGTATTTTTAGAAAAATAAATCAAGCATATTTCAATTATTTAAACAATACAAACAAATTAAACTAAAAACTATGAGTAAATTCTCCTTTAAACAGTACGCGCCTTTTGCGATATTGATGATTGTCGCAATTTTCGCTCTATTTATTCCACTTCTTCCTAATTTTGACGAAGGCAAGTATAGTGGGCCTGACATTGCATTCATATTAATCGCTTCTGCGCTTGTATTTTTAATGACTCCAGGCCTTGCATTCTTTTATGGTGGAATGGTTCATCGTAAAAATGTACTATCTACCATGATTAAAAGTGTGGTAGCCGCAGGAGTAATTACAGTTTTATGGACGGTAGTAGGTTTTAGTTTAGCCTTCGGAGATACCATTGGTGGCTTTATTGGAAATCCATCAACGTTTTTGTTCTTTAAAGGTGTAAATTCTGGAGCGCCACACCTTCAGGGGGGAGCAGACTTAACTATTCCGCTATCTTTATTTGCTGTGTTTCAATTAATGTTTGCCATTATTACCCCGGGTTTAGTGGTAGGTGCCGTAGCAGAACGTATCCGTTTTACCTCATACATCTTATTTATTGTTTTATTCGCAATATTCGTTTATTCTCCGTTAGCCCACTGGACATGGCATCCACAAGGTTTCTTGTTTAAAATGGGTGTATTGGATTTTGCTGGAGGTACCGTAGTTCACATTTCTGCTGGTATGGCTGCATTAGCTGGTGCATTGGTTTTAAAACGTAGAAAATCTCACTTAGAGCATAAAGAAGTTCCACCTGCGAATATCCCTTACGTACTAATTGGTACAGGTTTATTATGGTTCGGTTGGTTCGGTTTTAATGCAGGTTCTGCATTGAGCGCAGGTAGTTTAGCTGTTTCTGCATTCTTAACTACAAATACCGCTGCAGGTGCTGCAGGTTTATCGTGGATGTTCTTTGATGTTGCAAGAGGTAAAAAACCTTCGGTTTTAGGTTTTTGTATCGGTGCAGTAGTTGGTTTGGTAGCCATTACACCAGGTGCAGGTTTTGTAAGTATCTCAGCAAGTATATTTATTGGTGCTATTGCCGCAGTTATCTCAAACCTTGTGGTTTCTTGGAAACAAAAAACCAGTTTAGATGATACGTTAGATGTTTTCCCTTGTCATGGTGTGGGTGGTATTGTTGGTATGTTGTTAACAGGTGTTTTTGCTACTAAAACAGTAAATGCTGCTGGTGCCGATGGTTTGTTTTATGGCAACCCGGCGTTCTTTGTAACACAATTAAAAGGTGCTGTAATTGTAATCATATTCAGTTTCGTTGTATCATTCATCATTTTCAAACTGGTAAATCTTATTAACCCAATCAGGGTGTCAGATGAAGAAGAAGAAATGGGGCTTGATGCATCTCAACATGACGAGAAATACTCTCAAGGTACCTTGCTAGTTGAAGAAAGAGCGATCTATATCGAAAGAAACAGTCCATTAACAGAACCAATTTCTTAAGAATTTTATAATATCTAAACCCAAATAAGCTCAAACATGAAGAAACTTTTAACCGCTATTTTTGCAATGGCCAGCACTACGTGTGCCCTGGCTCAAGAGACCGCTACATCACCACTTGAAATTTCAGGGTCGGTAGATACGTATTTTAAATATGATTTTGCTAAAAATCCATTAAACGGAAAAACATCTTTTGTAACTGATCACAACTCGGTATCGTTAGGTATGATCGATATCGCCTTGAAGAAAAAAACAGGTAAAGCGTCATTTGTTGGGGAGCTTTCTTTTGGCCCTAGAGGACAATCGCAATCTATTCCTGATGCTGCAGCCGGAGGTTCGTCTTTTAATATTCAAAACTTATATGTTAACTACGATTTTACTGATCAGTTTAGTATGACAGCAGGTTACATGGGTACATTCATTGGGTATGAGGTAATCTCACCGGTTGGAAACTTTAACTATTCTACTTCATACCTGTTTACCAATGGCCCCTTCCAAAATGCTGGAATTAAAGCCACTTATAAATTCAGCGATAAAGTAAGTTTAATGGCTGGTTTATTTAACGATTGGAACGTTTATTCCGCTTCGAGAGGTGTTTCGGCTATCGGTGGCCAGTTAATGGTTGCTCCTGTTGAAGGTTGGACTGCTTACATCAATGCTTTATCTGGTGCTGGTTTTGGCGGGTACGGAACCATTATCGATTTAACCACTTCATATCAAATTACAGAGAAATTTAAATTGGGTTTAAATGCAGCCAATTATGATATCAAAGACAGTTCGGTACCGGGAAGTTACGCAGGTGCAGCGTTATACCCTCAATTTGCTGTATTGGATGCAGTAACTTTAGGTTTAAGAGGTGAGTACTTTAAATTTAAAGCCGCGGGTGCAGTTCCGGCTACTGCTTTTACTGCAGTAACACTTACCGCAAATATTAAATCTGGTGGTTTAACATTTATCCCAGAAGTAAGATTAGACCATAACAGTGATAAACCTTTCTTTAAAGAAGGTGGCGCTGCGGCACCAAATGGTGGCCAGTTCTCTTTGGCAGCAGTTTACGCTTTTTAAGGAAATAAAATTGTTAATATTAAGCCGTCCCGATGTAAATAGGGACGGCTTTTTCATACCTTTAAATCATTACATTTGCCTGTTAACCGATTTCAAATGAAACATCTTCTTTTTATTATTCTTGTTCTTTTTTCAATTCAATTATCTGCGCAGCAAAAACAGTTTTCGAAAGATGATAATGGTAAATTCATTTATTATCAGGTGGTAGATTCGCAAATGATAAGTAAAGATACCTTGTTGCAAAGGGCTAAATCTTTTGTTAATGTGGCTTATAAAAAATCGATGAGGCAAGAAAGTGCTACCGATTCTTCTGTTTTGGCTAAAGGAACTTTGATAATTGATAAAACAATCTTGGTAGCTGGCCATCCAAGCGGGGAAGTAAGTTATAATTTCGTTTTTGAGGCGCGTAATGGCAAATATAGGTTTTGGTTAACCGATATGCTGTTTATCCCATACCAGAGAGACCGCTATGGGAATTTTGTAGCGACTACTAAAATTGGCGTACCATTAGAGCGTACACCTGGCAAATTGAGTGCGGGCGCATGGAAAGACATTTTAAATAGCGCTTATAATAAGATAGAAAAATTCGGCGATGATTTTAAGAAATATTTAGCAACCAATAGGGTTGAAAAAGCCAAAAAGAAAGCTGAAACCATTTCAACGAAAAAGTGGTAATTAGCGCATGGAAAATAATTCCTCAACCTTTTGGTAACGGAACTTAAAAATTTCGTTGATTTTGTTGTTCACTACCATGGTATTTACAATAATACCGATTGGTCCCCAGCCAATGGCATAGTGTAAAGTATCGTGCATTAATACACCGCCATCTATTTTTTCGAAATGGTGCTGGTGGTGCCAGAAAGCAAATGGACCAAACCGTTGCTCGTCGATAAAATACTCCTTATCCATAACATGTGTTATCTCCGTTACCCAGTTTAACTTAATGCCAAACAATGGGGCAACCTTATAGGTGATAATCAGGCCAGGGTACATTTTAGTATTGACGATGTTTGGTGAGGTTACATCAAAGGTCATATTCTTTGGGGTGATTTCGGCCAGGTTTATTGGCGAAGAAAAAAAGTCCCAGGCGATATCCAGATCAACAGGGAGTTTTTGGGTAAATTCTAATCTATACGTTTTCAAGTTTTTGTTTTAAAGCACAACAACAAAGATGGGGTTTTGTTGGAGATATTTAGGTTTAACCGCAAAGTTCGCAGAATGAAGGCGCAGAGATCGCAGAGTTGGGTGTGCTAATCCATTTTACATCTTTTTTACCACAAAGTTCACGAAGAGAAGGCACGGCGATCATAGCTTTGGGGCGCAACGAATTCTGTCATCCCGAATGAAACACAATGGAAGGGATCCATTAAGAATATTGATCATCAACATGACTTACAGATTTGGCTTCGCTGAGCACTTCGTGGTTCTCGGCTGTGCTACCATTGATGTTATTTTACAAGGTATTATTAATCAACCTCTTAACAGATTTTGTATTTCCGCCCAACTAGGCCGCAGCACTTTATCCCCGTTCTGCTTAAACCGGCCTAGCAAATTTTTCGGGCCGTACTCCTCAAGCCAACCCACTAGCTTCGAAAGAAAAATTTTCAGCCGGCATTTTTTGTTTCTTTTTGATGCCAAAAAGAAAGAGCCCTTCGGCGGCGGTGAGCCGAGGCGAGACCGTGGTGTATGGCAAAGAAATTAATTATACGTCACTCATGTTGATTTTAAACAATTAATTAACCCTCGAAATGACGGTAACCGGCTTCGGACCTCTCGCTCCAGACTTTCCGACAGACTACCTAATGCACCATTTTATCGGCACAGGTAGAACTGGCAAATGCTTCCGGTTTAGCCTTAAAAATAAAGCCCATGCTTAAAATATATCCCATGGCATCGTTAAGTGCTTTGTTCGATTTAAACGACGGACTGGTGTTGATATCGGCATGTACTTCTAAAGCCACGTCGTAAATATCAAGTAAATCACAAATAGAATAGGCAGTTTCGATTGATTTTTGCACTTCCATTAACATTCTTTCTTTAATGCTTACCTGTTGTGTGCTTTTTTCCTGATGGATGTACATAAAACCGCCATGATGTTCTCTTAACAGCACAATTACGGTTGCAAAATCGGTTACTGCGCCTTTTACCTGCGAATCGGTACCGATGCAAACTTTAAGCTTAAAGCCGTTTTGGCTTTCTCTGATAATCGCGTTTTCTACTTCTTCGAGGATTGAAGATTGAATAATTTCACCACTAAATTTTTTCCACGTCATACATTTGTATTTTTTGAGGTTAATTCCAAAGGAATCCCTTTGGGACGAATGGTAATCAGGTTTTTATAAAAATAAGTGCTAAAAATTAAATATGTGTTAAGGTTAGGTTGTTTATTTGCTAACAAAAAGTTAGTTATCAACAAGTTAGTGATAATAGTTTAGATGAACTTATTATTTGTTGAAACAAATTATTATTCGGTCCGTTAATATTTGTACATTCATTAAAAATTCTTAATTATGAGAGCAGAATTAATTCAAGAGCTCCAGTTATTGCAAAATAGCAGAGCGAATAAATTTGCAGATGAACTGACAGACAAGATCTTATCTTCGGTTGATGCCGTTAACGAAAAAGTGCTATCATCAATGTCTAAACGTGGTAACATGTTAATGTTGCTCGAGAAAAGATTAAATTTTTCTACGCTGCGGAAACTGAGGGAAAGATTTTTCAAACCGTAACTAAGGCTGTAGTTCTGGGCGTAAAGAGAAATGATTACCTTTATAGCGGAATGATAGAAAATGCCTTAAAAAAATTAAATATTACTGCACTTAATGAGATGCAGGAGTCTTCTGTAAAAGCAGCCAAGACTGGTAAAGATGTAATATTGATTGCGCCAACGGGTTCGGGGAAAACGCTAGCCTTTTTATTGCCATTACTTTCTAATCTAAAAACCGGAGTAAAAGGGGTGCAGGCCTTGGTTTTAGTTCCTTCGAGAGAGCTCGCCTTACAGATAGAGCAGGTTTTTAAACAAATGGGTACTTCATTCAAAGTAAACTGCTGTTACGGTGGTCATGCCGTACGGATAGAAAAGAATAATCTTGCACATCCACCTGCCGTCCTGATCGGAACACCTGGTAGGATAGCTTACCATCTAGAGCATCAAAACTTTGACGAATCTTTTATCGAAACCTTAGTTTTAGATGAATTTGATAAAGCACTGGAGTTTGGCTTTGAGCAAGACATGTCTTATATCATTGGCTCACTGCTTTCGTTAAAACAGCGTATACTTACTTCTGCTACCAAAATGGAAGAAGTTCCGGCTTTTGTAAAGTTAAATGTGCCGGTTGAAGTCGATTTTTCAAAAAATATCGAAGCAAAACCAGATCTAAAGCTCAAAAAAATAACAGCACCTGCTGCCGATAAGTTAGATTACCTCTTCAGATTACTGAGTAAAATAGGCAGTAAAAATACATTGGTTTTCTGTAACCACAGGGAAACGGTAGATCGGATAAGTGATTTACTTTTCGAAAATGGTCTAGGTCATGATGTTTTTCATGGTGGGATGGAGCAGTTCGATCGTGAAAAGGCATTACTTAAATTTAGAAATGGTAGCCATCGGATTTTAATCACAACAGATCTGGCTGCCCGTGGTCTGGATATTCCTGAGGTGGAACATATTGTACATTATCAATTGCCTTATACCGAAGATGCCTATATCCATCGCAATGGCAGAACGGCAAGGATGCATGCAAAAGGAACGGCCTATGCCATTTTAACTTCAGAAGAACACTATAAGTATTTACCGGAAGATATTGAAGAGGAAGTTTTATCCGAAAAGTATAAATTACCAGAAGCCAGCGATTGGGTAACTTTATACATTGCACATGGCAAGAAGGATAAAATTAACAAAATTGATATTGTAGGTTTATTTTTGCAGAAAGGTAATTTAACAAAAGAAGACCTTGGCCTGATCGAAGTTAAAGATACCACCAGTTATGTGGCGGTTAAAAGAAGCAAAGTAGATCAATTATTGAAAGCATTAAGCGGCGAAAAAATTAAAGGAAAAAAACTTAAATTAGAAGTAGCGAGTTAGTTCATTGGTTCATTGGTTCATTGGTTCATTGGTTCATTGGTTCATTGGTTCATTGGTTCATTGGTTCATTGGTTCATTGGTTCATTGGTTCATTGGAAAAACAGGGATTAAAGTTCTAGATTTATTTTTATAGTCATTCAATAATTTATTTATTTAACCGTTTATTCAATAGCTCAATCGTTCAATATACTCATTCATAAATTTTCTAATTTAATCGCGCTATAATCCGCTAACTCAATCACTCACTAATTCAGACATTCTCTAATTTCAAACATTAAAAATGAGCAACAACGATATATTAAAAAAACTAAGAGTAGCCCTATCATTAAAAACAGAGGATATTATAACCATTTGCGACCTGGTTGGATTTAAAGTAACCAAGGCAGAACTGGGCGATATTTTCAGAAATGAAGACCATGAGAATTTTAAACCTTGCGGCGATCAGATTCTGCGTAATTTTTTAAATGGTCTTGTGATTTACAAAAGAGGTCCGAGGGATGAAAAAAAGCAATAATTTATGCTTTTTAATATTTTTTATACTGATCACACTTTCCTTTAACGCTCTCGCTCAGTCTCAGTTTAAAATAAGTGGTAGTGTAATCGATTCTTTGAAGAAACCTGTTGAGGGCGTAAGCATCCGATTGATTACCGATAAAGATACGCTCCGCTCAAATTCAGATGTGAAGGGAAACTTCGCATTCGCAAAAGTAACCCGAAATAAATTCTACCTTACCATTACGGCATTGGGCTACAAGCCGTTTGCTTCTATCTACGAAATCGAATCTTCGAAAAAAAACTCTGTTTTAGAACCCATTATGCTCAAGATGGAAACGATCCGTCTCGAAGATGTGGAGGTTAAAGTAAAGGTAGACCCCATTAAGATCAAGAAAGATACGATTGAGTATAACGCTGCTGCCTATACCGTAAGAGAAAATGATAAAGTGGAAGATCTGTTAAAACAGCTTCAAGGCATTGAGGTTGACGAAAAAGGCGCTGTTACCGCCATGGGCAAAAAGATGACCAAGCTGCGGGTAAATGGCGAAGATTTTTTTACCAGTAACGTAGAAGATTACATCAGGCAGTTGCCCGCCGATATTATTGCTAAACTACAGGTAATTGAGGATTATGGTGATGAAGCCAATTTTACAGGCATTAAAGTGGGTACGCCACAAAAAATGTTGAACCTGGTTACTAAGCCTGGCATGGACAAAGGTGTTTTTGGCGGCGTGAATATGAGTTCTGCCACCAATAATGCACATAATTTAGGCGGTAATGGTAGTATCTGGAAAAAAACGAAGCAAATTGGTTTTGGAAGCCGTTATGGTATCACGAATAATGAGTTTACCAAAATGAACAATGGAGGTTTAAATGGTAATATCAGAGACAAAATTTCGAAGGAATTTAGCTTTAATGGCGGCTATCATTTTAGTAATGGAATTAATAAATCTATTCAGAGTAATTACCTCGAAACGTTTAACCCGCAGGGAACAATATTCGATTTAAGAGAAAGTGCCAATAATTCCAGATCGCTAAACAATAACATCAATCTTGGCTTAAACGGAGCCACGAAAAAGAATTATTTTAATATTTCCCTGACTGGGGCTTTGGCCAATACCCGTAACGATGCGTTTTCTACTTCAAATAAAACAGGTTTTATCAAACAGGATCTACTGTCTAATTCAGGTTCACAGAACAGTAATCCCAATGTTAATGGAAGTATCAATTGGTCTAGGCGGTTGGCTAATAATAAGCGGTCGTTATCTATGGGATTTAATTTCGGCACAAGCGAAGGAAACTCAAACAGTACAATTAATGATATTATCAGGTACTACAACGAAACCACCAACGTCCTGGTTAAAGATTCTTTACTGAACAGATTGGTTGATAATAATACTTCGAACTCCAATTTTGGGGGCAATTTCCAATTTTCCAATTCATTAAAAAAGCCAAACGACAGTACAGGGTATAGTTTTATTAACCTGTCTTACCGTTTTTCAGTTAGCAGGAGCCGCAATTTACAAACCACAACGGTTACCAATCCGCTGGGAAACAGTTTTGTGGTCGATTCGCTGGGGCAGGATTATGTGTCTAATTTTATCAATCAGAATTTTGGTATCGGTTTTAATACCAACGCAAAGCGGATCAGTTATAATTTGGGGCTCAATTTTTCGCCCAGTATTATTATCGGTAAATACCAGAACACAGGGCAGGAGCTAAAAAACTATCAGTTAAACTTTTCGCCATCGGCCAATTTAAGTTATCAGATTAAAGACAACGGGAATTTAAGTTTTGGCTATAATGGTTACACCAGTTCGCCAGATTTTAATAAACTACAACCCGTTAGAAACAATAACGATGTACAGAATCTGATTATCGGTAATCCAGATCTGAAAGCAACTTCGAGTCACACTGCTGATTTTAGTTATAATCAATTTGACCTCAAATCGGGATTGAGTATTATGGCAGGTTTATCAGGAACCTTTGCTTTTAACAGTGTAGTAAGCAATACGGTTTTTCTGAGAGATACGCTAAACAGCTTAAAACAACAAACCACCTACGAGAATGTAAATGATGTTTATAATATAGGTGGTAATTATTCCTTCAATAAGAGGTTGTTAACCAACAAACTGTCGCTTTCCGTTAATGGAAATATTGCTTATAGCCGCAATGTTTTTTATACCGAGAATGTATTAAACCGGAGTGGTGGAATTAACGTTTCGAATGCTTTTAGGTTTAACCTGAATGAAAAAAAATATTCCTTCAATAGCAGTGTATCGTATAGTTTTAGTTCAAACACTTATTCTGTAATGAACCAGAACATTAAGAATATTCAGGTTCTGGCTTTAAATGGCAGTGCCAGTTGGATTCCAAATAAACGGTTTAGGGTAAATGCATCGGCCTCTAAAAGCTTAAATTTTGGCTATAGCCTATATGCTGGCAACCCATTGTTAGTGAATATGGGATTAAATACTTCTTTCTTAAAGGATAATAAACTCCTTTTTTCTATTCAGGCGAACGATCTGTTTAATCAAGGCTCACTTTTTAGCACCAGTATTAGCAACAATTCCATATCCGAAAACAGGACGCGCTTTATCAGCCGTTTTGTGCAGGCAACACTGGGTTATAACCTGAGTCAGTTTGGCAATAAAAGAAACAGAACGAATGTAAATTTAAGCGGAGTAGAATTTAATTAATCGGGAATTAATTAGTTTAGCGTTTTGTTTCAAATCGAATATCCTATGAAAAGTAAAATCCTAATCCTTTTTTTATTGGTCTTTGCAAGCAGTTCATTTGCACAGCTGAAAACAGATTTATTAAGTAATAAACCAGAAAAAGAGAATTTCGCCGATGATTGGGCTGCGTTGAGCAAGTACCAGAAAGAAAACGGACTTTTACCGCCACCTACCAGAAAAGAAAAAAGAGTTGTTTTTTTAGGGAGTTCGATATTCGAATTCTGGAAGCAAAAAGACCCTGAATTTTTTAAGGATAAACCTTACTTGGATAGGGGGATAAGTGGACAGATTTCGCCACAACTGCTCATCCGTTTCCGGCAGGATGTAATTAACCTTAAACCAAAGGTAGTGATCATTTTGGCGGGGAGCAACGATATAGCCGGCAATACAGGCCATGTTACCAACGATAAAATTATGGATAACATTAAATCGATGGCAGAACTGGCGAGGCTGCATCACATTAAAGTGATACTCTGTAAATACCTGCCTGTTTACGAATATCCATGGAATAAGGGCATTAAAGCTGCCGATTCCATTGTGAACTTAAATGAAAAGATTGTGGCCTACGCCAGAGAAAGAAATTATACCATTTTAGATTATTGGACACCACTGGTAGATGAACGAAAAGGACAGCGTGCCGAACTAACGGTTGACGGTGTTCACCCTAACCTTGCAGGTTATAAAATAATGGAAGAAGTAACAGATGCAGCAATCAAAAGAGCCTTAAAAAACTGGCATTAACTGATAAAGCCCTTCCGAGTACGCTACCATTGCAGGCTCCGACCGAAAAATCGTCATCTCGACCGGAGCAACGCGGAATGTTCCAAAGGAACTCCTTCGGAGGAGAGATCTTTGAACTGTGTTACTGAAAAGGTTTAAAAATTTCTTGATCCGATATACAGTCCTTTTCTGCGGAATCTGCGGGAAATAAAAACGGGCGATAGTTTTCCCGCAGATTTTAAAAGATAAAAACGCAGATTAAATTGGACTTCGACTCCGCTCGAAAGGAGGTTTATCTTTCTATAAGTTGCAAGAAAAATTTGTCATCCTGAGCCTGTCGAAGGATCTACATCGATTTATTGTAAGCGTTTCGACAGGCTCAACGTGACAGGTTTAAAGAATAACATTATGACATTTCAAATTGCACTTCTCAAAACAAAAAAAGTCCCGATTTTCATCGGGACTTTGTATTAATTTAATTTTTTATATCTGATGCGTTTTGGGGTAACATCACCTAAACGTTTCTTGCGGTTTTCTTCATAATCCGAATAGTTCCCTTCGAAGAAATAAACTTCTGAATTACCTTCAAAAGCCAGGATGTGTGTACAGATCCTATCCAAGAACCATCTATCGTGACTGATTACTACGGCACAACCACCAAAGTTTTCTAAGGCTTCTTCCAGTGCACGTAAAGTGTTTACGTCAATATCGTTGGTTGGCTCATCCAGTAGCAATACATTGGCTCCCTTTTTCAAGGTAATGGCTAAGTGTACACGGTTACGCTCACCTCCTGATAGGATGCCTACTTTTTTCTGTTGATCGCCACCATTAAAGTTGAACTTTGAAACGTAGGCACGTCCGTTAACGGCTTTAGTACCCAATTGGATATTGTCCAATCCATCGGTAATGTTTTCGTAAACGGTTTTATCGGCATCTAAATCGTTGTGCATCTGATCTACATAACCCAACTCAACGGTTTCGCCTACACGGAAAGTACCAGCATCTGCTTCTTCCTGACCAGTAATTAAACGGAACAAAGTAGTTTTACCTGCACCATTGGGGCCAATAATACCCACAATACCTGCCGGCGGAAGAGAGAAGTTTAAGTTATCGAACAATACCTTATCTCCATAAGCTTTGGTAACATTCGTTGCTTCAATTACCACATTACCCAAACGAGGTCCGGCAGGGATGAAAAGTTCCAATTTATCTTCTCTTTCTCTGCCATCTTCCGAAGCTAATTTATCGTAGTTGGCTAAACGTGCTTTTGATTTTGCATGACGTGCTTTTGGTGCCATACGTACCCATTCTAACTCGCGTTCTAATGTTTTCTGACGTTTGCTTTCTGTTTTCTCTTCCTGTGATAAACGTTTTGCTTTTTGATCTAACCAGCTGCTATAGTTTCCTTTCCATGGAATACCCTCACCACGGTCTAATTCTAAAATCCATCCGGCTACGTTATCTAAGAAATACCTATCGTGGGTAACTGCAATAACGGTTCCTTCGTAATTTTGTAAGAATTGTTCTAACCAATCGATACTTTCTGCATCCAAGTGGTTGGTAGGCTCATCCAATAATAATACATCAGGGTGTTGAAGCAATAAACGGCACATGGCCACACGACGACGCTCACCGCCTGATAATACACCTATTTTAGTGTCAGGATCTGGACAACGCAAGGCATCCATAGCCCTTTCTAATTTCGAATCAATTTCCCAGGCACCTAATGCATCAATTTTATCCTGAAGCTCGCCTTGTCTGGCCATCAGTTTATCCATGGCGTCAGGATCAGAGTAATTTTCCTCTAAGCCGAAAGCTTCGTTTACTTCTTCATACTCTTTTAAAATAGCAGTTACTTCGGCAACGCCTTCTTCAACCACTTCGCGCACGGTTTTTTCAGGATCTAAGATCGGCTCCTGCGCTAAATAACCCACTGAATAACCTGGTGAGAAAACCACTTCACCTTGGTAAGATTTATCTAAACCGGCAATGATTTTTAAAAGAGATGACTTACCAGAGCCGTTTAAGCCAATAACGCCGATTTTGGCACCGTAAAAGAAAGAAAGGTAAATATTTTTTAAAACCTGTTTTTGTGGAGGGTAAATTTTGTTTACACCTGCCATTGAAAAGATTATTTTCTCGTCTGACATTATAATGTGTTGTTTTTAAAGTAGTTTAATGCTAAGATTGATATTAAAGGAAGGTTAACAGTTTTTCTTACAGACTGTTTTGCCCAACCAAATAATGGCAACGCCAAAATTGCTCACAAAGATAAGAACAACAAGCCCATTACAAAGTGCTTTATGATTATACTTTAATAAACTTTAGCCACGGATTAACACGGAATGGTTTTCTACATCATGCTAACTAATAAACCAATGACGAATGAACAAATAAACCTTTTAGCCAACGGAAGCACAGATTAACGCAGAATGGTTCTGCATCATGCGAACTATTAAACCAATGTCTAATGAACTTTTTAGCCAACGGAAGCACAGATTAACACAGAATGGTTTTCTACATCATGCTAACTAATGAACCAATGACAAATGAACTAATCAACCAATAATCCTAATTTCGTTTTAATGTAATTATCATAATTCGCTCATAAAATATATCGTGCTGTGTACGCAATACAAAAAGTTTTACATTTAGCTAGCGGATAATTCTTAGTAGATACCGTAAACATTAGTTAAAGCAAAAGCCTTTCAGGATTGAAAGGCTTTTGTTTTTTGATAATAGGAAATTTGTATTTTATTATGGGTTTTGAGATAAATTAGGATTTTTATCTCTTTCGGTTTGTGGGATAAAATAAATTACCCGCGCATCAGTAGGGTTAATGGTTTGATTAACTGAGCCATTAATGGTAGAGTGTGTACCTGGGTAATCTCTTACCACCGGGCGGTTATTTCTAAACAGGTCGTAAGCCCGTTGACCTTCAAAAGCCAGCTCTAACCATCTTTCTTCCAGTACAATATCTAAAATGCTGTGTGTTGGCGTAACATCTGTCAAAGTATAAACTGGAATTCCTGCACGGGTTCTGATTACATTCACATCATCTAAAGCCAGTTGAGTATGGTTCAGCTTGGCATTGGCCTCCGCTCTGTTTAGGTACATTTCTGCTAAACGGAGGTAAACAGGTGATGTTAAATTAATTACGCCTTCCTGTAGATTATTTTTATTTACATAATAAATAGGTGCAGCAGGGGTTAGTTTTGTGTTTAACTGCTGTACGCCATTTACGATTAAAGGTGAAATAAAGCTTTTTCTTTTATCCTGAGGATATTTATTAAGGAAATTATAATACTTTACCGAAGCATATATTTCTCCCCATCCGCTTTCTCCCTGACCTAAGGCATTACCATTGGCATCGCCGCTATAGTATAACGAGCCAATTGCTGAATAATCGTAGTTCTCGGTTTTGGTGTGTTTGATGGCAAAGATATTTTCGGTATTTTTTTCCGGATCGCCTCTAAAATAGGTTTGATAGGCGGCATCCTGCATCAATTGATATTTGTTCGAACTGATAACCAAATTGGCATATTCTATCGACTTGGCATTGTTATCCATGTAAAGGTAAACTCTTGAGAGGAGTGCATAAGCAGCCAATTTTGTAGCAAAGCTATTGCTTTTCTCTAAGGTAATACATTGTGCTGCTTTTAAAAGATCAGCAATTACAAAATCGTAAACCTGGGCTACTGTACTTCTTTTAATTATTGCAGCGTCAGTTTCACTTACTGTTTCGCTCAAAATTGGAACTCCAGCATTGGCGGTAGGGTTCTGTACATAAGGCCTTCCGAACATGCGTACCAGGTTAAAATGTAACATTGCTCTTATGAATAGGTTTTCTCCTTTAATCTGCAGTAAATCTGCAGATGAACCATCTGGAATAAGCTTAATAATTTTATTTGTTGCAGATGCAACATAATAGGCTTGCTGAAAATAAGCAGTTGCATTGGCAGAATTTACCAGGTGAGTATATTTATATAAATTGGTTACATCGCTTGATGAGTTCTGCCCTTGGGCTACTTCATCAGAGGGGAGCTCGGCAAGCCAATGGTAGTTGTTTTCGTAATTTAATGATTTTAGGGTAGCATAATTACCTAATGTAGCTGTTCGTTTACCCTCAATTGTAGCTAAGAGATCAATATCGTCTGCTTTATCAGATGGAAAGAAAGTTTTACGACATGCAGATGCGGTAAGAATAACACTAGCTGCAATGGCGATTTTTATGATGTGATTATGATATATTTTCATGGTAATCTTATTAATTGTTAGAATGTTAGGTTAACGCCAAAAACAAATCTTCTGCTGGTTGGATATCTGAAAGACGATATACCTCCTGTTAAATCAACCTCAGGATCTACGCCTGAAAACTTGGTCGCAGTAAATAGGTTGTCGCCGCTCACATATAAGCGGGCTGCATTTATTGAGGCTTTTTTTAACCAGTTGGTAGGTAAATTGTACCCTACAGTTACATTTCTCAATCTTAAATAACTTCCATCTTCTAAAAAGCGGGTAGAGGTTTGGTGCGATTGAAGATTGCCACCAAATTTAGCTTGTGGATGGGTTGCATCGGTTTGTCCAGGGGTTGTCCATCGCACTGATCCTTTAGGTAATACTTGTTGATTATAACTTTCGTACACGCCGTCGTTATCGAAATAGAAACGGCTATCGTTATACACCCAGTTGCCATATACAAAATTTAAGAAAGCCGAAAGGGTAAAGTTTTTATATTCCAGTGTATTGGTTAATCCGCCACTAAATTTTGGTGCCGATGATTTGCCTGTATATTGTCTGGTAGCCTGGTTGTAAGTGCTGGTTACACCGGTAGGATCATCTAATTTTTCCCAAAGCGGTTTGCCATCAGCCGGATTTACGCCCGCCCATTTTTGCATGTACCATTCATCCATATCATGGCCTAAAGCTATGGGTTGAGTACTGGTGTTTACCACCAACAGGCCCTGATTTAACTCCATAACTTTGTTGCGGTTAAAAGACATATTAAAGCTGGTTTCCCAACTAAAGTCTTTTTGCTGGATATTTTTTGAATTGATGGTTAATTCAAGACCTCTGTTTCTTACTGCACCAACATTTCTTCTAACAATCTGATAACCAACTGTTGCAGGAAGTGGCACAGCGAATAACAGATCAGCGTTACGTTTGTCGTAGGCATCAATAGTAATGTCGATACGTTTAAATAAACCAAAATCAAGGCCTAAATTGTAGGCTCTCGATTTTTCCCAGGTCAAATCAGGGTTGGCAATTTGGGTAGGGAAGGCACCCGTTTGACCATTATATGAAGCTCCGGCATTTAAATTATACAATCCCAACGATTGATAAAAACCATCAGGACTATCGTTCGTGGTAAAACGTTGATTACCAGTAGTACCAAAACTGGCGCGTAATTTTAGAAAGGTAAGTGTGGTATTGCTTTTTAGAAAATCTTCATTAGAAAGAATCCATGATGCGCCTGCCTGATAAAAAGTTGCGGCAGGATTGTTTTTCCCAAACCGCGAGGAGTATTCATTTACAATTGAAGCTACTAAGTAATACTTGCTTTGATAACTATAGTCTGCCTGGGCAAGGTATTTTATATTTTGATACTGATCATATCTGCCTGTGGGTTTATTGGTGATTTCAGTTGCTGTATTTATGGCATCCAGTCCGGCTGGCAAACCTTTAGCAGTAATTCCGCTTTCATCATATTTATAACCTTCTATCTCTGCAACACCTAAAACGCTCAGGTTATGGCTACCTAAATTTACATTGTACTTAATTCTGTTCGATGATAAAAGTGTAGTAGAGAAAGTATTGCCTAATGATACTGTCCCGAGGTTTGTTGCCCCACTCTGACTTCTTCTGTCATAATAACTATTCGATCTGCCATTGGCAATTGTGGCCCTGTTATAACTAGAAACCGTTAGGTTTTTGAGTAAGTCATAATCCAGGTTTACATCACCCGTTGTGGTATAACTTCTTGCTTTTGAGTAATTGTATTGCAAGCTCTGTAAAAAGTTCGAGCGGTCTCTACCTTTCCAGGAAGGAATACTCCGTGGGTCAGTAGGGCTGCCATCTGCATTAAAAGCAGGATCGTATGGCATATTTAAATAAGCCTGGTAAACGGCACTTTCAGGATTATAATTATCATTAATTACAATTCCGCTTAATAAGGCCGTTAATTTTAGTTTTTTTGTCAACTGTGAAGTTAGGTTAGCCCTTAAACTATATTGGGTTTTATCGTTGTTGATTAAAGTTCCTTCTTCTTTAAAATAGTTGCCTGAGATATAAAATTGCGTTTTCTCACTCCCTCCTGATGCGGTTAACGTGTGGTTATTTACCATTGCTGTTCTAAAAGCCTCATTCCACCAATTGGTATTGGTATTGAGTACCGAAGTAGCTGGCGGAGTAGTAAAGAAAGATTTTTGGTAATCGTAAAGTTGTTGGGCATCCATTAGCTTAAAGTTACCAGTTGTGGCCTTTGCGATACCAATGGTAGCGTTCAGACTGAATCTGGTTTCTCCTGCTTTTCCTTTTTTTGTAGTTACAATAATAACCCCATTGGCAGCTCTCGATCCGTATAAACCTGTCGCTGCGGCATCTCTCAATATGGTAATGTTATCCACATCAGCCGGGTTATACGTACCACCAATGTTTCCATCAACTACAATTAGTGGCCCGGTACCGGCATTAATGCTACCTACGCCACGTACCACTATATTCGAGCCAGAAGTAGGGTCGCCAGAAGCAGAACTCGCCACCACACCAGGCGCTTTACCTTGTAGCAAGTTGCCGAGGTTTACAGAAGTTACATCATTAAGCTGCGAGCCACTTACGGTAGTTACTGCACTCGAAATTTCTGATTTCTTCTTTGTGGTATAACCCACAACGGTTACGGCGTCTAACTCAGTAGATTGATCTACTAAAGAAACATTTACAGCAGTATTTGTGCCCACTTTAATGGTTTGTGTGGTAAAACCTAAGGCTTTAAACTCCAGGGTACTCTTATCATCAGCGCTAATAGCATATTTTCCGTTTGCATCTGTTTGTACGGCAGTTTTTGTGCCTAGCACGGTTACGGTAATTCCGGGAAGCGGGAGTTTTTTACTGTCGGTTACCGTACCAGAAATAGTACGGTTTTGTGCCTTTACCACGAAAATACACGCAATAAAGGAAATCATTAAAAGAATTTTCTTCATGTTTTTTAGGTTAGATTAGTTACTGTTTTGTTATCTGTTGAGGAGCATTAACCAGATTAGGGAGGGCTAGAAGTTATTCTTAGGTTCATTAATAATACTTTTTAGTAAAATGATTATTACTAAACTATAACCATAAAAGTCAAGATCAAACCGCGAATGCAGCGCAAACGTTTGCTTTAAATTGTATATAATGGATGGAGTGCTTACCATTTAAGCCTTTTTTGAAGGGTGATAAATATTGTATGCTTATATTGGCGATATTATTAAGCGCAAACGTTTGCTTCTCTATAGTTTGGTAGTATATTATGAAAAAAAGAGCTAAGTTTTTTTAGTAACTAAAATAAAAGCAAGAGTTATGTTTGTTGTTTTTAAGATTATTAGTGTATTAGGGCAAGTAATAGATTTGTAGGCGATTTTTTATTTAATTTGAGCTGTTAAAATCGTGTTTTACAGGGGATTGTTGTGAAAATAATCAGATAATAGGCGCGTTTTAGGGAAAAACAGAAAAATTAGCGTTAATTACCTTATGGAATTAGAGATTGAAATTTTAAAACCCATTTTTTATTTAATTTATACAAGCGTAGAGAGCGGTTTGTTGAACAATGATGAACTTAAAGCCTTGCTTAATCAGTGCAGAGATTTTAATAATCGGAATAACATTACCGGGGTATTATTATATGTAAGAAGGCTACAGATTACAAAGAGTAAAGGGAGGTTTATGCAATTGCTTGAAGGAGATGAACGTATCATCCGCAGACTTTTTAACAAAATCGTAAATGACGAACGTCATGAATCGGTTGTTTTACTGCAAATCGGCAAATATGAGCAGCGTTGTTTTACAGATTGGAGCATGGGGTTTGAGCAGACTGATGGAGAATTTTATCAATCGTTATCTGGTCATTTCGATTTAAATGATGTAGTTTCAAAATGCGATAAACTTGGTGTTGCCGATGTTCCGTTACAGTTTTTACAGAAGTTTTCTTCAAATAATAAACAGCAATTTGCCGAAGCGCTTTATGGCTGAAATTGTTAAAACAGTTTTGAAGCATTGTCCATGTCGTTAAGTTAAGGGTTTTAACCCACATATGCACACAGATAACGCGGATTTTCATATCTGTGCGCATCCTTTTTATCTGTGGTTAAATTGTTTTTACAGAATGGCTAAACTGGGGGCGTTGTTGCCTCTAGTCAAGGCTTAATATTTATGATAAATGGATTACAATAAATTACGATGTTAGAAAACAAAAACAACCTAATTACAGTTAACTTCGTAATAGGGTTATAATAGGTATGGTTGATCGGATTAGTTTGTTGATTTTTATCTAATGAAATTGTTAAATGATGTCACGTTCTTTTTGTTTTTCTGTCAAAACTTGTAAATTGCCTAAGTAAAAAGATACAAATTGTCAGTTTTTAATTGCGAAAAAATCCTTACAATAAACCGACAATAAAATATCTGCAACCGGATGTTTTTGGCAAATGTCCCTTTAAAACCTTTAGAACACTTATTACGTAGATAGATATAAATAAAATAATATTTATCGAAACGATAATCTTACATTGAATTTTGGGTTCTCAGGCATTCAAAAGCCTCTTTATCCACCCATATGGCGCAATTGTTGATAAAATAAAGAAAACAGTACGCTCGTTTTTATAAAGTTATTTTATAGTTTAGGGACGTAGCTGTTAAGAAAGGTATTATGGAAGCAAAATTTTCACCACAGGTTAAAGATGTAATCTCTTTTAGTAGGGAGGAAGCGCTCCGCTTAGGGCACGATTACATCGGAACCGAGCATTTATTATTGGGCCTCATCCGCGAAGGCGATGGCATGGCTATAAAAATTTTACGATCGTTAGGGGTTGATACCGGTAAATTGCGCCGCTCAATTGAAGATGCCGTTCGCGGTACTTCGAGTGTTACAGTAAACTTAGGCAATATTCCATTAACAAAACAGGCAGAAAAAGTTTTAAAAATCACTTACTTAGAAGCTAAAATATTTAAAAGCGATTTAATTGGTACCGAACATTTGCTGTTATCGGTTTTGAGAGATGATGATAACATCGCCTCACAGATCTTATTGCAGTATGGTGTTACTTACGATGTTTTTAAACAGGAGGTTGAAGTGAATAAAAATGGTTTCAGAGATGATATCTCAAACAGTGCTTCTACAGGAGGCGATGACGATTATCGCGAAGAGGAAAGCTTTAGTACACCTAAAAAGGTTTCAGATATAAAATCTAAAACCCCTGTTTTGGATAACTTTGGTCGTGATTTAACAAAAGCTGCTGAAGAAGGTCGTTTAGACCCTATTGTAGGCCGCGAGAAAGAAATTGAGCGTGTATCGCAGATTTTATCCCGCAGAAAAAAGAACAATCCGATTTTAATTGGAGAGCCAGGTGTTGGTAAATCGGCAATTGCAGAAGGCCTTGCCCTACGCATTGTACAACGTAAAGTTTCGCGTGTGCTTTTTGGCAAACGCGTAGTTACATTAGATTTGGCATCATTGGTGGCCGGTACAAAATACCGTGGCCAATTCGAGGAACGTATGAAAGCCGTGATGAACGAGCTTGAAAAATCTACTGATGTAATTTTATTTATTGATGAGATCCATACCATTGTTGGAGCTGGTGGGGCATCGGGATCATTAGACGCATCCAATATGTTCAAACCTGCTTTGGCAAGGGGCGAAATTCAATGTATTGGTGCCACAACATTAGATGAATACCGTCAGTACATTGAAAAAGATGGTGCTTTAGACCGTCGTTTCCAAAAAGTAATGGTAGAGCCAGCTACACCGGATGAAACTGTAGAGATTTTAACACGTATTAAAGATAAGTACGAAGAACACCACGGTGTAACTTATACTGATGAAGCTATTTTAGCTTGCGTTACTTTAACATCGCGTTATATTTCTGATCGTTTCTTGCCAGATAAAGCCATTGATGCTTTAGATGAAGCAGGTTCACGTGTTCACTTAACCAACATCCACGTTCCTCAGAATATTATTGATATCGAAGCTAAAATCGAAGATATCAAATTAGAGAAAAACAAGGTTGTACGTAGCCAGAAGTATGAAGAAGCTGCAAAACTGCGCGATACGGAGAAAAATTTAATTGAAGAATTAGATAAAGCTAAGGCAGAGTGGGAAGCTGAAACCAAAACTAAACGTTACGAGGTATCAGAAGATAATGTAGCCGAAGTGGTTTCGATGATGACTGGTATCCCGGTACAACGTGTTGGACAAACAGACAGTGCAAAACTGTTGAATATGTACGATAAAGTGGCCGAGAAAATTATTGGTCAGGATGATGCGATCAAAAAATTAACCAAAGCGATCCAACGTACAAGAGCCGGATTAAAAGATCCTAAAAAACCAATTGGTTCATTTATTTTCTTAGGTCCAACAGGTGTAGGTAAAACAGAATTGGCGAAAGAATTGGCCCGTTTCATGTTCGATAGTGACGATTCTTTGATTCAGATCGACATGAGTGAGTATATGGAGAAATTTGCGGTTTCACGTTTAGTGGGGGCGCCTCCAGGATACGTTGGTTATGAAGAAGGTGGACAGTTAACTGAAAAAGTTAGAAGAAAACCTTATGCTGTAATATTATTGGATGAGATTGAAAAAGCTCACCCTGATGTATTCAATATCTTATTGCAGGTTTTGGATGAAGGACAATTAACCGATAGTTTAGGCCGTAAAGTTGATTTTAGAAATACAATCATCATCATGACTTCTAATATTGGTGCGCGTCAACTTAAAGATTTTGGTCAGGGTGTTGGTTTCTCTACAGCAGCGAAAACAAACCAGGCCGATTCTCACAGTAGAGGTGTAATTGAAAGTGCATTAAAACGTGCTTTTGCTCCTGAGTTCTTAAACCGTGTTGATGATGTAGTGGTATTCAATAGCTTGGGTAAAGATGAAATTTTCAGAATTATTGATATCGAGTTAAAAGCTTTATTCGGTCGCGTTCATACACTTGGTTATGAAATTGCATTAACTGATAATGCTAAAGAATATATTGCTGATAAAGGTTTTGACAGTAATTTTGGTGCTCGTCCGTTAAAAAGAGCAATTCAGAAATATTTAGAAGATCCAATTGCTGAAGAGATCCTTAAAGGCGAACTGGCCGAAGGTGATGTTTTAGAAATTGATTACGATAAAACTACTGAACTGATTTCAATCAACCACAAAAAAGGCGAAAAGAAAAAAGAAGAGCCGAAAAAAGAAGAAGATTCTTCAAGTAAATAAATAAGAAACTCCCGATGAAAATCGGGAGTTTTTTTTAATATTTAAGGTACCGTGGATTAAATTCTCACTTGCTTGACAATGACGAGTGTGCTAATGATCCGACTTCAACTTTACATCAAATCCGCTAAAGCCTTATAATACCGCTCATAACTTTCGGGTTCGGTATTCAAAAACAAAAAAGGCTCTATCAATTCCAGTTCCATCAACAAAAATTCTCCATTAACGAAAGTGCCGTCAACTCGTGCATAAAGGCAATCTTTAGCAAATAACGTTACATATTGCTGTGCTATAGCAATCAGTTCTTCACCCGGTTTTTGCGGATGCACAGATCCGCCATGCGCCGGCTGTACCCTAAAATCGCCAGGTTTAGCCTGTTTGATTAGTGAATGGCTATATGCTCCATTAAAGAAAATGAAAGACCATTCGCCGTTTTTCAGAATCTCTGGTAGAAAAGGCTGAATGATAAAATCTTCATCCTGAATAAGGAGGTTTAATTTTTGATTAACCTTGTTTACATTATCTACAGTTACCTTAAATGTATTTTTTGCACCACCACTCACGCAGGGTTTTACAATTAACTTATTGGTGTTAAATTTCTCAAAGAAATGCTCAAGATTTACACTTTCTTTATTTTGAATGAAAAAACTAGGTGTAATTTTTAATCCGGCAGCTTCAATCTCCTGCAGATACTGTTTGTTTGCATTCCACCTCACTACGCCAATGGGGTTAAGCAATTTTATATTTTTTGCTTCCAAATGATTAAGCCAGCTGTAAAACTCCTCAATCAGGTCAAAATAATCCCATGGCGATTTTAAAATGGCAAGCGAATAATCTTTCCAATTTATCTGTTGATCGTTCCAGATTACTTTTTCAATGTTCAGTCCTTTTTTTTTCAGGAAATTTAGGAGTTTATCATCTTCGTTTTCAACTGTGGTGCTATCATAAGCTCCTTTATCCAGATAAGTTACTAATGCAATGTTCATGGCGTTAAAACTAAGTTTTATCAAGCTGGATTACAAATCTAAGGTTCAAAGCGTCGCGATTACAAAACGTGAAAAAACCTTTGAGATGGCCGTGATGATAGAACCACGGCCCTGAGCGCTGAGGGCTTTCTCCTCAAAACTTTTTAAAACAGACTTGCCTGATTACTCGGAATCTTGAATAAAGAGTGGTCTAAAATTATATCCTTTACATTTAAGCCATTTAAGCGACAGTGCAGCCTGAAATTATCCCTGATCATTTGCGAAATATTGCCATCTCCGCGCATCCGGTCGCCAAATCTGCTATCGTTAACATGCCCACCATGGCAACTCTGAATCATGTGCCAAACTTTATCAAAACGATCGGGAAAGTTTTTGCGGAGCCAATCTTCAAATATCTGCCCAATAGCTCCATTTAGTCGTACAACGGTATAGCCTGCCTTTAACGCACCGGCATTGGCTACGGCTTTTAGAATTTTAGGAATTTCATGGTCGCTTAAACCAGGAACAAGAGGGGCAACCATAACACCCATAGGAATTCCATCTTTACTCAGTTCTTCTACAACCTTTAACCGCTGTTTGGCCGTTGTAGTTCGGGGTTCCATTACCTGCCGTAAATCTTCGTTTAAGCTATTAATAGAAACATAAACCATGCAGAGATTTAACTTCGCCATTTCCTGCAGAATATCCCGATCGCGAAGAATAAGCGAATTTTTGGTAATCAAACCAATGGGTTGCTTATAGGCCAATGCAATTTCGAGCAACTGCCTGGTGAGTTTAAATTTTCTTTCTGCAGGTTGGTAGCAATCGGTATTACCAGAAAGGGAAATGGTGGTGGCATCCCAGCCCTTTTTCTCTAAGAATTTTTTAAATAGTGCAGGCGCTTCTTTTTTAACAATTATTTTCCGCTCAAACTCTATTCCTGCGCTATAACCCCAATATTGATGTGAGTTACGGGCATAACAATAAGTACAGCCATGTTCGCAGCCCTGGTATGGATTTAAAGAATAAGCCATGCCTACATCGGGGCTATCAACTTTGTTTACAATGGTTTTCGAATTTTCAAAAATAAAGGAGGTTTTACGATCGCTTTCCTCCCAATCGTCTATTCCTTCATCATGTTCCTTTACATAAACATCCTTTAAAAATTTATTATGTGGATTAACTTGAGCGCCTCGTCCTTTAAAATATTGTTTTTCTTCTTCGCCAATCATAGATTAAAATTACTAAAAATATTAGTAATTTTGACTTCTCAGATTAGCTACTTTTCAACATTTTTAGTTTAGATCAATCTCATTTCACCTCAGCCATCTCACATTACTTAATCTTAGGTAGCGGAACATAATCCATCGGCACCATATCGGCCACTTTTTCATAAGCCCAGAAACCTTCGTACAGAAGCGATCGGGAGTCGTAAATGCCGCCATTTTCATAGAAACGCACGCCTTCGCCGGTTAAATTGGCAACAGAAATTTCATTTTCGGGTACATCCAAAGGCCTGAAGATCCAAAATCCCGTGTTAGAATAAGCCAGAGATTCTTTTTCTTTGGTGTACTGGATCAGCAATGCATCTGTATAACTAAGGTATTTTAAGTTCTGGTTAAAATAGTGCACCAAGGTATCGGTAAGCACCTCTGCTCTCGAAAATTTGTCAATGGTTCGCGGCATTTCTTTTTGTTTGGTCCAAAAGGCGAGCAGTGCGGTATCTATTTTACCTTTATTCTGCCTGATGCCCGTTTTCTCGGGTACGGCCTTAATTTTTTCTAAATTGGCATTAATTAAATATTCAGGATAGCGGTTAGGGTTAGGCACTTTTACCATCTTGTTGATGATAAATCCTTCTTCATTTGTTTTGTTGGCATAAAGCGAACGGAAAAAATGTTGCGAAGAACCATAATATGCGACCTCTCTGGCGGCGATATACTTCTTCTTTTTAGCTGCCGATGCTTTTAATTCCTCAAAAAACGGATGCCCGGAATAGTAAATAATGTGCGTTCTGGAATTATACTCAAAACGGTCGAGCATATATTTTAGCCGATAACCTAAAGCTTTATTTTCTACAATCAGAAACTCGGTTGTAGAAACCGTTAAGGTACTTTTGGTTATGTCGAAATCTACATTTAAAACCTGCGGATTTAATATCTTACACTGTGAGGCATTTGGGGTTTTACCGATAAAAAAATCTTTAAACTGGTTAATATATTTCTGACGGTTTGGATCGGCCCTAATTACAACTTCTTCCAGTTGCGCAACATTTTCTTTCAAAACCAGCTCTACCTGCACCGATTTATCGGAAATAATTACACTTTTAGAATAGGGGAGGTAACCAACCAGCTGAACGAGTAGATCATAACTGCCAGGTTTTAAATTTGATAATTTAAATCGGCCGTCGTTATCAGCCACTGTAGCAATTTTATATCCACTTAAATAGATACTTGCGCCAGGTAATCCATCTTTTTGATCCCTAACCAAACCACTAATCGAGAAGGTGTTTTGAGCAATGGCATTAGTACCCAACAAGATTAGCGTAAGGGCTACTAAAAGGCTTTTAATCATAGAGACGAATGTAACCAAAAGGCGTAATATTTATTAAAAACGCAAAAGATTTTTAACAAATTTAACATTAATAGTGATCGTTATTTCGAATGCAACGAATTTGTCATCCTGAGTGAGCGAAGGATCTTTAAGAAGAGAATTTGATCAAAATAAGTCAGTTGAATAACAAATATTGTTTTCTGGAAACGAAAGGTCTGTTTTTCATGGCTAGCGCAGTCCCGCCATCGCTTGTAGTCCTCGTTGCGCTACGCTTCACTGTGGGCTACCCGCTCTGTCGGGTTTATTTAACAAAGGTAAGTGCTGCGTGGTTCCAAAACCCTCAATAGTATTACTGGCCTCGCCAGCTAAACCCGACCAAAGTGAAAAACCCACAGCCCGAAGCATGAGGGCGAGGATTTGTAACGAAGGGCGGGACTTTCGAAACCAAAAAGCACTGTATTTGCTTTTCAAAAAAACAAAAAAATGGCTTCTGCTAATTAACTGTCTTAAGGTATTAACGATATTTCTATTTTTTTTCCACTACATTAATGGGCGGCAAATAATCCATGGGTACACTATCTGCAATTTTTTCCCAGCCCCAGTAACCAGAATAAATCATCGAACGAGGGTTGTATATAGATCCGTTTTCGTAAAAATACACCGGAACAACTTGTAAGGTGATGGTCGAAATTTGGTAATCTGGCATGTCTAATGGCCGTGCAATAGACAGGCCGATCCGGTTGGCGTAAGAAGGATCTTCCCTTTCTTTGGTGTAAACAACATAAAGTTGATCAGTAAAATTGAAGCTTTTGATACTTTGATTCTTTATATGCACCAATGTATCCTGCGCTACCGGAGCACGGCTTAAAATAGAAATCCCATTTGGAAGATTTTTCTTTTTTATCCAATAGTTCAAAGAATCTCCAAGTGTAAAAGTTAATGTGCGTGTTAAGCCATCCTGTACTTTTGTTAAGCGTTTAATGTTGGCGTTAATCATACTGTCTGAAGGTTTATCCGGATTTGGTATACTTATCAGTTTATTGATAATAAACCCCTCTTCAGTGGCGTGGTGATGATAAATGGATCTAAAAAAGTGTTGAGGAGAACCTAAATAAGCAGTAATCCGCTTTTGCTCCCAAATTTTCTTTCGGCGTGCCGATCCTTTTAAATCTTCGTAATACGGAAAACCTTCATAATAAATGATCCTGGTTTTGCTATCGTATTCAAAATTGTTCAGCAGGTACTTAATGCGGTATCCAAGCGCCTTGTTTTCAATAATCAGAAATTGGGTGGTTTTGACTGTAAGTTTATGTTCCTCTTTATCGTAATCAATAATCAGTACGTTCGGATTGATGAGTTTACATTGTTCTGCATTAGGGGTTGTGCCAATAAAATACCCCTTAAACATAGCAATATATTGTTCTCTGTTCGGATCGGGTTTAATTGTTACTTCGGCCAATTGGGTTACACTTTCTTCGAGGATAAGATCCAGTTTTACAGCTTTATCAGCAATCACTACATTTTTGTTTAAAGCTTTATAGCCGATTAATTGTACTAAAATATCGTAGTTACCAGGTTTTAGCGGTAGTGTGTAGGTGCCGTCATTGTTAGAAACTGTTGCAATTTTATAACCGCTTACATATACACCAGCTCCTGGTAAAGGCTCACCACGTTTATCTTTTACCATACCCGAAAGGATATAACTTTGTTGTGCAGAACAAAATTTACCGATAGTTAATAATGAAAGTAGAAGTAGAAAAGATTTCATTGATTAAATATAAACTAATTATTTAGTTTTGTTTAATGCCTGACGTAAAATTATTGGTGCGTTCCTTTTAGCTGTCAGATTGGATGATGCAAATTTACAATAATCCATTTACAATCAGTTAGATGGTAACATCTGACAACACATCAATTGAGGAATTGCGGGTTAATTATATCGTGGTGTCAGCTATTGCTAGCTGACACAGAACTCAATTTTTTATGGGAGATCAACTTGTTCGAATAACTATTTATTTAATAGCGCTATGATAACATCTAACATTACATTTGCAAATGACAAGACCCTGAAATAAATTACCTTCGTTGAGCTCGCTAAGGCTCGGTTTACTGCCTAGCTTTCCGCTGCGCTACAGGTCAGGGTGACGAGCAATTGATAAACTAAGCGAGCAGCTCCCGTGCATTTTCAATTGCTGATGCACCTGGGTTTTTCCCACTTAACATTTCAGCGATTACACCAATACGTTCTTCTTGTTTAAGTTTACGGATGCCTGTTGTGGTTTTTCCGCGATCTTCATTTTTATGAACAAAGTAATGCGATATGCCTTTAGCCGCGATTTGGGGTAGGTGCGTTATCGAAATTACCTGCATGTTCTGTCCTAAATCGGCAATTACTTCTCCAACTTTTAATGCCGTTTCACCAGAAATTCCGGTATCAATCTCGTCGAAAATAATGGTCGGTAACGAAGTGTGTTTCGCCAATAAAGCTTTTATGGCCAGCATCAGTCGCGATAGCTCACCACCAGATGCTACTTTATTTACCGGGGCAGGGGCTTGGCCTGCATTGGCTGTAAAGAGCAGATTGATTTCATCTAAACCATCTTTATTCAATTCGTTCAACACTTTTTGGTCTAAAACCAATTTGGCATTTAGCATTCCTACTTTTTTCAAGGTAATACCGGTTTGTTCCTCAACCACTTTAATTGCTTTCTTGCGGTTGGCACTCAATTGGTCGGCCTGTTTATGCAGTTCTATTTTAAGCTGATCGATTTCTTTCTGCAGTTTTTCGATATGCTCATCAGAAGATAACAGCTTGTTCAGGTTTTCTTCCAACTGATTTTGAAATGCCAGCAATTCTGTATTATTGGCAAGCCTATGTTTTTGTTGCAGGGTATAAAACAGATCCAATCTTTGGTTTACAATTTCTAACCGATCGACACTGTGTATGGTATTTCCCTCTATTGTAGAAACTTCATCGGTAATGTCTTTTATTTCAATAATCGACGAGCGTAAACGTTCGTAAAGCACATTAATTGCAGGATCGAACTTTTCTATACTTTGAAGTTGTAACGAAGCTTCTTTTAATATCTGGAGAGCAGAAGGTTCACTTTCGTTAATTAAACCGGAAGCGGTAAGTAAAGCCCTTTTTATGGTTTCAGCATGTGTTAAACGTTCTAACTCTTGCTCTAAATCTTCTTGTTCACCTTCCTGTAATTTCGCCTGCTCGAGTTCGTTAAATAGAAATTGCTCATAATCTTGCTTGTTTCTCGCTTCGTCTGCCTCACTAACCAATTTCTTCAACAAGTTGGTGTCTTGTCTTAGTTTTTTAAACCCGCTGCGGTAATTAAACAATAGCGATTGGTGGTTAGCTAAAGAATCGACAATTAACAGTTGAAAATCGGCATCGTTAATCTCTTGGGTGGCATGCTGGGAGTGGATGTCGATCAACTTTTCACCAATTTGTTTCAGGATTGATAAATTAACCGGTGTATCGTTAATAAACGATCTGGTTTTACCGTCTATAGATATTTCTCTACGCAGTATACTTTCGTTCGAGAAATCTAAATCGTTTTCTTCAAAAAGTTCTTTCAGGTTTTCATCTGCCAGTGCAA
The DNA here is from genome assembly GCF_918698255.1 of Pedobacter sp. Bi27. NCBI lineage: Bacteria > Pseudomonadati > Bacteroidota > Sphingobacteriia > Sphingobacteriales > Sphingobacteriaceae > Pedobacter > Pedobacter sp. Bi27. Next base: position 72,639 of record NZ_CAKKMW010000011.1, read on the forward strand.
AACTTCCTTCAATAACACATTTTTTATCCTGGTTAAAAAAGTATTTGCTTTCTGCGCGCTGGCCTAAAATTAGCGACAATGCACCTAAAATGATGGATTTACCAGCGCCAGTTTCACCTGTTATAATATTTAAGCCCTTATCAAATTCGATATCGAGACTGTCAATTAATGCGTAATTACGTATAGAAAGTTTTTGTAGCATAGCTAAGCAAAAATATTAAAATTTATTCAACGGGTGAATACAAAACAAAAACAGCGAAGAATAATCTTCGCTGTTCATGATCTGTTTGGTTTTTGTGTTGTTATTTTATCGAAATACCAATTGCATTATCTTCAGCAATTTTTAAGTTGGCTGCCTGAACATAACTTTTTATAGCTGTTTGATCGGCACTGGTAAAATCAGATTTTTTATACGTTACTACAGCATTTAGTGTGTTCAGGGCTTTAACAGCACTGGTAAAATCTTGATTATTGTATAACATAACTGCCGGAGTTACCTGTGAACTTTTGTTACCACCTTCTACCTTTTCCTTTTTCTCTTTCTTCTCTATTTTCTCTTTCAGCTCTTTCACTTCGTTGTCGAATTTTTCTTTCAATTTCTTGTACTCTTCAGTTTGTCTAACCTTGCTGTTCGAGTTATCATTGTATTTAAAAATTAGACCATCCGGAGAGCGTTGATAACCTTTGGCTTTAAATAGAGAATCAGCATGTAATATGCTTAAGCCAGATAATCTAGCGATTTCTCCTGATTTTAAAGCATGTACCCTGATATTCTCTATTTGTGCTCTAAATTCTGGCGTATTCATTTTGGCAGCCATATCTTCGCCCATTTTTTTCCATTTGGCCTGTGCTTCTGGTGAACCGAATTCTTTGTTCATATCTTCAGCCATTTTTTTCCATTTTGCCTGGGCTTCAGGAGAATTCATTTTCTTTTGCATTTCCTCTCCAAATTTTTTCCATTTGGCTTGTGCTTCTGGTGTGTTGTATTGTTTGGCAATATCTTCTCCAAATTTTTTCCACTTAGCCTGGGCTTCTGGCGAGCTATATTGTTTGGCTATATCCTCTCCAAATTTTTTCCATTTAGCTTGTGCTTCCGGTGAATTATACTCTTTATTTATTTTTGCAAGCAATAGCGAATCGCTGAACTTAAATTTGAAATTACTGTCGGTATGCAGTCTGTAGATATTTTTCCCTGCAAAAAGCTCATCCCTGTAAAAATCTTTTCTCAGGCTATCAGGCATTTCTTTTACTGAATTATATTCGGTTTTTTTACCATCCGCATCAATGGTTACAATTTTAATTTTACGTTTTTTAGTGGTATCAGTGCAAACAATCGTTTTAACATCATGGTGGTTGATCACACTTAAAACCTCAATTTTAGGCGTTTTTTTATTTTCTTTTTTCTTTTCTGTTGGATTGATCCAGGCAATAGAAAACAAGCAGGCTATTCCTAAAGTTAGGGCTGCCATTTGTTGTTTGGCGTTTAAATAATTTGTTTTCATGTTGGTTATTCTTTTTATGCGTTGATACAAATTCTGGGTCTTGCCGGTTGCTGCCAGTGCATAAGCCGGACTGTTTTTATCTTTTAATAATTCGAGTTTGAGTAGGGCATGGGCATAATTCAATGGTTTTCCGGTAATTTTTAATACCAGATCATCACAGGCATGCTCGCGCTCAATGTGTATAAATCTACCCGCCATCCACACAAACGGATTATAGAATAATAAGGTTTCTATGGCTGTTTTAATCAGGTTCAATAAGAAATCGTTTCTTCTGATGTGTGATAACTCATGGATTAATATTGCTTCTACCTGGTCGTTGTCTAATTGGTTTACCAGGGCCAATGGAAATAATACTACGGGTTTTAAATAACCGATAACCAAAGGCACATTAACAATAGAAGACAGATGGAACTGGATAACTTTATTGATTTTAAGATGGGCCGTTACCTGCTCAAAAATGGCTTTCCAGCTATCTGGAATGGCACTCAAACTCTCTTTCTTTAGTTTTGAAAGCTGACCATAGCCTTTAATGATTACGAATAACTGAAGCAAAATACCAATAATGTAAAATACGACTACAACAGGGAAATACTGCTCTGCCTTGCTGCTAAAACTTGGCGGTAGGTTGTTAAAGTATTGGTAAACCTGTATATTTTGCGCATTGATTGTGGGAGCCTGATTATTTACATTCAATGTTAACTGATGAATGAAATTATAGCCAAAGCCAATAAACATTAAAATGATGGCGCCAAAAGCAAGGTTGTGCTTATGTTTTGCCGCCAGCTTCGGAATGCTGAGCATTACAATAAATAGGATGCCATAAATAATGGCGCTTTGCCAAAGTGAGTTTAAAATACTCCAGCCAAATGCTTTGATGAACTGTTGTAATAAAGTTTCCATAACGGTGGTTTTAATTCTTTATACCGGGGACAATCCGAAAATGTTAATGTCTAATTAGGGATCCAAACCCTACACCTTTCAACCTTCAACGCTAACCTTACTTTAGGCTATCTAAATACTTTTTTATTTCGTCAATTTCATCTGCACTTGCACTGTGGTTACCCAAAGCCTGCATTACCAATCTCGCTGCCGATCCGTTAAATACGTTATCGATCATTTTGTTTACCAATTGTTTTTCGGTTTTATCCTGACTAACAAGCGCTTTGTAGATATGCGTTTTTTGATTGGTATCTCTTTCTACCATTCCTTTCTCGTGCAGAATCTGCATCAGTTTTAAAGTTGTGGTATACCCAGAGTCTTTTTTATTCAATGCCTCATGAACTTCTCTTACCGTTGCATTCCCCTTTTGCCAAAGCACCTGGAGGATTTCCATTTCACCTTCTGTTGGTTTGATGTTATGATTAGTCATATGTTACAAGTTGTACGAATTATTTCGTATTCAAATGTACGAAGATATTCGTAAGATCAAAATATTTTAACAAATTTTTAACTTTATTGGTTAATTATGGAAACTGGTTAACCAATTAACTGTGATATATGACGCATGAGAAAGCCAAATGTTGCATGCCTACTTGGCTTTAGAAAGGAAACCCCCAAATATGAAACTGACTTAGGTTATTAAACCTGATTGATGTGGATACCGGCCTGTGGATAAGGCCTGCAGGCGTATGAACGAAAGCAGGACTGGCTTTAATTGAAACGCTGAGACTGCTTTTTTAAAATTAATTACGACAAATGGAGAAACTACTTAATGGGATAGTCCGAGGTCGGCGGTCCGGAGTCCGAAGTAGTTTAGCCGAGAAAATAATCAATTCCTAAGTAATGAACGACGAACGATCAAACTATTGACCAATGAACCATCGACAAATGAACTAATTTTTCTTCAGTCCTTCGTACTTGCCAATATTCGCCGGATCGATTTCTGCCAACATATTGTAAGCTTTCATGCGTTCCTGGCCGTTTAGTTTAGAAAGTACATTGGTTACTTCTTCGGCTTTTGATGCGAAATAAACATTCGGGAAAATGGAACCCAGTTTCTGCTTATCCATTTGCTGAAGGGCAGGCAGGGCGGCAACAATCTGTGTTAAACCCTTATCATTATCGGTTAGCTGATCGAGGCCGCTTAAATGGTAGCTATAGATGAAATTGCGCAGTTCGCTAAAAATAGGATTCAAAACGTTTTCATTAAACCAAAAACGATTGCGTAAACCATCAGCTGCACGCCAGCCGGTATTGCCCGAAGCTTGCGCCAGATTAATGATGTTCTGTGCTTTTTTGTAAAATGGAGTTCCGCCCATTTTGCTAAAACTATCTTTATCCATTCCGATGATGGTATAAGCGTAGTAGGTGAGGAGGGCACTGATATTGGAAATGTAATTCTGATCAGAAAAATCGATTGTAGCGCCATCATTGAAATTAAAATCGAAATTCTTATCACTCATATTTAACAAAGTGCTATTGTAAGAGCTGTTAAAAACCGGGCGGCTGCTTTGGATCTGTGCTTCTGCAGTGTATCCGGAACCACCATCCCAGGAATTGATGGTGATGACAAAACTACACTCAATCCGTTCCTGCGGCTTATAACTTTCGTTGCTGAACTTGTTATTATTTAAAAAATCGCGGATTGTTTTTTGCAGAGCATCTAAAGTTGGCTTACTGATGTTCGAAACCTGAGGAGCCAGCAAAGTTATCCTCGCGTTTAACTCCTGTGCATGCAGTTTCCCGAAACCAACCAATAACAATATCCAAACAATCTTTTTTATCATTTTGCAATTTTTAAAATGGCCGCACAAATATCTTTAGCAACCTCTGTTTTCGATTTCATTTCAAATACAGTCCGTTCTAAAGCTTTGTTAAAAATAGTAATTTTATTGGTATCTGATTTAAAACCTGCACCCTTATCATTTAAAGAATTTAAAACCACCAGATCTAGGTTTTTCTTTTCTAGTTTACCTTTGGCATAATTCTCTTCATCATTGGTTTCTAAAGCAAAACCAACCAAAATCTGGTGCGCTTTTTTCGTTGTACCTAAAGAAGCGAGTATATCAGTGGTTTTTTCCAGTTCCAGAGCCAGGCCGCTATCCTGCTTTTTGATTTTTTCTGTGGCAACCAGTTTAGGGCGATAATCTGCCACAGCGGCACACATTACAGTAATATCGATATCAGGGAATATCGATGAACAGGCATCGAACATTTCCTGGGCACTTACTACATCGATTCTTTTTAAAATTTGAGTAGATTTTTGTGCAGTTGGTCCGGCAACTAATGTAACATCAGCTCCCAGGCTGGCCAGTTCATCAGCAAGGGCAAAACCCATTTTGCCTGATGAGTGATTGCCAATAAAACGCACAGGATCAATCGCCTCGTACGTAGGACCAGCAGTAACCATTACCTTTTTGCCAAATAAAGGCATTGATCTTTTAATGGCATCATTTAGAAAGGAAACAATTTCTTCAGGCTCTGCCATTCGGCCTTCGCCCCAAAGTCCACTGGCAAGTTCGCCATTGGCAGGTGCGATAACTGTATTGCCAAAACTGATAACCTTTTCGATATTAGCCTGTGTCGTTTCATGCTTCCACATGTCCAGATCCATTGCCGGGGCAACATAAACCGGGCATTTGGCCGATAGATAAACAGCCGTTAATAAATTATCGCAGATGCCTGTTGCCAGTTTGGCCAGTGTGTTGGCAGTTATTGGGGCAATGATCATGAGATCGGCCCATAAGCCTAACTCAACATGGTTGCTCCATACGCCAGTTTCTTCTTCGAAGTATTGGGTATAAACAGGGTTTTTAGAAAGCGTAGCAAGGGTAAGTGGTGTAATGAAATTAGCACCATCAGGGGTAAGAATAACCTTTACGTTTGCACCAGCTTTTACAAGCAGCCGAACTAAAAAAGCCGACTTATATGCCGCAATGCTACCGCAAACGCCAAGGATTATATTTTTATGTTTCAGCATAGCGTGTTGAGCACGGGGCATAGAGCATTAATATGCTTATAAAACTGCGCCATGCTCTTTGCCCTCTGCCAGTTACTTTTGTTCTTTAGCAGGATTTCTGTGATAAATTTTTTCGTTCAAAAACTCATCAATAGCAACCAAAACAGGTTTCGGCATGCGCTCGTAATGTTTGCTGATTTCAATCTGCTCGCGATTTTCGAAAATTTCTTCTAAATTATCGTTGCTTGAAGCAAATTCTGCCAATTTACCGTGTAACTCCTCTTTAACGTTGTTCGAAATCTGATTTGCTCTTTTAGCAATTACCACTAAAGATTCGTATAAGTTATCTGTAGTTTTATCTAAATCGTGTACGTTTCTGGTTACTGTAGTATTTGGTACAGCAGGTTTGTTAGTATTCATGTATTACTTGTTTTTAATATTCGTGTTATCAGCATTAGTTGGTTTTGTAGAAACGGTATCCTTTAATTTACCAGTTCTGATCAACATCTGCTTGTATTTTTCCTGATCAGCGGCATATAATGCCAATTCTTGTTTTGTAGCCGCAATCCCCGCTTCAACATCTTCCTTAAGTAGCTTTGCATCTTTAGTGTATTTACTGTCAGGATGGTTTTCAGTAAACTCAGTATATAAAGCAAGTGCTTCATTATAACGGTCTTCCTGGCGGATGATATAACTGTTTTTTGCGTATAAATATTGCGCTTTAATCATCAAGAAATCCATTTCCTCAGCATATTTTATATCTGGGTAATCTCTTTGCGCATTTTTTAAAGCAATAACCGCTGCCCTGTAGTTGTCTACGTTGCTTGGCCCGGTAGTTAAGTACATCTTGGCGTTTTCGAAAGCTTTATCTTCTAACTTGCCCCTTAATGTGGCAATATATTTGCCAGCGGCTGCAGCACGATCGCTGGTAGGGTATAAGTTGATGAATAATTGTAGTGCATCTATAGCTTTATAGGTATTTTCCTGATCTAAAGAGAAATTTGGAGATTCTAAATAGAAACAATAAGCACCCATGTATCTCGCTTCTTCGGCATTTTTACTTGCTGGGTAGGTATCTGCGAAACTTTTAAACTGGTATCTGGCAGTTGTGTAATCACTTAATCTATATAAAGTATAAGCATAATAATAGTTCAGATCCTCAGCCTCTGCACGGCCACGATATTTTTGAGAAAGATCCTCAAAAAGCACCAATGCTTTACTGTAATCGCGTTTATTATACAAACGAAGCGCCTCTTGATATTTTTTTGCAACGTCATTACTCGCTCTCAATTTCTCGAAACGACTTTTACAACCCGCAATACCCAGAGCGGCAACAAATACTAAAATAATTAAGTGTTTAACTTTAAACATTCTGCAAAGATAATTAATAATACGATAACATCAATAAAAACAATTGGCCACTAAGCTATGCAAAGCAATTCAGTACAATATAACAGTTAACAATTTTTAACATATATATGGTATACCCAATGTATCTGAAAGTTTTTTTATTCCTATACTATATATATAGTATGATTTCAGTAGATGTCTTCCGAAGTTTCAATAGGCATGGGTGTTGGATAACTTCGGAAGTTTATTCAGGTCACGCTGGTTTTATTACTACACTATGTATAAGAGTGCCTTTGTTTTTTTTAGCAAAGCAGGTTCTGTGCT
>NZ_CAKKMW010000012.1:0-70150 GCF_918698255.1 Pedobacter sp. Bi27
TGTGATCAGGAAACGGTATTTGTTCAGGTAATTACGCTTTAAGGTAAGATCATTCGTGTTTATTCGCATAAATCAATCATTAGCTAATACAAAGCTAATTCTGTTACCGAATTACTAAACCCTTACAATTGCGAGGAACGAAGCAATCTTAATGCGCACGCTGGTAGCGATCGTTGTAAGATCGCTTCGTCGGCTGAAAAAGCCTTCTCGCAATGACGATTCCTCACAGCCTCTTTTAAGCCTAACTCAGTCTTATGCAAACTTTTTCTGCAACCATTTGCGCACTGGCTCGTCGTACCATTTTAATGCGGCATAGGCCAAAACAATCCCACCAACTAAAATGAGTAAGGCATATGGCCAGGCCTGCACAATTGTTGTGCCTTTATGGTTGCTGATCCAGGCCACGTAAAAATAAACCAATGGATAATGTACCAGGTAAAGTGGATAGGATATATCGCCTAAAAATTTGCATATCTTATGCTCTCTTTGCGTTTGCAGTACGCCACTGGCGCCAATATACACGATGAGCGGGAACACAATGATAATGCAGACAGATTCATAAATCCCGTTCATCCAAAGCTGCTCAGCACCGCCAATGCGCGGCATATAAAGTACTAGTGCCACCAAAAGGCTGCACCATAAAAAGGCATTTTTAATTCGGGTGGGCTTGGCAATGCGCGAAAGTAACAAACCCGCAAAGAAAGGGTATAGGGTACGGGTAAAGCCAATACGCACTTGTTCTACATTCAGTGTCCAGCCACCGCTCACATCGCCGTTTGTAATGGCCAGCTGTGCCAATGCAATAGCGGCGATAACCACTAAGATAGTTAATGCCGTTTTTGAAAACTTCCTGATCCACACCGCATAAAGAATGTTGGCAATGTATTCGAAAAACAAGGACCAGCCCACACTGTTCATGGGATGCATTTCTTGCCAGCCACGTATATCAAGCGATAGTGGTATCGGTAGGATGGTATAGCCAATTAATAGTACCAGCAGCATCTTCCAGAGTGGAATAGTATGAATGAGCGGCCATATGGTAGAATCTGTAAAATAGAATCCGATAGCGCCCATGGTCATCCCCAAAATCACCATGGGTTGCAAACGTACAATACGGCGTTTGAAAAAACTGCCCACACTCATTTTATTCCATCGGTCGTCATAAGCGTAGCCCATTACAAAACCCGATAATAAGAAGAAAAAATCTACAGCCAGATAACCATGGTTAACAAGGATATCGAGGTGCCCGGTGCCTAAGGGCTCGGTTAAGTGAAAGGTGACAACGATTATAGCTGCGACACCGCGAAGGCCATCTAATATAGGGTAATGTGGCTTGGTGGCCAGTTCATTATTTAGGTTAGTACGCATGTAAGGGCTTGTAAAAATTGCAAGCCATAAAAATAACCAACATTCTTTACCTCATAACTTTGCATCTATAATGATACGTAGCATATTAAGACTGCCTGAGGAGATAAATTGTTTTTTTACCATCAAAACAAAACAGGTATTAAAATAAAAACGGGCTTTATGAATTAAAAACATTAATCATTACATTTGCCCTTGGTGAAAAACTTTGTATTCCTTTTTTCTCTTTATCTGATCCTTCTGGGCCTAATGCCCTGCCAGGACAAGGAAGATATGGTTTCGAAGTCTCACACTGAAAGCACTGTGCACAGCGATCAATCAAAAGCTGAGCATATGCACGGAGAATCCTGTCCGCCATTCTGCAGCTGTGCCTGCTGCTCGGTGGGGCAACACTTTCCAACCGAAAAGTTAACAGATCTGATTGTTCCGGTATTCCGGAAACCATACCCGGTTTTCCAGTGCTCGGCATTGAAAAAACAACCACTCGATATCTGGCAACCCCCTAAACTCGTTTAATCAATTTTTTTATCTCATGGCGCTATCCATGAAAAGCATGCTTTTTTACATGCACAATTTTGCACCATGAGGTGCAATGATGCCCTGCTATTTATTGATTTTTGATTTAAACGACAATGCTGAACAGAATAATACAATTCTCCATCAGGCAGAAACTGCTGGTGGGAATTATGATACTGGCGCTGATTGCCTGGGGCATATACTCCCTTAGACAGCTGCCCATAGATGCCCTTCCCGATATTACGAATAATCAGGTCCAGATTATTACCTCTTCACCAAGCAACGGCGCAGAAGATATTGAGCGTTTTGTAACCTACCCGGTAGAGCAGACCATGGCCACTATTCCCGGAATAGAAGAAATCCGTTCCTTTAGCAGGTTCGGCCTTTCAGTTGTAACAGTGGTGTTTAAGGAAAACGTAGAGATTTACTGGGCCCGTCAACAGGTGAGCGAAAGGCTTGCCGAAGTAGAAAGAGCCATTCCGAAGGGGATCGGCACGCCAGAGATTGCACCATTAACAACCGGACTGGGAGAGATTTACCAGTACGTTATCCATCCCAAAAAGGGATATGAAAAAAAATATGATGCTACCGAGCTCCGCACCATTCAAGACTGGATTGTTCGCCGTCAGCTCCTGGGCGTAGAGGGTATAGCAGATGTGAGCAGCTTTGGGGGATACCTCAAACAGTATGAGATTGCCCTTAATCCCGACAAACTCAGAAGTATGGATATCTCCATCAGCGACATTTTTAAGGCACTTGAAAAAAATAACCAGAACACCGGCGGATCTTACATCGATAAGAAACCCAATGCCTATTTTATCAGGAGTGAGGGGCTTATCAATAGTATTGAGGACATTGAGAACATCGTTGTACGGACCAACGAGAATAGCATTCCCGTGCTGATCCGAAATGTAGCTGAGGTGAGGATCGGTGCAGCCACCAGGTACGGCGCCATGACCAGAAACGATCAGGGCGAGGTAGTAGGGGCAGTAGTAATGATGCTCAAGGGCGCCAACTCTTCTAAGGTTATTGCAAATGTAAAAACCCGGATGGATCAGATTGCAAAGAATCTTCCAGAGGGCGTGGTGATCGAGCCATTTCTCGACCGCACAAAACTGGTAGACAGTGCCATTGGTACGGTGACCAAAAACCTGGCTGAAGGCGCATTGATTGTGATCTTTGTACTGGTACTGCTTTTGGGGAATTTCCGCGCCGGATTGATTGTGGCCTCGGTTATTCCACTTGCTATGCTTTTTGCCATATGCCTGATGAACCTTTTTGGCGTCAGCGGAAACCTGATGAGCCTTGGCGCTATAGATTTTGGGCTAATCGTAGATGGAGCGGTAATCATCGTGGAGGCATCTCTCCACCATCTGGGTATCCGAAAAAACAAAAACAGGTTAAACCAGCAGGAGATGGATGCCGAGATTTTTGAATCTGCTTCCAAAATCCGTAACAGTGCTGCTTTTGGCGAAATCATTATCCTAATCGTTTACCTGCCGATTCTGGCCCTGGTTGGGATAGAAGGCAAGATGTTCAGGCCAATGGCCCAAACGGTGACTTTTGCCATCCTTGGCGCTTTTATCTTGTCGTTAACTTATGTGCCGATGATGAGTGCGCTGTTTCTAAACAAAACCATCAGCACCAAAAGAAATACCTCAGACAGGATCATGTCTTTTTTTCAAAAGGTGTACACCCCAATGCTCAATTTTGCACTGCGGGCACGGGTGGCTGTTGTGGGCATTGCCATAGGATTATTCGCCATTTGTCTCATTATTTTCAATTATCTGGGCGCCGAATTTATTCCCACGCTAGAGGAGGGCGACTTTGCCGTAGAAACCCGGGTGCTTACCGGAAGCAGCCTTTCTCAAACCATTGAGGCCGCTACACGCGCAGCAAAGGTATTAAAGGCAAATTTCCCTGAAGTAAAAGAGGTAATCGGAAAGATTGGCTCCAGTGAGATTCCAACCGACCCCATGCCGGTAGAAGCCTGTGACCTGATTATTATCTTAAAGGATAAAGGCGACTGGACAAATGCTTCGACCAGGGACGAGCTTGCGGGAAAGATGCAGGCCAAGCTTGAACAGTATATTCCTGGGGTTACTTTCGGTTTCCAGCAGCCCATTCAGATGCGCTTTAATGAACTCATGACTGGCGCCAGACAGGATGTTGTAATCAAGGTTTATGGAGAGGATTTTTCGAAACTGAGTACCTATGCAGCTAAGATTGGTGCTATAGCCAGAAAAATCGAAGGTGCTGAGGATATTTATGTAGAACAAGCTTCTGGACTTCCACAGGTGATCATCAAATTCCATAGAGAAAAGATTGCGCAGTTCGGACTGAATATCGAAGATGTGAATACGGCTATCCGCTCCGGATTTGCAGGAGAGGTAGCTGGCCTGGTATTCGAGGGCGAAAAACGGTTCGATATGGTTGTACGCCTGGAAAAAGAAAACAGGCAGTCGCTTGAAGATGTGAAGAACCTGTTTGTAACTGCACCAAATGGCAACCAGATCCCGCTGGAACAACTGGCTGATATCCAGTACAGGGAAGGGCCAAACCAGATCCAGCGTGACGATGCAAAGCGGCGGATTACCGTTGGCTTTAATGTGAGGGGAAGGGATGTGGAAAGTATTGTAAAGGAAATCCAGCAGAAGATTGATACAGAGGTTAAGTTTTTACCAGGTTATTATCCAACCTTTGGCGGCACTTTTGAGAACCTGCAGGCAGCCACCAAAAGATTGGGTATTGCTGTGCCACTGGCCCTATTGCTCATTTTGCTGTTGCTTTATCTTACTTTTTCATCGATTAAACATGCGCTTTTAATTTTTACCGCAATTCCATTGTCGGCCATTGGTGGCGTATTTGCCCTATGGGCAAGGGGCATGCCGTTTAGCATCTCCGCAGGCATCGGTTTTATTGCCCTTTTTGGCGTGGCGGTATTGAATGGTATCGTACTGATCAGTGAATTTAACAGGTTAAAAAAAGAAGGAATGAACAATATTCTCGAAATTATCAGAACAGGAACTTCGGTTAGGCTTCGCCCGGTGATTATGACAGCCCTTGTAGCTTCTCTGGGCTTTCTTCCAATGGCCATTTCGGGCGGAAGCGGTGCTGAAGTACAGCGTCCATTGGCAACGGTTGTTATCGGCGGACTGATCTCTGCCACACTACTGACCCTTTTGGTACTTCCGGTGCTTTATATCTGGGTAGAAAAAATGGGGCGCAAAAAAGTAAGAATTGCTCCTATAGCGGGAATAATTGTAGTGTTTGTTACGCTGTTTGGATTTCAGCCTGCTAAGGCCCAAACTGCATTAACGCTTGAACGGGCAATATCATCGGCACTGGAAAACAACAGGGCGATTAGCGGGGCTAACCTTGGTGTAGGGCTGCAACAGGCACTCAGGAAAAGCGCCTTCGAAATGCCCAAAACTGAAGTGTCTATGCTTTATGGGCAGTACAACAGTCTGATCAAAAACGACAACAACTTTACCATTTCGCAAAACATTCCCTTTCCAACACTTTTCGCCGCAAATGCTGCATTAGGGGATGAACGTATCAAATCAGGCCAGCTTCAGGTGGCTTCAAGTAAAAACGAACTCATTTTTCAGGTGAAGACGGTGTACACCAATCTTCAGTACCTCTATTCGAAGGAAAAACTGCTGCTCGAGCAAGACAGTATTTATAAGGGTTTTGTAAAATCAGCTTCGCTAAAATACAAAACAGGCGAGGGTAACCTGCTTGAAAAGGTAGCCGCAGAGACGCAGCTTAAAGATGTACAGAACCTGCTCGATCAAGACCGGTCTGATATCGAAATTTATAAAACGCAGCTGGCTACGCTTCTTGGCGGGGGTGGACTACCCCTAATTGCCGACAAGTTTTTAAAGGAAACACCCGAGATCTCGATCGGAGATACGGCTCTTCTACATGAAAATCCAGCCATTGCCTATTTCAGGCAACAGATTGTGATTGCCGAAAAACAGCGAAAAGTAGAGCTTGCCAAAGCAATGCCCGATTTTACCCTGGGCTATTTTAACCAGTCGCTAACCGGTTTTCAAAACGTTAACGGCAGTGATGTATTCTTTGGCCGCGACAAACGTTTTCAGGGCTTTCAGGTGGGGCTTTCCATTCCGCTATTTTACAGCGCTTATTCTGCGAAAGCAAAGGCCGCATCCATTAACAGGGATATTGCCTCGAACGACCTGCAGCTCCATCAGCGAAAACTAACAGGCCAGTACCAGCAGGTTCTGGGCGAATACCTGAAAAACAGGAAACGTTACGACTATTTTATTACTTCGGCGCTAGCCAATGCGGCACTGATATTAAAAAATAGCCGCATCGCCTACCAGAACGGAGAAATAGGCTATTCGGAATACCTGTTGAACCTTAAACAGGCAAATGGTATTTACGAGGGGCGCCTGATGGCCCTACTCCAGTTAAGCCAGAGCATCAACCAGATTGAATTTTTAACCGGTAACAACAAATCATTTTAAAGCATAAATCTCATGAGATCCATATATAAATATCTTACCCTGCTGTCCTTTCCATTTTATTTGGCTGGCTGTAGCAGCCCCAATACAGAAAAGGAGCCCGAAAAAGAGACCGTTCACGAAGAGAGCGATATTGTAACCCTTACCCCAGAGCAGCACAAACTATCAGAAATTACGCTGGGAGACATTGAACTGAAAGAATTAAGCGGAACAACGAAAGTAAACGGCATGCTCGATCTTCCCCCGCAAAGCCTGGTATCTATTTCCACACCGCTGGAAGGTATTGTAAAAAGCACCGATATGCTACAGGGAAAACGGGTAGCCAAAGGGGCGCTCGTAGCCGTAATGCAGAATCCGGAATTTATTCAGATGCAACAAGATTATCTGGACTATAAAAGCCAGCTGCAGTTTTTAAAGCAGGAGCTCGATCGCCAGGAAGAATTGGCAAAGGAAAACGTAAATTCCAAAAAAGTACTTCAGAAAGCAAGGAGCGAATACCAGAGTGTGAGTGCAAGATTGCTGGGGCAGCGTTCGAAACTTTCCATTATGAACATCAGTTTTGCGGCACTGGAAAAAGGACAGATCCAGAAAACCTTTAACCTCTATACGCCAATGGCGGGTTACGTTACGCAGGTTAATACCAATATAGGTGCCTTTGCCAGCACCACCGATGTGTTGTTTAAAATTGCCGATACCGAGCACCTGCATGCAGAGCTTACGGTATTTGAAAAGGATGTACCCAAACTTAAGCTGGGGCAGAAAGTCCGCTTTGTACTGGCCAATGAAGAAAAGGAGCGCATGGCTACGGTTTATCTCATCGGCAGGGAAATTAGCAAAGAACGTACCGTGCAAATTCATTGCCACCTGGATAAGGAGGATACACAGCTGCTTCCGGGCATGTACCTTAAGGCTTATGTGGAAAGTGGAATGAACAAAGTTGAAGCACTACCCGATGCCGCTATTGTTGAGTTTGAAGGCAAAAAGTTCGTATTTATAGATCAGCCTGCTGATAAGGGCCGTAGCACTTATCGGTACAGGATGACAGAAGTGAAAACAGGTGTTGCCGAAAATGGTTACACCCAGGTTTCTTTTGCCGGGCAGATCAATGATGTGAAGGTGGTGGTAAAAGGCGCCTACGATCTGTTAAGCAAGGTTAAGAACGCTGAAGAAGAAGGTGAGGAACATTAGCTATTTAAGCTTTATAGCTGGCAAAAATTGATGCTGTGAAACAGTTCATTTTTTTAAAAGATCTGTTTGCAGGTTTGAACTGCACCAATTTAAATATTAACTTTATTCGCCAAATAGATTAAAATGACTACAAGAAGAAATTTTTTACAAACAGGAATATTGGGGCTAACTGCAGCAACGCTGATCGATGCCCCGTCAGTTTTTGCAGCGCCTGCTAAAGGTAATGCCGCGGGTAAAGACGCTTTTAAATTAGCAATCGCCGGTTATAGCTTCCTTAACTTTAACCTTGACGAATCGCTTAAAATGATGAAAAAGGTTGATGTACATTACCTCTGTATTAAAGACTTTCATTTGCCTTTTAAAAGTACAGCAGAAGAAATTGCTGCCTTTCATGCTAAACTTAAGGATAATAACATAGTAGGGTATGCCGTAGGCCCTATATACACCAAAAATAAAGAAGAGATCGATAATGCATTTGATTATGCAAAAAGGGTTGGTGTTGATCTGTTGATCGGAATTCCAGCGCATGCTGACCTGGAGTATGTTGCCCAAAAGACAAAAGAATATAATATTCGTTATGCCATTCATAATCATGGCCCGCAGGATAAACTATATCCAAATGCAGAAAGCATCTACAACCTCATTAAAAACCTGGATCAACGTGTTGGTATATGCTTTGATATGGGGCATAACAAAAGAGATGGGCGGGATTCGGTTGCAGACCTTCAGAAATTCTCGAAACGTATTTTTGATATGCATTTAAAGAATGTAACTGTCGCGGCAAATGAAGGTACCACTTGCGAACTCGGCCGTGGCGTAATTGATATCCCTGCATTCGTAAAAATGCTGAGAAAGGTTAATTACCAGGGCTGCTGTAGTTTAGAGTATGAAAAAGACATGAAAGATCCCTTAGCAGGAATAGCTGAATCTGTTGGCTATTTTAGGGGTGTTTGCGATGGTACCCGCTAGTTCTGTTTGCGATTGATCGTAAATTAATGATTGATATGCGGTTTTTTCCTTCGGCCGCATATCAATTTATACCCCTGTTTGGAATGGATCTGTGCGCTTAATCTTACTAAATAACAATCAAACGAATGTGAACTGGTGCCAGGATCGGTAAGATTAGATCGGTACTACAGCGATGCCAATATCTTTCTTGAATTATAACTGTCAAATCAATTTGTAGTTTAGATCAAGCCGCAAATCATATGGTGAAAACTAAATGTAACTGGTCGGTGTTAGATATCATGAAGTAAATCAGTTAATTAAGCGGCAAAACAGGCAATAGCACATATTGCTTAAATTTTTGCTGAATAGGAACATAGCTACAGGATAAATATGAATACCAGAAGAGATTTTCTACAAAAAATGGGTGCATCAGCATTGATGCTGCAATTGGGATCGATATCGGCATTTGCGAACGTTCCTGACCAAATTGAACAACCTTACCAGGGTAAGGTACTCCAGGTAGCCATCATGGGTTTAGGTGGATATGGTACCCGTGTAGCAGAAGCGATGAAGGCCTGTACCAAGGCGAAGCTGGTTGGTGTAATTAGCGGTACGCCTTCAAAAATTAAAGAATGGCAAACGAAGTACAACATCCCGGAAAAGAATTGTTATAACTACGAAAACTTCGATCAGGTTAAAAATAATCCGGATATAGATGCGATTTATGTGATTACGCCAAATGCACTGCACCATAGTCAGGTTATCCGGGTAGCAAAAGCGGGAAAACATGCCATATGCGAGAAACCGATGGCATTGAATGCCAAAGAGGGACAAGAGATGCTTGATGCCTGTAAAAAAGCAAATGTAAAGTTACTGGTTGGCTATAGACTGCATTTTGAACCCCGTACGCTGGAAGTGATCCGAATGAGAAATGCAGGCGACTTCGGTAAAATCAGGTTTTTCCAGGGACAATGTGGTTTTAAAGCAGGCGATCCCACACAATGGCGATTAAACAAAGCACTTGCCGGCGGGGGATCAATGATGGATATTGGAATCTATGCAATTAACGGAGCCAGGTATATGGTGGGAGAAGAGCCGATCTGGGTGACGGCTCAGGAAACCAAAACCGACCCTGCAAAGTTTAAAGAAGGTGTAGATGAGACCATACAATTTCAATTCGGTTTCCCCAGCGGTGCGGTAGCCTCCTGCTTGTCTAGCTATAACATCAATTACCTGGATAGATTTTTTATGAGTGGCGACAAAGGATTTGCAGAAATGCAACCTTCTACGGGTTATGGCCCGATCAAGGGGAGAACACATCAGGGTGAACTCACACAGCCCATCACTACGCATCAAACGGTACAGATGGATGAAATGGCCACTATTATTTTTGAAGATAACAAGCCGGTAGTTCCTGTAAACGGTGAGGAAGGTTTGAAAGATCTTAAAATTATTGACGCCATATACGAGGCTGTAAAAACAGGGAAAAAGGTCAAACTAACCGTTTAACCAAAGGCGATTTTAAAACGAATTTTGGGATTATCCAGCCCTACGGTGCAAATTGTAAATATTGTTGAACCTAACTGCCTGCGGATTTCGGAAGTGTGAACCAAAAGTCGGTACGCTCGCCTGGCACGCTTTCTACACCGATCTCTCCCCCATGTTTACGAACGATGTTGGCGCAGATAAACAGGCCTAGCCCAAGTCCTGAATTTTGCTCCTGCTGCCCCGCGGCCTGGTAATACCGGTCGAACAGCAAGGGGATTTTTTCGGCAACAATCCCGGGGCCCTGATCGATAACGGAGATTTTAACGTAGGTTTCATGATCAATGAGCTCAACTTTTATCTCTGCAGTGCCTGGCGCATATTTAACTGCATTACTGATCAGATTAGTAAGCACCCGGCCGATCCGCTCTGAATCTGCATGGACCATGATATTTTTTTTTCCTGTTATCGTTACCGCCGGAACGTCGGTGGAAGCAAACAGTTCAACTATTTCCTGAACCAGCTCAAACAGGTTGAAGTTCGTTTTCCGAAGTTCAATCTGATCCCGATAATTTTTGCCGGCATTGAGCAAATCGTCTATTATCAGTGAGATCCGGTTTATGCCTCTGCTTGCCTGCGCAACCAAACGCCTGGTACGGTCAGATTGCCGGTTCGCGTCCCGCTGCAGCATTTGTACTGATCCCTTTAAGCTGGTTACCGGGGTCTTCAGCTCATGGCTGGCAATACTTATGAAATCGTCTTTATGCCTTTCTATAATTTTGTCGTTGGTGATATCGTTAATAACACCCACCAGTTTCACAGCTTTACCCGCCTTATTGGTTTCAGTTTTGCCCTTTATATTCAGCCATTGAAGCTTGCCGTCAGCCGTATTTAATCTAACCTGCACGTCTACGCCACCGTCATTCTGAATATTGTTTAGGGCCTCCTTAAACACTGGGAGGTCATTTGCTGATATATGTGGGTAGTAGCTTTCCAGGGTCCAATGCGCTTGCCTTTGCGGGTAGCCAAAGATTTCATCATGGTCTCGGGAACGAAAAACTTCTTTTGTCTCAAGGTCCAGTTCCAAGATGGCTGTACCCGTATACTTAAGGGCAAGGTTCAGACGTTTCTGGCTCTCCTTAAGCTGTTTCATTCCGGAAATATCGTCCAGTACAGTAAATCCAAAGGTTTCCCCCTGATCGTTATACAGGATCGTAGTCACATCAACCCATACGCGGCTGCGGTCTCTTCGGTACAGGCAGGCCTGCAGTTTGAAGAATGGCACCTGTCTGGACCAGATCTCTTCCTGGAGGTGATGCCAGTGTGCGATATGCTCTTCACAGGCATGGTCCAGGATTTTTGTTCCCTCTATTTGTTCTGGCGGATAGTCCAACAGTTCGCAAAGCGCCTTATTCACCTTTAAGATGGTGAGGTCTGACCGGATGATCTTTGAGGCCACACTGGTAAGTTTAAATATAGCGTTGAACTTATCATCACATTCTTTGAAACGTTTCTCAAAATTATCTTGCGCTCTATTTTCTTGCATAACAATTTCAGCTAATAGAGTGATAACATTTACAGGCCGAATATGTTTAGCTGTTACAGATAAACTGCTTTCATACACCATGCCCATAGTGAAACGACAAATAAATTCAAGACGGTACATTGGTCAGTCACCTGATCATTTTTGAACGAGATTACCAATTAATTGAACGAATAAGCAAAATGCCTTAGCCTTACTATAGCCACTTTTGTAAACAACAATTACATAACAACAAAAAAGACTATGGGACTATCAGGTTTAGGAATTTTTCATACCATTATTGGTATTGTAGCCATTGTAGCAGCAATCATTTCATTTGTACGCTTTGGCAAAATTGATTTAACGCAGCTTAGTGGTAAAATATACTTTTATACTACTGCTGTTACTGCTTTAACTGCATTGGGAATCTCCAAACATGGAGGCTTTAATGCCGGGCATATTTTTTCGGTATTCATTTTTATTTTAGTGGTGGTGGCTTTTTGGCTTTCGGTAAAGCGAAGTACCAACAATAAGGCACGTTATGTAGAGAATTTTTTACTCTCTTTCAGCTTTTTTCTGTCGCTCATTCCCACTGTGAACGAAACCTTTACCCGGGTTCCGCTGGGGCATCCACTGGCTAAAAACCCTACCGATCCTATAATTGCCCAAACATTGCTCGTGCTGTTAATCGCATTTGTTGCCGGTGCCATTTACCAATACATTAAACAACGTAACGCGCTTAGAATACAGTAAACCAAAAATGCGATTTTGGGATAAAGGATCTTTTTATACCCGATCAGCTAATGCATGGGCGCAGAAAAGCCAAACCATGCATTAGTTTTTCTATTTTTATAGCTGAAGGTTTTTTAATATGATCATTAACCATAAAAAATACGATTTGTTTGGTAAATCCATTATCCAAAACATCAGGATAAAGGCCCCTTTTACCTTCGATTTTCCCATTACCGATAATGCCTGCTTTTTGTACATGTTACAAGGTGAAATGCAATATCACCGCGACGAAGACCGGGTAAATATACCACATAGACATGCCTTGTTTTTAAATTGTATCCAGGCCAGCAAAACCATCAGTAACTTAAATGAAGGGGGGATCAATGAAATTATGGTCGTTAATTTTCATCCCGATATTTTAAAGCGGATCTACGACCGGGAGATGCCGGTTATACTTCAGGCATCAGACCGGATGGTTTCGAACAAAAGTGTTGAGGTTTTAAACAACAGTTTTTTAATCGAAAAATATATCGAAGGCCTGCTGTTTTATTTTCAGCACCCGGCACTGGTTAACGAAGATATACTGGTTTTAAAGTTAAAAGAAATCATCCTGCTGCTGGCCCAAACCGCTAATGCCCGGGCCATACAAACCATATTTGCACAGCTTTTTTCGCCTACTACCTACACCTTTAAACAAATTATTGAGGCCAACCTGTTTGAACAGCTCAGTATCGAAGCCCTGGCACAACTCAATAATTTGAGTTTATCGTCTTTTAAACGCGAATTTGCCAGGCATTACAACGATACACCGGCCAATTATATCAAAACCAAAAGACTCGAAAAAGCTGCCGAACTGCTGTTGATTTCAAACGAAAGGATTAAAGACATTGCTTTTAATTGTGGCTATAATGATGTGGCTAATTTTACCAAAAGCTTTCGCGATAGGTATAAGTGCACACCTAGTGATTTTCGAGAGCACCAGAAGCGATAGGTACCCGTAATTACGGCGAACTTATCAATATGTATCACCAATTAAGGATCCCCGGATCATATATGATTAAATCTGCAGTTGAGCCGTACAAGCAAAATATTTGAGCCGTAGAAGAAAGTCTTTGGTATTTCGAATGTTGATCTTTGTTTTATGAACAACATCACAAAAATTCAGTTGGGTCAAAATGGCCCATTCGTATCTAAACTTGGTTTGGGCTGTATGCGTATGTCTTCTGTATGGGGTGGTGCTACACCCAGCGAAACAGAAAGCATTGCCACCATTCAGGAAGCATTAGATAACGGCATTAATTTTTTAAATACTGGCGACTTTTATGGTGCCGGTCATAACGAAATGTTAATTGGCAAAGCCATTAAAGGCAGGCGAGACGATGCCTTTATCAGCGTAAAATTCGGTGCCATCTTTCACAACGGCCAGTGGCTGGGATTAGACCTGCGGCCCATTGCGATCAAAAATTTTATCAATTACTCACTAACGCGTTTGGGCATCGAAACCATCGACCTCTACCAGCCTTGCCGAATGGACGACAGTGTGCCGGTAGCAGACATCATCGGAACGGTTGCCGACCTGATTAAAGAAGGCAAAGTGCGTCACATTGGGGTGTCTGAAATTACGGCTGATCAGCTCCGTCAGGCAAATGAAACCCACCCCATAAGTGCATTGGAAATCGGCTATTCGCTGGCCGACCGTCAGATCGAAAACGAACTGCTGCCTGCGGCAAAAGAACTGGGTATTGCCGTAGTGGCCTTCGCCAACACCGCAGAAGGTTTATTAACCGGCGACATGAAAGCGCCACTTGCCGAAAATGATTACCATAATCATTTCTCCCGTTTTCAAGGTGAAAACCTGGTTCATAACCTCGAAAAAGTAGAGGTACTGAAACAATTGGCCCACAACAAAGGCTGTACACCTACACAGCTTGCTATTGCCTGGGTAAAGGAGCAGGGCGATCATATTATGCCTTTGGTAAGCATGAGCCGTAGATCGCGCTTGCCTGAGAATATTAAAGCGCTCGATATTGTATTTACGCCGCAAGAAATGAACACTTTAAATACTACTTTTGCAGTAGGTGCCATACGTGGCGGTACTTATTTACAACGTTAAATGACCAATCCAGCAGAAATCCTCCCAGGCCTGATCTTTTATTCTTACCTCTCTGCCCAGCGGAAAGAGAAAGTATGTTTCTGGAACCACCACACCCTGGTGTTGCAGGTTTCAGGGCAGTTCACCTTAGAAACGGCTGGGCAAAGCATTTCGATGACCGGAGGAGAACTGCTGTTGATTGGCAAAAACCAGCTGGGTACACTCACCAAAACACCACTGCCCGGAGGGAACTATGAAACCATCGTCATATCCCTTCAGGAAGACCTTTTGCGCAAGATCGTATTGGAAGAAAAGTTAACCGCAGACCATAAATACATTGGTCCGCCAAATATCCTGATTCCATCAAACGAATTCCTAAAAGGATACTTCCAGTCTATTGTTCCCTATGCCCGAAGCTCGGGTGCCACCATGACCAATGAAATGGGCATTTTGAAAGTGAAAGAAGGAATTAAACTACTGTTACTTGCTTTACCAGCACTGCGGAACTTTTTATTCGACTTTTCAGAACCCCATAAAATAGACCTGGAAAAGTTTATGCTGAGCAACTTTCATTTTAATGTGCCCATCGAAAAATTCGCGCAGCTTACTGGGCGCAGCCTGGCCGGTTTTAAACGCGATTTTCTGAAAACTTTCGGTGCGCCACCCCGCCATTGGCTGCAAGATAAACGCCTAACAGAAGCCAAACACCTCATCGAAAGCAAAGATCAAAAACCTTCTGCCATTTACCTCGACCTGGGCTTCGAAAGCCTGTCGCACTTCTCACATGCTTTTAAAAAGAAGTTTGGTGTGGCACCTACGGCGGTGAATTCGTAAGGTATGGGTTTAAAGAAAGCATAGGTTGAGCTGTTGTATAAGACTAGGGCGTAAAGGGTTGCGCATTAGCGCATTCCTCGCAATAAGCAAAGGGGCAGATGAATGTGTATTCATAGTAATAACCAAAATATTTTCTAAAAAAGATAATAACAGATGGAGCTGTAAATTTTGGTGTGTTTTTCTACAACAGCAACTTCGTTTTAAGACTAAAATTCTTTAAGTTTACCATTAAAAATAAACGCTCATGAATAAAGACATTACCGATAAAATCGGCAAAGCCCTTGATGGTATTCTCAAAAGCAAACAATCCATCTCAGAAAAAGAACAAAAGATCCAGGCCAGAAGTAGGGCGAAGATTACAATTGACCGTTCCAGGCCCATCAATGTAAGTGACCTTGATCAAAATGAAGAGGTCGATAAGGAAATCAGGAAACTGGAAAAAGAAATCACCGTGCTGAAAGAAACCATAAGAAAATCAAAAGATGATTTATATCGTGCTGTTTCAGCTTATGAAGGTAATGAACTCAATGTCCATTACAGTAATGAGTATCGGACGCTAAAGGTGAAAAAAATTAAGGAAGATCTCTATGGTGAGGAAGATGGAATATATGAAATTATTTACAACGGAGGGGAGCTGTAATGGAAGAATGGAAACTAACCAGTTATCAGCTTCCTGAAGACGGGCGCTTCGTCATTACCAATGTCGTTAGTGGAAACGAAATTTATGCAGAATATCTGGCCTACGATAGCAAAACCAATCAGTGGCATTATAGGAGCGGCAAATTATTGGAAGAAGGAAAAAGGGTGACCGGCTGGCAGAAAGGCCCAGGGAATTTAATCAACGGATAATCTCATCCTAGTTCAAAAGCAAATCGTTAATTTGACACAGACATAAAGTCATTTCTTCGAGTGACCTTATGTTTGTTTTTCTTACGCCAAAGGCAAAGAATATGCAAAAAAAAAAGCCAAATAGAGTCATAATCTGATCAGATTGCTCCCAGCAAAGTGCAGTTAGCTAGTGAAATTAATAAATGCGCATGATCAGTAAATTTTACCCATAATCTAGAATACAAAACATTAACCTAATGCTCAAAAACCTAATCTTCATAAATGCAGAAGACCTAGATAAACCCATTTACAGGATTTTTAGCTTTCAACGTCTGGAAAGCATTTTTATCGACAGGCAGCTTACCTTGGTCAAGCCATCTTTGTGGGACGATCCTTTTGAAAATTTTATACTCGGTGCGCAGGGTACTTTAAATGATGGAACAACTTTCAATACCGGCTTTAGAAACCATTACTACGGCCAGTGCTGGTCCCGCACCCGCGAAAGTGACGCCATGTGGAGAATCTATTCCCCAGAAAAGAATGGGGTAAAGGTGAAAACAACCATCAGGAAGCTTTTTCGTCCCTTGTTTCAGAAAGGGGGGAGTTTTCGAACACTCCATAACGATGAATATAACCTTTCCTCGTTTGTCGGAAAGGTGAAATATCAATCCCAAAAATCACTCACTGAAATGCTCAAAGATAGCAGCCGTATGAATGGGAAGGTCATGGACCAGTCTGGTTGGGGTCAGGCCTCTTCTTTTTATTTCAAACGCCTAGCCTTCAAGCATGAAAATGAAGTCCGCCTAATTTATAGAGACACGGGAAACCTCCACGATTTCTTTAACTTCGAGGTCGATCCCCATAATCTTTTCGATGAAATCGTACTTGACCCACGTATGGCTACAAGTGAAGTTCAGCGCATCAAAACACAACTTCTCAACTGGGGGTATGAAAAAAAGGTTATCCAGTCCGGGCTTTACAAAGTACGCGCCTTTAATATCAACTTATCTATCTGACTAAATTTAAATCCACTTTGTTATGTCTGATGAGCGTGCCGCGAAATCATTTGATAGAAGTAGGTCAATCAATATATAGATACATCATAAATAATCAATTCTCCATTGGCAATCCGTTTTATTTGATTTCTTGAGTTCCCGGCGCTTATCCTCCAAACATCCACATTATTCAATCTCAATGAGACCAATAGACTTACCAATGTAAAGGGTTTTGGTCCACATGGAGCAATAATAACTCTGTACTTTGTATTTAACGAACTGCAGAGTTTATACAGGGTATTTTCTAAGTATTCCAGATTTTTGATATGATATTTGTAGATCTTGTCGGGCGGAATGGCATTTATGAGATCCTTATTGAGCTCCTCTACATCTTTAACGAACTGACTTTCTATATAGTTGTCGTTATAAAAAAGAAATGGCTCAGCATCAAAGTATTCTGTGAGCCCAAAAGCTCTTTCTCTTTCATAACCCATTCCGATTATAAGGGCTGTTGGCTTGTCTGGGATACTGAACTCTGAAAAACCCTGGATAGGGTTGACGTGGATGTTATGCGTTACAACCTTAGATGGTGGTTGATATTTCGCCATAGAATAGCTGAATACACTTTTGATTTCTATAGGGAATTTATG
This sequence comes from Pedobacter sp. Bi27, assembly GCF_918698255.1. Lineage (NCBI taxonomy): Bacteria > Pseudomonadati > Bacteroidota > Sphingobacteriia > Sphingobacteriales > Sphingobacteriaceae > Pedobacter > Pedobacter sp. Bi27. Next base: position 17,646 of record NZ_CAKKMW010000012.1, read on the forward strand.
AAAATACAGGCATCTTAATAGCGAAGCATACCAGAGCCTAGTCATTGATGAATAATCAATCAGAATGGTGATTTTTGTCTTATTAAGAAAATGCTTTTGAATTAAAGAATTCAGCAAGCGCTCCATAAAATAATCATCATCGCCATTACCTTCATAAAGTTCGAATCCAAGTTTACGAAAAATCTTATCATTTTCAATCCGTTGCCTGTGTGTCTTGTCAGAGCTAAAACTGCAGGTGACTTTGATGCTCTCTTTTGTCAGTTCTACAAGTTTTGAGGCTAAATGAGTACTTCGCTCCTCGTACCCTGAGGACCCTATAAACAAGTCAATTTGTTTGATCTCATCTATTGATATTTCTTTTGTGTTAATACTTTTCATCTATAGACTGAAGGTAAGTTGATCTGAAATTTTTTTATCTTTCTTCCCGCTTCTCAATATTAAACTTAGTTTGACGTTTTTGAACTCACGAATAGGAATATTAAATATTGGATGAAGCAGATAAGAAAGTCTGAATTTCTTGTTTCTCAATCCATCAGAACTCACAACCATTTTTGGATCAAGGTAAATTAGTGCACCAAGATGCACACCCAATTCGATTAATTCAACAATTTTTTCAGGGACTTCCGGATCAACTGTAAAGGTAGAATAAACATCCATCTTAAAATACTCTCTTAACATTTTGCTATGGAAATAGTTGCCAATTTCCTTCAGAAGCGTGCCTAGGTTCAAAAATCTATTTGGATATATTTCGCGGTTGGAATCGGGATGTGATATTAGTAAATCAAGATATTTTGCCGAAAATTCTTGGATGATTTGAGACTGTTGCTGAGTACCAATCTTATGATTATTGCTACTGTCCAGAGACAATAAAAGGGAATCTACTAAGCTAATCAAAAATCTAGGGTTACCATCGCAGAGTTCAAAGATCATCGGCAATCCATAATATAACCCTGGATTTTTTCTCGAGCGATGCCCCATATTGGCTTTTCTGAACGAATATCGGTAAATTGCTATAGGTAATATCTTTCGGAAAATTTGGTCAAGTTGTTCAGGCGAGTCTGGTGTTGGATCCTGAGGGTCAATATTTTTGTGCGACAGAAAGTATCTAAATGTCTCATCAATCTGTGCTAGCTCTTTGAAAAGAAAATAATAGTGATTTCCTTTGGCGTAAGGACTTGTACTCATTCCATGCTGAGCCCTTTCGTTTACACGGTTTCTGGTTAATAATTTTGCGAGGTTTCTCGTTTCAGAGTCAGAACCAAAAATATCACCCGGTTTCACGGTTTTTTCGAAATACCTATCGAATTTCTGCTCTAAAAGTTTTTCGCTGAATTTTCCCCATTCTCTTTCCCCTTTAAGGTTAAAATTCCATGTTCTTACAACATGATAGTCCTCTGCTTCCCTTGCTTCTATTTCCAAAGGTTTTTTCGATAGCTTGTCAACGATGGAAACGAGTGGGCTAGTGGTTAGCTTAAAAATAAACCGTTGATCTATACTTCGGAATTTCTGTATAAGTTCTTGCTGTAACCACTCTGGAGAGATCTCTAATTCGTCGAAACATAGTGCCCACTTCTTGTTTCCAAATTTTTCGAATGTTGAAACAAAATCATTACAACCCAGCAATATCAAGTCAAAATAATCTTGATAATAATAGTCAGGAAGCTGATCAAGGTTGAAATTTGGTTCATATCGTATTTTGGTTAACAATAGGTTGCCGTTTTTTAACCTTTTAAGCAAAGCTTGATTTATGGCATCAAATGTAGGGGCGATTGGTTTTTCTATATCCCAGCTCTCAATTAATTGTGTACATAATTGAGCCTCCTTTTCTAACTGTAATTCACTATTTGTAAAATCGAATTCAATAGCTACTAACTGTTTAAATGTTGTCATTAGGCACATTAAAATGTTCGTTGTAACTAAAAATCTTGGGAAGTTTCTGGCAATTTTTTCCGGAAATGAAGAATCTGCATCAAATATTTCAATCTGCCTTTTCCACTGAATGTCCGTAGGGACATAGACCGCGATAAATTCAACCTCGGCAATTTTTTGAGGATTAAGTTTAGCATAATAGTACTGGCTTAATGGCGTTAGCATCTTTAGTAACGTCGTTTTGCCACTACCTCTAGGCCCCATTAAAAGTGTATGGTGGTTTCCAATTAGTTGTTGGAATTGAGCATTGGCGATAAAAGACTTGGCGATATCCTCATTTGAGAGGTATCTTGCGTTGAAAGATTCAAAAATATCCTGCTTCATCATTTTATCTGTTTTATAATCAATTTTGGCATGTTGGGCAACGGTGGACTAAATTCAAGATCATATTTGTTCAATAATTCTATTGACAAATCTTTTTGTTCATCTTGGCCAAGAAAATCCAATTCTGGAAAATTAGTCTTCAACCTATCATAGTAGGCCATTTGATTCGTGGTGTTTTTATCTAGCCAGGTTGAGATTCTTTGACCTAAATCACTGATCGTCCCACTGAACCCAAAGCCAGTAAAACAGGGAAAACGAGTGTCATTCCTGACCACCCAGCCTTCTTGAGGAGCGTATATCCAAGATTTTATACATCCTTTGGGTTCATTTTCACAGAGATAAATCATATGAAAAGTGTTGTCACTTTTAAGGTCAGTTACGTTCATTAATGAAGAAAAGCTCCCTGCGCAGAAAATTGGAATCGATTTGAAGACTGTCAACCGGGCATCATGTTTGTGACCGTGAAGTACGAATTGAAACCCATATTTTTTGACTAGGGTAATTAGTTCATCTCCTTTATCCAGCTTATCCACATCTTCATAATCCAGATTGGAATGGGCTATAGGGTGGTGATGAATAAGTACGATTTTGTACAGAAATGACTTGGTGTCTCGCTTGGTTAGCTCATTGCCAATTGCTTCAAGCTGAACAATGTCAATCTTGGATTTTTTTGCTGTCTTTGAATTACTTTGAAAAAAACAACTATTAATATTAAGTACCAATATATCATCGATTTCAACAAAACTGTATCCTGAAGACCAGTATTTTATATCTTGTAATTTAGAAGGTATAGGATATTCAGGATCTAGTATTTGTAGGTCCAAAAAAACATTCCCGATCTCTTCGTTTCTACTTTCGATATCATGGTTTCCTACGGTCGCCACAGTACATTTAGCAGCTAATCTTTCGCGGATTTTTTCTAAATGTGTCCAACCTGTCAGTAACCCCTGTTTATCTGCTCTATTAGCAATGTCTCCAGGGCAAAGTAAAATGTCAGCAGACAACTTTTCTCTCTCGATAAGATTCTTTAGAGCCTTAATGGGATGACGTGTTTCTGATTTACCCACATCATCGCTATACAGATAGGTAGAAACATTTCCTTTATTCTCTTCGCTAGAACTATGCATGCAATGCATATCACTAATAACGGCAATTTTTATCATTGGTATATATTAGTGATCAATACTTCCTGTTCCGTTTTTCTATGTTTGGCGAATCCGGATATATTCCTAACTGTTTGCACTGTCTCGCAATGCCAATCCTGTGATAAAAACATCGATTCTTCACAAGCAGCATAGCTAAGAACAAATTTAGCTCCTCGATTATCTATTTCTTTAATTAAACTCTTCAGTCTTATGAGATCATTAAGGCCAAATGTGTCTGGCGAATACTGGCTGAAGATTCGTTTATTTCTGACCGCATAAGGTGGGTCCAGATAAACAAAGTCGTTCTTTGAACATTGAGAGGAAACTATCGTTTCGAAGTCTCCTAAAATAAATTCCCCTTTATGCAAATATGCAACGAGCCTTTCTAACTCTTCAAAATGGATTAGTTTTCCACTAGATGCAGAATATGGCACATTAAATTTTCCGGAAAGATTAGTGCGATAAAGTCCATTAAAACAATACGTATTTAAAAAGATAAACTTTGCTGCCAAATAAAATTCATCCTTATCCAACTGCTCTCCATCACGAAGGGTATAATAGAATTCTTTTGTTTGAGAGAAGTGACTTAAGTGCTGGTAAACTTGAACATGATCTCTTTTCAATGCATTGTACATGTTAATCAAATCACCATTTATATCGCTAAGAATCGCATTCTTCAAAGGCAGGTTAAAAAAGAGCTGCCCCGAGCCAACAAATGGCTCAAAATATCTTTCAAATGAGTTAGAATAATATTTGATTAGATGGGGTAGAAGTTTTTTTTTACTTCCAGCCCATCTGAGAAGTGCTTTCTGCAATTATTTGAGAGTTAATGTTTAAAAAAAACTAATTTAATTTTTTTTTTTGGTAATACAATATTTAATAGTCGTTATACGAAATTGGAAAACCTTAAAAGTACGGAGATCTCGCTAAAATAATTGTGAATTTGCAAATCTCAATCTAGTTGTAGCATCCCGCTAAGACCCAGGCCAAACTAATTATAGATAGTTCCAAACAAAAAAAGCCCATCTTTCGATGCGCTTTTAATCTTAGCGGAGAGCTGCGGAATGTCGAGCTTTTTGTCAGCAACTCCTATTTTTGCTAAAATCACGTTTAAAAAGGACCTTATTATTTTGCTCAATATAGTCGCCTGATACAATCAAATAGGGATGATTGGGCGAATAGCCAGCGCTGTGGCTTTTTACCATTATTTTGTCGTTAACTTTCAGCCCATTTAACTGCTGAAATTCCTTAAGCGTGAATTGCATCATGTATGCTTCGCCATCAATCCTGACGATAAGCCATTTTGGACCTGATTTCGCGTTTGCGCGCTGAAAAGTAACAGAGGTGACCACGGCCTCCATATTGCTGAAATCCTTTATGTACGTCCTTATTTTATCATGACTGGCATGTACCTTTTTACCTTCAGGAGAAAGCTCCCATTCTTTGAACTTTATCCCGTCAGGAGAGGCCTCCCATTTTTTTCGGTCTTCCACCATGCGCGCTTTCATTTCAGCGGCAGACAAGGGCTTTGGGGATGGCTTAATTTCACGATTGGCAAATACTAATCCGCTCACCACAACCAGTGGTAAGATCAGCACATAAATGGTTTTTTTCATATGTTTCATATCCTTTCAAATTGATTAAGCGAATCTAGTTTGATATTTTTTGGATGGAGTGATTTGGATTGTAAATAAAAATGTAAATTTTGTAAATAAATCGTAAATCGTATTTGAAGGGCGATTTTAGCCCCTCGCTCAATGCCTTAAGTTAAGCACTGCAGTCGTCAGTCTGTCCAAAGGACTCCTGTGGAGAGCATAGTCGAAGACTTCTTGAGATTGATGAAACGCAAATAAATGCCCTTCGACTCCGCTATCAATGACAGACTCCAACAGCGTGGTCGTCTTTCCCGCGCAGGCCTATCGTGTGGACACATCTTTTGTTACCTCTATATATGTTTTTTTAGTACATTTGATTAAGGCGGTCGTCATGCTGATCCCGAATGTTCGGGATCAGCATCTTTCGAGTTATAAAAAGGCATTTATTTCAAAAAAAACATTAATTAAGCAAACATAGCCTTTTCCGCTCTATGCCGCGGGGCATGGTACTTTGGAGCGCCAAAGTACCCAAAGCGCTTTGTCAATCCGGCAATGTGGCTCCTCACCACCTACGCTCATCAAAAAACAGCGGCACTTCGTTTAATCAGCTGTTGTCTCCGTTTTCTTCTGTCTGATTGAGCCCTTCGGGGTTTGTGTTCAATATTTCCTAAAACTTTAAATTAGCTTTATGAACACAAAACCACTGCGTTTTAGGTTTGGTGGTGCTATTTTGTTCTATTCTGCACCTGTTTTTTGATTTCCTGCCACTTGGGATTGACGGGCGTTCTTCGGTAAAACCTGTGTATTATTAAAGTAGGTCAGCATAACGCCGAAAAACCCACACATATAAAGATGTGTCCACGATAGGCGCAAGCGGGAACCACGCAGTGCTCAGCGAAGCTAATCTTTAAGCGCTTGCATTACAATTATTCATAGGCTTTCTTCTCTTCAAAGGCATTCATGAGCACTGTGTGGTTCCCAATCAAGTTGGGAATGATGAACCGCCAAAAGCTGTCATCAATACTCCGATGTATTTGAAAAATCTAACCCTACCATTGCCGTTATTTTGTAATTATTTACTAATAAGATATTTGCGACACTATACATTTCCGCCCAGCTAGGCCACAGCACCGCATCTCCGTTCCACTGAAATCCGGCCTAACAAATTTTTCGGGCTCCACCAGCACAGCCAACCCACTAACTTCGAAAGAAAACGGCGAAGCCCTCATGAATGCAGCTGAAAACTATAATACAAAATGAATAAATTTTCAGCCGGTGTTTTTTGTTTTTTCATACACCTTTATGTTTTTCAACGGCATTCAAGCTAGCTACGCTGGTCTTTTTGACACCAAAAAGAAAGAGCCTTTCGGCGGCGGTGAGCCGAGGCAAGAATGAGCCGCTGGGCAAAAAAAGGATAGGCTTCATTCATATTGATATTTATACAATAAATTATCTCTCAGGGTAACATCTTTTTGCGATTTATCCCTTAACCTAACGACAAAGAGTCTCCCATTCTGATTATAGCGTCTCGCTAGGACCCAAGCGCAAAATAATTTAACCACAGATAGAAAGGATACACACAGATATGAAATCCGTGTTTATCTGTGTACATCTGTGGTTAAAGCCATTCTGGTCGTAGCGTCTCCAATGTTATTTCATAAACCTATTCCAGAAAATTAGAATTAAGCTTAAATAATCAACCAATAAACAAAAATGAAACAAATTGTAAGCATCTTTTTTATCACTAAACGCTGATTCAAAGTTAATTCACCGTTACTGAGGTTTGAATTAAAACGGACTTAGTTCGGGGTTGGTTCGGACTTGTGACAGACCCATTCGAACTAATCGCGTTTTAACGCCCCGTTAAATTTGATGAAATAGTGCATTGATGAAATTCTTTTCCTATCTTGGTAGTAATCATCCCATAATTTAAAAAATTATGGCAATATTTAATCAAGGAATCAACGGTGGTTTCACCGGAAAAGTAGGTAGTGTAATAGGCTATCAACTAAATGGACAATGGGTAATGAGGGGTTTACCTAAACCCAGTCCAAAAAACAAAAAAGGAACGGCCCAACAAAAGGCTTGCAGGTCTGGTTTTACCAGAATGCAGTATTTTCTTAAACCCTTAATTACCTTCATCAGGGTAGGCTACAATCTCGAATCCAAACTGCGGATGATGACTGCGCATAACGCAGCCAAATCGTACAATATGCTCAACGCATTTGATGCAAATGGTGACATTAACTGTGCAAAGGTATGTCTAACATTTGGAAGCTTGATGGGGGCAGAAAACCCCAGTGTAGTTAAAGATGATGTAGGGCTTCATTTCAGCTGGCAAAATAATGCTGCCAATAACTGGGTTAGGGAAAACGATCAGGTAATGGTAATGGCTTATAATGTAAAAGCTCAGTTGGCTTATTTTAAACTCAGTGGTGCAAGGAGAAGTGATGGCATGGAAACCATTGAAATCCCAGCGTTTGAAAAGGATAATGAACTGCATACCTGGATTTCATTTATCGCAGATGATAGGCAGTCTATCGCAATGAGCATCTACACAGGGAATATTATTATTTAGGAGACCAGAAAAAGGTAGTATTCCATTAAATCTTATTAAAGCATCTTTTAACCGTTCAGTTTTGTAAACTGAATGGTTAAAAGATGCCCTTTTCTAGTCTTTATTGTTGATCACGCCGGGTAATCAGCTTATTTAGGTCGTTGAAATCTATGTGTTAGCTCATCTATCTTTATATAAAACAAAGCACAAACGTTTGCGTATAATCCGCTACTTTAAATTTTGCTTTAAAATGTTAAATGTCAATAATCCAATATCAAATCGATCTCTTATTTTTTACCATACTATTTATTTCGATCATCTCCTGTTTTTGTAATAATAAATTTACAAATGAGGCCTATTTCTGAAATAAGCCAGGTAATTGTGCACTTAACCCCCGAGCTGGGCTATGCTGAATATAATTTACTGTTTTTCTACTTCTTCTGATCACATTGTACCCTTATTTAAAAATTTTCAAGCAAATATGGTAGCATGATCAGTGATATTATTGTCGTCTAAACTCGGCATTACTGTCAATCTGTTCGCAAACAAACGTTTGTGCTGTCTTTTTTATTTGACTTAAATCAATTGTACTTAGTTTTGATAAAGGTCTCTAACTAAGATCTATACCAACATCCTATAATCATTTTATTAAAAAACAAACGAGTAAATTATTAGTGAATCAACTAACCAAATAAACCTATAAACGAGTTTTTGTTGCCTATAACTTCTTGAAAGAAATCGTCCTGTTGAAACAAGAAGAATTACAGTATTGCCTGAAACAGACAGTCTCATTTGTGATATGCCTTCCAGGTAATACTGTAATTAGATAAATGTAATATCGATCTAGAGATTTTGGCTGATGCAGTAAGCGGTAGTGGTGATGGTTGTTTTTTGATCATAATAACTTAAAATTTTAACTCATAACCGAAAACCAATGAACAGAATGTTTTTCCTCTTAATCCTGCTTGCTTTAGTTATTACAAACGCTAATGCCCAGCAGGCAGGGAAAATTAACAATGATGGCAGATCTAACAGTCTGGTCGCTGCAGCCCCCTTTTTAAGGATCACCCCTGGTGCCCGCATCGCTGGCATGGGGAACGCTGGGGTAGCGGTTGAGGCTGATGCCCATTCGGCGGCTATCAATGCAGCATCGATGGCCTCCCTACCCCAAGGGTCAACAGGAATAGGGTTAACCTATACCCCCTGGATGAGGAACCTGGTGCCAGACATGAACCTTGCCTACCTGAGCGGCTACCGTAAGCTGGACGAACGTAATACCATAGGGGCGTCTTTGAGGTATTTTTCTCTGGGTGCCGTTAGCCTTACCGACGATAACGCACAGGGATTGGGAACAGCCCGCCCAACGGAGTTTGCGGCCGATATCAACTATGCACGGAGTTTTGGAAGTGAATTCGCACTTGGTGGAAGTATCCGTTTCATCAACAGCAGTCTGTTTACCGGACCAACAAGTTCGGGCGGGCAAGCAGGACCGGGAAGGGCCCTGGCCGCCGATATATCCGGGATTTACCGAACCGGTGTGATGTTGTTCGGAGGCCCTGCAGATTGGTCATTAGGCGTAAATATCTCCAACATTGGAACAAAAATGAGCTACAGCGATACTGGCGAACAATACTTTCTGCCTACTGAGCTGAAACTGGGCTCTGCAGTCTCTTTCATCGGAAATGAAAGTAAACTGACCCTGGCTTTAGATCTGAATAAATTGCTTATACCTACCCAGCCTATTTATTCACCTGATGGAAAGATTATCAGTGGAAAGAACCCCGATAGGTCTGTTCCGGCAGGTATTTTTGGGTCATTTAATGATGCACCTGGAGGCTTTAGTGAAGAAGCAAGGGAAATAGGTTTATCAACCGGGCTCGAACTGTTATTTAAAGATAGGTTGGTGTTTCGGGCAGGTTATAATTACCAGGATGCGCAAAAAGGTGATGGCAGTTATTTTACCCTCGGTGCAGGCTTTAGGTACCAGATCTACAGCATTGATCTATCTTACCTGGCCACCGCAGAAAGAAGCAATCCGCTCGCCAATACGCTGCGGTTTGGTCTCGCTGTAAATTTTCTTCCGAGGAAGGGAAAATAACGAAATAACAAACAGATCGTAGCCAGGCATTACTGGTGAAAATATAGGCAGAATAGGAGGAGATGGCTTAAACAAAAAAAAACAATATTATTTAATTTAAACCCTGACCAAATGAAAAAACGATTACTCTCTTTTCTCGCTATGTTATTGCTCTGTGCAATTGCGAACGCTCAAAACCCGGTCACCATCACCGCAGCCGCTTCAAAACGGCCATCTCAAAGTGGTAGTGAAATTACAAAAGCCTTCGATGGTAATCTGACGACCATGTACCATTCTAACTGGTCTTTAAACGCCATGCCAGACACGGTAGATTTTTATTTTGTTGGTGTAAAAAGCATCAATAAAGTTGATTACACCCCGCGGCAATCGGGTCCAAATGGCATCTGGACCACTGTAGATGTTTATTATGCTTCTGCTGATGCACCCTCGGTTTTTGTAAGCAAGCTGAGCAATATCAGCTGGGCCCAGACCAATGCGGTAAAAACGATCGATATGACGGCCAGCCCGATTGTAAAACCCTACATCGTTCGCTTTGTAATCAGAGCGGCAGGAGGCAATTTTTCGAGCTGTGCTGAAATCAATTTTAGTTCTGCAGAAACAGGGCCATTTGTTCAGCCTTTAGATTGCGACAATCCAATAGCAGAAGATTTTACAGCCTATTCTGATGTTAAACTGGCCATTTCCAGTGCCAGCGTAAGCCCTGCAGCGAATGGCGGTGAAGATATCTCGCGTACTTACGATAACAACACGGCTACCTTATACCATTCTAGCTATAGTGGCGGCGGATTTCCGATCAGTTTAACCTATAATTTTACCACCAGTCCTACTATCGATTATATCAGCTATGTGCCGAGGCAGGATGGCGGCTCAAATGGTATTTTTGGTACGGGCGAAATCTGGTATAAAACCACAACACAAACGACTTTAACCAAATTAATGAATTTTGATACGGGTTTTAGTTCAGCTGCGTATCAGATCAGTTTCCCTGCAGCTTTAACCAATGTTACACAGGTTGTGGTTAAAGTGCTTACAGGTAAAAATAATTTCGCCAGTTGTGCCGAAATGCAATTCTATCAGAAAAACAGCGCCGGCAATTTATACACAAACATTTTTGCGGATGATCTGCATACAACATTAAAATCTGGAATAACGCAAACCGATATTGATGCCATTGCTTCTCCATTTTTTAAATCTTTGGCACAATGTATTTTCAATAATAGCTACAACAGGAAATACCGCGTGCAGACCTACGATTATTATCCAAATCCGGTCACTGTAGAAGGTATATTAAAAATAAATGGCTTAAACAAGGTTGAAAACCCAACCGGAATTGCCTTTAAGGCGAATACCAAAGCGATTGTTTTTGTTGGCGATACCTATGGTGTAAACCCACAGTTAGTTGTTAAAGATTTTGGACTGGATTATAGCAGCACTACTGATAGCTATCCCCTGAAAAAAGGGGTAAACATTATCAATGTGCTGCATGATGGACTGGCTTATATCGGTTACTTTAGCGATAATATCAATCTGCAGCCTATACAGATTAACATTACCACAGGCCAGGTTAACGGATATTACAATCCTTTAACCGATACCAATGATGATTGGACAAAAATGTTGCTTAATGGTGTGTACTCGAAGTTGGATATGAAAGGAATCTATACCAATCTAAATCTCAACAAAAATATACTGATCAGTAATTCGGCAGCCAGTGGAAAAGAACTTGTTGCAGCCTACGATACTATTGTGCATAATGAGTTTACGTTAAATGGTCTAACCAAATATAACAGGGTGCCTAAAAACCACATGTTTTTAAGGTCTATAACTGGTGATGGAAATCCGAATGCAAGTGGTGAAGGTGTAAATTATCCCATAGGTGTGGGTGGCAGTGGGTCTAATCTTGCGAGTGCTACCGGAGTTTTTAAAGATCCCTGGGGAATTGCCCATGAGTACGGCCATAACAACCAGGTGAGGCCAGGAGCCAAATGGATAGGCATGACTGAAGTAACAAACAATGTTAACTCGGCATGGATACAATATCTTTTTAGTACCAATTATGCAAATACCACAAGACTGGAAAAAGGTAATGATGCACCTAAAGCAGGAGCTGCCAGTTTATATGGTGGACGGTACGGCTCGTTGTTTGATAATTGTTTGATACAGAAAAAACATATGGAGGCACAAGGCGATGTATTTGTGCGATTGGTGCCTTTGTGGCAACTGGAAGTGTATTACCAGCTTGCCGGTGCAGGTAAAAACCTGCCGACCATGCAACAGCGATTAACTGGTACAGCAGCCCCGGCTGGACAACCAGATGTGGCTTTTTGGTACGGCGATGTGTTAGAGAAAATGCGTACTACCAGTCAGACAGGATTAAATGAAGGCCAGTTATTACTCAACTTTGTAAGTGCCACCTGCGATGCTGTTCAGGAAGATCTGACCGATTTCTTTGTGAAAAGTGGCTACCTGTTGCCAATTGATATGGATATAGACGATTATTCTATAAAGCGGTTAACCATTACCCAAGCGCAGATAGATGCACTAATTGCTACTATACAAGCGAAAGGATATCCAAAACCAGTATCTCCGGTGTTAAATTATATTTCGGCAAATACGATAAACACCTTTAAAAACCGTACGCCATTGGCAACAACTGCAGCTGCAACGGTCGGTGTAACCGTTAATACCAACACATTAAAGATTGATAATTCGAAATGGGCAAATGCAGTAGCTTTTGAGACCTATAACCAAAAGGTACTTACCGATGTGGCTATTTATGGGGCTGGAGAAGCAACCACAGCAAACGCAAACACAACGGTTCAATATGGTGCCGGTTCAACAAGTGTTTATGCTGTTGGAGTTGATGGTACAAGAAAATTGGTTTATCCGGCAGTAGATGTCGCCAATGTATTGCCAACAGTATCGATTACTTCACCTGTTAACAATGCAGTAGTTACAGTGGGTAGCGATGTTGTCATAAATGCCGATGCTGCCGATACAGATGGAACTGTTACTAAGGTAGAGTTTTATCAAGGTAGCACACTTTTAGGTCAGTCAACCACTGCACCTTATAATTTTACCTGGACTAATCCAGTTGTAGGAAATTACAACCTTACCGCTAAAGCAACCGATAATAACGGAGGAGTAAAGGTATCAGATACGGTTAAAGTGATCATCAATACCTTGCCAACGGTGGCCATTAGTTCACCGGCAAACCATGCGGTGTTTACGGCAGGTATAAACGTTGTTATTGATGCAAATGCTGCTGATACCGACGGAACAATTGCTAAAGTAGAATTCTATCAGGGATCGACTTTATTAGGTGAATCTACAGCTGCACCTTATAGCTTCACCTGGACTAATCCAGCTATAGGAAATTACAACCTTACCGCTAAAGCAACCGATAATAATGGAGGAATAAAGGTATCAGACACCGTTAAAGTGGTTATCAATACCTTACCAACGGTAGCCATCAGCTCACCGGCAAGCCATGCTGTGTTTACAGCAGGTATGAATGTTACTATCAATGCCAATGCCGCTGATATTGATGGTACAATTAGCAAAGTAGAGTTTTATCAGGGTTCAACGCTGTTAGGTGAATCTACAGCTGCACCTTATAGCTTTAACTGGAATAATCCTACAGCAGGAAATTACAGCCTTACCGCTAAAGCAACCGATAATAACGGAGGAACAACAATATCAGACACTGTTAAGGTTACCATCAATACCTTGCCAACGGTAGCCATCAGTTCACCAACAGGCAATGCTGTATATACGGCGGGTGCTAATGTTGTCCTAAACGCCAATGCTGCTGATACCGACGGAACGATTAGCAAAGTAGAGTTTTTTGAGGGCAATACTTTGTTAGGTCAATCTATCACGGCACCATATAGCTTTACCTGGAATAACCCTGGTCCCAGATTTTATAACATCACGGCAAAGGTCACCGACAATAATGGCGGTACAGCTGTTGCAGATACGGTTAGGATTAAGATAAATGCCACACCAACAGTGGCCATCACCTCACCGGCAAACAATACTGTATTTATAGCAAATTCGAATGTTACCATAAAGGCCGATGCAGCTGATACAGACGGAACGATCAGCAAAGTAGAATTTTATCAAGGTAGCACACTTTTAGGTCAGTCTACTACTGCACCTTATAATTTTACCTGGGCCAGTCCTGCTTCGGGAAGCTATGCCCTTACGGCAAAGGCAACTGACAATAATGGTGGAACAACCACATCAACAGCTGTAAATGTTACGGCAAATACTTTACCAACGGTGGCCATCAGTTCACCGGCAAACAATGCTGTATTTACAACAGGATCGAATGTGGTCATTAGTGCCAATGCTGCTGATACCGACGGAACAATTACCAAAGTAGAGTTTTATCAGGGCAGCACATTGTTAGGGCAATCTACAACAGCACCTTATAGCTATACCTGGACCAGTCCAGCTGCGGGAAGTTATGCGCTTACGGCAAAGGCGACCGATAATAACGGCGGAACAACTATATCAGCTATTGTAAATATTAGTGTGAGCGCCGCACCAACGGTATCTATTACCGCGCCGGTTAACAATGCAATATTTGCGGCAAACTCAAATATTACAATCAATGCGAGTACCACTGGAACAGTTGTTAAAGTAGAGTTCTATAAAGGTTCGACTTTATTGGGCCAATCTACAACGGCACCCTATAACATGGTGTGGAATAATGTTTCATCAGGAACGTATACGCTTACTGCAAAAGCAACAGATAATTTAGGCAGGATGGCTACATCTTCTCCTGTTACTGTTACCGTAAACACACCGCAGGCCTTAACTGTTAATCCGGTGGCCGATGCATTTGTTCGGGACGGCGTTTTTGCAAATGCCAATAATGGAAGCTCAAAGAGCCTGGATGTGAGCAGCGATAACTGGTCTGCTTTCAGAGAATCTTACCTGCGCTTCAATTATAGCACATTTTCGGGTTCAGCAGTAAACAGTGCAAAAATCAGGGTGTATGCTTCGCGTATAGAGGTAAATCCTTCAAGGAATGTATCAGTGTACGGACTGTCTAATACCACCTGGGGAGAAGGCACCATTACCTGGAACAACAAACCAACTGAAAGTGGTACCTTGCTTGGTAACTACATTGTTAAAAATACGGCCCGTGCCTGGTACGAACTGGATGTAACCGCTTATATCAATAGCCAGCTTGCTTTAGGCAAAAAAATCATTTCCATCAGGCTGATCAATCAGGAAGCAAAAGGATCTGGTAATCTGGTAAGCTTTAATTCGCGCGAGGCAAACAGCAATAAGCCAGAACTCTTATTGAACCAGGAAGCGGGTGCAACAAACTTCGAAGAGTGGCCGATAAACACCAATAATGGCAAAGCCCTTGGATCATTGCTGGCATTAACAGTTACTGCATGGCCAAATCCAAGTACGACCGGGTTTAAAGTGCAGGCAGAAAGCCCTAGCAGCGATGCATTACAGTATAGGGTTTATAATATAGCCCAGCAATTGGTTAAAGAAGCTAAAATAGCGGTTAACGAACAGTTAACTTTCGGGACTGAACTTCCTGCCGGTGTATACATGGTAGAGGTACGACAAGGCACAGAAAGAAAGGTTGTAAAAGTAATTAAGTTATAGCCGTTTTTTTTTAAGATTATTGAAAAAGAGAGTGCCTAAAAGCACTCTCTTCTTTATGTTGTCATTTTTTGAATGTTAGGAGGCTTACGATTTAACATACCTCATATCGCGAGAATTTTTACCACATATTAAACTATATCCCAATAAACAATAAATGATCAAAATTTATTAACCGGATCATTAAAATCAATTATTAAATGCAGAAACAAATAATTCTATTCCTCCTGGTTCTTTTCTCTTTCGAAAAGATGAATGCGCAGAAAAAACAGCCGCTAGCAAGTGAAATCATCAGCCAGATGAAAAAAGTTGCGGATTGGCAATGGACAAATTTAGAAACAGCAGGGTGGAAAAATCCGAAAAAAGACTGGACCAGTGGCGCAATGTACGCTGGGATGATGGCATGGGCACGCCTGGCCGATACCGAAAGTTATTATAAAAAGCTGATTCAGGTTGGTGAAGATAACAAGTGGGAAACGGGAAGATACCGGTATTTTGCAGACGATTATTGCGTTGGTCAGCTTTATTCGCAGCTATACACCATTTACAAAAGGCCCGAATATATCCAGCAGTTTAAAGCCCTGGCCGATACCATTGTTTCTTTACCACATGTAGAAAGCCTTGAATGGAAAAATAGTATTTATACCCGCGAATGGGCCTGGTGCGATGCCCTGTTTATGGGGCCACCAGCTTTGGGGTATTTAAGCCAGGCAACGGGAGATCCGAAGTATCTGGATAAATCAATCGCGCTATGGTGGAAATCTACCGCCTATTTGTACGATGAAGACGAGCATCTTTTTTACCGCGATAGCCGATATTTTAACAAAAAAGAGAAAAATGGAGCCAAGGTGTTCTGGAGCAGGGGCAATGGGTGGGTAATGGGTGGTTTAGTACGGCTGTTATCGGTAACACCTGAAAATCATCCTGAGCGTAAAAAGTTGGTGAAATTATTTAAGAGTATGTCTGAGAAGTTGGCCGCGCTGCAGCAGGCAGACGGAAGCTGGCACGCCAGTTTGCTCGATCCCGAAAGTTATCCTTCAAAAGAAACCAGCGGTACAGGTTTTATCTGTTATGCGATGGCCTGGGGCGTAAAAAACGGACTTATTCCCTACAAAAAATACAAAAGCGTAATTTCCAACGCATGGGATGCACTTAGTTCTTCCGTTCATTCTGATGGGAAACTAGGCTTTGTACAAGCTCAGGGTGCTGCGCCCGATAAAGTTGGTTATGAGGATACTGATGTTTATGGCGTTGGTGCTTTTTTATTGGCAGGAAGTGAAATGTTCCGTTTAAATCTGGCGCATAACGATAAAAGTATTGTTGCCGAAGCGTACAACGGATCTTCAGCCAATAATAATCAGACTATAAAGATCGCATGGCCACAAATTGTAAAAAAGGTTAAAATAAAAGATCCCAAACAATTAATAGCAAGAGATGCAGCCACTGGACAAATTGTGCCTTTAAGCATTAATTATAAAGATGAAAAAATAACCGAGGTATCTTTTACGGAGAACATTACCGCCGGAACGAGCAAGTTTTACGAAATCAGCACCAAATAAAATGATAAAGTTAGCGATGAAGAATTTTAAATATGCCTTTTTAATAAGTCTTGTATTTTTAACTACAAATGCAGTTACCCATGCACAAACCGCAAAGAAAACAAAAACAGCCCCGGTAACAAGCGGCGCACAAGACCGGGCTTTTTGGGTGAAAACTTTATATAAAATTGCTTATCCCGTTATCCATAACCTGGCCAATAATACATTAAAAAAAAACATGGCTACCGAGGTAGCACCACAGTATTATAACAATGTAAGGGAAGTGGGTTATACAGAAGCATTAGGCCGTACTTTTGCAGGAATTGCCCCTTGGCTAAGCCTGCCAGATGATGATACGGAAGAAGGGAAACTAAGGGCAAAGTTTAAAGCTGAGACCATTCAGGCTTTAAGCAATGCGGTTGATCCATCAAGTGCTGATTACATCAATTTCAGAACAGATGCACAGCCGATTGTTGATGCAGCCTATGTGGTGCAGGGTTTTTTGCGTGCACCCAATGTTTGGAAGGCACTAAACGAAACCACACAAAAAAGATATATCGACGAGATTAAATCGTTAAGAAACCGGACAGGCGCTTATAACAACTGGCTCTTGTTTACCGCTATAGAAGAAGCTTGGTTGTTAAGTGTTGGCGAAGATTATGAACCTTACCGCACCATGACAGCCATTAATAAATTAAATGAATGGTATGTAGGAGACGGATGGTACTCAGATGGATCGAGCTTCAGTACCGATTATTACAATTCTTATGTTATCCATCCGATGATGATCGATATTCTGAAAGTAATGGTAAGCAAGAAAAAGGCGGCCGAAGCGCAGCTTACAAAAGCCACTGGCCGGGCTGTACGTTATGCCCAGATTACCGAAAGGATGATTTCTTCAACAGGCGAATACCCGCCGGTAGGAAGAAGTGTAACTTACCGTACTGCTGCCTTTCAAACCCTGGGGCAGATTGCGTTGGATCAAAAACTACCTACAGAATTAAGTCCGGCGCAAGTGCGTTGTGCGCTGACCAAAGTATTCGAAAATATGTACGCTGGCGATCAAAATTTTGATGAACAGGGATGGTTGGTTTTAGGCTTTAACGGCCACCAGCCAGAAATCGCCGACCCATATACCTGTACCGGAAGCCTTTATATGGCAACATTGGGTTTTTTACCCTTGGGCCTGCCAGCCAATAACGTGTTCTGGACTGATGTAGCCGCACCCTGGACCGCTCAGAAAGCCTGGACGGGTAGCTCTTTTCTAAAAGACCATTCATCAGGAAAATGATTCGCTGAAAATGAATTGATTTTATAGTTGTCATCCTAAGGGTTAATTAATTGTTTAAAATCAATATAAGTGACTGATTTTTTTTGCAAATATTAAGTTACGAGGGATCGTCATTCCCAACTTGATTGGGAACCACGTAGTGCTCATGAATGCCTTTGAAGAGAAGAAAGCTTATGAATAATCGTAATGCAAGCGCTTTAAGATTCCCGCCTGCGCGGGAATGACGATCATTTTATTCAAGTCTGTCAATAGTAGCTTGTCGAAGGACTTCGATAAATACGCTTTAATGTGTTTCGGCAGCCTTTAAAATAATAAATTAGCATGGCCAGACTGGTGCATGCGCTGATAAGATAATATGATAAAATTTTTTAAAACCAATTTACTCTTTTTAAGTCTTTTTGCAGGGTTATCGGCTGGTGCACAAAAAACAATTTTGCCCGATGCCAGCTACAACCTGGTGCTAAAAGCGCCCGTAACTACTTGGGATGAAGCTCTTCCTTTAGGCAATGGTTTAATGGGCGGTTTATTATGGGGCGAAAAAAACACCATCAAACTATCATTAGACAGGGGCGATTTATGGGACGAGCGCACACATGGAGCGCGCGAATGGTGGAAAAAGTACAATTATCAAAAAGGAGCAGAAATGATTGCCCAGAAGAATTTTAGTGCCATTACCTCTTGGTGGGATGGCGCATATCGGGGTGTGAGTCCGACCAAACTGCCAGCCGGCAGATTAGAACTTAAATTCCCCGATCAGGAAGTGCTTGAAGAATTTGAATTATTGGAATCAACTGCCGAAGGAGTGGCCCGTTTTAATTCGGGTGCAACAATAAATGCGCTGTATAGTGCAACTCACCCTGTCGCTATCCTTTCCATCAAAGGAACTGTTCCAGAAGTCATTGATCTCTTGAGTCCGATGGATGTATATAATAACAACAAAAAAGGACAGGCCGGGCCAAGCAGTGGTGGTTCTGTAAACAAACTGGGTTACCCTGATGCCATACACGGGAAGAGTGGTAATGCACAATGGTATATACAGGATGCATCAGAAGGGCTTCGATATTGTGTATATGTAGCGACTAAAAAAAGTGGCAAGGAAACTTTACTCGCCTTAACCATCACCTCTACACAGGATGCAAAGGATCTTTTAGCCCTGGCACGCGAACGATGTACCAAGGCATTGAACAAAGGCTATCAAGCGATGCGTAAACCTCATGTAAAATGGTGGAGCAGATTTTGGGAGAAATCGAGTGTAACAATACCTGATACGGCTATTCAAAAACAATATAACCTGGTACAATATTTTTATGGTGCAGCTTCACGTTTAAATGCCCCGCCAATGCCACTGCAAGGTGTTTGGACAGCCGATAATGGTGCTTTGCCACCTTGGAAAGGCGATTACCACAATGACCTGAATACACAGATGACCTATATGGCCTACCAGGAATCGGGGCGATATGATGAAGGTGCATCTTACCTGAATTTCCTTTGGGACCGACGTGATTTCTTTAGGGCTTTTGCCAGAGATTTTTATGGTACCCGTGGTTTAGCCTGCCCTGGCGTAATGTCTTATTCCGGCCAGCCTTTAGGCGGATGGGGCCAATACAGTATGTCGCCATCTATGAGTGCCTGGAGTGCACATTTGTTCTACCTGCATTGGTTGTATACGGCCGATGATCAGTTTCTTAAAGAAAAAGCTTATCCATGGAGCGCTGAAGTTGGCGAATGCATGTTGGGTTTATTGAAAAAGGACAGCACTGGCTTATTGAAATTACCACTTTCATCCTCTCCTGAAATTTTCGATAATAGTCCGAAAGCCTGGTTAACACCCAATAGCAATTACGACCTGATGAGTTTAAAAATGCTCTTTCTTTCGTTAAAGGAAATGGCATTGGAGTGCGGTAAAATTACAGAAAGTAAGAAATGGGCAGATGCAGCTTTAGCCTTGGGCGATTTTCACACCAAAGCCGATGGCACCTTAATGCTGGATGCCAACTATGAACTCAGTACCAGTCACAGGCATTTATCCAATATCATAGGGATCTATCCTTTCAATCTGATCAATAGTGAAAGTGGTAAAAAAGATCAGGAGGTAATTGGGGCTACCCTAAGAAGTTGGGATAAACTCGGTACCCGTGCCTGGGTAGGCTATAGTTTCTCGTGGATGAGCTGCCTGAGGGCAAGAGTAGGAGATGGTGAAGCGGCCGTTAAAAACCTCGATATTTTTGTTAAGGCCTTTGTGTTGCGGAATGGTTTCCATGCAAACGGCGATCAGACCAAAAGCGGCTATTCGGGTTTTACTTATCGTCCATTTACTTTAGAAGGTAATTTTCTGGCCTCGCAGGCTGTACACGAAATGCTGCTGCAAAGCTGGAGTGTTACACCCGGTGAACCGCATACCGGCGTGATCAGGATCTTTCCTGCTGTACCTCAAAAATGGGCAGATGTTTCGTTTTCAAACCTAAGGGCCGAAGGCGGTTATATAGTATCGGGTATCAGAAAAAACAAAAGTATTTTCATGTTCAGTATTACAGCAGGCAAAAGTGGAAAACTTCGCATTAAAGATAATTTTATGGGAAAAACGCCAAAGTGGAATGTCAAAAATGTGAATAAAATAGACGGAGTATATGAGGTTTATCTAAATAAAGGACAAAAGCTGACCGCTGAATTTTGATTAAAAGGCAGTAGACTGCGTAAAAATGAATAGGTCCCTCCCCAATGTCATCAAATTAAGGGATAAATCTCAAGAAGATGTCACCCTGGGAGATAATTTATTGTATAAAAATCAATATTAATGACAGGAGAATTTAAAAAATTAAATCTCCTCAGATATCGTCATTGCGAGAAGGCTTTTTCAGCCGACGAAGCAATCTTACAACTATCGCTAGTAGCGAGCGCTTTAAGATTGCTTCGTGCCTCGCAATGACGACCCTTCTTAAAAGATCTGTCAATGGTAGCGTAGTCGAAGGGTATTTGTTTGCGATTTATCATCTCAAAAAGTCTTCGACTACGCTCTCCACAGGAGTCCTTTGGACAGACTGACAACCGCGGCGCTTAACTTAATGGCATTGGTCCCTCGCGGCCCGATTGGATATATTTTGGTCAATCTTTAAGATGTCTTTAATACTGCATGGCAAATAGTTGATGCTACAGTTTGGTGCGGAACCAAGTGAGCTTTAGCCGAAAAGCCCTTTTTATAAATTATTGTTGATTTTCGGATGTTGATGTGGTTGAAAAGTGATGATCATCAGTTTTCAATCTGGTGCGCCTCACAAAATTTGACGGCAGAACAGGGTAGGTTTGATTAACAGTTTAATCCAATAACCTGCTATGAAAATATTTAATATATTCCAGAAAAAAATCAGACCTATCACCCTATTGTTTATGCTCTTCCCGCTGGTAACAGTGGCGCAAACAACATATCAGCTTTCGCAAACAGCCAGCAATTCAGTTAAGGTAATGGGCACATCCAATGTTCACGATTGGTCGATAACATCCAAACAGTTCGAAAGCACAGGTACATTTAATTTCAATGCCCGTGGTGAAATGACGGACGTAACAGCCCTAAAATTTACCCTGGCGGCAAAGAGTCTCAAAAGCGGAAAATCTGCTATGGACGACCGTACCTATAAAACGCTTAACGCAACTGAGTTTCCTAAGATAAGCTATCAGCTCACTTTTGCAACAGTTACCATGGTACAGGCAAAAAGGTATTCTATCCAGACATCAGGAATTCTGACCATTGCCGGGAAAACACAGAGCCTTTCAATGAAGGTAATGGCTTTGGTAAATGCAGATGGTTCCATTAGTTGCCATGGCAGCGAAAAATTAATGCTAACCGACTATGGTATTGAACCACCAAGTTTTATGCCTGGTCCAATGAAAGTGGGTAATAACCTCGTTGTCCGGTTCGAGTTCGATTATGTTAAGGCATCAATAGCAAAATAGCAGTTCATCACTAAGATAAAATCATGAAAAATAAATTTACTCCGGTTGTTGCCCTAAGGGTAGCAATTGCGAGTTTGTATAGCTTTGGGACGCAGGTCTCCAATCTTAGGCCATTCTGATAAATCTGGTATCGGATAAATGTTAAATGAGGCACTATTGGGCTGATAGGACAACAAGCATTAATTTTTCTGATTTTCACCTCATCCCTCCAAAAAAAATAGGCAGGCTTATTCAGGTCAAAGATCAACTGGTTGTGGCTTTCGTTTTTAAAATGGAAGGCAGGGTAATTGAGGTGTTTTAGTGTATTGTGTTTATCTAAACTGCCCTTTTTCCAACAATGAAATCGTGCTGAGCTGAATCTTATTTAACCTTTCCTGAAGTTCGAGCGCTTTGTTCTTTTCGTTAAGTAAAGCCTTCAAACGGTCTACTTCTGCTGCAAGTCTTTGTTTCTCCTGTAACTCCATCTTCGAGAAAACCTTTCCACTTTCGTAATAGCTGAAAAAATTATAGTTCAGGATTTCACTCACGCGGACCAAAGTAAGAATATCGATAGTTGCGGTATTCAGCATCTCCTGCGTTTTTGTTTTGCTGATCTCAAGGGCGGCGGCAATGTCTGAAACAGAGATATCTTTCTGCTTCATTTCCTTCCAGATCATTAAGCCTATATGGACACTCATTTTGTATAATGGGATAATTTGAAACATTAAAATTACGGAAAGCATGCTGATTTAATCATTTTTTGTGGTAATGATAATTAGTCTAAATATTTCTTTAGCCTATCATCATAATGATCGGGCACTTAAATGGTAACACCGGAAGAATCATTTTAATAACTGATGGGGCTCATATTTTTAACATGGGCTTTTTACAAACTTTATACCGATCAAAAAAGACCCATTATGAAAAAAATCCTGGTACCTGTTGATTTCTCTGCAACGGCAGAGAACGCAGCCGATTATGCAACTGATCTGGCCCATGGTATTGGTGCCCGGGTAGAACTGTTAAATGTTTTTCAGGTTCCGGAGTTTTCTCCCGCTGCGGCATCTCTGGTATGGCCACTTGAAGAATATAAGCTTATAGAAGACGATGCTAAAAAAGCCTTGGACAAACTGGTCGAAAAGGTGGAAGAAAAATATAAAAAAGCCCATCATGAGCTTGGTTTTAAAGCAGAGGTGTTTGGGAGAACTGTTCGTGGCGAGGTTGAACAAGAGGTTAGCAAGTATTTTACCGAGTGTAAAATGAACCTCGTTGTGGCCGGATTAAACCATGCAGATAAGTTAACCAAAACACTTATGGGCAGTGTTGCCAGAAAAATTATCGGGGAGGAAATACCTGTTTTGCTTATACCTGCGGGATACAGGTTTAAGAAACCTAAAAAAATCGCTTTTGCCACAGATTTTAGCCATAGTGATATCCCCGTTTTATGTACACTTGCCGAATTTGCAAAACCTTTTAACGCCGATATACTCATTACACATACCGGTAGTTCAAAATCAGAACCAGAAGCTTATAAGCATACAACCGAAGATTTTTTAAACCGGGTTGCCGATCGGGTTAACTATAGAAATATCTACCATAGGCATATAAACAGTGAACAGATTAAGGATGGTTTAGATTGGATTGTAGAAAACGGACAGATCGATATCCTGACCATGGTGCACCGAAAACACGGTTTTTTTCATCGCCTGCTTAAAGGTAGCTTTACCCTGAACATGTCAGATCATATTCAGATCCCGCTTTTGGTTTTACCGCCATCACACAACATTCCGATGTAATTGCCCATCACCAGATAAAATTCAATTATTAAAAATCTATTGTAAAACAGCATATATGTATCCTAAAACAATGAAAGCCGCAGTTATCCATGAATATGGAGGACCACTGGCCATAGAAGAACTTCCGGTTAGACCGCTCAATCAATATGAGATTTTGGTTAAGGTAATTTCATGCGGGGTATGCCACACCGATTTACATGCCTGTAATGGAGACTGGCCGGTAAAATCAAAAATGCCATTGGTGCCAGGCCACGAGGCCATTGGACTGGTAGCTGCAATGGGACATGATGTTAAAACTGTTAAGGAAGGAGATGTGGTTGGTGTGCCCTGGTTATACAGTGCATGTGGCTGTTGCGAATTCTGCTTAACCGGTTGGGAAACCTTATGCTATGAGCAGCAGAATGGTGGTTATAGTGTAAATGGGGGTTTCGCAGAATATGTCATTGCCGATTCGAGATACGTTGCCCATTTCCCTTCGCACGTAAATTTTGCAGAAATGGCGCCGATTATCTGTGCCGGGGTTACCGTATACAAAGGTTTAAAAGAAACCGATGCAAAAGCAGGTGAGTGGGTAGCCATATCTGGTATTGGTGGGCTCGGTCATCTTGGGGTTCAATACGCAAAGGCCATGGGCTTTCAGGTCGCTGCGATTGATATTGCAAACGATAAACTGGAAATGGCCAGAAAACTGGGGGCAGACATTGTTGTTAATGCGCTGGAACATGACCCGGGTGAATTTCTTAAAAAACAAGCCGGGGGTATGCACGGCGTATTGGTTACGGCAGTAACACCTGTTGCTTTTAGTCAAGGGCTTTCTGCATTGCGCAGAAAAGGTACTTTATCCCTAAACGGACTACCTCCAGGCAGTTTTGACCTTCCCATATTCGATACCGTGTTGAACAGGATAACCATCAGGGGTTCTATTGTCGGCACAAGAAAGGATATGCAGGAAGCGATCGAATTTGCGGTAGATGGAAAGGTAAGGGCGCAGGTTAAATCAGCAAAACTGGAAGATATCAATAATGTGTTCGATCAAATGAAAAAGGGCGAGATTGATGGCCGGATTGTTTTGGATATTGCGGGAGCTTGATTTATAATAAATATAATTTTTGTAAGATGTTAGGAAAACTAGAAGAAGAGGATATAGAAAAGCTCCTTAAGGAACAATATATTGGCCGTTTGGCCTGCCATGCTCATGGGCTGAGTTACATTGTGCCCATTAATTATGTGTACAGCAGCGGCATGGTCTACGCCCATTCTGCTCCGGGGCAAAAAATCAGGATGATGAAAAGTAACCCTCAGGTATGCTTTCAGACCGATCAGATCCGCGATACTTATAATTGGAAAAGTGTAGTGTGCTGGGGCAAGTTTGAAGAAATTACGGATGCTCCAGAAAAACAAAGGGCCCTTCAGGGAATTATCCATCGGATGATGCCCTTAACCAGTACACCTTCGGAGCAACCATCGCATGGAACCGGCAAAAAAGATACTTATGATGAAGATCTTATCGTGTTCAAAATTATCTTTCATCTTAAAACAGGTAGATTCGAGGTAAACGATAGTGTTGAATAAACGGCTTTAGCAAAATACATATATCCCAAACTTTCCAAAAGGCATATTATAAAACGTTAAAAAGTGACCTCACTCACTTTTCGTTTTGACAGGCATCATCTCCAGACCAGTTCAACTATAATAGTTTTGCTGTCGAAATCATCAGCTTTTTATTGTAAAAGGCCAAACCTTATTACGAAACACCATGCCACATTCATTCCATATCCCTGTATTAGGCCTCGGCTATTCTATTGATACGCCATTAAAAGTTGCCAGGTACGGTATTTCATCAGTGCTGTCTATTGTTGATGATGAACTGATCGAGCGCATGCGGGCTTATCATTCAAAAAACCGGGCGGTTCATTTCGAAGCGATTCCAAAAGGAGCAGCTGACTGCCGGAGTAGACGCATCACTGCATACCTCAATTTTTTACTGGAAACGATAACCGACGATTTTAAAGCCTTAAAAAAGCAGGATTTTAATGCCGGAAATGATATATGCCGTTATTTCGAACTACTTCCTGATACGTCTAAATTAAAACATGGTTACGAACTGATGCTGGACTATCCCGAAGGTGAAACCAAGCAGACCTTCCAATCGCTTTTAAAAAATGCAATGCGGATGGGGGCTATTGATGTGAATATTATGGCCAAGGTAGATAAAATGAATTATGTAGATGACCAATATACTGGCGATCTCAATACCGATGCCTTAAGTGCACTCCGTGGTTTTGCGGAAAGTAAGCTGAATGCCTCTGTTGTACTCTCTGCCGGCATGAACCCGAAATTATACAGCTATATGGAAAATTTTGAAGACTTTTTTCCTGATGAAAATGGCAAGCTGAAAAAGAAAATCATCTTAAAGGTTAGCGACTTCAGATCGGCACTGATCCAGGCTAAATTTTTGGCAAAAAAGGGTTTATGGGTTTCAGAATTCAGGATAGAGTCGGGCTTAAACTGTGGTGGCCATGCATTTGCAACAGAAGGCTATTTACTGGGCCCAATTTTGGAAGAATTTAAGCTCAAAAAAAACGATATGCTTGCTGAGCTTTTTAACATGTACCAATCTGCTTTAGTGCAAAAGGGAATCCCAACAGAAAAACAGCCCAAACAGCGGGTAAGTGTTCAGGGTGGGATTGGTACGGCTGCAGAACACGATTTCCTCCTTCAACACTACAATCTCGATGCCACAGGTTGGGGAAGCCCGTTCCTATTGGTACCCGAAGTAACGAATGTAGATGCCGAAACATTGGCGCAATTGGCCAGTTCAACAGAAAGCGATTTTTACCTGAGTGGAGCCTCTCCGCTGGGTATTCAGTTTAATAATTTTAAAAACAGTACAATAGAACGCCAACGTGCCGAGCGGATTGAAAAGGGCAGGCCGGGAAGCCCATGTACCAAAAAATACCTTTGCAACAATACCGAATTTACTGAGCAGGCCATCTGTACGGCATCCCGCGAATATCAGCACTTAAAAATCAAAAGTCTTAAAACTGCCGGCCTATCCGCAGGCGAATATCAAAAGCAGTTTAATCTGGTAACCGAAAAAGTTTGCCTTTGTGAGGGCTTATGCGCCGCTACCTATCTCAAATATAATATGGCCAAACCCAAAGAAAGCACCGCAGTAGCCATTTGTCCGGGGCCAAACATGGCCTATTTTTCTGATGTATATTCATTTGATGAAATGGTTGGCCATATTTACGGGAAAATTAACTTGTTGAGGCAGGTAGAACGGCCACATATATTCATCAAAGAACTCAATCTTTATATCGATTATCTTCAGGAAGACATTAAACAACAGCTTCAACATTTTAGCGATAAAAAAAGGAAGCAGTTAAACGCATTTAAACTCCAATTGGCTGAAGGGATTAATTATTATAAAAATCTTTTTGCCGAGGTTGCAGATCAGGCTTCCGGGGAATTAAAAGGATTATATGAACAGCTGGCGAAGTCGAAAGACAAACTGGACGGATTGATTGTTGAATAAGAGAAAAAAGATCGCAAATAACTTTTCTATATTTACGAGGATATACTGATGTATTACATGGATAGATCGAAATTTTTAGATGCCATTATTGAAAATGCCATTGATGGGATTATAACCATTGATGATAAAGGGATTATAGAACATTTAAACCCGGCTGCACTTGAGCTTTTTGGTTATGGCAGAGCAGAACTGGTTGGAAAAAACGTATCGGTGTTAATGCCAGAACCTGATCATTCGCGCCATGATGGCTACTTATCCAGATATGAACATACGGGGCAGAAACACATTATAGGGATTGGAAGAGAAGTTTCTGGCAAGCGCAAAGATGGCTCGGTTTTTCCTTTCAGGCTGGGGGTAAGCGAAGTAAAATTTAGCGACCGTAAAATTTATACCGGTTTTATCCACGATCTGAGTAAAGAAAAGGCCAATGAAGAGCAGATCAGAAGCTATACCGAAAAATTAGAGGTCAAGATCAAGGAACGCACACACGATCTGGTAAAGCTGGTATCCGAACTCGAAATGGCCAAAGAAAATATGCAGGCGCTTTTTCAGAAAGAGAAAGAACTCAATCAGCTAAAAACAAGGTTTGTTTCTATGGCCTCGCATGAGTTTAGAACACCACTCAGTTCGATACAATTATCGGCTTCCTTAATCGATAAATATACCTCCAGGCATGATGTGGCCAGTGTAGAAAAACATACACTGAAAATCAAAAATTCGATCAACAACCTCACTACGATCCTGAACGACTTCCTTTCATTGGAAAAACTTGAAGCAGGAAAAGTGGAAGCATCGGCACAATCTTTCAATATCATCAGTTTTGCTGAAGAAATAGCTGAAGAAATGCAGATGATGACCAAAGAGAACCAGCACATTATTTACGAGCACACCGGTACAACCGCCGAAGTTTACCTCGATCCGAACCTGTTGAAAAACTGTGTCATTAACCTGATTTCCAATTCGATAAAATACTCTGGAGCAGATACCTTGATCCAGTTCAATTCTATTTTAAAAGATGATGAACTCATTTTGGAGGTGAAAGACAATGGAATCGGAATTCCAAAAATAGATCAGCAAAATCTGTTCGAACCATTTTTCAGGGCACACAATACGGGCGACATCCCTGGCACTGGTTTAGGCCTGAACATTGTAAAAAGATATGTAGGTCTGATGAATGGTACCGTAGCCTGCCAGAGCGAACAAAACTCAGGTACCACTTTTACACTCACCTTTGCGCCCGGTAAATAATTTATAATTAAACACCCAATCTCCATGAACAAGAAAGTTTTGATTATTGAAGATAATGACGACATAAGGGAAAGTACAGCTGAGGTGCTTGATCTGGCAGGTTACCAGACTTTTACCGCCAAACATGGTAAACTCGGTGTAGAAATGGCTCTGAACCATTTGCCTGATGTGATTCTTTGTGATATCATGATGCCAGAACTTGATGGTTATGGTGTACTATACCTACTGAACAAAAACCAAAAAACGGCCAATATCCCTTTTATCTTCATTACGGCAAAAACCGAGCGGGCAGACATGCGAAAAGGAATGGAAATGGGTGCAGATGATTACCTCACCAAACCGTTTGATGATATAGAACTTTTTAAGGCCATAGAAAGCAGGTTTAAAAAGAAACAACAGTCAGCTGGCTTTAATTCAAGTGCAGGCAACAGTGAAACGGTCATGGATGAGCTTCGTAAAAAGGGCAAATTAAGACCAATTGGCAACAAGCAGATCATTTATGTGGAAGGGGATGAACCTAGCCATTTGTATTATTTGGTTAAAGGGCAGGTGAAAACATATAAACGTTTCAAAGATGGCAGGGAACTTTCTTCCAATTTGTATCATGACGGCGATTTTTTTGGGTACGAAAGTTTGTGCAACGGGGAAGTGTATGCCGATAATGCTGCAACTTTAACCGAATCAGACATTATCCAGATCCCCAAAACAGATTTTATGGAGTACCTGCTCAACCATCAGGCCGTATCCAAAAAATTTATCGCTTTGCTATCAGGAAATGTGCGCGATAAAGGAAAGCAGATGCTTCAACTCGCCTACTCTTCGGTAAGAAAGCGTGTGGCAGAAGCATTGCTGCAAGTAGCGGCTAAATTTGGAGACGGTGTTGAAGACAGCTGTACCATCCGGATTTCTCGTGATGACCTTGCTGCATTGGTAGGTACAGCCAGCGAAACCGTAAGCCGAATGCTTGCTGATTTTAAAGATGAAAAACTGATCGATAAAACAGGTAATGCCATAAATATCCGCTCGATCGAAAAACTCAGAAACATTAAACAGTAATTTATTCATTGATAAGGGGTTAAGTGTTTAATTGTTTAGCCTGTCATTCTGAACGCAGTGAAGAATCTTTAATCATTGATAATTGATTGGGAATCACGAAGTGCTCATCGAAGATAATCTTAATGCTTTAGGATTCCACCTGCGTGGGAATGACGATTGTATTATGGGAATTAGTCAATAGTTCATATTTATTGCCAAGGGTGATTCATCCGTAAATTGTTTAATCGGTTAATCTACGCTATGCTCCTAGCGCCAAACTCTGGGCTCAAATTGTTTAATCGGTTAGTCTACGCTATGCTCCTAGCGCCAAACTCTGGGCTCAAATTGTTTAATCGGTTAGTCTACGCTATGCTCCTAGCGCCAAACTCTGGGCTCAAATTGTTTAATCGGTTAATCTACGCTATGCTCCTAGCGCCAAGCTCTGGACTCAAATTGTTTATATCGGTTAATCGACCCCAAACGCCCAACGCCAAACTAAAAAATGTAATAAAAATCATTTTTTTCTCTAAGCATGCTCACCTGTTGCACCTGCCCGGGACCATAGTTTTGTATATATAAACTCTGTATATGAAAGCTATAGCTTACAACATCAAACCCGATGAAAAGGAATGGTTGGTACTGGCCAATTATAAAAAACACGACATTACCATAATTGCGAACAGTTTAACAGTCGATACGCTTTCATTTGCAACCGGAAAGGAGGCCCTCTTGGTTTTTAACAACGATGAGTTAAGTGGGGCGATGATTCTGGGGTTAAAAGCCCTGGGCATAAAATACATTGCCACCTCATCTTCCGAAACAGATCACCTCGATTTAAAAGCTGCGGGTTCTGCCGGAATTAAAATAGCAAATGTTCCTTTGGCATCTGGTGATGCCGATGCTAAACAGCGGATGGAACAGGTGATCAGAAACCTCGATCAATGGGCTGTGGGTAAATGCGTAGGTAGCGCGTGCTGCTGTCAAAACGAATGTTCCACCGTAAAAGCGCTCAAATAATGGAAACTTCTGCATTGCTTAAAAAATACAATGTTGCCACACCAAGGTACACCAGTTATCCAACTGTTCCTTACTGGGATATTGAAAATTTCACTGCAAATGGTTGGTTAGCCAATGTAGCCAACACCTATGAAAGCCATAAAGATGAAGGGATCAGTCTATATATCCACCTTCCATTTTGCGAGAGCCTATGCACCTATTGCGGTTGTAATACCCGGATAACAAAAAATCACGGTGTAGAGGTACCATATATAAAAGCTGTACTGGCAGAATGGAAAATGTATGTAGAAGTTTTGAGGGAGAAACCTAAACTAAAGGAACTGCACCTGGGTGGCGGAACCCCTACTTTTTTTAGTGCAGAAAACCTCAAAATGCTCATCAATGGCATTACGAAGCATGCAATCTTGGCACCAGGTGCAGAATTTTCTTTCGAGGCACATCCTGCCAATACTACTGAACTACATTTAACCACACTTTACAAACTTGGCTTTAGGAGGTTAAGTTTAGGGATACAGGACTTTGATCCAAAAGTTCAGTTCCTGATCAACCGCTTTCAAACGCCCCAACAGGTAGCTGAGGTTACGGCAGAAGCAAAGAAAATCGGTTATACCTCTGTTAATTTTGATCTGATCTATGGCCTTCCAGGGCAAACTGTTAATGGATTAACAGACACCATAAAACAGGTAATCGATATGCGGCCAGACCGGATTGCCTTTTACAGTTATGCGCATGTGCCCTGGTTAAAGCCCGGTCAGAGACATTATAGTGAAGAAGATATTCCAATTGGTGATGAAAAGTTTGCCTTATACCAACTGGGCAGGCAGTTACTGGATGAAGCTGGGTATAAAGACGTTGGTATGGATCATTTCGCGCTAAAAACCGATTCATTGTTCCAGGCGATGGCTGATCTGAAACTCCATCGCAATTTTATGGGCTATACCAATCAGCATACCCGTTTACTTATCGGATTGGGTGTGTCTTCCATCAGCGATAGCTGGACAGCCTTTGCCCAAAACCCAAAAACGGTAGAAAGCTACCTCAATAAAATATCGCAGGCAACATTGCCTGTAGAAAAAGGTCATTTCCTTACAGGCGAAGATCTTGAGGTAAGAAAACATATCCTTAACATGATGTGCAGGGAAAATACAAGCTACAACGAAGGTATTCCCGAGCCTGTGTATGGCAGGCTGTTGCCTTTAGTAAAAGACAAATTGGTATGGGTAACGGAAAAAGAAATCAGGATTACCACCAAAGGGCGATCTTTTTTACGGAACGTGTGTATGGCTTTTGACGAGAAGCTATGGCTCAAACAGCCCAAAACCCAATTGTTCAGCTCATCAATTTAAGTACAGTCTAGAATGGAAGATCAATATAAAACTGCAGCACATACCCTTTGCTATCATTGCGGCGAAGATCTGCCTAAGGTAAAATATCATGCGGAAGATAAAGATTTTTGCTGTGCGGGTTGTATGGCCGTTTTCAAGATCCTTTCAGCGAATAATTTATGTAATTATTATGTGTACAATAACAACCCGGGCAGGCAATTTAAAAATGAAAGCCATTTAGAATATCTGGATGAGCCAAAAATTATCGATCAGCTGCTCGATTATAAACATGAAAGCTCGAGCATCATTACATTTTACATTCCGGCCATTCACTGCAGTTCATGCATCTGGTTGCTGGAACACCTCTATAAAATCAACTCCGCTATATTCAGCTCGAGGATCGATTTTCTTAAAAAACAGGTGACTATAAGTTTCAATCACGACGAAATTTCGTTAAGGAAGCTGGTAGAAACATTAAACCAGATTGGATATGAGCCTTTAATCAGTCTTCAGGATATAGTAAAGGAACACAGCAGTTCGGTAGATAAAGCTTTGGTGTTAAAAATAGCCGTTGCCGGTTTTTTAATGGGCAATGTTATGCTCTTTAGCTTTCCCGAGTATTTTGGTTTATCGGGTTTCGAGCAACAATTTCAATCGCTTTTTGGCTGGCTAAACCTTACGTTCTCTATCCCTGCTGCTTTTTATTGCGGCCGCGATTATTTTACCTCAGCTATAACAAGCCTTAAACACAGGCATATTAACCTCGATACGCCTTTAGCATTAATTATTGCTATACTTTTCCTGCGCACGGCTTTTGAAGTTGTTTTTGGTACAGGCCCGGGTTTTGCCGATACCTTAACCGGTTTGGTGTTTTTGCTTTTAATGGGCAAATGGCTCAAACAGCGCACCTACCATCACATTTCATTTGATCGCGATTACCGTTCCTACTTCCCGATTGCGGTAACTACACTGCTAAACGGCAAAGAAAAACCAGTTGCTATTAACGAAGTCAAGATTGGCGACCGGTTATGGATCAGGAGTGGCGAGCTGGTTCCGGCTGATGCCATTCTAATGAAAGGTGATGCCTGGATGGACATGAGTTTTGTTACCGGTGAGTCTGATCCTGTACATAAAGTTTTGGGTGAGATTATTTATGCCGGTGGCAGACAAACCAGCGAGGCCATAGAGCTTGAAGTAATTAAACCTGTTTCGCAAAGTTATTTAACCGGTTTATGGAACAACGATAATTATAAAAACAATTTCGAAAAACAGAATTTTAACGATAGCGTAGCCAAGTACTTCAGCCTGGGTGTTTTCCTGATTGCATTTGCCGCCACGGGGTATTGGTTACTTCAAAACGATAGCCACAAGGCCTGGTCGGCATTTACTGCTGTAATTATTGTCGCCTGTCCATGCGTGCTGGCTTTGAGCACGCCATTTACCTTATCCGCAATTTTATCGGTTTTTGATAAGAAGGGTTTTTATGTGAAAAATACAGATGCCGTTGAAGAACTTGCCAAATGCGATACCCTGATTTTTGATAAAACAGGTACGCTGACCAGTAATGAAAATGCAGAGATCATCTTTAGCGGAATGATAACCGATGAAGAAAAGATTATTGTTGCCTCATTGTTGCGCAATTCGATACATCCCTTGAGCAGGCATATTATTAAGGCCTTAAATGTTGACCGATTTTATTCGCTCAGCGATTATCAAGAGGTGGTAGGAAAAGGTTTGACGGCCAAAATTAACGGCCAAAGTATCTATGCTGGGCACCTGTCAATGCTGCCGGTCCAAGTAGCATCTGCCGGAGAAAGCGGGGTGCATATTGTGATCGATCATGTATATAAAGGATGTTTTGATATCAGGCAACAGTGGCGGCCAGGGCTGGAACAAATGATTCTAAAACTTTCTCGATTCAATTTGCAGGTTTTATCTGGCGATACCGATAAAGACCGCTGGATGCTGGATGCCATTTTTACTAAAAATACAACCATCAGTTTCCGCCAGAGCCCGCACCAAAAGCTAGATGCAGTTTTAAAGCTTCAGCAGGGTGGAAATAAAGTAATGATGTTGGGTGATGGATTAAACGATGCCGGAGCCCTAAAACAAAGTAATTTTGGAATCGCATTAACGGATAACATCAACAATTTTACGCCCGGCTGCGATGCCATTCTCAAAGGCAGCGCCTTAAATTATCTGCCAGATTTTATCCAGTTAAGTAAAGACGGGCTGAAGATCATTAAAACAAGCTTCGCAATAGCCATCGCGTATAACTGTATTGGTATTTACTTTGCTGTGCAGGGCACACTTTATCCTCTGGTGGCCGCGGTGTTAATGCCCATCAGTACCGTTACCATTATCTCCTTTACCACTTTGGCAACCAGGTGGTTTGCCCGTAAAAATAAACTGATATGAACATCCTTTACTTTTTGGTTGGCTGCAGTGTTTTAATGGCACTCATTTTTTTGGCTGCATTCTTTTGGGCTTATAAAACCGGTCAGAATGATGATGTACATACGCCAGGTATCCGCATGCTCTTCGATGATGAAGTTGTTGCCGAAAAAAGTGAAGAAGATCACTTTTCTAGTTAACCGTTATCACCCTTTATCCACCTACTGCCAGATACCTTTGGCATACAAAACATACAAAAATTCAGCTTCTATTATGCAGTTAGAAAAATTTACTTACGATAACAAGATTGTTCGGAACTTTGGTATTGCCACCCTGGTATGGGGAATTATAGGCATGACAGTTGGCTTGCTTGCAGCCATGCAACTGTTTAAACCCGCAATGAACATGGGCAGTCAGTACACCACCTTTGGCCGCATCAGGCCGCTGCACACCAACGCTGTAATTTTCGCCTTTGTGGGCAATGCCATTTTTATGGGCGTTTATTATTCGCTCCAGCGTTTGTTAAAAGCAAGGATGTTTAGCGATGTGCTGAGCAAAATTCATTTTTGGGGCTGGCAGCTGATCATTTTATCGGCAGTAATTACCCTTCCATTAGGTTTTACAACTTCGCACGAATATGCCGAACTCGAATGGCCGATTGATATTGCCATTACCATCATATGGGTGGTATTCGGAGTAAATATGTTCGGTACCATTTTCAAAAGAAGAGAACGCCATTTGTATGTGGCCATATGGTTTTACATTGCCACTTTCGTTACCATAGCCGTATTGCA
Organism: Pedobacter sp. Bi27; assembly: GCF_918698255.1. NCBI lineage: Bacteria > Pseudomonadati > Bacteroidota > Sphingobacteriia > Sphingobacteriales > Sphingobacteriaceae > Pedobacter > Pedobacter sp. Bi27. Next base: position 52,831 of record NZ_CAKKMW010000012.1, read on the forward strand.
CATCGTAAACTCTTTTGAGCTGCCCATTTCTTTCATGAAAAGTTATTATGTGTATGCAGGTGTTCAGGATGCGCTGGTACAATGGTGGTACGGGCATAATGCGGTGGCATTTTTTCTAACTACGCCTTATCTGGGCATGATGTATTATTTCTTGCCGAAGATGGCCGGAAGACCCGTTTACTCTTATAAATTAAGTATCCTGCATTTTTGGTCGCTCATTTTTATTTACATCTGGGCGGGCCCGCACCATTTATTATATACTTCATTGCCCGGTTGGGCACAATCATTAGGTGTTGCCTTTTCGATCATGCTAATTGCGCCAAGCTGGGGCGGTATGATTAATGGTTTGTTAACCTTGCGCGGCGCCTGGGATAAGGTAAGGGAAGATGTAACCCTTAAATTTATGGTGGTTGCCCTTACCGCTTATGGCATGGCCACCTTCGAAGGTCCGTTATTATCTTTAAAACAGATTAATGGGGTAGCACATTTTACCGATTGGATTGTAGCACACGTACACGTTGGTGCTTTGGGCTGGAACGGTTTTTTAACTTTTGGTGTACTGTACTGGTTAATTCCGCGTATTTACAAAACAGAATTATACTCTAAAAAGCTTGCCGGTTTCCACTTTTGGATAGGTACTTTGGGGATCCTTTTTTATGCCGTGCCGATGTATTGGGCAGGTTTTACGCAGGGGCTGATGTGGAAAGAGTTTACGCCCGAAGGTTTATTAAAGTACCCGAATTTCCTAGCCACCACACTGCAGATTATCCCGATGCATGTTTTACGTTCAATTGGTGGTGCACTGTATTTAATAGGGGTAATTGCCATGACTTATAACCTGGCCAAAACCATGGTGGGCGCTAAATTGCTTGCCAACGAACCTGCTGAGGCCATGCCTTTAACCAAAATTATTATTGAAACCTCTCCCGCAGATAAAGCCTGGCACAGGGTTCTGGAACGTAAGCCAATGAAATTTATGGTGCTCTCGCTCATCATTATCCTTATTGGGGGGATGGTAGAAATGATGCCCACTTTTACCATTCAATCCAATGTTCCAACTATAGCGAGCGTAAAACCTTATTCAGCACTCGAACTTCAGGGAAGAGATCTGTACATCCGAGAAGGTTGCGTAAACTGCCATTCGCAAACGGTAAGACCTTTCCGCTCAGAAACAGAGCGATATGGAGAATATAGTAAAGCCGGAGAGTTTGTTTACGATCACCCGTTTTTATGGGGCAGTAAACGTACCGGGCCTGATCTTCATCGCATAGGCGGGAAATATTCTGATGCCTGGCATTACAATCACCTGGTCGATCCTACTTCAATGTCGCCGGGAAGTATTATGCCGCCTTACGCCTGGCTCATCGAACAAAAACTGGATATTACAACTACAGCCAGCAAGATCAGGGCCATGCAAACATTGGGCGTTCCTTATCCTGATGGTTATGATAAACGTGCCAACGATGATTTAAAAGCTCAGGCCGAAAAGATTACACTCGACCTAAAACAGAATAACATTAAGGTTAAAAGCGACAGGGAAATAGTAGCCATTATTGCTTACCTGCAACGTTTAGGTACCGATATCAAAGCCAATAAAGAAACCATTCCTTCAAATCAATAAAATATGTTCAACCAGATCAAAGATTTAGCCGGTGGCGAATTATACCTCATCGCCTCACTGCTCATGTTCATGGTGTTTTTTGTAATCGTGGGTATTTACCTGCTCAAACTAAATAAAAAACATATAGAAGTGATGAGCCAGCTTCCCATTCAAGACAATCAACCTAATGCATATGAAGAAGATTAAACTATTGTTATTATTCCTGTTCATCTCAATTACAGCCTTTGCTGCGGATGAGAAAGCCGCAGAAACCGTAACACCTGCTCAGGCAGGCTTGGGGCTAAACCAGTCGGAAATACTGATTATAATCCTCTTGCTTTTTGCAGTTGTGCTTCTTGTTGTTTCAGTAACCCTGTTAAATGCATTCAAGGTAATGTATCAGGAGCAGTTAAATCCTACACCATACACCAAGCCGGTAAAAGAGCCGGTTTTGGATTACGATAGCTGGTTAAAGCAACAGCCTGTTAAACCTTCAATATGGACAAAGCTTTTAAGCTTAAGGCCCATTGAAGAGGAAAAGGATCTGGTAATCGATCATGCTTACGATGGCATTAAAGAGCTTAACAACCCAGTGCCGGCCTGGTTTAACTTCCTTTTCTATGGTACCATGATTTTTGCTGCGGCATATCTTTTTTATTACCACATTGGTGGTTATGGAGACCTGCAGGATCAAGAATACGAAAATGAAATGGCCAGGGCGAAGATAGAAAAAACAGCCTACCTCGAAAAATCGGCCAATACCATTGATGAAAACTCGGTGAAGTTTGATAATACACCAACAGTGCTGGAAGAAGGCAAAACTGTTTTCACTACAAACTGCGTGGTTTGTCATGGCGATAAAGGTCAGGGCATCATCGGGCCAAATTTAACCGACGAATACTGGTTACATGGTGGAAGCATTAATAATGTATTCAAAACCATTAAATATGGTATTCCTGAAAAGGGGATGATCAGTTGGGAGAAAAACTTAAATCCAAAACAGATCAGTGCAGTTACCAATTTTATTCTGTCGCTAAAAGGAAGTAATCCTGCAGGAGCCAAAGCTCCACAGGGTGAAAAATACGAAGCTAAAAATACAAAAGACAATGATGTGAAAGCAGCAACAGACAGTGTAAACCAAGCCAATGTTACCAAAAAATAAAAAAGAAAATAAAGGCAGGGGCAGAAACTATATCTATCCTAAACAGCCATCGGGCAGGTTATATACCTACCGGAAATGGGTAAGTTATGTGCTGCTGCTGTTTTTATTCTCTTGCCCGTTTTTAAAACTTAATGGTGAGCAACTGGTACTGCTCAATTTTATAGAAAGAAAATTTGTATTCTTTGGATTGATTTTTACTCCGCAGGATTTTTACCTCTTTGCCCTTGCAATGCTCATTTTTATCATGTTCATTGTGTGCTTTACGGTAGTGTTGGGCAGGTTGTGGTGCGGATGGGCCTGCCCGCAGACAATTTTTATGGAAATGGTTTTCCGTAGGATTGAATACTGGATCGAAGGAGATGCCAACAAACAAAAGAAACTAGACGAAGCAGGTTGGACCGCGGTGAAAATATTCAAAAAAGGCAGTAAACATTTCATCTTTCTGGTGATTTCTTTTGCCATTGCGAATACTTTTCTTGCTTATATGATCGGTTCTGATGTACTCTTTAACATTATAACGGAGCCCATCTCAGGCCATATTTCTGGCTTTGTATCCATCTGGCTGTTTACATTTATTTTCTATGGGGTATTTACCTATGTACGCGAAGTGGTGTGTACGGTAATCTGTCCGTACGGCAGGTTACAGGGCGTTTTGTTAGATAACCAAAGTTTGGTAGTAGCCTATGATTTTACCAGAGGCGAACCACGTGGGCATCTTCAAAAAAATGCTAATGAGTTAACAGCCGGCGACTGTATAGATTGTGGACTTTGCGTGCAGGTTTGCCCCACGGGTATCGATATTCGCGAAGGTACGCAGCTCGAATGTGTAAACTGTACGGCCTGTATCGATTCATGTAACGAGGTAATGCTTAAAATAAACAGGCCCAAAAATCTGATCGGTTTTTTTAATCAGGATTTTATTAAGGAACGTAAACCCTATAAAATTGGTTTGAAATCTTACGGTTACGCTGCGGTACTGTTTGTGGTAATGATGGTTTTTTCTTCACTGATCTATAAAAGAGAAGATATCCAGACTACGGTATTAAGGGCAAGTGGTACTTTATACCAGAGTAGGGGAGCAGATAAAACGAGCAATCTTTATAATGCGGAGCTGATCAACAAAACCAATAAGGCGGTAAAGTTTACTTTCAGATCGAAGGAAAAGGGAGACGAAATTAATTTCATCCAAAAAGCTGATGTTTTACCAAAAGAAGGTTCGGTACACCTTACTTTTTTTCTGATCAGGAAAAATAATGCCATTAAAAAATATAAAACCGATGCTGTTTTCGAAATTATTGCCAATGGAAAAGTTTTAAGCACGGCAACTACAAGTTTTTTCGCACAACCGGAAGGGATTGAGGATTGAATTAGAGAATGATTGAGTGAGAGAATGAGTGAATGATTGAATTTTGAATGATGAATGTGGAGTTATCGTTGCCATTCACTCATTCAAAATTCACTCATTCAAAATTAAACAAGAGATATGAACTGGGGAACAAAAATAGTGTTGGGCATGATTGTATTCATGATGTTTATTGTGGGGATGGTTATTTACATGTTCCATGTACATGGAAGAGATGCCCTGATAGAAGAGAATTATTACGAAAAGGGAATCAATTATAATGCAGAATACAAGGCCAAAGTGAACGTTATAGACGATAATGCCAGTCCCAAAATTACCATTACAAAAACTCAGATTATCATTCAGGTAAAAGATAGTGCAAAATACGATCTTGTTTTAATGCGGCCTGCCAATAGCAACGATGATGTTAAGTTAAAGGGACAGACCTCAGGAACAGCGAATCTTATTCTGGTTGATAAAACTAAAATGCCCAAGGGAATGTGGTTTTTAAACCTCCAGTGGCACTCCTCAGGAAAAGATTATCTGTTTAAAAATAACATTACCCTATGATGGATTTTTTACCATTGGCATTTTTGATGGGGCTTTTCGGAAGCCTTCATTGCGCCGTAATGTGCGGGCCAATTATGCTGGGTATGCCATTCACGAAGCAGAATTTCTTGCAAAGTGGATTTCAGCTTTTGTTGTACCAATTTGGCAGAATTGCCGTGTACACTGTGTTAGGATTGTTGGTGGGTGCTTTAGGGAGCAGTATCCGCATTTTTAGCGATCAGAAAATGCTGAGTATCTTAATCGGTTCGATACTGATTTTATTTACAGCGCTACAGTTTAACGCTGCTTATAGAAATAGGTTTTCAAAGCTTCAGTTAAAGGCGCTCAATCCGCTGAGCAGACTTATGGGAAAAGTATTCAATTTGCCATTGTGGGGATTGTTTGTCGGAATGCTTAATGGCATCATCCCCTGCGGGATGGTTTATCTGGCACTTGCAACTGCGTTAAATACTGGTAGTATTAAATCTGGTGGTACTTTTATGTTCCTCTTTGGATTGGGTACCGCCCCACTGATGCTCATGATTTCGTTAGGCGGGATTTTCCTCAAGAAATACATCCGCTTTAATACCAATAAACTTATTCCCTGGTTTATGTTTTTTATGGGGGCATTGCTCATACTGCGTTCGGCCGATCTGGGTATTCCCTTCATATCACCTAAAACTACTGGTACCTACGGGCATACCGTAAATTGTCGATAAAATACTTCTGGATGAAGCCCCTTAGCGTTTTTCCTATCGAGGTAACTCAATTATATGCTTGGAAATAATTATTCTGCATATATAGTATTGATCCATTGCTGGTCAGAAAGTCGGGGTTGAATAACTATAAAGCCGCAGATCATTGATTTAAATTTTTTAGTATCTTTTAGTGATTTCAATGGATCTTAAATGTCTACGTCTGGTTGGAAAGTTGATTTTTCTTCCAGCCATTTCAGCCCTTCCTCTGCCTGTGTGAAAAATACGATTTCAGAATGCTTTTCCTCATTTTCTACACTCTTCTGCGCCGATAGTTGGCTGAATGCGCTTTCTGACAATATCCAGGCGAAAAATTTTAAGCCCGCGAGCTCCATCAAAGGCAACCAGATGTTGGCAGCCCAGTCTGATGCTTCAGACCACGTTCCGGGAACCAGTCGGTTGTCATTAAATACCTTGCTCCGCCTATTTTCCTTTAAATACTCAATCATAAGGGAGCCTCCGCGTTTGACGGTATTCATATCCTGGTACCCTGTCCATTCCACATACATGATATCACTTCCCACCGGACAGGTTATGCTCAGGTGCTTATCCCTGTAATAGCTTTTAGTGCGTATATCCGGATCTGCCGAACCGCTGCTGATCAAAGGTAATTTGAAGGAAAACGTAGCGCCATTACCAAACGAGCTTTCTATCCAGAAGCTTCCTCCATGACGTTTTATAATATCAGCGGAAATATAAAGGCCAAGTCCAAGCCCGTTAAACCGAGTAGAAGAATTGTCGGCCCTGTAGTAGCGTTCGAATAACTGCTTAAGGTGTTTAGCCTTTATCCCGATGCCATAATCTTTGACCGATACGATGATGTTCTCATCAATTATCCGGGCGCTGATTTCAACCGTTTTGGCATCAGGAGAATATTTCACTGCATTGGAAATAAAATTATGGACAACCTGCTCCAGTCTGAACTGGTCACCGGTAAAGCTAATATTGTTTTCGGCCACTAATAGTAACTGATGGGAAGGATAGATTTGACGCATTTCCGCAACAACATCAGTAAGCATATTTGAGAAATTAAACGTTTTTGAGTCAAAGATCATTTTTCCCGCATTGATCTTACTTACGTCAAGCAGATCTGCAATCAATTTTTCCAGGCGGGTGAGCTGCCCGGCTGATCGCTCCAGATAGGTTTTTATTTTTCCTTCTCCAACCATTCGCAAGAGCAGCTGGTGAAACCCCTTACTTGTAGTTAGCGGAGTTTTTAATTCGTGGCTTGCTATAGAGATAAATTCATCTTTTCTCGCCTCACTGGTTTTCTGTAAGTGGATATTTGTATTGGTGCCCACCCAGATATCTGATTTACCTTCCTGTCTTACTAGTCTGGCGATCGCTAGATGCCAGTAATAATTACCATCAGAAAAAAGAAGACGGAACTCGTTTGTATATTCCTTGCCGCTTTCAAGTGACGCCTTCCACGAGTTGATGCTTGTTGCCAAATCATCTTTGTGCACAAACGCAGTCCAGCCATAAGCTAAAACCGTTTCTCTGGATTGACCAAAATCACGGCAAACGGTATCATTTACATAATTGATTTCTCCGGATGTATCCGCTGTCCAGATCTGTTGTGGGATCGCATTGAGCAATAGTGTTGACGACGGTTGGTTTAGGCCAGTCTCTGAATCCCGGTTTTTTGCGTTTGGGCTTTTGTTTGAGCCCTCTTGATTTGCATTGCTATTTTGCGGATTCATGTTCAAATTGTAATGTTACCATTGCTAACGGATGACCATACCCTAATCTCGATATAATTTTTGTCTAAAGTACCAAAAACCAAACTAGCCAAGCAAAAAAAAGTTTGCCAAAATTGTAATTATTGGATGTCTATTTTTATATTAATCTGTATAGTCGATATGCTTTTACCTGGTTTAATTTACCTGTATTGCTTAGAAATGTGCAACAATTTTTTGTGATGATGTTGTTGTCTTTCAGTATTTTTAGGCGTTTTTAATTAAATATTGTTAATAAGGAGAAATGTAAGTAAATTCGTCCGATAATATCAAATAAGTCGTCGTTACCTAATTATTTTCTTAACTATTAGCTGTGTCCGTTGATAAAAGCCCTGATCTATGGTCTGTAGGGAATAAGCAAAAAATCCAGTGGTTGGAAACCTCCAGCGACAAATTTATATATTTCATTATAGCTATTTTCGTGGTAGCACTTGTTCATCTGGTGTTAATTCAACTCGAATCTGGATTACCGGTAGCAGTTTTATATGGCCCTTTGGCATGTTGTGCCTATCTCAGTCTGCAGAAAAAGCCTGCGTTCACCATCTTTTTTGTATTAAATATTATATTTTTTGCATTATTGAGTTTAATATACCTGTGTTTGAAGACACCATGGGCGATGTTGAATCTGAAAAGAGACTATCTTGATTATTATTACCTGTTTTATTTTTTGGCGATGATCATCTCGATGGCTGGACATAGTATTTTTCCACTCATTACACTGACAAAAAAGGAGAAGGTTGCCAGAGACGAAATGTTTTTGATGAATTTCTTCTATTTTAGCATTTTTATTTCAATATTAATAGTTTTCATTCTCATCCGCCAGTTTGTATTTCCAAAGATTTTGAATGGATTTGATGTAAATCTGCTCATCAATTTGTTGCTGTTCATGGGTTGGCTGATGATCGGCAACTTCATCAGGACCCACATCAGGGATGGAGGTTTGAATTTGAAGCTGCACGAAACGGTTACACCAGTTGATTTTTTCGGTCATGAAACCGGTGAGAAGAATGTCTACTTTGAAAAAGTTAATGCCGTGTTATCCAATGCTGATCTCTTTTGTGATCCGGAGTTCTCACTTGCAGTGCTTGCCGATGAAACGGGCATTCCCCGGTTTCAGCTAACCAACGTTTTGAAGGTTTTTTATGATAAGAATTTTTATCAGCTATTGGCAGAGCTCCGTATTCAACATGCCAAAGTAAAACTTGAAGCAGATTTGGATTTAAAGATAGAAATACTCAGCTATGAATGTGGGTTTAAGTCGAAAAGTGCATTTAACAAATACTTTAAGGAGATTGTAGGGGTGACTCCAAAAGAGTATAGGAGTTCGGTTAAACAAAATGTGTAGGTAGCAATCTGCTGAAATCATGAATATACTTTTATCGCTTATATTTTTGCTTGCGCTTGCTTCATTAATCCTGATCCACAGGCTGGGTGCCAAGGAGAGTTTTCTTAAAGTACTGCAGGTTTACCATTTCTACTCTATCAGTCATGTTTGCTATACGGCGATAGCCATTAATTTTTTCGGCGATATCCGGTTTGTAGATGCAGGTGCACCATTTGCCCTGGGTTATGGCCCGTTGTTATACCATGGGATTATTACCTCAATAAGGGAGATGGATAAAAAAATGCGAAAACGCATCCTTTTTCATCTCATGCCTATCCCTATCTTCTGGATTGCGTTCATTGTATTGTTGTCTGACCCCTTATTAAGGGAGCAGTTTCGGTGGAAATACTATTTTGTTCTTGGAATATGCCAGGGCCTCTCTCTCTTGAGTTACGGAGGCTGGGCCATTTATTCTACAAGTTCAAAAAAAACAGTAGCTCAATTAGGGGACAGGAGCAGGATGATCAATGTTGCCTCTATACTGGTCCTGTTTATGGCGTCTTTTGGCGTTGTAGTAATGGTTTCGCGCATACTACCGCATAAATCCATGCCTCCTACCATCGGTCTTTACATCATCTATGGCTTTTTGCTTAGTGCGCAGTTGTCAGTTGCAAGGTATCTTTACAAAAGAATAAAAGGAATTACAAAAGCTGAGGGCAACTCAGCAGAGCAGGTCGCGTTACAGAAGGCTGAACCAGCTTACGAAAAATCCGGCATTCCGACAGAATTATTGGCCGAATACAACCTGCGTTTACAAAACCTAATTACCGAAAACCACATCCACCTTGATAGTTCGCTTTCGATCGAAAAAGTAGCGGGCTTATTGGGAATTTCGGCCCACTATACCAGCCAGCTGTTTAGCAGAATTCATAACGAAAGTTTTATCAACTATATTAATAAGTTACGCATCGATCATGCTTGTTTTTTACTGACGAATGATGAAATAAAGAGTATTGACGAGATCATATTCGAGTGTGGTTTTGGATCGAAAGCAACTTTCAACCGTGTCTTTAAAAATCTGAAAGGCTGTACCCCCTCTCAATTTCGGAACAATTAAAACGAAATAAACCTTTAGGTTGATTTTTTGTAGTATTGCGTGTACAAAATTCGTGAATCTTGTGCATCCCAATGAATTGATACTTAATTTCTGCGATCACAACGCATATTTGCGGCCACTTACGGGTACATACTGAGAAACGTTTTTTTATCAGAATGTACTATGAAGGTTAACGGCAATCATGATGTTCTCTGAAAATTAACGCTTTCAAGGCTTCCATTATTGTCCGTTCGGACAAACGAAATATCACTTTATATGAATACACCTTTACCAAAAAAGATAGCGGCAGCTATTAATTGGGTATGCTTTATTGCGCCGTGCTTTAAACGTTCGGCCTTCGTGAAAATGGCGATGCTGCTAATGCTCTTTGCTTTTTCAAAACTCGACGCTTTTGCGGATGGAAGTAGAGACCTTTATCCTTCCACCGCTTCTGGAGGTAGGGCAAAGCTGCGGTCCAGTACAGTGTCTTCGGCCTCCTATCCATTCCCTGGTCTCAATGCGCATTTTACCTACGCCAAAGCAGGGGAACTGATTACCATGGCCAGTAGTGAGATGGGTACAGGAAGTGCAGCGATCAGATTAACGGCACCTGATGGTACAGTAAGCAATTTTACCGGCAATACAAACGGATTAATTACCAATAGAACTGCCGAACTTGCAGGACCGAGGTTGCCTGGGGTGGCCGGAGGGAATTTTTATACACCTGTTTACTACACCGTTCCAAATGGTGGGACTGGAGTTTATAAAGTAGAATTTATTGCTGGGGGTGGTGTAAATAATAGCACTACTAACGGAAGGCAAGACATTGCAGCAACTGCAGCCTGGGCAAATAATGGCATTAATTCACCCCTCATTTCAGCATGGGACGTATCCGTTTTTTCATCAAATACCGCGACAGCAACCTATATACCAGGTAGGGTGTATACCAACATCCTTACCCTGGATATCAATGTGGGAACTTCCTTTCCTGCCAATCGGAACTTTTTCGGCGTGATGTATGTGCTTACCAAAGATGGTTATACGTATCGAACCAACAATAACGGGAATAATGGAATCAGTTTTACATTTTTTGTCAATAACAAAGGCTTGGTGGATGCTTCCGATCAGCCTAAATATAAAAGTGTAAATACAACGACCGGAATTGCGTCCCAGATACAGGATCCCCGTATAGCGGACACGCAATCTTCGATTACCCACAAAATGTTTTATACTTTGCCTTCCAACGACCTTCCCGTTTCTGCACCAGGAGCTGTGCCCGGTGGATCGACCTGGCTGAAAAATGCAAGGCTAAATCCAGAAGTAACTAATCTGGACATTATCGGTACAGACGGAACAGTAGGACAGGTGAGTAATAAAGGTGGAAAAGTGGTTTTTACCGCTAATCTTGCCGGTCGGTACAGTATTAAAATCATCAGTAAAAAGTCTGCAGGAGATCCTTTGTACTTCCCAACAAGAACGCTGACAGGGACGGCATTAGCTGGCCCTAACTCAGTGGAATGGGATGGAAAGGATGGGGCGGGAGTAGCACTCCCCAATGGTTCGATTCCGGCAACCCTGACCGTCCAGTTACAGGGAGCGGAAGTTCACTTTCCCTATTTTGATATGGAGGTTAATCCTAATGGATTAATCTTAGACTTGCTTACAGCAGATAATTTATCAGTACAATCGAATATTGTTTACTGGAACGATGCCGATATTCCTGTAAGGGATGTTGCTTCGAATCCGATAAATGCCAGCCAAACGGCTATTCCATCGGGAACCTCCAGTACAACCAATGGCCATAAATGGGGCGCTGTTAATAGCCCTACTTCAAATACATTTGGAGACAATATGTCAATGGACACCTGGACGTTCGTTTTGGGTGCTGAGGAAACACTAGACCTTCAAGTAGAGGTGAAAACTGCTGATCTTGAAGTAGTGGGCATCACACCATCTGCATCTACCATTGCAGCCAATGGAACGATCAGTTATACCGTTGTTGCCAGGAACAACGGACCGAGTGATGTAACCGGTGCACCGTTCGCATTTAATGTCCCTACTGGCTATGAAATCACAGGAGTTGTGCCGTCAAGCGCATGCGCAACTGAATCTTCCAATGCGATTTCTGCCGACAAATTAAAATATAACTCAAACCTTACCTTGGCGAACGGCTGCTCGATCAGTTACGTAATCACGGTGAAGGCCATACCATCGGTAGTTGCAGGCTCGGTGCTGAATGTCGGCGCAACGATTCTGCGTCCGAACGACGTAACGGACCCTGATGCAACCAATACGCTCGCCAATGTACCTCCAACTGATCCGCAGTTTGAATGTACCAATAACGGAAAGGGTGGATCATGTAACAATATCAAAGCTAATACAACAGTTCAGGTCGTTAATACTCCTCCGGTAGCATCTCCCGATCAGGGAACTATTATTGAGGATGGTACGCTCAATGTCCCTGTTGGAAGCGGGCTGCTGTCAAACGATACTGATATCGATGGCAATATCCTCGCAGTTACCAAGTTCACCATTGGTACTACAGATTATCCGTTAAATACTGCTACGGTTATTCCTGGAGTTGGAACGATAACAATAAATGGAAATGGTAGCTACATTTTTCAGCCAGTAGCTGACTTTAATGGTGCGGTTCCCGTAATCAGTTACAGTATTACTGATGGTAATGGTGGCATTAGCACCAGTACCCTTTCAATCACGGTTACTCCGGTAAACGATGTTCCTGTCGTTGCCGCGATCAGCAAGAGCGGAGTGGAAGATAGCCCGATACCTTTTGCCGCTATAGACTTTACCTCGAAATTTACAGACAAGGATAACAACCCGTTAACCAAGATCCGCATAGTCGATCTTCCATTGAACGGTACCCTGCAGCTCAACGGCGTTGCCATTACGGTAGGTCAGGAGATTATTGCAGCGGATCTGGATAAGATCACTTTTGTTCCCAATGCAGACTGGAACGGTTCGACCAGTTTTAACTGGAACGGCAGCGACGGTACGGCTTATGCAGTTTCGAACGCGCCTGTAAACATCACGGTTACTCCGGTAAACGATGTTCCGGTTGTTGCAGCGATCAGCAAGAGCGGTGTGGAAGATAGCCCGATACCTTTTGCCGCTATAGACTTTACCTCAAAATTTACGGACAAGGATAACAACCCGTTAACCAAGATCCGCATAGTCGATCTTCCGTTGAACGGTACCCTGCAGCTTAACGGCATTGCCATCACAGCGAGCCAGGAGATCATCGCAGCGGATCTGGACAAGATCACTTTTGTTCCGAATGCAGACTGGAACGGTTCGACCAGTTTCAACTGGAACGGTAGCGACGGTACAGCTTATGCAGTTTCGAACGCACCTGTGAACATCACGGTTACTCCGGTAAACGATGTTCCTGTTGTTGCCGCGATCAGCAAGAGCGGTGTGGAAGATAGCCCGATACCTTTTGCCGCTATAGACTTTACCTCGAAATTTACAGACAAGGATAACAACCCGTTAACCAAAATCCGGATTGTTGATCTTCCATTGAACGGTGCCCTTCAGCTTAATGGCGTTGCCATTACGGTAGGCCAGGAGATTATCGCAGCGGATCTGGACAAGATCACTTTTGTTCCGAATGCAGACTGGAACGGCTCGACCAGTTTCAACTGGAACGGCAGCGACGGTACGGTTTATGCTGTTTCGAACGCACCTGTAAACATCACGGTTACTCCGGTAAACGATGTTCCGGTTGTTGCAGCGATCAGCAAAAGCGGAGCGGAAGATAGCCCGATACCTTTTGCCGCTGCAGATTTTACCTCAAAATTTACAGACAAGGATAACAACCCGTTAACCAAGATCCGCATAGTCGATCTTCCGTTGAACGGTACCCTGCAGCTTAACGGCGTTGCCATCACGGCAGGCCAGGAGATCATCGCAGCGGATCTGGACAAGATCACTTTTGTTCCCAATGCAGACTGGAACGGTTCGACCACTTTCAACTGGAACGGTAGCGACGGTACGGCTTATGCAGTTTCGAACGCACCTGTAAACATCACGGTTACCCCGGTAAACGACGTTCCTGTTGTTGCCGCGATCAGCAAGAGCGGTGTGGAAGATACCCCGATACCTTTTGCCGCTATAGACTTTACCTCGAAATTTACAGACAAGGATAACAACCCGTTAACCAAGATCCGCATAGTCGATCTTCCGTTGAACGGTACCCTGCAGCTTAACGGCGTTGCCATTACGGTAGGTCAGGAGATCAATGCAGCGGATCTTGACAAAATTACTTTTGTTCCGAATGCAGACTGGAACGGTTCGACCAGTTTCAACTGGAACGGCAGCGACGGTACGGCATATGCAGTTTCGAATGCGCCTGTAAACATCACGGTTACTCCGGTAAACGATGTTCCTGTTGTTGCCGCGATCAGCAAGAGCGGAGCGGAAGATAGCCCGATACCTTTTGCCGCTGTAGATTTTACCTCAAAATTTACCGACAAGGATAACAACCCGTTAACCAAGATCCGCATTGTTGATCTTCCGTTGAACGGTACCCTGCAGCTTAACGGCGTTGCCATTACGGTAGGTCAGGAGATTATTGCAGCAGATTTGGACAAGATTACTTTTGTTCCGAATGCAGACTGGAACGGTTCGACCAGTTTCAACTGGAACGGTAGCGACGGTACGGCTTATGCAGTTTCGAACGCACCTGTAAACATCACGGTTACCCCGGTAAACGACGTTCCTGTTGTTGCCGCGATCAGCAAGAGCGGTGTGGAAGATACCCCGATACCTTTTGCCGCTATAGACTTTACCTCGAAATTTACAGACAAGGATAACAACCCGTTAACCAAGATCCGCATTGTTGATCTTCCATTGAACGGTACCCTGCAGCTTAACGGCATTGCCATCACGGTAGGTCAGGAGATTATTGCAGCGGATCTGGACAAGATCACTTTTGTTCCAAATGCAGACTGGAACGGCTCGACCAGTTTCAACTGGAACGGCAGCGACGGTACGGCTTATGCAGTTTCGAACGCACCTGTGAACATCACCGTTACTCCGGTAAACGATGTTCCTGTTGCCGTAGCCAATACCAATACGACGCTAGAAGATACTAACTTAAATGTTGCAGATGGTGCGACAGGAGTTGCAGGAGATATCCTAATAAATGATACAGATGTTGAAGGAAACACCCTAACTGTAACGAATTACAGCATATTCGGTGTAGGAGGTACGCAGATTGTTGGTACTCCGGTTGTCATCACCGGCGTTGGTACAATAACCATCAATGCTGATGGAAGTTATGCCTTCCAACCAGCAGTCAATTATAACGGAACTGTTCCTCTGATTACTTATAACATTAGTGATGGAAATGGCGGAAATGCTGCAAGCACACTTGCCATTACCGTAACTCCAGTGAATGACATTCCTTCGTTTACCAAAGGAGCTGATCAGGTAGTTACAATTAATGCACCAGCTCAAACCATAACGCCATGGGCAACAGCAATTAGTAGTGGGCCAGCAAATGAAAGCTCACAGACTTTAAACTTTGTGGTTACCAATGATAAAAACAGTCTATTTACTACGCAACCGAGTATTAGTCCGACTGGTGTTTTAACCTACACCCCAGCTGCTGGCCAGTATGGTAAAACCACAGTTACGGTATACGTGCAAGACAACGGAGGTACAACGAATGGTGGGGTAGATCAATCTGCTACACAAACCTTTGTGATCAGCATTAAGCCTGTTGGTACAACTGATACCGATACTACTCCGATTAATACAGCTACGACCACAATTGTTACTGCGAACGACGGTCCGAGCGGTGTCGGCACTTCCATTATACCTGGAGGTACAAACCCGGGCAACGGAACGATTACCATTAATCCAGACAAATCTATTACCTACACGCCAAACAATGGTTATGTGGGTAACGATACCTATACTTATATTTTAGAAACTCCAGATGGCGTAAAATCTGATCCGATTACCGTTAACATTACGGTTTACAATCCGAAAATTTCATTAGCGAAAGAGGGTAATTACAACGACTTTAATGGAAATGGTAAGGTAGATGCGGGCGATAGAATTAATTACACTTTTGTAGTGACGAATACAGGAACTGTTCCTGTAACAAACATTATTGTAAGCGATGCAAACGCTACGATTTCTAGTGGCCCGATCGCAAGTTTAGCGGTAGGTGCTTCAGACAACAGCACTTTCACCGGTTTCCATACCCTAACACAGGCGGAGATCGATAACGGCGGTGTGTTCAACGTGGCGACCGCTACCGGAAAAGACCCTAAAAATAACAATATCACAACCACTTCGGTAGATCCAACACCATTGTCGCCTACCGATCCTAACTATCCGGTTACACCGCCAACACCTGCATGTCCAAGCTGTACAGTTACACCGATTGTACACACAGGTGCAATGACCTTGGCGAAAGACGGTTCTTACAATGACTTCAACACGAACGGTAAGGTAGATGCGGGCGACCGTATCAACTACACTTTCGTGGTGACCAATACAGGTAACGTAACCTTGACAAATGTGACGGTTACCGATGCCAATGCAACCATTTCTGGCGGTCCGATCGCATCACTTGCGGTAGGTGCTTCAGACAACACTACTTTCACCGGTTTCCATACCCTAACACAGGCGGAGATCGATAACGGCGGTGTGTTCAACGTGGCCACGGCTAGCGGAAAAGATCCGAAGGACAGACCGGTTACGACTACTTCGATAGATCCGACGCCATTGTCGCCGACCGATCCGAACTATCCGGTTACGCCGCCAACACCTGCATGCCCAAGCTGTACGGTTACACCGGTTGTACACACAGGCGCAATGACGCTGGCGAAAGACGGAAGTTATAACGACTTCAACACGAACGGTAAGGTAGATGCGGGCGACCGGGTCAACTACACTTTCGTGGTGACCAATACAGGCAACGTAACCTTGACAAATGTGACGGTTACCGATGCAAACGCTACCATTTCTGGTGGCCCGATCGCAAGTTTAGCGGTAGGTGCTTCAGACAACAGCACTTTTACCGGTTTCCATACGCTTACCCAGGCGGAGATCGATAACGGAGGTGTGTTCAACGTGGCCACGGCTACCGGAAAAGATCCGAAGGACAAACCGGTTACGACCACTTCGGTAGATCCGACACCATTGTCGCCGACCGATCCGAACTATCCGGTTACACCGCCAACACCTGCATGTCCAAGCTGTACAGTTACACCGATTGTACACACAGGTGCAATGACCCTGGCGAAAGACGGTTCTTACAACGATTTCAACACGAACGGCAAGGTAGATGCGGGCGACCGGATCAACTACACTTTCGTGGTGACCAATACAGGTAACGTAACCTTGACAAATGTGACGGTTACCGATGTAAACGCTACGATTTCTGGTGGCCCGATCGCAAGTTTAGCGGTAGGTGCTTCAGACAACAGCACTTTCACTGGTTTCCATACGCTTACCCAGGCGGAGATCGATAACGGAGGCGTGTTCAACGTGGCCGCGGCTACCGGAAAAGATCCGAAAGATAAACCGGTTACGACCACTTCGGTAGATCCGACACCATTGTCGCCGACCGATCCGAACTATCCGGTTACGCCGCCAACACCTGCATGCCCAGGCTGTACGGTTACACCGATTGTACACACAGGCGCAATGACCCTGGCCAAGGACGGTTCTTACAATGACTTCAACACGAACGGTAAGGTAGATGCGGGCGACCGGA
>NZ_CAKKMW010000013.1:0-65295 GCF_918698255.1 Pedobacter sp. Bi27
AAAATCACATGTTTTTTAGGAGAAACGATATGTTTCTCCTTGGAAATATTGCTGGAAATTAAACTCATGTATCTTTTTTGATTGTATATAAATATACTAAAAAAAACTATCTCAAAATCCAAAAAACCTTAACTTAATAGCATTGGAGACGCTAAGACCAGGTAAAAATAAATAAAAAGATGGGGTTCTGCACTACGCATACCCCTCCACCTTAAACCTTAAACCCTAAACTATTTCTTATAATACTGTTGCGCTTCAGGCAAATATTTTTGGATCTGTGCAATACGTGTCGCATCGCTTGGGTGGGTACTTAAAAACTCGGCTGGTTTTTGAGCACCTGCCGATGCCGCCGACATTCTATTCCAGAAAGCCGTGGCATTTTGTGGATTGTATCCGGCCATGGCCATAAAAATCAAGCCTAAACGATCGGCTTCTAATTCTTGATTTCGACTGAATTTTAACATCGCCACTGGTGTACCCACACCATAAAGGGTATTAAAAATAGATTGAGTTTTTGGATTTTTAGATAACGCAACACCTGCTGCAGCACCAATACCTTGGGCAACCATTTCCTGCGACATCCGTTCAGCAGAGTGACCTGCGATAGCGTGGGCAATCTCGTGGCCCATTACGGTGGCCAAACCTGCATCGTCTTGTGTTACGGGCAAAATACCGGTATAAACTACAATCTTTCCTCCTGGCATACACCAGGCATTTTTCTCGTTGTTCTGCACCACATTAACCTCCCACTGGTAATCTGCAATCAGGTTACCATAATTATTGCTGTTCATATACGATTTTACAGCCGTAATTAATCTGCTACCAATGGTTTTAACCTTCAATGCCTGCGCATTTGAGGCCGGTAAAACTGTAGTTTTATTCTCCGTTAAAAAGGTGCTATAAGCCTGGAAAGCCATTGGCAAAACCTGGTCGTTACTCACTAAATCAAATCGACTACGGCCTGTTAAAGGAACGGTAGAACAGGAGTTAAATAATAATACTCCAGCAACGCTTGCTGTTAAAAATAACTTTTTCATAATGCGATTTTAAATGATTAGTAAATACTGATAGGCAAAACCGAAGATTAAACAGTAAGCCTATAAATAAGTTTTAATGAAATGTGTTTTGTTAATTAATTAGTTTTCTTCCTAAACAAATACACTTTAGATTCTTTGCCTTTCAGCAATCTTTCGAGGTTTTTTTGGTGCGTAACTAAGATTAAAATGCAAACCACCATGCCATAAAGCACTTCCGATTTGATTGAAACCTGAAACAAGAACACCACACTGAGCGGAAAAGTAAATCCTGCACAAATGGAGCTTAATGAAACATATTTGGTTAACAACAACACAACCACAAAAACCAGAACACAAAGCATAGATGCTTCGAAGTTAACTGCCAAAATCATTCCAAAAAGTGTAGCAACACCTTTTCCGCCTCTAAAACCTGCAAAAACAGGAAATAAATGTCCCATTACTGCGGTTACACCCAGTGCAAGTTGGTAATTGACAAAAACAACTGAATTTTGTGGCCCCGTTACCGACATGCCGATTAAATATGCCAGATTGGTTGCGGTATAACCTTTTGCAATATCGATGATCATTACAGCAATTCCCGCTTTTTTGCCCAATACCCTAAAAGTATTGGTTGCGCCAGCGTTGCCACTTCCATACTCTCTTACATCGACCCCATAAAAGGCCTGACCAAGCCATACAGCTGTTGGTATAGATCCAAAAAGATAGGCGATTAATAACGCGCTGAGAGAATAAACCGTAACCATAGCCTACAATGATACAAAAAATAAGCTTTTAATTTTATAGCAAATCACTTTAGTATGCTTTTAAACTCATGTCCAGGCTTTTCACAGAGTGTGTAAGCGCGCCCATCGAAATAAAATCTACTCCGCAAGCAGCATATTCGGCAACATTCTCTTCAGTAATCCCTCCAGAAGCCTCTGTAATAAATTTACCGTCGATTAATTTAACCGCAGCCCTTAAGTTTTCGAAACTGAAATTATCAAGCATAATACGGTCTACACCACCTATAGACAAAACTTGAGACAATTCTTCCAGGTTGCGCACCTCAATTTCAATCTGAAGTGATTTATTTTGATCAATTAGATATTTTTTAGCAGCTGTAATGGCGTTTGAAATTCCTCCTGCATAATCTACATGATTATCCTTAATTAAGATCATATCATATAAACCAATGCGGTGATTTACGCCTCCTCCTATCCTTACTGCCCATTTTTCTAAATAGCGAAGCCCTGGAGTGGTTTTACGGGTATCTAAAATTTTGGTTTTAGTTGTTTTCAATAAAGAAACAATCCGATGGGTTTTAGTTGCAATACCACTCATGCGCTGCATACAGTTTAAAACCAAACGCTCTGCAATTAAAATAGCATGCGTACTTCCTGAAACGGTTAGGGCAATATCGCCTACTTTTACCGCTACACCATCCTGCAACAGTACATCAACCTTTAAAGTATCATCAACTTCCTTAAAAATCTCAAGTGCCAGTTCAATTCCAGCCAAAACACCATCTTCTTTGATAATCAGTTTTGCTTTTCCCTGCGTTCCGGGTGGAATTGTTGAAAGTGAAGTGTGATCGCCATCACCAACATCTTCGGCAAGGGCATTTTTTATGAATTGATGTATAAGTTGAGTATCCAAAATGTAGATTTTATGCCGCAAAAATAAGAAATATTTATTAGCAGACAATTTACTGAAGCGTTAAAGTGATCTGTTAACATCAGAAGTTTCTAACCTCCGCGACTTATGAAGTTAGCACAGGCATACTGGTGGCATAACTTCGTAAATACTACCTGACCAATTAATCCTTTGCCGGTTCGATCCTTAATTCAGTAATCGAAAAGCTGGTATTGAATTTTTTCATGGTAATAGAAACCCTGAAGGTTTCTTTGGCGGTACTTAGAATAATTACGCCAAAACGATAATTTGGATTCGTATTAATTTTATGAAAAATACTTGTTTTTACTGGAGGATGTTTAATAAAAAAATCTCTTAAAATCTGTTCACCCTGTGCTTTTGAGTATACATCTTCTTCATCAACTATAATAAGTTCGATAGTTGAGGCGAAACTTTTCGCAATTTCTTTTGAATTGCCAGCCTTAAAATACGAGGATAAATCATCAATAATATCTGCCTGAAGAGCTGTAGGGTGATATAATGATGACAAACTAATAATGAGTAAAAATAAGCTCCGGATCATTTCTGTATTTTATACAGAACCCTATAGCTAAAATTATGCCATTAGCGTATCAAAAAAAGGATTTCTTCATTTGTATAAGCATCAATAAAGTTATATTTGCCATATAAACAAAACACTAAAACATGTTATACATGAAAATGTTTTAATGTGGATCAATAAATTTTACAACAAAAATGGTAAACGATAAAAAACTCGCGCTTATAATTCTAGATGGCTGGGGCTACGGAAAACAAGATAATTCTGATGCTGCATATGCTGCCAACACTCCTTTTTTCGATTCGTTATTACAGAAATACCCAAATTCTAAGCTTGAAGCGTCTGGTGAAGCTGTAGGCTTGCCAGCTGGGCAGATGGGTAACTCCGAAGTTGGGCACATGAACTTAGGCGCAGGTAGGGTAGTTTACCAGGAGCTTGGAAGAATCAACAAATCGATTACCGACAGAGAATTGCACAGCAACCCGGTTTTGGTAAGTGCATTCGATTATGCTAAGCAGAACAATAAAGCGGTTCACTTCATCGGACTCGTTTCAAACGGCGGTGTGCATGCGCATATCGAACATTTAAAAGCTTTATGTGATGCCGCAAACGAAGCAAATGTGCCAAATACTTTTGTTCATGCTTTTTTAGATGGCCGTGATACTGATCCAAACTCAGGCCTGGGCTTTATCACTGATCTGCAAAACCATATCCAAAACACCAATGCTAAATTGGCTACTATGGTTGGCCGTTATTATGCGATGGACCGTGATAACCGTTGGGAGCGTGTTAAACAAGCTTACGATGTAATGGTAAACGGTATTGGCGAAAAAACCCAGGATGCTTTGGCAGCAATCAAAAAATCATATACCGATGGCATAACCGATGAGTTTTTAAAACCAATCGTTTTAACGCAGGATAATGGTGCACCAGTTGCTACGATTCAAAATGATGATGTGGTAATCTGTTTTAATTTCCGTACTGATAGAGGTCGTGAAATCACCACTGCATTAACGCAAAAAGATTTTCCAGAACAGCAGATGCATAAACTTCCATTGTATTATGTTACCATGACTACTTACGATGAGAGTTTTGAAAAGGTAAATGTAATTTTCACCAAAGATGATTTAACCCAAACTATTGGTGAAGTACTGGCAAACAACAATAAAAATCAGATCCGTATTGCAGAAACTGAGAAATACCCACACGTAACCTTCTTCTTCTCGGGCGGAAGGGAAGCCGAATTTAAAAACGAAAAACGCCTTTTAATTCCTTCACCAAAAGTAGCCACCTATGATCTTCAACCAGAAATGAGTGCCGCGGGGATTACAGATGCCATTACCAAAGAAATGGAAACCGGATGGGCTGATTTTATTTGCCTAAACTTTGCCAATCCGGATATGGTTGGCCACACAGGTGTTTTTGAAGCTGTAATAAAAGCAGTAGAAACTGCAGACAAATGTGCAGAAACTGTGGTAAACAAAGGTTTGGAACATGGTTATTCGTTTATTCTTTTGGCCGATCATGGAAACTCTGAATTTATGGTAAATAAAGATGGTTCTGCCAATACTGCGCATACCACCAACCTGGTTCCTTGTATTTTAATTGATAAGGACTATAAAACCATTGCAGACGGTAAATTAGGCGACATTGCTCCTACTATTCTAAAAATATTAGGAGTGGCTATTCCAGCAGAAATGACAGGAAACGTTTTAGTATAATGGTTAATAAACTTCATATCCTAGTATTTGCTTTGGCATTGTTTTCCTGCAATCAGCGAAAAGAAGCTGAAGCAAATACCGATTTATTATATTTTGATATAAAAGGATATTTTGGAAAGGAAATTTCGCGCCTACAGAGACTGAATCCCATTGTGAATAAAACCGTTAGTATAAATGGGGCAGCCGAAAGCAAAACAGCTAAAATTGCTGACTGGGCAAAAGAATTGGCCATTTTTGTCAACGCTGACATCAATAAAACATCGTGGAAAGGAAGTTTTAAAACAAAAGAACAAGATGGGGTAGATATTTATACTTCCAATAATAAAAAAATCCCTATTAAGAAGGTTTCTATAACTTGGAAAGGCCAGAAAGCTGGCAAAATAGAGATCATTATCGATAATAAAAATATCTTATACCAATCTCAGGATACGTTAACCTACTGCCCAGATAGCCTCTATGCGATCAAAAAGCAGCAGAAAATTAGATTGCTAAACGAAAAGAAGTATTCGGTTATTGGGAAGCTGAAATAAAAAAAATGGGGCCCGAAAATATTCAGGCCCCATTTCTTTAAAAGTTGTATTTTATTTAAGGCTTGCTATCTGTGCCTTATCGTAGGTTACCCAATCAATAATATCTTTTCTTAATGGTTGCAAGGTTAATACCTTCTGAAAATCAGCGATAGAATTATTGAACAAAGCTACACAAGCCGCTTTTTCTTCTTTTTTCTTCGCTTTAAAAGATCTGAAAATTGCATAGTCTTTGTAAGCTAAACCACGGTTTTGAAACATTTGAGCGTCTTCATCACCATTAATTTCAATGGCTTTTGTAAAATCTTTGAGAGATGCCAAATAAAAGTTCTCGCGCATAGTATTTAACGACTCTTTAGGATCGTTAGCGATTTTTAATCTTGCTATCCCACGGTAATAATATGCAGAAACTTCAGATGGTTTGATGGTTAATAAACGGCTGTAAGTTGCAATACATTTCTCGTATTCACGATTTTGGAAATAAGAATATCCAAGCATTTGGAGCACGTTTGCATTATCAGGAGTTTTAGTATCAGCTTTTTCTAATTGTATCGCGGCAGTTTTATAATCACCTTTCATCATCGCCTGCATGCTTCTTTCGTAATTGCTTTGTGCGAAACTACTAGTTGATGTAAAAATAATTAATCCTAAAATCGCCTTTTTAAAATAGTTCATGTATGAGTAATAAGTTTAACAAATCTAACGCCTAACCAAATTTATAGGAGAAATTTTTTGCAATATAATCCTATTCTGATAATTTAAAAGTTTTTAATTTTCTTTCATTCAAAACCAAATACCCTAAACATTAGCTTAAACGCTAAAATATGCTTTATATGATATTGGTAAAAATATTTATATTACTCTGCCTTTTTAACATAAGATTAATATTATTTTCACTTTGGCACAAGAGTTGAATTTATTAACTTAATACCAAAATTAAACAAAGTGAATACGATTAAACTGCCAGTTTGTCGTTAGCGGAAAATGTGATAATGAGTAAACAAGATATATTTGATTTCCATACAGCAATGCCAATCATAAATGAGGATACCGAATTTTTCCCCTTAATGTCTCAACAAGACGAAGAGGAGATGAATAATGAGGAAACGCCCGAAACGTTGGCCATATTGCCTTTGCGAAACACAGTTTTATTTCCAGGCGTAGTTATTCCTATTACTGTTGGAAGAGATAAATCAATTAAGTTAATTAAGGAAGCGTACAAAGGGAATAAGATTATTGGGGTTGTTTCTCAAAAAGACGTTTCCATTGAAGACCCTACTTTTGAGCAGCTTAACACGGTTGGTACGGTTGCAAACATCATAAAGCTGTTGCAGATGCCTGATGGAAATACCACCGTAATTATCCAGGGTAAACAACGTTTCAGCTTAATTGAAGAGGTGCAGAATGAACCTTACATTAAAGCCGTTGTTAAAAAATTCGAAGAACAAAAGCACAAAGCAGACAAAGAGTTTAAAACATTAATCGCTTCTATCCGCGAAATGTCTGCTCAGATTATCCAGCTATCACCAAATATTCCAAGTGAAGCCAGCATTGCACTTAAAAACATTGAGAGCAATTCATTTTTGATCAATTTCATTTCATCAAATATGAATGCCGAAATGGCCGATAAGCAAAAAATCCTTGAAATGGATAAATTGCAGGAAAGAGCGCAAAAGGTAATGGAGCTTTTAATGGTCGAACTGCAGATGCTGGAGCTGAGAAATCAGATCCAATCGAAAGTACGTACCGATTTAGACAAGCAACAACGTGATTATTTTTTAAATCAACAGCTAAAAACCATTCAGGAAGAATTGGGAGGCAGCTCTGCTGATTTAGAATTCGATGCTTTACAAGAAAAAGCCAAGAAGAAAAAATGGGCAAAAGCAGTTGCCGAACATTTTGATAAGGAACTAGATAAGTTGGGTAGAATGAACCCTGCTGCACCGGATTACTCTGTTCAGTTAAATTATTTGGAACTTCTTTTAGATTTACCCTGGAGCGAGTTTACGAAAGATAATTTCGACCTAAAAAGAGCACAACGTATCTTAGATAAAGATCACTTTGGTTTAGAAAAAGTTAAGCAACGCATTATAGAATACTTAGCAGTTTTAAAATTAAAGCGTAATATGAAAGCGCCAATCTTATGTTTGGTTGGCCCTCCGGGAGTTGGTAAAACATCTTTAGGAAAATCTATTGCGAAAGCTTTAGGCCGTAAGTATGTACGTATGGCTTTAGGTGGTATCCGCGATGAAGCAGAAATCCGTGGCCACCGTAAAACTTACATTGGTGCAATGCCAGGCCGTATTATTTCCTCTATTAAAAAAGCGGGGGCAGATAATCCTGTTTTTGTTTTGGATGAGATTGATAAAGTAGGAACCGACCACCGTGGCGACCCATCATCAGCCTTGCTTGAAGTATTAGATCCTGAGCAAAACAGCGCCTTCTACGATCATTATGTAGAAATGGATTACGATTTATCAAACATCCTGTTTATTGCAACAGCAAACTCTTTAAGTACCATTCAACCTGCTTTGTTAGATCGTATGGAGATTATTGAAGTAAACGGATATACGATTGAAGAGAAAATAGAAATCGCTAAAAAATACCTGTTGCCTAAACAGAAAGAAAACCATGGTTTACAAACCAAGGATATTAACTTAAAAACTCCACTAATCGAAAAAGTAATTGAAGATTATACCAGAGAATCAGGCGTACGTGGTTTGGAGAAAAAAATAGGTTCTTTAGTGCGTGGTGTGGCCACCAAAATTGCGATGGAAGAAACCTACGATTCAAATTTAAGCAATGATGATGTAGAGCGCATTTTAGGTGCACCAATTTACGATAAAGACTTATACGAAGGCAATGAAGTGGCTGGAGTTGTAACAGGTTTAGCCTGGACAAGCGTAGGAGGTGATATTTTATTCATCGAATCGAGTTTAAGCCCAGGAAAAGGAAAATTAACCTTAACAGGCAACCTTGGCGATGTAATGAAAGAATCGGCGGTTATCGCGCTAGCTTATTTACGCGCCCACGCAGCCGAATTTGATATAGACTACAGTTTATTTGATAACTGGGATGTTCACGTTCACGTGCCTGCAGGCGCTACACCAAAAGATGGCCCTTCGGCCGGTGTAACGATGCTTACCGCCCTAACGTCGGCATTTACCCAACGCAAGGTAAAACAGCATTTAGCTATGACTGGCGAGATTACTTTACGCGGAAAAGTACTTCCGGTTGGTGGTATCAAAGAAAAGATCCTAGCTGCAAAAAGAGCAAACATTAAAGAAATTATCCTTTGCAAAAGCAACCGTAAAGATATTTTAGAGATTAAAGAAAGTTACATCAAGGATTTAAAATTCCATTATGTAGCCGAAATGAGTGAAGTAATTGAGTTGGCTTTAACCAAAAACAAGGTTAAAAAACCTTTAGATTTAAGTGTTAAAATTGCACCGATTGTAAACTAATTGCTAATTCTTTTGGATTAACAATCAAAAATCCAATTACAATAAATACTTTTATAGCCTAGGTAAATCGCCTGGGCTTTTTTATGAGATCATTTTTATTCACTATAGTTTTTTGTTTGGTTGTTTCAACCAGTTTCGCTCAATCCTTTAAAAACGAATTCGGTTTTAAAACCGAAAACGATGCTTACCTGGCTACTTTAAACGATCGATATTATACCAACGGATTATTTATCTACTACCGCCATGCCATTAATACCGAAAAGTTTTCAGATAAAATAGAGAAAAAGACCTACGAAATTTCTGCCGGGCAGAAAATGTATACGCCTTATTGGGGCCAGGTTCCTAACAAAGAAGATCAGGACAGGCCTTTTGCAGGTTATCTTTATGCAGGTGGTGCATATTCTGTTTTCTATAAAAATGAGAGCGTTTTAAAAACCAGTGTAGAATTGGGAACGGTTGGCCCTAACTCGCTTGCCCAAACAGCACAACGTTTCCTACATAAAACCGTAGGTTTTTATACCCCTGCGGGTTGGGATTACCAGATTAAAAATGAACTGGCCATAAACCTTACGGCAAATTATAGCAAGTTACTTTTTAGGCCAGAAGATCCCATTGTGGATATCAGTGGCCAGGGTTATGCCAACTTAGGAACAACTTTTTCGGGTTTGGGTGCATCGGTGCTTTTTAGGGCCGGTAAACTAAATCAATTGTTCAACAGTGCTTATCACAACGCGGTGATCGGAAATTCAAAAACCAAAAGCTTAAACAGCTCGGAATTTTTCTTTTATGTAAAACCACAGCTAAACTTTGTTGCCTACGATGCCACTATACAGGGAAGTCTTTTTAACAACAACAGTCCATTAACTTTTGGGGTAAAACCGATTGTTTTTGAGCAACAGTTTGGTGTAAATTATAGTTCAAAAAGATTTACTGCCGATTTCAATATTATTTTTAAAACCAAAGAAGTTAAAAGTGTGGCTAAAGCACAGAATTATGGTGGTTTAAGTTTGTATTATCGGTTTGGAAAGAGCTAGGTTAACTATTTAAACTAGTTAATTGAGAATTTGCAGCGTATGAAAAAAGCAACTTTTTTTATCATTTTGTCCTTCATTATTGGTGCAGTTATTTACAATGTATACCCTGAAAAGAAATTACCAACTAATACCAAAATCGATTATATCATTGTTAAAAAGTCAAACCGGCAATTACTGGCTTATTCAAAACAGAAATTAATTAAAACTTATCAGATTTCATTGGGCGACAGCCCGGTTGGACACAAAGAATTCGAAGGTGATGAGAAAACACCTGAGGGGGTTTATGTAATCAATGCCAAAAACCAAAATAGTGGTTATCATAAAAACCTTGGAGTGTCTTACCCAAATAAAAAAGATATTGCTAAGGCAAAACTACTAAGTAAAGATCCCGGTGGTGATATTAAAATACATGGGATCAGGAACCATTTAGGATTTATCGGTAAGTTTCAACGATTATTCGATTGGACAAATGGCTGTATGGCATTAACCAATAGCGAAGTAGACGAATTGTTTTATGCTGTAAATATTGGGACTAAAATAGAAATCAGGCCGTAGATTTAATCAATTGATGGTCTTTTGCGACTCTCCTTTTTATCGGAATTAACGGCTTTATTCTTTAATCTTTTTTGAATAACAGCTTTAGGTATTTTAGTTGCTTTTCGCTTTTTTTGAACGTGTAACGATCGCTTTAACAATTCAATCAACTTGGCAACTGTTTTCTCTTTATTGAGTAGCTGGCTCCTATCCTCTTGCGAAACAATATGTAACAATCCTTCAGAATCTAGTCGATTTTCCAGTTTTTCTTTTATGCGTATCTTTTCGTCTTCATCCAAATAAAAAGCTGTTTCCAGGTCGAAAATTAATTCTACCTTACTCGAAACTTTATTTACATTTTGTCCACCCTTACCCCCACTTCTTGAAGTTTTGAAAGTAACAGACCGCAAAATTTCTTCTCTCGTAAGCAACATGCCGCAAAAGTAATAATTTGGAATTTAATAAAAACAGATTATTCTCCCTCTTTCGATTCGCTCACCTTGCTACGTAACCCTACAATATCTTTATCCAATTGGTAAATGCCTCCTCTATCACTACCTACCAATTGAAGTTTCTCTAACATCGTTTTCGCCATTTTTTCTTCTTCCAATTGTTCATCTAAATACCATTGCAAAAATTTAAATGTGAGATAATCTTTCTCATTCAGTGAAAGTTCTACCAAATCGTTAATGCTTTTTGATACCAACAACTCATTATCCAGAAAATCCTGAAATACCTCTATTACCTGTCCGAAAGAATTTTTGGGCATTTCAAGGGCAGTAATCATCGCATGCCCATCACGATCATTGATATAATGAATCAGTTTAAGCATATGATGACGTTCCTCTTCACTCTGACGGTAGAAAAACTCGGTATAACCTTCTAAACCTGGCTGCGTTTCTAACCATGAGGCAATGCCCAGATAAACTTGAGACGATTCGGCTTCCAGCTTAACCTGGTTATTCAGCGCCGCCAACATTCTTTCAGATAACAACATAATCGTGTATTTATTTTATAATTAAACGCATCCAGCAAATCAATGTTTTAGCATTATCTTGTTTAGAATCTATCTTTATACCTTTAAAAAAATTCAGCATTCTGTTTCTATTTTTTACCTTTGCGCTACGATGAAGAAAAACCTGGTAATAGCAATAGATGGCTACTCATCTTGCGGAAAAAGTACTTTAGCAAAAGCACTGGCTAAAAAATTAGGTTTTATTTATGTAGACAGCGGAGCGATGTACCGTGCCGTTACACTATACTTCTTAAGAAATAACATCGATATTACTGATGATGCCAAAGTTGTTGATGCTTTACAGCACATCGAACTGAATTTCCACTCCCGCGATTACGAATCCCATATTACCCTTAATGGTGAAGAGGTTTCTGATGAAATCCGCTTAATGCCTGTTTCTGAAAATGTAAGTGAGGTTTCGGCGCATAAAATTGTGCGTCATGAAATGGTGAAGCAACAGCAACGCATGGGTAAATCGAAAAACATCGTGATGGATGGCCGTGATATTGGCACTACCGTTTTCCCCGATGCTCCTGTGAAATTTTTTATGACGGCCGATCCGAAAATCAGGGCTGAACGCAGATTTAAGGAACTGGAGAGCAAAGGCAATAACAAAACTACCCTGGAAGAGGTTTTTGAAAACCTTGCCCATCGCGATTATGCCGATACCACCCGTAAGGAAAGTCCGTTAGTTAGGGCTGATGATGCTATTATTTTAGATAATACCGATCTTACACAGGAAGAACAATTAGACTTTGCATTGGAAAGAGTGCAACCGTTTTTGGTTCATTAGTTCATTGGTTCACTAGTCATTAGCTCATTGGTCAATGGTTAATTGTTTAAATAGGTTAACTGATGTCTATCGCTGCATCCCAAATACATAGCTTAGTTAATCGTCTTAAGACTAGGGATTTTAGACTAAATAGATTTCTCCATTCCGCGGTGCTCCAGTCGAAATGACGTATCTCTAAGGTTAATTGCTATCGGTTAACTGGTTCCAAGCTATGGGCTACCAGACTACCAACCATGAACTATCCGGCTGTTGACCTTTGACTTCAAAAAAAATTTCATATTTTTAGCACCCAACCCAAACGTTACTATGAAACTAAAATCAATTTATCTTGCGGTATTATTTTTATCGCTTACTATCCTCAACGCCAATGCCCAAAAAGGCTGGATCAATCTCTTTAATGGAAAAGATTTAAAAGATTGGAACATTAAAATCGCCAAACACGACTATAAAGAAAATTATGCCAATACTTTTCGTGTAGAAAATGGAGTAATGAAGGTGAGTTATGATGGATACAAAGAATTTGACCAACAATACGGACATATTTTCTACAAAAAACCTTTTTCGGCCTATCTTTTAAAAGTAACCTACCGCTTTGTTGGTGATCAGGCTAAAGGTGGTGAAGGCTGGGCAACCAGAAATAGTGGTGCCATGTTACATTGCCAGGATCCGGCAACAATGTTAAAAAACCAGGATTTCCCGATTTCGATTGAAGCCCAAATTCTTGGCGGAGATGGTGAACATGAACGCCATACCAGTAACGTATGTACACCTGGAACACTAATTGATTATAATGGAAAACTATTTACCGGACACTGCTTAGATTCCAAATCGAAAACCTATGCTGGCGACCAATGGGTAACCGCAGAATTTTTAGTTTTAGGTGATTCGGTTGTAAAACACATTATAGCAGGCGAAGTGGTTTTAGAATACACTAAACCTCAAATTGGCGGTGGCAGTGTTTCAAATTTTGACCCGAAAGTTAAAATAGACGGCAAAGCATTAACATCAGGTTATATTTCATTACAGAGCGAAAGCCACCCGATAGAATTTAAAACCGTGCAACTTTACAATTTGGAAGCATACATGAAAGATAAAGCAAAACTAGATAAGGTATTGGCTAAAATATTAAAAGAGTAAACCATATCATTACTTAGTTGTTAGATCATGATATAAAACCTCGCACCTAAATTTAGACGATGCTCAATACCCGTTTGTTTAAACCCATAACCCTACTATTTTTTCTTTTAGTTGCCAATATTACTTTTGGGCAAACTGCTTACAAAGTAAAAGACATACCAGATCCAAAAAACAATGGCGGAGGTTATGTAAGTGATCCTGACGGCATTCTGGGAATTAGTGCGGTTTCGGGTTTAAATAATACCATTGCCCAGTTTGAACATGAAACCAATGTTCAGGTAGCAGTGGTGATTGTTAACGATTTCGACCATGATAAAGAAGATTTCGATTTTGCATTTGAGCTTTTTAACACCTGGGGAATTGGTTCAAAAACCAGCAATAATGGCTTATTGTTATTTATTTCAAAAGACCGGCGAAAGTACCGGTTCATTACCGGAACAGGAATTGAAGGTGTATTGCCAGATGTAAAGCTTAAACATATTGCTGAGCAGAACCTCCTACCAGCTTTCAGGCAAAATGATTTTAGCACCGGGATAACGAATACCATTAATGCCATTGGTGTAATTATTTTAAAACCTGAAAATAAATCAGAGCTCAATCAGTTTTTCACCCAACACGAGAGCAATAGTTCACTCGAAAATTTTTGGCTTCCTACAGGGATTATCCTATTGGTATTTTGGGGGGTGTTCAAAATTGTGAACAGGCAAGCCAAAAATGGTTTAAATCCAAAAGGCTTTGACAAGAAAAATAGTTATGATGCTACCATAGCTAAAGGCTGTGGGGTGGCTTTCTTTATTGTATTTGTTTCTATTTTTATTTTTGTTTTTACTGATGCTTTTGAGCTGTTCGAAAAGATAAAATTAGCACATATCCCTTACATTCTTTTTTCTATCCTGGCCATATTGCTTTTCTTTCGTTACCTTTTCTATCTGTCGGCATTAAGAAAAGCACACCAGGACGATAAAAATTTCTTTGATGCCGTTGTGGCTTTCCATAAAAAGAACTGGTGGTTAGTTCTTTTCTCTCCTATAATTTTAATTGCAATTATAATCCACCTTGTCAAGCGTGTTAAAACGATTGATCGTTTCAAGCCAGTTTTGGATAGTAAAAACAACCCGATGACCCGAGTAGATCGCGATATCAACATAGAAGGGGAGCCCTTTTTAACTGCAGGGCAACGTAAAGAGGAAGTTGTTTTAGCTTACGATTACGATATCTGGGAAAGCACAGACCATAAAGAACATATGATTAAGGCATGGCCAGCGGAAAAATACAACAGTTATACCGAATGCCCCGAATGTGCTTTTAGGACATACAAGCTGAATGAACGCGTTACAGTTAAACAGGCCACTTACAGTCACGAAGGGCAAGCAAAGCTGATAAATGAATGCAGTTTTTGTAAAAAAACAGAATTTATAAAGTGGATCACATTGGCTATGTTGGTCGAATCGAGTTCGTCATCAAGTTCCTCTTCAAGCAGCAGCTCATCTTCTTCATCATCAAGCAGCAGCTGGGGCGGTGGCAGTAGCAGTGGTGGCGGTACTGGCGGAAGCTGGTAGTCTCACTTATCCGTTTTATAAGATATTTTGACGCTGCTGAAAGAAGATTTCAGGGAAGGAGCAGCACCTTTTTTCAATCTTATCCTCACCTATTAAAAGTATTTTCTAATTTTGAAACACTTAGCACGGTGTTTGCTTATAGCGTGTTTGCAATTACCGATTAAACTGTTTCGCAGAAATCCAATACTTATGACTAGAATTTTCTTCCTCCTCATCGCTCTTTTTATTTTCACTAACCGCTTGAATGCACAAGAAACGTATCGCGTTAAGGCAGACAAATTGCGTGTAAGGGAAAGCAGCGATCCGAAAAGCAAGGTGATTGGAAATATTGCTCAAAATGAAAATATTACGGTTTTAGATGCCAACAATGCCAAGTTTTACAAAGTAAAATTTAAAAACCGCGAGGGTTGGGTAAGCAAAGATTTCATCGAAAAAATTGCTCCTGCGGCTAAACCATCAACTCCTCAGGCAAATACTGCACAGCCTGCCACTACCCCTCAAACGGCAACAAGCGCCGACATG
Organism: Pedobacter sp. Bi27; assembly: GCF_918698255.1. Taxonomy (NCBI): domain Bacteria; kingdom Pseudomonadati; phylum Bacteroidota; class Sphingobacteriia; order Sphingobacteriales; family Sphingobacteriaceae; genus Pedobacter; species Pedobacter sp. Bi27. Next base: position 15,514 of record NZ_CAKKMW010000013.1, read on the forward strand.
TATCGGGTAACTGCAGATGATTTACGGGTTAGGCAACAAGCTGATCCGAAAAGCAAAATTGTGGGATACCTGCCTAAAGATGAAAATGTTGCCGTGATCGATTCATCAAATACGAGCTTTTATAAAATTAAGGTTACCAATGGCGAAGGATGGGTGAGCAAAGAATTTTTGGTCAGGGTTTCTCCTGTAAAGGCAGCAGCCGAAAAAACAAACATTTCGGCATCGGTACCTCAAGAAAACAAAGATTATACGAACATTATCTTTTTTGTGGTTGTGGCCTTAATACTGATTACCATATTATATTTTTCTATAAAATACGCCAGTGGCAATAAATTTTTGATCGGTTTTTCAGTAATCGTAATTCTGGTAACCGGATATTTCTGCTACATTACTTTTATACAGGCAAAAGTGGTTACAGGTACCTTTGCAAGCAACGAAGATATACAGTATAAAACCTTCAATTTTAAATCAAAAGATTCGGTAACCGTTACCGATGCCTATACTGATTCTATTTTCACCTCGAAATATGTTATTGAGGGCGATATGATCAAACTTTACGATCAGCAGAACACCATTATGTTATTAATCAGAGATGATCAAACATTGGTTGGCGAAGGTTTTACCCGAGGGACTTTTACGAAGAAATAGAATTTCCAAAATCACATCAAACGCTCCTACGGAACGAAAAAAAAATGTTTTTTTTCTACCCATGAATCGTCCCTACGGGACGCTTAGTCTTAACAAACAACCATACGCCGCCTAATTGCAAGATTTGCGGATGAAAGATGAGGCCGGCAGCTTTAGCATTTTCATATGCCGTCCCATCGGGACGCTTGCTAGGTAGCAAATAACCAATGTTATTTGTGTTTCGTTCTGTAGGAACGTTTGGTAAGTATTTGTGCACAACCTTTGTTTTTAAACCTGATGGAGCGGAATAGCCCGCAGCGTAGTGAGGACTATAAGCGATAGCAGGACTGCTGCTCCCGAAGAAATACGGAGCGCTCATTTTCAAATAATTAACATAACTAAGCAATTAAACTCTAAAATAAAACAGCTACATTTTGGAAAAACATGTGGTAAACTGAAATAACCACCCCACCTTTCAGGCACCCCTCCAAGGGAGGGGAATTATAAAGAGCTAAAAATCAGCAAGATTTATTAAAAAAATCTTTTCTATAATTAAAAAAAGTTTTACCTTTGCAGTCCCTAAATAGGGAAAAAAGGAGATAATTAATTAATGGCTAAAAAACAAGTAGCAGAAAAAGAATTAGCAGCTAAAACAGCTGAACTTCAGGGAGAAGGCGGACGCCTAACTGAAAAAGAAACTATTGAATCAGAAGCTGATTCAGTTTCGATCGAATCGATCAAATCATCATTGGCTACACCATCGGAAGATTTCGATTGGGATGCAGATGAAAAAGTTTTCGGTAATTACAATGATGCAGACCGTAAAAAGTTTGAAGATATGTATGCTGGAACATTCAATCAGATCACTAAAGGTGAAATCATCAGCGGTATCGTTGTTTCAATCAACAACAAAGATGTAGTATTAAACGTAGGTTTCAAATCAGACGGTTTAGTTTCTACTTCAGAATTCCGTGATACACCAGATCTTAAAATCGGCGATTCAGTTGACGTTTTCGTTGAAGCACCAGAAGATGCTAACGGTCAATTGATCCTTTCTCGCAAAAGAGCAAAAACCCAAAGATCATGGGAAGCAATTAACGAGGCTCTTGAAAATGATAGAATCATCAACGGTTTCGTTAAGAGCCGTACTAAAGGTGGTTTAATTGTTGATATCATGGGCGTTGAAGCTTTCTTACCAGGATCTCAAATTGATATTAAACCAATCCGCGATTACGATGTATACGTGGGTAAAACAATGGAATTCAAAGTTGTTAAAATTAACCATGAGTTTAAAAACGTAGTCGTTTCTCATAAAGTGTTAATCGAAGACGATTTAGAAAGCCAAAAAGTAGAGATCGTTTCTAAATTAGAAAAAGGTCAGGTATTGGAAGGTACTGTTAAAAACATTACTGATTTCGGTGTGTTCATCGATTTAGGTGGTGTTGATGGTTTACTTCACATTACTGATATTTCTTGGGGCCGCATAGAGCATCCAAAAGAAGTATTATCATTAGATGAAAAAATCAACGTAGTTGTTTTAGATTTCGATGATGAGAAAAAACGTATCGCTTTAGGCTTGAAACAATTAACTCCACACCCTTGGGAGAACTTAAGCACCGACATCCAAGTTGGTTCTAAAGTAAAAGGAAAAATCGTAACTGTTGCAGATTACGGTGCTTTCTTAGAAATCATCCCAGGTGTTGAAGGTCTAATCCACGTTTCTGAAATGAGCTGGTCACAAAACTTAAGAAATCCACAAGAATTCTTAAAAGTTGGTGATGAGATCGAAGCTGAAGTTTTAACTTTAGACAGAGACGAGCGCAAAATGAGCTTAGGTATTAAACAATTATCTAACGATCCATGGCAAGAAGTTGCTGCTAAATTCCCAGTTGGAAGCAAGCACCAAGCAACTGTTAAAAACATGACTAACTTCGGTGTTTTTGTTGAAATCGAAGAAGGTATTGATGGTTTAATCCACATCTCTGATTTATCTTGGTCTAAAAAAGTAAACCACCCTAATGAATTCACTAAAGTTGGTGATGTATTAGACGTTGTTGTTTTAGAACTTGATGTTGATAACCGTAAATTAAGCTTAGGCCACAAACAACTGGAAGAAAACCCTTGGGATACTTTCGAAACGATCTTCACTTTAGATTCGGTTCACCAGGGAACAGTTGTTAAAGTAACTGATAAAGGTGCTGTTATTGCTTTACCATATGGTGTAGAAGGTTTCGTACCAACTAAACACATGGTTAAAGAAGACGGTACTTCAGTTAAAGCTGAAGAAACTAACGACTTCAAAATCATCGAGTTTAACAAAGAAGCTAAACGCATCGTTGTTTCTCACGCCCGTATTTGGGAAGAAGTTAAAGCTGAAGCTGTAGCAGAAGAAAGAGCAACTAAGAAAAAAGAAGCTAAAGCTGCTGTAACTGCTGTTAAAAAAGTTAAAGATTCTGTAGAGAAATCTACTTTAGGAGATTTAGACGTATTGGCTCAATTGAAATCGCAATTAGAAGGCGAAGAAAGCAAAGCTAAAAAAGGCTAGTTCTTTTTAACTGATCATATTAATCCCGATAGCGAAAGTTATCGGGATTTTTTTTGATTATTTTTTGCCACAGAGAACGTGGCTTTATCCATTACCCCGATTGATCGTCATTTCGAGCGCAGTGAAACGAAGTCGAGAAATCTAATTAGCAGATCTCTCCATTTCGCTGCGCTTCAGTCGAGATGACGATTTGCCTATTAAATTAACACTTCAAGCTATGTTTTATGTAACAAAGTAATTCGCCCTACCAAACCTTCCCTTTCATCCGTCTATAATTATTACTTTTGAAAAGGAAAATCCCTTATAATGAAGAAATTTATCTTTTTGTTTTTATCAATTATTTCGTTTAAACTTTCTGCACAGGAAATAAACATCATCCCACAACCTGTAAGTATTAAAACAGGAAAAAACACGGAAAAATTTATCATTGATCAAAACACAGAAATTATTTCAAATGATTCTTTATCAAATTCAGCTTTATTTCTACAAAATTATATTCAACAATTTTATAATATAAAACTTCGGATTAACCCTAATTCAACAAACAAAAAAAACGTAGTCAAATTAGAAATAATTAGTCGGTTATTAAAAAACTTAAACGAATACGAGCTTATAAGCAACAACAATCAAACAATAATTTATGCCTGTTCAGAAAATGGACTTTTTTACGGTATTCAAACATTAATTCAGTTGATACCTGAGACAAAATCTCAATTACAAATCCCTGCAGTTTCCATTACCGATTACCCACGCTTCGATTATCGAGGTATGCATCTGGATGTAAGTCGCCATTTTTTTGACGTAGCCTTTGTAAAACAATACATCGATTATTTAGCGCTTCATAAAATGAATTATTTTCATTGGCATTTAACTGATGACCATGGCTGGAGAATAGAGATCAAAAAATATCCCAAGCTTACGGAAATCGGTGCCTGGAGAAATGGTAGCATTATTGGCTTATGGCCCGGACAAGGAAACGAGCATATAAAATATCAGGTATTGCCGGCAGAGGTAAAAATTACACCAAAAGATGCCCTCATTAAAACTGATGGTATTCGTCATGGCGGTTATTACACACAAGAACAGATTAAAGATGTGGTTGATTATGCTGCTAAACGTTACATCACCATCATTCCAGAAATAGAAATGCCTGCACATAGCATGGCCTTATTGGCTGCATACCCAGAATTAGGCACGGAGCCCGGCAAAAAATACGAAGTTGCCCAAACATGGGGAATGATGAATAAATACAACAATGTACTTCAGGCTTCAGATACGACTTTTAAATTTCTGGAAAATGTATTAACTGAGGTAATGGCTTTGTTCCCCTCGCAATACATCCATATTGGTGGCGATGAAGCCTCGAAAGTATGGTGGAAACGATCTGCTGTTTCGCAAGAGATTATGAAGGCCAATGGTCTGAAAAATGAAAGTGAACTACAGAGTTATTTTATCCGCAGGATGGAAAAATTTGTAAACAGCAAAGGTAAAACCATTATCGGTTGGAATGAAATTTTACAGGGTGGTTTAGCCCCTAATGCAGTTGTAATGAGCTGGCAAGGCGAAAAAGGTGGTATAGATGCTGCAAAACAAAACCACAAAGCCATTATGACCCCTGAAGATAAGATGTACTTTAACCATAAACAGTTTGTAAAAGAAGATAGCCTGGCTGCAAATAAGTTTTCGCCATTGATTGATGTTTACAATTATGAACCTATACCGGCTGAATTAACTGCCGAGCAGGCTAAATACATTTGGGGCGTACAGGGCTGTTTATGGAGTGAATACATTACCAATCCGGCAAAAGTACAATACCTGCTTTTTCCAAGATTAGATGCCTTGAGCGAAATTTTGTGGAGCCCGAAAGAAAAACGGAATTATCCAGATTTTCAAAAAAGGCTAAAAACACAGTTTAAACGCTATGATTTAATGGGGATTACTTATTCTAAAAGGTACTTAGAAAATTAATGCCTTTTTTAAAAGAAGCGTCTTTTAACGTTGGTCTATTATCAAATAAAATGCAATCTTTGCATTAAAAATTAAACCATGCGTAAACTATTTGCCGTCCTTTCTACTATCCTAACCTTATTTGCCATTAAAGAAACGGTCTATGTATTTACTTCTAATGAAACAGACATGGTTAAGCAAAAAGCCATTATGATTGTAATTGCTTTAAGCATTACCATACCGTTAATTATTTTAACACTTTGGCTTTGGTCGCCAGGCAGAAAGAAAAATGGTCAACAAAATTAAGCTATAAACTTACTTTTCAATTCGGGTGTTGGTACCCAGCAACTCTCCTGCCTGCCCCACCATCTGTAACGGTTTTTGGCAATAATATCGTAAACCCAATCGCGGATAAATTTGGGAACAATGATAAATGCATAAAGAAGTGGAATTAATCCATTGAGTTTTCGGGCTACACGCAATGCCGCTGAAGATTTAGTATACAGTTTTCCATCCTCCAGCAATAAAATGGTATTCAACTTTCCTAAATCAGCGTTAAATTGCGGTAGAATTTCTTTGGCGTAATCACCTTGTAGCGCCGTAAATTTGAATTTATCCTTTTTATCGTGCGCAATAACAAACTGAACCGATGCATTGCAAAGATTACAAACACCATCGAAAAAGATTATTGGTTGCTGAATCATATACCGTAAAAATAAAGCTTTTTAATCCAATAAATATCTGACGAATGTCTAATAAACATTAATTGGTAAGTGGAGCAGAAATATTTGATGGATATTACACGTTGGTTTTTGCCCCCCCGAATAATTGCAGAAACTGACCCGCTAAACCGGATGGAAACAGCAGCTTACGATTGAAAATCGGGACTACAGTGTACAGCCGGACCAACATTAAGATAAAAAACAACTATTTCTTTCCAAAAACATTGCACAAAGAAAAACCGATTTTTAAATGTTGTAACAGAACAATTTAACTATCAAAAAATAAAACAATCGATCTTCAACTTTCTTACCTTAAAACATTTTTATATATTTGCCCAATCCTTCTTCAATGCAAAAGAAAACACTTCTTGACGGACAAAAAATTCAGATTACAATTAAGAGGCTCTGCCATCAATTAATTGAAAACCACGACGATTTCGCAAATACCGTTTTAATTGGTATCCAGCCAAGGGGTATTTTTTTGGCAGATCGCATTCATCAGGATCTTCAACAGATTCTAAAAAACAAGAAAATTTTAAAGGGAAACCTTGATATTACTTTCTTTAGAGATGATTTCCGCCGTAAAGACGGATTGGTTACCGCAAGCAGTAACTCGATCGATTTTATTATCGAAGGCAAAAAAGTAATCTTAATTGATGATGTACTTTGGACCGGCAGAACCATTAGGGCAGCGCTTGACGCCCTACTTGCCTATGGCCGCCCAGAGAAAGTTGAACTTTTGGTTTTAATAGACCGTAGGTTTAGCAGACATTTACCTATCGAGCCCGATTATATTGGGCATCAGGTAGATAGTTTAAACTCGCAACAGGTAAAAGTAACCTGGGCGAGCGAAGGAAGTGAAGATAAAGTGATTTTAATATCCGAAAATACTAAATAAAAATGGCAGCAGAAAAACTATCAACCCGACATCTTTTAGGCATTAAAGATATTAACCGGAATGATATCGAATTGATTTTCGAAACTGCAGATAATTTCAAGGAAGTGATTAACAGGCCAATAAAAAAGGTTCCTTCACTCCGTGATATTACCATTGCCAATATCTTTTTCGAAAACTCTACCCGTACCAAACTTTCGTTCGAACTTGCTGAAAAAAGGCTTTCGGCCGATGTGGTCAATTTCGCCGCTTCCTCTTCATCGGTGAGCAAAGGTGAAACCCTGATCGATACGGTAAACAATATCTTATCCATGAAAGTGGATATGGTGGTGATGCGCCACCCATATGCAGGTGCTGGTCAGTTTTTAAGTAAACACGTTAAAGCGCAGATTGTAAATGCCGGAGACGGTGCGCACGAACATCCAACACAAGCCTTACTTGATGCTTTCTCTATCCGTCAGAAATTGGGTGATGTAGCTGGTAAAAAAGTGGTAATTGTGGGTGATATCCTGCACTCACGTGTAGCCATCTCAAACATCCTGTGCCTGCAGCGCTTAGGCGCCGAGGTAATGGTTTGCGGACCAACAACTTTAATCCCAAAACACATCCACCAGCTTGGAGTAAAAGTTGAACATAATTTAATTAAAGCACTGAACTGGTGCGATGTAGCAAACATGCTCCGTATTCAATTGGAGCGCCAGGACATTAAATATTTCCCATCATTAAGGGAATACGCCATGATGTACGGCTTAAACAAACAGATCTTAGATAACCTCGATAAAGAAATCATTGTCATGCACCCTGGCCCGATAAACAGAGGGGTTGAGATTACCAGCGATGTGGCCGACAGCAAACAATCGATCATTTTAGAGCAGGTAGAAAACGGAGTAGCAATAAGAATGGCTGTGCTGTATTTGTTGGCAAGCCAGGGATAGTTAGTTCAATCGTTCATTGGTCACTGGTTTATTAGTGCAGAGTCCAAAATCTAGCATCTTGCCGAAAGGACTAAGTCCAGCGTCTTTTTAGAAATGTATTAGTAAATAGTCCATTGCTAATAGCCTATGGCAATTTACCAATTTATATCATTGACCAGTTAACCCTTCTACCAGATTGCTTTGTTGACTGAAAAGCCGCCTCGGAATGACGGATGCGGCGGCACGAATGAACTATTGACGAATGAACCAATGAACCCTTATCGGATGCGGCGGCACCAATGACGAATGAACCAATGACCAATGAACCCTATCATTTTTCCACATTCGTTCACCCCTTAATACCAAACCAAAAATCCTATCGTTAATTTGTGTTATTAACAGATGTTAATTACTTCTGTTGATAAGCTTTGATACTATTTCTAATTTAGTACCAACCATATTTGAAACCAATGCAGAAAAAATACTTACTAATTCCGCTACTTTTAGCAGGAAGTTTTAGCACCTACGCTCAGGTTAGCGCTGTGCAGAACCTCAACAAAAACTATCAAACGGGCTTAGAATTATTAGACAAAGAAAAATACACTGCAGCCGCGCAACAGTTTAAACTTGTTGAGCTGCAACGTTATAAACCTTCTACCCAAACGGAGAGCAACGCTGAGTTATCTTTACTGAAAGAGAATGCAAAATTTTACGCTGCTGTTTGTGCACTAGAGCTAACCAATAGCGATGCCGAAAGTTTGTTTCAGGCATTTATCCGCGATTATCCGTTAAACCCGAACACCAAACTGGCTTATTTCTACGTTGGAAAAACTTATTTCAACCAGAAAAACTATAAAAAAGCTTTAGAATGGTTCGAAAAAACAGATCCTTCTACGCTTTCAGGCAAACAAAGAAACGAATACCAGTTTAAACAAGGTTACGCTTATTTCGAACTTAAAGACTACGACAAAGCTGAACCTTTATTCGAAAAAGTTAAAAAAGAAGAAGGCGATTTTCAGGAAAGCGCCACTTACTACTTTGCTTACATCAATTACTTAAACAAAGAGTATAAAACGGCATTGGCCAACTTCGAAAAGTTAAAGGGCTCTCCTACTTACGAGGCGAGTTATCCATACTACATCACTTCGATGTATTACCTTGACGAGCGTTATGATGATGTAATCAGCTATGCTTTAGCAGCCATTCAAAAAACCAAACAACAGTTCGAGCCAGAAATGTTGAGTTTGGTCGCAGCATCGTACTTTGCAAAATCTGAATTCAAAAATGCTGAAAAGTATTTCGCCGAATATTATGCAAAAGATAAAAGCGAAACCAAAAACAACCTCTTCATTTACCAATACGGCTACTCTTTGTTCCAGAATAAGAAATATAAAGAGTCGGTTGCTGTTTTAGAAAAACTAAATACCGATGATGTTTACCTTCAAAATGGAATGCATACTTTGGGTAAAGCCTTTATTCAATTGGGCGATAAACCAAAAGCGCAGAGTGCTTTTTTCAGGGCATCGCGTTTAAGTTTTGACAAGGGTATACAGGAGGAAGCTTGGTTAAACTATGCCAAATTAAGTTACGAACTAGAATTCCACCAACAAGCCTTAGAGGCTACACAGGGCTTCCTAAAAACTTTCCCGAAATCGCGTAAAATAAACGAAGCCAAAACTTTATTGGGCGAAGTTTTATTAACCACCAAAAACTATCAGGCGGCTGTAGATATTTTAGAACCTATTCCGGATAAAAACCTTGAAGCTAAAGAAGCTTACCAAAAAGTAACCTATTTCCGTGGGTTAGAATTTTATAACGAAAGAGCATTCCCGAATGCATTATCGATGTTTTTACGTTCTGAAAAGTTCCCTGAAGACAACGAGATCAATGCGCTAAACACTTACTGGAAAGCTGAATCGATGTACGAGCTGCGTAAGTTTGGTGAAGCAGTTACCACTTTCGAAAAATTCTTAAAAATGCCAGATGCCGATAAAACCGGTGTTTACAATTTTGCGAACTACGCTTTGGCCTATGCAGCGTTCGAAGATGAGAAATACAGCAAAGCAGCTACTTATTTCGAAAAATTCCTCGCGGGTAGTGATAAAGACCAAAAAACGATTGATGATGCCACCATCCGTTTAGCCGATTCATATTTCGTAAACAAAAACTATGGTGATGCAATGGCAAACTACAATAAGATCATCAGCCGCAAAACCACTTCAGAAGATTACGCCACTTTCCAGAAAGGAATGATCCAGGGGTTGGAAACGCAATATGATGCAAAAATTGCTACTATGCAGAGCCTGTTGAATACTTTTCCAAATTCTAATTACGCTGATGATGCTGGTTTCGAAACCGCGTATACATATTTCAACAAGGGCGATTTTGATAAATCTAAATCAGACCTTGTAGCCCTGGTAGCTAAATATCCACGCAGCAGTTATGTGGCAAAAGCGCTGGTAACCATCGGTTTGGTTCAATACAACCAGGATCAGGACGATGCCGCTTTAGAATCGTTCAAAAAAGTAATCCGCGATTATCCTACTGCCGATGAAGCCAAACAGGCAATGGAATCGATCAAAAACATTTATGTAGATCGCGGCGATGCAAATGGTTTTATCGCTTACGCAGCTACTACTCCACTTGGAAATTATTCAGGCTCGGAGCAAGACAATATCGTTTTTGCCGCAGCCAATAACACTTATTTAAAAGGCGATGCCAATGGTGCATTCCAGGCCGTAAATGCTTATTTTGATAAATTCCCTAAAGCGAACCATGAAAAAGAAGCTAAATTTATCAGGGCAGAATCGCTGGTGAAACTGGGCCGCCCGGATGAAGCCATTCCTGATTACGAATTTATCTTAAACGACTGGACGAGCGATTACACCGAACGCTCTTTGGTGAGTATATCAACATTGTTCTTAAATCAGAAGAAATACAACGAGGCCATTGTATACCTGAAAAGATTAGAAACTACCACCGATTACAAGTCGCACTATAGTTTTGCCATCAACAATTTGTTAAAGGCTTACACCGCTTTAAACATGCCTGATGACATGCTGAAATATGCACAGCTAACCAAAGAATCGGAAAAAGCTTCTGAGGAAGAAAAAAACAGTTCGAGCTTATATTCTGGTAAAGCCTACTTGTTAAAAGGCGATACCACCACAGCAATTAAGGAGTTTAAAAATGTAGTGGCCAAAACAAAAACCGTTGCCGCCGCAGAAGCAAAATATAATTTAGCTTTATTGGAATACAACAAAGGTGATTTCAAAACTTCGTCTAAAACCTGTTTCGATCTGGTTAACAACATGGCTGCTTACGATTACTGGGTAGCAAAGGCGTTTATCCTTTTATCTGATAATTATGTGGCCCTGAAAGATAATTTACAGGCAAAAAGTACTCTTCTCAGCATAATTGATAACTACGAAGGCAAGGATGATATCATCCCTACAGCCAAAGAAAAACTAGAAAAACTAAACCAGAAGAAGTAGCATTATGAAATCGATTAAATATATATATAGTTCACTGTTTTTTTTAGCTGCCGGATTAATGACTGCACAGGCGCAGGATAAAAAGGCCGATGAAAAAGCAGTAGTAAATGAAGAAATTGAAGTAGTTCGTCCATATAAACCAATTTTGGCCGAGGCTGTAAAGCTGAGACGAAGCCCGAATTTAGATGATGTTAAAACTTACAAAGCAAAATTGAACTACAGCATTTTGGATAGGAAGCTGGAGTTGAACAGCGATATCCAAAAGTTACAGGCACAGGCTTTGGCGGAAGAAAAAGAAAGCATACTGGTTAACAACTATGTAAAAGGTGCATTCGGGTCGTTGGCTACCCTTTTGGGCGAAGCTTATTTTAACACCGGTAAAGATGAAGGTTTACAGCTTGGTGGATACTTTAAACATTTTAGTCAGGAAGGAAAGCTGAACAAGCAGAATAGCAGTAACCAACAATTAAGTGTTTTTGGCCGCAGTATCTTAGATCAAAACACAGTTAGTGGCCGCATTAATTTTGAACGTAATGGCACCTATTTTTATGGTTTAGATGATACCAGACCTACGTTAAATCCTAACCCTGATAAACAGGCCTTAACCACCATTGAACTGGAAGGTGAGCTGGTAAAAAACTTTACAGAAGATGAAGATGCTTTTAGTTATGCTTTAAAAGCCAATGGCTATATCTGGAATGATAAATTCAGTGCAAAAGAAAACTACCTGAGCTTAAACGGTTATGTAAACAAACGCATTAACTCGTTAAACTTAGGTTTAGCCGCATCAACAGAATTTGGTAATAGCAAAGATGCTTTAACCAGCGTTGGCAATAACCTGTTGCGCTTAAATCCGTATATCCGTTTACAGGTTAAAGGTGCTAAAATTACAGCGGGGATTAATTTCGTACAGGAATTTGGTGCATTCAGCAGCTCTAAAATATTCCCTGCCGTTACGGCCGATTTCACTTTAATTCCAGATTATTTACAGGTTTTCGGAGAAGTTAAAGGTGATGTAAACAGAAACTCGTTAAAAGGCTTTACCGATGAAAACCCTTGGTTAAACAGCAACGTTGTAGTTAAAAACACGGTTGAAAAGTTAAGTTTCAGCGCTGGTATTAAAGGAACCGGCGGACCGGGTTTTGGTTACAAGGCACGCGTATATGTAAAACAGTTTGATGATATGCCTTTGTTCGTGAACAACTTTACTGATTTCAACAAATTTGATGTGATATACGATTTCGGTAAAACCAAATTAACAGGCTTAGAAGGTGAGATTTCTGTTCAGGTAAGCGACGCCTTAAAATGGACAGGTAAATTAAATATCGACGATTGGAAACCTGCCTCAGAAACCTACTCTTGGTTTAAACCGGGTTTAAAAGTAAGTTCTAACTTTGTTTATACCTATAATAAAAAACTAAGCTTTAATGCTGCTGTGGTAATTCAGGATGATATTAAAGCAAAAGTATATACCGGCGCTCCTGTTCCCGCTTCACAATACATAATTCCCAATACCAATATCGAACTTATTGAAACGGTTAAAGGTTATGTAGATTTAGGCCTTGGTGCTGATTACCGCATCAACAAAAAATTCTCTGTTTTTGCTAAAGCAAACAATATCTTAAATACAAACTACAGCAGGTATTTGTACTATCAGGTAAACGGATTTAATATTTTCGGAGGATTAACGTATTCGTTTTAAGCGATAAAATTGTAAAATTCTTTTTTTCAATCTGATATGCCTTTAAGTTTAATCTTAAAGGCATATTTTTTTATGAGTAAGCCAAACCGAAAACACAAGCGTATAAAACAATACTTATAGTTATTTAAACCTATACCCTATCCCTATCCTAAAAACCTGATTGGTCTGTTTAAAAGAGCCCAAACTATTGGTCACCTTGTATGGAGACAACCATTGGTAGCTTCCATTGATATCAAATTGTTTAATGTGAATACTGATGCCGCCGGTAAACCCTATATTTACCTTATTGTTTACTATATTTACTAAGGTCGAGTCGATTTGCTTGCTATGGTATAATGTATCACGCGGATCGGCTATCGGGTTTAATTTGGTTATCATTTCAGACTGCTTGCCCATAAAACTAATTACCGGACCTGCTTTAACACTTATATGTTTTGAAAGCCTATAGGCCGCTGTTAAAGGAATATCCATGGTAATCACTTTTCGTGTAGCTGCAATTGTAAACGGTGGTAGCGAATCGGGGCGGTAATAACTTGGATGTGTAAATTCTCCTGCAATTTTATGATAGCTATTTACATTTGCGCCAACAGAGAATTGCCATTTTTTGCTTAATGAATAAGCACCCGATATGCCGGCATAAAAACTACTGTTGCCTTTCTGCACATTCATTCCTGTTGTTACACCATAACTATATGTAGGCACTATAATTTCGCTTTCTTGTTTAATTTTAGTCGTTTTGATTTTTGGTAATCTAACATTTTTTACCTTTGTGGTTTTACCTACGGTGGTGCGGTCTGCTTTATTGTTGCTTCCCATCCTACTGTTATTTATTGAGGATGCATTTAGTAAAACGACAGGGGAATAGGCTTGTAAAACGGCCCTTTGGTTTAAAATGGAAACAGGTGAAGCAAGCTGTTTAAAAAATCCATTTTTTTCCTGATAACTATTCGGCATTAATAACATATTTTGTCCGATCCCAAATGGACGATTAACGTTCTGGTCCTTAGATTGATGACCATCAACTTTTGAGCTAGGCTTTGGCAAGCTCGAACTTAAATTTTCAAACCGTCCAAAATGATCAGGTCTTTGTGTACCATCGTGTTTGTTTTTAATAGGTGAAACAACATTCGGTTTCGCGGTAGATGAAATAACGTTGTCATTCACATGTTTTACAACCAAAGCAGAATCATTGTCAACGCCTTTATTTTGCGCCACAACATGATCAATTGCATTTCCATTCTGATCAATACTATCCTTAATTATAATCGTATCGGCCAAATTGCTGTAATTTATCACCTTACTACTATCAACAACTACTGAATCGAGAATTGCGGGTTTAACTTTATTTTCTATTTCTTTCTGTTTATTTTTTGATTTCAGAACTGTAAAGTAACCTACAGTAGAAACCGCAGCAGCTACAGACAGCGTATACCCAATTATTTTAAAAAGTTTGGCTCCTGTAGATAAATTAGGGCCATGGCCACCAATCGTACTAATCGGCATCTGCTCATTAAGCAGTTTGTGCATACCTGCCCATGAAGCATCCGAAGCATCCTGAATTGGCAGACTATCAAATTTATTGCGCCAGAGTTTATGATACCATGCTGAATTTCTCATCTTCTTTTTATGTTTTCAGTTGGTTTATCAATTGCTGAGGAAGCTAACATTGTCCTCAACTGTTTCTTTGCTTCCGAGAGGTGCCACCTTGATGTACTCTCGGTAATATTCAAATGTTCTCCAATTTCCTTATGCGAATAGCCATCTATAACCGAAAGGTTAAAAACCAACTGGGTAGCGGTTGGCAACAGGCGTATCAATTTTAGGAGATCTTCCACAAAAAGTTTATCTAACACAGACGGCTGGATAAAGATTTCTTCTAATTCATCTTGACTGATTGTTTCATTAAACTTCGCCTCTCTTCGGCCAATATCAATACACGACCTTACCATCACTGTCCTAATCCAGGCACCAAATTCTCCTTTCTTAGCATCGAAAGTATGGATATGCTGAAAAACCTTCAAAAAACCAATACTCAGCGCATCATGCGCCAGATCATCTGATTTTAAATAACGAAAACATATCCGCAGCATATCGGCATAGTAAAGCTTATAGAGACCTTCCTGTGCTTGCCGTTCATTGGCCTTGCAGCCTCTGATTAGTTTAGTATCCTGCTTAAAAAAAAGGTTCATCCATTTGGTTCGGTAAGCGTTTTTTCATGGTGTTATAACAAGGTTACGCAGTGGATATGAAAAACGCTGGGTTAAAATTAATTTATTTTTTATGGATAGATTTTATTTTCGACCAAGCGTTTTCAGCGTAGGCATCGTATAATCTAATAAACCCTGCTCTATGCGCCATAAAGAAAGCTATAACCGACACAACGAGTGGTACAATGAACATTTTCCGTCCGAAAGTGCTAAAAGCGATTTTTATGGAAAGGTAAGGGCTACAGGCAAAAACAATGTTGCGCAGTGGCTGCAGCAACTATTTTTCAGTTGTCTTGATCCGCTTCTGGACAGAAAAGACCGAAGTTGGCTTACTATAGGAGATGCATATGGATTTGATGCGCAGTATATTCTAAACTCAGGCAATAAAGCATTGGCAACCGATCTTAATACCGATTTTTTAAATGTTGCACTAAAAGAGGGAATTATTAATGCCTGTGCTGCAGAAAATGCAGAAAAGCTATCGCGAGAAGACAATAGCTTTGATTTTGTGCTTTGCAAAGAATCTTACCACCATTTCCCCAGGCCATATGCTGCAATGTACGAGATGATCAGAGTGGCCAGATCAGCTGTGGTAGTGATGGAGCCGCAAGATCCCGTAACAAAAATGCCTTTACTATTAATGTTAAGCAATCTTTTTGCCCAAAACAGGCAATTTATTAACAAATTATGGAAAAACCGTTTTTCATTTGAGCCTGTTGGAAATTTTGTATACAAGGTTTCTGAACGGGAATTTGAAAAACTGGCCGCAGGTTTAGGCCTGCCAATGGTCGGTTTCAAAAAAATCAATCCAAATTACTGGTTTAAAGGGGCAGAATCAATATCAACCGATCAATACAACAGGCAGTTTTTCTTCATCAAAATGAAGAAGTTTCTTTTTGATACCCTCTTTAAACTAAGGGTTATGCCCTCACAAGTGTTAACGACAGTTATTTTTAAACAATTACCTGATGGGCACACGATTAATCTGCTTAAGAAAAGCGGTTACCATTTGGTTTACATTCCTCAAAACCCTTATTTAAATTAAACGATACCCACTCTTATCATTTCACACATATCTAAATAACATGAAAATCAACTCAACACCTAAAACCCTTTATTTTTTCTCAATCTTAATGTTACTAGGATTTTTGATCCTAACTTATTTTTTTTATCCCCGTGTGTTATGGAGCGAGTTCTTCGCATCAGCAGCTATTTTTTTGCCTATTGCAGTTGGGATAATTATTTCCGCTATTCTTTTATTTCTGGGCATATACCTGATGATCAAAGGCATAAACCATGGAAAAGAGAAAAAACACGTTAGATATTTATAGCCACATTAAACTGATTCCAACCACCGAAGCGATCAATCTATACATGATTAAAGAAGCTGACTTACTACCAATTCTGCTCTGTGGGCAGATATTTCGATGGGATTTTTTATATTCGGAAAATGTATCCTTGTACCTTAGTGGTTAAATAAATTATAAAAAAACCGCTTATTAAGCTAATGGTTTCACAAAAGAACAAAATCACCCCTTCTAGAATACGCTCCAATGAAAATATTTAATGTAAATCCGATCACAATAAATGAATACATCTACAATGATCAATATTTAAAGGAAAGCAGAACATCATACGATTATCAATCCGGCTTTGAAATTACCGGAGAGAAAGTTGGAGAAATAAACACAATGTTCATCACTTTCGACATCCTTTACTGTGTAGACGCGATCACAGATGATAAAGAAATTGTTAGCACCACGGGGCCAAACACATGGGACATTAATGTTTCATTTTCAATTGGTGATGAGGTATTTATCTCTTATAAAAGCTCTTGTCAGTTTAACTTCGAAAGTGAAGGCTTTGATGCTGATATGGCTTCTTTAACTGATTTTTTAATGGATTATCAAGCGCATACCAGATCATTTTTTAATCAATACGGATATAAGCCCTTAATCGCAATTGAAGAAGAAACGCGAAAACAACAGCCCCTACTGGCCGATGCTGAAATAGCAATCGAAAACTTAAGGGCGAATAATATGTACGAGTTTTAACGCAACCTGCTTCAGCTATAAAAAGCACTTATCTTGCAAAACGTCTATATTATAGACTTACTTCCGGTTGATTATTTATCCCACCACACCCTTGCAGTAAGCACATCGCCTCCAGTTATCCTGGCTACAGCATCTTTATAGTTTTGCGGGTTGTTCAGCACCTCTGTTGAAAGATAGATCATCCGGCGGGGAATAGTGCCATTGGTAACGTTGCCTTTATAATTGATGGGGATAAGTTTAGGGTAATCGCTCCTTTTCCAGTTTAGCCAGGCTTCTATGAAATTAAAATCAGTTCCTGTAGTAACCCAGTATTGTGTATTGATTGCGCTTAGTGCATTTTGTGTACTGCTTTCATCAAGTGGATTCTGGTTTACAAATGCAGTAATTATATTGGCATCAACCGCAGCTAAAGGATCCAGCTGTGCAAGCGATTGGATTGCGCCGGTTAAGCCATTGGTGTAGTGCAGGTTTGCAGTTCCGCTTATATTCCACCCTCTCACTTTAGCCTCTGCAAGCAAAAATTCAATTTCAGCGTAACTCAGGATAAAAATCGGACCACCTAGTTTAAGGTACATCGCAGTGCGTGGTCTGGAATATTTTCCGAGCGGAGCAAAATCACTTCCGCTACCTGTACCACCCGGATAGTTTGGCGAACGACTGATATCGGTGGCTCCACCCTGTAGATCGTATCCATTTGGCAACCCAAGCTGAACAGCTGCATCGGTATTTCCGCTTAAATTCTGATCTGCATTTTTGGCCAATCCATCTTTTGGTACTTCACCTATCACTTCCAACCTGGGGTCGTTGGTATTTTTTAACTGATCAATTAAGGTTTTACTCCACCGCACTTCCAAATAGTCGGAAAATGTTCTTAAAGCAAGCGATGTTCCATTTTGACTGTTAAAAGAGGAAGCATCGGTTAAAAGAATCGCATTGTCATTGATACTGTTAAAAGTTTTGCCCGCAGCTTTTTCGGTCCAAATTCTGGCCTTCTCCGGATCTACTTTCGTTAACCGCATGGCAATCCTAACCATTAACGAATAACCAAATTTTTTCCATTTACCGATATCGCCTTTATAAAAAAGATCAGCGCTTGGCCCGGGTTTTTCGGCATCCAGTTGCGCGGTAGCCGTTTCGAGATCATTCAGCATTTGGGTATAAATATCTTCCTGACGATCGTAAACGGGATATTTAATACCTTGCATCGCTTTGACAGCCTGCGTATAGGGTACATCGCCATAAGTATCAGTAATCCGTTGCAAAATCAATACAAACATAATATCACCAATTGCAATCAGGTTTTTATAGGCCGCTGGATCTTTTAATCTGGCTAGTCGTTGCATCTCTCTGATGTAGGAAGCATCAGCATAACCTTCATCAAAAATACGACCCTGATAATCAGTAAAACTGCCCACGTTGATGTATTTATCACCATTGTTGTAATAATAATAAGTTGAGGCAAGCAACTGCATCATAGTACTCTGATACAGCAGTTGGTAATAACCCAAATTGGCATATTTTAACTGTGCCTGTGCAAGTAAGCTGTTGGGATCATAATTGTCTTCTGTGAGTTTGGTTGGATCGGTATTGATTTCGTCCAGCTTTTCCTTAGAACAACTGCCCATTAAAGCCAGGAAAAACGCACCCAAAACACATAACTTTCTCATGGCCATCTTATTTGAATTTAAAATTAAAATTAACCCCAAATGTAAGTGTTGCAGGCAATGAAGCCCCTTCTATCCCGGCATAACCCAATGTTGGCGAGAACTGCGACTCAGGATCTATATTTTTAGTGTATTTAAGCAAGGTAAACAGGTTCCGCGCCACCAGATCTATTCCTACACTACTAAAAGGTGTTCTTTTTAAAAAACGTTCGCTAAAAGAATAACCTAATGTGGCCTGCCTCAGCTTGATAAAACTGCCATTGAGTACCGATAATGCAGAAATATTGGTAGCCAGTTCAGGGTAATAGGCATAAGCTGGAACATTAATCGTGTTTTTCTGCCCATTTTCTAACACGCCATCGGCCACAATCCCCGTCTCCCTACCCACTAAAGTTGCCTTATTTAGGCCGAGCACATAACTGTAATATTCTGTTGCGGATAGGATTTTATTGCCAAAGCGATAATCGATCAAAAAGGAAAAACTAAACTGTTTATAGCTAAAACTGTTGCTTATCCCTCCATATAAAGTTGGCATGGTGCCACCCATAGGAATAAAATTACCCCGCTTAGGTATGCCATCCGATCCGATAATGATGTTTCCATTGGCATCCCGCAGATAATCGTAGGCCATAATCTGCGTGATCGGTTTACCAACCACCAGCGCAGTATTGGCATTTAATGGCCGATAGGTGCCCGTAAGGGTATAATTACTGTTACCATCGATAGAAAGCAGGGTATTTTTTACCTTGGTCATGTTAAAGTTGATCTGCCATTTGCCCGTTGTTGTAAGCAAGGGCGTATAGCCTAAAGCGAGTTCTATCCCTGCATTCCGGGTTTCGCCAAGGTTAACATAGGCGGAGGTAAAACCTGTGGTAACCGATTGTTTTGCATTAATAATTTCGTTGTGGGTAATACGGTTGAAATAGGTAAAATCGACATCCAAACGGCTATTTAAAAATTTAAGGTCGAGGCCTGCCTCTATTTCATTCAGGGTAAACGGTTTTAAATTGTAATTGGGTAAATCTCCTGAAAAACCACCTACAGGCACACCATTTACCTGATTATCTACGGTATAATAAATCTGTGTGGTGTACGGAACAATAGGTTCGCCACTTGTTTTGGCAAAATCCAACCGCAATTTACCAAAATCGAGGGCTTTCAAATTCAACAGATCTGAAAAAATAAAACTGCCCGATACGCCGGGTACAAATATGCCCCGATTGTTAGCAGGCAAGGTAGAATAGATATCGTAACGTCCGGTAATGGAGAAGTTAAGATAACGCTGATAGCTGAGATCGGCAGTGTAATAAGCCGATTCGGTTACAATTCTGGATATGGCCAATGTTTTGGTACTGGTAATCAGATTTTCTGGTACATACAGATATGGCACTTTAAACTGCGATCCTTTCAGTTTTTCGGTATTGCCCTTTCTTTCGCGATAATTTGCGCCCATTGAAAATTCGAGGTTCAATTTATCGCTTAGCTTTCTGGTTGCACTAAACAAAATATCGCTATTGAGCTCTGAAGTATGGTTTTGATCATAGGCATTTATACCCCCCTGCCTGTTAATTGAAAATGCAGTCCCTGTAGGTAAAATACTCACCACCTCATCTTTACTCGAATCGTAGCCAATTCTGCCCTGCAGTGATGCCCAGCTGGCCAACTTATATTTTAATACGGCTGATGTGATATAACGGTTTCTATTGGCATAATCGGCCTGTTTGTTCATTAAAAAATAAGGATTGGTTTTATATTCATCCGCATTCCACCGCGTTTCAAATCCTGTTTCGGTATCAAAACCAGGGGCTAAGATCGATTGATCTAAACTGGTGGCTAAAGCTGAAATCCCATAATTTGCATTTAAAGGGCCATCGCTGAGGTAACTTTTGTTTTTGTTCCTTTCGTAAATGTAATTACCGGTGAAGCTCAGCGATATTTTAGGGCTTAGCGCTACTGTACCATAAAAATTCAGCGTTTTACGGTTTAGGGATCCATTGCTTAAAACAGAGTTGTAATCTAAATTAGAAACCGAAACACGATAGTTGTTATTGGTATTTCCACCAACCAGCGATAGTGTATTAATAAAGGCCGGAGCGGTGCGGTAAAAAGTCTGGATGTTACTTTTAACGGGAGCATAAGGGCGTATAGAGCCATCTACCTGAGGGCTTAATTTACCGTCCATAAGTTCTCCCCAGCTCAACAAACCCGTGGTAATTGCATTGTACAGATCGGCAGGACGTTTATTTTGTGTACCTTGGCCATATAAATATTGAAAATCGGTAGAATTAACCGGCACATCGCAGGCCAGGTTTGCGTTGTACTCCAGCTTTGGCTGGGTATTTTCTCCACCGCTTTTGAGATTAATGAGGATCACACCATTTGCAGCCCTGGCGCCATATAAAGCCGAAGCAGCCGAACCTTTCAATATCGTAATGGTTTCAATATCATCTGGATTGATATTACTAATGCCATCGCCATAATCGGCCCCGCCATATTCATTTGCACTTCCACGAATACTGTTATCAATGGGAACACCATTTACGATAAATAACGGAGAGGCAGCAGTCATACTGGAAACACCACGGATGAGTATGCGTGCCGCAGATCCCGGGCCACCGTTTACACCGGTAATGTTAAGTCCAGCTACCCTACCCTGTAGCGCCATAATCATATTACTTTCTCTTGCCTTGGCGATGGAAGAACCTTTAATGCTAGTTAAAGCATAGCCAACTTTTTGATTGTCTTTTTCGATACCCAAAGCCGTAATTACAACCTCTTTTAAAAAACGGACACTATCAGAATCCATTTTTCCTTCGGCATTTTTTCTGATTACGATTAAATTATTCGGCAAAAGAGAATAGGAATAACCACTATTGCGCAGCAATTGATCGATCACCTTTATGGCCTCCTCTTCTTCTACCTGGATTGATACCTGATGTTTAGGGATTTTAGATTCACTGTAGGCGAAATGATAAACAGTTTGTTGTTGTATAGCTTCTACAACCTGCTCAAAATTTGCTCCGTTAAAATTTAAGGTTACTTTAGTTTGCGCATTGGCACATAGCGGAAAAATCAATCCAATTAACAATATGATTCTCTGCGCACAATTCATGGCTACAAATATACATTGCTTAATTGTTTGTGCTAACGATAGATATAGACATTTTTCCCCTTTATGGAATAATTGAAATTTTCGATCAGCTTTAGCACATTTAAAGCTTCGGCGATGGTTTCTTTATCCACATGTCCGGTAAATTTCATCGTTTTAAGATCAGCTTCTTTAAAGGTTATTTTAACATCGTACCAGCGCTCAAAAAGCCTGGCAATTTCATCAAAACGGTTGTTTTTATAGATGAGTTCGTGGTTTGTCCATGCGGTTTCCATTACTTTGTCGGTCCCTGTTACACTAAAATGGGTGAGCTGGCTTAAATTGGGTTTGCTACCCACCAGGGTAAATTTATCGTTTGGCTTTAAGATAAAAGTTTGCTTGGTATTATTTTTAAGCGAGATGGCTACGCTTCCCCTGATTAATGTAGTTTCGGTAAAAGTATCATTCTGGTAAGCCTTAACATCGAAGGCAGTACCCAGTACTTTTACCGCCAATTGCTCGGTGTGTACAATAAAAGGGTGTTTAGGGTCTTTTTTAACATCAAAAAATGCCTCACCAGATAAGTAAACATCCCTGGTATCTGTATTAAAGTGATCAGGGTATTTTAAGCTGCTCCCCGAATTCATTTTCACGGTAGAGCCATCGGCCAGTACAATGGTTTTAATTTCGGTTGCCCTGGTTTGCGCTTGTTTCAATACCAGCTGATCTGTTTTATTGAAGAAAATAGCCTCTCTGTTATACACCAAAACACCAGCCAAACCAATTGCTACAACGGCAGCGATTTTTAGCCAAACACGGTAACCTTTGTTTTTGGCAACCTTTAAACTGGGTTCACCTGGAACTTGGATCCGGGCGCTGATCCGATCAAAAACAAGATCGATATTTTCTTCTTCAGCTGTTTCAGATTCAAAATAAGTTTGTAGCTGTTTATATTCTGTTCTAAGCACTTCGTTATCGGCTAAAATCGATTTCAGTTCAACAGATTCATCAGGTGAAATTTCACCGGCCAATTGTTTTCCAAGCAATTCTGTAAATCTTTGATCTGTCATTTTTTTTCCGCCCTTTATAATATGTTCCTTTTTCTGTTAAAATTGCCTACAAAAAATAAAAAAAGATAAAGTACCCACTAAGATAATCAGGGAGATCATTTTTCCAAGTTTTTTTTCATCCGGACCTTTGTTTTGTAAGGGCTGTAATATTAAGCGGAGTTTTGCAATGGCCCTGAACAATTGGGTCTGCACCGTTCGGGGTGAAATGTTCAGCAGTTCTGCTACTTCCTTATATTTCATTCCACTTTCTTTGATCAACCTAAAAACTGTAGCGGCCTGAGGTGCCAAACCAGCAATGGCAAAATCAAGTTGCCGGTGCAGTTCTTTGGTTTCCAAAATATACTCCGGCGTTTGTGCTGTTACCGAAATATCCTCTTCCGCATCTACTAAATCGATAAACGTAATTGAAGAATTTTTTTTGAGGTATTTGAGTGATTGATTTTTTACTGCGATAAAAAAATAACTTTCGGGATTTAATACATGGGCACTTGTTGCGCGGTTTTCCCAGCATTTAACAAATACCTCCGTAACCAGGTCTTCTGCAGCCTGTTTATCAACCACATAGTAAATAGAAAATTTGATCAACCTGCTGTATAGAAAGCGGTAAAGTTGCTCGAAAGATTTTATGTCATCCTCAAGGCAAATCTTATTCCATAAAACGACTAGATCTGGCTTAGCTGCTTTCAACTTGGTTAGTTTGGTGAATCAAATGTAAGGTAATAAAAAATATTTCATAAAAAAATCTTCCCGCTGTAGGCAATTTAACAAAAAAAGGACTCTTCATTCGGTGCCTTAATAAGGCGCAGCCATTTATAGATCTATTGAAGCAGAAAACAATGAATAAAAACAAATATGTGATGGGCATTGATATCGGGGGTTCGCACATTACAGCTGCCGTACTCGATATGCAGCAGCGGAACATTCTTAAAAATTCCTACACGCGCGAGCGGGTTGACTCGCACGGCCCAACAGAACAGATTATCCACACCTGGTGCAGTGCAATTAAAGCAGCTTATAAAAAGGTAGATATCCAAATTGGCCGTTTGGGTATTGCCATGCCAGGCCCATTCGATTATGACAATGGTATCTCTTATATCGCAGGCAATGATAAATATGCCGCTTTTTATGGACTAAACGTAAAAGACATGCTGGCCAGTGAACTTCAGATTGGCCGGGATCAGATTTTGATGAGTAACGATGCTGCTTGTTTTTTGGCCGGAGAAGTATTTGCGGGTGAGGCAGGTGCCTATCAGCACCTGATTGGCATTACATTGGGAACAGGTTTAGGAAGTGCGGTTTACAATCAGGGAAAAATTGATGATGCCAATTTATGGTGTGCTCCTTTTTTAGATGGCATACCAGAAGATTATCTTTCTACCCGATGGTTTTTAAAACGTTATTATGAGCTCACAGGATTTAATATTCTGAATGTTAGAGAACTGGCCAAACTTTACGACGATAACCAAACCGTGCGGAAAATATTTGCTGAGTTTAGCCATAACCTTGGGCTTTTCCTCAAAAAATTTCAACAGGATAATGCTGCTGAAGCCATTGTAATCGGTGGTAATATTGCCAACGCCTCCAACCGCTTCATTCCCGGTGTGGTTAAATACCTCCATTCGCAGGGTATCACTTCTCCAATACATATTTCGAAATTGAATGAAGATGCGGCCTTGGTTGGAGCTGCGGGTTGCTGGTCTACACAGACATTTAAAACGATCGAAAAAATCTAACAAAAATTATTTAAAAATAATTCAATTCCCTTGTAGGCAATTTGTGTAATCAAAATGCTCTTAACTATAAAACCGGACGGATGGAAATCCTGAAGGCGGCAAACAATTAACCAAATACTTATTCAAAATTATTCATAATGAATATGAAAAAATCTTTACAGCTCACCTGCTTATTGCTCTATGCATCCACAGGTTTGTATGCAGCTGCACCAATCGATCATTTTAATCGTGCAGTTTCTTTCCATTCTGTTTATCAGGATGCGATTAAAGGAACCGTAAAAGATGAAACGGGCGCTACCTTACCAGGTGTAACCATTACTATAAAGGGCGCGCAAGGCGGCACACAAACCAATACTTCAGGCCAATATAGCATAACGGCTAAAACGGGCGATGTTTTGGTGTTCTCGTTTATCGGCTACCAGAGCAAAGAAGTTACTGTAGGTACGCAAAGTACCATTGATATTACCTTAGCCCCTGACGCTAAAAACCTTGAAACCGTAGTGGTAACGGCGCTGGGGATTAAAAGATCGGAAAAATCTTTAACTTATACCACCCAGCAAGTATCTGGCGAGGAACTGAACAAAGTAAAAAGTCCTAACCTGGTAAATTCGTTAAATGGTAAAGTTGCCGGAATGACGATTAGTCCGAGTTCTTCGGGTGTTGGTGGTTCGGCCAAAGTAATATTAAGGGGCAGCCGTTCGGTGAGCGGGAACAACCAGCCCTTGTATGTAATTGACGGCGTGCCAATCAGCAATAACGGTAACGCCAATGCACAGCAGAACAGTGTTTTTGGTGGCGGCCAGGATGGTGGCGATGGTATATCAAACTTAAACCCCGATGATATCGAAAGTTTAACCGTGCTGGAAGGCGCATCTGCCGCAGCCCTTTATGGTAGCCAGGCACAGAATGGTGTTATCTTAATCACAACCAAACAAGGCAAAGCCGGCAAAACACAGATCGGTTTTTCGTCGAGTTTAACTTTTGATAAAATTGCTTACAAACCCGAATTTCAAAACAGTTATGGCCCTGCATCTACCGCAACCAGAGACAGCTGGGGACCAGCAATTAACAACACCACTGATAACCTTGATCAGTTTTTCCAAACAGGAACAAATGCGACCAATTCGGTCAATTTTTCTGGCGGATCGGAAATTGCCCAAACTTATTTTTCTTATGCCAATACTTATGCAAGCGGTATACAGGAAGGCAACAAGTTAAACAGGCATAATATTAACCTGCGCGAAACAGCCAAGTTTTTAAACAACAAATTAACGGTTGATGGAAATGTAAATTACATTAACCAACGTATAAACAATAGTCCATCAATTGGATTGTACAACAACCCGCTTGTTGGTCTCTATCTTTTCCCAAGAGGAGTTGATATTACACCGTACAAAGACAATTATTTGTTATCAGGAAATGTAGGTACTGCGCGCCAGAACTGGCTAGGTGGTTCTGCAGATATTAACCAGAACCCATGGTTTTTAACCAACCTTAATCCAAATACCGCCATCAGAAACCGCTTTTTATTGAGTGGAAATGTGAAATATGAGTTTACGCCATGGTTAAATCTTCAGGTAAGGGGAAATATAGACCGTACTACAGATGATTTCGAAAACAGACGTTATTCGGGCATAAACGGAAACTTTAACTCAAATGGTAGAGGATACCTATCTCAGAATACTCAAACTTACATTCAGAAATATGCCGATGCGATATTAAACGTTACGGTGCCGATGAAAGATTCTGACTTTAAGATTAACGGATTGATTGGCGGTAGCATTAACGATCAGAAAACGACGGGCTTATCTTTAGCAGGCGATTTGAGTGCAGTTGATTTATTTACAGCAAATAATACCATTGTGGCAACAGCAGGCACCTATACTTCTGATGTATTGAACACCACAAAAGCAAATGATGCTTTACACAGCCAATTGCAAGCCGTATTTGCAAACGCGAATTTATCCTATAAAGATTGGGCATTTTTAACTTTAACAGGTAGAAACGACTGGTCTTCAAACCTATCATTTACCCCAAATGTTTCTTATTTTTATCCATCGGTAGGTTTGTCATTCATCGTATCGCAAATGGTTAAATTGCCAGAGGCGATTACTTATGCCAAAATAAGAGGTACTTATGCAGAAGTGGGTAACACCGTGCCAGCATACTTAACCTTTATCCAAAATACTTTGGGCAATGGTGGTGCACTTACCATCAACACCAACAGGGCATTTGCTGAGTTAAAACCAGAAAGAACAAAATCTTTCGAGATTGGTACTGATATGCGTTTTCTAGCCAACCGTTTAAACTTTAGCTTTACCTATTATAAAACTAACACCAAAAACCAATACATTCCAGTTAAGCCAGCTCCTTCTGGACTTGTTGCAACAGGGTATTTAAATGCAGGTGATGTTCAAAATCAGGGCATACAATTTACTTTAGGGGCTGATGTATTAAAAGGCGATGGCCTTAACTGGAATACATCCATTAACGGATCGTTGAACAGAAACAAAATTATTGATGTAGCGGCGGCGCAAGGTTTAAATTCGATCGATTTAACAGGTGGCGGAAACAATGCATATATCTCGCGTATAGCTGCAGGAGGGTCTTATGGTGATATTTATGGCTACACCTTACAAAGAGATGCAAATGGCCGTATCGTACTAAATGGTGATGGAACTGCTGCAAACCCGTACTTTCCGGTTAAAAGTGCAGATTATAGCCTAATAGCAAACGCAAACCCTAAATTTCAGTTGGGTTGGAGCAACAGTTTCAATTACAAAGATTTTAGCTTAAGCTTCCTGGTAGATGGTAAGTTTGGGGGCAAGGTGCTTTCGCTAACCGAAGCATTAATGGACCAGGCAGGAGCTTCAAAAGCATCAGGTGATGCAAGAGCGCAGGGCGGTGTTAAAATTGATGGTGTAGATGCCAGCGGAAAAGCAGTTTCGGCAACGATTAACCCACAAAGCTATTATTCTTTCTTAGGTGACAGAAACGGTGTAACTGGCGAGTATGTGTACAGCGCTACTGTGGTGCGCCTGCGCGAAGCTTCAATAGGTTATAATTTACCTTTAAAAGGAACATTTAAAAGCATGCGCCTTTCATTAATTGGTAGAAACCTCTTCTATTTCTACAAAAAAGCACCTTACGATCCGGAGGTTACCATGTCTACCGGTAATGGTTTATCGGGAATAGATGTTTTTAACCAACCGGTTACCAGAAGTTTTGGTTTTAACCTTAATGTTTTATTTTAATCCGAACAAACATGAAATCGATATATCATTCATCTCAACATAAAATTAAAGGCTTGTCTTTAGTTTTGCTTTTAGCCGTTGCCGGCCTAAATCAAGGCTGTAAAAAGAACTTTGAAAGTTTTAACACCAACGATAATTTACCGACTACTGAGCAGAGTTTAGCCTTATTGCGATCGGCAATTGGCCCTATTCAGCAAAATATATTTTCTAACTACCAAATTGCACAGAATTTAAGTTCTGATGCTTTTAGTGGGTACATGATGGCTCCAACACCATTTGGCGGGGGTATTAATAATATGAACTATTCGCTTAATAATGGCTGGAATGAAGCCGGTTTTAACGATCAATATACCAATGTGATGGCGCCAATTTCTAAAATTGCCATATCACCTTTAAAAGCAACTGCGCCAGAATCGTGGGGTATATCGCTTTTAGTACAGGTAATTGCGATGGATAGGGTAACCGATAAATTTGGTCCGATTCCGTATACACAGGCTGGTAAATCATTAATTTCTCAAGCTTACGATGATCAAAAAACGGTTTATACCGAATTTTTTAAACAGATTGATACAGCAGCAAATAATCTGCAGGCTTTTATCACAGCAAACCCTGGCAAAAAAGCCTACTACGATTCTGGTGATCTGGTTTATGGAGGAGATGTTTCAAAATGGCTTAAATTAGCCAACTCGTTAAGGTTACGTTTAGCCATGCGCATTGTTAAAGTTGATCCGGCTACAGCAAAGTTGCAGGCAGAAAAAGCAATGGCTGCAACAGGTGGATTAATGACTGTACCAAGCGATAATGCGGCTGTTGCACAATCGGGAAACAGAAATAACGACCTTTGGAATGTAACCGTAAATTACGATGGTGATAACGCAATGGGCGCAGCATTACAATCGTACCTGGTTGGTTATTCCGATCCACGTTTATCAATATACTGTACACCAGCTACCGATCCTCTTTTTGCAGGACAGTATGTAGGAATCAGATCGGGAGCGAATACTTCTTTTAACGGTTTGGGCAAAGCTGGGTACAAAACCTATTCGAGTTTAAATTCTTCTGTACCAGATAATTCAAAATCACCTATCGGACAAAAAGCACCACAAATATTAATGACGGCTGCTGAAGTTTGGTTTTTAAAAGCTGAAGCGGCTTTACGCGGTTGGGCGGGTGCAGGAGATGCACAAAGTAATTATGAAACAGGTATAACTACATCAATGCAACAATGGAACGCTAGTATTGGTGGCTACCTAACCGATGCGGTAAGCAAACCAACAGCTTATGTAGATCCGAAAAACCCAGCTAACAATGCAGCCCCAGTAAGCACCATTACCATTAAATGGGATGGGGCTGCATCTAACGAAGTGAAATTAGAGCGGATTATTACGCAAAAATGGTTAGCTATTTTTCCTGATGGAGCTGAGGCCTGGGCTGATTTCCGCAGAACAGGTTACCCAAAACTGTTTACAGTAGCCAACAACAATAGCGGCGGTACAATCAATACCCAATTGCAGATTCGCAGATTGCCATATCCAACAGCAGAATACGGCAATGGAAATAAAGATGAGGTACGTAAAGCCGTAACCTTGCTTGGTGGCCCTGATAATGGTGGCACCAGGCTATGGTGGGACGTGAATAAAGCGAACTTCTAACACACAAATACCACCGGGTAGGATAACGAAAGTTGTCCTACCTTTTTTATATCAAACCAATTTCTAACCAAAATTTTTAAACCTATGAGAAAACTAACCGTTTTCGGCGTACTGCTGTTAACAGCTTTCGCCCTGTTGTATGCTTGTAAAAAAGCCAATTCTGAAAAAGAAGACAACTCTTTGAGCACCAAAGGTACCGCCAGAGCTGCGACCAATGCCTCCGCCCTGGCCTTAACTGGCCCATTCATGACCGCCTATGTAGAGGTAAACAGCAACAATTTTGTAAACCCAGGTTGCTACACCTACGGCACTTCAGCTAGTCAGTTATTTGGTGGTTCTGTTATTTTTGCTGCCAATATCAATTCGGTAAATGGCGTACCAACTTTGTATTTCAATCCACAGGTACAAGAAACTTTAAATTCAGGCAAGGTGGCATACCTTAAATCATTAGGTATAAAAGTAGTACTAGATGTACTCGGAAACCACCAAAATGCAGGCTGGGGTTGCTTTACCACTTACGCACAGGCCGATGCCTTTGCCATTCAATGTGCCAACGCCGTACAACAATATGGCTTAGATGGAATTGATATTGATGATGAGTATTCTGCATGCACCGCAAATGATGGCTCGTTGGTGCTAGCAGCAGCAGCACTTAGGGCACGTATGGGCGCTGATAAACTCATTACCATGGCTGCATTTAATCAGGCCAATTATTTTACTTCTACTTATAACAACCAAAAACTAGGCGATATTTTAGATTATGTATTTGAGCAAACTTACTTCTCTACAAATTATGCCGGCCGTTTACAGCCTTACATTAATGCTGGCGTACCTAAAAGTAAATTGGGTTTAGGAACAGATTTAGGCAATAGCGATCAGGCAGCTGTAGCCACTTATGTAAAAAATAATGGTTTGGCCAGTGCCATGGTTTACAACGTCGCCAATAATTCGCAAACTAAGCTATCGGCCATGTCTAACGTACTATATGGTGCTGCAACTGCTGTAAAACCAAACTGTATTGATGGCAATGGTGGTACACCGCCAGCAGTCGGAAACCGATCTTTAGTTTTTGATGGAACAAATGAATATTTAAATTCGAATACTTTCAATCTTGCAGGCAACAGCTTAACTTACGAAGCATGGATTAAACCAGCTGCTTTTAAAGCAACTGCTCCAAATATCTCCACTATTATGGGGATTGAAGTGAGCGATGCCAATGTGGCTTTACTTCGTTTGGGTGATGCTTCTCTAGCCAACAATAAAGTGCAATTTGTATTGAATACAGGTGGTGCAACGCCTAAAAAGCTAAACTCCGCTACAGCGCTAAGTACTAATACCTGGTATCATATCGCGGCAACATACGATGGCTCGACCATGAAAATCTACATCAATGGCACTTTAGATGCCAGCATGAGCGCTACTGGTACTATTGCTGCTAACGGCACATTCCAGATTTCGAGAAGCTGGGATGCCAACAGAGGTTTTAATGGTCAGTTCGATGAAATGCGGGTTTGGAAATCGGCATTGGCACAGTCGACAATTTCAGCTAATAAATGCAGTGTAAGTGCTACAAGTACCAACTTAGAGGCTTATTGGAAATTCGACGAAGGTACTGGAACCACCATTGCAGACGCAACAGGGCATGGCCACACTACAAGCTTACTTAATATGGAGAGCACCGATTGGTCTACTACTGTTCCTTGTTTATAGATCCTCCTCAAAACAGTTATATTACCTAAAAAACCTAAGAGGTTGTATCATAAATATCGAATTGTCATCCTAAGCTTGCCTCAGAACGAATTGATTTTAACATTATGATACAACCTCTTTTAAAATCCTCCTCTTCTTTTCCTATATACGCTTTTCTTTAGTAAAGCGTTTCTATAACTTAGGCCTTAGCTTCAAAATCAATATTATATCGATTTAGCGATTTGCTTACTAGCATACCATTTCTATCTTTGTAACCGTTATCTTTGCACGGATACAGATATAGGTTTAGAAAACTGTGATTTTTTTTCATGATTAAAATAACAAAACTGTACTCGTTTTTGTCCCCTTTTTGGAATAGGATGTGTAGTAGCACCCGTAGACACTATTTGAAGGTAGAATATAATTTTTAATTTTAAACGCTTAATTTTACCCGAATGGATATCTTATCATACCTATTAGAACTCTTGCAGCAACGCAAAGAAGTTGGTATTACCGGCTTGGGCACCTTTTATAAAAAGAAATACCCAGGAAGATACGATAAGGAAAAACAAACGTTTTTGCCTCCCGGATATACGCTGCAATTTTCAGCAGAAGTAACAGAAGAAAACGCTTTAGCCAATTTCATTTCAGCTAAAACAAACATCAGTGACGATGATGCCCGTAATCACATTGCCCAGTTTGTTGAAGAAGTAAATCAAAAATTAGAATTAGACCATGAGGCCGAGTTACAAAATACCGGCCGCTTATTTTTTACCGAGCAAGGATTAGGTTTCGAACCGGTTAAAAATATGAACTATGGTTCTGAATTTTACGGTCTTCCATCATTGGCAGAAACCGTAATTGAGGAAATAAAAACTGATTTACCTCAACAAGAGGAAGAAGTTTACGACGAAATTGCTGAAGCACCAGTGGTACCATCTCCATTTGAGAATAAATCATATCAGGCTCCGGTAATCGAAAATGTAGAATTGGATGAAGTTAAAGATGATCTTAAAAACACTTTAAAACATTCAGAAACTCCTTCAGAAGAAATTATTGAAGCACCAGAATTTATTAAGGAACAGCATGAAGAACATCCTAACCGTTTTGGTCATACACCAGAATCGGAAGTAGAAAATATCGCCGCCGAACATCAGGCAATTGAAACACCTGAATCTGCTGAAGCACAAGATGAAGCAAATACTGCTGAAAATACACCTAAAGAAGAGGTAGAAAATACTAACGCTGAAGCTGTAGAAGTTCCCGAATCAGTTGTGGCACAGCATGAAGAGCATCCAGACCGTTTTGGTCACACGCCCGAGTCGGAAGCAGAAAATATTGCTGTTGAACAACCCGCTATTGAAACGCCTGAATCTGACGATGTACGAGACGAAGTAATTGCTACAGAAAATACCCCAGCGCCTGAGGAAATCAATACCGTGGAGGTACCAGAAACCGTTATTCCACAAAATGAACCTTCGAGCCGTTTCTCACTTAGATCGGAAACGGAGGAACCTAAAACATATATCAATTTAGAAGACGAAGCTAAAAATGAAGAGCCTGTAATTGAGGCCCCTGCATTTATAAAAGAGCAACATGCAGCGCATCCTAACCGTTTTGGTCACGATCCAATAGAACATGGAGACGAAACACAACAAGGTATGTCTACCTGGTTGATGATTACAATTGCAGTGTTAGCTTTGGTTATTATTGCAGCGATAACCTATTTGGTTAAACCAGAATTATTTACAGGTGGAACAGCTCAAGCAGTAAAACCGGCACAAGTAATTGCCGATTCGCCGAAGGTTGTTGTTGATACCCTAAAAGCAAAACAGGATTCTATAGCCAAAACAGATAGCATTTTAAAAGCAAACCAGGTTCAGAAAAAAGCAGATACAGCTAAAAAAGTAGCGGTAAAACCTGTAGCTAAGCCAGCTACCGAAACACCAAAAGAAAATAAAGTTGTACCAAACACTGGTCCTTCTACGTTTGATGTTATTGCCGCATCCTATAAAACAGTTGCAGGAGCCGAAAAATATATTGCCATAGTTAAAGCCCGAGGTTTAAATGCTAAAATTGCAAATATGGCAGGCCCGTGGAAAAAAGTAAGCATTGCGAGTTTTAAAACACAAAAAGAAGCTGAGGAGCAGAAAGATATTTTGCAGAAAAAACTAAAGGGAAAAGGGTTTTACGTACAACAAATATTTAACAACACACAACCATAATGATAACTTTATTAATTCAGGACACCACACAAGCATTACAAGACACAGCAAATGCGGTTAACCAAGCAGTAACACAACCACAGCCAGAACTACATTTTATCGATCTGCTTTTTAAAGGCGGCTGGGTAATGGTTCCATTGGCTTTTTTAGCATTGTTAGCCTTAGTTATTTTTTTTGAACGTTATTTAACCATTAAAAAAGCAACCAAAGACGAATCGAACCTAATGGGTCAGATCAGGTCGTATATCCAATCGGGAAATTTAGAGGGCGCTATGTCGCTTTTAAGAAATAATAACTCTCCCCTTTCGCGCATGTTGCAAAAAGGTTTAAAACGCATTGGCCGCCCAATTAAAGATATTGAAGGCGCGATTGAAAATGTTGGTAAACTAGAGGTTTCTAAATTAGAGAAGAACATCAGTATATTGGGTATTGTTGCAGGTATTGCACCAATGCTTGGTTTCGTAGGTACAATTGTGGGGGTAATTACCATTTTCCACCAGGTATCAATAAAAGGTGCAATTGAAATCGGAACCATCTCTGGTGGTTTATATACCAAAATGATTACTTCTGCAACCGGACTGATTATCGGTATTATCGCTTACGTACTGTATCACATTTTAAACATTATGGTCGAAAAAATCATCCTCAAAATGGAAACCGATGCAATTGATTTTATTGATTTACTAGAAGAACCAGGCAAATAATGAATTTACGCAAAAGAACAAAAGGATCGGTAGAAGTACATACTTCAGCGTTGAACGATATTATGTTCTTCCTGATGCTGTTCTTCTTATTGGCCTCAGCAGTGGTAAATCCTACGGTGGTTAAATTGTTGTTGCCACAATCATCTAGCGGACAGCAATCGACCGCCAAGAAAGCAGTTACCGTTACGATAGACGAAAATTTAAAATATTTCGTTGAAAAGAAACCAGTTAGCATTGAAGAATTAGAGCCAACATTGGCATCATACCAAAAATTGGCACCAGACATGACCATTCTTTTATATGTATCGCGTAATGTGACTTATCAGGATGGATTTGTGGTAAACGATATTGCCAATAAATTAAAATTAAAACTTGTTGTAGCCGTTGAGCCTAAAAAATAATGAACTACAAAGCACAAAACGTACCTAACGAGGAAAATAATTACCCTAAGGCCATTGCCATAGCAAGCGGAATTATGGGCTTTTTATTGTTGATCAGCTTTTTTATCGTGATTGGCTCGTTCCAGCCACCTGAAGAAGTGGGTATGGGTGGTATGGTTGTAAATTATGGAACTTCTGCAGAAGGAATGGGCGATGATTATACCAGCATTGAAGAACCATCGGCTGATCCAAACGCCAATGGTAAAGCGCCTGATAAGGTAACACCAGAAGAAAAAGTAACCCCAACTACCGCAACCGAAAATACTGAAAAGGAAATTCAGACACAAAATACGGAAGATGCCATTGCCGTAAATACTAAACCTACAAAACCGACTACTGCGGCACCAACTCCGGTAACTGAAGATAAGCCGTCTAAACCAGTGATTAATCAAAACGCGCTTTACAAAGGCAAAAAAAATACTGGTCAGGGTCAGGGAGATGGAACTGGAAAAACACCAGGAAACCAAGGTGATAAAGATGGCGATCCATTGGCATCAAATTATGGAGAAGGTGGTTCTGGAAATGGCAATGTACAGTTATCATTAGCCAGCAGAAAATTCATCGATATCCCTAGAATTCAGGATGATGGACAAAGCGCAGGAAAAATCGCCGTTCAAATCCGCGTAGATAAAAATGGTAAAGTGGTTCAGGCCCGTGCAGGTGCAAAAGGCACTACTCTATCTGATTTAGCACTTTGGCGGAAATGTGAACAGGCGGTATTAGGTGCGAGCTTAAACAAATTAGAATCAGCACCCGATGTACAAACCGGGATTGTAATGTTCAACTTTAAAGTGAAATAAAAAATATCTATGGTCTGTGTCTTCACAGACCATTTTTTTGTTATCATTTATTGTGCTGTCAGATATTACTATCTGACAGAAGACTTATCTCCTCAAAATTTTCGACAAACAATTATTACCAATTATAACCTGATTATCGGTCAGATGGTAACATCTGACAGCACATCCAACACCATAACAAATTACTTCGCATAAGTAATTAATCAACATAGTTTAACGGGCTATCGAATCAAGGTAACCGATCCCTTTTTAATTATTCTTTTATTTTCCTGAGTTGTAAACGATGCCACCCAAAAATAGACTCCTACGGGAACTGGCTGTCCTTTATAATCACCATTCCAAGCGTCATATAATTTATTTGAAGAAAAGATAACTACTCCCCTTCTATCGAAAATTTGCATCTGAAAATTAAAAGCCCTACTTCCCTCTTTCGCTTTAAAATCGTCATTTATATTATCCGAATTGGGGCTGAAAGCATTCGGAAATGAAATGTCGTTACAGGCTTCTGTTTCTAAAGAAACATCTAGCTCATCTACAATACAGCCATTAAGTTTGAGAATCGAAAAGGTGTATTTACCTTCGTACAAACCCGAAAAAACGTAATTACCTGGATAAACTACTCCATTATACTTGAGGTTATAATCAGCTGAACGGTTACCAATAGAAAATGAGATTTCCCCAGTTAAATCGCAAACAGGGTTTTTAGCATTAACAATCGAATGGGGTTTTGTTAACGAGTAATCTGGAACCACAACAGTTCTATATTCTGCTGGTGCACCACCAGATGCTTTTACTTCAATATCGTAGCTACCCGGACTAAGCATATTAAAAACACCTGTATTATTAGATGTTGAATTATTAAGTGTGAATGTATAAGTTTCTGGAATTGGTGGGCAATTAACTTTTATAAAGCCTTTTCCAAGAACATTACATTCGGCAAGCATCTCGATACTATTGATAACAATTGGACAGGGTTCGTATACTAGCTTTTTATTTAATTCATCAACAATACAGCCGTTAAGTTTTAAAATGGTAAAACTGTAATCTCCTTCAATTAAATCCGAAAAAATGTGGTTGCCAGGATAAACTAGTCCTTTATATTTCACATTATAATCAGATGAATTACTACCTATTGAAAATGATATTTCTCCCTTCAGATCGCAAGCAGGATTCTTAGCATTAATCTTTGTAAGCGGTTTAGTTAGAGAATAATCAGGTACTTCAATAGTCCTATATGTTGCTGGCGCACCACCAGATGCTTTAACCTCAATTGTGTAAGTACCAGGATCAAGCATATTAAAAACACCGGTATTATTTGATACTGAATTATTAAGTGTAAATGTATAAGTTTCTGGAATTGGTGGGCAATTAACTTTTATAAAGCCTTTTCCAAGAACGTTACATTCGGCAAACATCTCGACACTATTGATAATAACCGGACAAGGTTCGTAAACCAATTCTACATCAAACTCATCAATTAAACAGCTCTCTTTATTCAGCACAACAAAATGATAGTTGCCTATCTCCAAGTTAGTGAATTGATGATTATAGGGCAAAACATCATTTTTAAATTTTATCCTATAATCATTACTACCGGCAAAAGCATTAAACTGAATATTTCCTTTAGCGGCACAATCAGGATTTATTTTAGCAAAAGAAAATTCTGGTTGTAGTTGCTTGTAATCTGGCACAATTATGTCAGTTTCTAATTCATCTTCATCAGAAATAATTTTAATATGATAGGGCCCAGGAATTAAATTTTTGAATGTTCCGGTGGTATTGCTTAAATCATTATTTAAGATATAAGTATAAGCTGCTACATGTGGCTTTGTTAAAATACTAATTATTCCTTTGTGAAAAACATCACATTGTTGTTTTACCTCAGCCTTATAGAATTGGATTTTACATTTATCCCGTCCGACAATAAGATCCTGTTCATCAACCTTGCATGCATATTTATTTACAATTTCAAAGTGATTCGTATTACCACTTATTAAATTAGAGAATGTACTATTTAAAGGATACAACTTCCCATTGTATCTAATTTGATAACTGCTGTTTTGTTCAGGAGTATTAAAAGTAATTTCACCAAGGGTTTCGCAAAGCTGATTTTTGATCTGCCAGCTATAAATAGGTTTTATCAAATTAACCTCAGGAACATCAACTGTCGTGGTATAGGAATCGGATGCAGAGATGATGGAAAGTGTATATTGACCTTTGGATAAGCCGGTAAACTTACCTGTTGCATTGGTAACACCATTTAAAGTATAGGTAAAATCTTCAATATGAGGCGCGGTAATAACATCTACATTGGCTGTGTTTCCCAAAGTACAATCTTGGTTTATATCTACATGATCAAATTCTATCCCAATAATGCTCCCATCTTCAACCATACTTGCGGCATCTAGAATATTATAAGGAAGCGTCCCTACCACACCAACCATTTTTTGATTTTCTATATCAAATTCGATAATATTGGTTTGAGCACCAGAATTTGCCAATCCATAAACTGTGTTTTTTCTGAGGCCAGTTGAAACACTAACGATCCCATAAAGGGGTAAATTTGCAGGCAATGGAATATGAAGGGTACTTTTATTAGGTTCTTTAACATTAATCTTCACTATCCCTTGATATGCTGCCATATAAAGATCTTTTTTATAAAAACAGACATCTCCTGTGGGTGAATAATTCAGTAAACCTAAGGCTTCTGATTTTCCTGTATTAATATCTGTATTGAATAAATAACCAGAACAATAATATAACTTATTATCCGCTCCAAGGGTAAGTGAATTTGAGCCAGACATACCTAAAAATAAACGCCTGCAATTTTCAATACTGTTCTCTTTTACATCCGCAGTGTATATTTCTGAATTTCTGAACCAAAATAAATTATTCCTGTTCATAGCGATCGAAAAATACTGATCACCAGGTGAGCATCCGACTATTTTTGTAGATTTTACCCCTTCGCTTGTAAATTCAACTTTATAAAGGTCGCTTGCTCCCTTAGAATAATCCATAGAACTTACATAAAAAGTTTGAGCTGCAAGTTTAAAAAAGCAAGCTAAGAGCACGAAAAGGATTAGACTAAATTTATTAATCACTATTATTGAGACCGTTAGATACCTGCAAATATAACAACATAACCTTACAAACTAAATCGCTACTAAACACTTTTAAAGTAATCACCTAACTTTAATATTAAAAACTTAGAAATACCAGTTTTAATAAAATCTGCTTATTTCGTTTCATAATAACTCCAGTCAACTTATATTTGATGTAAATTATGAACTACCAACAAACGCTTGATTTTTTATACAGTAAACTCCCCATGTTTACCCGCGTTGGCGCATCTGCTTTCAAAAAAGATTTAACCAATACCATCATTCTTTGTGAAGCTTTGGATAATCCGCAGGATAAGTTTAAAAGTATCCATGTGGCGGGTACAAATGGAAAGGGTTCTACCTCACACATGCTGGCTTCGGTACTGCAATCGCAAGGATATAAAACAGGATTGTACACCTCTCCCCATTTAAAAGATTTCCGCGAACGCATCCGCATCAATGGAAAAATGATCAGCAAAACTGAAGTGGTGTCATTTGTAAAAGAACAGCAAAAACTCATCGAAAAAACCGAGCCTTCATTTTTCGAAGTCACTGTGGCCCTTGCATTTGATCATTTTACCAAACATAAAGTTGATGTGGCCATAATTGAGGTGGGTTTAGGTGGAAGGTTAGATTCGACCAATATCATTACACCGCAAATTTCGGTCATCACTAATATCAGCCTTGATCACATGAATATGCTGGGCAATACGCTAACCGAAATCGCTCGTGAAAAGGCAGGCATCATTAAAAGGAATATTCCGGTTGTAATCGGCGAAACACAAGCAGAATTGGCTCCAGTTTTTGTCAGTAAGGCAAAAGAAGTAGGTGCTCAGATTGTTTTTGCTGATGCGGAGTTAAGGGCTCAGGATTTTAAGATCAGGAACAATATGCTTTCCCTATCTGTTTATCAGAATAGTGAAATTAAATACAAGGATCTTCAAAGCGATCTTACCGGCGTTTACCAGCACAAAAACATTTTAACCGTTTTAAAAACCCTCGCTGTACTTAACGAGAAAACGGAAATTAAAATCGATCAGGAAGCGATTTACAAAGGAATAAGCCAGGTTAAAAAGCAAACCGGTTTACAAGGACGTTGGCAGACTTTGGGTAAAAATCCTTTGGTTATTTGCGATACCGGCCATAATGAAGCTGGCATTGCCGAGGTAATTAAAAACATCGCCCAAACTCCTTACCAAAACCTGCACATTGTTTTTGGAATGGTTAAGGACAAAGATATTTCGAAAGTTTTATCCCTGATGCCTAAAAATGCTACTTACTATTTCTGCAAACCAGACTTAGAACGTGGTTTAGCAGCAGATGAACTTAAAGAACAGGCTGCAACATTTAATTTAAATGGAAACAGTTATGCATCGGTAATCGAGGCAAAAGAAAAGGCCGTTCAATACGCAGATCCAAAAGATTTGGTTTTTATTGGAGGAAGTACATTTGTAGTAGCCGAAGCGATATAAGCAAAGGAGATAAACAACATTTATCTCCTTTGCTTATATAAATTACTGTGCTTCTAAAAGCCATTGCTGATTTGATGATCCAGCACTACCATTCATACTATACTGCACAATCTTAGTACCACTGCTTGTACTACTACCTGGATTGTCTAGAACATAATGATTAGAAAGATTACTTTGGATTACATATTTATTAGCGCCAACAGGAATTAAATTCCAATTTTGATTTGCCCCATTGGTAATGGTGTACTGAATGATATTTCCATTTAATGCCTGCACGCCTCCTGCAATATCCAGTGCTTTATTGCTATTGGCATAAACAACAATATAACTTGTTCCCTGTGTGTTAAACTTCCATTTTTGACCATTTCCGGTGGCACTGGTACTTTGAACTAAAAAGGCGCTATTAGCGGTACTGTTATTTTCTATGGCGAGATAAAGCCCACTCGACGCATTTTTTATCTTGTACCAGGTACTTCCCGAAATACCATTGGTAACCGGCACTGTTAACGGTGTTGAATTCTGGTTAAAAATATCGGTAAGGGTAATTCTAACCGAATAAGTACCTGTGCCTAGGCTGCTGGTAATCGTCACAGATCTTTTTTGCGGCAATACTTCATTTACAGTATTAACTACAGTACCTGATGAATTCAATAATTCAATTTTTGAAGAAAGCTGAGGGCTTTTTAGCTGATTATTTATCCAGTTTACCGTAACCGTATTACCATTGGCAACAGCCGTTGCAGATTGTACCTCACCAATGGTTAATGTTGGTGTAGTACCCTGATTGCTTTGTGCCGGAAGACTTAACGTTCTTCCTGTACCAAAACCGGCACTCGGCTGGGTATTTCCTCCATGTTCCATAAAATAAGCATCTTCAGTAGTAT
The DNA here is from genome assembly GCF_918698255.1 of Pedobacter sp. Bi27. Lineage (NCBI taxonomy): Bacteria > Pseudomonadati > Bacteroidota > Sphingobacteriia > Sphingobacteriales > Sphingobacteriaceae > Pedobacter > Pedobacter sp. Bi27. The sequence goes on from NZ_CAKKMW010000013.1 coordinate 56,397, forward strand.
CATAGCCTGAATTAAAAGCCCTATCGTAAATCCCATTTCTACCCTCATCTCCTGCATTGGCACTAAAACTTCTACTGGTATGTTTTTCCCATGTATTGCTTGTATTTAAGTTCCAACAATCCTTAAAAAATGCTTTTCTAACATACCTTCCGTCATAATCAGGATTAGTTCCAACCCAGTTTTCTAAGAATGCATCGTTACTCGATCCCAGGAAAGTAGTGCGCTCAGGAATAGCCAATGTACTGGTATGAAACCAAACACCACTCGATTGATTTTGGATGAAAGTACCGATATATAGCTTTCCATCTCGTTTCCATGCTCTTAAGGCTATATTATACCAGGTATTAAGTGCCCATTGGTAGGGATTAATTGTTTTATATCCATCACCCTCTCCCCCGAATCTACTGCTAATGGTTTGTGCACCGGTATAAGCCACTTCAGAATAGATCCCCCCAGAAGTATTTGGATCCCACAATGAGGATATAAGGATGTTTGGTGTTCCAAAAGAATTATCAGGTGTTTGCTGTAAGCCTGCATAGCCGCCCGAATAATTATGCACAGAAAAATATTCGGCATAGGCAGATTGTGTAATTTTTATTTTATGTAGTTTAGCAATAGCATCAGAAGGAAAAGAAAAATATAAATGTTCTGACGGAGCAGCATTTTCTCCGCTTACAGGAGCTGTATTTACAGAACTCTTTTTGGGTATCGATAATTGGGGATTTTCAGCAAGAATGTTTTTCTGACAAGACAGAATGCTAAATAACAAGATAATCCAAGCCGGTAACGACCAGGAAAAAGTAGTAAATGGTTTCATAGTTTTTTAAGGTTAGGTATTAATTTATAATTGATTATTAAAACTACCAATTAAACAATGCTGTTATTTTTTTTTGTCTACACAAACGATTGAGTGCCCTTCTGAGCTTCAAACAATTCATTAACACCCTAAAAATGAGATAGCTAACCTCATTTGAATAATTTTAAAACTTCAAAATCAAAGTATCAAACCAATTAACCTCTTTTTGACTCATATCAATAAGGCAAACGTTTGCGCATAATTAATCCTACATACATAGATTAGCGTGTAATTTGCATTAGTTTCTAAATCTTTACATAAACTTCAAAATATCTTCACTTAAAAGTTATTACTTTAGCCTTTTAACTAAAACACAATGAAGAAAATATCCTGTCTAATCTTTTCCATTTCTATTTTTTCGATCGCAATCACCTCAGCCCAAACTAAAAAACCTTCCACAGCACAACCTAAAGCATTCCCTGCCGAGGTGGCCCGTCCTAAATTGGTGGTTGGCTTAGTGGTTGATCAAATGCGTTGGGATTATTTATATCGCTACTATAACCGCTATACCAATGGTGGCTTTAAAAGATTAATTAATGAAGGTTTTTCTGTAGAAAATACTTTTATTCCTTATACACCAACTTATACTGCCTGTGGCCACACATGTATCTACACAGGCTCTGTTCCGGCTGTACATGGTATTATCGGTAATGACTGGTACGATCCTGAAACCAAAAAAAATGTATACTGTACAGAAGATTCTTCTGTATCTACCGTTGGGAGTACACCATCTTCTGAAGGAAATATGTCGCCAAAAAATATGCTAACCACTACCATTACCGATGAACTGAGGTTAGCTACCAATTTTAGAGGTAAAGTAATTGGTATTTCATTAAAAGACAGGGGTTCGATCCTTCCTGCCGGCCACGCGGCAAATGCAGCATATTGGTATCAGGGTAGCACCGGAAACTGGATTACCAGTACTTACTACATGAAAGAAGTACCAACATGGATTGCCGATTACAATAAATTGAAATTGGCAAACAAGTTCTATGCAAAAAACTGGGAAACATTGTATCCAATGAATACCTATGTTAATAGCACAGCAGATGAGAAAGCATACGAAGGCAAATCGAGCACATTCCCTCATCAGCTTACCCAAAATATTGATAAAAATTTCGATGCCATCAGAAGCACGCCTTATGGTAATACCATCACGTTAGATCTTGCAAAATTGGCGATCCTTTCTGAAGATTTAGGGCAAGATAACATTACCGACTTCTTAGCCGTAAGTTGCTCATCCACTGATTATGTTGGTCATGCTTATGGTCCGAACTCAGTGGAAGCAGAAGATACTTATTTACGTTTGGATAAAGATTTCGAAGCGTTTTTCAACTACCTGGATAAAAAAGTAGGTAAAGGAAATTACACGGTATTTTTAACTGCCGATCATGGCGCTGCGCATGTACCAGGCTTTATGCAAGAAAATAAAATGCCTTCAGGCGTAGTGAGTGACCGTGATATCGCAAACAAATTAAATGCTTACTTAAATGATAAATTTAAAGTAAACAATGTGGTTTTAAAATCTCAGAACAATCAGATCATTTTCGATCATGATAAAACCGATAAAGGTGATGTAAGTTTCGATGTAATTAAATCGGCATCTGTAGAATTCTTAAAAAGATTAGACGGTTTCCAAAATGCAGTTGATATTGCTAAAATATCGCAAAGCACACTTCAGGAAATCCAGAAAATGATGATTACCAATGGATACAATGCCCGCAGAAGCGGCGATATCTACTATGTTTTACAACCAAACTGGTTTAACGGTGGCAGCACAGGTACCACACACGGAAACTGGAACCCATACGATTCGCACATTCCATTGGTTTTTATGGGCTGGGGAATCAAAGCCGGAGCATCTAATAAAACACATTACATGACTGATATTGCACCAACCTTAGCGGCTTTGCTACATATTCAAATGCCAAACGGAACCGTCGGGGAGCCAATCACCGAAATCACCAATAAATAATTTACAAAAAAACTATGCCCACCAGCATAGTTTTTTTGCTTTAATGAAGTCGTCATCTCGACTGGAACGCAGTGGAATGGAGAGATCTATCATCATAGATTTCTCGACTCCGCTACACTCCGCTCGAAATGACGGTAGCTTGAGGTAGGCATATACATCAGGTTCTCATTCATCAATATTGATTTTATACATAATTCAAACTCAAAATGACGATAACTTGCTAAATTTCTTACTTTCTTTATTTTAGATCATGTCAACATACATCGCAACCAAACTTACACCCATGCTCGAATCGCATGATATGCAAGCAACACTAAAGTTTATACAGAAGTATTAAACTTCACTTGTGATGTAAAACTTGACGATCTGAGTTGGTTAACCCTCCGAAAAGATGAGATCGAAATTATGTTTTGTTCTCCAAACAAGCATCGCAATATCCCTAAATCAATTATGAGCGGTTCGCTTTACATCAATACAAACGAGGTAACTACACTCTGGAAAAGTTTAAAAGATCAATGTGAAATCTGTTACCCACTCGAAATTTTGACTATGGTACGAGGGAGTTTGCCATTTACGACAATAACGGCTATTCATTGTAATTCCAAAAGCCATAACGGTATAGGGTATTCGCTGTTTAAACTCCTTATTTTAGTACATTTGCATACCAAATATATTTGGACAAGGATCGGTTATTTGAGCATACTGATCCTTTAAATCCTATCATATGCAACAAGTAGAAATATATAAGCCCAAAAATAAAATCCGTTTTGTAACTGCCGCTTCCCTTTTTGATGGACACGATGCAACCATTAATATTATGCGCCGTATCCTCCAATCTTCAGGAGCTGAAGTCATCCATCTTGGCCATAACAGATCGGTTGATGAAGTGGTAAACTGTGCCATTCAGGAAGATGTTCAGGGCATTGCAATGACTTCCTATCAAGGCGGGCACATTGAATACTTTAAATACATGTATGATCTCTTGCAAGAAAGAGGATCAGGCCACATTAAAATATTTGCAGGTGGCGGTGGCGTAATTTTACCTTCAGAGATAGAAGAACTCCAGGCTTATGGAATTTCTAAAATTTACTCTCCAGATGATGGCCGTAAGATGGGTTTGCAGGGCATGATCAACGATATGCTGATCAAAACCGATTTCATCACTAAAGCCAGCATCACTAACGAGCTCGAAACTATTCCTACAAAAGATATTAAAGCCATTGCCGGGGCCATTACCGTTGCAGAAAATGATCCCGAAGGGGCACAGAAATTTGTAGATGAATTAAAAAAATTATCCAAAAACAACACCGCTCCTATTTTAGGCATCACCGGAACGGGCGGAGCCGGAAAATCATCACTGGTAGATGAGCTTGTCCGCCGTTTCCTGGTAGAAGTGAAAGATAAAACATTAGCGATTATCTCTGTCGATCCTTCCAAAAGAAAAACAGGCGGCGCTTTATTGGGCGATCGTATCCGAATGAATGCTATCAATAACCCGAGGGTTTACATGCGTTCTTTAGCCACCCGGCAGGCCAACCTTGCACTATCCAAAAACGTTCAGGAAAGTATCGATATCTGCAAAGCCGCAGGTTACGATTTAATTATTGTAGAAACCTCTGGAATTGGCCAGTCGGATACCGAAATTACCGAACACTGTGATGTTTCCCTATACGTAATGACCCCTGAATTTGGTGCAGCTACACAGTTGGAGAAAATCGACATGTTAGATTTCGCTGATCTGGTAGCCATTAACAAATTTGATAAAAGAGGTGCATTAGATGCACTGAGAGATGTGCGCAAACAATACAAACGCAACCACAATATTTTTGATGCGAAAGATGATGAAATTCCTGTTTATGGAACCATGGCATCGCAATTTAACGATCCGGGAATGAATAACCTCTTTGTGGCATTAATGGAGCAAATTAAGGTAAAAACCGGAACCGATTTCAAGGCTAAAATGGAACTCACTTCCGACCAATCAGAGAAGATTTATATCATACCACCCGATCGCATCCGTTACCTGGCAGAAATTGCCGAATCGAGTCAGATGTATAACGAATGGGTAGATAAACAGGCTACCATTGCCCGGAAAATGTATCAATTGAAAGGTGTAATCGATTTGGCCGGTGATATTAATTCCCCCTTCCTACGAGGGTCTCCGCCGGACGGGGTGTTAAAAAGCTTAAATGCAACATACTCTTTCTTCGAGGAACAATTAGATGGCGAATGCAGGCGTTTATTGCGCCAATGGCCAGATACCAAAAGAGCTTACAAAGAAGAGTTTTTCATTTATAAAGTCCGCGATAAAGAGATTAAACAACCTTTATTTTACGAATCACTTTCAAAACTGAATATCCCTAAAGTGTCTTTGCCAAGATATGAAGATTGGGGTGATATTTTAAGATGGTTGCTAACCGAAAATCTTCCAGGCGAATTTCCTTATGCAGCAGGTGTATTTCCGTTAAAAAGAGAAGGCGAAGATCCGACACGGATGTTTGCTGGGGAAGGTGGGCCTGAAAGAACCAATAAACGTTTTCATTATGTTTCTTTAGGTCAGCCCGCACACCGCTTATCTACTGCCTTTGATTCTGTTACCCTTTATGGAGAAGATCCGCACATTCGTCCTGATATTTATGGCAAAATCGGAAACTCGGGTGTAAGTATTGCCACTTTGGACGATGCTAAAAAACTCTATTCGGGTTTTGATCTTTGTGCCCCATCCACTTCGGTATCCATGACCATTAACGGTCCTGCTCCGATGTTACTGGGCTTTTTCATGAATGCAGCAATCGATCAGCAATGCGAAAAATACATTATCGAAAACGATTTAACTAAGGAAGTTGAAGCTAAAATTGATGCAATCTATAAAGCAAAAAATATACCGAGGCCAACCTATAATGGCGCATTACCAGAAGGAAACAATGGCTTAGGTTTAATGCTTTTGGGCCTTACAGGAGATCAGGTTTTACCTGCCGATATTTATGCCCAGATCAGGGCTAAAGCCATTAACTCAGTTAGGGGAACCGTTCAGGCCGATATTTTAAAGGAAGATCAGGCACAAAATACCTGTATATTTTCTACAGAATTTGCCTTGAGGATGATGGGCGATATCCAGAAATATTTCATAGAGGAAAAAGTGAGGAACTTCTACTCGGTATCCATTTCGGGCTATCATATTGCAGAAGCAGGTGCTAATCCAATTTCCCAGCTGGCCTTCACTTTAAGCAATGGATTTACCTTTGTAGAATATTATTTGAGCAGAGGCATGCACATCGATGATTTTGCCCCTAACCTGTCTTTCTTCTTCTCTAATGGAATCGATCCGGAGTACGCCGTTATCGGTCGCGTAGCCAGAAGAATTTGGGCCAAAGCCATCAAGAATAAATACAAGGGAAATGACCGCTCGCAGAAGCTTAAATACCACATCCAAACTTCTGGCCGTTCGTTACATGCACAGGAAATTGATTTTAATGATATCCGTACGACTTTACAGGCCCTTTATGCCATTTACGACAACTGTAATTCGTTACATACCAATGCTTATGATGAAGCCATTACAACGCCTACAGAAGAATCTGTAAGAAGGGCTATGGCGATCCAATTGATTATCAACAGAGAATTGGGGCTAGCAAAGAATGAAAATCCTTTACAAGGTGCTTTCGTCATCGAAGAATTAACTGATCTGGTAGAAGATGCTGTACTTGCCGAATTTAAACGCATCAACGATCGTGGTGGGGTATTGGGTGCGATGGAAACGATGTACCAGCGCGGAAAAATTCAGGAAGAAAGTCTGTATTACGAAACGCTTAAACATACAGGCGAATATCCTATTGTAGGCGTAAATACCTTTTTAAACAAGAATGGTTCACCTACTATTGTTCCTGGTGAGGTAATCCGCGCTACAGAAGACGAAAAACAATATCAGATTTCGGCATTACAAAAATTCCAGGACCGAAATGCAGATCGTGCTCCAGATCTCTTGAAACAACTTCAAAAATCGGCTATTGCCGGCGACAACATCTTCGAACAGCTCATGGAGGTTTGTAAGGTATGTTCATTGGGCCAGATCAGCAAGGCGCTTTACGAAGTTGGTGGCCAATACAGAAGAAACATGTAATAAAAAAGCCCTTATCGATTTGATAAGGGCTCATATAATTTTATTAACTAAAGATTCAAAAATCTAACCAGCAATCCAGGTAAATTTATAGTCTATAGTAGGGTTTTTCATTCGCTCGGCAACACGTAATAAACGTGAAGGTAAAGCCATAATATAATCACGGGCTTTTTCACCAGCTTCATTTAAATCGCGCATACCCTCAATTTTCCAGTCTTCAATCAACTGTTGCATAATTTCAACATAATCAACCGCAGTATAAACACCTAAACGTTGCGCAGCATCTGTAAAGTGACCAAATGTTTGGCCAATTTTCAAACCTACCTCACGTAAGAAATGGGCTGGCATTACAATTTTCTTACGCATCATATCTTCGAAAGCCAACATTGCTTCATTAGGATCAACCTCAAAAATACGGTTCATGAAATCTTTATAAGCTTTTGCATGTCTGGCCTCGTCTGACGCAATTACACCACACATTCTAGATAATAACGTATCACCATCTTTTTTAGCCAAAGAAGCTACTCTTCTGTGCGATACATTGGTAGCCAATTCTTGAAAAGAAGTGTAGATAAAGTTACGGTATGGATCATGCCCGGTACCAATATCGAAACCATCAGCAATAAGATACTGTGTAGAAATTTCCATTTGGCGCATATCTACACGGCCTGATAGGTATAAATATTTATTTAACAAATCACCATGACGATTTTCTTCTGCAGTCCAATGGCGAACCCATTTCATCCAGCCACCTTCTTCGTCCCTACTATGTCCATCAACCATGGCTAACCACGATTCGTATGTTGGTAAAGCTTCTTCAGTAATGGTATCGCCAATTAAAACGGCCACTAAATCGTAAGAAAGATCTTTTGCGTTATCCCTCAAAATTCTTACATCTTGATAAAATGTTTCACTAGTAGAATCTGGTAAAAAATCAGAAGGTTGCCAGTTGGTATCGATTGGTTTCAAATAAGTTCCCATCGACTCCAGCATATATTTTTCAATATGCAACATTACTTCCCTTCTTTTATCTGCAAAAAAACTCATTACTTATACTTATATTTTTGTTAAAAACAAAGATAACCAAATATTGTGGCAAACCTTGTGATATTAACATATTTAGCGCTAAATCAGTTTTAAATGTGGCTAAAATTATCAACAATGGCACAAATGGTTTTATTTATTGTACACAAAGCGTTTATGGAAGAAATATAGAGCGCTTACTCTTCGGTTTGTTATTAGGAGCGCAGTAACAGTAACATATAGGTTCGGTTCCGTCCTGCTGTACGCTGCAATCCTTTTTGGAAACCCTTGGGATAGACAATCTACCGCTGCCCAAAAGGGATTTCCGCTGCCATCACGGCTATTGAACCTGGGACGGAAGGTGTAAAAACTCAGCGGAGATCAGCATAATCAGCGGGAGCAGTGCCTTAACCCATCTTAACTCCTTAATGGTGAAAACAAGATAGGCATGGCTATAAAATGCTTTTAAACGAAGAAAACCCTTCAACATTGCTGCTGAAGGGTTTCTTTTAAGATCTGGCACCGACCTACTCTCCCACGTGTTACCGCAGTACCATCGGCTCTGGTGGGCTTAACTTCTCTGTTCGGAATGGGAAGAGGTGGACACCACCGATATAGGCACCTGAATATTTTTTTCAAGACTAAAGAAGAAAGCTTAAAGACTAAAGCGGCATTGCCTTTGGCCTATGCTCTTTCAGCTTTTCGCCTTTCAGTATTTCAATTTCACCGGCCTTAAAACACAGAGCCCTGTATATAACGAAGAAAACCCTTCAACATTTCTGTTAAAGGGTTTCTTTTAATATTTGGCACCGACCTACTCTCCCACGTGTTACCGCAGTACCATCGGCTCTGGTGGGCTTAACTTCTCTGTTCGGAATGGGAAGAGGTGGACACCACCGATATAGGCACCTAAATGTTTTTATTTGAG
>NZ_CAKKMW010000014.1:0-53795 GCF_918698255.1 Pedobacter sp. Bi27
GATAAAAGAAGATACGGTTATATCTTCAACTGGCAAAATGCATTCAGATTTGTTAGGAACAGCCTAATTGAGTTAGTAATGGGATCAAAACTGAAAACAATAATTAAACAGCTAATAGAGCAAATTTCTAAAACTGTAGTTGCGGTAAAGCCAACAAGAAGCTTTCCCAGAATTAAAGTTCGGCAAAATAAAAGCAGGTTGCACCAAGCATATAAATAGCTTAACTTAATAGCATTGGAGACGCTAAGACTAGATGAGGTATCGTATAGACCTCTTTACCCGCAAGAAGTGAAAAGGCGTAACCTTCTTAAATTAGTGTTAGAAGGAGGATGTTTGCACTATTGAATAGTACTCAAATAAAAACGCCATTCCCTTAGGAATGACGCTCATCATACTAACCAAAAGTATCTTAATTGACTACATCAAAATATCAATAGCCCGGATTTTGGGTTAAATTTTTATTTAGATCCCTTTCTGACTGTGGAATTGGCCAGAGCTCATTTTTACCAACGACAAAACTGCGCTTTTTGAAAATATAGTATCCATTTGCGTTTACGGGATAATCTTTATAATTGGCAGGGTCGTTGGTAAGTTTCATACCGGTAAACTGCTGATTGTTCTCTGAGCCGATGATCCCCCATCTCAAACAATCAAAATACCTGATCCCTTCAAACGCAAATTCTACACGGCGTTCTCTGCGTAGGATTGTTCTGAGTGCTGTTGGATCTAAGGTGGTTATTGCTGGCATTGCCACAGCTGCCCTTCCCCTTACTTTATTTATTGTTGCATCCAATAACACCTGATCTACACCACTGCCAGACTCTAGCTTTGCCTCTAAATAGCCAAGCAATACTTCTGCATACCTGATCAAAGGAAAGTTGTTTCCCGTATTATTGGTTGTTGCTACAGCAGGATCATCCTCGAGGAATTTATAGATAGCATATCCGCTCCAGACACCAGGGTACTGGTTCAAGCGGTCGGGAAGCGTTGTCCCGGGCTTTGCAGAGTAAACTTTTCCGCGAAAACTCGTACGGTCGGAGATCATGATGTTGAAATCCATTCTTGGATCGCGGTTGTTATATGGATTGTTTTTATCAAATAAAGGAGATTCTGCTATCGTTTTCCCGTCCTTACACTCATATGCTTCAACCAGTTCATTAAATGGTGAGTATTGGTGCCACCCGCCCCATGTTTCGGGTGTAAGGTATTGCAACAAGGCATGGTTGTAAGTATCCCTAATGTACTGCATTGACATGATGATCTCACGACTGGTTTCCCCTGCATTTAAGAAAAGTTCACGGTATCTGGGATCGATAGCATAATAATTATAATCGATGATGGTTTTATAAGTAGTCGCTGCCTCTGCCCACTTTTTCTGAGCAAGCTGCAACCGGCCAAGAATGGCCAGTGCCGATGCAGCAGTCATGTGACCAAGACGGTCTGCACTTACAGAAACAGGAAGTGCAGCGGCCGCAGCCTTAAGCTCACTTTCGCAAAATGCCCAAACCTCTGCTTTAGGAGTGCGGGATACAGAGTTTGCCTCATCTACCGTCAACAGTTTTTGTACAAGAGGAACATCGCCGAAATATAAAGCGAGATTGAAGTAGTTGTATGCCCTAATCGTTTTTACCTCACCTATCATTACTGCTTTTTGCGCCGCATCCATACTCACCAGACCAATATTGGCTAAAAAATTATTGCACCTTCCAATCTGTGAATAGGCCTGGGAATAATACGATCCCACAAAGCTATAGGTAGAATTTAATGTACCATTGGTGAAATTATCAGGAATAGACTCCTTTTCGGATCCATTACCAGCCATCAGGTCAAGGTTAACCATTGATGTTGCCGCCCAGAAATTATAACCGGTAAAACCTGCCCCACTGTCATAGACCCCATTCAAAGCAAGTGTTGCATCACCAGCTGTTTTCCAGAAAGTGGCATCTGAAATTGATGAAAGCGGCTGGGTATCTAAAAGGTCTTTTTTACATCCTGCAACCACACTCAGGAAGGTACATCCCACCACAACTGTTAATTTATATATATAATTTTTCATTTTGTTTTATTTAATGATCCTAACTACATTAGATTACAATTTCACATTTATACCAAAGGTATAGATGGCAGAGAGTGGATAGAAGTTTGGGTTGTCTCCCGAACCCTGGCCGTTTTCTGGATCCCATCCTTCGTAAAAATCATTTAATGTGAAAAGATTTTGACCACCGACAAATAGCCTAACCTTATCCAAACTGATTTTTTTAGTCAGATTAGATGGCAAGGTATACCCGATCTGGACGTTTTTCAATCTCAGAAATGTTCCTGATCTATTCCAGTAAGAGTTTCTCTGAACATTGGCACTACCCTGGCTCAGATTGGTAATGCGTGGATAAAGTGCATTTCTGTCAGGATTTTGTGTGGTCCATGCATTTTCATATTGCCATTGCTGAACATTCCCACCGTTATATAATGCGTAGGCCTGATAAGATCCCATCTGCACCGTATATCCTCCAAGTCCGGAAAATAAAGCTGAAAAATCAAACCCTTTGTATGCAGCAGTTAAGTTTAGTCCGTAAGAAGTTTTTGGATTGGTATTTCCTAAAATCTGCCTGTCATAAGTGGCATCTACCTTTCCATCCGGAACCCCGTTTGGTCCGCTGATGTCCTTAAATCTGATGTTACCAGGGACACCACCATTTGGTTGTGTTGGGTAACTTGCAACATCCGCAGCATCAACAAAAAGACCATCGGCCACGAAGCCGTAAATCGGGTTTAATGGTTGGCCTAGAAAGAAATTGGGGATTACGTTTTGAATATCGCCCGCTATTTTGATTACCTTTTGATTATTGTATGAGAAATTTGGTGATACGCCGAAGTTTACCTGACCTATTTTGGCATTGTAGGTTAAACTTACTTCGACACCTCGATTCTGAATTGAACCCGCATTCTGCGTTGGTGCGCTTAAGCCAAGTGTAGAAGATACCGGAACCTGGTATAAAATGTCTTTAGCTGTTCTGTCGTAAATATCCACTGTACCACTAAGCGCATTATTGAACAAGGTGAAATCAAGACCAAGATTGGCAGTTGTTGTTGTTTCCCATTTGATATCCTGATTGGCAGCTGCAGTCACCGCAGCACCAGGGGCAATTACCCCTCCGAAATTATACCTTACATTGGTGCTGATGTTATATTGATATGGGTAATTGGAAATATTGGCATTACCCAAGGAACCATACGATGCTCTTATTTTCAGCTCATTAACCCAATTAATATTATCTTTAATAAATGATTCCTCGGAAAGTCTCCAGCCGGCAGAAACCGCTGGAAAAACCCCATATCTGTTTTTAGGCGCAAATCTTGAAGAACCGTCATAGCGAACATTGGCCTCAAAAAGATATTTACCACCGTAATCATAGTTAAAGCGGGCGAAGAAAGACCTGAAAGCGTATTCATTGGCAGATCCGGCGTTTTGCATATTTGTCGTTGCGCCAGCGTCGAGCTGATACAACAGATTGTTCGGAAATTTGTCGCGGTAGGCACTTGTGAAATTATCGCGGTGTGCTTCTTGCTGATAACCACCTAAGATAGAGAAGTTATTTTTGCCAAAACTTTTAACATATTTTAAAAGTAAATTAAGGGTAACTTCATTTCCATCGGTATTACCTATCCCCAAACTATTTGGGCCCACATAAGTCGTCTTATCAATGTTAATATCCGCAATATATGTTGTATTTACACTCGTGTAATAGTGATATCCAGCAGTTCCACTTAGGTTCAAACTTGGTATGATGTCCCATGCAAGTGTGGTATTACCATAAAAGTTTTTAGCACGAAGATTATTAAAACCTTCACTAGCCAGCCACGCTTCGGGGGCGAAGAAATCCTGTCGGCCGTAGGTACCATCTGATTTCAGTCCTGCAATAGTATTGGGCTCACGTACCGAAAATCCAATAATCCCACCTATTCCAGCGGAATTGGACTGAGGCTGTGTCTGAAATTGAGAAAAACCGAGTATACTGGTTTTAAGGTTCAGATTATCTTTGATACGGGTATCGATGTTAGCCTGTATATCGTATCTTTTGTTGTTGGTTTCTGCCGTTAACCCGTTATGATCCCGATAGCTACCTGATAGATAATACACATTATTGCCTTCACCGCCAGAAACATTAACATTGTGGTACTGCTGAAATCCAGAACCTGTATTCAACAGATCCTTTAAATGGGAAACGTTGGGAAAGTTATCCGGATCGGTACCACTTTTATATTTTGCGACCACATCGGCACTTGCACCAGTTAATTCCGCATAAGTCCATGAGTCGACAAATTGTGGTAAACTCGTTATTTTCTCCCAGCCAAAATAGTTGTTATAACTGATAATGGTTTTCCCCTTTTGTCCACGTTTAGTGGTAATCAATATTACGCCATTTGCCGCCCTGTTGCCATAAATTGCTGCAGAGGCCGCATCTTTCAGTACGGTCATACTGGCAATATTGTCCGATGCCACATCATCCAGTGACCCTGCAATTCCATCAATCAATATTAGGGGGCTGCTGCCTGCATTGAACGTCCCTACACCTCTAATGATTACCCTTGCTCCGTCACTGCCCGGACGGCCTCCACCCTGCTGCACCTGCACACCCGGGGAAAGCCCAGATAAAGCCTGGGATGCCTGGGTAATGGGTCTGTTATCAAGGTCTTTTGAAGAAACTGTAGATACCGATCCGGTAAGGTTTACTTTCTTTTGGGTTCCGTAACCAACAATAACAACTTCATCTAGTTTTTTATTGTCATCGGCGAGCTGAACATTGATCTGTGTCTGTTGTCCAATAACAATTTCTTTGCTTGTAAAGCCTATAAAGCTAAATACCAGCGTTCCTTTACCATCGGGGATAATTAGTGAATAATTTCCCTGTGAATCTGTCTGAGTTGCTTTTCCAGACTCTTTGTGCCTTACCACAGCCCCTGGTATTGCTTTTCCGGTAAGATCGGTAACTTTACCGCCAACAGTAATATCAATTTTTATATGCCCGGTATTGAAAACACGTGGCTTGTGAATAACAATAATATTATTTAAACTATTGTAACGGCTTAAATTTGTACCTGCTGTTCCGCTAAAGGGGATAGCGAAAAGTATTGAGCAGAAAGTGAACAGTGTTAATAATCGGCGCCATTTTTCTGGCGACTTTGGCATCATTTCCATATTTGGTCAGTTGGTTGTTATTATTGAGAATCAGGCAAGGATATTTCAGTTGCCTGCTTATTGTGACTTGAACAAATTACCTCAGCCCATATAAAAAGGCTGGTCAAATAGCTTTAGATTAAGTTCGTTTTCTTTTCATGGGCATATGATGATTTATTTGCACTTTTCCTACACGATAATTACAGGAATGGATAATATTGAGACTTTTTAGGCCGGAAAGATCCATTTTAGTTATAGGCGACAGTTTTACCATGCTTCAAAATATTTGGTTGCACATTCTTCAAATCAGACAAAGAATATATTTCAAATATAAAAGGCGCAATAGTTGCAGGATTTATGGTAATCAGACTTCTTTTTATACTTTTCCGATTTTTCGCATTAAACCAACGCTGATAATTTTTCCTAAAAAACAAACGAGTTGATTTGCCCTCTATTTTTATGGGACTAGGCTGATGATGGTATGGACAGTTATTTGGCTTTAAACGCTATAAATCAGCAGAATCCTTAAACTGCCGATAAACGAGATCAATTAACAAGCGCAGCTTAATGACTTCTAAAGGATCGTAAAACGCTTAAAGTATTTAACGTGCTTTGTTATCCAGACTCCATTAGACCGGAACACAATTACCAATATACCCTTTTGATTTACAGATGCTTACAAAACAACCACATTAACAAACTGATTTATAAATAATTGAGTATTGGAAAAAAGTAGTGATTGTGCCTAACAGGCTAACCCGCAAATCAGAAATCCAAACCATTAACATGGCTTGGATTTCTATTTATTACAGTAAAGGATGTTTCTTGATATCGGATGTATTGTTTCCGAGCCAATCAGTCCTTATATAACCGCACTTTACTGAACCTTACACTACTCTGATTTTTGACTACCATGGTAGAAACAAATCCTAATGTAATCTCCTGGGTCTGTGTCAATGAGAAAGGAACGGCAAAATCTTTTCCATTCTGCGAATTATCCAAAAATTTAAAACTTCCCAGGGCCTGTGAAATGTCGGCCACATCGGGCAGTGTTTGGCCCAGGTTTACAACGGCGTAAGTAGCCTCTAGTGGATTGGCAATTTCAGACACTGTTACCACATAACGATATTTCCCTGGTGGGAGTGTAATAGTTTGATAGATTTTTCCATTTGTAATTTGGGGTGTACCCCAATACTCAAAAGCAATAAAACCACCCCCATTATATGAATCCCACCCACCTACGGCGCCATTGGACATGTTTCTAGCGGCGGCATTGGTAGTCCAATCTGCAACTAAGCCCCACCTTCCATCTCTTTTACTTTGAAGAAATGGTGCTCCCGGGTTTTTTAAATAAAACTCTGTTATTTTCCGGGATGCAGAAGCGCTATAAAATGTATCAATGGCCAAGGAATCTGGTAAAAAAAGAGTCCGGTACTGAATATCTGTACCAGGATTTTGATCGGTCAAGGTCGTCTGTATTGCGTCTTTGGATATCCTTTTAATCGTTACTTTTCCGTTTATGTTGGTATAGGTAACTTCTGCACCTATCGATCCTGCATCTGAAGCGCGCCAGTTGAGATATGTTGTTCCATTGGATGGCTGATAAACAATATTTTCCAATATACGGTTCAACAACGATTTCTCAAAAACATCGCCATAAGCGGCACCTTGCTTCAAGGCTGCGACAGATTTATTTCCACCTTTATCGTAGGTTAACACCTCAAATGAATAATTGCCTTCCGGAAGTGGCGACACCATTGCTTTTATGGTATCTATTCCTTTTCCCCTGGTGATGGAAACATCCTGATGATTTGCCTTGTTGTTCCAGTATATAGTCGCTTTTACGATATTTGGATCGGATATAAGCAGGAACCTGACCAATGCCCTGTTGCGTCCCGGCTGGATCCTTAATGAATCGGCTTTACCTGGGTAGACAATAACTTTGCCATCGGTGAATTTTTTGTAATCATCCATTTTGCTGCAGGAAACCATTAATAAGGTAACTGCAATAACTGAATAAGCAATAATATGTTTCATACTATATAATTTAATAAAGATCATTTGTCGTTTCCATAAAAAGTCATCTCTGAAACGTGAGCTGCCTGTCCCCCTGGTCCTATCCAAGTTTCCAATACCTTAATTCGGATATATCTTACAGGAGGTGCATCCAAAGGAACATTGGTCTCTTCACCGCGTGCAGCAGCGGCTACATCCTCATTGGAGTTGGAACCGATCGGCTGAGCAGAAGGCTTAATAGAAACACATGATGCCAATTTGGTCCAATTGGTATAACTGCCATCGCTGGCCGGATTGGTCGAACCCCAAATTTCATATCTTTTGGGATTTCCATGGTTATAAATCCATATACCCTGTCTTTGCCAAAGCGTAAAACGGCTTATCTTCGCGGTCACACCAAGATCGAAAGTAACCTGGCATGGCATACCGACATCTGTGGTATGCCACATATTTCCCTCTGCCGATATTACGTTGTTCCACAGGTTACTGATAGGCAGGCTCCAGCCAACCGGAGCGTCTGTAGGCAGGGTAAGCACCTTAAATTTGCTTTTGTCGAGCTGTTTTTCAAAAATCGGCGTTAGGGTTGCTTTTGCCGTATCGGTGCGGTTGTCCCATCTGTCTCTGATATAAACCCCGAAAACTGTTTCTTTAGAGGGAAAGCCCCTCGAGGAGAAAAGACCGTTTTTAGATTTGGTATAGATGGTTTCTCTTGTTGCAAAATTGCCCAAAGAATCTTTATAAGTTACCACTACTGCAATATTGGCCTCCGTAGGATTGGCAAAGCTTATATTGATGCCACCAAAATCGGTAACCAAAGCCAGGCTTCTGCGAACGGCGAAAATGGGCGGCTCAAGCGCTTTTACTTTAATGGTTACCGGTGCTGACCTGTTTTCGGATTTGTCTACGGCATAAAGGTTAAGACTGTAAGATGCAGTATCGGCGAAACCATCAACAGTTAAGGCATTGGTGTAAGAAGATGCTTTAACGCTGATTACCTTACCGTATTTATTTGTATATTCTGCCACCACATACATCAGGTCTGCATCTGAGGGCAGATTATAGGAAACCTTAACTGCGCCTGCCATGCGTTCAGAAACGGGATTTGAAATCGGAGGCGGTGCTACTGTATCTTTTTCCAAAGGTGTCAGTATATCTTCTTTGCAGCCAAATATCATCACACAAAACAGTGTGGCCAATACATACCATTTATTATTTTTCATCACATTCAATTATTAAATTATCCTATAATTAATTACCAACCAGGGTTTTGAACCAGATTGGGGTTGACAATCGTATTGTATTCTTTTATTGGCCACAAATAATCACGGGGCGCTACAAACTTCTGGTTGAAGAGCAGTTTTGGCCTATAATATCCAGTAGCATCGGTCTGCTCAATGTCCCATCCATAAACTGGGGTATTGAGCGTAGCTGAAGCTTCTTTCCACCGCCTTAGATCCCAGAACCTGCTCCCTTCGAATGCCATTTCAATTCCGCGTTCCTGATGGATTATCTGTCTTAGCCCTGCCTGATCTTTATATTTGCCAGGGTTATTGGAATAAGTATCCCAAGATAGCTGAACGGCTTGCAGACCGGCTCTTTCCCTAACCAGATTGAGGTATTGATAAACCGGTTCCGAAGGGCCGTTTGCCTCGTTCAATGCTTCGGCATACAACAGATACAGATCGGCTAAACGCATCAAAGGCCAAGGATATTCTTCCTGGGTATAACTCAGGCCATCCTGTATTACAAACTTCCAGTTTACGAGCTTTTTGGTAAAGTATCCTGTAATTGAATAGCCAAATGCTGCACGCCTTGATTGCCCCTGTCCTGATTTAGCCTGTACCGGCCAGGTTTTATTCTGCATATACCATAAAGAGCCGTCAAAGGCCAAATCTGCGTAAAACCGGGGTTCTCTGTCGAAATGTAATGCAGAGGTGGTGTAGCCATCCTGCAGATAATCCCGATCTAAGGAGGAGGCAGTTTTTAGACTGTATCTGTCAGAAAAGTTCCAATTTTTATCCTCGGCGATAGGCACTCCGTTTTTGGTATAAAACAATTCGGCCATGCGTATTGTCGGCGCCAGTTGTCCCAGTAAACTCTCATTGCCCGATCTAGCAGCATCTAGCCTTGGTATGGACTGAAGCTGTATCCCCGATCCCGTTCCATTTGTAAAACCCCAGATCAATTCCTGGTTCCAAGGCTCACAGACACTGTTTCTAATATCCATCTCCTTCTTGAGCTTATCGGATATGCTGGTTAATGCAGAATTGAATTTATACAAACGGATCCCCGCAAGCTCACAAAGATCAATGGCCTGTTTACAGGCATCAGCAGCTTTTTTCCATTTCGCGACGCTATAAGTCGAGTTTACCAACGCTGTCCCATCTGCATTCTTTAATCCGTTATAATCCGAATTTCCATTAAACTGCGGACTTGCGGCCAATGTTAATACCCTTGCTTTTATGGATATGGCAATCGGGCGGGTAATGTGACCTAGTTCAGAAGAGCGGTTTTGAATGGTAATAGGCAACTTGGCAGCAGCGGTATCCATTAAACCTGCGATATAGTCAAATACCTTATCAACCGGCTCACGTTTTATCCTTACCTCCTCGGTTGTTGCGGTAATGGGCAGGTTTTTATCGATGATTGGAATCGGCCCATACATCCTGAGCAAATAAAAATGATAGTAAGCTTTCAAAAACTGCACCTCGCCTGTCCATATATTTTTTTGTGATGGATCCAGGTCTGGCACTTTGTCTACATTATCAAGGAAAATATTGCAGTCACGCAATGCTTTGTAGATGGCTTTACCATCCTGCTCACCGTCCCAATAATTGAGCAAAGGCGATGTAAGGGACTGATTGCCCCTGGCAATCTGCTGAGGGTAAGACGGGAGCCGGCTGAGTGAGGTAATAGGCCAATAAGTCCAGAACTCATCACTGGCCAGCATTGCCGGATTCTGACTGACATTGCTTTCCTGGGGCAGGTAAGAGTAACAGGTAAACAGGTATTTTTCAGCTTCATTCCGATTGGTGAATGCGTTTTCTATTGTTGCGATATTATCCGGAACGATATCCAGATAATCTTTTTTGCAGGAGAGTATCAAGGTTAAGATAACTGCTGCCAAAAATATGCTTGTCTTTTTCATAATTAAAACCCTATTTGTATACCCACATTATAAACTCTCTGTACCGGGTAACCTAAGCCGTTGCCACCCATTTCAATGTCCCATAGCTTAAAACCACTAAGACTCAATAAGTTGGTTCCGCTCACATAAAAGCGTGCATTGCTTAGCTTAACCCTGTTGATTATTTTTTTTGGGATTGAATAACCTACTTCAGCGGATTTCAACCGTAAAAATGAACCGTTGCGCATAAACCAGGTATTTGTCTGTACGTTATTATTGTTCTGACTGTCGCTCAACCGGGGCCAAAGCGCATAGAGGTTCTGGTTGTCTTCAGACCAATGATCGTCTGCATAGGCTTTGATCAATGCATTTTGTGTCCCCCCCAATGATTCACCGGGATAGTTGTAAGGTACAAATGGTGCTGTAGCCCTGGTGTCGATCCAGAATGAGGAACGGGCAGACCCCTGGAAAAACACCGACAGATCAAAGTTTTTATATCCTGAAGAGAAGCCAAAACCGTAAATGATCTCCGGAACGGTAGGCAGGCCGATAGGTACCCGGTCGAGGTTGGTAATCTGACCATCTCCATTTACATCCCGGTATTTGATATCGCCCGCTGCATATTCGCCGAAGGTCTGTTTTGGAGAATTGGCCACATCATATTGATCGATAAATAACCGTTCTGCAATTAAGCCATAATTCTGATTAAGCGACTGCCCGATCCTGGAAAGATAACTTTCTTTGTACTGAGGTTCCTCAAACTGTGAAAATTCACTGTGTGCATAGGTAAAGTTTCCATGCAGACGGAGCCATAAAGAAGAATTAAAGTTTTTGCTATAATCGGCTGAAATATCTACCCCATTTGCTTTTGCCTTACCTGTATTGGCTTTGATGGCAGCAGCAAGGCCCATTGTACTGGGAATAGCAGCACGCTCCATTAAAATGTTATCCCTGGTTTCGGAGAAAATATCTACCTGTAAATTGAAATCGTTAAACAGGGTCAGCTCTGTACCAAAATTGAATTTCTTAGCCCTTTCCCATGTAATAAAAGCATTATCGTAACGATTGACAGTTATTCCCGGCCTGTAATAGGCAAATTGCTCACCAAACCTGGCCCCCTTGCCTCCATCGGACAAGTTAACTTCTGAAAGATAAAAGAAACGGTCTTCCGGTGATCCGATAGCATCATTCCCGACAATTCCATAGGTTGCTTTTAACCTTAGTTTACTTACGATAGTGCTGATCGGTTTCCAGAATTTCTCATTGGATACCTGCCATCCAAGCCCTATCGCTGGAAAAAAACCATACCTTTCGGTTTTGAAAAAACGCTCAGATCCATTATAGCCAAAGCTGAGTTCGGCGAGGTAACGGTTGTTATAGCCATAAGTAAAACGTCCAGACACACCTTGATTACGGTACGGCAAAGATTTTTGCAGGGTACCGCTGTTTGCAAAGAGCTGTTGCCTTCTTTGATATACCAGTAGGGCCGTTATATCATTTACTTTCGAAATCTGCTTCACATAATTTACCGCAGCCTCCATGTAGGTTGTCGTATTGATATCCTTTGCACCTTCGTTGTAATTCAGGTATTCGGTCGCCGAACCCTCATTCAGCAGGGTTAAACCATAAGTATCCTGCAGGCTATTGTAACCACTGGCCGAATAATAAAAAGGATTGTAATTCCGGCTGACATCGAAATAAGAATACCGGGAGGTATTGAACATGCCCCTCGCCGAAAGGCCCTGCGTGATGAATGACAGATCCTGTTTCACCTCAAACTGTGCGTTCATCAGCGATCTTGAGTAATCGCGGTAACCTTTCACCAGATCTGCATAAGGATTGATCAGCAGACCGTTACTTGAATTTCCGAACAAAATGTGGTTTGTTTTTGGCATTTGGCCTGCCGGATAATATGCAGGGAACAAAACGGGATTGCTTCTCATAATTTTGGTATACAACCCGCTTCCACCATCTATCGGCCCTGTATAGTCATCAAAACTTCCGGCTAAACGCACAATGACTTCTGTGGTTTTCGTCATATTGATATTGATGTTCGAGCGTAACTGATAGGATTTAAGGCTGATATTGCTGTTAAAGTTATTACGTTCATCAACTTTAAGAAGACCGTTGTCATTGTTGTAGGTACCTGCTATGTAATAACGGGCTACCTTACCGCCACCATTGGTACTAAAATTCATACGCTGATTATTCGTACGGTTTTTAAGTAACATTGTCCGCCAATCATTTGAAGGATAAATATTAGGATTGGCACCCAATGCGGTCTGATCGATCTTGTTTTGGGCATATGGAAGTATGCCTAACGGATTGCGGGTAACAACGGCCTCATTTGCAAGTTTCATATAGGTTATGGGATCTGCAAACTCCAGGTTTCTTGTATTTTCAGATGTAGAATTTTCAAACCTGACCTGGATTTTTGCTTTCCCTTCCTCACCTGTTTTTGTCACAATCAGGATGACACCATTTGCGCCCCTAGCGCCATAAAGGGAAGTAGCTGTAGCGTCTTTCATGATGGAAAAACTGGCAATGTCATCTGGCTGCATTCTGGCCAGATCGGTTGAGGTAACCTCAATTCCGTCTATTAGTATAAGCGGGTCTTTTTTATACCCAAAAGTTGTTACTCCGCGGATAAAGAAGGATGCATTGTCCTGTCCAGGCTCTCCACTGCGCTGATAGGCAATAACTCCCGCCAGTTTACCTGCTAATGCAGTGGTCAGGTTACTGGATGGAACTTTCAGGTCTTTTGGGTTGATGGTGGTAATCGCACTGATCATGCTGGATTTCTTTTGCGTACCAAAAGCGACTACGGCTACCTCATCGAGATCATTCAGGGACTCCATCACTACATTTATTGTACTTTCGCCCTTAATTTCCACTTCTTTGGTCTTATATCCGACCATACTGAAAACCAGGGTACCATTTGCGGGAACCTTTAGGCTAAATTTCCCATCGTTATCTGCCTGTACCCCTATTTTGGCAAATTTCAGCGTAACGGTTGCACCTGGAAGTGGTCCCTGAGCATCTTTTATGGTTCCTTTGACTACAATCTCATCCCGTAAAAAATAAATATCGGAAAAGGGAGTGTGACCGGTAGTTTTGGAGCGGGCGGTCTCTGGACTGGATAAGCCCAAAATCAAAAAAGGTATGCAGAACAGATTGACTCTGGTTCTCTTCTTCGATCCCAAAAAAGGCGTTGTTCGTCGCTTCATAGCAACATACTTCATTAAAGCATTCACGTTCATTTAGTTTATATTTGGTTAATCGGTTGGTTTTTAATAAGTGGAATACGCCAAATAGCCTGTTCAATGCCCAACTACCAGCAGTATTCTTTAAATTGGGAATGATCGGTAAAATTCCTTTCCCAAGGGCCCGACAGCTGATTGCCAGATGAAACGGCGCGCCTATTCTTTCTTTGATCACTTTAAATTCCCCATCAAATACTCCTGTGGTTGCATTTACCTGCTTACCAGTACTGAAAGCGCTATAAACCATAATTTTGTCTTAAGCAGAACCTTTAATGCGTTATAGTCGCTTTTCATTTGAAGTGCCTAAAAAAAGAGTCAAAGCAGTTCCTTATACCCCGACATACAGGGTTCAAACAGAAAAACGAAATGGTTGTAATGGCCTACCTTAAGTTGCAGACGGGGCTAGTAATAGTTTTCTCATAATTGTCGCGTTAGTTGGTACTTTTATATCCACCTGGCTTACCATGATCTTCATCAGATCACTCAAAATCCGCAGCGGGTATTAAAAATTAATTGTGTAAAGGCAAAACCTGTTGCCTTAAATATTTGGTTATACATCCTTAACAGCCGGTTAATGATGTGATCAAATATAAAATCTAATCAGGCGATATGATTTATTGTAAACAGACTTCTTTTTATACTTTTCCGATTTTTGATGTGCTGTTCAATGGAAATTAAATGATGTTCAGCATGAAATTGATGTGCATTAATCCCGTGGGATCAATCAATAAAATTCAATGTCTTATTCTGCGTTTTGTAAGCGCCTGGTGTTAGTCCGGTAAGCTTCTTAAAAACCCTGGAGAAATAATGAACATTTTCAAATCCAGTTAATTCGGCAATTTCATCTTGTTGTTTTTTACTGGTAATAATGAGGTACTGGGCCCGTTCTATTCTTTTTTGTAAGATATAGTTCACGGGGCTTTGACCTGTGTAGCGGTGAAAGAGCCTTGAAAAATAATCTGTATTCAAATTTGCCCGGTCCGCAAGATGACTTACTTTTAGCGGTGTCCGCAGATTGATCTGTATATAACCAATGGCATCCATCACTGCAGAGGGCTTGGCAATAATCTTGTCTTTATGAAATATTTCCGGTTTTAAGAATCTGGATATCAACTGAAAAATAATCCCCTGTGTTTCATATTGCACAGCAATACTCTGAAGGTTATTCAGCTCGGTGTATTCCTTGTAATAAATATCTTTTTCATACACCATTGGATCGTTGGACCTGTTGATCCCTCTGCCCGGATTAATAGCGATCAGTCGCTTAAAATTGGCGATATCGTTAGTGTTTGCCTCAATCTGCAGACTTTCCATGCAATTGGAAAACAGCGATATCCCGTCTGCCGAATCTTCAAAGAACTGAACAAAATACTGGCTTAAAAAGTGTTCGCAATAGAGGTTACACAGGGTAAAACTGGGAATGAGGTAGAGATTACCGGGAATTAGCCTAAGCGAACCGTTCGGACCGGATATTATACCTTCGCCTTCATCGATATAATACAGTCTATAATACGGGCTGATTACATTTCTAAAGTTCCACTTATTTCCGAGTTTTACGTAGTCGACGTTCAGCAGCCGAAAAGAATGCCTGATGAGCCGTTTATTCATTGTCATATTGCCTTCTTTAATTATTGATAATTTGATAATCGGTTTTTAATAATTTCTGCCATCCACTCATTATCGCGGGTTTGCTGTCAGAAAGTATAATCATACCAACCTTTAAAAGCAGGAGTCCCGTGATAGAAAGGAAACGACAGTTCAATGATCAGTATTGATAATGTTCACTAAATTCAGCCTATTTCAAACTAGAAAGGGGGGGCTAACAGGTAAAATTGGAGGGGCAAACGGAGGGGGTGTCTTTTGGATTGACAAATAAGGGACAATATGCGTCAGACTTGGCTAACCTTACCGTTGAAAAAAAGTTAATATAGGGAGAGCGGCTTAACAGTGTACCCTTATATTTTTTTACGCTTAAGATCCTGGTTGACTGAAACGGTCTTTGAAAAGACTCTTCTATATTTTTTGATGTATTCCGAGGGGTTCATCAGGAATACTTTTTTGAATTGTTCTCTAAAATATTTTATGTCATTCATTCCAACGCTGTACATGGTTTGCCTAATGGTATTTTCGGTGCTAATAAAAATTTCGGCGGCTTTGCGCAAACGTATAAAACGTATGAAACTATTGGATGAATGTCCGGAAATGGATTTGATCCGTTTATATAGATTCTCTCTGGACATTCCCAATTCTTCGGCTAATGTTTTGATATTAAAATCAGGGTCATCAATATGCCGCTCAACAATACTGATACAGTTCTTTAAAAAGTCTTTATATTCTGCGGATATTTTTAAGCTGTTTGGATTCAGCGTGATTTCACTATAAAAATAGTTCTGCAGGCTGTTTTTGCTTCTTAGAATACCCGCGATCCTGGCCATTAACAGATTCTTATCGAATGGCTTACTGATGAAATCATCCGCACCGCTTTCAATACCTTTTAATTTGACTTCTTCAGAAGTATTCGCGGTGAGTAGTACGATGGGAATATGGCAGATAGATTCGTCTTCTTTTACTTTCTGGCAAAGTTCAATCCCCCCGATCCCATTCATCATTACATCACTAATTACCACATCAGGAAGAAGCTCACGTATAATCGATAAGCCACTTTCTCCATTCCAGGCCTGTAGAATGTGATATTCCTTAGCAAAAATTTGACGGAGGTAACTGGCAATCTCTTCATTATCATCGATAATAAGAATAGATTTTCTTTCTTCGGAAACAAAATCGTTAAGCAACAGTTCATCATGCTGCTCAACGGCAATTTCCAGTCCATGCTGATCAAGCGCTTTAAAAAATATTGGATCTTGCTCGACATCGGTATCAATCGTAGAAGAACTGATATAATTTCCGCCTTTTAAGATCTGGACATGGAAGGTTGTTCCGGAATGTGCATCGCTAAGGCAGTTTATCTTTCCCCCATGCAGTTCTACAAAGGTTTTAACCAAATAAAGTCCTATTCCAAAACCACCTCCAAACGACCTGTTTTTTGCAGGTTCCTGATAAAATCTGTTAAAAATCTTTTCCTGTGCTTCAGGGCTGATGCCACATCCCGAATCTTTCACCTCTATAGTAACATCAGCATCATTTTCCTTTATGTCTATCCCTATCTTTCCACCCTCTGGCGTAAACTTAAAGGCATTTGAGAGTAAATTAAAGATCACAATCTCAAGCTTTTCCCTATCGGCAATAATTTGAATGGCCGCTGAAGAGCTATGAAAGGAATAATCGATCCTATTTGATTTTGCCTGATGATCAAAACATAGATAAACCTCTTTCACCAGTTCAACAATATTAACTCCTGATGTTTTTAAGGTATCTCCCTGCGCATCCACCTTACTGTAGCGTAGCAATTGATCGACAAGGCCTAACAGACGCTTAGCATTCCTGTAGATAATATTCATGTTGCGGGTATCCAGGTACCTGCCATCCTGATGGAGAAGATCCTTTACGGGGTTGATGATCAGTGTGAGGGGAGTTCTGAATTCATGCGAAATGTTTGTAAAGAATGTCGATCTCTTTTCATTGAGCTCCTTTTCCTTTTCACTTTCCAGATGGGCAATCTTTATCTCATATCTCAGTTTTTCCTGTTTTCTCCGGTAAGAAATATAAATCCCGGCCCCTAGAAGAATCAGCATAGTATAAATCACATAAGCCCACCATGTCAGATACCATGGAGATCTGATCCTTATAATCAAAGTTGTTGCTTCGTTGTTCCAGGTCCTGTCACTGTTGGTTGCCTTTACTTCAAAACGATAGAGTCCGGGGTTCAGATTTGTATAAGTAGCATTACGCTGATTGCCTACCTCATTCCATTTTTTATCGAAGCCCACTAACCGGTAAGCATATTCTATTTTCATCGGATCGGCATAATTTAGTGCAACAAATTCCAACGAAAAAACACTTTGATCATACTCAAGGACAATTTCTTTTGCAGTATTGATGTTTTCCTTTAAGGGACCGGTTTGCTTTGGCAGCACGGATTTGCTAAATACCATAAAATCGGTAATATAAACTTTGGGACTGCCCTCATTTAAGGTAACCTGTTTAGGGTGAAAAGCAATATAACCTTTGCTTCCGGCAACAAAAATAGAATCGCCGTTACGCCCAAGAATAGCATTTACCGAAAACCCGTCAGCCTCATCAAAATTCCTAACCTTACTGGTCGCTGGAACCAAGCTGGATATACCGTTCTCGGTTATCAGCCAAATGGTTCCCTGGCTATCTTCAATGATATCTTTGAAGATATTACTGGAAAAGCCTTCCCTTTTCGAATAGCCCTGAAACTGCTTTGTGCGTGGATTGTACATATTTAATCCATCAGGAGTACAGATCCAAATATTCTTTTTAGTGTCAAGGAAAATTTTATTTATAACATTGCTGCTTAATCCATTATCAGTCGTGACCTGCGTGAAGCTACCAGTTTTTCTATCGAATATATTTACCCCTCCACCATAAGTCCCTACCCAAATCCTACCATCAGAAGCTTTGCAGAGCACATAAGCGTGATTATTATTTATTGAAAGCGCATTTTGAGGCTGGTTATAGAAATGCTGGTATTTGTTTTTATTCCGGTCAAAAATCTTTATTCCTGCATCAGTCGCCAGAACATATACGCCTTTATCAAGCTCTAAAATACTCCTGAAAACATCTTCGTTAAATAGATTACCGATTGAAGAGTGATGATAGTGGTGGGTGAAGACAGCTTTACGCTCATCGTAGCTATCAAAACCGTTCTCTGTTAATATCCAGAGAATCCCATTGGTGTCGAAATAAAGGTCACTTATGTTATTACTTGTAAGACTGTTAGCTGCTTGGCTCTTTGTAAACAGCTGTGTTTTTCCAGATTTTCTTTCAACTTTAAAAAGGCCATTATCAGTGCCGAACCAAATTGATGAATCTCCTACAAGCATACTGCTGATACCCCTGTTTCCAAACGGCAGTGGCTTAATTTTTAAATTATAACGCTGATGATCTATTTTGTACAGTCCGTTTACTGCATTTATCCACACGATACCGTTCATGTCTTTATACGACTCACCGTTGGCATAGTTTTTTATGCTACCGATCTTTTCCCACTTTTTTGACAGTATACCATAGCGATAAAAACCGTTGCTACCCCCAATGAGCAGCGATCTGTCATCCAAGGGCATAATACTGAAGACGGAATATGTTTCATTTTCCGGATGCTGAATCTTAGAGAATTTACTGCTTTTTACGTCGAAATTAAAAAGACCGTTCCAATAGGTTCCAACCCATATACTTCCATTTGAAGCGTAACTGAGGGACCAAATGTCATTTGGATTTTTCTCTCCATTGACGTGATATTGACGGAAGCTGGTAAAGAGCCTGCTTTTTTTATCAAATTTGTTAAGCCCCCCGCTCCAATTCCCCAGCCATAAATTGTTGCCGTCATCCTGGATGATCGCGTTAACAGATTTGCCTACCATACTGCCTGGTCTTGTGGGATGTGGCTTATAAATCCGAAATTGTTGCCGATCGGGTATATACTGATTAAATCCATCATCGGTACCAATCCAAACGGTTTCTTCCCTATCACACAAAATAGACCATACCTTATTATTGCTTAAAGAGCCTGGCTTTTTTTCGTTGTGGAAAAATCTTTTGAAAGTTTCAGAAAGCGGATCGAACAGATTGAGCCCGTCCATTGTTGCCACCCATATCCGGCCCTGACGGTCCAAACAGAGTGCGTTGATATAATTATTTGTAATGGAGGTGCTATCACCTATTTTCTTTGAAAATACCTTAAAATTAAAGCCATCGAAACGGCACAGGCCATTTTCGGTTCCAACCCATATAAACCCCTTTTTATCTTGTAATGTAGCAGTAGTGCTCTTTGAGGGAAGCCCATTGGCTATCGTATAGTTTTTGGCAGTTAACCATCGTTTGCTGACGGATTCGTCATTTATAGACTGGGCAAAAGCAGCATGAAAGCTAATTATGATCAGACAAAATGAAAAAAACATTCTGATGGCAATCATCATAATATACTTGGTTTGGTGGGTAAACTTAGTACATTAAAGGCGGATATCATACAGGGCGATAAAAATTCACGTGTCTCAGACTATCTAAATGGGCTCATTTTTGTAATCAGACCAAGATGTCTTTTGATCCCATTTAAGATTTCTTATCTCAAAAGCCACATCAGAATAAGATGCAGTACACCATCAGGAAGGTCTTTTTCTAGCGGTTAGCGGGAAGAGGCATAGCGCTGCTTTCATTAATGGCTGGTCGTTTACTTAATTTGTTTTGCGCAATCCAATTCGAATATTTTTTCCATAAGTACCCACTTCACTCCT
The DNA here is from genome assembly GCF_918698255.1 of Pedobacter sp. Bi27. Classification (NCBI taxonomy): domain Bacteria; kingdom Pseudomonadati; phylum Bacteroidota; class Sphingobacteriia; order Sphingobacteriales; family Sphingobacteriaceae; genus Pedobacter; species Pedobacter sp. Bi27. Next base: position 19,957 of record NZ_CAKKMW010000014.1, read on the forward strand.
TCGTCGGCAAAGGGCAAAGGTTGCTGAAACTTCCACATGAGTTTTTCCCATTGCTGGACCTTTTCATTTTTCTCATCCATCTGCGCCTTATGTGAGAAACTGAACTCTTCGGTGGTTTCCATCGACATAAATAGCCGATTTGAAACCCTATAGATTTCCATTTTTAAAATTCCGGAATCAATAATGCTAGCCGTTATTTCCGGCCAGCCATGTTTATGGTAGTCTTCGTATTCTGCAATGAGCGCAGCGTCATCAATTAGATCAAGCGCAAGGGCGTATTTTTTCATATTTAAAGGTGTATTTGAAAGTTCTTTGGCTTGCAATTGAGACGCTGATGGGCAGAATAGATTTTTCTAAACCTTGGCATTTATTGTAAGTCTTCAAGCCAACAATGGGGTAAAGTAAGCTGACCGATGTAAATCTCCGGTTATGTAAACACTACTGATACAACCCACCATGCTTGAGGCTATTATCAATCTCTTAAAACCGGAGAACAATACCATTAAGCAATTCTTAGTGGATTGGCATAAGAAGCCGATGGCTTAACATCAGGAAAGTAAACTTTAAGGCCATCTGCATTTCTTTCAAATTTCAGTTCCTGGCCTGTTGCTACAAGCTGTACACTGTTTATTTTTTGGGGATAAGATGAACTATCTATCGCTAGACTTGTAATAAGCACAGATCCGTCAGTTGGCCAGGCCATCACAGTAGCGAAAAGCGCGTTTCCCTTTGCGGTGAAGCGTATGTCCTGCTGACTAAAAGGCTTTCCTTTACCTTCATTAAACCCCTGTGCAGTTAATGAAGCGGCCTGGTTCTGTGCCGGTCCTTCTCCAAATATCTTCCACGGCCGCGTTCCATAGATACTGTCTCCATTTGCGTTCATCCAGATACCGATTTCTTCAACAATTTTGCGTTCCAGTTCATCAATTGTGCCATCACCCCGAACAGGAATATTCAGCATCAGGTTTCCATTTTTACTCACCACATCAACCAGGGTATGGATAATCGTTTTTGGGGTTTTATAAGCCTTCCTGTCGTATATCCCCCTATCGTAGTGCCAGTCACCGATGCAGGTGTCAGTTTGCCATGGCAGAGGCTCTATACTATTGCTCTGCCCGCGTTCAATATCCCATACCATCGCTTTCCGCTGCTCTTGGGTGAGGATCTTACCGGTGATAACTGCGGTTAGTTTACCATTGTCCTTAATGCTTTTATTGTACATATGAGCAGCAATTTTCAAACCGGCATCACTAATGGGCCACATTGGAAACTGTGAATCATCAAAATATATCATATCCGGGCGGTATTTATCGATCAGGTCGATTGTCCGGTTAAAGAATTTATCGATGTATGCTTTGCTAGGTGGAGTTACGCCATTACCCCAATGCCATTGTTTATGGATCATGCCATCATCTTCGCTGTTTTTACTGAGCTCATGATTTTGGGCGTAAAGTTCCTGTGGATCAAGTCCATCCCACCATTTGCCTTTTCCATCCTTTTTGGTAAGGGTTCCATCATAGGGTACTCCTGCCAACGGGCCCGTTTTATCAGCTCGCTGAGCAGTTTCAAACCAGCTCCAGGTATGTGCTGCATGGACACTTACAGCAAAAGGAAGCCCATGTTTTTTTGCGGCGGCGGCCCAGCCGCCGATGATATCCTTTTTAGGTCCTTGTTTTACCGAATTCCAGTTTTTCTGATATTTACTATCGTATAAGTCTAAATTGTCGTGATGATTGGCGAGTGCCATGAAATATTTTGCCCCTGCGCTTTTGTATAGGGAAACCAATGCTTCCGGATCCCATTTTTCTGCCTTCCAGATATTGATTACATCTTTGAATCCAAATTTAGACGGATGCCCATATTTCTCGACATGGTATTTATATTTCCAATTGCCCTCCATGTACATGTTCCTTGCATACCAGTCTCCTGCTTCCGGCTGGCATTGTGGTCCCCAATGAGCCCACATTCCAAATTTTGCGTCTCTAAACCACTCAGGCGTCTGATAGTTGGAGAGCGATTCCCAAGTTGGAGAAAATGGTCCAGCTAAGATTTTTTCAACAAATTCTTTTGCGGCATCCCTGTTTATTGCCAGGGCAGAAAGTTTACTGGAAAGCAATATTGCAGGCAAACCTAGGCTAAGGCTTTGGATAAGTTTTCTACGGTTCATATACATTTGGTCAGCATGATCTAATACAAAAACAAATTTATCGATGTGACCAGGTACATTTTTATAAAAAAATGACTTTTTTTTATAAAAATCCGACTTTTCGAACATCCTTCACTTACCCTAATGGCCATAATTTTTACTCAGGCAACAATCCTATAAGCCTTGTTAACAATCCATATGATCGAGCGAACTCTATTTCGATAACTTGCCTGACTTATCCAAAACCGTCTACAGAACTCGCTCGCTTTGGTGGCCAAATGATCCTTCCTTCAGCATTACACCAAATTCTCCAGACCGAATTCGATTAATTTATCAAGAACCGGAAGGGTTTTCTTTCCTAGGTCGGTCAGCCTGTATTCAACTTTTGGAGGGATTTCAGGGTAAGCCTTTCTACTGACGAGTTTATTTTTGACCAGCATCGTTAACTCCTGTATGAGCATTTTCTCACTGATATCCGGAATTGCCTTTTTCAGCTGACCGTACCTTATCACATTATCATTGATCTGAAAAATTATCATCAGTGTCCATTTGCCTCCTAAAAGCCTTAATGATGCTTTAACGGGACATCCTTTGTCGCAAGGAATAATTTTTTGTGCTTTTTCTTCCATTGATAATCAATAATTCTAACCAAAAGGTATGTGCCCAACCTTTTGGTAAGTACTTGTACAAAGGTATGTAAATATTGAATTTTGCTCTAGTTAACCTTAAATAAAAAAAATGAAAATATTAGTATTTGGAGCCACAGGCTCCCAACAATTCAATATCATACCTGAGGCAATAAAGAAAAACGCAGAGGTATTTGCTGTAACAAGTAATGAGAAAGGTGCTACCAAGTTAAAGGATGCTGGTGCGGTTCCCTTGTTTGGAAACATGGGCGACGCTGCGCAAATGCTAGAGGTCACAAAAGATATTGATGCAATTGCCTTTATGATTCCAGTTTCGTTGCCCAACCCTCTTGACGGATTCCAATTTTCAAAAAATGTTATCGACGCGGCCAAAGCGAACGGTGTTAAAAAAATTGTTTGGAATACCAGCGGTTGGCTGCCGGACCAAAAGACAGGTATGCCCACGGATGATGTAAAACTGGATGTCAAGGATTATCTTTTGGAAAGCGGGTTGCAGTACGTAATAATCGAACCCACCATTTACATGGAAAATATGATGGGCGCTTTCTGTGCACCTTTTGTTTCCGAAAAGAAAAAACTCGCCTATCCGACTCCTGAGCCTATGCCAATCGGTTGGATTGCCTCTAGGGACGTGAGTGCGCTAGTCGTTGAAGCTATCTACAGCGCCGATCTGACTGCGGATACTTTTCAGGTAAGCGGGCTTGAAAATCTTAAGGGAGATGAGCTTGCGGAACGCTTTTCTCAAGGTGTTAGTGAGAAGATAGATTACTACACACAGCCTACTGAAGAGTTTAAAGGAATTTTGGCGCCATTTGTTGGTGATGCTGCAGCTGACGCGGTAGCTTCATATTACAGAGGCCTTCAGGAAAGCAATAAATATCCCCTGAAATTCAATTCTGAAATGGATAAAATATTGCAGAAGCTGCCTGTAAAGATGACATCGCTGGCCCAGTGGGCCAAAATAAACAAGGATTTTTTTATTAAATAAATGTTGATATTATATGGATGCAAAAGATATTGTAGCATCATACTTTGATGCATTGGCAAAAGGCGAAATGGAGCGGACACTTTCGTTTTTTGCCCTTGAGGCCAAATGGGACCAACCGGGCAGAAACAAATTTGCAGGAATTAAAAGCAACCTGGGTGAAATTATTAAAATGTTTGAAGGCATTATGAGTGATACCTTGGGGCATATGACTGTGGCACCAACCGGAAAAATGATGGAAAATGCCGGTCTGGTGGCAGTTCCAGTTTGGTTTAGCGCCCAAAAGGAAGGCAAAACAATGAACCTTGGAGGTTTAGACCTATTTGAAATCAAAGAGGACAAGATTATCCACGTGTGGACGTTTTCAGCAGACCAGCCGGTTGACGACGAGTTTTGGGGAGAATAGCTGTCGAATAGAACGGAGCTGACCGGAATCTTCAAGCTATGCGGCTCCGTTTAAATATTATTGTTTTAAATGAAAATTTTTCCGGCCATAAATTCTGAAGTTGTCATACCAGTCTGAACTTTAAAAAACCTCATCAGATTGTTCGGCTCAGAGAAATTCAGATCATATGCAATTTCATTGATGGTCCTATTAGAGTGAAGGATCTGGTCCTGTATCTCAAATAACAACCGCTGTTTTAACAGCTGGCTTGCTGTTATCTGAAACTGAGCTTTTACGGCTTTATTAAGTGAAATCCTACTGACACCAAGCATTTCCGTGTAGTCTCCGATCCGCTGTTTTTCCTTGAAATGAAGTTCGATCAGGTTCTTAAACAAAAATGGGATCTGTGTATTTCCATCAACGTTTAAAGGCAGTCCGTATTGGCTGGCATATTGACGGTTCAACGATTGTAAAAGATAATATGTCAAAGATCGGATGATGTGCGAACTATCAAATTTACTGTCAATAAGCTCCGTTTTTATTTCGGTCAAAAACTTACAGTATTTTCGAAGATCCTCATGATCAATTGTAATGGACAATGGGAAGCTGAGCTGGTAAAAATACAGCAGACGATAGGTAAACAGCTTATCTGCGAAAAAGTCGTTTAGGAATTCCTCCTGAAATATTAATGTCGTAACTTCCAGACGCTCGACATCGAGTTGCCAGTTACGCTTTTGATAGGGTGAAATGAATATGATTGAATTATCTGATATGTTTATTTGCTTCTCATTAAGCAAAACAATTCCCGATGCTTTTTTAAAAAATAGAATTTCAAAGTAATCAGTATTAAATGTTGCCGTCAGGCTATAGTCAATATCCTTTTCTGTTAATACATTCAGTAGAAAATGTACACCGCACTCGCCTTTATGGAATTTTATTGTTTTCAATTTTTTCGATCCGGCTAAAATTACTAAAATTCCTGTAACCATTTGATCTGAATGTTTTCTCGTGTATAATACCGGTTTCAAATAGCTCAGCTTAGTGCTCATAAACCGATTCTACCACTACTGCTGATCAATGGTTATCAAAACGCCACTTTTTAAACCAGGTTTGATATCCCATGACCGACGCCTTCTATCGACCTTTGTTGCCATAGATAGAGGAATCAAAAAAAGTAAAGTTTAAGTTATGAAAAAATTATTAGTAACAGCTGTCTTGTCATTGACAGCGATAGCGTCGTTTGGACAGAAAGTGTCCGGATCAAAGTCCAGCATTCAGCTTGTAAGGAACGCTACATTGATCATTCATTATGGTGGCCACAAGATTCTGGTTGACCCCATGCTCTCTGCCAAAGGTGCAATCGAGTCATGGGCCGGTATTGCAAGAAATCCGACAGTGGATATACGGATGCCAATGCAACAAATTACCGATAGTGTCGATTTAGTATTGGTCTCCCATACGCATGCTGATCACTTTGATGATGCTGCAAATAATATTTTGAAAAAATCTATAAAGATTATTAATCAGCCGGCAGATAAGGTATTCTTCAGTTCGAAAGGCTACATCAATGCCGAGACCCTTGAAAACCAGACAAAGTGGGATAATATCAGTATAGAGCGGATAAATGGGGAACATGGATCAGGCAAAGTGTTGGAGATGATGGGCAAAACGTCAGGCTTCGTATTAAGAACAAAAGGTGGACCGACAATTTATATTATGGGTGATGCTATATGGACCGACACCATCAAAGCAAATATCAAAAGCATCAAACCTGATATTATTGTGGTTAACTCAGGAGGAGCGCAGATCAAGGGTTTTGAAAATGTGCCGATCATTATGGATGAAAAACAGGTTATGCAACTTATATCCTCAAGCGGAAAGGCAAAAATACTTGCAGTGCATATGGATGCGCTTGACCACTGCCGTACCACAAGACTCACATTAAGCGAGGAAGCAAAAAAAAATGGCGTTGGTAAGAACAAACTGGTGATCCTTAAGGATACGGAGATTTTTACCCTGACCAAATAATCAGAAAACGAAAATACACCGCCCAAAAAGAGTATTTGACTCATTTTTGCGGGTATTTTTATGCAAAAATAATCAACTGCATTTATCCCGGGCACGGCAAAGGCAATTTTCGGTCAAAGGATCTGCTTTTTCGAAATGGATTTTACTAGCTTAGTTATTTGTGATAGATGGTTATAAGTTTTCCAATCCAAATGCTGCAAGTTTGTCAATAATAGGAAATGTATCCAGGCCAAGTTTGGTTAAACTATATTCAACTCTTGGAGGGATTTCTGGAAACGATTTTTTGGTTACAAATTTATGCTCTACCAAAAAATTCAACTCTTGAATCAGCATTTTTTCGCTGATACCGGGAATAGCTCTTTTAAGTTCTCCGTATCTTAATACGCGTTCGTTTATTTGAAATACTATTAACAGTCTCCATTTACCATTCAATATAATCAACGACTTCCTTACCGGACAGTTTTCATCTGACTGTAAAATAATTTTCTGATTTTTTTCCATTGACACCCAGTGTTTCTAACCATTTAGTAAGTACCTAACCATTTGGTATGTACTTGTACGAAGGTAGTCGTTAGCCTACCTTCGTACAAGTAATTTCTAAAATATAAACTTATGTCACAGGAAGAAACAAACAAGCAGCTGGCTATTACCGCTTATCAAAGAATTTTTGGCGACTTGGATGCCACAGGAGTAGATCAATACATGAGCAGCACTTTCATACAGCATAACCCCACAACACCCGATGGGCCCGAGGGCGTGAAAGCGCTTCTCCAAATGCTTATTTCACAAGGTGTTCCCAAACAAAAAATCATGTTTAAACATGTTGTTGCGGAAGGTGATACTGTTTTTCTTCATTCCCGTTATGAAATGGCTGGAAAAGAATGGAGATTTATCGACATTTATCGAATAGAAGATGGGAAATTAGCTGAACATTGGGATGCAATGATGCCGATGCCTGATGAACGTGGCAATAACAACCCTATGTTCTAATTGTACCGTTAAATAATTAGAAAGATTCCTATTTGTCATCTAGCCAGCTCTGATTAAATCAAAGCTGAGCACTACCATCAAGCATTAAAGTAACTAATTTATATTACTAAGAAAACCATATAATTTCAAAAGACTCTCAGGTTTTATTCGATATTGCCTCTCAACCTTTTTAGTTTTATTAAATCACAATGAGGTTGGGATTATTTCTAATCATCACAGGCATATTTGTAGGGCTCTACAGATTTACTCCACTGTGCAGCATGATTGCATGTCTTCTTGTATTTTTGATGACGGTAGGTACATTATCCTTCCTGATTATCACTCCTGAAAGTTGGGTACCCTGGATAATGATCAGGACTGGGGTTTTTCGTATCTATCCGGTCGCGGAAGATTGGTCCTTAAAGACATTTTAATACTTGGTGAGGCAATAATCAAAATGAGCGAGTCGGCCAAACTTTATTTGTCACTTAGATGGGCACATAACAAACCATTGTTGGTCAACTTTCCCACAAAAGCTTGATTTTATTAAACTTGCTTCACAGAAAATCTCACGGAGGTACTGCTATTGGCATGCAGGAGCTTAGTATTTACCTATGATCGAAACGCAACTTCCAGATACTGAGAAATCAAATACTTGTCTTTAAAAAATTTGCACTTTTGAGAAAAAAAATTACATTCGCAAAAGTAATTATAATGGAAGTCCCTGATATGCTGGCTTTTTGAAGGCTTATAAGGTTTACCAGCAATTAATTTTTTTCCAATAGAATTTATCTGAATTGTAGTATCAAACTATGCCGCTAAACAGAAAGCTGACCGATGATGAGTTATCCAAACTTTTAAGATTGGGGCAAGAATCTGCATTTATAGAAATTTATACCAGATACTGGAAAAAAATATACTCCGCGGCCAAAAGCCGCATCAACGATGCGTATGCGTGCGAGGAAATCGTTCAGGAAATTTTCTGTAACCTATGGCGTAATCGTGAACACTTTGAAATTATTAAGGGCTTCGACAACTATTTTTCGGTGGCAGTCAAAAATCAGGTAATCAATTTTCTGGCAAAAAAGGCGAAGATTCTCCGGTACGAGGAAACGGCTAAAAAAACCCATTCTGAAGCGGATTACAGCACCCTGCAGCAGATCAGTTATTCCGAACTGCAGCTACACATCCAGAAGGCATTAAGTGTCCTCCCTAGTAGATCAGCCGTTATTTTTAATTTAAAATATGTCAGCGGCTACTCTCAAAAAAATATAGCGCAGGAACTATCGATATCCGAAAAAACAGTTGAGGCCCACCTAGCCAGGGCGAGAAAAACAATAAAAGAATCCATTTCTATCCTGCTGTTCGCGCTTTTGTTCTTTTCGATAAAAAATTAATCTTTTAAATAGGGATTTTCCTTCCAGCGCTGTCTGTATATAAAACGGGCTTGATGAATAGTGATAAAAATATCGAACGGATGATGGAACTTGCCAAAAAATGGCAGGAAAATACGATAAGTCTGGCCGAACGGGAAGAATTTGATCGATGGTACAATTCATCGCATAAGAACCTGGAAAAAGATAAGGGCGCTGATGAATATGGGTTAGAACAAAGAATGTTGGATTCTATCCTCAAGGAAATCACTCCTAATGTCGTCAAACGACCATCCTATGGCAGAATAGCATTATTTTCCGCGGCGGCCGTTATTACCGTTCTTATATGTCTTGGCCTTCTTTCAAAGATATACCTGACCCCAAAAGTGGCTGCACCCGTTCAGTCAGCAATACAATATGATGCGCTACCGGGATCGAATAGGGCGACATTAACCCTTGATAACGGCGAGAAAATCGACCTTGCCCATGCCCGCAATGGCGCCCTCAAGACCGACATTTCAACAAAGGTCAGCAAAATTTCGGGAAACAGGTTGGTCTACAGCCAACTGAGCCGCCCTGGTTCAACTGACCATTCTCAGCCGGTCTATCATACGCTTAGCACGCCACGCTCGGGTATGTTCCAGTTAACACTCTCTGATGGCACACACGTTTGGCTGAATTCTGGCTCTGTTATCCGCTTCCCGAAGGTTTTCGAAAATAAGGAGCGCGTAGTCTATCTTACAGGAGAAGCTTATTTTGAAGTTACCAAAAACCGTCATAAACCGTTTTTGGTCGTTACACCTAAACAAACCGTAGAAGTGCTCGGAACCCATTTCAATGTGAGTGCATATGAGGACGAAACCGTAACCAAGACTACCCTGCTTGAGGGAAAGGTGAAGGTAGCCAGCACTAACAGCAATGGATTTAGCATAATCCGCCCTAATGAGCAGGCACTTTCCCAGGCAAATGGAATCCAGGTTGTAAAGGTCAATGCCTCCGACGCTGTGGGCTGGAAAAACGGGTATTTTATTTTCAACCACACCGATCTTAGGTCGTTGCTGAGACAGTTTTCAAGATGGTACGATGTGGATATCGTTTATAAAGGTGAAGTGCCAAATGATTTCTTCCAGGGACAGATCCGCCGGGACATCAAACTCAACCAGGCACTCAAGATCCTGGCTTTTGGCGATATACATTTCAAACTTGAAAACAGAAAGCTTATTGTATTACCCTAAATAAATAATGTAAAACCCTTAATAAATGACTATGACGAATCAAATACACTATTAATCAGGGCCAAAATGCCGAAAGTGCTGCAAACACTTCCGGCTTTGATTGAGCCAGCCAACAAATGCATTTTTCAACTAACCAAATCAAACCAAAATTATGAAATTAAATTCATGTGCGGAAACGCCATCCACATGGACGGTCATGGCCATACGATTTTCGATAACAAAATCAGCCATTTTCCTACTTCTTAGTACATGCCTATTGTTATCGGTAAAAGGGTATGCTCAAAATGTAAGCATATCTAAAAAAAACACACCGTTATCCCAGGTCTTCGATGAGCTGCGTAAACAGACTGGCTATACCTTTTTTTACAAAGATGCTTCTGTAAAAGACCTCAGGGTTTCTGTTTCGATAAAAGATGTCCAGCTGGACAAAGCGCTGAACATCATTCTTGAAAACCAGCCCCTTGTTTTCAGCATTATCGATAAAACGGTAGTGCTTAAGCGTAAAACCGAAAACCCTAAAACTATACCCAGTGCCGTATCTCCCGTCCAAGTTAAGGGGAAGGTCGTCGATGAAACCGGTGGGCCTATCGTCGGCGCTACAGTAAGCGTCAAAGGCACCAAGACCATATCGGCAACCGATGCATCCGGAAATTTTGCCATTTCGGCGCCCGAAGATGCCGTTTTAGTCGTAAGCTACCTTGGCTATCAAACCCAGGAATATCAAAATGTGGAGGGAAACGCAATCGTCATCAAAATGGTTCCGACACCAAAAAATCTGGATGAGGTGGTCGTTGTTGGATATGGAACCCAAAAAAAATCAGATGTCACCGGATCGATTGTCAGGGCAGACTTAGAGTCTTTCAGGACTTCCCCAAATTCAAATATTGCCCAGCTCCTACAGGGCGCTGTTCCTGGTTTGAATGTTGGGCCGGTAACCTCTGCCGGGCAGACCCCAAGCATACAAGTCAGGGGGCAATCTACACTAAGTGGCTCTCAAGGCGTTCTGATCGTTTTAGATGGTATCGTTTATGCTGGCGATCTCTCCAGGATCAACCCCAATGATATAGCATCTGTTGATGTATTAAAGGATGCAAGCAGTAAGGCAATATATGGTGCTACTGCTGCAAATGGAGTGCTGTTGATTACGACAAAAAAGGGGAAAATCGGTAGCAAGCCGATCATCAATTTTTCTTCATCTTATGCTACACAGAATCCTGCAAATATCCTACATCCCCTTAACAGGGAACAATTCATCCAGAAGATCAGGGACATCAATTGGCGCACGGCATATCTGGCTCCTGAGTATACAACCCCTAATCCTGCCTTTAATGTTCGCTCCGCACTCGACCCCACACAACAGGCTGGTTATGATAATGGTACTGATTTTGACTGGTACGGTGCCGCCACGAATTCCGGATTTTTATATGACCAGCAGGTAAGCATCAGCAATGCAACCGAAAAGACCAACTTTTTCTTATCAGGTGGATATACCAAGCAGAAAGGGTTTATCATCAATAATCAGTTCAATAGGAAATCGGTAAGATTGAATCTGGAAACAAAGGTATTTGATTGGTTAACAGTCGGTACAAATGCATTCGCCTCCTTCGCTGATTATTCCGGTCTATCGCCAAATTTGAGGGATATCATGCTTTACAGTCCATTGAACACACCCTATGATGCAGCTGGAAATATCATACTCACCCCAAATGCCTCCATCAACAATCCTTTCCTGGCTACTTTGGGAAACAATTATGACCGCAGGAACAATCTTTCGGGCAATTTCTATGCCATTCTCAATCTACCGTTCATTCCGGGACTTTCCTACCGTATAAACTATGGTAACAATTATTTCTGGAACCAAAACTACTCCGCTAATCAGTATGCTGCAAATTTTACGGGAGCAGCATCCAAGACCAATGATAATACCTATGACAGTACGCTGGATCACATCCTCACCTACAAGAGAACTTTAAATAATATCCATTCCCTTGACCTCACCATGGTGTATGGATCCAGATCAACAGGTTACCAGACCACCAATGCCAATGGTACCGGATATAACAATATTGTTTTAGGCTATAACAAACTCGACCAGGCAACAATACAAAAGATATCCTCGGGCGCTTACAGCGAAACATACAATTACCAAACGGCGCGGCTGAGCTATGGCTTCCGCCAGAAATACATTCTCACCTCAACGGTTAGGCGAGATGGCTTTTCGGGCTTTGCCTCCAACAACAAATGGGGCATATTCCCGTCAGCAGCATTTGCATGGGTGGCAAGCAATGAATCATTTATGCGCTTTAGCTGGCTGGACAACTTAAAAATGAGAATAGGCTATGGCGCCAATGGGAATCTTACCAACCGTTATGCTTCGCTTGCAACAGTTGGCCAGGGTGCCGCTTATGTATTTGGTGATGGTGGAACGACCTTGTTTGGCCAGGTTGTAAATTCGATGGGAAACAATGATCTTTCCTGGGAGAAAACGGTTGGGATAAATACAGGACTGGACTTTTCTATACTGAAAGGAAGAATCTCAGGCAGTGTAGATTATTATAACACCATTACAAGCAACCTGCTATATAACATCAATATCCCGGAAATAACAGGCTTTTCATCTATACCAAGTAACGTGGGCAGAATCAGGAACTCAGGGACTGAAATAAATGTGAACACCGTTAACTTAAAGCTAGAGAACTTTCAATGGAGCTCTGTTATAAACTTTGCCACCAATAAAAACCGGATAAAAGAGCTCCTTGGTACCGGGGACCTGGTTGCAAGCAATCTTTTTGTTGACCGTTCAATAGGTACGATTTACAACTATCAGACTAATGGATTATGGCAGTTAGGGGAAACACCTCCTTCAGGTTATGCTGTTGGAAGCAATAAGCTGGTAGACCTCAACGGTGACGGAAAGATAGACGCGAATGACCGGACATTCCTTGGTTATACGGAACCTGCTTACAGGGTGAGTTTCGGAAATACTTTCAGTTACAAAAATATTTCCCTTTTTGTTTTTCTTAATGCTGTACAAGGTGGAAAAAACGGTTATATGAATGTGAACAATCCATGGACTGATTTGGGGATCCAACAGGGTGATAATGCAATCAGGAACAACTGGTTCAAGGAAATCGACTACTGGACACCATCAAATCCCGGTGCACAGTACAGGATTACGGGCAGCGTACCTGCAGTAGATCCACAGCTTTATCAGCAACGAAATTTCATCAGGCTACAGGAAGTATCATTAAGGTACAATTTTGACGGCCGGATCACTAAAAAGCTAGGCCTGAACAGTCTACAGGTTTTCGTAAGCGGAAAAAATCTTGCCCTATGGACCAAATGGCGTGGATGGGATCCGGAGACACTGCAAGGCCTGGCTTATGGAGCCAGTCCGATTATAAGGGGATATTCTGCTGGTTTAAATGTTACGTTCTAATTCGATGGTTATGAAAAATTCACTAAAAATATTTGTTTTAATTATATTCTTGACGGCCGGTTCTTGCAAAAGAGCATTTCTGGATGAAAAGCCCCTGGACTTCACAAGTACTACAAACTCCTTCAATACGCTTAAGGATTTTAATGCTTCTATCTACAACATATACAACATTGTGCGTACCGAGTTCTATACCTCGGATGAGAATAACCCATTTGATTATATCTATGGCCTTGACCTAGTATATGACGGACAGCCAAGTGGTCCACAACGTTTTAGTAACTACACCACCTCCACGAACCCTACCAGTACTTATCTGGTAAGCCACTGGAGCCGTTTATACAAAATAATTTCAGAAAGCAACACCATTCTGGATAAGTTAGGCGCATCGCAGGTAGCGGGCAATGATATAACTTTCGTTCAGGCCAATGCCAGGTTCTTCAGGGGATTTGCCTACCGCACGCTTGCCTATCTTTATGGCGGGGTTCCCATCGAATTGCACCAGGTGACAAGCCCGAAGACCGATTATGTACGGGCCAGCCGCGAGGAAGTGCTAAAACAATCTATTGAAGACCTGAAGTTTGCTGCTGGCAATCTTCCCAGCATCACAACTGTGCAGGAGGGACAGATCAGTAATGTAGCCGCGCAGCACTTACTGGCAGAGGTGTATCTTGCTGCCGGTCAGTTCAATGATGCGGTTTCAACTGCTTCCCTTGTTATTAACAACAGTAACATGGCCTTGATGAAAACCAGGTTTGGCGCTCAGGCTACAGATCCCGGAGATGTTTATTGGGATCTATTCAGGCCGAAAAACCAGAATAGGACAAGTGGCAATAAAGAATCCATCTGGGTAATCCAATTTGAAAATGATATTCCCGGGGGCTCTTCCACTGCAACGGATATCGCAGGCAGTTACAGATTAGAAAGACAGATTGCACCCTTGATCAGGGATGTCACACTTAGCAATGGTACCAAGCCATTTCTATGGCCAGTATCAGATTATACTGGCGGGCGGGGAATCGGTTGGGCAATATCCACAACCTATTTCTCAAATACAATATGGGCGAGTGACTTTAACAATGATATGCGCAACTCAAATTTTAATTTTGTTAGAACGTACGTTTATAACGATCCAGGTAAGACGGCCTATTTTGGCAAAACGGTCTCAACCGAAGCGCCTCCTGCCGGGGTTACCGTTCCTAGCCGAGCTTTCTACGCTTACCAATCAAAATGCACCACTCCTGGAAAACATCCCGATGGCCTTTTTTCAAATAAAGCAACCCTATTACTGAGCCCTGCAGCAGGCGGCACTTACACAGATCAATATATGTTCCGACTGGCAGAAACCTATCTTATACGCGCTGAGGCATACCTGGGCACTGGGGATAAAACTAAAGCCGCTGAGGATATTAACGCGATACGTTCTCGTGCAAATGCCAGCCCTGTTTTGGAAGGTAATGTTACCATCAATTACATCCTGGATGAAAGGATGAGAGAATTAGGGATTGAAGAGAAACGCAGGCTGACGCTGTCGCGACTTAATATGGTCTATGAACGTACCGTAAATATTGCCAAAAATCCATTAGCCGCCAACATTCAGCCATTCAATAACCTTTGGCCTATTCCCCAGCGGGAGATCGAACGCAATAAGGATGCAATCCTGACACAAAACCCAGGCTACTAACCATGTTCAGTACAAAAATCATATATTATCTACTACCGTGCCTGTTTGCATTTTGCAAACAGGCTTACGGCCAGACCGAACATGCTCCATTGACATATATTATGGATATGGTGCATAACAATCCAGGTGAGGAACCGTATAAAACCAAGTATAATGACCCTTTGGTTATGAAAGCAAACGGGTTCAATGGAATGGTAACCCACTGGTTTGTAAACTGTGCCATCACCTATGACGATTATCAGAAGGGATTGCTGCCTTTAGGAGGGCAGGAAAGAAAGTGGGTTACAGCTAAAGCTGCCGAGATAGACCGTAAGTTACAGGCTTGCAAAAAAGCAGGGATCCAGGTTTATCCTTTTACCGATTTCATTGTATTTCCAAAATCGGTTTGGGACCGCTTTGGAAAAGAAATCAGGGGGACCGGGACAGTAGAAGGTACAGGAGGAATGGCTGAACGTTCTGCAAAACCAGATATGCAGAGCAGGCGGACCCAGGAACTTCTGCGTGCTCAGATAGACGGAATTTTCAAGAGGTTCCCTGATCTAGGCGGGCTCACCCTTCGCTTTGGCGAGACTTATTTACAGGATACTCCTTATCATATGGGCGGTGGGCCTATCAGAAACGGCAAGGAAGGCATTGATGACCAGATTACGATGCTAAATTTACTTCGTGAGGAAGTATGCGAAAAAAGGAACAAAAAACTTTTCTACCGCACCTGGGACTTTGGATATAACTTTCATACCAACCCGGAATACTATCTGGCGGTAACCAACAAAGTAAAGCCCCATCCAAACCTTATTTTTGTGATCAAGTATCAACAGGATGACTTCCATAGGATGACCCCTTTCAATCCGACGATAGGAATAGGAAATCATCAACAGATTGTAGAAGCACAGTCCAGGATGGAAGCTTATGGAAAGGGTGCACATCCTTATTATACAGCCAAAGGCGTTATTGATGGCTGGCCTGAAACAAAATACGAGATCGCCTTTGGTAGCCATAAATTTACAGGCAGAGAGAACGATCGGTCTAAACCAAGAGGTATAAGGGAGATGTTGAGCAACGGACTGCTCAGTGGGGTGCTCACCTGGTCTAATGGTGGAGGTTGGGACGGTCCTTATACCAAAAGCGAAATCTGGACAGATTTAAACACTTACGTGGTTTCGCAATGGGCACTACATCCCAATAAAACGGAGGAAGCAATTTTTAACGAATTTTCCGAAAAACTGGGCCTTCGGGGTTATCAAGCAGATCTGTTCCGACAATTGAACTTACTCACCATTGAAGGAGTTCGCAAGGGTCAGCTCAATAGTTATGCCTCCAATCAGGTTTGGTGGAGCCGTGACCAGTATTTTTCTGCCAAAGCTAATGAGGAGGTGATTGCAGAGATCATCGAAAAACATAAAGAACCAGAAGTACTTTGGGAAAAATCAGAAGCATCTGCCATCTGGAGACAGATTGAAAGCTTATCCAATCAAATAACCTTTCCAAATGCAGAAAATCAGGAAGCAGTTCGTGTCTCTTGTACCTATGGACGGATAAAATTTGAGCTAATAGAAGAAATGTGGCGCCTCATGCTGGAAGCCCATAAATTGAAAACCAAAGGAAAAATGGATAATAATGCAATCCATAAATCGATAAAGCACTATGATTCGCTCTGGGCAGAATGGAGAAATTTAAAAAGTAAAAGCAAGTATTGTGCAACACTATATACGGACCTTGCTTTCAGGAACCAAAGGAAAGGCAGTGTAGGTGAATTGGTTGACAAATTGAGAAAACTCAGCCAATTGCCTTTCCGACACCAATAATCAATAGATGAGCGGTAATTCCTGAGCCAGGCGGCCGTTATCGTTTTCTAGCTTAAAGTCCTGAAATCGAAGTCAAGATTCAAAAATCTAGATAAGCCCCGAGGTACGCCTCGGGGCTTATGAATATTCCCGTATTTATAAAGTAAACGAACTTAGATTATTTAGCGTTTTTTGCCGGGAAGGTTCTGCATCGTTTCTTTTAAAAATTCTACTTTTCCTGTATGAATATCGTACACGGCCCCTACAATCAAAATTTCTCCTTTTGAATATTTGCTGTGCAGGATTGGATCTAGATCCCTTAATACATTTACCTGATCGATCACATTTTGCCTCACAGCATTATTCAACGGATTTCCAGCCATTTTTGCGGTTTTTGCTACAGCTGGTTTAATTTCATTTATCAAGGTAACTATATGGCCTGGAACATTTTCCGGCCGTTCTACTGCAGCGGCTACTGCGCCACATTCTGAATGGCCCAAAACCACAATTAAGCGGGTATACAATTTAAGTACCGCATACTCCATGCTACCGTAAGATGCTGCTGATGAAACCTGTCCGGCAGTTCTTATGATAAAAAGATCACCTAAACCCTGATCAAAAACCACTTCGCTGGGAACCCGAGAATCAGAACAGCCTACGATGGTTGCAAAAGGCTTTTGTCCAAAGCCCAATTTTTTTATGGTTTCTGCACTTTGCCTAGGGCGGGTAGATCTGTTCTCGACGAATCTTTTGTTTCCTCCCATTAGTTTTTTTATTGCAAGGAGTGGATTTTTGAATGCAGAATCACGGTCGACCAGGTAATGGTCATTATCCCATTTTATGGTATCAGTCTTTGATTGTTTTTCATTTACGGGCGTGGCTGATTTGACATTCTGGGCAGATGCAGAATGCTGAAGGTAAAGTAATGTAGTCAATCCCAATAGGATTGTTTTCAGGCTTAAAATCGTGTTTTTCATTAAAAGTAATAAGTTATTTTTTTATGTCTGGGAGTTAAACCGGCAGCATACATGCTTCACAGCCGTTATCTATCAGTTAGATCTGAGTCTTTTGATGCAACAATGTTACATTAAATCTATGGTTTTACCTAATAAACAATTATTGCTTAGGAATAGGATCATTAGAAGTAATTTAACCAGTTATAGGCAAATAAAGTTAGCCCCTAAGGGCTATTCTTATGGGAACACATCCCCTTAATTAAAAGCTTTATGAATTTGGGTGTGCTAAAAGAGGGCATTCAATAGAATGCCCTCTTTAAAATGCGTCTTAGTAAAATTGCGCACCACGTTATTTTCCCCAGAACTTGTTTTCAAGCTCCTGATCATCAGAAAACAACCATACATTTATGATTTTACCATCTTTTACCTCGAATAGATCTACGCCTGTCATATCCATAGTCCGATCTTCGATAGTACCAGTAAAGTTAACAGGTAACGCTGCCATATTGCCATTGATCATCAGGTTCCCGATTGGTTTTAGGGCAAAAGTGCCTTGGGTAGCTTCCATCATTCCACCAACCATTTCACCAATTTCTTTAGGTCCAGTTTTTAATCCGGCAAATTGATGCGATCCTGGCTGGTGCCATTGCGCATCTGTACTAAAGTAGGAAAATGCAACAGCTATATCGCCTTTACCTAAGGCTTCCAAATAAGCAGTAATAATTTCTTTCGGCATCATATATTTAAGTTTTTCTATAAAGTAAGCCTATATATCACTATCGAACAAGTACTTACTGGTTAGTTGGGTACTTACCTGAAGGTTAGATATACTGGTAATCAGATCAAAAAAAAATAGAAATAATTATGCATTTGAATCCAAACTGCTATAGACCTTATTATTCAAGGCAATTAGCGATCAATAAAAATAATGAATCATAATCATTAAAATAACTATCTTAATCTAAATTTATAGTGTTTTGAGTTCAGTCTTAGCAATAAAAAGGGAACAGATGTCCCTGCCAATAGTATCATTACCATTCAAAACGGAGCAACTGCGGGTTATATCTCCTATTTGGGCATACCTCCAAGTCCATTTCCAAAATACTATTACTTATATCCGATTCCATCAAACCAAATTGTGCTCAATTCAAATCGTGCAAAATCCAGGATGGAAATAATCCAACAATCAGTAATTACCGCCCATTAAATTTATGAAGGTAATTTTCTTCATACATCATTTATTGTCTTTTTTATTTTCGTTCCTTTATCCTTAATATGAAAAACCGTAAAAGCAAAGCGCTGATTTTTAGTTTCCTCATCATTGCTTTTTTCTCAATCAATGCCAATGTATGTGCGCAGCAAAAACCAAATATCATTTACATTTTAGTGGATGATCTTGGTTATGGCGATCTTGGCATCCTGTTTCAGAATCAAAGGGGCAAAAGCCTTCCTGCTTTAATGTCCCCACATTTAGATGAAATGGCAAAATCAGGAGCTATATTGACCCAGCATTATGCAAATGCTCCGGTATGTGCACCATCAAGGGCATCTTTAATAACTGGCGTCAACCAGGGTAATGCCACCATCCGGGATAATCAGTTCGATAAAGCGCTGGAAAACAATCATACCATAGCTACGGTATTAAAAAATGCAGGTTATACCACGGTTGCCATAGGGAAATGGGGTTTACAGGGAGCCGATGAAAAACAAAAACCAAACTGGCCTGCACATCCTTTAAAAAGAGGTTTTGATGATTATTTTGGGTATATGCGCCATGCAGATGGCCATGAGCACTATCCTGTGGAAGGTATATATAGAGGCAAAAAAGAAATTTGGGCCAACTATAAAGAAGTTTCCGAAGGATTGGAAAAGTGTTATACCACCGATTTATGGACTGCAAAAGCAAAGGATTTCATTATAAATTTTGAGAAGAAAAAACCTTTTTTCATGTATCTGGCTTACGATGCACCACATGCAGTACTCGAGCTGCCAACCCAAGGGTACCCAACAGGTGGTGGGCTAAAGGGAGGACTGCAATGGACCGGTCAAAAGGGAAAGATGATCAATACCGCCTCTGGCACTGTTGATAGTTATGTTCATCCTGATTATGCAGCTGCTACTTATGATGATGATAAAGACCCAAATACCCCGAAGGTTCCATGGCCAGATACCTATAAAAGATATGCAACAGCGGTAAGACGTCTTGACGATGCCGTTGGCGATATCAGAAAATTATTGTCAGATTTAAAAATCGATGATAATACACTGGTTGTTTTCACCTCTGATAACGGTCCATCGATAGAATCTTATCTACCCAAGTCTTTTGTAGCTGTTAAACCCACTTTTTTCAGTAGCTATGGTCCCTTTGATGGAATAAAACGTGATTGTTGGGAAGGTGGGGTGCGTATGCCCTCGTTAGCGGTTTGGCCGAAACACATTCCCGCAGGCAAAGTGGTAAATACTCCCTCAATGCTCTCCGATTGGCTACCCACCTTTGCAGGAGCCGCTAAAACCTTTGCACCGGTAAGGACAACTGGTGTATCCCTGCTTCCTTCATTAACCAATATCGGAAAGCAGGAAAAAGCTTTGGTATATGGTGAATATTTTGAGGCTGGTAATACACCGGACTTTGATCAATTCGAACCTGGACATGCTGGCAGAAAACGCAATCAGATGCAGCTGATCAGAATAGGAGATTTTGTGGGGGTGCGATATAATATCAAATCAGCGGATGATAAGTTTGAAATTTATAATGTAGTAAAAGATCCAAAAGAAAAAAATAACCTGGCCGGTCAAAACGGTTTCGAGAAACTGCAAGCTAACATGAAAGCTAAGGTATTGCAGCTAAGAATTTCAGATCCAGATGCATTGCGTCCTTATGATGATACACCGGTACCTGGTATAGATGTTCCGAAAAACGCGAAAAAAGGCATAAAATGGTCGTTTTTTAAAGGAGATTTCCAATTTATACCGTTATTAAATGCTCAAAGTGCTGATCAATCTGGTCTTACTAAATCACCCGTTCCAATTAAAACGGCAAAAGGAATGATCATGTATAAAACCTTTATCAAAATCCCAAAAAGAGGATTATATACCTTTAAACTTGTTTCTGACAACCGCGCATTTGTCAAGCTTCATCAATTTAATTTACTCGATGCAGATTTTGGTTATAAAACTGGCGAAGTTATTCAAAAGAGCGTCACACTTGATGAAGGATATCACCCACTTACCATTTATTATTTAAAAGATCAAGATGCAAAAAAAGGGTTCAAATTGCAATTTAAAGCTGCATCTGGAACATGGGAAGATTTAGGAGAGAAAAATTGCTTTTATTAGTGCGAGGTTATCCATCACAATAGCCCGATAATTTGCATTGTGGTACTTTGAGCACAACCCATGCGGCGGTTGTGCCAAGCCATGAACTTACAACCATCCTGTAGAATTATGGCAATGAAATCTTTTATAAGAAGCTATTTATAATTATATAAAAGATAAGGAAAATTGTGTAAGGCTAATTGCAGGTCCTTGTATAGATTTGTGATGTAAAAATTAACATTGAGCGCTTTTAAATGTAGGTTCCCGCTAACTACATTGCCCGGAACCGGCTGAACGTAAATATATCCGACTTTGCAGGACTAAAAAACCCTGGGGGCAGACTGGTCACTTGAGCAAATTGAATATTATGTGCTAGTCTCAGTTATTAACCTTAGATCCTTAAGCATTAAAAACATGGAACATCGCTATAAAATAACCGGAATGAGCTGTCAGGGCTGCAGGGCAAAAGTTGAAAATGCACTAAACTCCATTGATGGCATTTCTGCAAAAGTATCCCTGGATCCGTCTGAAGCCATTATTAGCATGGAAAAACATTTCCCAACCGAGAAATTGCAAAAGACACTATCTGCGGTGGGAAATTACAGTATTGAGATGGGATCTCATGAAAAAGGGGTTTCAAAAACACCCGGGCAAATAAATAGTGTTCATCATGCATCAGCATACAAACATAATTCACCGGCTAAAAAAAACAATATAAACAAAGGAGGAGAAGTGTTCTATTGTCCGATGCATTGCGAAGGCGAAAAGACTTATCCAAGAGCGGGGCATTGCCCTGTATGCGGAATGGACCTGGTGAAACAGCCCGTAAAGATCCGGTCGTCACAGTTTACCTGTCCGATGCACCCCGAAATTATCAGGGATAAACCAGGAGCATGCCCGATCTGCGGCATGGATCTGGTTCCTACCGGAGCAGTTCTGGAAGAAGAAGATAAAACTTATGATTCGCTGCTCAGAAAGTTTAAGATTGCAGCAGCCTTTACAATACCCATTTTTATCATTGCAATGACGGAAATGATTCCCAATAACCCACTGTTTGATTTGCTGGAACTTAAATACTGGAACTGGATTCAGTTTGGACTATCCATTCCTGTAGTTTTCTATGCTACCTGGATGTTCTTTCAGCGTGCCTGGATATCGGTGATAACCTGGAAACTGAATATGTTTACCCTTATAGGAATAGGTGCGGGAGTAGCCTGGCTTTTCAGTCTGGTCGCACTGATTTTCCCCGATATTTTCCCTGCCCAGTTTAAAACGCACCACGGAACGGTCTTTGTTTATTTTGAAGCCGCAACGGTAATCCTGACATTGGTACTGCTCGGACAACTTTTAGAGGCCAGGGCGCATGGAAAAACCAATAGTGCCATTAAGGAACTATTGAAACTAGCCCCAAACACCGCTACAAAAGTGATTGGGGATAAGGAAGTGTCGGTACCCATTGAAGACATCCAGAAAGGAGATCTGCTGAGGGTAAAGCCTGGAGAAAGCATTCCGGTAGATGGCAGCATTGAGACCGGAGAAGCGGTAATTGATGAATCGATGATTTCAGGAGAACCGGTTCCTGTGGAGAAAAAAACAGGCGAAAAGGTAACTTCGGGAACAATCAACGGAAATAAGACTTTTGTAATGGTAGCGGAAAAGGTAGGCTCGGAGACCCTCTTATCCCAGATCATCGAAATGGTAAATTCCGCCAGCCGCTCCAAAGCGCCCATCCAAAAGATGGCCGATAAGATCTCCGGGTATTTCGTTCCGGTTGTGGTGCTCATATCCATTATAACATTTTTATTATGGGCATTATACGGTCCCGATCCGGCTTATGTTTATGCCTTTGTAAATGCGATAGCAGTATTGATTATTGCATGTCCCTGCGCGCTGGGGCTTGCGACACCGATGTCTGTAATGGTGGGCGTTGGCAAGGGTGCACATTCAGGCATCCTGATAAAAAACGCGGAATCGCTGGAGAAAATGAATGTTATTGATGTAGTTGTCATAGACAAGACCGGAACGGTAACCGAAGGTAAACCTTCGGTTGAAAAAGTGGTTAGCGTAAATTCAAACTTTACCCAAAAGGATATTCTTGAAAAAATTGTGGCTTTGAACAGCAGCAGTGAACATCCACTGGCACAGGCAACTTTACGTTATGGCGAAGAAAACAAGATAGAGGTCAAGCCCCTAACAAGCTTTGAGGCCATCACGGGAATGGGCGTAACAGGCAATTTGGGATCGGAGACACTGGCTTTAGGCAACCAGAAATTAATGGAGCAGGTTAAAGCGGTAATAGATCCTGAATTAAAAGAGCAGGTTAAGGCTGCTCAAAAAGCGGGCAAGACGGTCTCTTATCTGTCTGTAGGAGAAAAAGCTGTCGGATATGTTGTAATTTCTGATAAGATCAAGCCTTCGAGTGCATCCGCAATTCAAAAACTCCAAAATGAGGGCATAAAGGTCATGATGTTTACCGGCGATAATGACGATACAGCTAAAGCAGTTAGCGAAACGCTGAAATTAGACGGCTATAAAGCCCAGATGCTTCCTGAAGATAAATTAAAGGAAATAAAAAGTCTCCAGGCTGAAGGCAAGAAAGTGGCAATGGCGGGAGATGGAATTAACGACGCCCCTGCACTTTCCCAGGCTGATATCGGCATAGCCATGGGAACAGGAACCGATGTGGCCATACAAAGCGCCGGGATCACCCTTGTGAAAGGAGATTTAAATGGAATTGCGAAAGTAAGGCTATTAAGCCATAAAGTAATGGCAAATATCAAAGGCAATCTCTTTTTTGCACTTGGATACAATATTGTGGGCATCCCGGTTGCTGCCGGCATGCTGTATCCGTTTTTTGGGATACTACTCTCGCCAATGATCGCAGCCCTCGCAATGAGTTTGAGTTCCGTTTCCGTTATCCTCAATTCCCTGCGCCTGAGGAATGCAAATATTGATTGATTTTTTAGCAACGGGCAAACTGGACGACAACTTCCTGATAAGAGGAAAAATTAGCTGGAAGATGGATAGGTATCTATATTGGCCATTAGGCCATAACCAAATGGGGATCAATATTTATTAAAATCTTAAATTTATTAACGATCGCAACTGGTAAATCCTTTAAAATAGTAATAACTTATTTTTAGAACAGTCTACTATGCATGTAAACTGGCAAGGTGGCTCAGATAAATTGCTGTTACACATTTTCTGACAACTTCTGCTTCTAGCTGGTGTACTTATTAAAAATGGGATTTACCTTTTGAAAAGTTTAATAAATAGCCCAATCATATAATGCAAAGTATGGTACCGCCTTTGTCTCGCCGAAAGTAATAATGAACTTCGCCGATACGATTATACCTGTCAATAGCGATGACTCTTCCCTTTTTACCGCGTTCATCTATAAGAAGGTCCCCTATCCTGATACGCATGAGAGAATCATGATCTGTCATGTTTCTTTTGATTACATACGTTTGCCTTCGCATAAAATTCAAATTGATTTTGAACATGAAACAATTAAATGAGTGTGAGAGAAAAATTTAGCTATATTAACTTTAGTGAAAAAAGATAGCTACCTAAAAAATCAGGTAGCTATCCATTAATCGTAAATTCAGCATTAGGGTACGTTCAAGAAGCTATGTTTTTGTATTTAGCTTTGTGACCATTTTTATATATGTCTCAAAGGCATTTTGCGAATGAAGACAAGAAGCCTTCAACGCTTTCTACGACGTTTTTTACTGTCCCATTCTGATCTTAAAAAATTCACATATAGTAAAATCATGGTGGCGAAAAACACAATAACCACACCAATCAGTACCTGTCGCATCCATTAATATTTAGTAATCTTAAATTCAGTTCTTCTGTTCAGCTGGTGCTGCTCTTCTGAACAATCCACCCCATTTTTGCAGTTATTAACAGGTTCAGATTCACCATATCCCTTGGCAGTAATCCGGTTACGGTTTATTCCCCGCGAAATAATATAGGCAACCGCCGATTCTGCTCTGCGCTGCGACAACTGCTGGTTATATCTGTCGCCCCCTCTGCTATCGGTATGCGATCCAAGTTCGATCCAGATGGTTGGATTTTCCTCCATGATCTGTACAAGTTTATCTAATTCCAAAGCAGCATCCTTGCGGATATTCGATTTATCGAAATCATAATAAATGTTTTCGATCCGGATGCCCTGGTTAAGTTTTATACGCTCAAGATTTAGGTCTATACGAACAGTTTGCTCATGCGCCGAAGGTTCCATCACGGTTTTGACCTCGCTCCGGAAATCTGTTTTCTCGCCACTGATTGTATAGCTGGCCAGTGGAACCTCAAAACTAAAAGATCCGTCTTGGGCTGATTCAACAGACAGTCGTTTGCCGCCCGGACCAACTAAAGTCATTACTGCTCCTGGCAAAATCCGGCCAGTTCCTTTTTCAAAAACTCTTCCTGCTATTAAATAGGTTGAACCCATCTGTATTGACACGCTATAGATATCATCACTTCCCTTTCCTCCGTCGCGGTTTGAGGAGAGATATCCTGGCGATTGGGCGCTGGACGGAAAATAAGCCAGGTCATCCTTCGGAGAATTAAACGGGTATCCCAGGTTTTGAATACTTGTTATTTTATCGGCATGAGTAATAACCCTAAAAACATCAAGCCCGCCCATTCCAATATATCCGTCGCTTGCAAAATACATATTGTTGTGCTCATCAAACGAAACTGTTCGCTCGTTCCCAGCTGTATTGATTTCCTCTAAATTCACCGGCCTGCCCCAGTCTCCCGACTGCGTTTTAGTGCAGACGTAAAGATCTGCTCCGCCCTTGCCTCCTGGCATATTTGAGGAGAAATAAAGACTTTGCCCATCGGCTGAAATGTAGGGGTCGCTGAGTGAGTATTCGGCTACGTTGTTAAAGGGAAAAGGAATTGGCTTCTGCCAGCCACCTTGCCCATCATTTTGTGAGGAGTAAATCTCAACATTTACCGTAGCAGGTTCCTTTCCGCTCCGTTTAGTCCTTTCTGGGATCCTGGTCATGGTAAAGAAAATAAGTTTTCCATCTCCTGTGAAGCTTGCCGGCCCTACATGATACTCAGAACTACCGGAAATGGGTATCACTTTTACACTATCCTGCCCTATATGCTGCGCATATAATTTAAGGTATCCGTTTCCTGTCCAGCCATAAATATCCTTATCGGGTCGCTTTGCACCGTCGAACTTTAAAAACGGCCTGTTTGCCGCTGTTGTTTCTGAATGAGCATTGCGGTCGGATGCAAAAACAATCTGCCCGGATTTTTGAACAGCCCCCCAGTCAGACTGAGAAGAGTTGAGCGCAGATACATTCATAAGCTCAATGGGTCTTGGATTGCGCATCCATTTTAGTGCAGAGTCACACGAGCCCAGCCATAAGTTGCGCTGCCGTTCAGTCACTTCGCTATGGCGGTCTATGTAACGCTGAAACTGGGACTTTGCTTCAGAATATTTTGCGTTGTGCTGTAGGGCACTGGCGTATTTCAGGATATTTTGATCATTGCTTCCGGGCATGGCAGAGGCAATCGCATACCAGCTTTCCGTCTGTTTGTAATCGTTCATGTACCCATAGGCCGAAGCCAACCGTTCTGCCGTGCGCAGAACTGCTTTCTTGCGGTAGGCCTGCTCGTATAAATCTGCCGCCTTGCTAAAATTAAATAAATCATATTCCGTGTCGGCCTGCTTGAGGATATATTGAGCTGATGCCGGGTGGATAACCGTAAGGGTGATTATCGTAGCTGCAAAACAGGCCAGTAAGTGTTTGTTGTTCATGATTCCTTGCTAAATAGTGATTAAAATACCCTTGGGGTGGCCATTCTGATGTTCGGTTTGATAAAGGAGTATCCAATGGATATCTCGTGTGTGCCACCACTGTAGCCTTGTAGCGGCCCGACTGAAAAGTCGTATGCATAACCGATCCGTATCTTTTCCGACGGAAAGAACTGCAATGCGGCAACAGCTGAATTGCGCATGCTCAGATCTTTTTGAAGATGGCTTTTATCATAAAGCTTTACTCCGGTGCGGTAAGCACCTCCCACCCAGAAAACATCCTTGATCATCAGAAATGCATTTACGTCGAGGCTTGTAGGTCCTCCTCTGTCATCTTTGATCAAAAATGAAGGTTTGAGCTGAAAGGATTCGTTCAGCGGCAGTAACATTCCGGCCGTCAGGTAAAAATGTGGCTTGGGCTGTGGAATAAACGCATAGCGGTCGATATTAACATAACTGGCGATCAGATTATCAGCAGATAACCCGGCATAGAAACGGTCATTGGCAAAATAAACCCCTGCACGCGCATCGGGTACGATCGTACGCTGAACGTCTACAGGCTGGTTGGGTTCAGGGTTATTTGGGTTGAGCATTGCGCCATCGATACCAAGCTGCACCATGCCCACACCAAGCCCCAGTGAAAGCCTGGAACTTCCGTCATCGTTCATTTTGATGCGATAGGCATAGTTTCCGTAAATACTCAGGTTGTTCTGCGCACCAAGTTTGTCGGAAGCCACCTGAAGGGCAAGACCAACGTTACCACTATTGGCAATTGCATCAACTGCTAATGCAAGACTTTTGGGCGCACCGTTGATGCCTGTCCACTGGCTCCTGTAAAAAGTGTGCGCATTCAGTACTTCTTTATAGCCGGCATATGCTGGATTTATATAAATCCCATTGAACATGTACTGACTGTACTGAGCATCCTGTTGTGCTGAAACTGTTCCGGCAACCAGCACTAGTGCGCAGGTTATTGATATAATAATTCTTTTCATCATTGTCTTATCTTAGGAGCCGGCAATGCCGGCTCCTCAACTTCTTATTATTTTTTAAAGGCCCTGATCAATGTGATGTATCCCTTAAATACCTCAACTTCACTTCCCTCAGTCCGTTTTACACGTAACAGGTAGAAATAAGTTCCTTCGTTCAATCCTTCTCCTGTCCAGGTATTGTTATAGCCTTTGGCATGGAATACCTCATTACCCCAGCGGTTTACAATTGTAAGTTCGCTAGACTGATACTGGTTCAGGCCGATGATCTCGAAGGTGTCGTTAATTCCGTCTCCATTTGGCGTAAACAGGTTTGGCACCTTGATGGCATTAAAGTCAGCAGTTATCTTAACTGAAGCTATATTGGTATAATATCCATCTTTATCTTTCACCCTATAGGTAAACTCGTCGCCTCCTGTATATCCTGCACGTGGCTCATAGCTAATCGTACCATCAGAATTGATTTTTAGCGTGCCGTTTTTCGGCTGAGCAGTAATCTCAATGCTGCTAAGGTCAAAACCTGAATTTTTAGCATCATCATTGCCCAGCACCGGTATTTTCACGATCTGATTTGCCTTGGTAGAGGCAACATCATCCACCGCTACCGGAGATGGAGTTACAGGGGTTACGGTTGGTTTGTCATTGGTACTGTCAGAACCAGATACATCACCTACATGTGTGCCTTCCGGAGTTAGCGCATCCACCTTAGCCGTATTACTCACGCTACCTAAATCTCTGTCTGCCTGACTCAATTTATAAACCACGCTATGGCTGATCGATTGTCCAGGTAACAGCCCTGTAGGCAGCGGCAATAAAAGACCTGAAATTCCAGCCTTGGCATCATTCAGTCTAACCGAAGTTAAAGTCGTCATGCCTGTATTGGTGATTGTAAAGGTATAGTTGATTGAATTACCGGATACCACCGCTGTTTTAACAAGCGCGATTGACGAACGCTGTGGCATAAGGGTTTGTGTAGGCTGATCATTATCCTCAGCTGTACCCGAGCGGTCTGTCACCTTGTCTCCTGAAGGTGAACTGGCAATAACCTCAGCAGTATTCTCTACTTTTCCGTTGTCCCTGTCTGCCTGGCTTACCAAATAAGAGTACTGGTATGAAACCTCGGCTGCAGGTTCCAGTCTGGTTGCTACAATTACATTCAACGACAGTTTATTATCTGTAAGCGTAACAGGTGCCAGCTCAACATTTCCTGTGTTTCTGATCTTAAACGTATAAACAATATTGTTTCCATCTGTACTTAGCACTCCAGATTTCACCAGTGAAATTGCTGGTTTTGCAGTAATTATTGTCACAGTTGGATCGCCAGCTGCAGGAGTTGATGGATCATCAGAATCAACTACCACTGTCCCTCCCTTAGGATCTGTTCCTGAAGCGGTAGCCTGGTTGGCAAAACGGCCGCTGTTTACATCAGCAAGAGTAAGGGTGTGCCTTGCAGTCACAGTAACCTGAGCGCCTGGCTGCAACACCGCGATGCCCAAAGGAATAATGCTTCCTGGATCTGCTTTTGCATCAGTAATGGTGACATTCTTTAAAGTCACATTACCGGTGTTGGTAACAATTAATTTATAATTAATTACATCCCCTACTTTAGTCGCCACATTTGTTGCTGTCTTCGTAAGGCTCATCGATGGAGCAGCCGGGATAATGGTTACCGTAGGATCATCTGGTGTAGCTGTTGAAGGATCATCAGAGTCCTTGTCCACACCATTACCTTTAGGGTCTTTGCCCGTAGCCTTAGCCTGGTTAGTCACCCTTCCCCCGTCGAGATCCGACTGGGTCATTGTATGCACAGCAGTTAAGGTAACCGAAGCACCCGGTGCAAGGCTTGCTACAGGAGAACCTGTAACTATTGCATTGGCATCGCTTACTGCGACATTGCTTAAGGTAACATTACCGGTATTGGTAAGCACTAAGTTGTATTTAAGTTCAGCACCAACTGTATTCGGTACCGTGCCGTTCACCGATTTTGCAAGGCTCATCGATGGAGCAGCAGGGATAATGGTTACTGTAGGATCGTCTGGCGTTCCTGTTGAAGGATCATCAGAATCCTTGTCTACACCATTTCCTTTAGGGTCTTTGCCCGTAGCCTTAGCCTGGTTGATTACACTTCCCCCGTCGAGATCCGCTTGGGTCATCGTATGCACAGCAGTTAAGGTAACCGAAGCGCCCGGTGCAAGGCTTGCCACAGGAGAACCTGTAACCACAGCATTGGCATCGCTTACTGCGATATTGTTTAAGGTAACATTACCGGTATTGGTAAGCACCAGGTTGTATTTAAGCTCAGCACCAACCGTGTTCGGTACCGTGCCGTTCACCGATTTTGCAAGGCTCATCGATGGAGCGGCAGGGATAACGGTTACCGTAGGATCATCAGGGGTTCCTGTTGAAGGATCATCAGAATCCTTGTCCACACCATTCCCTTTCGGGTCTTTGCCCGTAGCCTTAGCCTGGTTGGTCACACTGCCACCGTCGAGATCCGATTGGGTCATTGTATGCACAGCAGTCAAGGTAACCGAAGCGCCCGGTGCAAGGCTTGCTACAGGTGAACCTGTAACCACTGCATTGGCATCGCTTACTGCGATATTGCTCAAGGTAACATTACCGGTATTGGTAACGATTAAGTTGTATTTAAGCTCAGCACCCAAAGTATTCGGTACCGTGCCGTTCACCGATTTTGCAAGGCTCATCGATGGAGCAGCCGGGATAATGGTTACTGTAGGATCGTCAGGGGTTCCTGTTGAAGGATCATCAGAATCCTTGTCCACACCATTACCTTTAGGATCTTTGCCCGTAGCCTTTGCTTGGTTGGTCACACTGCCACCGTCGAGATCCGATTGGGTCATCGTGTGTACCGCAGTCAAGGTAACAGAAGCGCCCGGTGCAAGACTCGCTACAGGAGAACCTGTAACCACAGCATTGGCATCGCTCACCGCGATATTGCTCAAGGTAACATTACCGGTATTGGTAACGACTAAGTTGTATTTAAGTTCGGCACCAACAGTATTCGGTACCGTGCCGTTCACCGATTTTGCAAGGCTCATCGATGGGGCGGCAGGGATAACGGTTACCGTAGGATCATCAGGGGTTCCTGTTGAAGGATCATCAGAATCCTTGTCCACACCATTCCCTTTCGGGTCTTTGCCCGTAGCCTTAGCCTGGTTGGTCACGCTGCCACCGTCAAGATCCGACTGGGTCATTGTATGCACAGCAGTTAAGGTAACAGAAGCGCCCGGTGCAAGGCTTGTTACAGGAGAACCTGTAACCACAGCATTGGCATCGCTCACTGCGATATTATTTAAGGTAACATTACCGGTATTGGTAACGATTAAGTTGTATTTAAGTGCTGCACCGACCGTATTCGGTACTGTGCCGTTCACCGATTTTGCAAAGCTCATCGATGGAGCGGCAGGGATAATGGTTACCGTAGGGTCGTCAGGGGTTCCTGTTGAAGGATCATCAGAATCCTTGTCCACACCGTTACCTTTAGGGTCTTTGCCTGTAGCCTTAGCCTGGTTGGTCACACTTCCTCCGTCGAGATCCGACTGGGTCATCGTATGCACAGCAGTTAAGGTAACCGAAGCACCCGGTGCAAGGCTTGCTACAGGTGAACCTGTAA
Source organism: Pedobacter sp. Bi27 (assembly GCF_918698255.1). Taxonomy (NCBI): domain Bacteria; kingdom Pseudomonadati; phylum Bacteroidota; class Sphingobacteriia; order Sphingobacteriales; family Sphingobacteriaceae; genus Pedobacter; species Pedobacter sp. Bi27. Next base: position 51,302 of record NZ_CAKKMW010000014.1, read on the forward strand.
CCACTGCATTGACATCGCTCACTGCGATATTGCTCAAGGTAACATTACCCGTATTGGTAAGCACTAAATTGTATTTAAGTGCTGCACCAACTGTATTCGGTACCGTGCCGTTCACCGATTTTGCAAGGCTCATCGATGGAGCAGCAGGGATAATGGTTACTGTAGAATCGTCAGGAGTTCCTGTTGAAGGATCATCAGAATCCTTGTCTACACCACTTCCTTTAGGGTCTTTGCCTGTAGCCTTAGCCTGGTTGGTCACACTTCCTCCGTCGAGATCCGACTGGGTCATTGTATGCACAGCAGTTAAGGTAACAGAAGCGCCCGGTGCAAGACTCGCTACAGGAGAACCTGTAACCACTGCATTGGCATCGCTTACTGCGATATTGTTTAAGGTAACATTACCGGTATTGGTAACGATTAAGTTGTATTTAAGCTCAGCACCGACTGTATTCGGTACCGTGCCGTTCACCGATTTTGCAAGGCTCATCGATGGAGCAGCAGGGATAATGGTTACTGTAGGATCGTCAGGAGTTCCTGTTGAAGGATCATCAGAATCCTTGTCCACACCGTTACCTTTAGGGTCTTTGCCCGTAGCCTTAGCCTGGTTGGTCACGCTGCCACCGTCGAGATCCGACTGGGTCATTGTATGCACAGCAGTTAAGGTAACCGAAGCGCCCGGTGCAAGACTCGCTATAGGAGAACCTGTAACCACTGCATTGGCATCGCTCACTGCGATATTGCTTAAGGTAACATTACCGGTATTGGTAAGCACTAAGTTGTATTTAAGTTCAGCACCAACTGTATTCGGTACTGTGCCGTTCACCGATTTTGCAAGGCTCATCGATGGAGTGTATACAATCGGTGTAACCGTACAGCCTGGGCATGCAGGCGTTGGCGGCGTAACCGGATAGTTCGGATCAGTTGGCGACAATGGTGTCGGATCCACCGAAGTGGTTGTGATATTGTTATTTTTAGGGTCTTTTCCGGTAACGGTCGCCACGTTGAACACACCTCCGTTATCAATTTCCGCCTGTGTTAAGGTATGGAAACCAGTGAAAGTACTATTGTCTGAAGCACCTACCGCTAAACTTGCGATCGGACCGCCAGAAATCGTAGCATTTGCATCGGTAACCGTCACATCTGTTAAGGTTACGTTGCCTGTATTGGTCACCACGAAAGTGTAGTTGATACGGTCACCTGCATCTACCTTACCGTTCGTGTTGAAGTCGTTGTAAGAACCGTCCTTCGCCAGGGTCATTGCGCCTGTGTGTACAATCGGTGTAACTGTACAGCTTGGACATGCAGGTGTTGGCGGTGTAACCGGATAGTTCGGATCGGTAGGTGACAATGGTGTCGGATCCACTGAAGTGGTCGTAACCGGTCTGTCCTTCGGATCTTTTCCGGTAGCGGTAGCCACGTTGAACACACCTCCGTTATCGATCTCCGCCTGTGTAAGTGTATGGAAACCGGTGAAAGTGCTGTTGTCTGAAGCACCTACCGCTAAACTTGCGATCGGACCGCCAGAAATCGTAGCATTTGCATCGGTAACCGTCACATCTGTTAAGGTTACGTTGCCTGTATTGGTCACCACGAAAGTGTAGTTGATACGGTCACCTGCATCTACCTTACCGTTCGTGTTGAAGTCGTTGTAAGAACCGTCCTTCGCCAGGGTCATTGCGCCTGTGTGTACAATCGGTGTAACTGTACAGCTTGGACATGCAGGTGTTGGCGGTGTAACCGGATAGTTCGGATCGGTAGGTGACAATGGTGTCGGATCCACTGAAGTGGTCGTAACCGGTCTGTCCTTCGGATCTTTTCCGGTAGCGGTAGCCACGTTGAACACACCTCCGTTATCGATCTCCGCCTGTGTAAGTGTATGGAAACCGGTGAAAGTGCTGTTGTCTGAAGCACCTACCGCTAAACTTGCGATCGGGCCGCCAGAAATTGTAGCGTTTGCATCGGTAACCGTCACATTTGTCAAGGTTACGTTGCCTGTATTGGTCACCACGAAAGTGTAGTTGATACGGTCGCCCGCATCTACCTTGCCGTTCGTGTTGAAGTCGTTGTAAGAACCGTCTTTCGCCAGGGTCATTGCGCCTGTGTGTACAATCGGTGTAACCGTACAGCTTGGGCATGCAGGCGTTGGCGGTGTAACCGGATAGTTCGGATCGGTAGGCGACAACGGTGTCGGATCGATCGAAGTGGTCGTAACCGGTTTGTCCTTCGGATCTTTTCCGGTAGCCGTGGCCACGTTGAACACGCCTCCGTTATCGATCTCCGCCTGGGTAAGCGTATGGAAACCGGTGAAAGTGCTGTTGTCTGAGGCACCTACCGCTAAACTTGCGATCGGGCCACCAGAAATGGTTGCATTGGCATCGGTAACCGTCACATTTGTCAAGGTTACGTTGCCTGTATTGGTCACCACGAAAGTGTAGTTGATCCGGTCGCCCGCATCTACCTTACCGTTCGTGTTGAAGTCATTGTAAGAACCGTC
>NZ_CAKKMW010000015.1:0-49601 GCF_918698255.1 Pedobacter sp. Bi27
TGCCATTAAAGGGATTAAGATGGGTTAAGGGCCTGTTCCCGCAGATTATGCTGATCTCCGCTGAGTTTTTACACCTTCCGTCCCAGGTTCACTAGCCCTGATGGCAGCGGAAATCCCTTTTTGGCAGCGGTAGATTGTCTATCCCAAGGGTTTCCAAAAAGGATTGCAGCGTACAGCAGGACGGAACCCAAACTATATGTTACTGTTACTGCGCTCCAGATAATCAAAATGAAGGGTTCTGATTAAGTACTATTGGCATAGCTCCAGATGATTTATTTATACCATTAAGGAGTGAAGAGACGTTAAGAACTGTTTATGCTGATCTCCGCTGAGTTTTTACACCTTCCGTCCCAGGTTCACTAGCCCTGATGGCAGCGGAAATCCCTTTTTGGCAGTGGTAGATTGTCTATCCCAAGGGTTTCCAAAAAGGATTGCAGCGGACAGCAGGACGGAACCCAACCTACATGTTACTGTTACTGCGCTCCAAAGCATCAAAATATTAATCATCTGGATTATGCTTAACAAATAACTTAAACGCCGCATTAAGACTATATTTCTCCACAGCGAAGGATAGCTAAGAAATTATTTAAGTTTACCATTCTTAATGGTAAAAGGACCTCGATTATTGCCAGGCATTTAAGGATTAGTCTACTCTTAAAGTAGCTGCTCTAAATTGATTATTATACGCTTGTTAAAAAATGTAAAATCTTTCAACCTCAAGGTAATAAAACCGTATTATTGTAATATTACGTACATATTATGATGATGAATGTGAACCTGAAGAAATTAACTTTTCTTGCTTTTATTTTGTGTATAAATTTTAGTGCTTTTGCTCAAAGTAAAAATGTACAACTCCCTGCCAATTGGTTTAACCTCGATTTATTGGAGAATGGATATTTTGGTATCAGTACAGAGAAAGCTTATCGTGAGCTTTTAAAAGATAAAAAACCTAAGCAAAATATTATTGTAGCAGTAATTGACGGTGGAGTGGATACCGAGCACCCTGATTTGCAACGTGTTTTATGGACGAATAAAAAAGAGATCCCCGGAAATGGAATAGATGATGATGGCAATGGTTATGTTGATGATATTCATGGCTGGAATTTTATAGGTTCAAAAAAGGGTAATCTAGAGTTTGATAATTTGGAACTGGTGCGTTTATTAAGGATTTATACACCAAAATATCAATCGACAACTAATTTGACACCTCTAGATAGTATACAAAAAGAAGAATTTAAACTTTATAAGAAGATGGTTGGCGATTTTGGCAAAAAGTACGAGGATGCCAGCAATACCTTTTCAGTTCTGATTGCCATTAACAATGTTTTAGATTCTGTAGCCAAGATCAATAAAAAAGAGATCCCTACGATGGAGGATATTGACCGTTATAAAGCTGATGATGAAACTGAAGAGCAGGTAAAAACAATCATCAGAAAAGGCGCTAAAGAGGATGGTAGTTTCGAAAAATTTTATAAGAATATAAAAGACGGGTACAAGCAATACGATGCAATGTTGAAGTACAACTTAAACCCTAAGTATGATATGCGTGCAGAATTGGTTGGCGATGATTATAGCAATCCTTATCAGAAAGATTATGGGAACAATGACGTAAAAGGCCCTGATGCTTTTCACGGTACACACGTGTCGGGAATTATTGGCGCTGATCGCACAAATTCTGCAGGTATTTTGGGTGTAGCCAATAATGTGAGTATTATGGCCATTAGGGTGGTACCTACAGGTGATGAGCGGGATAAAGATGTAGCCAATGGCATCAGATACGCGGTTGATAACGGTGCTAAGGTAATCAACATGAGTTTTGGTAAAAGTTACAAGTGGGATAAAAAAGCAGTAGACTCGGCAGTAAAATATGCAGAACTTAAAGGTGTATTGTTGGTACATGCAGCTGGAAACGATAACCAGAATAATGATATCGAAGAGAATTTTCCTAATAAGTTTTTTGAAAGTAAAGAAGCTGAAGCTTATAAGGAAGCCAATAAGAAACCTAGCAAGCCAGATTTTACGCCACCCAAGCCGATGTCACAAAATAACGGAATGGGCATGAGGCCATCTTATGACCGATCTGCATTAACAAAGCCAGTGCCGATAGACTCAGCAAAGTTTAATCTGCCTCATGCCAATAATTGGATTGAAGTAGGTGCAAGTGCTTATAAAGATGATGATAACCTGAAAGCCGATTTCTCTAATTATGGCAAATATAATGTAGATGTTTTTGCCCCTGGATTTCTAATCAACTCAACGGTGCCAGGTAACAAATATGAAGAAGCTGATGGAACGAGTATGGCCTCGCCTGTTGTTGCTGGCCTGGCGGGGTTAATTTTAAGCTATTACCCAGATTTAAAACCAGCGCAGGTAAGAGAGATTATCATGAAATCTGTTTCGAAAGTAGCACACAAGGTGAAATATAAAAATGAAAGAGGTGAGAATGTTAGAACACCTTTTAGCGAAATATGTGTTAGCGGAGGTATTGTTAATGCCTATAATGCACTTAAATTGGCCGAAACGTATAAATAGTTTTCAAATTACAATGGCAGTTATCAGTTTGAAGAAATAGTACGGATAAATTCCTGAAAGGTGCCAAAGGGATAATTTTTAGCCTTCATCCATGAAATAAGATCTTCTGTGCGTTTTGCCATTTTTGTGCCCGTGTTTTTTCTTACGTAAGCCGGGAAACCAAAGCGTTCAAAATCTTCTAAATCTGTAAATTCCCAAGGGTGGAAATAAACATTCAGGTACTTATCTTTTTTGTATGTCCAGCTGGCTAATGTTTTGTAAATGCCTAAAGGCAGATTGTGGAATGACAGCCAAAACAGCGGAAACCTAATTAACGGGCTTACCGAAGCTGGAATCTGTAATACATTATTTTTGATGAAATGTGTTCTGGAAACATTAAAATTGTTGTAGCGCCCTGGCAAATAGGTTGGATTAATAGACGTATTATAAACATATCCGGCTTTTTCAATTTCCTTTTCGTCAACAGGCATCATTCTCGCCATGCGGTAACCTGTAATTTCTTTGCCAGAGAGTTCTTCTAATTTTAGTTTGGATTGGAGAAGATGTTCGGGCTTAAAATCAGAATGATAATAACCATGCGAGGCAAGTTCGTGGCCCGTTTCTGTAATCCTTTTAATCAGATCCGGAATATTTTCAGCAAAGGTAACCGTACAAAAAAAAGTAGCCTTTACTTCGTATTTATCCAAAATGTCTAAAATGGTTATGGTGCCAGCCCTCGAAATGGCAATCTGATCTTGAAATGAAATATCTTTTCCGTATTCAAAAGGCATATCAAACTCTTCGATATCAAAACTTAACAGTACCATCTTATTTTTGCTGAATATTGGTTGAACGGATAATATAATTAGGACGGTTTTTAGACTGCATAAACATTTTACCTACATATATGCCTATAATACCTAAGATAATGAGCTGTAACCCTCCAAAAAAGACGATAGTCATAATTACAGATGCCCAACCAGAAACCTCTACATGATTTACAAATGCGTAAATAATATAGGGTATGTACAATACAGAGGCAAAAGAAAGGATGAAACCCAGGTATACCGCAGAATACAATGGTTTTATGCTGAACGAGGTAACGCCGTGCAGTGCCAGCCTTAACATTTTTTTAAAGGTATACTTGCTATTCCCTGAAAAGCGTGCCGCAGGATTGTAACGAATGGCAAACTGCTTGAAACCAAGCCACTTTACCAAACCACGTAGAAAGGGCTCGTTTTCGTGAAAATTCCTAAAAACGCTAACAACCTTTTGATCAAGCAGGCGGAAATCGGCTGCACCTGGTTCGAGATCAATATCCGATAGCCAGTTTAAGGTTTTGTAGAATAGATTTGATGAACTTCTTTTTCCTTTTGACAAATTTTTATCTTCTTCCCTGATGGTGTATACCACCTCAAAGCCTTCCTGCCATTTCTGTAGCATTTCCGGAATCAGTTCCGGAGGATGTTGCATATCGCAGTCCATAGAAATTACACAATTGCCAAAAGCATGGTCCATACCCGCTTTAACCGCTAATTGATGGCCAAAATTTTTAGAGAATTCGAGAAAGAATATATTGTCTGCGGTTGAAGCATAATCCTTTATTTTTTCGAGCGTATGATCCGCACTTCCATCATCAACCAGAATAATTTCATAATCGTAGTTGATGGTCGAAAAAACTTTTTTTATACTTTCGGCTATTACAAAAATATTATCGGCTTCGTTGTAAGCAGGAATTACTATAGAAACTAGTTTATTCATTTATCGGCAATCAGATAAGACTCAAAATCTTCTTTCATCATTTGATAGACTATGGTTAGCCAAATGATAACGCAAGGTAGGGCTTTAAGCGAATATAGACGAATAAATTCTTTAACCGGCCTTGGGAAAATATCGGTTGGCGATAGGCTGGTTAATATAAATGCAAAAATAAATAAGGCAATTATCCATCCTTTTTTAGGGTTTTGCTGCACCATAAACCAAATGGCAATACCTGCAAAAGCGATAACATAGGTTGGAGATTCAGAACCGCTGCTAAATATAACCGTAAAAATAAGTGTCGATGCCAATAACATTAACCTAAAGCCGAGGTGTTTATATTGCTTAATCCGTAAATAGGGCAAACCAAATAATACAAGACCAACCAATAAAAATGGAGTATTTGGAATGTTTATGTTACCTGTTGCCCTTCTTACAATACCCATTAAAGAAATATCCTGGAATGAAGTCAATGATGCATTTAAATCATTTTTATGGGCAAGGGAATGATACCAGTCGCTATATGATTGAATTACAAATGCCGGAGATGAAATAACCATTGGCAAAGCAAATAATACCGCAAAAGCAATAAAACAGCCTATGATAAATTTTAGCTTGTTCTTGCTAAAAAAGAAAAATGCCAGTCCAACAATTCCATATAGTTTAACCAAAGTACCAAAAGCGATAAAAAAAGCAGACTGTATTTCTTTCTTTTTAATAAGGTAAGAAAAGCTGAGTAAAATAATCCCTGTTAGGGCAATATTAAACTGAAAACTAAAGAGTGCAGTTAAGGCTTCGTGTGCACAGATCCAGGCAATAATAGTGCGTTTGTTTAATGATATCGGAAGACTGTAAATTCCCCAAAGCAAAATCAATACATTGGCTACATTCCAAAAAACAGCACCTAGACCATCGGGCAACAGTGCAAAAGGCGCAATAAAGATTGAAAATACAGGTCCGTAGTGGTTACTGTCTAAATATTCTGGATAATTATTGTATAAATTTTGCAGATCTACAGTATGCCAGTATACATATTTGAAAATCAGATAATTATTGTAAGAATGATGGTGATACTGTTTGTAACCCGCAACAATAGCCAGTAGAAGATAAATGGCAATTACGCATTGCTTTTTTAAAAGAAATGAAGATAGCTTCGTCAGATTGGTTTGTGTGAACGTGTTCATTATGATTAATGCTGCTAATATAACTATTTCGGTCCATCAATCCGAAATGGATCAGCTTAGCCCGATCAATATTAATTAATTATGAAATTATTTATGGTATATCGATTTAGTAAAACCTTTTACTAGCTTTATTATCCTGAACCAAATAGATCATCAATCTTTCTAAAAAACTATGAGAAAATTACAACTACCACTTATTGTGGCCCTGGTGCTAACCTTTAGTGCCTGTAAAAAAGAAGAACAACCAAAAGGCAATTTTTCAAACTCCAATCTAAAAAGCACGGCAAATGCAAATGCTCAATTGTTAAGCTTTTCATTAAACAGTTGGATGAGTGTAGTAGCCGACCAAACAAGCATCGCTGCCATTTCTATTCCTGGTACGCATGATTCTGGCGCAACACAAGAGCAAGTTGCAGGTACTGCAAAATGCCAGAACCTGAGTATTACCGATCAATTAAATGCGGGCGTCCGTTATCTAGACATTCGCTGCAGGCACATTGATAATGCTTTCGCGATCCATCACGGGGCAATTTATCAGAACCTTAATTTTAATGACGTACTAAATGCGTGTATCAATTTTCTGAACAGCCATCCAACCGAAACAATCATTATGAGTGTTAAAGAGGAGCATACGCCAACAAACAACACCAGGTCGTTTGAGCAAACTTTTGATGCTTATGTTCAGCAAAATCCTGCAAAATGGGATTTGGGGAATAATATTCCAACACTGGGCAGTATCCGTGGAAAAATCAGACTCTTAAGAAGGTTTTCCGGATCATCGCCTAAAGGAATCGATGCTACGGCCTGGGCTGATAATACCACATTTGATATCAATAATGCTGCAACGTTAAAAGTTCAGGATTTTTACAATGTTAACGATGTGAATACTAAATGGACAAAAGTAGAAACATTGTTAAATGAGGCAAAAAATGATGCTTCCAATAGGCTTTATCTGAACTATGCAAGTGGTTATAAGGCAGGTATATTCAGTATCCCAAGTATTACTACTGTATCGAATTTCATCAATCCAAAAATCAATACGTTTTTTACCAACAATACCCATGGTAAATTCGGGATTATTCCACTTGATTTTGTTGATTCTGGCAGAAGCCAATTAATCATTAATACAAATTTCTAATCTTAACGCATAGGTTTATTGGTTCAGTAAAATATAAAATGTTGCACTGTATTGTAAAGTACGGTGCAACATTTTATAAAAATTCATACATTTCGATGATTAATTTTAATTCTTGATTTATTTTTGAAGTGACTGATCATATTTTTACTGTTTAGCAGTTTTTATTGTTAAATTATAGAAGAATTAGAAATAATTGTGGGATTTTTTTGTAGTCTTACCAAAAATTATAGATTCGGACCGAAGATATAATTTGCAACCATTGTAGGTTAGGGACTAATTTTTTGGCACTTATGGATTGTTTTTAAATTCAGTGTAATTAATGAATGAGACGTTTTGGCACTGCAAAAACATATCACCAGCCAAAAAACCTGCTTTGAAAATATTATATTAGTATATGCAAAATAAGGAATTGGGAGAGGAAAGGGATTTAATTCTCAAAATAGCTGTTGGCGATCAACAGGCCTTTCGCTTGATTTTTGATGCTTATAAAAATAAAGTTTTTTCTTACGCCAACCGCTACCTTAAATCTAAAGAAAAAGCTGAAGAGATCGTTCAGGAAACCTTCCTTAAAATCTGGTTAAAAAGAGAAAATCTGAATGCTGTTGAAAACTTTGGTGGCTACATTCGAAGAATTGCCGTTAACCTTACTTTAGACTTGCTTAGGGCTATTGCCGCTGAAAACAAAACATCAGACTTACAGAAAGTTGTGTGGAGCGAGCAGGACACAGGAACTGAAGATGCCATTATGCGGAAAGATGCGCAAAGCTACGTTGATCAATTACTGGCTAAGCTCCCTAAGCAACAAGGATTGGTTTATCGGATGTGCCATATTGAAGGGATGAAACAAAAAGAAGTTGCAGAAATACTTCATATTGCACCCGCTACTGTTAAGGTTCATTTAAGAGAGGCCTTAAAAACATTACGCACCCTGGTTGGTGAAAATAATGCCATACCACTCATCTCTTTCGTTTTTCTCGGATTATTAAAATAAGCGCTCCATCAATTCTATTGGATTTTGCTAAGATTTAAGTTGTTTTCTTAGTATTAGGTTGTTTTTTTTAAAAAAAAACTTTTTTTTGACTACCTCTTTTTGTGTTTCACAAACGTCAACTATTAAAACGAACAAAATAATATCTTTTCTATATCGCCATTTGTATGAAAAATGAAGAAATAAGTGAACTTCTGGAGAAGTATGCTCAAAATACGATCTCCGAAGAAGAAAAGAGCGTTTTATTTAATCATCTTAACGCCTCAAGCAATGTTGAATTTGAAAAACGCTTAATGGAAAAGGATTGGGATTTATTTCAATCTGAAGAAACTATAGCAGAAAGTAAGGCCAATAAAATTTTTAATGAAATTGTCAGCGGGGAAGAAAAGAAGTCGTTTAAATTAAATTTTGCCTGGATAGGTTGGGCCGCTATATTATTAATTGCAGGTTTTTCTACTTTTTATTTTTTAAAACCTGCCACACAAAAAATAACCGCTAAAACCAATAGAGCAGTTGTTAATGTAGTAGCAGACACAGAACATAAAAAAATAGTATTACCGGATGGGAGTACAGTGATATTAAATAGTGGTGCGGTTTTGCTGTATCCCCAAAACTTTGATGGCAATACCAGAGAAGTTACACTTAAAGGAGAAGGATATTTTGATATTGTTCATGATTCGGCCAAGCCCTTTATTGTTTATGCAGGAAAAGTTAAAACAACTGTCTTAGGTACCGCTTTCAATATTAAAGCCATTGACGGACAGCAGGTTGTGGTAACAGTAACGCGTGGAAAAGTAAGTGTGCAAGATCATCAAAAGCTTTTAGGGGTACTTACACCTAATCAACAGCTAACCTTTGACGAGAAGAGAAAAATGCCAAGCTTGACCAAAGTGATATCGCAGGAAGTTGTAGACTGGCAGGCAAAAGATATTTTCTTTGAGGATATTACCATGAAAGATGCCATTGACGTATTAGCCAAACGTTTTGGAACCAAAATTACTTTTGTAGATGACCGGGGCAAAAATTGCCGTTTTACCACTACTTTTCAAAAGGGTGAAAGCCTTGATGAGATTTTGCAGGTGATAACTTCTTTTAATAATGCAGCATATGTAACCAAAGCCAACGAGATTTTTATTTCGGGCAAGGATTGCAATAATTAAATAATCAATCAACTAAAACCAAACAGACCAAACTACATGAAAGAACTCTACTATTTCCACATCTGATGAAAAAATCTCCCTGTCCTTGCAAGACAGAGAGATAAAATTTGCACTGTTCCAGCTGGAATTGGAACAGCATGTATTAAACAATTTAGGCATCATTTAAAACATTTAAAATTATGAAATTTTCTGCACAATCAGCAGAGGGCGGGAATCCCTGTAAGAAATTTTTCGCTTCCAAAAAATCACGATATCTAATTCGTCAGATTATGCGTTTAAGCTTTGTATTAGCTATAATAACTTTTGCCACCTCTTCATTAATCTTTGCTTCTAATACCAACGGTCAATCGATCTCCAATACAGAAGTAGTGCTTGGATTAAATCATGAGAGTGTATTCTCTGCTATTGAAAAAATTCAAAAGCAAACACCTTTTATTTTTATTTACAGGAATACCGATCTTAAAGAACTAAAGGAAATAAATATCCCGGTGCAAAAACGTACGGTTCAGGAACTGCTTGATGTGCTGTTTAACTCCAAACGTTTTAAAATAACCCAGTTAAATAACAGAATTTTAATTTCTTCGATAAAACCAGAAGTTAAAGCGGTGCCTGTTGACATCAGAATTTCTGGTATTGTGGTAGATGAAGATGGAGTTCCCATCCCAGGGGTTTCAATCCTGCTGAAACAAAGTAATAAGGTGAGTACAGCGACTGATAGAAACGGCCAGTTTGGAATTAACCTTCCGGATGAGGGAACGAAAGTGCTGCTTTTTACCTGTATTGGTTATCAGAATACGGAACAGGTTATTGGCTCAGAAAATTCGTACAAGATTGTAATGAAACCTTCGGTAGGCAGCCTGAATGAGGTACAGATTATTGGTTATGGCACTACAACCAGAAAAACAAGTACCGGATCTGTTGCATCCATTACGGCGAAAGAGATCGAAAAACAACCTGTTGGTAATCCATTAGCGGCACTATCGGGCAGGATGTCGGGTGTATTGATTGCCCAGAACAATGGTGTTCCGGGTGGAGCGATCCAGGTGCAGATCAGAGGGCAAAATTCACTGTCGCAGGGAGGAATTCCATTATATGTAATTGATGGGGTTCCGTTTACCAATTTTAATGGAGGTCAGCCTGCAACAGATAATTTAAATGCCTTTGGAACTTCTGGCGCAAGTGGAGGTGTAAGTCCTTTTAGCATGATCAATCCATCTGATATTGAGCGTATCGATATTTTGAAAGATGCAGATGCCACTTCAATTTATGGATCGAGAGGTGCAAATGGCGTAGTTTTAATTACGACTAAAAAGGGGACATCAGGACGCGTTAAAATTAATGTAAATTTAAATACTGGCTTTACCGAAGTAAACAGATTTATTCCCGTATTAGATCTCCAGGAGTACCTTGCTTTAAGAAAAGAAGCTTTTAAAAACGACAATGTTGTTCCTGATGCTGCAAATGCACCCGACTTAACTGTTTGGGACCAAAATAGTAGTACTGATTTTCAAAAACTATTAATTGGAAACAGAGGGCATATCAACGAAGTCCAAGGATCGATGTCGGGCGGCAATGATCAGACCCGGTTCTTCTTCAATTCTGCTTACCGCAGAGAAAGCACCGTGTTTTTAGGGGATAACGCAGCAAAAAGATTTTCATCGAGACTGAATTTAGATCATAGCTCGCTAAACAAGAAGTTCAATGCTTCATTTTCAGTTAGCTATAGTAATGATAATACAGATGTACCCACTTCCGATGTATCATCAGTATATAATGTGCCACCAAATTTGCCACTTTACGATGCTGCTGGTAAATTATTTTGGGCTACAGGTTTTACAAACCCCTTGGCCAGTTTATTAAGAAGATATAACGGAGTAACTAATAATTTAATTGCCAATGCCAATCTTAAATATACCATTTTACCAGGTTTAACCGCTAAAGCAAATTTTGGCTATACCAATACCAGGCTCGAGCAGGTTGCCACTACACCCGCATCATCTCAAAACCCTGCAAACAACCCTACAAGTTCTGCAGTTTTTACTAACCTTAACGCCCAAAACTGGATCGTTGAGCCAACATTGGATTATGTAAGAACAATTGAGGAGGGGAAATTTACAGCACTTATTGGAGCAAGTTTTCAACAAAACACATCCAATGGACTTTATCTTTCTGGAACCAATTATAGCAATGAAGCACTCTTGGGCACATTGGGTGCTGCAGGTACTACCACTGTATTGTACAATAATATTGTTAAGTATAAATATGATGCTGTTTTTGCCAAACTAAACTACAACTGGCAGGAAAAATATCTTTTAAACGCCACTTTCAGAAGGGATGGTTCCTCGAGATTTGGCCCTCCTTACCGTTTCGGTAATTTTGGTGCAATTGGCGCAGGATGGGTGTTCTCAAATGAAGGTTTTATAAAAGATAATTTATCATTCTTAAGCTTTGGTAAAATTAGAGGAAGTTTTGGTACTACCGGAAATGATCAGATTCCTAATTTTATTTATCTTCCACTATACTCCAATACTACAGCTTACGCAGGCAATGCAGCAACAGTTGTTACAACTATTCCAAATGAAGATATAAGATGGGAAACCACTAAAAAACTAGAGTTTGGTATTGATTTAGGCTTTTTAAAAGACCGCATTTCATTTACAGCCAACTATTATAGAAACAGGTCATCTGATCAAATAGCTTATAATACTTTGGCTACCCAAAGTGGGTACAATTCATACCAGGCTAACCTACCTGCGTTGATTCAGAATAAAGGTTTGGAGTTAGAATTGAACAGTACAAACTTGGTTATTAAAGATTTTAGCTGGAAAACAAATGTCAACTTCACTTTTACTGCAAATAAGTTACTCGAATTTCCAAATCTCGATAAATCTTTTTCTGCTTCAAGCTACGTGGTGGGTGAATCAATCAATTTATTCCGTCTCTATCATTTTCTAGGAGTAAATCCTACAAATGGAACGGCTATGTATGAAGATAGAGATGGTAATGGTGTAATTGATATAAATGACCGTTATGTAGCCGATCTTGGAACACCTTTCTTTGGTGGCTTTGGTAATACTTTTACTTATAAAGGTTTTGAACTGGGGGTATTCTTCCAATTTAACCATCGCTTTGGTGTTACGCAAATCGTGAATACCAGACCTGGGGCGCTGGCTAACCAGAATGACTATTGGTTGGGAAGATGGACGCCAACGAACACCAATAGCAATATTCCCGGAGCATCGGCAACCGCTGGAAAACCAATAGCTGCATCTTATAATTTGTATACTTCTTCTGATGCCGTGTATGGCGATGCATCTTACCTTAAGTTGAGGTCTGTTAATTTATCTTACACGCTTCCTCAAGAATGGCTGAAGCCTATAAAAGTAGCCAATGCTAGCGTATTCGTTCAAGGCCAAAACTTATATACCTGGGCGAAAAACAAGTATATTTTAGATACAGAAACTACGGTTCAGGGTGGGCCTTCAGGTTTAGGTACTGGTACAATTGGTCAGGTATTACCTCCGTTAAGAACAATTGTATTTGGTGTTAACTGTTCATTTTAACTGATAAAATCATGAAAAAAATATATAAAAATTTCTTTTATAAAACATTAATAATAGGAACAGTTTTAACTGTTTCATCCTGTAAAAAGTTCGTAGAATTGGGTGCCCCACCAACACAAATTTTATTCGAAGATGCTTTCAGAACTGATGCAAGTGCACAAAGTACTGTACTAGGCCTCTACTCTAATAATGTTACAACATCTAGTATTGGTAATTTCAGTTTTTTCTCTGGTATTTCTGCTGATGACCTTCAATATAATGGCGTAGACGCTGCTCTGCAAGAGTTTGCAAATAATGCTATTACTACTACAAATATTACTGCTAGCAATATTTGGGCTAATACCTATGGACTGATAAAAAACACAAACAATGTTATTAGTGGTATTAGTGCATCCAATACTTTAACTCCATCAATAAAGAATCAACTTTTGGGCGAGGCTAAATTTATGAGGGCTTATGCCTATTTTTATTTGGTAAATCTTTATGGTGACATCCCCTTACCTTTAAAAGATGATTATTCTGCATTTGAAAATGCAACGCTTCCACGTATTCCTGCCGCCCAGGTTTATGCACAAATCATCAAAGATCTAACTGAGGCACAAGGTCTGTTACCTGTAGAATATGTCGCTAATAATTTAAGAATTAGAGTGAATAAATATGCTGCAACTGCACTTTTAGCACGTGTTTATCTATATCAAAAAGACTATGTTAATGCAGAGGCGCAGGCTACCCAGATCATAGGTGCCAACATTTATGGTATGCCAGGGCCTAATGCCTCATTTTTAAATAACAGCAGTGAGGTTATATGGCAATTGGCTACCTTAACCGGTTTCTCAACCTTCGGAGCCAACTATGTTACTACAACAGCTACCTCGATACCTGTTTTTTCTTTGGCTGATGTTAGTTATCAGGGGTTTGAGAGTGCCGCAGATTTACGCAGATCAACCTGGATTACTCCCAAAATTGTTTCAGGTAAAACCTACTATGGTATTAGTAAATATAAACTAACGTCGGGTAACGGTACTGAATATAATATTGTTTTAAGGTTGGCCGAACAATATTTGATCCGCGCAGAGGCACGTGCGCAACAAAACAACCTTTCTGGTGCAAAAACAGATATAGATATGGTTAGAACCAGGGCTGGTTTAGATGGTGTGAGTGCTACCTTAGATCAAGGGCAGATGTTAACAGCCATTGAACAAGAAAGAAAAGTAGAGTTTTTTGGAGAATGGGGCCACCGCTGGTTAGATTTAAAAAGAACTGGTCGCGCAAATGTTGTAATTAACGCATTAAAACCAACCTGGAAATCAACTTCCGTTTTATTCCCGATTCCGCAGGCACAGATTCTTGCTAATCCATCTCTAACTCAAAATCCAGGTTATCAAAATTAATTATTGGGAGCTTGTTGGCTCCCATAACTACATCAATCATGAAAAAGACAATAAAATTAATAGCAACAGCTACCTTGGTTATTTTGGTAGCAAGTGCGTTTAACATACAAAGAGGGTATAAATTAACGGGTAAGATAAAAGGGATAGAGACGGGATTAATTTATCTTTCGCATAACATTGGCGAGAAAGAAATTAAGGATTCTGCTGTTATTACCAATGGCAGTTTCACTTTTAGTGGTACCGTGCCTGAGGTTAAAATGTATGCTTTAAAGCTTAAAGGCGGTAAACAACAAAAAAACTTTCTTTTAGAAAATAGAAACATCACAATCGTTGGCGATAAGGATTCGTTGTTTATGGCCAAAGTGATCGGTTCGCCAGAAACCGATGTTTATTTTGGTTTTTATAATGGCCCTTGGAAATCGATAACAGCAAAAGCCGGTGATATTTACCGTCGTTTAGATAGCGCAAACCAAAAAGGTAAAGTAACCTTAAGCCCGGCACAGCATAAACCCTTCGATGATGAATTTAAAGCACTCGATGTGCTTAACCAAAATGCAATAAAAGCTTATGTAATATCACATGCATCTTCGGTAGCAGTTGCGGCAATTGTAGAAGACCGCTTTATTAATTATCCATATCCGGAACAAGCAGCAGCCATGTATGCATTATTTGCACCAGCGGTTAAAGCTTCATTTTACGGTAGAACTATAAAAGAAAGTTTAGCATTAACCAATAAAACTGCTCCGGGAAAACTGGCTCCGGATTTTGTAATGAATGATGTAGATGGAAAACCACTTAAACTTTCTGCACTTCGCGGAAAATATGTTTTAGTAGATTTTTGGGCAAGCTGGTGTGGTCCCTGTCGTAAAGAAAATCCGAATGTAGTTGCAGCCTACAAAAAATACCATGATAAAGGTTTCGAAATTTTAGGCGTATCGTTAGACAGTAAAAAAGAAGCCTGGCTGAAAGCAATTAACGATGATGGTTTAACCTGGAAACATGTTTCTGAACTTAAAGGCTGGTCGAATTCTGCTGCTGCATTATATGGTGTGAAATCGGTTCCCGCAAGCTTTTTATTGGATAAAGATGGAAAAGTGGTTGCAAAAGATTTACGTGGAGAAGAATTGAACAATACATTGTCAAACCTATTTAAAGATTAGTCACATGAGCATATTAAATATCAGTAACAAAATATTAGGATTACTTTCTATCCTCATTTTAGGAAGTGTTAGTGCTTTAAAAGCACAAACCAAACCAGTAGATACAACCAGGATTTATCTAGACAAACTGGTAGCTTCGAAGGAACCTGCAGATAAAGTACTATTG
The DNA here is from genome assembly GCF_918698255.1 of Pedobacter sp. Bi27. Taxonomy (NCBI): domain Bacteria; kingdom Pseudomonadati; phylum Bacteroidota; class Sphingobacteriia; order Sphingobacteriales; family Sphingobacteriaceae; genus Pedobacter; species Pedobacter sp. Bi27. The sequence goes on from NZ_CAKKMW010000015.1 coordinate 15,020, forward strand.
GCAGCCAAATTACAAAAACTGGCTGCTGCAGATCAGGAAAAAGATGTTGACCTGGCCATTAATTACTATTATCGGTTAAAAAACGTAAAAGCTTCCGATTCGCTTGTTCAGGTAGAATTACAGAAGTTTCCTAAAGGTTCGAGAGCGAGGGCGCAGGAAGCCAGCAAAATTTATGATGAGAAAACGGCGCTGGCGAAAGAAAATGCCTATAAAATATGGATTAAGAACTTTCCGGTTTCGGGTTCTGGAGAAGAATTAATTGTGTACGATTATGCGGTATCGGCTATTGCTTCCGAATATGCCAGAGAAAAAAATGCGGCTAAGGCTATTGAGTATATTAACAAGCTGCAGGTAGATTTTTGGAAAGGAAACGGGTTTGGTGGTGTTGCAGAGGCTTTTTATAAAACCGGCGATTTAAAAAATGCAGCTGTATATTATAAAAAAGCCATGGAAAGTGCTAAAACTTATTATGACGGAAAGTTGCCTAACGAAAATTCATCTAAATTTGCCGCATCGGGTTACCCGGGTTTAACCATGACTTATGCAGGTATTCTTTTCGAACAAAAAAATTATAATGAAGCCCTTGTTTATGCCGATTTAGCAGCTAAAAATCCAAAAACTGCTTCGCCGAGATCGAATTTTCAATACGCCAAAATATTAATGGCATTGAATAGAAATCAGGAGGCTTATACTAAATTGGAAGAGGCCGTAAAATCAGGCAAGGCCAATGATGAAATGAGTAGTGCCTTTAAAACACTTTATATCAAAGTAAAGGGAAGTGATGCGGGTTTCGATGCCTATGCTGCTGAAATCAGAAAAGGGATTCTCGCCAATCTACAGCAAAAACTCAATAAAGAAATTATCAATAAACCAGCTGTAGATTTTACATTAACCGATATTGAAGGCAAAAAAGTTACACTAAGCAGTTTAAAGGGTAAGGTGGTAATCCTCGATTTTTGGGCTACCTGGTGTGGGCCATGTAAGGCTTCTTTTCCTGCCATGCAAATGGCGGTTAATAAATATAAAGAAGATCCAAACGTGAAGTTTTTGTTTATTCATACCTGGGAGAAAACAACTACCCCAACTCAAGATGCGAGCGATTATATTAAATCGCAGAAATATAGTTTCGAAGTGTTAATGGATACCAAAGATCCTGATTCGAAAATTAACAAGGTGGTTACTGATTATAAAGTATCGGGCATTCCTTCAAAATTTGTGATCGATCCTGCAGGAAACATCAGATTTAACCTGATGGGTTTTGATGGTAGCAATGAAGCTGCAGTAGATGAAATTTCGATGATGATCGATATGATTAAAAAAGGTTAAATCCTTCGTGTTTACTAGAATTTTTAACCCTGTACAAATAATTGTATGGGTTTTTTTTTAAAAATAGCCACTATTTCTCTATTAATAAGGCAACATCGCGATGTACACTTTTATGCAGTTCTTTGCTTCTAACCCTGCTTAAGGTTTCTAATCTCATTCCTAAATAGCTTGCCAAATAGCGGAGCGGTATTTTGTTTAAGTCTACTTTTCCGCTTTCTGCCAGCTTTTGGTACCGTCGCAATGCATTGGGTATTCTGGCCAGTATAGATCTTTCGGATGCAGCATAATAGTGCACCGCTAACAGTTTTCGCCCGATAATGTTGGCTTCTTCGAAATGGGAATACGCATAGTCGATTAAAGTATAAGGAATGCGGATCAATTCGCAATCTTCTAAGGCCTGTAAATATTCTACAGAGTGGCTAGCTTGTAAATCAGGGTGACGAATGGCGCCTACAATATTATTCCCAAAACAAAACCAAGTGGTAATATCCTTGGCACCATCTTTTATAAAACCACGAACAATACCACTTTTTACAAAGTAAAGTGCTGCATTACTATCAACAGGGGAAACAATGTGTTTATTCTTTCTGACTATGACCAATGAACAATGTTTTTCATACTGTTCAATAAGGCTACTGGAAAGCTTATGGTATTGTTCCATATACTGGAGAAGTGGCAGTACAAAAGAACTGTTGTTAGAATTGGGCATAATGTTATAAACTTTTAGGTTCAAAAAGTGGTCTTTTTTGATAAATAATCATCCTGCTATTTTTATAATATACAAAAATAATCTGAAAACGTACATTTAAATAAGTAATAATTGGCGAAGGTTGGTGGCCGTAAGCCCATGCGCCATTAGTTCGATTTTGAATTCTACCTGGTCACCTATATTAATATTTCCATTAAGATCTGCTAAACAAAATGCAATTTCCTGTTCGTTTTCATCTTGTATAAATCCAAAGCCAACTGATCGATCGATGTGTATTACCGTGCCCTTTCTCATTATACGTCTGTTTGCATTTAACTAACATACGTGTAATGTGGCTACAAAGTTTTTTGGCTCTCTTGGTCTTAGCATCTCGCTAAGGCTAAGTTTTTGCCACGGAGACTCGGAGAACACGGAATTAAATTGTGGGGTCTTAGCGAGATGCTAAGACCAGAAATTTTATTTCTTTAACTGATACGCCCCGGGTGCGATTGTCATCCTGAGCGGAGTCGAAGGATCTCTTTCCTAGTCTTAGCATCTCGCTAAGGCTAAGTTTTGCCACGGAGACTCGGAGAACACGGAATTAAATTGTGGGGTCTTAGCGAGATGCTAAGGCCAGAAATTTTATTTCTTTAACTGATACACCCCGGGTGCGATTGTCATCCTGAGCGGAGTCGAAGGATCTCTTTCCTGGTCTTAGCATCTCGCTAAGGCTAAGTTTTTGCCACGGAGACTCGGAGAACACGGAATTAAATTGTGGGGTCTTAGCGGGATGCTAAGACCAGAAATTTTATTTCTTTAACTGATACACCCCGGGTGCGATTGTCATCCTGAGCGGAGTCGAAGGATCTCTTTCCTAGTCTTAGCATCTCGCTAAGGCTAAGTTTTGCCATGGAGATTCGGAGAACACCAATTACATTATGAGGGGCTTAGCGGGATGCTAAGGCCAGAGTTAGGCTGTCGTTTCTTCTCAGCAATGACGAACTAATTTTTCCCAAATGAAAAAAACCTTTCCAAAATGGAAGGGTTTTTTTATGCCTAATTTAAATTTAAAAGCCTTTTTTGTTTGTAACTATCTGTAAATCATTTGTTTGTGACTTATTTTTCTTTTGTGGTATAAGAGTTGGCTAATGGCATGAAAAATCAATACAATCATGACCATACTCTTTTTTTTAATCCTAATCCTGCTCTGCTGGGCTATTTACAAATCAATCGACTGGTTCGAAAAAATCTAATATTATGATCGCATTATTTATTATCGCCATCGCCGTATTTATCTATATGATCTACGTGCTGATCAAACCCGAAAAATTTTAATCTTTTCTCCTGTACGGAGCGCAATTAACAAATCAAAAAATGAATATTGAATTAACAGGCATTATCGCCACCTTCCTGCTCACCCTGGTCATCGCAATACCATTGGGTAAATACCTGGCTAAGGTTTTTGCAGGAGAAAAAGTCTGGACAGATTTTTTAAAGCCATTGGAAACTGGTATTTACAAGCTTTCCGGAATCAATATTAAAGAACAAATGAACTGGAAACAGCAGTTAAAAGCACTGCTTACCATTAATATACTATGGTTGTTTTACGGCTTTTTTGTACTCATCTTTCAGGATAAACTCCCATTCAATCCGGATGGAAACCCTGGGATGACGCCAGATCTTGCTTTTAACACCATTATCAGCTTTGTTGCCAACTGTAACCTGCAGCATTATTCGGGTGAGAGTGGTGTAAGTTACCTCACTCAGCAATACGTACTGATGTTTCTTCAGTTTGTAAGTGCTGCAACAGGTATTGCAGCTGCAGTAGTCCTTTTTAAAGCCTTTAGAGATAAAACAACTACAGAACTGGGCAACTTTTGGGAGTTTTTTGTAAAATCAATTACCCGTTTATTATTGCCATTATCTTTTGTAATGGCCTTAATCTTGACTTTTAATGGTACCCCTGCGAGCTATGAGGGTAAAGATCAATTTATTTCCCTGCAAGGCGATACCGTACATGTTTCGAGAGGGCCAGCTGCTCAAATGATTGCTATTAAACATTTGGGTACTAATGGTGGAGGTTATTTTGGTGCCAATTCGGCGCATCCATTTGAAAATCCAAGTTATTTTACCAATATGGTTGAGTTGATTGCACAGGTAATCATCCCTATTGCAATGGTTATTGCATTTGGTTATTTCATCCGCAGGAAAAAACTAGCCTGGACCATCTTTGGTGTTATGACCATCGGTCTGTTTATGCTGCTTTTACCGATGCTCAGCTCTGAGCTGGGTGGTAATCCGGCATTGGCTAAAATGGGGATTTCCCAAACCACTGGTGCTATGGAAGGTAAAGAGGTCCGTTTTGGCCCGGCTGCCTCCGCTTACTGGGCAACTGTAACGACAATTATTTCTACTGGATCGGTAAACAGCATGCACGATAGTACCATGCCGATGTCGGGCACATGGCAATTACTTGGAATGATGATCAATTCATTCTACGGAGGCTGCGGCGTAGGTCTATTGAATTATTTTATTTACCTCATTGTTGCTGTATTTATTTCAGGTTTGATGGTGGGAAGAACACCGGAGTTTCTTGGGCATAAAGTAGAGGCCAGAGAGATCAAGATTGCGGCGATTATCACTTTGTTAAGCCCGTTTTTGATCCTTGCCGGAACAGCCATTGCAAGTTATATTTTTACCAGTCATGGCGATGCCGCATGGGCAGTGCAACCTAAAAACTGGCTCAATAACCCTGGTTTCCATGGATTTTCAGAAATGTTATATGAAATGACATCATCCAACGCCAACAACGGCTCAGGGTTTGAAGGATTGGGTGATAACAATATCTTCTGGAATCTATCTACCGGTATTGTGATTTTTCTTGGTCGTTTTTTACCGATTATCGGCCCTGTTGCCATCGCTGGATTATTAGGTGCTAAAAAATTCATTCCTGAATCGGCCGGTACGCTTAAAACAGATACCAAAACCTTTGCCCTGATGACTTTTGCAGTTATTCTGGTACTGAACGCATTATCTTATTTCCCTGCCTTGGCACTAGGTCCTTTGGCAGAATATTTTACCATGCTTAAATAAACATACAAATGAAACCCAATAATAAATTGTTCGAACCTGCCTTGGTGCAGACCGCACTAAAACAATCTTTTATCAAACTAGATCCAAGGGTAATGGTCCGCAATCCGGTCATGTTTACTGTCGAAATCGGAACACTGGTAATGGCTTATGTTACTGTGTACTCTTTTAGCCATAGCGGACAAGGATCACCTTTATACAATTTCTTCATCTTTTTAATTTTATTGCTTACTGTGCTGTTTGCAAACTTCGCCGAGGCCATTGCAGAGGCAAGAGGTAAGGCACAGGCCGACAGTCTGCGTAAAACAAGAGAAGAAACACCTGCAAAAGTACTTTTGGCCAACGGAACCATCGAAATCCGTTCATCCAGCCAGCTAAAAAAAGGAGATGTGTTTATTTGCGAAACAGGCGATACCATTCCAACTGATGGAGAGATTATTGAAGGTATTGCCACTATTGACGAATCGGCCATTACCGGTGAGTCTGCTCCTGTAATACGCGAATCAGGTGGTGATAAATCTTCGGTAACAGGCGGTACAAAAGTATTATCTGATGAGATTAAAGTTCAGGTGAGTACTGCCCCAGGCGAAAGCTTTTTAGATAAGATGATTGCCTTGGTTGAAGGTGCATCGCGTCAGAAAACACCAAACGAAATTGCTTTAACCATTTTACTGGCCAGTTTTACCCTGGTGTTTATCATCGTATGTGTAACGCTGAAACCTTTTGCCGATTATGCCAATACGCCGATTACCATTGCTGCACTGATCTCGCTGTTTGTATGTCTGATCCCAACCACCATAGGCGGACTTTTATCTGCCATTGGTATTGCCGGAATGGACAGGGCGCTAAGAGCCAATGTAATTACCAAATCGGGTAAAGCGGTAGAAACTGCAGGTGATATTGACGTATTGCTTTTAGATAAAACCGGAACAATCACTATTGGTAACCGTAAAGCGACCAATTTTTATCCAACTGCAGGTGTAAACATTAAAGCTTTTACTGATGCCTGTGTGCTGAGCTCTTTAGCGGATGAGACCCCAGAGGGAAAATCAATCATAGAACTTGCTGCTGAGCAGGGGGTTAAATCTGCCGGAACACCTCAGGGATCTACTTTTATAAAATTTACCGCCGAAACCCGCTCAAGTGGATTAGATACCCTTGACGGAAGAAGAATTAGAAAAGGGGCTTTCGATTCGATCAGGAATATTGTAGAAAAAGCTGGAAATATTTTTCCTTTCGATATCGAAAATCATGTAAAGGCCATTGCTACCAATGGAGGAACACCACTTGTAGTGTCTGAAAATGAAAAGGCCCTTGGCGTAATCGAACTTCAGGATATTATTAAACCAGGGATCAGCGAACGTTTCGAACGTTTAAGGAAAATGGGTGTGAAAACCGTGATGGTTACGGGTGATAATCCATTAACAGCTAGATATATCGCAGAGAAAGCTGGTGTTGACGATTTTATTGCTGAGGCCAAACCCGAGGATAAAATGAACTACATCAAAGACGAACAGAACTTAGGTAAACTGGTAGCCATGATGGGGGATGGAACCAATGATGCACCTGCCTTAGCACAGGCAGATGTTGGTGTAGCCATGAACAGTGGAACACAGGCTGCAAAAGAAGCCGGTAATATGGTTGATTTGGATAACGACCCAACTAAACTGATCGAGATCGTAGAAATTGGTAAACAGTTACTAATTACACGTGGTACGCTGACTACGTTTTCCATCGCGAATGATGTGGCCAAGTATTTCGCCATCGTTCCGGCATTGTTTATCGCTTCAATTCCTGCATTGCAAAGCCTGAATATTATGGGGCTGCACTCACCAGAATCGGCAATCATGTCGGCTGTGATTTTTAACGCCATCATTATCCCGATCCTGATTCCACTGGCATTAAAAGGTGTGGCTTACAAACCCATCGGCGCAACTGCTTTATTGCGCAGAAACCTATTTATATATGGTATTGGTGGAGTAGTAGCCCCATTTATTGGGATTAAAATAATCGATTTATTGGTTGGCTTATTTGTGTAAAGTATTCGTCATTCCCGCGTAGGCGGGAATCTTAAATCTATTGCATTAAGATTCCCAATCAAGTTGGGAATGACGAATCGCATAAAAAAAATTAAAAGAATATAAAAATGAAAAAGTATATCATTCAATCTATCCGCTTAACCCTAGTCCTATTGGTACTGTTATGCGTAGTATATCCAATTACTGTGGCCTTTCTTGGCAAAATGTCTAAAGGAAACGGTGGAGGAGAAAAAATCACCAAAAATGGTAAAACAGTCGGTTATGCCTTGTTGGGTCAATCGTTTAGCAAACCGCAATATTTCTGGGGAAGACCATCAGCAGTTACATATAATGCAGCGGGTTCTGCAGGTTCTAACAAAGGGCCATCCAACCCCGATTATTTAAAAGAGGTGCAGTCGCGTATTGATACCTTATTAAAATACAATCCGGGCATCAAAAAATCAGATATCCCTGCCGATATGGTTACTGCATCAGGAAGCGGGCTTGATCCAAATATTTCCGAGCAAGGTGCTGAAATTCAGATCCAGAGGGTAGCAAAAGCCAGAAATATAGACGCGAAAAAGGTGAAAGAACTTATTGCCATGAATACCCTTAAACCGTTTATGGGTGTTTTTGGACCCTCATCGGTAAATGTGTTGAAATTAAACCTTGCCCTTGATGAGCTTTAATTAGTTGTTTTACGCGAGCTCGTCATTCCCAACTTGATTGGGAACCACGCAGTGCTCATCGAAGATAATCGTAATGCTAATTTATATGCATTAAGATTCCCGCCTGCGCGGGAATGACGACACAGTGTTACCCCAATAAAAACAATCAGATAAAAATAATAGAATACAGATGAAAAAATTATTATTACTTGCCGCTACACTTGCCACCACAATTTTTGCAAAAGCACAGGATGAACCTAAAATTAAAGTAACGGGTTACCTTGAGGCCTATTATGGATACGATTTTAACAAATCAGTCGATCATAACCGCCCGGGTTTTATTTATTCACATAACCGTGCAAACGAGGTAAACCTGAACCTTGGATTTATTAAAGCCGCCTACGATACAGGAAATATCCGCGCAAACTTAGCAGTCATGGCCGGAACTTATGCCAATGCCAATCTTGCTGCCGAACCTGGGGTATTAAAAAATATCTTCGAGGCCAATGCAGGCGTAAAATTATCGAAGTCGGAAAACCTTTGGATTGACGCTGGAATCTTTTCTTCGCATATTGGCTTTGAAGGTGCGGTTTCGAAAGACTGTTGGGTACTCACCAGGAATATTTCTTCTGAGAATACCCCTTATTACGAGTCGGGCGCGAAAATTACCTATGGTACCAAAGATGGCAAATTTACAGCAACAGCACTTTACCTGAATGGATGGCAGCGCATTACCCGCCAAAATGGAAACGACAAGCCCGCAGGCGGACTTCAATTAAGTTGGAAACCTACAGCTAAGATTACGGTAAACTACAGCAATTATCTTGGAACGGAGGGCGTTGATTCGGTTAGGGTAAATAGGTTTTACCACAACATTTATGGCATTTTTCAGCTTACCGATAAATTTGGCGTAACCCTTGGATTTGATTACGGAACGCAGCAGAAACAAAAAGGAAGTAATGATAAAAATGAGGTGATCTCACCAGTAGCAATTCTACAATATAAATTTGCACCAAAATGGGCAGTTGCCGGAAGATTCGAATATTATGAAGATAAAAACGGAATTTTTATTGCAACCGGAACGCCAGAAGGTTTTAAAACCAAGGGTTACTCGTTAAACCTTGATTATTCGCCCATAGCAAATGCAGTAATCAGATTGGAGGGAAAAGCCTATGATAGTAAAGACAAAATATTTGCAAGAGAAGGCACTGCGGTAAATGCGAATGCAGCCCTTACAGCGAGTATAGCGGTTTCATTTTAATACGATTCGCTTGCGCGGGAACGACGATTACTCTTTAAGATTTGTCATCCTGAGAGCGATTTATTTTATAAATCAATATAAGTGACATTTAAATTTAAAAGAAATAATATCGTCATTTCGACTGAAGTTTACCGATTTTTCATCGGTAGCGTAATGGAGAAATCTTTAAACTTTTCGGTAACATAGTTCAAAGATCTCTCCATTGCGCTGCGCTTCAGTCGAGATGACGACCCACTATTCGAACTAAAATTAAACAGCTGAAAAGTACATGATCATGGAAGAAGAACAAAAAGAAGAATCGGTCAGGCATTTTTTGGATCTGGTTAAAAAATCCAGGCGCGGAAAGCTCAAGGTCTATATCGGCATGAGTGCCGGTGTGGGCAAGACTTACCGGATGCTCCAGGAATCTCATGCGCTGTTGCGGAATGGGGTAGACATTTATATCGGCTACGTTGAAACCCACAAAAGAGCAGAAACAGAAGCCCTTGTTGCAGGCCTTCCCATTATTCCACGAAGGAAAATCTTCTATCGTGGCAAAGAAATCGAAGAAATGGATTTGAAAGGAATTATGAACCGCCATCCTGAGATTGTTATTGTTGATGAACTTGCTCATACCAATGCCGAGGGCAGCAAAAATACTAAACGTTGGCAAGATGTTTTCGATCTGCTTGAGGCGGGAATCAGCGTGATCTCGGCTGTTAATATCCAGCACCTGGAAAGCATTAATGAGGAAATTGAGCAGATTACCGGAATAGTGGTTACCGAACGTATCCCGGATAAGATATTGGAAATTGCCGATGAAATCGTAAATATCGACCTTACCGCCGACGAATTGGTTACCCGCCTTAAAGAAGGCAAAATTTACGATCAATCAAAAATTGAAAGGGCACTTGGCAATTTTTTTCAGTCTGATAAAATTCTTCAGTTGCGCGAACTGGCCTTAAAAGAAGTGGTGCACCAGGTAGAACGGAAAATCCAGACCGAAATTCCAAAATCAATCAAGCTTCGGCCCGAACGTTTTTTAGCCTGTATTTCTTCTAATGCCGAAACCGCAGGAGTGGTGATCCGGAAAACAGCAAGGCTGGCCTCCTATTACCGATCGCCATGGATTGTACTGTATGTGCAGAGCGATAGTGAAAGCATGGAACGTATTAAACTCGATAAGCAGCGCCATCTGATTAATCATTTTAAACTGGCTACCGAACTTGGGGCCGAAGTAATCAAAATAAAGAGTAATGTGATAACCAAAACCATCATCGATATTGCCAACGCGAAAGAAATTACCACCATTTGCATTGGGAAACCCCATCTTAATATTTTCCAGGTCATTCTGCGTACTGCAGTTTTTAATGGTTTATTGAAAAACCTGGCAATGAAAGACATCGATCTGGTGATTCTCTCTTAAATAACAATGGTTATTCACATCGTTCTCAAATAATCAAAACCATATCCCTTTATATCGGGTTGAAATAATAGGACCTATAGAAGCAATATGGAAAAAAAAGATACCAAAACACATTTGATTAACGAGATAACCACTACAGGATTACAAACTGCGGCTAAGAAATTGGGCGCTTCGGCAAGTAAAGCACAGATTAGAAAAGGTGTTTCTCAAAACATCAGTTTAATTGATAAATTATTGCGCATTGTGCTGATTAAAAGTAAAGATTCGTCGAAAAGAGTACAAAGAGACATAGACTTTGTTGGCCTGGGGATTATTGCAGCACATACCTTTTACCGCGGCTTTAAAAAGAAAAAACGATTGTTGATTTTTGAAGGTATTTTTCTCACCGCTGCACTTGGAGGGGTATTATTGGCCACGCAACTTAAAGCATTAAAACGGCAAAATGCGTGATATTTTGGCATCCCTGAAAGTCGTCATTTCGATCCCAGAGCTATCGGGTGAAACGTAATGAAATGGGGAGATCTCAATAGATTCAGCTTCGCTAAGCACTACCTGGTTTCCAGATTGCGTTACACGCTGATCGAAATGACGATTTCTTTATCGTGGTTTACACCAATACCGAACCACCGTCTACCACAATTACTTGCCCTGTGGCATATTGTTGTTTCATGGTGTATAAAAATGCCTGTGCGATATCGCTGGCTTCACCAACGCGCTTTACAGGTAAACGTTCACCTACACCAACATAGAGGTTATTTCTATCCTCATCGCTCATGCTGTTCCATAAATTGGTTTTAACCACGCCTGGCGATACCGAATTTATACGCAGTGGTGCCAGTTCTACAGCCATTGCACGGGTAAAACCTTCCATGGCGCCACAAATACTGGCCGCTACGCCCCATCCGGCACTTGGTCTTGGGCTGGCAATACCTCCTGTTAAGTTAATAGAACCGCCCGCCTTAATCTTCTTTGCTGCATATTTAACTGCAGCAAAAGCACCCCAATACCTTAATGTGAAAAACTGACGGGCATCATCCAGGCTAGTTTCATTAATCGTATTCAATACTATATTTTCTCCCGCGGTATATACCAGGTGATCGAAAGGTTCGACTGAATTAAAAAACTGTTTAATGTTTTCTTCTTTACTCAGATCTACGGCAAAGCCTTTGCAGTTTTCGGGCAAGGATTTTAACGCCTCATTAATCCTGTTTTCATTACCGGAAACAATTACCACTTTTGCACCATCGTGCGCTGCAGCCTGTGCGGTTGCAAAACCTAGGCCTGAGCTTCCACCTAATATGATCACTGTTTTTCCTTTCAGTGTAAATTCATTTGCTTTTATTTTCATGATGTTGTAAATTGAAGTGCAAATTTTGAGATATTAACGACCAATCCACTTACCAATTGGTAAAAACGGTCTGAGCCTGTATTTTTGTTCAACTCAATTCCATACCATATATAAATCCCAATGCCGAACAAACTTATCAGCTACCTGAAACTGTACCATCAAATTTCGGCAGCAGAAGAACAGTATATCGCGGAAGCCTTTAATCGCAAAACGTTTAAAGAGGGAGAAGCGCTCTCCCAGCCTGGCAGTATTAGCAAAGAACTTTTTTTTATTATTGAGGGCGTACTCCGGATTGTTATCCGAAATGAAAAAGGGAATGAAGTGACCCATTATTTTTTAAAGGAAAACCAGTTTTGTACGATATTGAATAGTTTCCATAAGCAGATACCGGCGGAGGAGTGTATACAGGCAGCCTGCAATTGTGAGGTTTTAGGCATTAGCAGAACAGCGCTTTTGAAACTTTACGAACAGGTGCCATATCTTAAAACAGCTATTGATCAGATTACACAACAAGCTTTAATAGACAAGATCAATATCCGAAATGCCTATTTGGGGCAGGATTCTGCCAATAGATACCGATTGTTTGTTGCCCGTCAGGCCGACATTGCCCTACGCGTATCATTAACAGATGTAGCTTCTTATTTGGGCATCACGCCGCAATCTTTATCCAGGATCAGAAGACAGATCAATAACTAGTTATTATCTTCACTAATTACAAGGGCTCTTTTTTAACGGCAAATGATAGGGGAGGCTATTTTGGCATTTCTTGCTTTAACCTGTCCGTGTTCGAAACAATACCGATTTTTGTAGCCTTGCCATTCATTTTAGCATATTCCTATGACACTTTTTATCCAAAAAATTGTTCAGTTTGTATAACCCTAGGGCAATAATTATTTTGGTATAAACATTATTAAAAAGGAAAAATGGATTTACAATTAAAGCATAAAACGGCTTTTATAAGCGGCTCTACCGCTGGGATCGGATTCGCAATTGCCGAAAGTTTACTAAAAGAAGGTGTAAAAGTAGTTATCAATGGCCGGTCGCAAAGCAGCGTAGACGATGCAGTCAAATCGTTGCAAGGTATTGCCGGGAACGAATTTATTTCAGGAATAGCTGCTGATTTTTCGAAAGCCGATGAAGTAAATGACCTGATCGATAAACTTCCAGAGATAGATATTCTGATCAATAACGCAGGCATTTTTGAACCTAAAGCTTTTGAAGAGATCAGTGATGACGATTGGTTTAGGTTTTTCGAAGTTAACGTAATGAGTGGAATCAGGTTGTCGCGGCAGCTATTCCCCAAAATGTTAAAGAAAAATTGGGGCAGGATTATTTTTATCTCCAGCGAATCGGCCGTGTTTATCCCGGATGAAATGATCCACTATGGCATGACTAAAACTGCACAGCTGGCGGTTAGCCGAGGTTTGGCAGAATTAACCCAAGGCACCGGGGTAACCGTCAATTCAATTTTGCCCGGCCCTACCAAATCAAAAGGGGTTGGAACTTTTATTGAAGATTTAGCCAAAAATGGAAACATCACTATTGCTGAGGTAGAAGCTGATTTCTTTAAGAACATGCGGCCTACTTCCTTACTGCAACGCTTTCTTGATGTGAGTGAAATTGCAAATGCGGTTACTTTTTATGTAAGTCCGTTAGCCTCCGGAACCAATGGTGCCGCCATTAGGGTAGAAGGCGGTTTGGTGAGATCAATATTATAGCTGATTTAGGCGTTTATATTTTATATTATGCTAGTAAACTTTTAATTTATCGTTTTCAGCTGTTAAAAAAAGACTTTTAATAATATTGGGGAGCAAGAAATATTTTTTTGCTGCACGTAGGGGTAAGTGTCGTGTTTGTTGTCTCATTTTAAAATTATACAGAAATGGACACAACTTCGACAAAAATTAAAAACAGCTTTACGGCATGCATCAATTTCAAAAAAGCATCTGGTGTTAAAGCATTGGGTTTAGCTATACTATTAAGCACAGGTTTAAATGGTTTTGCACAAGAAGGCAAAAAAGGTAAAGTAAATGTGGGTTTTGTATACCCAGTAAGCACAAACGGAACCCATGCAACACTAGATACAAATGTATTTTCTTTAAACGCTTTGGTTGGTGTTTCGGCAGCAGAAAAAGGGCTCTCATTTGCAGGCCTTTCCAATATCGTGCGTAAAAATGCAAGCGGTACACAGTTGGCAGGTTTTTCTAACCACATTGGTGGCCAAGCAAGTGGGGCACAGTTTGCAGGTTTCATCAATACTTATGGTGGAGGAAATGGGGCCGCTATTGCAGGTTTCGCCAATATCTCAAAAGAAAACAGTGGTGCACAGGTAGCTGGTTTTATGAACTTGACTTCGAAAAATGTTTCTGCAGTGCAGGTTGCAGGTTTTATGAATAAAGCCGCCGATGTAAAAGGATCGCAAATTGCAGGTTTTATCAATGTGGCAAAGAAAGTGAAAGGCGTTCAGCTTGCTGGTTTTATTAACGTGGCCGATAGCAGCGATTATCCGATCGGGATTATCAATATTGTTAAAAATGGCGAGAAAAGTATTGCTTTAACTACCAACCAGAATTTAACAACCATGGCCACATTCAGATCGGGCGGGAAAGTATTATATGGTATTATCGGAGCTGGTTATAACTTTAAAAATAAAGATGAGGTTTATGCTTTCGAAGCAGGTTTGGGTGCTCACTTTTTTCAATCAGAACACTTTAGGTTAAATGCAGAACTTACATCGGGTTCATTACAAAACTTTAAACGTGGCAATTATTTCAAATCTACGTTTCAGTTACTGCCTTCGCTTAGGATAGGCCAGAATTTAGAAATTTTTGCAGGACCATCGTTCAATTTTGTATCAACCAATACCGAAGAAGGAAAAACCCTACAGAAACACTATGTGAAAAGCTGGGATAGAAAAGACAATACCTTACATGCCCTGTTTTTAGGATATACAGGTGGTTTGGCAATTAGTTTTTAAAAATGAATTATTGAATGACTGAATTTTGAATGATTGAATTTGTGCACTAGCTAATATTCTCTTATTCAGTCCTTCTCTCATTCAATCAATATGTCCTTCTCTCATTCAATTATTAAAAGATATATATTTGATTACAATTAAACCCGTGGAATTAACAGTAGTAGCTTCCGAAATCAGCCATCAATACCATGATGATGCCGCATTTGAACATTTGTTCAAAACGCATTACAATGCACTGCACGCTTATGCTCAGGTGATTTTAAAAGATGAAGATGTTGCTGAAGAAATTGTACAGGGAATGTTCTTAAAGTTTTGGGAAAAAAGAGAGAACCTTAAAATACAATCTATAAAAGCATACCTCTACAAATGTGTTTACAACGATAGTTTAAATTACATTAAACAGGAAAAAACCAAAAGCAAATACCAGGAATTTACGGTACACACCATGAATACAGAACATGAACCTGCTGCTGCAAAAATCGAATTTACTGAACTACAGCAACATTTAAGAGATGCCCTGAGCCATTTACCAGAACAATGCCGCACCATTTTTCAAATGAGCAGGTTCGAAGAATTGAAATACCGCGAAATTGCCGATCATTTAGGTCTGTCAATCAAAACGGTAGAAAATCAAATGGGAAAGGCTTTAAGGATTTTAAGACTAAAACTTGCCGACTTCCTGGTGTTTATTTTACTCGGATTATGGTATTACAACGATTTTTTTAATTAGAAGAAAGCGCATGACTGATGAATTATTGATAAAGGTTCTTCTAAAAGAAAGTACTATAGAAGAAAACGAAAAGGTAGAAAAGTGGCTAAACGCTGCTGAAGCCAATAAAAAGCATTTTACCCAGCTGGAAACCATCTGGCAGGTAAGCAATACCTTAAAAAACGATAACAAAAGGGATGAAGAGCAGGCATGGGCAAGTTTTAAGGCGAGAAGAGCAGATTTAAAACCAGAGAGCGACAACAGCAAACGGTTAAATGCCAGTAGAGTCTGGCTAAGGATAGCAGCAGTTTTGTTTATTGCCGTTGGGGGATGGATCGCATATAGTTTATATGGCCCCGGAAAATATACCGAACTCACGGCTACCTACCAGGTACGTACCGAAACCTTACCTGATGGATCGGCACTTACGTTAAACAAGAATACCAAAATAAGCTATGCCGCTAACTTTAAAAACAACAGAAAACTGAAGTTGGAACAAGGTGACGTGTTTTTTGATGTAGCCAAAGATAAAACGCATCCTTTTATAATTGATATCGAAAAGGTAAGTGTAGAAGTAGTGGGTACGTCTTTCAATATTAAGCATATAAAAAAGGATACCGAAATTAATGTAGAAACCGGAATTGTAAAGGTTCGCCTGGCCAATGATGAGATTAAGCTTTATAAGGGCGAAAAAATCCATATCGACGGCAATACCCGTAAACTGGTAAAAGAACAAAGCACCGATCAGCTCTACAATTACTATCGTAGCAATCTATTTCAGGCGAATAACATTTCTTTATCCAAGCTGATAGTTACTTTGAATGAGGCTTATGGAAGCAACATTATTTTGGATGAAAAGATTAAAGGCTTAACAATTAATACCACTTTAAAAATGGGATCGGTAAACCAGAATCTTGAAATTATCTGCCAAACCTTAAATTTACAGTTATCCCGTAACGGCAACACCATTTTGTTGTCTGCTAAAAAATAATGAAGACAGGACTAATTATTTTATTACTCTTTATTTCGGGCTATTGTTACGCACAGGTTGCCACAGTCGATTATAGAAGGAATTTATCCAAAGGAGTAAGCTTAAATGTTAAGCAGGAACGGGTTGGCAATGTTTTGCAGATGATCAGCAAAGCTGGCGGGTTCTATTTTTCTTATAATGGTGTACTGTTCCGACAGGATAGCCTGGTTAGCCTGAATGTTAAAAATGTTCCGGTACGTGAAGTTTTAGATCAGCTATTTGATGGTAAGGTAGATTATAAAGAAAATGCCGAATACATCATTCTTCGCTATGCCGTAAATCATTTAACAATAGAAGCAGAGCATATTGCCAACGGCGACAATGAATATGCAATAAGCGGTTACGTGGTTGATATCCGAACCGGTAGTAAAGTTAAACAGGCCAGTGTCTACGAAAAAAAACTGCTTCAGGCTGCACTTACAGATAACAACGGTTATTTTACCCTGCGTTTTAGAGGCGAGCACAATGGTGTGATTTTAACGGCAAGTAAAGAAACCTATCGCGATACTGCCCTGGTTTTCCTGGCTGATATTAATATAAAGCCTGAGAAATACGAAGATCCGGACAAAGAAAAAGGTGCATTTTTCACCAATACTTTTGGTGGACGTGGCATATGGCGTTTTTTGCTTTCCTCAAAGCAACGCATCCAGAATCTTAATATTCCAGATTTTTTGGCACAAACACCTTTTCAGGCATCGTTTACCCCTGGCTTAAGTTCGCATGGCAGCATGAGTTCTAGTGTAGTAAACAAGGCATCTTTAAATGTACTTGGTGGTTATACTGCCGGAACAAATGGCTTTGAAATAGCGGGTGCGTTTAATTTAACCAAAGGCGATATTAAAAAGATTCAGGTAGCGGGCTTGTTCAATGTAGTTGGCGGATCAGTAAAAGGAACTCAATTTTCGGGTGCCTACAACGATGTAAATATGAATGTAGATGGTTTGCAGGTGGCCGGTTTATTAAATAGGGTAGAAAGTAAGGTTAGCGGAGCGCAATTGGCCGGGGTGGGCAATCTTGCTGGCAAAGATGTTAAAGGAGTGCAAGTAGCCGGACTGGTTAATGTGAGCAAAAATACCACAGGAGTTCAGCTGGCAGGTGTATTGAATAAAACCTCAGGCCGTTTAAAGGGCATGCAGCTTGCCGGATTGGTTAATCAAACTAAAAACATGGACGGTTTTCAACTGGCTGTGGTAAATCTGGCCGATTCATCATCGGGTATCAGTATCGGGTTGATCAACCTATCCAATAATGGCTACCGCAAAATAACAGTATATAACAACGAGGTAATCAATACCAACATCGCCTTTAAAACCGGAAATGCTAAATTATATACCTTATTAATTGCGGGTAAAAATTTTTCAGATACTGCCCGAGCATTTACTTTTGGATTAGGCCTTGGTCATGATTTTATATTAAACAAACATTTTGCTATCTCCGCCGAAGGAACCATTCAATCTATATATCTCGGCAATTTTGAAGAAGCAAACAACCTTTACAGGCTCCAGGTAAACCTGCAGTTTAATGCTTTGTCGAGGCTTGCTTTTTTTGCAGGACCCGCGTATTCATATTACGTGAAGGGAGAAGCTATTCCTGGCGAAAATTATAAAAAGGAAGTGGCGCCTGCTTGGAGCCATCATTTTAAAAATGGTGCACAAGGTTGGTTAGGCTGGAATTTTGGCGTTATGGTTGCGCTGTAGATCGTTTATTTTTGCCAATTTTATGGCTTCAATTAATTAAATGGCTATATTTGGTTACCAATTTAATCTTATGTTATTATTTGCAGTTCCGCTATATTTTATTGCCTTTTTTGGTTGGATCATTTACGCTGCCTTGATTAAGAAAAACTTGAAACAAAACATGCCAATGTTTTATTTTGGAGGTGTGTTTAGCTTGATCTGGATGGTGATTGTAACCATTGCCTATATTTAATTAGTATTCTACTGTCTCCACTGTTGCATGGCCAGCCTTTTCTTTAATATTGATTACGTTTATTTTGTTTATGCCTTTGAAATCTATTATCCAGATAAAGAAGGAGCGCTGACGGCTCAAACAGAATAAAAATTGTTTTCTAAGGATCTTTATAAAAGATAAAATCACAACTGCCATAGGGTTGTCACTCCGCCTGCTAAATTTGCTGCATGTTTAAAATAATTGACGGATCAATGTTCCTGAAAATTATTTTATTAATTGCGAAATAGTGGAAAACAAAGTAAAAGATATAGAAACTTTTTGTCCTGTCAACATCAAAGAATGGCGGGATTGGTTAGCCACCAATCATGAGCTTAAATCGTCAGTATGGCTTGTTTATGGCAAAAAAGGTTCTGGTTTGCCAAGCATTACCTGGAGCGAAGCTGTAGATGAGGCGCTTTGTTTCGGCTGGATAGACAGTATAAAAAAGCCCATAGATAAGGAGAGGTTTATGCAGTTTTTCTGTAAACGGAAACCCAAAAGCATTTGGTCGAAAATCAATAAGGAAAAGGTAAAGCGCCTGTTGGCACAAAAACTTATCGCAAAAGCAGGTTTAGAAGCCATTAAAAAGGCCAAACAAAATGGGTCGTGGACAGTTTTGGATGCAGTAGAAACACTTAAAATACCTAAAGATTTAGCTTTAGAATTTAAAAACAGTAAAAACGCAAAGATTTTTTTTCTTGGCCTAAGTAAATCCGCTAAGAAAGCCATCTTACAATGGATTGTACTGGCAAAAAGAGCAGAAACCCGGCAAAACAGAATTCTTGAACTTGTAAAATCTTCATCAGAAAAGGTACTGCCTAAGCAATTTCTCCCCTAATGGGCAAGCCGTATAAATTAGCTGTTTAATTAAATACCCAACATTTTTAAAAATGGATATTACCAAAAGATTTGACCGGATATTACAGATATTTTTTCTATTGCAATCTAAATCTGTAGTAACTACTGAAGAATTACAAAAGCGGTTCGAAATTAGTATAAGAACGATCTACAGGGATTTAAAAGCCCTTGAGATTGCCGGTATTCCGATCGTTAATGAATCAGGATCTGGTTATTCGATTATGGAAGGGTTTAGGCTACAGCCATCAAGGTTTAGTCAGGAAGAAATTCTCAGCTTAATGGTTGCCGAAAAAGTGATGCAGAAACATGAAACCGAGTTTATCAAAAAACATTTTGAGGTAGCACTTATCAAAATAAAAAGTTCTTTTCAGGTGCATCAAAAAAGAGATTTCCTGCATTTAGAAGACACAATACATCTTAAAAACGATTTTAAATCTAATGATTACCTGCCTAACATTATCGATGTTTTACTCAATAGTACCTTAAAGAAAAAAATAACCCATATCAATTATCTCAAAGGTGGTGATATTCATCCGATAGGAAGATCAGTAGAGCCAATCGGCGTATTCTACGAACACAGTCTTTGGTATCTTTTAGCCTATTGCCATTTAAGGAATGATTACCGCAATTTTAGGTTAGACAGGATCAAAAAAGTTCTGGTGCTTGAAGAAAACTTTACTATTGCACACCCGCCAATTAACGAATTCAGGGATAAAAGCCTATCTGAAAATGTGATGAAAGTCGAAATTAAGGTAGACCGGAAGTACGCACATTTTCTATATTGGGAACGGCAGATTTTTGGATTTACAGGCGAAGAAATTTCAGATGATTTTGTGGTCATGTATTTCGATTGTTCCCTTTCTGTGGTTTCTTTTGTGCGCTGGTTTGTTAAATTTGTTGATGTTGCCGAGATTATAGAACCAGCCCATTTAAACAACGAGCTGATTGAAATAATGGAAGCTGGTTTGAAGAGAATAAATAACAAAGAGGTTGTATCATAAATATAGAATTGTCATCCTGAGGGATAATTTATTTTATAAAAATGAAAGTGGAATTTAAAAGACAATAAATCCCCTCAAAGTATCGTCATTGCGAGAAGGCTTTTTTAGCCGACGAAGCAATCTCTATGCAAGGAACACTCGCATGAAAGATTGCTTCGTCGTTCCTCCTCGCAATTACGATTTTTTATTGGAGTTCATCAACGGTGGCCAGTTGGAGTAACCGTGTAAATGTCTCGCAAACTTTTCGACAAGCTCCCTGTAGGAGTCCTTTGTACAACATGACAGCATCTGAGGTGAAATAGCCTTTATGATACAGTCTCCTGCTTTTTAATAACGGTCCCAGAAAAATGGAGGCTCAATGCCTAAGGCCCTTAAGTATACAAAACCTTGCCCGCGGTGATGTATTTCGTTATCAATGAAATACAAAAGGTGGCTAATGATCGAAAACTCGTACTGCCCGAATAATTTAATAGTTTCGTGAAGCTGATCTTCAGCGATTTGGTTAAAGAATTCCACAATTTTTGGGGTATCCTCATCCCATTTTGTTAGTAGCTCTTCTTTGTTATTAAGCGGAAGATCATGGCTAAAGGGAGCTGTTTCTCTGGTGACCATTTCTTTTAAACCAGGAACATTAATGGATAACAACTCTTTAATTAATGAAGAAAACGGCCTCATTCCACCGACCGAAAGTTCGAATAATTCTTTCTCGGGAAATTTTTCAATGGTTTTTCTGGTTAGTTTTCTGTGGCCTAACCAATGCTGTAATAATTCGCTTTTAGTAATCATAGTTGCTGACATCTTGTTATATTAATTTAATAGAACAAAACTAAGACAGGCCTATGACAGCTGTTTGTCAGTCGAAAAACAGCATATTATTTTATTGAAAATTTATTTGTCTTGCAATACGTTAGCAGATAAATCTTGTGTTTGGTTAATGTGCTTCCGGTACATATTGCCCCAGTCAGACATCGCATCGAGCATTGGTTTCATGGTACGGCCCAAATCGGTAAGGCGGTATTCTACCCTTGGCGGCACTTCAGGAAAAACAACCCGGGTAATAATCTGGTCTTTCTCCAGTTCTCTCAACTGAGCCACCAACATTCTTTCTGATATGCCGATAATGTCTTTTTTAAGTTCACCATAGCGCATGGTACCATAAGAAAGGCGGCACAATATAGCGGGTTTCCACCTTCCACCGATTACCGCCAGCGACGAGGACATGCCACAGCTGTCGATCATCATTTTTTCGTTCAAAGCATTGGTTGATGTTTCTTTCCTCATTTCTTACTTTTTTGTTAGTACCTAACAATTTGCTGCTTACCTGCAAATGTAAAGTATCTCTTTTACTTTAGCATAAAATTTAAAAAATACAGATGAAAAAACTAACAGATAAAATTGCTTTGGTAACAGGAGGAAGCCGGGGCATAGGTGCAGCGATTGTAAAAAGATTGGCTGCCGAGGGTGCAAAAGTGGTATTTACCTATGCAAATTCACCAGAAAAAGCTTTGGCCGTAGTGGCTGAGGTTGAAGCCGCAGGTGGGCTCGCTGTGGCGATAAAAGCAAGCAGTACCCTACCAGCTGAAGTAACTGGCGCAGTGGTTAAAACAATTGCCGATTTTGGCCACATTGATATCCTGATCAATAACGCCGGTATTTACATTGGCAAAGCCTTTGAAGAACATACACTTGAAGATTATAACGAAATTATGGCCGTTAATGTACAAGCAGTTTTTGTGGCGGCTTTGGCTGCGGTAAAAGGCATGCCCGAAGGCGGCCGGATCATTACCATTGGCAGCAATATGGGCGATAACGCTCTTGGTCCTGAAACCACTTTGTATACCATGAGCAAATCGGCACTTCAGGGTTTTACACGCGGTTTAGCACGCGATCTTGGTGCCCGAAAAATTACGGTAAACCTGATTCAGCCCGGACCAATCAATACCGATATGAATCCCGCAGATACACCATTGGCTGATTTCTTGAGAACCCGTATGGCTTTGCCAGATTATGGTACAGTAGAAGATATTGCATCATTTGTAAGCTTTATTGCAAGCGAAGAAGCCAGATACATCACCGGCTCGTTTTTAACAATTGATGGTGGGTTGAACGCATAAAGCGATCGCCAATAAAGCCAGGCTTTGGCCGGGGCTGCAAACCTCGGCCAAAGTATTGTATAAAAATGGATAAGGCTAAATCATCTTACTATTAACCGCACGTGAAAGTGCTTCAACCATATTACTCACTTCCAATCGTTCAAAAATCCGTCGCCTATAATACTTTACGGTATCGGGAGCGACAAATATTTTTTCGGCAATTTGGTTAATGGTTAAGCCTTGGGCGTGCAATTGCAATATTTCGATTTCCCTCTTGCTGAGTTTTGGTTTCTCTGATTTCTGCCAGATTTTACTTTCGATATTTAGCGCCCATAGCTCATCAGTACCTTGTTTGTATATACAGATATTGCCCGCCTGCTGATGGTGTGAAAGGGAGACAATACACATCGCTTTCCACATTTTACCTTCGCCAGTTAAAAACAAGGGGGTAAGTTTATGGTTAATCAGCGTGGGTTTACCTTCCCGGTTAATCAGATGAAAATCGTAAGTGATACTATAATGTTTTTTTTCTTCATCAGGTAATTTGGCAAAAAAATCGAATCCCGCTTCGTTAATCAGACTCAATAATGTAAGATCCTTTTCAGGTACATTTTTAAAATAAAATTCATAGCCTAAATCCAAAACTTCGTTAGGCGAATAACCACATAAAAATAAGGGGTTTTCTGAAACATACTCAAACGCCATTTTTTCGTAATCGATTACATACACACTTTCGTAGGTTAAGCGTGCAAAAGCTTTTATAGCTTCCATATAATCTTGCTGCTGAAGATCTTCGGTTGATATTTTTTCAACCTTATTCTTGGTTAGCAAAGTGGAGGTAATGGTGTCTTTCATTTAAGGGATGGCTTAATAGCAAATTTACACTAAAGTGTAGCCTTTGAAAATATTTTTGTATCCACTTTTATAGAAAAGATTTGAATGATGAAAAAATGGTCTGAATTAAGCTTGGCAGAATTAAATAAAACCAAGTCGAAGTTAAAGGGTGCCTTAATTGGATTTATCATATTAGGAGTGCTTATTTCTTTAGCCTTGTTTTTTCTCAAGGCAAAATTGGTATTATTCATCCCAGCAATGGTGCTACCCATTACCTGGTTGCCTATTTACATCTCCTTAAAATCGGTAAATGATGAGATCAGATTACGTAATACAACAAATATTAATCAATAAATTATATGCATCCTGATCTAATCAATTGCAGAAACTGCAGCCATGTTGTAAATGATGATTTCTGCGGCCGTTGTGGTCAGCCTGTGCATGTTAAAAGGGTAGATGCGCACTATATCTTACACGAAATACAACATATTCTACATTTCGAAAAAGGAATATTGTTTACCGTAAAAGAACTGCTCATCAGGCCCGGCCAAAATATCAGAACATTCATTACTGAGAACCGCAGCCGTTTGGTAAAACCGGTTATATTTATCATCGTTAGCTCGTTAATTTATACGGTGATTAGTCATTTCTTTCATATTGAAGATGGTTATGTTGAGTTTAAGGAGGTAAAAAAAACGAGCATCGGTTTAATTTTCGAATGGGTACAGGGACATTATGGTTATGCAAATGTTTTAATGGGTGTTTGCATTTCCTTGTGGTTAAAATTATTTTTTAAAAAATACAGCTACAATTTCTTCGAAATATTGATCCTGCTGTGCTTTGTAATGGGAATTGGCATGTTAATCATTTCTCTTTTTGCCATTGCTGAAGGACTTAGTAAAATCAGTTTCATGAAAGTTTCGGGTATTACAGGGGCAGTTTATACTACATGGGCTATAGCACAGTTTTTTAACGGCAAAAAAGTAGCAAGTTACCTAAAAGCAATTATTGCTTATAGCTTGGGAATGTTAACATTTGTCCTTTTATTGGTGTTTTTAGGGGTTTCAGTCGATTTATTGATAAAACATTAAACGTTCGTAAAATCTCCGCAATTTCCATATTTTAGCATGACTGACAACAAGAATATGCTGAAATTAATAGGGCTGAAAAGTACAATCGCCTTGAAACTAACCAAATTGCCTGCAGGTAATCCCCATCCGCTTTATAAAGTAATAATATTGCTGTTTGCGGTGGTTTTAAATTATGGGTTTGCCGAAGTCTTAGCCCAGCAGATCCCAGTTTGGAAAAGCGCCCTGGATAATTTGAGTACTGTAGATTGGCTTGTTCATGCAGAAGGTCATCCTGCAGCTGTTTTTAAAAGTGCAGATCAAAAAGATATTATTTTAAGCAATGGCCTGCTTAAGCGGGTGTTCCGTTTATCGCCAAATGTGGCCTGTACCGATCTTCGTAACCTGACTACCGGAGAGCAGTTGCTCCGGTCAGTTAAACCAGAGGCCCAGGTGAGCATTAACGGCAAAAAATACAATATTGGTGGTTTATATGGCCAGACAGAAAATGCCTACATTACTACAGGCATACTTGGTAGTTTGAAAGCGAATGAAAACGATTTTCAGTTCCAGGCTTATGAAATTGCTGCATTGCCACAGTTTATTAAATGGAAACCAGGCTCCATGTGGACGGCCAACAAGAAAAATCCAACAGGCAAAACATTAACATTTACTTATAAAAGCGCAGACACTAAACTAAACGGTGTTTTTGTTAAGGTAAATTATGCATTATACGATGGACTTCCATTGATGACCAAATGGGTAACAGTCGAGAATAAAACAGATGCGCCAATCAAGATTGATCAGGTGGTAAATGAGGTGCTCGGCGTAGTAGAAGAAGAAAGCGCTGTTGTGGGTGGTACCGATAAAATGAAAACACCACATGGTATTTATATCGAAAGTAATTTTGCCTTTAACAATGCCATGAAGTACAGTTTAAGTGATCAGAGTACGCATTGGAAGGCCGACAGCCTTTATACCTCACAGGTGAATTACGATAAAACCACTCCTTGTTTATTGGAGGTATATCCATATAAGGGCGTGAATGTTGAACTCGCTGCAGGTGAGGTATTCAGCTCTATCCGCACCAACGAGCTTTTAATGGATAGTTATGATCGGGAAAGACGGGGTTTGGCCATTCGTAAAATGTACCGCGTTATTGCACCGTGGACAACTCAAAATCCAATCTTTATGCACCTGGTGAGCAAGAACGATCAACAGGTAAAAAATGCCATTGATCAGTGTGCGGCAACCGGATACGAAGCGCTGATTTTAAGTTTTGGAAGCCACCTGAATATGGAAGATTCTACCGCATTAAATATCCATAAGTGGAAAAACCTTGCCGAATATGCCCATGCTAAAAATATAAAAATCGGCGGTTATTCGCTTTTTAGTTCCAGAAGAATTAGTGATGAAGATGATGTGATTAGTCCGCTGACTGGAAAACCAGGAGGTGCCTTTTTCGGTAACGCACCGTGTTTTGGTAGTAAATGGGGTTTGAGTTATCGCGATAAAATCAAATATTTTTTCAAGAAAACAGGATTCGACATCTGGGAAAACGACGGGCCTTACCCTGGTGATGTATGTGCCTCAACCACACACCCGGGGCACAAAGGGCTGGCCGATAGCCAATGGACACAGATGGAAATGCAAAAAGAACTTTACCACTGGTTAAGTGAACGGGGCGTTTACATCAATGCACCCGACTGGTATTTTTTAGATGGTACCAATAAAATTGCAATTGGCTATCGTGAAGTGAATTTTTCGTTGCCAAGGACTAACCAGATGATTTTGAACCGACAGAATATTTTTGACGGTACCTGGGAGAAAACACCGAGTATGGGCTGGGGTTTTGTGCCACTTACGGCCTATCAGGGAGGAGGGGCAGAAGCCGTACTTGAGCCACTTGCTGATCACCTTAAGGACTATAAACAGTTGATGATGCAATATTATGGGGCAGGGGTTCAGGCCTGTTACCGTGGCCCCCGTTTGTATGATACCGAAGCCACCAAAGAAATTGTAAAAGGCGTAATCAATTGGTACAATCAATACCGCGATATTCTCAATAGCGACATTATACACCTGCGCAGGGCCGACGGCAGAGATTGGGATGGTATTTTACATGTAAACCCCAGCCTGAAAACAAAGGGCTTGTTAATGGTTTATAACCCCTTGGATCAGGATATAGAAAGGGTAATATCAGTTCCTTTATATTATGCAGGCATAACCCGTAATGTAGTTGTAACCGATGAAGCAGGAAAGAAAACGAGTCATGTAGTAGATGCATCACATAAAATTCAACTTAAAATCAAGATCAAAGCAGAAGGGTATACCTGGCTTAAGATGGAATAGACTGTTGAAATATTGCCAAAGAAAATAGGTTGTATCACAAAGGCGGTTTTACCTCAAATGCTGTCATGTTGTCCAAAGGACTCCTACAAAGAACTTGTCGAAACACCTTGAGGCGTATTTAACAGCTCCTTCGACAGGCTATCATTGACAGATTGTAAAAACTGGTCGTCATTCTCACGCAGGCGGGAACCACGAAGTGCTCAGCGAAGCTAATCTTAATGCAGTATATAATCATTTTCGCATTCTGATTTCTTGAAAGGATGGCTAATGACTATATTCGTCTATCAGAAAAATCTGACGCATCTCATGAATGAATTTGAAAAAAAGGGCAGAAACGATATTCTCCGCTCATTGGCAAGTATGTTTTTGTTCAGCATATATGTATTGGTAACTTATCACGTGGCCTTGGGGTACATAGATAAGTCTAAACTTATAGTACAAATTATTAGGTTAGTGCTAACAGTACTCATGCTCTACCTGGTTTTTAAAGGCCATAGTTGGGCTCGAAATCTTTTTAGTGCACTTACTGTTCTGAGTATGTTGATCCTGATACCAGCGATATTCAGTGATAATGCAATTGAGAACAAGATTCCTCTGTTTACCGGTTTGATTATCTATTCTTTAGCTTTATACAGGGTGAATTTTTTAGCAAGTGCAAAAGCTTATTTTGAATATATAAAGGCAAATCGATGAGGATTTGGACAATAATTTTTCTTGCTATCTGTGTCATTCTCACCATTGGAGTAGAAATCTACATCAAACGGAACAAATAACATTTTTAATCTTATCCCTCGAAAATAACTTTAAAACTTGTCCCTTCTCCCGGTATTGAATTCACCTGAATCTTTAAGTTAAGGTAGTTTGCTATGCTTTTTACAATGGCAAGCCCTAAGCCATAGCCCGCATTTTCGGCATGACCGGTTTTTTTAAATCGGTTAAATACGTGTGGTATATCTTCTGCTTTAATGCCTTGGCCACTATCGCTAACCTGAATGGAATAATAACCTTTTTCGAGATGATCAGAAATCTGTATACTTCCATTTTCTTTGTTAAACTTAATGGCATTGTTAATTAAGTTATAAAAGAGCTGAAATAAAAGATCATGATTGATGTTGCTTAAACTTTTGTTATGGCTAAGGTCGATGTCGATCTGAATGTTTTTTTCCTCGAGCCTATGGCTTATTTCTTCCACTATTTCATTAAGGAGTGTTTGTGGCTCTATCTCATCCTGTTTGGAGAATTGCTCATTTTCTATTCTCGAAATGAGTAGTAGCGAACGCGATATTTTCTTTAACCGCTCCAGTGTTTTCATCATATCCACAATGTGTTCCTGTACCGCTTCGGATGCCGATTCTTCAGTAAGCAGGTTTTCCATCTTGTTTTGTAATATACTAATGGGCGTCATAAACTCATGCGAGGCATTTGCCGTAAATTCCCGCTCCTTTTCAAAAGCCTCGTTAATCTGGTCCATTAACGAAATGAGTGAATGATCGAGGTATTTAAAGTCTTGTGTACTGGTTTTAATATGGCCATGTTTCTTTTTAAAGGGAAACCGGCTATTGGTCAGCCTTAATTTGATAATCTGACTAAGTGGTTTGATTAACTGCCGGGTAAAAATCAAATCTATAATAATACTTAGGGCAATAAGAATGATAAGCACGTATAAAGCAAAGCGTTGGAGCGCATCGTTATAAAGGTTAATGCTGGCGGTGGTTTTACCGATTTCTAAGAGGTAGTTTTTTTGGTTTTTTTGAAAAGTAAAACTCAGCACCCGATACGCGATGGTATCTTGTTCTACAATACGTTTGGTATCGCGTATGGTGTCTAATTTCAGTGTTTGTGCTACCGTTTCAAGTGCAATGTATTCATCTTTCAGCATGGTGTAGCTCCCATAACTGTTATCCCCTTCGAAGTAATAATCTATTCCCTTTTTATTGATATTCTGGAGTACTTTTTTCTGTTGGTTTCTAAGCGAAAAGTTGGTGTAGTTAGCAGCAATCTGCCCGATCAGAAAAGGAAGCAAAAGGATAAACAGACCTACAATGGCAAGTTTAGATCCGGTAATAAATAAAATAAGTTTAGTAGATAGTTTCAAATTACTTCTTAATTCTATAACCAACGCCTCTAACCGTTTCCAGCCATTCGGTAGGGGCATAACCGTTTAATTTCTTCCTGATATTTTTAATGTGTGCATCAATGTAATTAGAGTCGTAATCATCATCAACAAAGTTGCCCCAAATATGTTCGCTTAATTGCATCCGGGTAAGCACCCTGTTTTTATGCAGTAAAAGGTAGCTTAAAAGATCAAATTCTTTGCGCGAAAGTTCAATCTGCTCCTCCTCAAAAAATACAAAGCGTTTTTGCAGATCGATGTTAAAGTTTCCGAGTGGAATTAACGCTTCGGCCACTTTAAATTTTCGCCTGGCAATGGCCTGCATCCGCGATTGAAGTTCGGGTAAAAAGAAAGGCTTCGCTAAATAATCGTCTGCGCCCATGTCTAAGCCTGCCACCCGGTCTTCTAATTTTCCTCTCGCCGTAAGAATAATATAGGCCGCATCTGGGTTGCTTTTCTTCGCCTTGCTGAGCAGTTCAAAGCCATCACCATCTGGCAAGCCCAAATCAATCAGCACATAATCATATTGGTTTAGTTCTAGTTTATTAAAACCCTGTTTAAAACTATGGGCCAGATCGCACAAGAAGAAAGCCTTTTTAAGAAACTTTTCCATTTCAAAGGCAAGTGTTTTTTCATCTTCTATGATCAGTACCTTCATGAGGATTAAAATTGATAATAAACTGCTAAACCGAAGAATGATTGTTGATGTTTTACATTTTCTTCTTTTCTGTTTCCAAGTATGGAGAATTGATAACTGGCCTCTGCAAGGAAATTTCCATTACTCCAGTTTAAAGGTAACTTAAAATTGTAAGACAATAGTTTGAACTGATTGACCGTATTTTCAACTACCTCGGTGGTGCTCCCGTTAACGATTCCCGGAGCGGTATCACTTTTTCCCTTTCCATTCCCATTAGCGTTCTGCCTTTTGTTTTTTTCGATGATATAGGTTTCGTAAAAGCGGGTGGTACCTGCTGTAATCTCTACAGCTGGCGTAATTGAAATAAGATTCTTTTCATTGAATACCGTTCCCAATTCGATTTCTTTTGAATTTCCGAAACTGATAAATCCATCGGTTTGCTTTCCGAAGGCCAAATCGAGACTAAGATCTGTTTTAAACCAAGGCCATTGGTAGGCGGCCGATGCATTGATGTTATTGTTGTTGGATGCCTGAAGCAAAGGAGAATTAGCGGGAAAAAAAGAATGGGTATAGGCTAGTCCGGCAGTAAATTTTTCATTAAAATCATAATCGTAACCTACGCCTAAATCTGTTTCCGAAATGGTTGAGCCATAGTTTAAGAGCTTATAACCACCGCCCGAAAAATATAAACCGCTTGGAAACCGTAAGGTAGCGTTAAAGAGTACATACGGATATTTTTCAGGGGTAACCTGCCCGTAATAATTAATGTTACTGTTGTACATGGCCGCAAGTGTAAGCGTAGCTTTTGTCGAATCTTGCTGTGCCTTTACATTTGATATCACCAAAAATGAGAAGAAAATTAAGAGACGGGTGCGCATATAGTTATGGCCTTTTAATCTTAGGTTTAATAATCTTGATGGGTTTTACCTTTACTTTGGGCTTTACCGCCATGGGTTTTAGCTGTTTTTTGGCTTTTGGTACTTCTTTGATCTGAAGTGGCTCAGGTTTTTGGTTTTCGGGCTGTTTGTCTTTTTTTGCCTTATCCTGTTTTTTAATCAGTTCTTCCTGCTGATTTGAAACAGTTAAAGCGGTAGAATCTTGTTGCAGGGCAAAAACACCCGATAACGGGGCAATAGCCAGGCAAAAAATAACGGCGAATCGGATCATTTTATAAATATAAAAAAAGTTTACCCCCTAAGAGGTAAACCCTACCTAAAAACCACCATACATGGTGCGCTCACATTTCAAAAGTAGGATGGCAACATGAAATTAAGATGAAAAAAATAAAATTTAAATTTCATGTTGGTTTCATCTTCGGCCCTCAACTTTGAAGCGTAAAACTTTAAATAAAATCTACAGTTATGAAAACAAATTTTGTAAATACCATTTTAGCCGTCTTCGTTGTAATCGGGATGACTGTCTTTTATGGGTGTAAAAAAAATGAATCAAGCCAGGGAACAACTAAAGTTCAGATTAAAATGACGGATGCTCCGGGTAACTTCGATAAGATTAATTTAAGTGTAAAAGAGATTGTACTGGTATCGGGCGATAAACCTTATGTATTTGCAGCTAGTGCAGGTATATTCGATATCCTTGATTTTAGGATCGGCACCAGTAACCCTGATATTTTGGTTGCTTCAGGTGAAATGCCTTCAGGCGAAATTACCGAAATCAGACTGGTACTCAACGAAACCGGAAATACAATTGTGGTAAATGGGGTTCAACAGGAACTTAAAACACCAAGTGCACAATCTTCTGGCTGGAAAGTAAAATTAACCGCTAATCCTGAATTGGTTGAAGGCGCTGCTTATACATTGCTATTAGACTTTGATGCGGCGAAATCTATCGTAAGCACCGGAAACGGAAAATATTTATTAAAACCAGTGGTACGTGGAATCGCGTCAGCAACTACCGGATTGATTTCGGGAACTGTTTTGCCTTTAGCAAGCCATCCTGAAGTTTTGGTTATTGCTGGTACAGATACTGTGGGTACCGTTGCCGATCCTTTAACTGGTAAGTTTACAGTTGGTGGCTTATCTTCAGGTACCTATTCAGTTAAATTTGCACCGGTTGTTGGTTATAGAGATAGTACCATTACGGCTGTTAAAGTGGCTCTAGGTCAAAACACTTCGTTGGGCACGGTTACCTTAAAACAGTAAAACCCATTATTCATATCTAAATTTAAAACGATGAAAAAGCTATTCTTGCTGTTATTACTTGTGGTAAGCAGCAGCCTCACTTTTAAAGCTCAGGCTCAGGTAAGTGTAAACATAAATATTGGGGCACAGCCTGCATGGGGCCCAACCGGCTATGATTATGTAGATTATTACTACCTGCCCGATATTGAGAGTTATTATTATGTGCCCAAAAAACAGTTTATTTATATGGGTCCAGGAGGTTGGGTTTTTACCACATCGCTTCCACCGAGATATAGCGGGTATGATTTATATAACGGCTATAAGGTCGTAATTAACTCACGTCAGCCTTACCGTTATTTCGAAACCCACAAAGTAAAATATGCCAAATTTAAAGGCAACCATGGGCAATCGGCAATAGGGAAGAGCAAAGGGCAGAAATATGCACCGGCCAAGGGTAATGGCAAGGTTTATAAAGGCGATAAAGGAAAACCCTCACAGCATTTTAATAAAGGAAACGGAAATGGCAAAGGCCATGGAAACGGTAAGGGAAAACATTAGTTGTTTGTGTAATAAAGAAAGAAACCCTCCAAATTTGGAGGGTTTTCTTTTTAATTTCTTTTTTGTTGCCCTGGAGCAAAAGGCCTGGCAGATTTTGAACCTGTTCCTTTTTTAGCTTGCCCTGGAGGGACTTTTCCACTATTACCAGCAGTTCTGATACTATAACAAGCACTGGTAAGCAGCATTACTGATAACGCTACAATAAGATATATCTGTTTCATAGTTATTGATAAGCCATAAGTGTGCCAATTGCTGCCTCCCTTCCTGTCCGTAGCGTTAAGCTTGCCTCTCTATGGGTAATACTGGCATTAAGTTTATGGCCTAATAATACTCGCAAAATTGAGTCTGAGACTCTTTTCTATTGATAAACCTATAAATCTTGCGGAACACAATAGGTAGTGGTAGCAAATTCGCCATCATCTTTTATTTCAAACCTCTTTCTTTTAAAAGGTTCTCTAATTCCTGATTGTTATATTTTGAGTTGTTTGTCAGCTTATAAATGAAAAATAAGGGGATGAGTGTTAAAAAACCCAAACTGTTTTTCATCACGCTGTAAAATACAACACCGATCAGAAATCCAATTAATATGGCATTGGTTATGACTGCCGATTTCCTTTTTTTTGCTTCTAGCAGCAACGCTTCGTCTGTTAATTCCGTTAGATTTTTTTGTTCCATTTTCCGTGGTTTTGAGCGTAATCTCTTGTGGGTAATATTCAAATATACGTGTTAAACGCAACTACTAAAAGTGGTAGATTAGGTTTAATTAAAAAAGCTCATCTTTCGATGAGTTTAGTTAAAAGGTTATTTAACAAAGCCCTTCGACAAACTACCATTAACAGATTCCAAAAGAAAGGCCGTCGTTGCGAGGCACGAAGACAACCGAACGAAGCGAGCTCATGAATGCCTTTGAAAACAACTGCAAAAATGAATAATCTTAAATCGCTCGCTACTAGCGATAGTTGTAAGATTGCTTCGTCGGCTGAAAAAGCCTTCTCGCAATGACGATAATCTGAGGAGATTTAATTTTTTAAATTCTCCTGTCATTAATATTGAATTTTTATAAAATAATTACTCCTCAGGATGACATTCTATATTTATGATACACCATTAGCTGGGTTCATTTGCAATTTTTTCTAAACATACTGGCATCAACCTTCAAATCTGCAATGTCGCAATCCGCCACCGAAGTTGTCGTTTTTACGTCGTGGTAAAGCCCCGAATGAATCTCATATTTGTATGGTTAATATCGTTCAAACTAAATTTAAACAGCTTTATGAAAAATTTATTTCAAAAAGGTAAGATCCTTAAATCAGTACTACTTTTCGCAATCATCATGTTTGCAGCAGCTCAATCAAAAGCGCAACAACTTAAGCCTGCCGAGAGCGGTTATGCACCGGTTAACGGCCTTAAAGTTTATTACGAAGTATATGGTGAGGGTAAACCGCTCATCTTACTGCATGGTGCTTTTATGACTATCGAAACAAACTGGGGGCAATTAATACCCGAATTATCGAAAACCAGAAAAGTAATCGCTATTGAGTTACAGGGACACGGACACACACCTTTTTCTGATCGGAAATTAGACCAGGCTGTGCTGGCAAGTGATGTGGAGGGCGTAATGAAACATTTAAAAGTAGACAGTGCCGATGTTGCAGGGTATAGCATGGGTGGCTCTATAGCCTATAAGTTAGCCATACAAAGTCCTAAACGCGTAAAAAAATTAGTGGTCATTTCTTCTACTTATAAAAGTACTGGCTGGAAACCTGAAATAGCAGATGCATTTAAAAATATGAAACCTGAAATGTTTGCAAATACACCTATGAAAACGGCATATGATGCGGTAGCGCCTGACAAAACAAAATGGACAAAATTTATAGAACAGATGATTGTTTTTGCAGGGACAACATTCGACATGGGCGACGCCAATATTGCGAAAATTACTTCACCCGTATTAATCATCGCAGGAGATAATGACGGCCTGGATAAAGTAGAACTGAGTAAAACCTACCAATTACTTGGCGGCGACAAATTTTCCGATATGGGGGCGATGCCAAAATCTCATTTGGCCATTGTCCCTGGCCAGGGGCATGTGAGTTTAATGATGCAGACGAAAATAATCTCAACTTACCTAAATGATTTTTTAAAGTAACATAGACCAAAAGAAGAGTCTGTGTCACAAGTTCTGATTCCATTCGGATTTGTCAGGTTGTCCAAAGGACTCCTACGGAGAGCTTCCCGATGAATCGGGACAAGTAGTCGAAACGCTTTACGGGCATTAAACAGGGCTTTCGATAGGCTATCAATGACAGATTCCAATAGAAAGATCGTCATTGCTGTAAAGGTTTAGTAATTCGGTAATGAACTAGTTTATTTTTTGTTATTTATATTGACCATTTCCACAGGCTTTTTACCATTAATTCCTTGGTGTGGTCTTTCCCAGTTATAATATACAATATACTTT
>NZ_CAKKMW010000016.1:0-27851 GCF_918698255.1 Pedobacter sp. Bi27
GATAAAAGAAGATACGGTTATATCTTCAACTGGCAAAATGCATTCAGATTTGTTAGGAACAGCCTAATTGAGTTAGTAATGGGATCAAAACTGAAAACAATAATTAAACAGCTAATAGAGCAAATTTTTAAAACTGTAGTTGCGGTAAAGCCAACAAGAAGCTTTCCCAAAATTAAAGTTCGGCAAAATAAAAGCAGGTTGCACCAAGCATATAAATAGCTTAACTTAATAGCATTGTTAGCGTGTCGCTAAGACCGAAGTTTAATTCTTTTTTACGGCCTGGGCGTTGTAAAGGCGCTTCGACTCCGCTACCATTGACGTTATTTCGCAAACCACTATTAATCAGTATTTTAATCGCTTTTGTATTTCCGTCCAGCTAGGCCATAGCACGGTATCTCCGTTCTACTTAAACCCGGCCTAACAAATTTTTCGGGCTGCACTGTTCTAGCCGCACAGCTGCCATCAAAAGAAAAATTTTCAGCCGGCATTTTTTGTTTCTTTTTGATGCCAAAAAGAAAGAGCCCTTCGGCGGCGGCGAGCCGAGGCAAGCCTATGGTGTATGGAAAAGAAACAATTGTACGTCACTCATATTGATTTTAAACAATTAATTACCCCTCAGCGTGACAACCCAAGGGAGAATTATCAACTGGCCTTAGCGTATTGTTAAGCATTTTTTTGTCACGGAAACACAGAGGGCACGGAAATTAGGCAAGAATTCAGAACCTCTTATCTGGCCTCAGTGTCTCGCTAAGACCGAAGTTTAATTCTTTTTTACCGCCTGGGCGTTGTAAAGACGCTTCGACTCCGCTCAGCGTGATGACCCAAGGGAGAATTATCAACTGGCCTTAGCATCTAGCTAAGCGCTTTTTTGCCACGGAAACACAGAAGACACGGAAACTAAATAGGCTTACACAGCTGCCACTTATCTCACATTTTTTCGGTAATCGAAACCAATGTTTTTATATGTTGTACCCAAAGAATAGACCTGATGGATTGAAAATCCCTTTTGGGCATTGGATAATTATTTTTATCAAAATTTTCCCAAGAGGATTGTAACAAACAGCAGGACTGGACCCTACCTATATATCACAGACTTTGCTCTTCAAGAAATATTCGACTCCGCTTAGGAAGAGAAAACACACAACATCTCGAATACCTTACACTTCATCTTTTTTTCGAAGCCTAAGAATAACAAACATCACCAAAACCGAGATTAAGATCATGATTAAGTAACTATAGCTTAGGTTACGCTCATCTTTAGCGGGGATCAGATTTACGATACCATAACTCAAAAAAGAAACGATAACATAGGTTATCCCTCCTGTTAAGCCGCCGGCAATCCCAGCATTTTTCGGGAATTTGCTCAGGCAGAAAGTGAAGTAATTATTAAAGGTAAAGCCTGCCCCTACATGGATTAAAAAGGCAAAGAAAATTAAAGACCAGAGGTTAGAAACAAAATTTAAGCTTACAATCATCAGAACTACAAATGCTACCTGAAACAGCGAGTTGATCATTAATCGTTTAAAGAAAGGTCTGTTAATGGTGGCCTTGCCAATAAAGCCCCCTACCATCCAGGCAAAACCTAAAAACAGGGAACTATAACCTGCAATAACGGGTGAGAAGTTGAAATGATGCTCAATGATAAATGGTCCAGTCATGTTGTAAACCATCACCATACAATAAGCTAAACCCAACATCACAATACCTAAGGTAAAGCTTGTTGTTTTAATCATTTCGATATAAATACCCGTTATCTTTTTCAGTTGAAAATCGGTAAAGTGTTTTAATGTTTCGCCACTGAACAAGAACTCCAGCACGGCGAAAACAAGTGCAAAACCAGCTAAGAAATAGAAATTAGATTCCCAACCAAATAATGTTTGCAGATAACCACCAATAAAAGGTGCTATAATTGGTCCGGTAGACCAGATAATAGAAAACAAACTCAGATAATGTTTTAACTGATCGCCCTCAAAAAGATCAACAAAGTAAGCGCGTTTAGCCACTACAATTGCACCTACAGTAAGACCATGGATAATGCGCATTAAATAAATAAGGTAAATGTTATGGGTAGTTGCAATGATGATACTTGCTGCAGCGAAAATTAATAATGCGTATAAACAGATTTTATATCTTCCAAAACTATCAAGCACACTACCAATAAAAAGTTGAGCAACCCCATAACTTATTAGAAAAATGCTGAGTGTAAGTTGAACCTGAACATTGCTCACCTGCATTTCGCCAGCCATGGTAGGTAATGAGGGGATATAAATATCGGTAGCAAAACCCGACAATGGAATTAATGCAAAGGCCAGTAGAGTAGCCAAACCCTGGTGACGTTCTTTAATGTATTTTATTTGTGCTATATCTGCATTCATATTGGTAATGTAATGGTATATAAATATTCCAATCAAACAAGACCTATGTCGTTTTATGCGCCCTGCTGATTATTTACAACAAAATTAACTGTTTCACTTATCCTAAAACTATGCGAATCAAACAAAGGATTATTCAGGCCAAATAATTTCATTTTTTTACTTTAATCTAATAATTACACTTTTTTCGACGGCAATTACCCACTAGCGCGTGGCGTATTGAAAATTATATCTTGCTTTAAACGTTTTTAACCAAACTTTTTATAAGTTTGAGGAAACAAGCAAACAAAAGATGTTCGAAAAGCTATTCAGAAAAAAATCTATTTCCAAGATATTACAAGATGCGGCAAAAGGCTATGGCGACCATGAAAATACATTACATAAAACACTCGGAGTACGCGATTTAACAGCTTTTGGAATTGCAGCAATTATTGGAGCAGGGATTTTTAGTACGATTGGCAAGGCAAGTGCAGACGGAGGTCCGGCGGTAATTTTTTTATTTATTTTTACAGCAGTAGCCTGTAGTTTTGCGGCCTTTGCTTATGCAGAGTTTGCTTCAATGGTACCTGTTTCGGGTAGTGCCTATACTTATTCTTATGTAGCTTTCGGCGAACTGGTGGCCTGGATTATCGGATGGTCGCTCATTATGGAATATTCTATCGGTAATATTACGGTAGCCATTTCCTGGTCTGATTATTTTACAGGATTACTCTCAACCATCAAAATACCTCCCCTCGGCATAGAGGGCATCCATGTACCCGATTGGATGACAATGGACTATTTAAGTGCCTATAACGGACATAGACATGCTGAAGCGCTTCTGGCGGCTGGCAAAAACCTGGCCGATTTAGATTCGGCTACAGCCTTGGCCAACAATGCATGGCTTACTGCTCCAACAATCGGTAGTTTTCACCTTGTTGCAGATATTCCTGCCCTGGGCATTATCATTTTAATTACCTGGTTAATTTACCGTGGAATGAAAGAAAGTCGCAATGCCAGTAACGCGATGGTGGTGGTTAAACTTGCGGTAATTCTTTTGGTATTAGCGGTAGGTATATTTTATGTAGACACAAAAAACTGGGATCCATTTGCCCCGAACGGTGTTGCTGGGGTTTTAAAGGGCGTTTCGGCAGTATTTTTTGCTTATATCGGTTTCGATGCCATTTCTACAACGGCCGAAGAATGTAAAAATCCACAACGCGATTTACCCCGCGGCATGATGTGGGCGATAATTATTTGTACCATCCTTTATGTGGCTATTGCACTGGTTTTAACTGGTATTGTTAAATCAGATACCTTAGCTGTTGGCGATCCGTTGGCATTCGTTTTTGATCAGATTAACTTAAAATTAATGAGCGGTATTATTGCCGTAAGTGCAGTATTTGCCATGGCTAGTGTACTTTTGGTTTTTCAAATGGGTCAACCACGTATTTGGATGAGCATGAGCAGAGATGGCTTGTTACCAAAATCTTTTTCAAAAATTCACCCTAAATACAAAACACCTTCGTTTGCAACAATTGTGGTAGGCTTTGTAGTGGCTGTACCATCGTTGTTTATGAATCTTACTATCGTTACCGATCTCTGTTCTATCGGAACACTTTTTGCTTTCGTACTGGTTTGCGCAGGGGTTTTAGTATTACAGAACAGGCCTGATGTACAACGCGGAAAATTCAAGATACCTTACGTAAACAGTAAGTTTATAGTGCCTATTGTTTTAATTGCAACTATAGTTTTTGCATTCACAAAATATGGGAAAGAAACAAAAGCATTCTTTTTCAATTCCCCTAAAACAATCCAAACGGTAACTTTTGTTACTTCTTTAAGCGGCGATGAACTTAAAATTGTTAAAGAGGAAATTGTTAAAAATGCCTCGCCACAAATTGTATTGGCCGAAAAAGTAGATGCAGAATCTTATTTAAGTGCATTACCGGCCGATCGTTATGAACAGTTTATTTCAGCCTCAAAGGTACCGATAGAAAAGAAATACGAAAGCGGATGGGGATTGTTTAAGCACAAAATTCCGATGTGGATTTTCCTGATCATCTGTGTGATCATCACCTACTATTGCATTACTAAAAACTTGTCGTTAATTCCGGTTTTAGGATTGATTAGTTGTTTGTACATGATGTGCGAACTTGGCATTTCGAACTGGATCGGTTTCGGCATCTGGCTGGTAGTAGGCCTCGTGGTTTATTTTGCCTATGGTTACAGGCATAGTAAACTGGCAAAAATTGAAAGTTAATTATAAATGAAGTATAATCCTTTAATACATCATCGAAGATCGATCAGGCTAAAGGATTACGACTATTCAAATGCAGGAGCCTATTTCATAACAATCTGTTGTGAAGATAGAATCCATAGATTTGGAAAAGTTTCAGACAATAAAATGATCCTAAATGAATCTGGAACTATCGCTTACAATGAATGGATAAATTTATCCGTTAGATTTTCAAATTTCGAACTTGATGTTTTTCAGATCATGCCGAATCATATGCACGGCATAATAGTATTATCAGATATTTCTTCTTTTTCTACTGCTGTCGGGGCGACCCTTGTGGTCGCCCAAGAAGAAGATGAATTAAACAGGGTGACCGCAAGGGTCGCCCCGACAATTTCCGACATTGTTGGCGCATATAAATCAAT
The DNA here is from genome assembly GCF_918698255.1 of Pedobacter sp. Bi27. Classification (NCBI taxonomy): domain Bacteria; kingdom Pseudomonadati; phylum Bacteroidota; class Sphingobacteriia; order Sphingobacteriales; family Sphingobacteriaceae; genus Pedobacter; species Pedobacter sp. Bi27. Next base: position 5,016 of record NZ_CAKKMW010000016.1, read on the forward strand.
TGTTTCTAATGCGTGCCTGCAACTATTCAAATCGCACGATAAAACAATGGGAAAGCTATGGCAAAGGAACTACTATGAACACATTATTCGTGATGAAAGAGCATATAATAACATCTCGAACTATATTATAGATAATCCCAGTAAGTGGGACGAAGACAAATTCCATTTATAAAACAAAAAAATCCCCTTTCTTTAACAGAAAGAGGATTCAATTTATTTCTTCTTTATAAAGGCCAGCGCAGTAATCATCACCAGCCCCAATCCAGATGTAATCATATAATTATTGGCATGATCGAAATAGTACAGTTTAGCTATGGGTCCAGCTATAAACAAACTGACCCCCAATACTAAAATCGCAGTTCTCATCAGTTAAACCGGCAACCTGTTCAATTCAATATCATCTGGTGTAACGAAAATCAACGGAACTTTCTCTACATCAACATAACTGCTATCCAAGCCAAAACTCCGCTCTTCTGATAAACTTAATTTTTTAAGGATAAAGTAATAATCCATAATCTGTCTTTCATAGAAACTTAACTTGGTGAACTTAGATAAATGTTTTTCTAAAAGAACAAACCTGAAATCGCCAGCAATTTTATGCTTGTTTAACGAAGTGTACTGACTGGTAATATCGATTTCTCCGTTCTTCACCAGCTCTTCAACTACTTTACGATACAATAAGTTTACACGCTGCTCAATCCTGAAGCCTAATCTAAAATCAATCCTGATCAGTTTTCCAGGGATCAGGAATTCAACTTTATAATCTAAAGTATAAGGCTCGTCCATTACATCAACATGCACCAACCAGTACACATCGGCACGTTTTGGTTCCTTTTGTATAATGGAATAGATAATTTTCGATTCAATCTCCGTTTTAAAGTTCGCACTGGTTAAATAAACCAGTTGAGACGAGTATTTCGGAACCGATTCATCTCCGCTCAGTTCAGTTAAAATCTCATAATAATCCTCAATTTCGACATATTTAACAAAGCGGTTTTTGATTTTTCGGGCTACAAACCAACTCCACATCACTGTAAACAATAACGAACCAATTAATACAGTTACCCAACCACCATGTAAGAATTTAGTTAAATTACTGATCAAAAATGTGCCTTCAATAATTACATAGGTAAAAAAGAATATCGCAACTAAATATTTCGGGAAACGTCTACTTCGCAAATAAAAACTAACCAGAATTGTGGTCATTAACATGGCTATGGTGATAGATAAGCCGTAGGCCGCATCCATTTTCTCTGCCTTTTGAAACAACAGCACAATACCACAGCAACCAATCCATAACATCCAGTTAATAGAGGGAACGTATAACTGACCTTTAGAAACCGATGGGTAAACAATTTTAATTTTAGGCCAAAGGTTTAAACGTACTGCTTCAGCAATTAGGGTAAAAGACCCACTAATTAAAGCCTGACTCGCAATTACTGCCGCCATAGTGGCCAGTATAACCATCGGAATTTGAAACTGATCAGGAACGATCTGGAAAAATGGATTCATTTTTGCACCCGGAACATAACTTCCACTGTTCTGCAAAATCCAAACGCCTTGCCCTAAATAGTTTAGAATAAGGGTTAATTTAACAAAAATCCAGCTGATTCTGATGTTATTTCTACCACAGTGGCCTAAGTCAGAATATAAGGCCTCAGCCCCTGTTGTACACAAAAATACACCGCCAAGAATTAAAAACGCTAGTTTATTGGTAACCAGTAAATGGATGGCGTAATAAGGGTTAAATGCCTTTAGGATAGTGAAATCTTTAACAATAAAAGACATACCCAATACACCCAAAACAGCAAACCAAACAAACATTACGGGTCCAAAAAGCTTTCCAACCAAATTGGTTCCAAACTGCTGGATAATAAATAAGATGGTTAAAATAGTTAATACGATTGGAATAACCTGTATATCAAACTTATTAGTAAGCCCTTCAATTGCTGAGGTAACCGTAATACTTGGTGTAATAATTCCATCGGCCAGTAAGGCACAACCTCCTACCACAGCCGGAACTACTAGCCACTTCGCTTTTTTCCGAACCAATGAAAATAAAGAGAAAATACCACCCTCACCTTTATTGTCGGCCCTTAAGGTAATAATAACATACTTAATGGTCGTTTGTAGTGTTAGCGTCCAAATAATACAGGATAGTACACCAAGAACGTTTGTGGGATTTATATCCTGTTTACCGCCTAAAATGGTTGTAAAAATTGCATTTAAGGTATATAATGGAGATGTACCAATGTCACCGAACACAATTCCTAAACTGATTAGAACCCCGCCGGCGGTTAACGCGTTGACATTTTTATGATTTGACACTTCGTTGATTATTTTAGTGCGGCAAAAGTAAACTAACTATAACAATTTAACAACCAAATTATTGTGTATTTTTAACACTATGAAATTTAAATTTTATTGTTAAATTGTGTTAAATTATGGGTTTTAAACAAAATGTTTAATTTCTTTGTTTTAAATTAATACATTTGCTATACCAATTTGATGAAACTCTACGCTAAGATAACGTTCCTCACAAAACTTGCATGCACATTGTGCATTGTCTTACTGTGCGGCGTAAATTCTTGGGCACAACAAGCTGATAGTATTCGCATTAGTTTAAAAAACAGAACAAAAAAAGTAAGCAGAATTCCTGAAATTAAAGCCAACATTACGCCTTATAAACCACTATATATGACAGTTGGCGGCTCTGGAATGTTCAATACTTACTCCACAACTCCAAAAAATACAACGGTTGTAGCAAAAGATAAATTGTTAACCATCGTAAAAATATATCCAAATCCTGTAGAAGATCAATTAAATATTATCTTATCTATCGGAAAAGATGGCACACAGACTACGATCAAAATCATCGATTTATTGGGAAATGAAGTGGCAACACTTTCAAATGAACGCCTAAACGCTGGCGAGCAGACCAAAAGCTTCGTCATTCCAAACAGGATTAATCCTGGCATTTACTTTTTGAGGGTTATTGCCGGTTCCGAAAGCCAGGTAAAACGGATCTCAGTTTTATAACACCATTTTCTTTTCTATTTTTGATTGATGTGGATTTAATTCCCGTCTATTTTATCATATTTCATAGTCTTAAGAATGAAAATCATCGCCATTGGCAGAAATTATGCCGAACACGCAAAAGAACTGAACAATCCGGTTCCAACCACACCTGTAATTTTTCTAAAACCAGATACAGCCGTTTTAAAAGACAATAAACCTTTTTACCTCCCTGATTTTTCTGATGATATACATTACGAATTAGAAGTGGTATTAAAAATCTGTAAAGAAGGAAAACACATCGCCGAAAAATTCGCAGCGAATTATTATGATGAAGTGGGATTAGGTATCGATTTTACCGCCCGTGATATCCAGAGCAAACACAAAGAAAAAGGATTGCCTTGGGAACTTGCCAAAGCTTTTGATAACTCGGCACCCATCAGTATCTTCCATCCCAAAAGTGATTTTGAGGATCTTTACAACTTAAATTTTGAGTTGAAAGTAAATGGAGAAAGCCGCCAGGTAGGCCATACTAAAGATTTGTTATTCTCGTTCGAGAAGATAATCAGCTTTGTTTCTCAATATATTACTTTAAAAAAAGGCGATTTAATTTTTACCGGAACACCACAGGGTGTAGGAAAAATAAATAAAGGCGATAAATTGGAAGCCTGGTTAGAAGGAAAGCAACTTTTAAATTTTGATGTAAAGTAACGAATGATTAAAAACCCGATCCAGTATAAGTTTAAATTTTTGGTTTCAATTTGCCTTTTATTTGCTTCAACTTTTATTCAGGCACAACAGATTTATAGTACGAATAAATACCCGATTACAGATTTCAGACAACCTTTAGATATTAGTCCTCCTGCCCTTGCTGGTTCTTTTGGCGAAATCCGCGGCAATCACTTTCATTCTGGAATTGATTTCAGGACCAACCAACGCGAAGGTTACCCTGTTTATGCCGTTGCAGATGGATATATTTCGAGGTTAAGGGTTCAGAACAGTGGTTTCGGACAGGCACTGTACATCAATCACCCTAATGGTTTCACTACCGTATATGGCCACCTTCAACGGTTTGCTCCCAAAATTGCAACCATTGTTAAAAACCTTGAATACGAAAAAAAATCATTTGAGATTGATGAGTTTCCCGATGCCACATTAATTCCCGTACATAAAGGCGAGATTATTGCCTGGTCTGGTAACCGTGGTAGTTCTGGCGGTCCGCATCTGCATTTCGAAATCAGAGATACCAAAACAGAAGAGACCATAAATCCTCAGTTTTTCGGAATCATCATACCCGATAATATTCCACCTGTTATTCATGGTTTGTATGTATACCGTTTAAATGGCAAAACCTTTAACGAAAATACACCTAAACAAGCCATCGGCATTAGTGGAGCAAATGGCAATTATAAAACCAATGCCCCCATCAGCTTAACTGGCGAGGTTGGCTTCGGCATCGTGGTAACCGATCGGCATAATGGTTTATCGGGCACCAACGGGGTATATTCAATCCAACTGGAGGTTGATGGAAAGAAAATATATACTTCTGCCCTTGAACGCTTTGCGTTTGAAGACAGTAAGGCCATCAACTCACACATCGATTACCCAACTTATTTAAATACAAAAAGAAGCATTCAGAAAAGTTTTGTTGAACCTGGCAACCCTTTAAAAATTTATAGCGGTTTGGTCAATAGTGGCAGGATTAATTTCAATGACGGTGCTTCACACCAGCTGCGCTACATCATAACAGATTCGAAAGGGAACTCGTCTGTTCTACCTTTTACCGTAAATGCAGGCACTGCACCTATTGCTGCACCGGTTATTCCCGCCGGAATAATTTATCCTTATAATAAAGTGAATGAGTTTAATAACGATGATATTAAAGTAGTTTTCCCACTCGGGACATTGTACAGCGATTTAAATTTCGCTTATAAAAAGTTGCCTAAACCAACGGGAAATGCCTGGTCGGCTGTACATCAGATTCATAATAAATACACACCACTGCATATCGGTTTCAATATCTCGATCAAGGCTGATAACTTACCGGAAAACTTAAGAAGTAAAGCCCTAATTGTAAATAACAACGGTTCATCTCAGGGCGGTTTTTTTGAGAATGGTTATGTTAAGGCTACTCCGAAAAACTTCGGCAGTTTTTATATCGCTACTGATACCCTTGCGCCAAGGATAATACCTGTAAATATTGCTGAGGGGAAAAACATGGCTGGTTTATCTAAAATATTTTTCAGGATCAGTGATAATTTATCAGGGATAAAAAGTTTTAATGGCTATATCGATGGCAAATGGGCATTAATGGAATTTGATACCAAAACAGCAACGCTTTGGCACAGTTTTGACGAAAGGACAGCTTCAGGAAAGCATACATTGGAATTAATAGTAATGGATATGAAAGAAAACACTAGAAAATACACAGTAACATTCTTTAAATAGGAACAGGATTTTTAAGATTTAAGGGTTTTATGATCGAATTGCTACCAAAAACATATAAAAAAGCTAAGAAATGTCATCTTTTAACATAAATAGAACAGTATAACAAGTTAAAACGTTTAAATTGCGTATAATCTTAAGTATTTAATCATTATAACATTCAAAATTCAATCATTATAAATATGGCAGCGTTAAAAGAAGGTGATCAGGCACCGGCAATTACATCAAAAGATCAAAACGGCATTGAAGTTTCTTTAAGCGATTATCAAGGCAAAACGGTTGTTCTGTATTTTTACCCTAAAGATGATACACCAGGCTGTACTGCCGAAGCTTGCGATTTCAGGGATAACTATCAGGGCTTACAGGCAAAAGGCATTGTGGTTTTAGGTGTTAGCGTTGATGATGAAAAATCGCACCAGAAGTTTGTCACCAAACATAACTTACCATTTACCCTGCTTGCTGATACCGACCAGAAAATTGTAAACGACTATGGCGTTTGGGCAGAAAAAAATATGTACGGCAAAAAGTACATGGGTACGGTACGCACCACTTTCATTATAGATGGTGATGGAAAAATCACCCACATCATCAAAAAAGTTGACACAAAAAACTCAACACAACAAGTACTCGATTTAATTAATAACTAATTATGATATAGCGGGTAAAATATTACCTTTGCTATGTAACAACAACCTCTTATTTTAATGAAACATACAATTAAAGAGCTAGAAGATATTGCCTCTCAAATTAGAAGAGATATCGTAAGAATGGTTCACGGATGTCAATCAGGTCACCCAGGCGCTTCGCTTGGTTGTGCAGATTTTTTTACAGCTTTATATTTTGAAGTATTGAACCACAAAACGGACTTCACAATGGAAGGTGCTGGCGAAGATCTTTTCTTCCTATCGAACGGACACATTTCTCCGGTATGGTACAGTACATTAGCTCATGCTGGTTATTTCGATAAAAGTGAACTGGCGACTTTCCGTAAACTAGATTCTAGATTACAAGGTCACCCTACTACCCATGAGCATTTACCAGGTATCCGTATTGCTTCAGGATCTTTAGGCCAGGGCCTATCAGTTGCTATTGGAGCAGCTTTAGCCAAAAAATTAAATGGTGATAAATCTCACATCTTTGCTTTATTAGGTGATGGAGAATTACAGGAAGGACAAAACTGGGAAGCAGCAATGTTTGCCCCTTTTAATAAAGTAGATCATTTAATTGCATCTGTTGACTATAACGGACAGCAAATTGACGGGCCAACAAGCAAAGTACTTGCCTTAGATGATTTACAAGCTAAATTTGAAGCTTTTGGCTGGCACGTAATCAATACCGATGGTAACGATATGCAAGCAATCGTTGAAGGCTTACATTATGCTAAAACACTAACCGGAAAAGGCAAGCCAATCTTAAATTTAATGAGTACTCAAATGGGTGCTGGTGTAGATTACATGATGGGCACGCATAAATGGCATGGTACTGCGCCTAATGATGAGCAGTTGGCAGCAGCGTTAGCGCAATTACCAGAAACTTTAGGGGACTATTAAACTGATTTGAGACAATAGATATGAGATTTGAGACGAATTGTCGCCTGATCTCACGTCTAAAATCTCACATCTCATAGCTAAAAACAAAATGAAAAAATATACATATACAGAAAAAAAAGATACACGTTCGGGTTTTGGAGCTGGTTTACATGAGGCTGGAAAGAAAAACGAAAATGTGGTTGCCTTATGTGCCGATTTAGTTGGATCACTTAAAATGGATGCTTTTATTAAAGATTTTCCTGAGCGTTTTACACAGGTTGGTATTGCAGAAGCAAACATGATCGGTATTGCCGCAGGCATGACTATTGGTGGTAAAATTCCTTTTACAGGTACTTTTGCCAACTTTTCTACAGGCCGCGTTTACGACCAGATCCGCCAATCTGTAGCTTATTCTAATAAAAACGTTAAAATCTGTGCATCTCACGCAGGTTTAACCTTAGGCGAAGATGGTGCAACCCACCAAATTTTAGAAGATATAGGTTTAATGAAAATGTTGCCAGGAATGGTAGTAATCAATCCTTGCGATTACAACCAGACTAAAGCAGCAACTATGGCTATCGCCGAGTATGAAGGCCCGGTTTATTTACGTTTTGGCCGTCCGGTAATCCCTGTATTTACAGATCCAGATCAAAAATTTGAGATCGGTAAAGCATGGATGGTTAACGAAGGAACAGATGTCACCATTATTGCTACAGGCCATATGGTTTGGAAAGCAATCGAAGCTGGTGAAAAATTAGCTGAATTGGGTATCGATGCTGAAATTATCAATATCCACACTATTAAACCTTTAGATGACGAAGCCATCTTAAAATCAGTTAAAAAAACTGGTTGTGTGGTTACCTGCGAAGAGCATAATAAATTTGGTGGCTTAGGTGAAAGTGTAGCACGTTTGTTAACTACCGAATTGCCAACACCACAAGAGTTTGTAGCCACTAACGATACTTTTGGCGAAAGCGGAACACCAGATCAATTAATGTCTAAATATGGCTTAGATGCTGTAAACATTGTTGAAGCTGTTCAAAAAGTAATTGGCAGAAAAAAATAGATTTAAAATTTAACCACAAAGACACCAAGAACACTAAGCATAACCAAACCTTTGTGTACTTAGTGTCTTTGTGGTTTTATAATCATCATAAATGAAACAAGTTGAAGATTCAGAAATTCTTGCAATGTTCGCTGTTGAGCGTACGCGTAATGAAGCCTTTAACCTGTTGCTGAAAAAATATCAGCAAAAAATATATTGGCATATCCGCAGACTGGTTTTAAACCACGATGATTGCGACGATCTTTTACAAGAAGTATTTGTTAAAGTCTGGAAAAACCTCGATAAATTCAGGAGCGATTCTCAGCTTTATACCTGGATTTACCGTATTGCCACCAACGAATCCATCACTTTCTTAAACAAGCAAAAACAGCGGAACAATACACCTTTGGATGAAGTATCATCCGAGCTTGCCGATAACTTAGTTGCCTCCTCTTATTTTAACGGCGATAAACTTGAGCTTAAACTGCAAAAAGCAATCCTTACCCTGCCTGAAAAACAACGGATTATCTTCAACATGAAATATTTCGACGATATGAAATATGAAGAGATTTCGGAAGTGTTAGGTACCTCCGTAGGGGCTTTAAAAGCATCATTTCACATCGCTGCAAAAAAAATTGAAGCTTTTATTACAAATGATGAAATAGACTATTAAACCTTTTCACTTTAATTGTATCATATATCTGTGATGAACGAAAATATAGAAAATAACGATTGGATGAACGAAGCCCCTGCACTTGCAGCATTGGGGAAACACAATCCTTTCTCCGTTCCTGATGGATATTTCGAAAATTGTGATGAGGCCATTTTTTCTGCTGTCTTTTTAGATGGATTGAAACAGAAAACGAGTGACAATAATTTTGAAGTTCCGCAGAATTATTTTGAAGATCTAACGGAACGCATACAAACCAAAATTGCGCTGTCCGAATTGCCAAAAGCAGAACAGGCCTTTGCAGTACCCGAAAATTATTTCGACACCCTGCAAAGTAGAATTGCTGATCGGATTGCGGCATCGGAACCTAAAAAGGAGGCCAAAATTATTCCTTTATGGAGGCGCAACATTGTTAAATACGCAAGCGCAGCCTGTTTCTTATTAATGGCTTCGTTTGGTGTTTATTTTTACCAAAACAGCTCTACCAATGCGGTTCAGCAAGTACAATCTGCAGAAGCAATGAACGAACAGCTATTATATGATATTGACGAAAGTACGATCATCGATCATTTAGAAGCGCAAAATACTACATCATCTAATATAAAAACGGCTTCTGCGTCAGATACAGAAATGGAAAACTACATCTTGAGTAATTTCTCATCAAATGATTTATCTCAGGAACTAAATAATTAATTAAGGAACCATCATGATTTACCGAATAAAATACATACCAAATCATGATAGCTTCATCACTATTGAAAACAATAACAAATTGATGAAAATGAAGAATTTACTTTTTGTTGCTTTAATGTTTTTATTACCCACTACCTTATTGGCACAAAAACCAAGGGGGGAGGAAATAGAATCACTTAAAATAGCTTTTTTCACTCAAAAACTGGACCTATCACCAGAAGAGGCTAAAATTTTCTGGCCGATTTATAACGATATGCAGGCAGAGCAAAACGCCTTGCGCAAAGAACGCATGCAGAAAATGATCTCTTTCAGAAAAACGACTGAAATAGATAACCTAACCGATGCACAGGTGCAAAGTTTAATTACCAGCGAATTCGACTTCAAGCAAAGAGACCTCAATCTCGATAAAAAATATTACAACAAACTTAAAGCGGTATTGCCGATAAAAATTGTTGGAAAGTTTTACCGGGCACAGGAAGGTTTTAAACGCGAGTTACTCAATAGATTTAAAGGCGGCCCAAAAAAGCCATAAAGAAAAAGACTTACAGCAATGTAGGTCTTTTTTGTTTTAAAGCACTCTTTCATTTCCGTACTTTTGTGCATGCTTACCCAACGTCAGTTGTTTTTACAACACAATGCACAAACCTCTCCTGAGCCGCTTATGCTCGAATTTGTAAGGGCTAAAGGAATTTACATTTATGATGCCCAAAACAAAAAACACATCGATCTTATTGCCGGTATCGGCGTAAGTAATGTTGGCCATTGCCATCCCGCCGTAGTGAAAGCTATTCAAGAGCAGGCAGAAACCTACATGCACCTAATGGTTTATGGCGAATATGTACAAACGCCTCAGGTAAATTTTGCCAAAGCCCTTGCTGATATTTTACCTGAAAGCTTAAGCTGCACCTACTTTTTAAACTCAGGAACCGAGGCTGTAGAAGGTGCCATGAAACTAGCCAAACGTTATACTGGCCGTAAAGGATTTATTGCCTGCAAAAATGCTTACCACGGGAGTACGCAGGGTGCCGAAAGTTTAATGGAAAGTGATTTCTATTCCTCCGGCTACGGCCCGTTCTTGCCACATGTAAGTTTTATCGAACATAATAACATTGCTGATCTCGAAAAAATCACCTCAGAAATTGCTGCTGTTTTTATCGAACCCATTCAGGGTGAAGCCGGAATCCGGGTAGCCGATTTAACCTACATGCAGGCTTTGCGGGCAAAATGCACAGAAACCAGAACTTTGTTAATCTTCGACGAAATACAATCTGGTTTCGGCCGCAGCGGCAAGATGTTTGCTTTCGAGCATTACAATATTGTACCAGATGTGCTGCTCTTGGCGAAAGGAATTGGTGGTGGAATGCCAATAGGGGCTTTCATCAGTTCACTGGAGATTATGTCGGTATTATCGCATACGCCAATTTTGGGTCACATGACTACTTTTGGCGGTCATCCGGTTTGTTGTGCTGCTGGGTTGGCTACCTTACGTACTTTAGTTGATGATCATATTGTTGATGAAGTAGAAGAAAAAGGACAATTGTTTAAACAGCTCCTTCAACATCCTGCCATTAGAGAAATTAGGGGAAAAGGTTTAATGTTGGCGGTTGAATTTGAAAATTTCGAGATCAATAAAAAAATCATTGATGCCTGCATTTTAAATGGTGTGTTATCAGACTGGTTTTTACATTGCAGCAATTCTATGCGCATTGCCCCTCCTTTAGTTATAACCAAAGAAGAAATTGAAGAAGCTTGTGCGATCATCTTAAAAAATATTAACTTAGTTTTAGAGACTAAAGCATAAAGCTGAAAGACCAAAGAACATTAACTAAATTAAAATGAACGTACTCATAGTTGAAGATGAAAAAAGCCTGGCGCTTGAAATGGATGAATTCTTGAGCAAAGAAGGATTTATTATAGAGCATGCCTGGAAAAAATCTTCTGCGGAAGAAAAAATATTTGTAAACAATTATGATTTCATTTTACTCGATTTAGGTTTGCCAGATGGTGATGGTTTTGAAATTTTAAAACAGTTAAAAGCCATGAAAGATCGTGATGATGCTGTAATTATCTTAACCGCACGTAGTGCTGTAGATGACCGGATTAAGGGGCTTGATGAAGGCGCAGACGATTATTTACCCAAGCCATTTTCGCTAAATGAACTTTTAGCACGTATGCATGCCATTACCCGTAGAAAACACAAGTTAGAGAAAAATGAGGTAAACATCCATGATTTTTTGCTCAATATCCAAAATAGGACCGTTTCTTTCGGTGATGAAAGATTAAACCTTACCAAAAAGGAATTCGAGATATTTAACTATCTAGTGTTGAACAAAAACCGCGTGGTATCGAGAATGAGTTTAACTGAACACGTTTGGGGCGATATTTTAGAAGTCAATTCTGATTCCAACTTCGTTGATGTTCATGTTAAAAACCTACGAAAAAAACTTGCAGCAGTGAGTGTAACAGATTGGTTTGAAACCGTAAGGAGTATTGGCTACAGGATTAATTGCTAGAGAGTCGGGAAGTCGGGGGTCTGAAGTCAGAAATTAAGCGTCGATCTACCAATGAACCAATGACAATTGAACCAATGAACCACTAAACAAAATGAAGTTACAGGTTAAGTTTTCTTTATACAATGCAGTAACCAAAATTGCCATTATTCTGGTATTGGGGGCTATCATTCTATTTTCGTTGGATAAACTTGCCTACAACCAATTTGACAACCGTTTAATCAAAAAGAAAAACAAAATCATTAAAAACTTAAACGATAATGAGATCGATAGCCTTTTAAACAAGGAACAGTCTTTTACCGATTACAATATTTTAAAGGAAGAATTTATCGTTTTAACAGATATCCCTGATAACCAGAAAGACTCTACAGCAAAAGTATTTACAGAAAAGAGGGAAATCGAAGGCGATATTGAGGTATATAGAATCCTCAATTATAAATTTTCTTATCATACAAACTGGTATAACCTGGAGATTGGAGAAACGATGACAGCGCTCCAATCCATTAAAAATTCGATCCGTTTTTATATGCTGATTGTGTTGGTTGCCGCCTTACTTATTACTTTGGTAGCAGATTTTACCTTCTCAAACTTTTTATTAAGGCCTTTTTATCTCATTATCGACAAAAAGATCAATCTGGTTGATGATCCTTCACATTACAATTACCAGAATATACCAACTACTACCAACGATTTCAAAATCCTTGATAATAGCATAAACTCTTTAATGCGTAAAATAAATACGCTATTCGCTTTAGAAAAGCAGTTTATAGCTAACGTTTCGCACGAGTTGCTTACCCCCATTTCAATTTTAAGTACGCGCTTCGAAAATATGCTCAACACGCCAGATATTCCGGTAGAGCACGAAAACAAAATCTACGCCTCTTTAAAAACCTTAAACCGCTTAAAGGTAATTATCAACAGCCTGCTGCTCATTTCGAAGGTAGAAAACAATCAGTATCTGAAAACCGAAGAAATTAGCCTCAAACAGGAAATCGATGATATATATGAAGATCTGGAAGATCGAATAGCAGATAAAAATATCAGTTATAACGCTCACCTTTCAAATGATTTTCATTTTACCGGAAATAAAGCGCTGATACATACCCTTCTAATCAATATTATCAATAATGCAATAAAATATAATATTGAGGGGGGTACCATTGCCATAACAGATAAAACCGAAGCCGAAAAATATATCCTCACCATCAGCGATACCGGATCTGGTATGAGCGCAGCACTGGCAGAAAATGCTTTCGATCGGTTTAAAAGGGGAAATACCGAAGAAAACGGCTTTGGCCTGGGGCTGGCCATTGTACAAAGTATTGCCCGGTTCCATAAAATAGAGGTCGATATTAAATCTGAAGAACACAAAGGAACCAGCATTTCGTTGTTTTTTTAAAACGAAACTTCACTGATAAGTTTATCACATAGCGCATATATTTAGTATAAACTTAATTCCGGTGCAAGATCGGTACAGGTTTAAGAATCTTTTTGGCAGGGGCTTTGCTTAATAATAAAAAACCAATCCGATAAGAAAAGAATATATCCCAATGAAAAACATCATCCCAATACTAGGAGCAGCCGCCTTATTGATGGCATCGTGCCAGGGCGGCACGGCAAAAAAAACACAGGCTAAAATAGATTCCACCATAGTAACCAATGCAACTGCAAGCCCCGATTCTATTCGGTGCTACCAGTACATTAAAAACCGAGATACTGCCACCCTGTCGTTAAAAACAGCGGATCATAAGGTAACAGGTACGTTAGGTTATAATTTATACGAAAAAGATAAAAATGCAGGCACTATAGCCGGAATTGTTAAAGGCGATACCATAATTGCTAACTATACTTTTCAGTCTGAAGGCAAAACATCAATTAGGGAAGTGGCTTTTTTGAAAAAGGGCGATCAGTTAGCTGAGGGATTTGGCGATGTACAGGAAGTAAAAGGGGAAACCAAGTTCAAAGACCTAAGCAAACTAAAGTTTGATGGATCGATGACTTTTGACAAAATTGATTGTAAATAATCCCGAAGAACCGTCATTCCCAACTTGATTGGGAATCTTAATGCCTAACAAAAATGCTTTAAGATTCCCGCATGCGCGAGAATGACGATTTTTCTATAATTTGAACTTTATTTAGTTACTGCGTCCTTCGCTGCTTTCGTCCATTCTTCGCTTAACTTAAGCATATAATCAGAGTATTTTTGTATTTCATCTGGCTTTAGCTTGCTTGCCCAGCCTGTTGCCTGATTTGCCCAAGCCTTGTATTTATCACTTAACGCTTTAATTTCTGCAGCATTTTTACTTTTCACAGCTGCAACATATTCGTCTTTAAGTTTAGCATATTCAGCAAGCCCTTTGTTTACCTCTTCACTTGAGAAAGTTGGAATTTTAGCAGGAATAGTCTCACTTCGAATTGTCGTTGTTGTCTCACTTGTCGATTTACTTGTAAAAGTTGTATCGCCGTTTACAACCGTTGTGTCATTTGTAGTTTCTGTTTTTTTAGTGCTCTCACACGAAACCAGTGTAGAAGCCAATAAGCCTGCTGCAGCGATAGATAAGATGATGTTTTTCATGATTAATTTGGTTTTAGTCCTGAACAGACGAAATATGATGCCAAATCATAAAAAATCCGATCAAATAATAAATATTGTGACCGGATATCTTAATTATATTAAATATTGTTGTGCTATAAGTCTTCGAAGCGTTCCCAAAAACCATCAACAGGCAGCTTGGCAAATATATTTACGGGTTCTTTTTTAACCGGGTGTATAAACTGTAAGCGGCGGGCATGTAGGCAAATGCTTCCTTTTCTGCTTCCCCGGGGATAGCCATATTTATTATCACCCATAATCGGGCACCCCATTGATGAGAGCTGAACCCTGATCTGGTGCGAACGTCCGGTTAAGGGATCTACCTCCAAGAGGTAATAATCGCCAACCTTCGCCTTTACTTTGTAAGAAAGCTCCGCACGCTGACTACCAGTAACCTCTGTATTGTAATAGGAAACCACATTTTTCTGTGGGTTTTTAACCAGCCAATGGATCAAAGTAGCCGACTCTTTCTCTGGCTTGTTCTTCACCACTGCCCAATAGGTTTTCTTTACTTCTCTATTTTTAAAAACGGCATTCATCCGTTCCAAAGCCTTACTCGTTTTAGCAAATAAGATTACGCCGCTCACCGGCCGATCTAAACGGTGTACTACACCTAAAAAAGCACCATTTGGCTTATTGTACTTTTTAGCGATATACTTTTTTACTTGTTCATCCAAAGGCTCATCACCGGTTTCATCAACCTGCACAATATCACCTGCCCTTTTATTAATGGCGATTAAATGGTTGTCTTCAAAAAGGATGTCGTTATCGGTAATTGGCATTAGGGTAGTTCATTGGTTCATTCGTCATTAGTCCATTTGATAAGGCAAATCGTCTATTGCGAAAGTTATTGGTTAATCGGTTAGCTGTTTAATTGTTTAAAATTGGATAGTTTATCTGTGCCTTGAAAAGAATGCCAAACTCAAAACGCCCAACTCCAAACTTAATACTGTTCTTTTTCGTTCGGGAAATCGTTTGCTTTTACATCACGAATGTACGATTGTGCTGCGCCTAAAATTTCATCGTATAAATTAATATACTGACGTAAAAAACGTGGTTTAAACCCTTTTGTTAAACCAATCATATCATTTACAACCAAAACCTGGCCATCACAGTCTTGTCCGGCACCAATACCAATAGTTGGGATATTCAAGCTTTCTGTAACTTCTTTACCTAAGGCAGCAGGAATTTTTTCCAATACGATAGCAAAACACCCCTCAGCCTGTAAAGCCAAAACATCTGTTTTTAACTTATTTGCTTCTTCTTCTTCCTTAGCGCGAACTGTATATGTTCCGAATTTATAAATCGATTGCGGCGTTAAGCCCAAATGCCCCATTACAGGTATTCCTGCTGTGATAATACGTTGAACCGATTCGATAATTTCTTCGCCGCCTTCCAATTTAACACCGTGGGCGCCCGATTCTTTCATAATCCTTATCGCTGAGTTCAAAGCTTCCTTTGAATTTCCCTGATAAGAGCCAAAAGGTAAATCGACAACAACAAAAGCACGTTTAACTGCCCTGATTACCGAGGCAGCATGGTAAATCATTTGGTCTAGTGTAATAGGCAAAGTTGTTTCGTGACCAGCCATTACATTAGAAGCAGAATCACCTACAAGTAGAACGTCTAATCCTGCATCATCTAAAATGGTAGCCATCGAGTAATCGTAGGCCGTTAACATAGATATTTTTTCACCACGTTGCTTCATTTCCTGTAAAGTGTGCGTGGTGATGCGTTTGATTTCTTTATGTACCGACATGGGATTTGTTTTGTATTGCCAAAAGTATTGTTTTTTCTTTAATTAAGCTGAAAAGACCAAAGGTAAAAGACCAAAGCTATTTCAGGCAAAAATCATTTTTTATTTAAATCGTGTCTCACTGCTTTCAGCTTTAGTCTTTCTGCTTTTAGCGCTAACCTTATTTCACTTTTCTCTTTACATTTCCAATCTAAAACTCTATCTTTGTACCCCGAAATGGAAGGGATATATTCATCTTTTTTTGCACCCAGCAAAAACGGCTTTAATGCCGAAAGCCATTCTTTTTTCAACTCTTTTTTAAATCAAAATCCATATTGTAATTACCATGACTAACTACACCAAGTTACCTGCGATTTTATTACTGGCCGATGGCACAGTTTTTTACGGCAAAGCGGCCGGAAAAATTGGCACCACTACTGGCGAAATTTGTTTTAATACCGGGATGACAGGTTACCAGGAAATTTTTACTGATCCAAGTTATTTTGGCCAGATAATGGTTACCACCAATGCGCATATTGGTAATTACGGTATCCACAAAGATGAAATCGAATCAGGTTCGATTAAAATTGCTGGTTTAGTCTGCAAAAATTACAACATCGTTTATAGCCGTAAAGAAGCAACAGAATCGATTCAGGATTATTTTCAGAACGACAACCTAGTTGCCATTTCTGATATCGACACACGTGCATTGGTTCGCCACATTAGAGATAAAGGTGCAATGAATGCGATTATTTCTTCTGAGATTACGGATTTAGAAGAATTAAAACAAAAATTAGCCGAAGTACCTTCAATGGAAGGTTTAGAACTTTCATCTAAAGTAAGTACAACAGAACCTTATTTTTATGGCAATCCTGACGCGAGCTTAAAAGTGGCGGCTTTGGATTTAGGTATCAAGAAAAACATTTTGCGCAGTTTCGAAAACCGCGATATCTACGTTCAGGTTTTCCCGGCTAAAACTACTTTTGCCGAAATGGAAAAATTCAGCCCTGATGGTTATTTCATTTCTAATGGCCCTGGCGATCCATCAGTGATGCCTTACGCTGTAGAAACAATCAAAGATATCCTAGCGGTAAATAAACCAATGTTCGGGATCTGTTTAGGTCACCAGTTATTGGCCGAAGCTAATGGTATCGGCACCATGAAAATGTTTAACGGTCACCGTGGATTAAACCATCCGGTAAAAAACATTATTAAAAACCACTGCGAAGTTACTTCACAAAACCACGGTTTTGGTGTAATTCCTGATGAGGTTAGAAACTCTGATAAAGTAGAGATTACACACGTTAACTTAAACGATAAATCAATCGAGGGTATCCGTGTTAAAGGTAAAAAAGCATTTTCGGTTCAATATCACCCAGAGTCTTCACCAGGTCCACACGATTCGCGTTACTTATTCGACGACTTTGTTGATGTAATGAAGGGCGAATTAACCTGGTAAACTACAAGTCTTTTTATTAAAACATTAAAACACTGCTCAATCCTATTGGCAGTGTTTTTTTATTTAAATTAAAACATGTTGAAAAATCTTTTTATTGCGTGTATTGCTGTTTCATTGTGTTTGTTCAGCTCCTGTATTTCCAGATTGTCGAGACCGGCAATTACAGGCACCATATTGGATTATCAGAACAACCCTATTGTTGGCTGTAAGGTTGGCGAAACTGCTACCGATGCAAATGGCAAATTTCACTTAAAAGAACTCCGTTATAATAAATTTTTCATATCCGAAATCTTCATGATGGAAGCCCCTCCCCTTCACTTTTCTGAAACTATAAAAAAAGAAGGATTTTTGAGTTACAACATAGAAGGACATAATACTTTTGGTGGTGGACAGGGAAAGGGAACAGCTGCTAATATCGACACGATTTACTTAAAAAGAATAAATGAAGTACTTCACGCTAAAGATTACATTTATGCGAACTGGAAATTTGCCGCGAATAAAAGCTTAGACACCCTCTATGGCACAAATGCCAATTTTAGGATTCAAAATTCAGTAACAAACAACAGGGAATTTGTAGAGAAAATACAATATGGGTTAATCTATAAATTTAACGCGACAAAGAAACCGGACACCGCGTGGCGTGCAGCATCATATGATCTAAAAACTACCTACTGGGTATCGCTTAAAACCAATGGAACCTTTGCGGGAAAAAAAGTACGCGAATACCAAAACCCCTGGAAACACAGAATGGAATATGATCGCACTTATAGAGAATCGTATGTTATTCCTGCCGATAGCATAAATACAAAAGGAGAGTTTAGATTTCTAAAAAATCAAATTGTTTTCGACGAAGCTTTTAACAAGGCTAAAAATACTTATAAAATAGATTCGATTGATCGCGATGTGATCATTTTAACCAAAAAGAGCACCAATTAATGTTTTTACCTACTACAAACATCATTTTACCGACATTTTCGATTATCCATCTACAAATTCATTCTCTATTCATTTAAAGCTGCTTACATTCGCAATATGGAAACAAAAAAAGCCATTATCAGCGTTAAAAACCTGGTAAAAAAATACGATGATTTCGTGGCCGTTCAAGGGCTTAGCTTTGAAGTTTACGAGCATGAGATTTTTGGTCTGCTTGGCCCTAATGGCGCCGGAAAAACCACTACCCTCGAAATTATTGAAACCCTAAGGGATAAAACCTCCGGCGAAATTATTGTTGATGGCTTTTCTGTCGACAAACAGCCGCAGGATATTAAACAGATTATCGGTGTACAGCTACAGGCAGCTGGTTATTATCCAAACCTGAATCTGATCGAACTGATCGAACTTTTTGCCGGTTTATATGGTGCCAACATCAAACCGATGGAAATGCTGGAGAAAGTAAACCTTCAGGATAAGGCCAAAGCCAAATACAAAGCACTTTCTGGCGGACAGAAACAGCGCTTCTCTATAGCCACTACATTAATCAACCAACCCAAAATTATTTTTTTGGATGAGCCCACTACAGGCTTAGACCCACAGGCCAGAAGAAATCTCTGGGATCTGATTATCGAAATCCGAAATGCAGGCACCACCGTTGTAATTACCACCCACTATATGGACGAGGCTGAGCAACTTTGCGATCGTGTTGCTTTTGTAGAACGCGGACAGATTATCGCGCTTGATACTCCCGATAATTTAATAGATAAATTAGTGAGCAGTGGTTTTGAGCGCAAAAAAGAGGTTAAAAAGGCCAATCTCGAAGATGTTTTCATCAACCTTACCGGCCAGGAATGGAGAGAATAATTTATTTTTTTTTTTTGAAAAGCAAAGACAGCATTACAGTTAACGTTACTCCCGCTTTCCGTTACAATCTTTTTGTAAAATCTATCAATAGGTAATAAAAACATCTAAAACAAAAAGGATTTACACTACAATCGGGTTTAAGAACATAAAAACAGTACAACTATTAATCAAATAGTAAATGAAAAAATACAATAACCTTACAGCAACCCTTGCCCTTGCCAAAGCGAGTTTCCGGTCAATTATGCGGAGCCCATCGGCAGTGGTATTTACACTTGCTTTTCCTTTGATATTCATTTTAGTCTTCGGATTTTTAGGTGGGGGTGGAACACGCATCGATGTGGGCGTAACACCAGGCTCTGATGTAAACAACCCGGTAATGGGCATGTTAGAAAAAACAGGAATGATCCGCCTGGTTAAAGATAAATCGAAAGCTGAGTTTGACAAGCTGTTAGAAAAAGGCAATGTTGATGCCATGATTGATGTACATAGAAAAGTAAATTCTACTGCTTATTCGGTCAACGTAGTTTACACCTCCGCATCAAGAGATAAAGGCGGGATTTTAAAATCGGTTTTAAACAATATTTTTTACGATAAAACATTAAAGCCTACAGTTGCAGAGATAAAAGAAAGCACCATTACTGGCCGCGAATATAAAACCATCGATTTTATACTTCCTGGGCAGTTAGGTTTCTCGCTATTAAGCACGGGTGTTTTCGGAACTGCATTCGTTTTTTTAAGTCTGCGCCAAACCCTGGTTATTAAACGCTTTTTTGCAACACCAGTAAGGCGGTCAAGCATTGTAATCGGCGAAGGTATTGCCCGTATCGGCTTTGCGTTAATCGGCGCATTATTTATCATTTTGATTGGCCATTTCTTTTTTGGCTTCACACTCGTCCATGGTGCGCTCACCGTCGTCAATATGCTTATACTGGCCACCCTTGGTGTGATTGTTTTTATGGGCTTTGGTTTTATCATTTCAGGTATTGCTAAAAACGAAAGTATGGTACCACCCATCTCGAACATCGTTACCTTACCGCAGTTTTTACTGTCAGGAACATTCTTTTCTATCGAGGCTTTCCCAAGTTGGTTACAGCCCATTAGCAGGGCTTTGCCGCTCACTTATTTAAACGATGCCTTGCGTAAAGTCGCTTTTGAGGGCTTGGGCTTATGGGACGTTAAATTCCAGATTATGATCTTATTGCTTTGGGGCATTGGTATTTATGCTGTAGCCGTAAAAGTATTTAAATGGGAATAACTGAAAAAAGGAAGTTTTTAAATGGTAGCAAATCAGCTATCATTTTTTTTGGATAAAAATCTTTAATATCGGATAAGTAAATTTTTAAATCCAACCGATAATTATTATATTTGGTTATGTGGGAATTCGATTTAAGCGATTTAGAAGAACTGCTACCTCAAATAGATAGGTTGTACGAAAAAAAAGCCAGGTTAGAAACCTCAAGGCCACTGCCTAATAGCGCGCTACACCGCATCAAAGAAGACCTCACTTTAGAATGGACTTACAACTCCAATAGCATAGAAGGAAACACCTTAAGTCTGAAAGAAACCCAAATGGTTTTACAGGAAGGCATGACCGTTAAAGGGAAATCATTGAGGGAGCATTTCGAAGCCTACAATCATGAAAAAGCCATCGATTATCTCTATACCTTAGTTAATAAAAACTATGCGCTTAGAAGTATCGATATTTTATCGCTTCATGGATTAGTGCTCAGGAGCATTGAAGATGATTATGCAGGCCGGCTAAGAAACGGCGGTGTTCGCATTGTTGGTGCAAATTTTACCCCGCCCAACGCTAACAAGGTTTCTGATCTATTAGATGAATTAGTTGACTTCGTTAATGATAATCCTTTAGACTTAAATGACATTTTACTGTCAACTATTTTTCATCATAAATTGGTTTGGATTCATCCTTTTTTTGATGGAAATGGCCGTACAGTGAGGCTTGCCATGAATTTACTGCTCATGCGCAAAGGTTTCCCACCAGCCATTATCCTCAAAAACGACAGAAAGAAATACTACGAAGCACTTAACCAAGCCAACAAGGGTAATTACCATAAGCTTTGTTTGTTAATGCTGCAGGCCATAGAGCGCTCGTTAAACATCTATATAAATGCATTGCCAGGAAACACGTACGGAGATTACGAACCAATATCGAATATTGTTTCAGAACCTGATGTTCCATACGGGCAAGAGTACGTGAGTTTGTTAGCGAGGCAGGGTAAAATAGATGCTTACAAAGAAGGTAGAGATTGGCTTACTACAAAATTGGCAGTACAAAGCTATATCAAAACACGAAAAAGAAAACGTTAACCTTTTTTAACTTTTTACAGACTGATATTGATGTAATTTTACCGAAAAATATTTAAT
Source organism: Pedobacter sp. Bi27 (assembly GCF_918698255.1). NCBI lineage: Bacteria > Pseudomonadati > Bacteroidota > Sphingobacteriia > Sphingobacteriales > Sphingobacteriaceae > Pedobacter > Pedobacter sp. Bi27. The sequence continues at coordinate 26,892 of NZ_CAKKMW010000016.1, forward strand.
GAAAGGCTTGATTATCTTTTGCAGTATTTTATTGATTGCCAATACTTCGAAAGCACAGTTTAAATTCTTAGCCAATAACAGTTCTGACCAATACAAGGCCAAAATTTTTGTTGATAAATGTGAAGGTAACGCTTGCAGTGGAAAAGCTACAATTATTATTTACGATAAGGCCACAGATAGAGAAGTAGACACCTTTCATTCTGAAGATTTGGATTTTGGCTTAACTGAAACCCAGAATGCCAAACTTGGATGGCTCGATCTGGGCAAATACCAAACACCTTTAATTTTTGGCGATTTTAATTTTGACGGCTCTGAAGATATTGCGATACGAAACGGTAATAATGGCGCTTATGCCAGTCCATCATACAACATTTATTTATCATCAAAAGAAAACAAGTTTCTACTTAACAAAGAACTTACCAAACTGGCTAGCGAAAACCTGGGCATGTTCGATATTGATAAAAAAACAAAACAGGTTTCTATTCATCAAAAAGATGGATGCTGTTTTGACAAAACCATCAATTATAAATATGACACTAAAAATGTACTTTACGAAGATTCATCGGTAATTGAAGATTCGAGTATTGCAGATAACGTTACGGTGATTACGCAAAAACTTGTTGATGGAAAAATAAAAAGAACCGTGCAAAAATTTAAGATGAAAGATTATTATAATCAATAAGTCGAATTTTTAACCACAGGCGCACACAGAAAACACAGATTTCTGCGTTCGTTCCCTATCATTTTCTTTTGGTAGCGTCGAGTTACGACATACCAATAAGTTTATTTTTTAGTGTCTTAGGGGGATGCTAACAATGCTATTAAGTTAAGGGTTTTTGGATTTTGAGATAGTTTTTTTTAGTATATTTATATACAATCAAAAAAGATACATGAGTTTAATTTCCAGCAATATTTCCAAGGAGAAACATATCGTTTCTCCTAAAAAAAACATGTGATTTT
>NZ_CAKKMW010000017.1:0-3863 GCF_918698255.1 Pedobacter sp. Bi27
ATTTGGCACCGACCTACTCTCCCACGTGTTACCGCAGTACCATCGGCTCTGGTGGGCTTAACTTCTCTGTTCGGAATGGGAAGAGGTGGACACCACCGATATAGGCACCTAAATTTCTTTATTTGAGCTGAAAGGATAAAGCTCAAAGCTTAAAGCTACCGTATTCCGCTTTAGTCTTTAGTCTTTTAGCTTTCCGCTTAAATGACATATTATTGAAAGAAGTTATTATGAAGAACAAACAACAGTCTGTTTGCTTTGAAAGCTTCGGATGATTAGTACTACTCGACTGTGGTGTCACCACCTTTACATCTGTAGCCTATCAACGTAGTAGTCTTCTACGGTCCTATATGGAATTCTCATCTCGTGGCTAGTTTCGCACTTAGATGCTTTCAGCGCTTATCTATTCCCAGCGTAGCTACTCTGCAATGCCCCTGGCGGAACAACAGATTCACTAGAGGCTAGTCCAACCCGGTCCTCTCGTACTAAGGTCAGCCCCACTCAAAATTCCTACGCCCACAACAGATAGGGACCGAACTGTCTCGCGACGTTCTGAACCCAGCTCGCGTGCCACTTTAATCGGCGAACAGCCGAACCCTTGGGACCTTCTCCAGCCCCAGGATGTGACGAGCCGACATCGAGGTGCCAAACCTCCCCGTCGATATGAGCTCTTGGGGGAGATCAGCCTGTTATCCCCAGCGTACCTTTTATCCTTTGAGCGATGGCCCTTCCATGCAGAACCACCGGATCACTATATCCGTCTTTCGACCCTGATCGACTTGTCTGTCTCACAGTCAAGCAAGCTTATGCTATTGCACTCCGCGTACGGTTACCAAGCGTACTGAGCTTACCTTTGAAAGCCTCCGTTACCTTTTTGGAGGCGACCACCCCAGTCAAACTACCCATCAAACAATGTCTCCCACATTATGGGATTAGACACCGAATACAGAAAGGGTGGTATTTCAACGTTGGCTCCACGACGCCTAGCGACGCCGCTTCAAAGCCTCCCACCTATCCTACACATCCTGTATCCAATGTCAATGTTAAATTGTAGTGAAGGTGCATGGGGTCTTTCCGTCCCGTTGCGGGTACCCGGCGTCTTCACCGGGACCACAATTTCACCGAGCTCATGGCTGAGACAGCGCCCAGATCGTTACACCATTCGTGCAGGTCGGAACTTACCCGACAAGGAATTTCGCTACCTTAGGACCGTTATAGTTACGGCCGCCGTTTACTGGGGCTTCGATTCAATGCTTCTCCTTGCGGATGACATCCCCTCTTAACCTTCCAGCACCGGGCAGGTGTCAGGCCTTATACCTCATCTTTCGATTTTGCAAAGCCATGTGTTTTTGTTAAACAGTCGCCTGGGCCTTTTCACTGCGGCTTACATTGCTGCAAGCGCCCCTTCTCCCGAAGTTACAGGGCCATTTTGCCGAGTTCCTTAGCCATGATTCACTCGAGCACCTTAGAATCCTCTTCCCGGATACCTGTGTCGGTTTGCGGTACGGGTTTTTATAACCTGAAGCTTAGCGGTTTTTCTTGGAAGTCTGATTACCTGCGCTATCCGCTTACCCGAAGGCTTGCGGTACTATCGACTTTCAGCTAGATCGGCGGATTTGCCTACCGTTCTAATACCTACTGTCTTTAACGATCTATTCCGTCAGATCGCGGCAGTGTCACTACTCCGTCCCCACATCGCAGTTATAAAAAGTACTGGAATATTAACCAGTTGTCCATCGAATTTCCCCTTCGGGTTCTCCTTAGGTCCCGACTGACCCTGATCCGATTAGCGTTGATCAGGAAACCTTATCCTTTCGGTGGGCGGGTTTCTCTCCCGCCTTATCGTTACTTATGCCTACATTTGCTTTTCTAGAAGCTCCAGCACCCATTACCAGATACCTTCGCTGCCGCTAGAATGCTCCCCTACCGATATATTTCAATCCCATAGCTTCGGTGAACAGTTTAATGCCCGTTTATTATCCATGCCCGATCGCTCGACTAGTGAGCTGTTACGCACTCTTTAAATGAATGGCTGCTTCCAAGCCAACATCCTAGCTGTCTGTGCAATCGGACCTCGTTAGTTCAACTTAACTGTCACTTGGGGACCTTAGCTGATGGTCTGGGTTCTTTCCCTCTCGGCGCGTGACCTTAGCACCCCGCGCCTCACTGCAGATCATATTTCATAGCATTCGGAGTTTGTCTGGATTTGGTAGGATTTGACTCCCCCGCACCCAATCAGTAGCTCTACCTCTATGAAACTTAATATCCACGCTGTTCCTAAAAACATTTCGGGGAGTACGAGCTATTTCCCAGTTTGATTAGCCTTTCACCCCTACCCACAGATCATCCGGAAACTTTTCAACGTTTATCGGTTCGGTCCTCCAGTACGTGTTACCGCACCTTCAACCTGTCCATGGGTAGATCACAAGGTTTCGCGTCTACCCCCTCTGACTATACGCCCTATTCAGACTCGCTTTCGCTTCGGATCCGTGCCTGAAGCACTTAACCTTGCCAGAGAGGAGTAACTCGTAGGCTCATTATGCAAAAGGCACGCCGTCACGCAACTTGTACGCTCCGACCGCTTGTAAGTACACGGTTTCAGGTTCTATTTCACTCCCCTGTTCGGGGTTCTTTTCACCTTTCCCTCACGGTACTGGTTCACTATCGGTCTCTCAGGAGTATTTAGCCTTACCGGATGGTGCCGGCAGATTCCCACAAGGCGTCTCCGACCTCGCGGTACTCAGGATACTGCTAGGCCAGCATTCTATACGTGTACCGGGCTATCACCGTGTATCGCTGGGCTTCCCATCCCATTCCACTTCTGTTTGCTGATGCCATGTTGCAGTCCTACAACCCCAGTCATGCCGTAACAAGACTGGTTTGGGCTCTTTCCCTTTCGCTCGCCACTACTTAGGAAATCATTGTTATTTTCTCTTCCTCTGCTTACTTAGATGTTTCAGTTCGGCAGGTTTGCTCATTATATGTGACATGTCTTCAACATGCCGGGTTGCCCCATTCGGAAATCTTCGGATCAATTCCTATTTGCAAATACCCGAAGCTTATCGCAGCTTATCACGTCCTTCATCGCCTCTGAGAGCCAAGGCATCCCCCGTGTACTCTTTATTACTTTCTTCTACTCATACGCCTTTTGCGCCGTATGGTATGCTTTTTTTGCTCTTGTTATGATGTCTCATACCTTCCTTTGAGTTGCCTCTTGGGTCGGTGAGCACAAACACAACAGTCGCCTATTGTTGTTTGCTCTTCTTTTTTAACTTCTTCCAATATGTCAAAGAACTTTACCAAGGTCAAGGTAGAGGGTATAAAGGCGGAGGGTTTCATTGTCCCCGGCCTAAGCCTTTAGCTTATCCTAGTTAGTAAAAAACTGCGGTCTCGAACCGTTTCATATATAGCTTTATATATGTGCCCCATGGCGTTTTCTTCTTTTCTTAATCATGTCAATGTATATTATCTATCCCGATAATAAGGGGGTATTCCTGTTTTTTGAAAGCTTTCTGCTTTGGTCTTTAAGCGCTAAAGCTCAAATGTGGAGAATAACGGAGTCGAACCGTTGACCTCCTGCGTGCAAGGCAGGCGCTCTAGCCAGCTGAGCTAATCCCCCAAAAGGATTCAAATGTGTAGTCCCGTCCAGATTTGAACTGGAGACCCCTACATTATCAGTGTAGTGCTCTAACCAGGCTGAGCTACGGGACTTTGCTTTTGGCAGCATCTGTATGCAGTATATAGTATCTTACCGCTACCGCTTTCCTTTGCTAACCTCAGCTGAGATCCGTTATGCTTGTACCTTTATAGGCCGCACTCCGTTGTCTTCTGGGTGTTTCTTTTTTCTCTTTTTAGTATAAAGTATC
>NZ_CAKKMW010000018.1:0-3305 GCF_918698255.1 Pedobacter sp. Bi27
CTCAAATAAAGAAATTTAGGTGCCTATATCGGTGGTGTCCACCTCTTCCCATTCCGAACAGAGAAGTTAAGCCCACCAGAGCCGATGGTACTGCGGTAACACGTGGGAGAGTAGGTCGGTGCCAAATCTTAAAAGAAACCCTTTAACAGAAATGTTGAAGGGTTTTCTTCGTTTATAAGCATTCTCTTCCGTAGCGTTCACTTTTCCAACATTAAGGAGTGAAGACAAGTTAAGGCACTGTTCCAATATATCTTGGATCAAGCGGAAAAGTTGGGGGATTCTTTAGGCATATATTTTCGATAATCTGAATAAGAAGAACTTGATATCCCTAACGCCTCTGGATGTTGCTCTAAAAGCTTTGATCTTTGCATTGAAAGATTCTGCGGAGGCATTCGTGGATCTGTTGATAAAGAAGTTAAGGATGTACAGATAATGCGATTGAATTGATCTGGCAACAGTCCTGAAGGAATCAATTCCGCATGCTTCTATCTCATTATACCCATATTGCCAATCTCTTAAAGGCCTGTTCCTTACTTTTGCATAGCCTGAATATATCCCCCAGTTTCTGGGCGATATCATATGCATTCTTTAATTTTGGATACCTTTGAAAAAGTAGCGCTGCTCTAAGTTCCTGATTCGAAGTCCATTTTGAGGGATGTTTAAACAAAAGATATCTGCTCCGTGCCAGCAATTGCTTTAACGTATCTCCATTGGCCAATACTTCTGGCTGGTAAGTAGCTTTGTTCTTTTTTGCAGTTGCAATATCCTCATTTTCTGCATCGATAGCCTTCCAACGATACTTTATCCTAACTTCCTGAACTGCATCATAAGCGAGTTTCTGAACATGGAAACGGTCAATTACCCGATGTGCGTTTACAAAACACCGTTTTATGGCCAATTGCATGTTCGCAGCCATATCCATGGTTACTTCCCGCACCCGTTTTCTTAGTCTTTCCGGAATCTTTTTCAGTACAGATATAATGTTTTCGGCCACTGTGCCTTTGATCATGGCCACAATAGCACCCTTTCTGCCTTTGGCTTCCTTATTGGTCACAACAGTATAAAGTTCACCATTGGACAAAGCTGTTTCATCAATACTGAGCCTGGGGCTCACGTTATTTGCAAAAAGCATCCAATCATCCGCATGACCTTTCTGGTCCCAACTGCTATAATCACTGATATGCTCTTTATATTGTTCCTGGAGCTGTTTGCCGTCAATCTGGAAATAATGTCCTAGATGATAGCAGCTAATGGGATGGTTATCCAAATATTCCTTTTAAAAAAAGACCGAATTCCGTAGTCATCCGAGCCCCTTTTCTTACTAAATCCCAATCTCTACTGATGATATCGCCAGTCTTTTTTACTGTCCACCTACGTCTTTTTATGCGCAGGGCGACTTTCTGCCCGCGGATAGGAAAATCCTGAATGGCAACTTCCGGAAGAAAGCCCTTTGATTCGAGCTCCGTTATCTGATAGCCTGAAGGGGCTATATTCTTCTCTTCAAGATAAATTTGAAGTTCTTTTAACTCTTTTTCTACTTTGAGTATTTCGAAATAATCCAGGATACCTCCTGGTAATAAAAAACTGATAAGGGTCTGTTCGGCTTGATTCAAGGGGATTCGTAATTGTTGTAAACTACAAAAGAAAGAAATTATTTAATTCCCCCCAACTTTTCCGCTTGATCCTATATCTTCTTGATGTCCTTGATCCCTTAATGGTGAAAGGGGATTGTAACAGCGGTTATTTCTGCCATTAAAGGGATTAAGATGGGTTAAGGGCCTGTCCCCGCAGATTATGCTGATCTCCCCTGAGTTTTACGCCTTCCGCCCCAGGTTCACTAGCCCTGATGGCAGCGGAAATCCCTTTTTGGCAGCGGTAGATTGTCTATCCCAAGGGTTTCCAAAAAGGATTGCAGCGTACAGCAGGACGGAACCCAACCTACATGTTACCGTTACTGCGCTCCAGATCATCAAAATGAAGGGTTCTGATTATGCTTAATAAATAAGTTAACGCTGCATTTAATTATTTAAGAAGATGTTTTTTACGATTATATTTCTGATACCGGGCACATTAATAGATTTAACCAGCCCTGTCTATAGAATACCGTTTAGCCTAATATAGCTTAAAGATTTAAATATGATTGTTCGAATCTGGAAAGGATTTGATATTTTGCGGCATAATTGATTTTAGATATGGCTTCAGGTTTTTTTGCAATTTTGGATGATATTGGTGCTTTAATGGACGATGTAGCGGTAACCGCTAAGGTAGCGGCCAAAAAGACCGCGGGGATTTTGGGAGATGATTTAGCCGTAAATGCAGAAAAATCAACTGGTTTTCTTTCTTCAAGAGAATTGCCGGTACTATGGGCTATTACTAAAGGATCATTTGTGAATAAGCTTATTATTGTTCCAATTGCGCTATTACTCAATTTCTTTTTTCCGGTAGCGATTAAAGTGATCTTGGTACTAGGCGGATTGTACCTGGCGTATGAAGGGGTGGAGAAAATTGTTGAATATTTTATTCATCGATCAAAGCCCACACATATCGAAGCAAAAGAGGTCATCCAAGAGGGGGAGTTGGAAGAAAAAGCGAAGATCAAATCAGCTATTATTACCGATTTTATTTTATCAATAGAAATCGTAATTATAGCTTTGGGAAGCGTACTCGAAGAAAAGCTGCTTATACAAATTATGACAGTGTCAGCTGTGGCTTTGTTGGCTACAGTTGGTGTTTATGGAATCGTAGCTGTTATTGTTAGAATGGATGATGCTGGATATCGCTTAATGAAGGCCTCTGGCGAAAAAGGTGTATTTTCATTCATTGGAAACCTATTGGTTCGTTCTTTGCCAATTATAATAAAAATATTAAGTGTTGTAGGAACAGTAGCATTGATCTTGGTTTCAGGGGGGATTTTTGCACATAATGTTGGCTTTCTACACCATGTTCTTCATACTTTACCTTCGATTCTTAGAGAATTTGCTTTTGGATTAGCAGCTGGACTAACCTCAGTGTTTATTTTAACTGTGGGTAAAAAGCTTTTGGCCATTGTCAGAAAATAAAGTATTGCCAGTATGCTATTTGCAGAGTGGATTTTTAATCTTTTTTAGCAAAGCAGGTTCTGTGCTACTATATAGGTTTGTTCCCGCTATCCGCTTTATCCCGATGAAAATCGGGATGCCCGCTGCTGTCGGGTTTAGCTGGCAGGGTCTTCCGGAGTTTTAAACGGCCGGGCGGAGGAGAAAACCCGGTAAGTCTGAAGAGACTAGACAGCTACAAACAGCTGTTCCCCTAAAAAGTTTTGCCCT
>NZ_CAKKMW010000019.1:0-2982 GCF_918698255.1 Pedobacter sp. Bi27
TTACCGCGAGTACCCGCACGCATACCGCAAACGGAACGGCAACAACAATAGGCAACCGTTACGAATACGACCATATGGGCCGTAAAATCGCTACTTTTGAAAACATCAACAGCCAGGGAGAGGTGGCACTGAACCACCTGGAATACAACGAGATCGGGCAACTGAGCAAAAAGAACCTGCATAACGATACCCAGGCGACCACTTTTGCCTATAACGAGCGCGGCTGGATGAAGAACAGTACATCCGATCAGTTCAGCATGGAGCTAAAATATAACGATGGCACTTTACCACAGTTCAATGGCAATATTTCCGGTCAGAGTTATACCAACGGTGCATCAAATGCTTTCAGCTATGCCTACGACATGCTGAACAGACTGACAAATTCTACAGCAGGCAACAGCCTGGGCGAGGCCATTGCTTATGATGTAATGGGCAATATCAGCAGTTTGACCCGAGATAATTTTGGTACGAACAGTTATACGGTTTACGAAGGCAACAGGCTTAAAACGATCAGCGGTTTTACCAATAGCAATTATGATTATGATGCCAACGGCAACCTGAAGAGTGACAGTCAAAAGAATATTACTTTAGGTTATAATTTCCTCAACCTGCCACAAACAGTAAGCGGGAACCAGAATCTGAATTATACCTACAGTGCAGCAGGAGAAAAGCTGAAAAAACAGAGTGGTGGTATCACAACCGATTATGTTGGGGGCATCCAGTACACCAATGGGAATATAGATTTTATCCAGACAGAAGAGGGGATTGCGCGCAATAGCGCAGGAAGTTACAGCTACGAATATAACCTGAGCGATCATTTAGGCAATGTGAGGGCTACTTTCTATAAAAATCCTAACACAAATTTATTGGAGGTGCTTCAGCGCGACGATTATTATGCCTTTGGTTTAAGAAAAGAACCGGTTGCAAAAGCGGGGCTTAACAAGTATCTTTACAATGGCAAAGAGTTGCAGGAAGAGTTAGCGCAGTATGATTACGGCGCTAGGTTTTATGACCCTGTAATTGGACGTTGGAATGTGATTGATCCACTGGCAGAGAAGATGCGGAGACATTCACCCTATAATTATGGTTTCAACAACCCGATAAGGTTTGTAGATCCGGATGGAATGATGCCATTTGATGATTACCACTTTGATGTAGATGGAAAACTAGACTATGTTGTTCAAACAAATAAAGATGATAAATTTATCCAGGCAGACCAAAATGGTAACAATAAAGAAATATCTTCATCTGAGCTTACTAGCGGTATGCAAGTAGAATATCGTTCAACTAAGATTGGTTTAGGTTTAGGCAGCTTGTCATTTGATAGAGGCGTTTATGACCCAAATGGAGCAAATATAGATGGAATGGCGACCGGGATTGGCATTATGGGTGCTGGTGGTGATTTGTTGTCTAAATCAAACGCTAGTTTTAGGATGACTAATGGTTTATACAATGGCTCTGGATTTAGCCCAAGAATATATTGGAATGGTTGGGGTGGAGGCAGTGTTGCCCAAATTACAACTTATAGTTTGTCGAAGTTTGGAACCAATTTATCTACTGCATCTGGTGCTGTAGGTGTAGGCTATGGTGTTTATCAAATTTATAACGGTAAACAAACCCTCATGACTTATCCAGATGTTGCGGTTGGAGCCGCTGGATTAACAGCAAGCGCAGCAGGGTACTTTGGAGGAGCGGCGGCAAGTGCTTGGATACCTGTTGTTGGCGAGGCGGCGGCACTTTATGGGGCTTCTAGATTATTATGGGATGTTTCCTTTAGTTTAGGACAAAATTATGGCCCAAGTAAATGGTATGGAACTGATCACACTAAATGGTTTAAGTAGTAGCATATGAAATTGTTTTATTTGATTTGGGCTGATGCAATTTTGAGTTTTAAAAGAAATAATCCAAAACGAAAAGATTGGAAAATAACATTGCTTTTATATTTGAGTTTCATCTTTGCGCTTAACTTTTGGATTTTACTCCTATGGTTGAAATTTTTTAATATACTTATAATCGAAATGCCAAAAATCAGGTTGTTCCCAGGAGATATCTTGAATGACTTTTTAGGATTTGTAATAGTGTTCGTTTTACCTTTTATTATAGCCAATTATTTATTGATTTTTTATAAAAACAGATATCAAGATATCGTAAATAAATATAAAAATTACAACTATAAATATGCTTTAATATATAGTTTGTCAATAATAGGCATGACCGTGTTTTCCGCTTTTCTGTATGGATTTTTAACAAGCTAACTTATCTTTCAATAAGTAAAATTGTGGCAAAGCCTAGCAGAAATGTTGGGCTTTGTTATTCTAAATCAAAATGAATCAGTAATCTGCCCACGCTGGTGCGAGCGTGTCGCTCGTATCAATATAATATCCAAAGCCTGGCAGTTTAAAAGCTTGCCAGGCTTTGTTATTTCTGTAGGAGTTCTAGTTTAAGGAGCCTTGCTTTAATTGCTCCATAGGTGCGGGAATGTAGTTTGGCGAGCTGGGTAATCTTAGCGCCATCGTTGAAACGTTGTGCCAGCAATGCATCTTCTTCTACACTCCAGGCTAAACCCTGGTTTCCTCTTTTTGGCGAGGGCTTCGAGTCGATTAATGGCGAAGAATAATGCCCTGATGATTTCGGGCTATCTGCAGGGAACACCCACGCTGGTGCGAGCGTGTCGCTCGTATCAATATATACCCAAAGCCTAGCAGAAATGTTGGGCTTTGTTATTTCTGCAAGAGTTCAAGTTTAAGCAAGGGTCAAAGAAAAAACGAATCAATAAATGAAAAAGTATTATTTTTTTTTAATTGTGGTAGTCCCCTTTTCTGGTCTTAGCGTCTCCAATGCTATTAAGTTAAGGTTTTTTGGATTTTGAGATAGTTTTTTTTAGTATATTTATATACAATCAAAAAAGATACATGAGTTTAATTTCCAGCAATATTTCCAAGGAGAAACATATCGTTTCTCCTAAAAAAAACATGTGATTTT
>NZ_CAKKMW010000020.1:0-2192 GCF_918698255.1 Pedobacter sp. Bi27
CTACTTTTGCATCCCGCTTCGGAGGAAGGGTTTGATTGAAAAGATGGCAGAGCGAGATGGAGGGCATGATTTATTTTAAAATAAATATTGCGGGAGCGGAAAAGATTGCTACCTTTGCAGCCCGGATCGGAAGAACGGAAAGCTGATCAATATCAGCGTATTGAAAAGCAAAGAGGAAGAAAAGGAGAACAAAAAAATAAAATTTATTTTATTTGGAAGTTTAAAAAAGATCCTTACCTTTGCACTCCCAACCGAGAGGAAAGGGAAAAATCGGAACGGCGGATGTCGGGAAGATAACAAAAACAAGATTGAGATAAACAGAAACACGGAGAGACGAACAAGACTTTTCCGAACTGAAGTTTAACGATATATAGATGACCGGCCGTGAGGCTTACCAGGTCAACAAGTTCTTAAAAGAGATGTCAATGTAGCGTAGCGAGGTAATGGAGTACCGATCAAAGTACATGATTACGTAGCTTTATTTTAAAGGTGGTGTCTAACAGACAACATAACAAAAAAGAAGACTATTTTTAACAATAGTTAAAACTGGTCAGCATCTTACAACACATTTTACAATGGAGAGTTTGATCCTGGCTCAGGATGAACGCTAGCGGCAGGCCTAATACATGCAAGTCGAACGATAGATAAGGGCTTGCTCTTATCGAAAGTGGCGCACGGGTGCGTAACGCGTATGCAACCTACCTTAATCAGGGGGATAGCCCGGAGAAATCCGGATTAATACCGCATAAAATCACAGGATTGCATAATCCAATGATCAAACATTTATGGGATTGAGATGGGCATGCGTGTCATTAGCTAGTTGGCGGGGTAACGGCCCACCAAGGCGACGATGACTAGGGGATCTGAGAGGATGGCCCCCCACACTGGTACTGAGACACGGACCAGACTCCTACGGGAGGCAGCAGTAAGGAATATTGGTCAATGGAGGCAACTCTGAACCAGCCATGCCGCGTGCAGGAAGACTGCCCTATGGGTTGTAAACTGCTTTTATCCGGGAATAAACCTTTCTACGTGTAGAAAGCTGAATGTACCGGAAGAATAAGGATCGGCTAACTCCGTGCCAGCAGCCGCGGTAATACGGAGGATCCAAGCGTTATCCGGATTTATTGGGTTTAAAGGGTGCGTAGGCGGCCTGTTAAGTCAGGGGTGAAAGACGGTAGCTCAACTATCGCAGTGCCCTTGATACTGATGGGCTTGAATGGACTAGAGGTAGGCGGAATGAGACAAGTAGCGGTGAAATGCATAGATATGTCTCAGAACACCGATTGCGAAGGCAGCTTACTATGGTCTTATTGACGCTGAGGCACGAAAGCGTGGGGATCAAACAGGATTAGATACCCTGGTAGTCCACGCCCTAAACGATGAACACTCGCTGTTGGCGATACACAGTCAGCGGCTAAGCGAAAGCGTTAAGTGTTCCACCTGGGGAGTACGCTCGCAAGAGTGAAACTCAAAGGAATTGACGGGGGCCCGCACAAGCGGAGGAGCATGTGGTTTAATTCGATGATACGCGAGGAACCTTACCCGGGCTTGAAAGTTAGTGAATCATTTAGAGATAAATGAGTGAGCAATCACACGAAACTAGGTGCTGCATGGCTGTCGTCAGCTCGTGCCGTGAGGTGTTGGGTTAAGTCCCGCAACGAGCGCAACCCCTATGTTTAGTTGCCAGCACGTTAAGGTGGGGACTCTAAACAGACTGCCTGTGCAAACAGAGAGGAAGGAGGGGACGACGTCAAGTCATCATGGCCCTTACGTCCGGGGCTACACACGTGCTACAATGGATGGTACAGAGGGCAGCTACATAGCAATATGATGCGAATCTCACAAAGCCATTCACAGTTCGGATTGGGGTCTGCAACTCGACCCCATGAAGTTGGATTCGCTAGTAATCGCGTATCAGCAATGACGCGGTGAATACGTTCCCGGGCCTTGTACACACCGCCCGTCAAGCCATGGAAGTTGGGGGTACCTAAAGTATGTAACCGCAAGGAGCGTCCTAGGGTAAAACCGATAACTGGGGCTAAGTCGTAACAAGGTAGCCGTACCGGAAGGTGCGGCTGGAATACCTCCTTTCTGGAGTAGCACCGCCTACTCGCCACGCAACATGATATTTCTAATTAAGGTATAAGGTTAAAGCATAAAGACCAAAGCTGAAAGGCTTGTCCTGATAC
>NZ_CAKKMW010000021.1:0-1268 GCF_918698255.1 Pedobacter sp. Bi27
TTTTTGGATTTTGAGATAGTTTTTTTTAGTATATTTATATACAATCAAAAAAGATACATGAGTTTAATTTCCAGCAATATTTCCAAGGAGAAACATATCGTTTCTCCTAAAAAAAACATGTGATTTTATTCAAAAAAATCCGACCCCTGAGAAGTATATTACCAAAGCAAAGTTTTTCATCAGAAAGCGCTCACTTACCTTTCCTATCGTAGTTACCTCAATTTTGAATCTATTCAAGGAATCTGTTGAGTACAATATTTCAACTCTATTGCCCAAATTCAAAGTCAAAACAGTTACTGGGGCAGCTTTCTCACTGGCTCGTTATAAGGTCGAAATTTCATTTTTTAAGGATCTGAACAGCATACTTGTGGATTTTCATCAACGACACTATGTTAGACGTTGGAAAGGCTTTCAGTTGATCGCCGGCGATGGCTCAACGGTCTCGCTGCCTGCATCACCGGGTATAAAAAAACACTTTGGCGTTTATTCTGAAAATGAAAATGGTGCCAAAAGTTGTCTTGCCCAATTGTTTATGCTTTTTGACATCAACACAAAGACGGTATTGGCGAGTCGGATAAGCGAGATGAAGAACTCAGAGAGAACTCTTTTCAAGGATTGCCTAAACAACCTTGCCGTCAATAAGGCTATTTTTATCTTAGACAGGGGATTTGGTTACTTCAATATATTCAAGAGGCTTATCGAACAGAAAAGTGACTTTTGTATCAGGGTTAGCTCATCGAATTCTACCTTTGCCAAACAGGTAATGAATAATCCATCTGAGGATTTTATTACGGAGTGGCAACCAAGTTTAAGGGAAAAAAGGACCTGTGCCGAGCATGGGCAAGATTGCGAACCCATAAAAGTAAGAGTTTCGAAAATCAAACTAACAACAGGTGAGATCGAACTATTGATATCCTCACTTGAGCCTAAGAATATCAGCTTAGCAGATATTAACCAGCTTTATACGCTCAGATGGAGGATTGAAGAGGGTTTTAAAAAGCTCAAGCCCAAAATGAAACTCGAGCAGTTTGGTAGCCGTAAGCCAGAAGGCATAAACCAGGAATTTGAGGCCCATATTTTTATGATGAATCTCGTTGCTTTACTGGGGATTACCGCACAGGACAAGATTGAAAAAAACATGGATAAAAGAAGATACGGTTATATCTTCAACTGGCAAAATGCATTCAGATTTGTTAGGAACAGCCTAATTGAGTTAGTAATGGGATCAAAACTGAAAACAATAATTAAACAGCTAATAGAGCAAATTT
>NZ_CAKKMW010000022.1:0-1111 GCF_918698255.1 Pedobacter sp. Bi27
GGATCGGTAGGCGACAATGGTGTTGGATCTACCGAAGTGGTTGTGATATTGTTATTTTTAGGGTCTTTTCCGGTAGCGGTCGCCACGTTGAACACACCGCCGTTATCGATCTCCGCCTGTGTTAGGGTATGGAAACCGGTGAAAGTGCTGTTGTCTGAAGCACCTACCGCTAAACTTGCGATCGGGCCACCAGAAATGGTTGCATTGGCATCGGTAACCGTCACATTTGTCAAGGTTACGTTGCCTGTATTGGTCACCACGAAAGTGTAGTTGATCCGGTCGCCCGCATCTACCTTACCGTTCGTGTTGAAGTCATTGTAAGAACCGTCTTTCGCCAGGGTCATTGCGCCTGTGTGTACAATCGGTGTAACCGTACAGCTTGGGCATGCCGGTGTTGGCGGCGTAACCGGATAGTTCGGATCGGTAGGCGACAATGGTGTTGGATCTACCGAAGTGGTTGTGATATTGTTATTTTTAGGGTCTTTTCCGGTAGCGGTCGCCACGTTGAACACACCGCCGTTATCGATCTCCGCCTGTGTTAGGGTATGGAAACCGGTGAAAGTACTATTGTCTGAAGCACCTACCGCTAAACTTGCGATCGGGCCACCAGAAATGGTTGCATTGGCATCGGTAACCGTCACATTTGTCAAGGTTACGTTGCCTGTATTGGTCACCACGAAAGTGTAGTTGATCCGGTCGCCCGCATCTACCTTACCGTTCGTGTTGAAGTCATTGTAAGAACCGTCCTTGGCCAGGGTCATTGCGCCTGTGTGTACAATCGGTGTAACCGTACAGCCTGGGCATGCAGGTGTTGGCGGTGTAACCGGATAGTTCGGATCGGTAGGCGACAATGGTGTCGGATCTACCGAAGTGGTCGTAACCGGTTTGTCCTTCGGATCTTTTCCGGTAGCGGTCGCCACGTTGAACACACCGCCGTTATCGATCTCCGCCTGTGTTAGGGTATGGAAACCGGTGAAAGTACTATTGTCTGAAGCACCTACCGCTAAACTTGCGATCGGGCCACCAGAAATGGTTGCATTGGCATCGGTAACCGTCACATTTGTCAAGGTTACGTTGCCTGTATTGGTCACCACGAAAGTGTAGTTGATCC
>NZ_CAKKMW010000023.1:0-1069 GCF_918698255.1 Pedobacter sp. Bi27
TGTAAGGGTTTAGTAATTCGGTAACAGAATTAGCTTTGTATTAGCTAATGATTGATTTATGCGAATAAACACGAATGATCTTACCTTAAAGCGTAATTACCTGAACAAATACCGTTTCCTGATCACAGAATATGAACAGGTAAAAGCTGGTCTGCACGCCAATTTTAAACTTGTAAAAGACTTCTACTCTGCGCATGATACTGATGCGCGAAGTTTTTTGAAGTATTACAACAGGTTCAAGCAATCGGGCAATGAACTGGACCTGCTCCCAGCGAAGCGTGGTCCTAAGTACCGTACAAGACGTCCCGACCTACAGGATGAACAAAAAGTGCTTGATCTTCGTAAACTTGGCTGTAATAAATTTGAAATAGCCAGTCAGCTTCAACAAAAATCAGATAAATTTACGCCATCGGCATCTGGGGTATACAATATCCTCAAGCGTCACGGTCAGAACCATTTGAGGTCGGCCGAAAAAGAAGTTAAACGAAAGATCATAAAGGAGTATATGGGCCAGTTGGGACATATTGATTGCCACCATCTTAGTAAAAGTGTAATCAGGGGACAAAATAGAAAGCTTTATCTGCTGTGTGTCCTCGATGATTATTCACGTTTGGCCTGGGCAGAGGTAATGGAAGACATTACCGCTCTTACCACCATGTTCGCTGGTATGCGCTGCATGCAGATGCTCAAACAGGAATTTGGGATACTCTTTGAGGAGATGATTGCTGACAACGGGCCAGAGTTCGGTCCCTCAATCAGTCAGAACAAAAAGAACCATCCCTTTGAGAGGATGCTGATGGAAACCGGGATCAAACGACGTTACACCAAGGCATATCGGCCACAGACAAACGGAAAGGTTGAACGCTTCTGGAGAACCTTAAAAGAGGATCTCATTGAAGATACAGACTTTGATAGCCTAGAGGAATTGCAGGACGAACTTTTAAAGTATATTGTATATTATAACTGGGAAAGACCACACCAAGGAATTAATGGTAAAAAGCCTGTGGAAATGGTCAATATAAATAACAAAAAATAAACTAGTTCATTACCGAATTACTAAACCTTTACA